>DASVQF010000013.1:0-182255 GCA_036389315.1 Pyrinomonadaceae bacterium
CCGTGCCGACCGTTGGAGCCTGGTTTCTGGGATCGGTCTCCGACCTCTGTGTCTGAGCCAGCACTGAGGCACACAGCACTAGCATGATGAACGTCGCTAAGGACGCTCTGCTCGCGAATCTCATCGCATTCCTCCTGGAAAACAAAAAGTACAGTTAAGTAGAATGCTACCCCGCGCACAATATCTGTTTAGAGACGGGGCAGCAACAGTGCCAAGCTTAAAAAAAGAGCTGACGCTGAAGTTTATACGCAACCCGGCATTCTGCTGTCAATACGTTATTTACCAAGTTCGCAACTCGGCGCGGCAATATTAATGGCCCCGGCGAACGCAGAATCAGCCGCCTCTACTCGCCTCACGGCCTGCCTCCGGGAGGTTTCACGGAGTTTCGGCAATCTTTACCATGCTCTGGCATAGTTAACTGAACTTCGCTAATATTGCCGCGCACGCTTTTGCCTGCTCTAGCGTCAAGAAGCATTTGGGCTGAAATCAATAGCCCGGCTCGTTTCTAAACCTAACGGGCTGCCTGTCCGCGACACGCTCATCATTCTTAATATAGGGCACATGCTATTCCTCAACACCGTCTTACAGAACCGGTATCGCATTATTCGCCAGCTTGGGCAGGGTGGCATGGGGACTGTCTACGAAGCGCTCGATCAGCGTGTGAGCGCCCTTGTTGCTTTGAAAGAGACTGTAGTTGCAGACAATGAAGAGGCGCGGCGTGCCTTCGAGCGCGAGGCGGCGCTGCTGGCAAATCTGCGTCACCAATCGCTGCCGAAAGTGACTGACTATTTTATAGAAGGTGGCGGCGAATATCTGGTGATGGAATATATTCACGGCTACGACTTGGCGGAGTTGCTGGCGTTGCGGGGCGCTCCTTTCGAGGTTCAGCGTGTACTTGCCTGGGCCGACGAGCTGCTCAAGGTGCTCGAATACCTGCACGTCCGCGCCACGCCGATTCTGCACCGTGACATCAAGCCGTCGAACCTGAAGCTGACCAAGGAGGGAGAACTGTTTCTGCTCGACTTCGGTCTTGCCAAGGGCGCGGCCGGGCAGATGCCGACGCTTTTGACGAGCCGAAGCGTGCGCGGTTACACGCGCGTCTACGCTTCGCTCGAACAGATTCAGGGCAAGCGGACGGATATACGCAGCGACCTCTATTCTCTGGGCGCAACGCTTTATCATCTCCTGACGAACGTGCCGCCCGTAGATGCGCCCACGCGCGACGATGCGCTAGAGGATGAAAACCCAGACCCGCTGCCGCCAGTGCATGAACTGAACCCGCAAGTCCATCCGGCCATCTCCGCAGTGGTGGGGCAGGCTATGGCTGTCAGTCGCAAACATCGCTACGGCAGCGCAAAGGAGATGCGCTTCGCCCTGCGCCAAGCCTGGGAAGAGGCGCACAAAGCGGAAGAGCTGCGCCTTCATCTGGAAGCGGAGAAGAAGCGGTACGAGCAGGAGCAACGGCACCTGGCCGAGCAGGAAGAAGCGCGCCGACTTGCCGAAGATGAGCGGCGCGTGCGTGCGGCCGAAGAAGAGGCGCGACGACGCGCCGCCATCGCAGAAGAGGCCGAACGCAGACGAGCGGAAGAGGAGCGACGGCGTATAGAAGCAGAGTACCAACGCCGTAGAGAGGAAGAGGAAGAGGCGGCCCGACTCCGTGAAGAGCAGGAACAGCGCCGCATCGAGGAGCAAGCAAAACGCCTCGCCGAAGAAGAGAGAAAGCGTGTCGAAGAGGAAACACGCCAGCGAGAGGTGGCCGAAGCTGCCCGCCGCCAGCGTGAGCAGGAAGAGGCCGAGCAGCGTCGCCGTACTGCGGAACGGCAACGAGAAGGGAGACGCGCTGAGATACTGGCGCTTACTGCGCCATCATCGCCTGATATTCTCCAGCCCGGCGCTCAACCGATCGCAGGAGAGCAGCCGCAGGCAACGCAGGGCTCAAAGCCTGCGGACGTGCCGCTCGTCTCAACGCTTAAAGTCGCGCGACCTGAAAGGAGTGTGAGCGATGCGTTGAGCACGGAGCGCGAAGCGACTGTGCGTAGCCGGGTGATGGGTGTCGCTAAAAACCCGCGCATCGTCTTGCCTACTCTAATTGGCCTGGTCTGGGTCGCCGCCCTCATCACGGTTGCTCTGGTGATGCGACCGCGGCAGGGCGAAGGTCAAGCTCCGAGCGGGAACCAGGCGACATCTACCAGGCCCGCAGAACCATCTGGAACTCCGACTCTGCCCGCCGGGATGGTCTATGTGCTGGGCGGCGCTTTCACGATGGGGCGCGACGAGAAAGACGGGGGTGATGAATATGAGCGGCCCGCGCATTCGGTGATGGTCAAGCCCTTCTTCATAGACATCTATGAAGTGACCAATGCAGAGTACGCGATGTTCGTTAAGGCAAGAAATTATCGCCCGCCGTCAACCTGGACTGATGGCGCTTACCGTGCCGCTGATGCGCGCAAGCCCGTGACAGGCGTCACATGGGATGATGCTAATGCTTATGCGGAGTGGGTGGGCAAGCGTCTTCCCACAGAAGAAGAGTGGGAGTATGCTGCGCGCGGCGCGGACGGGCGTCTTTACCCTTGGGGCAACAGGTGGGGCGCGGGACTAGCCAACGCCGACGGCGCTTCGCGCGTCTTAGCCAACGTAGGCAAGTACAAAGGGGCATCGCCCTTCGGCGCTTTTGATATGGTTGGCAACGCCTGGGAGTGGACGGCGAGCGTGCTGAGTTCCTATTCGGGTGAGAGGCTGCCGGTCGTAGCATCGAAAGATACTAAGGTGATTCGCGGCGGGTCTTACACTGAGAAGAGAACTCAGGCGACGACGACTTATCGCGGCTTTCTGGATAGAGAGAGCGATAATAATAAGAAGACGGGGTTTCGTTGTATCCGGTATGCGACCCCTGCGCCCGCACCGTAATTGAGAATAACCAGGGCCGAGCATGAAGACTCTTCGCAAATCGCTCGGGAGAACTCCTTCCATCATCCTGCCTGTCATCATCGCAGGACTGCTCTCGATGTGCCTGCTCCTGTCTGAGCCGAGTCATGCGATGACTGCCCAGGCGGTCGGCGGTCGTCAAGCATCCAAGCCAAGATCGAATAAAACTGCCAGGCGCAGACGCGAAAGACGCCGTAATCGAAAGCCGCCCCCGCCCAGAGAAAAGGCCAGGATTACGGAGCCTGCGCAGCCGCCAGCCCAGCCGGAGGTGTCTGATACGAGCACGCGGCCAGCCAGAGTCATAAACAGCGCCGCGCAGGCTCCCGCCCCTCAAACCGTGCCGGCCAAGACGGCGCAGTCGAATATTAGTACGCAGCCAGCAGCCACAGTGACCACCGCCAACCCGCCGCCGGTGCTTTCGCCTTCGCCCGAGCCGTCGTGGCTAAGCACAATAGAACCCAACGCCAACCTCCAATCGAAGGATAAGGTGGCCTCCGAGACAGATTGGCTAGGTCAATCAGTAGCCAACGCCAACCTGCAACCGAAGAATAATGTGCCTTCGCCCGAGCTGTCGTGGCCAGGCACAATAGAATCCAACGCTAACCTGCAACCGAAGAATAATCTGCCGCGCGAGAGAGATTGGGAAGCCATAGCCTTGCTGATGAGGGCTGCGCCTCATATAACTGTCGGCGCGAAGGGGCGTGAGTTCGCTGAAGACTTAAATGGTGTCAAATTGGAGATGGTAGAAATACCGGCGGGCGTTTTCTACATGGGACGATCTGAGGGAGAAAGTCCGATTCCTGCTATTGATAATAATGTTCCGCGACATAAAGTGACGGTGCAAAGCTTTTGGATGGGCAAGTACGAGGTGACGCAGGCGCAATGGCGGGCTGTGATGGGCACGAATCCAAGCCATTTCCCCGGCGATAATCTGCCGGTTCATGATGTCTCGTGGGACGATGCGGTGGAGTTTTGCCGGAAGCTGTCGCAGATGACCGGACGGGAGTATCGCTTGCCGAGCGAAGCCGAGTGGGAGTATGCGGCGCGCGCCGGCACCACCACGCCGTTTGCCTTTGGGTCGCATATTACATCGCTTCAGGCAAACTTTGAGGACATAAGTCTGGCTGGATATACAGTCGGAGGCAGAGCGTGGCGGCAGCCGGCGCCGGTAGGAAGTTTCCCTTCCAACAACTTCGGGTTATACGATATGCACGGCAATGTGTGGGAGTGGTGCCAAGATTGGTATCATAAGAATTACAAAGGAGCGCCGAATGATGCAAGCGCATGGGAGATCGGTGGAAAGCAGAAGGAGCGAGTGTTACGTGGCGGCGGGTGGAATAGCCATCACATTGGCCTATACTCTTCCTACCGTGCTTATAGTGATCCAAGCAAGCGCGATGATGACAATGGGCTGCGCGTGGTCGTGGTGTTAAATTGGCTTTCGCGTTGAGTTGCGCGGCGGGCTGTCTTTCTTAATTCAGGTGGAGCTTAAAACGTGGCGGCGCGGTGGAGAGGCCAAAGAAGCTTTCCGCCGCGCCGTCGCGTTTGTTTAAGTCGTGGCTGTCCCTGTCAGAGTTTCCCGCTTGAATGGTTTGGTTATTGTTGCGTGTTGGTTGTGCCGGGTTTGCGTTGGGGTGGCTTGTATTCGGACTTGCGTTTGAGGCCGAGGGCTTGTACTTGGCTTGAGTCTTTGCCGAATTGGGCCCTGACCTGATCTTTGACGCCGAGGATGGTGTTGTGGAAGCGCCAGGCTTCTGTGACGGCTTCGTCGCGGGCCGTCTCGGCTGCCGCTTCGGCTTGCACGGCGGCCTGCTGCTTCTCGATGAGCGTAGTGTGCGCCGCTGTGACGGCTGCCAGCGTGTAGGCAGCGTTGTTCGGCGCGTAGCCCTCTATGGCTTGCAGGGCTGCGAAGGCATCTTCGTTGGCCTGGATTTGAGAGGGAGCTAATGGGCGGTTCTCGTTTTTCGCCATAAGGAATCTCCTTTGTGAGTTAAGGGGACGGGCACGACTTGACGCGCAGCCATCTTATGGGATGAGAAAGGACACAAGCAAGAACTATTTTGAGGCCGGAGAAACGTTAAGCTTTTCGGCTCGGCTTCCCTCTGGGATATACCGTCAGGCTAAGTAGATTGAGCGAACTGAAGAGCAGGACGGCGGAGCGAGCTTGCAGGACGGAACGCCGGCAGTCTAAGCGCTCGAAACTGCAAAGGAGTTTTGCCGTACAACTAAGCAGTACAGCCATCCTGCTAAGGAGGATGACGATACTCTTTAGGAGGATAGCCATCCTCCTAAAGAGTATGGCCGTCCTGCTAAGGAGGATACTCATACTCCTTAGTAGTATAGCCGTACTCCTTAGCAGTATAGCCATCCTGCTAAGGAGGATGGTCATACTCTTTAGGAGGATGGCTATACAGAAGGGCCTTCTCGGCCGTCAGGCGTGGTGGCCGTTGCTGCGTGCGAGGTGGTCGCGCAGGAAGCGCCCGGTGTGAGAGTCCTGTGCGCGCATGATCTCTTCGGGGGGGCCTGTGGCGACGATGTGGCCGCCGGCGTCTCCGCCTTCGGGGCCGAGGTCTATGATGTAGTCGGCCGTCTTAATCACGTCGAGGTTGTGTTCGATGACGAGCAGGGAGCCGCCCGCTTCCAGAAGCGCGCGAAAGGCCGCGAGCAGCTTGTTGATGTCGTCGAAGTGCAGCCCCGTCGTCGGCTCGTCGAAGATGTAGAGGGTCTTTGCGCCCGTGCGGCGCGAGAGATGCGCGGCCAGTTTGACGCGCTGCGCTTCGCCGCCCGAAAGAGTCGTCGCCGACTGGCCCAGGCGCAGATAACCCAGCCCCACGTCGTCCAGGACGCGCAGGCGATTGGTGATCTTCGAGACATCGCGGAAGAAGGTGATGGCCTCGCGCACGGTCATGTTGAGCACGTCGTTGATATTCTTGCCGCGATAGCGTACGTCCAAAATCTGCGGCTTGAAGCGCGTCCCCTTGCACTCTTCGCAGATTAGCTCAACGTCCGCGAGGAACTGCATCTCGACCGTCACCGTGCCGTCGCCCTGGCAGACCTCGCAGCGCCCGCCCGGCACGTTGAAAGAGAAGAAGGAAGGGTCGAAGCCGCGCGCCTGCGCTTCGCGCGTCTGCGAGAAGGCTTCGCGAATCGCATCGTAGACCTTGATGTAGGTGACGGGATTGGAACGCGGCGTGCGGCCGATGGGCGACTGGTCTACGAGTATCACGTCGTCAATGTATTGGCCGCCGTCGAGCTTTTGAAAAGAGCCGACGTGGCCCTGCCAGTCGCCGCGCTGCTTCTTCAATCCAGCATAGATGCAGTCGTGAATCAGCGTGGACTTGCCAGAGCCCGAGACTCCCGTCACGCAGACGAGCATGTCTAAGGGGATGTCAAGGTCTATGTTCTTGAGGTTGTGCTCGCTCGCGCCGTGCAGGCCGAGCTTGCGCTTCTGCGGAGAGCGGCGCTGCTTGGGCTCCCTGATCTCTGCTTCGCCGCGCAGGTAGCGCGCCGTCAGCGAAGCCTTGTCCGTGAGCAGGTGCGCGAAATCGCCTTCGTAGATGACCTGCCCGCCAAGCTCGCCCGCCGCCGGGCCTATGTCGAGGATGTGGTCTGCGGCGCGCATCATCTCCGGGTCATGCTCTACGACGAGCACAGTGTTTCCGATGTCGCGCAGGTTGTGCAGGAGCCTGATGAGGCGCTCGCTGTCGCGCGGGTGCAAGCCAATGGAGGGCTCGTCCAGGACGTAGAGCGCGCCGACCAGGGATGAGCCCAGGTTAGTGGCAAGCTGTATGCGCTGCGCCTCGCCGCCCGAAAGCGTAGAGGCCAGGCGATCCAAAGTCAGATAATCCAGGCCGACATCAACCAGAAAGCGCAATCGCCGGCGGACTTCGTGCAGCACGCGGTCTGCTATGGCCGACTGCTCCGTGGAAAGCTCAAGCGAATCGAAGAAGGCGGCGGCCTCCTTGATCGAGAGCGCGCAGACTTCCGGAAGCGTCCGAGCGCCGACTTTCACGTCGCGCGCCTCCTGCCGCAAGCGCCCGCCGCCGCAATCCGGACAGAGCGTATAGCCGCGATACTTGGAGAGAAAGACCCGCACGTGCAGCTTATATTTTTTGGTCTCAAGCCAGGCGAAGAAGCCGCGCACGCCGCTCCACTTGCCCTTGCCCTCGATGACCGCGCGCTGCTCTGCGCGCCCCAGCTCCGACCAGGGCACGTCCAGGGGGATGCCCTCAGACTTACAGAAGCGGCGCAGCTCCGTGCGGGCCCATTCGTGCTGCGGCTTAGTCCAGGGCTCAATCGCGCCCTCGTTCAAAGAGAGCGCAGGATTGGGAATGACCAGGTCTAGGTCTAGGCCGATGATATTGCCGAAGCCCTGGCAGGTCGGGCACGCGCCGAAAGGATTGTTGAAGCTGAAGAGGCGTGGTTCGGGCTGCGCGTAGACAGTGGCGTCGTACTTGCACTCGAACCGCTCGGAGAAGCGAAGGCGTAGGGGCTCGGGCTCGACCGTCTCGACGACGGCCGCGCCGTGCCCTTCCTGAAAACAGGTTTCCAGCGAGTCAACCAATCGCTCTCGAACGTCTGCGCGCGCGACGAGCCGGTCAACCATGACGTAGACATCCGCGAAATCTTCGCGCGTGTAGTCGTCGGGCGTGCGCAGCTCAATCGTCTCTCGACGGCTGTAGAGGCGCGTGAAGCCGCGCTGCATGAGGCTCATGATATGAGCCGTCACCTGCTGGCGGTCTGTCGCTCTCTTCGCAGGCTCCGTGCGCCGCTTGACCCGAGTCCCCGCACCATTTCTTTTAGCGCCCCCCTCGGCAGACTCGACGCTCATTCCCGCCTCGGCCGGGAAAAGGACGTAGAAGCGAGTCCCTTCCGCGAGCTTCCTGATAGTTTCCTGCGCGGCCGATTCCGGCGAGTCATGCTGCACCACACGCCCGCACACGCGGCAGTAGGTCGTGCCCACCCTCGCATAGAGCAGGCGCAGGTAGTCGTAAACTTCCGTCTGCGTGCCGACGGTCGAGCGCGGGTTGCGCGTAGAGTTTTTTTGGCGAATGGCTATGGCCGGGGCTATGCCGCGCACCTCGTCCACGTCCGGCTTGTCCATGCGCTCAAGGAACTGGCGCGCGTAGGCCGACAGAGACTCGACGTAGCGGCGCTGGCCCTCGGCGTAAATGGTGTCAAAGGCGAGCGAGGATTTCCCAGACCCGCTGACGCCCGTCACGACCGTCATCTGCCCGACAGGGATGGAAAACGAGATGTTCTTGAGATTGTTGACGCGCGCTCCGCGCACTTCGATGGCTTCTTCTGTCATAGCACAACATGGGGCGAGGCCGCGCACGGGAGAGAACTTTACGACCGCCGCAAACCACACATCATAACCCGATTCCGCGCGGAAGCGAAATGCACATCCGAGCCCGTCCTGCGCGCCTGACCAATTGATTGGCTTTACCTACTGAATCCGCTACACTGAGCGTCAAAGCGGGTACGAGACCTTCCTCCCGGAAAGCTTTAAGGAGATGACCACTGACGAAAGATTACTGCGACTCGAAAATGCTTTCTCCACGATAGCAGAGCTTGCCAGCCGTCAAGATGAACGCACAGCGAGCCTTGAGCAATCACTGGCTGACGTTGCTCGCAGCCAGCATGAAAGTAGCACTCGCCTTGAGGAAACACTGGTAGAGGTTACGCGTAGTCAGCAGGAACGTACTACCAACCTCGAAGAAGCACTGGCCGAGGTTAGTCGTAGCCAGCATGAGCGTGTGTCCAGACTTGAGCAGTTACTAGCTGATGTTGCTCGTAGTCAGCATGAGTGTACCACTAGCCTTGAGCAATCCAACAGGATGCTAGTCGAGTTGGCTCGAAACATGGATGGAAGAATGACTCGTACAGAGGCTCGTACAACGACTCTTGAGCAATCTGTTCAGATGCTTGTCGAAGTGGCCCAAATCGCGGAGCGGCGGATGGCCCGCGCTGACTCTCGCACGGATATGGTTGAGGCTAATCTTGATGTCTTGAATGAGATTGTTACTGAACTAGGTAGAAGTCAGAAATTAACCGATGAGCAACTCAAACTTACAGATGAGCAGCTCAAACTTACAGACGAGCAGCTCAAAGGGCTAGCCGCGAGCCAGGAGCGCACGTACGAGTTGCTGAAAGAGCTAGCCGCGAGCCAGAGGCGCACGGATGAACAGTTCAAGCGCACGGACAAGCGGCTGAGCAGCTTGGCCGATTTGATAGAGCGCCATATTCGAGAAGGGCACGGCGGTAAGTCTTCGTCATAGATCGAAAGCATCACTCGCGTCTTACCAGCGGGCGTCGTAGCGTATGAGCCCGGCGCGCCAGCAGCCTTCGCCCAAGACAGGGAAGGGGCCGTCGCAGATGATTATCGTGTCGGGCGGACGCTTGACGCGGTAGGTGCGCCCCTTTGCAGTGCCGACCGAGAGCGTGACGTGCTCGATGGAGCGGGCGGCGACGGTCGCAACCCGCCAGTCTTTGCGGCAGCGCAGCAGGAGATGTGCGCCGACGGGCAAGGAGCCGAGCCGTACCTCTTCGGCCAGTTCCCTTTGAGCAGGCGAAAGGCCGCCGGGCGGGGAAGCGAAATCTTCTGCACGGGGCGGCCTCTCGACTGAAGCTCTCACTTGGCTTACGGTTTCCTTAAACTTCCAAAGGGTCTTCAAACGGCAGGTCTTGTTGCTGCGGCGAGCCGTATTTGCTGACGGCGTACATGCGCATCGCCGTGGAGAGAATCAGCAGGGCGATGCCGATCCAGATGATGGCCCAGAAGACTGCCGGGAGGCCCGTCGCGTTCGCCATGTTCACGGCGTCGGTCGGCACGCTCGGGCCAAAGGGGCTGGAAAGAAAGAAGACCGTCTTCAAATCCGCGAGCGCGTTCAGGATGCATTGGACGGCGAGGAAGCTGACGAAGAAACTGGCGACACGCGCACTCGCACGACGCGCGATCAAGACCAGCCCGAGCGAGATGACTACGCCGGAGAACAGTGTGAAGAGGCTGAGCCGCCCGAACATTCCATTAGAGAGCGGCTTCCACAATCCGAAAATGGTAGTCAGCAGCAGAATAAAGGCGGCCGAAGCAAGGAGCACAATGCGCGCCGCCACGGCCCTGCGAATCAGCACCAGGAGCAGCGCGCCGTAAGCCATAGCGCCCAGGTAGCCCGCGCTCGACACGAAGATTTGCGAGAACAGGCCGCCCCTGGTCGTGTAGGTCTCGCCGCTCGCGTTTATCGCGACGCTCAGGCTCTCGACCGAGTTGCCGGTCAGGAGCGCGGCCAGCGCGTGCCCGCCTTCGTGTATAAAGGTGACGAAGATGCGGAACGGATAGGTCAGAATCTCTGCGTAGGGGATGAACCACAACGCTAAGGTAATGGCGGTGGCGATCAGGAGTGTGCGAACCTGCGGGCGCGCATCTCTGGAAATATTCAGCTTCATCTTGAAAAATCTCCGCTCTCGTAAAAAGCTTTCGGGCCTCCGGGGAAGTTCGGCTCTTCTCGTCCGCTGCATTGTACGACAAAGCATCCCGCGCGAACAACGTTTTGCCTACCCAGAGTATCAACGCCTCGGGGCGACACTTTGTTCCGCCCGGTTGTAATCGCCCGAGCGGCCGCCCGACTTCTGCTCCAATCGCAGCTCCGTAATCGTCATCCCCTTATCCACTGCCTTGCACATGTCGTAGACGGTGAGCGCCGCCACGGATGCGGCCGTCAGCGCCTCCATCTCCACGCCGGTCTGCGCGCGCGTGGCGACTTCGGCTTCCAGGTAAACGCCGGAGTCTAAGAGTTGGGCCCGCACGTCTATGTGCGTGAGCGGGAGCGGGTGGCAGAGCGGGATCAGGTCGGCCGTGCGCTTGGCCGCCATGATGCCTGCCAGTCGCGCAGTCTCAAGGGGGTCGCCTTTGGGCGTGCGGTGCGCGCGCACGGCCTCGACCGTCTCTTCGGACATCAGGACGCGCACGGAAGCCACTGCGCGCCGCACGCTCTGTGCCTTAGCGCTCGTGTCAACCATCGCGACGCGCCCTTCCGTGTCCATGTGCGAGAGACGTTCCATCACCTTTGCGCCCTCAGTATGAAGTAAGAATGAATGAAAGCCAAGCTGTTCTTCATGCCGCCTTCATCCTTGCGGCCTTCATCCTTTCCCTTTAGGGTAGCCGCACGATACGCGTCGTCGTTCCCGCATCGAGCGTGCCTACGCCCCGGGGGACGATGATGAGGGCTGTGGCCTCTGCGAAGGCTACGAAATCTGAGGAGCCGCCCCATTTCAAGGGCTCTGCGAGGAGCCGCCCGCCCTCGTCCGTCAGGAGGCGCGCGGGCAGATAGCTCTCGCGCTCAAGCGCGCCTTTCACCGGGCGCGAAAGCACAGCCCATTCTTCTATGAGCGCCGGTTCGCTCGCGCCCTGCATCGCGCGCAGGGCCGTACGCGCAAACAGGTTGAAGGTGACGGAGACCGAGACAGGATTTCCGGGCAGCCCGAAGACGAGCGTCCTGCCGAGGCGCGCAAAGACGGTCGGCTTGCCCGGACGCAGGGCCACGCGCTCGAAGAAAAGCTCCGCGCCTAAATGTTTCAGCGCCGCCTTGGTGAAATCATATGCGCCCATAGAGACGCCGCCCGAAAGAATCAAGGCATCGGAGCGAGAGGCCGCAACGCTTATCTCGCGCTGTAAGCCTGCGAGGTCGTCGCCGGCCAGCGGCAGCCGCTCTACGATTGCGCCCGCAAGCTCGGCATAAGCCCCGAGCGAGTAGCTGTTCGAGTCGCGTATCTGGTCACGCCCGGGCTTCTCGTCAACCGCGACCAGCTCCGTCCCCGTCGCCAGCACGGAGACGCGCGGCCGTGCGCCCACCAACACCTCCGCGTAGCCGAACGAGGCGAGCGCGGCCATCCGTGCCGCGTTGACCGCCTCGCCCACGCGCAGCACCCTCTCGCCCGAGCGAATCTCGCTCGCATGCTCGACGATGAACTGCCCCGGCACGGTCGCCTCAGCGATCTCTACGCTCGTCTGCCCCGCCTCCGCAATCTCGCGCGTGACCTCTACCTTCTGCACGCTGTCTGCGCCTGCCGGGACGGGCGCGCCTGTCATAATCCGCACGGCCTGGCCCGCACCGAGAGTCTTATGCCACCCGCGCCCGGCGGCCGATTCTCCGACCACGCGCAGGCGTACGGGTGCGCCAGTAGTATCGCTCGCGCGCACGGCGTAGCCATCCATCTGTGCCCTGTTAAAGGGAGGCAGGTCGCTGTCGGCGAAGACATCCGTGGCGAGCACACGCCCCAGAGCGTCACCGAGCGCGACTCTTTCCGGCGCGAGCCGAGCCGTCTGCTCTCTGACAATGCGGATCGCTTCTTGAACGGGAAGCATTTCGATCTCGGATTTTAGATTTCAGATGTTGGATTGGCAAATTGGAGGGCTTCCCGCAAGGTGAATCGCTTTTCGTAGAGGGCCTTGCCGACGATCACGCTGTCTATGCCGTGGGCGCTCCGTTCCGAGACGCGCTCGATGTCCGAGAGGGAGGAGATGCCGCCCGAGGCAGTGACTTTCAAGCCCGAGCGGCGGGCTATCGTGCAGGTCTGCTCAAGGTTGATGCCTTGCAGCATTCCGTCGCGCAAGACATCCGTGTAAATGATGCGCTCGACGCCGAGCGCGGCCACGCTCTGCGCAAGCTCGACGGCAGAGGTCTGCTCGCGTCTCTCCCACCCGTGCGTCACTACGCGGCCGCCCTTAGCATCTATGCCGACAGCTATGCGCGAGCCGAAGAGGCTGACCATCTCCGCGAGCAGGTCGGGAGATTCTATAGCCAGCGTGCCGATGACCACCCGGCCCGCACCGCTCTCGACCATCTGCCGCACGTCTGCCAGAGAGCGCAGGCCGCCGCCGAATTGCACGGGTATGCGGACGGCGCTGATGATCTCGCGCGCCACCGTGCGATTCACAGAGCCGCTTTCGTCAAACGCGCCGTCCAGGTCTACGACGTGCAGCATGCGCGCCCCTTCGGCCTCGAATCGCAGGGCTAGCTCCACCGGCTCGCCGTCGTAAACCCGCGCGCTCTCTTTGAGCCCCTGGCTGAGACGCACGCACTGTCCGTTCTTCAAATCAATCGCCGGAATAATCAACATAAGAAAGCAGTGGAGAGTGACGAGTGACGAGTGACGAGAGAAAAGCTTTCGGCCAGCTTGTCACTCGTCACTCGTCACTCGTCACTGTCTTTAGGACTTCGTCGAAGAGCGCGCCGTTGGTCGAGATGGCGTTGCCGCCGCGAATCGTCGCCTGTCCGCGCCAGTCCGTGAACGTGCCGCCGGCCTCTTCGAGTATGGGCAGGAGCGGGGCGCAGTCCCACACGTTCATCACCGGGTCGAGCATCACATCGGCCCTCCCGGTCGCGACCAGGACGTGCCCGTAACAGTCGCCCCAGGTGCGACGCGCCGCTACGCGCCTTTCCAGCGCGGCCGCAGCCCTTCCGAAGCCATACCGCTCGCAGGTTCCGAAATCGGTCGAGAGCAGGAGCGCCTCTTCCAGCCTCGCGGTCGAAGAGACGCCGACGCGCGCGCCGTTCCAGAAACAGCCCAGCCCGCGCCCCGCATAGACCATCTCGCCGAGGGCCGGAAGATTGACCACGCCTAACGCGTGCTCGCCCCACGCTTCCATGCCGATGAGGACGCCGTAGAGCGGTACGCCGTGAACGAAGGAGTAGGTTCCGTCGAGCGGGTCAATAATCCATTGCCTGCCGGAAGAGCCCGTGCGCGCGCCCTCTTCTTCGCCGAGCAGGGCGTCCTCGGGAAAGCTCTCTTCGAGACGGGCGCGGATGAGCCGCTCGGCCCTGCGGTCTGCCTCTGTGACGAAAGAGCCGTCGGCCTTACGCTCGGGCACGAGCGAAGAGCGAAAGTACTTGAGCGTGACCTCGCCCGCCTCGCGCGCAACGTCGACGGCGAACGCGAGCAGGCTCTCCATCTCCTTTGCATCCATCGGCCCATGTTCCGTTGCTTTCCCGTTCATCCCTCGCTCCCTTTCTCACCGCGCCGCGCTTCGAGTTCCTTCGCGACCTCTTCCATCGTGACGCCGCGCTCGGCCATCAGCACTAGCAGGTGATAGAGAAGGTCTGAGACCTCAGCGACCAGCGGATGAGAGGCCCCGTTTTTGGCCGCGATGATCGTCTCGCTCGCTTCCTCGCCGACCTTCTTCAGAATCTTGTCCAGACCCTTATCGAAAAGGTAAGTGGTGTATGAGCCTGCGGGCCGCTCGCGCCTGCGGCTTTCGATCAGAGCGTAAAGCCCTTCGAGCACTATGCCGAGCCTGGGCCCATCCTGAGCCGGGACGGGCGCGCCGTCGCTCCTCTCGGAGTCTTGAGCGCCGAGCCGGTGATGAAAACAGGAGCGTGCGCCCGTGTGGCAGGCCGGGCCCGTGGGCTCGACCATCACCCTCAGCGCGTCCAGGTCGCAATCGGCCGTCACGTCCAGAACGCGCTGCCGGTTGCCGGAGGTCTCTCCCTTGTGCCACAACTGCTCGCGCGAGCGCGACCAGAACCAGGTCTCGCCCGAAGAGAGCGTGCGCCTGAGGCTCTCCGCGTTCATAAAGGCGAGCGTCAAGACCTCAAGGGTACGCGCGTCCTGCACGACCGCGGGGATCAGTCCGCGCTCGTCTGGCTTCAAATCCTCCACGCCCAATCTCATCTCACCACTACTCCTCTGGCCCTCAAGTAGCTCTTCACCTCGGCGATCTTGTAGTGGCCGAAATGAAAGAGCGAGGCGGCGAGCACTGCGCTCGCGCCGCCCACCGTCAGAGCCTCGTAGAAATGTTCCAGACGCCCCGCGCCGCCCGAAGCTATCACAGGGATGCGGACGGCCCCGGAGACGGCGCGCGTCAATTCCAGGTCATAGCCGTCGCGTGTTCCGTCCCTGTCCATGCTCGTCAACAGAATCTCGCCCGCGCCCAAACTCTCGGCGCGCTGGGCCCACTCGACGGCGTCCCACCCGACATTGCGCCGCCCGCCATGCGTGAAGACTTCCCAACCCTTGTTTGTCTCCGTCCCCTGCTTTCGGCGCGCGTCTATGGCGACGACTATGCACTGGCTGCCGAAGACCTCAGCGCCTTCTCTTATCAGGTCGGGGCGCTCGACCGCAGCCGTGTTGAGCGTGACTTTATCCGCGCCCGCGCGCAGCACCGCGCGAATCTCTTCCGGGTGATTGAGGCCGCCGCCGACCGTGAACGGAATGAAGACCTCGTCGGCCACGCGCCGCACAAGCTCGGCGACTATCCGGCGCTTATCCGAAGAGGCTGTGATGTCCAGGAAGGTCAGCTCGTCCGCGCCTTCCGAGTCGTAGCGCCTGGCCTGCTCGACAGCATCGCCCGCATCCACCAGCGAGACGAAACGTATCCCTTTGACCACGCGACCGCGATCAACGTCAAGGCACGGAATGATTCTCTTAGCAAGCATCTTCCCTCACACTCAGCTTTCAACCCGACTCGCGGCGAAATTCTTCAGCAGCCGCAGGCCCACGGCCTGGCTCTTTTCGGGATGAAACTGCACGCCGCACACGCTGCCCTCGGCGACGACGGAAGCGTAGGAGCGGCCGTAGAAGGTTTCGCCCAGGACAACCCGTGCGTCCGCAGGCTCGCAATAATACGAGTGGACGAAGTAGAAGAATGTCCCTTCGGAGATGCCCGTGAGCAGTGGATGAGGGCGAAGCTGTTCGACCTGATTCCAGCCGACTTGCGGCACGTGAAGGTCTGAGGCGAAGCGGCGCACGCGGCCGCGCAGCAGCGCCAGCCCTTCGCTCAACCCGAACTCCTCGGACTCTTCAAAGAGCATCTGCATCCCGACGCAGACGCCGAGCAGGGGAGCCCCTTCGCCCACGCGCTCAAGCACCAGCCGGTCTAGTCGGCGCGCCGCAAGCGCCTGCATGCAGGCGGCGAAAGCGCCGACGCCCGGCAGCACCAAACGCTCGGCCGAGCGCAAGACGCGCTCGTCGCTGCTCACCACCGCCTCGCTTCCTGCGGCCGCGAAAGCCTTCTCGACCGAGCGCAGGTTGCCGACGCCGTAATCAATGATCGCCAGCGGCACGCGTCCGCTCATCTGACCAGCACCCCTTTCCCGTTCATCTCTATAACATTCCTTTCGTGCTCGGCACGCCCTCTATGCGTGGGTCTAGGGCGACGGCCTGACTGAGCGCGCGCGCCGTCGCTTTGAACGTGGCTTCGAGGATGTGATGAGTGTTGCGCCCGCGCAGACAGTCCAGGTGCAGATTGCAGCTCGCGGCTTCGGCAAACGAGCGCCAGAAATGCTCTGCCAGCTCGACCGAGAAGCTGCCGATCATGTGACGGCGCGTCTCGACTTCATAAACAAGATAGAAGCGGCCCGATAGATCGATGACGGCGCGACACAGAGCCTCGTCCATAGGCACTATCGCCGCGCCGTAACGCGTAATCCCTCGCTTGTCGCCGAGCGCCTGCCTGAGGGCCTGGCCCAAACAGATGGCTATGTCTTCGACCGAATGATGATCGTCAATCTCAAGGTCGCCGTGACACTCGACTTCCAGATCGAAGAGGCCGTGACGGGCCAACAGCTCAAGCATGTGGTCTAGGAAGGGAACTCCGGTTGCGACCGAAGCGCGCCCCGTGCCGTCCAGCTTGAGTGTGACGCGCACGTCCGTCTCCTTAGTCCGGCGGTGAACCTCGGCCGTGCGCTCCGCTGTCTGCGTTTGGTTGCTCATCCTCTCTGTCCTTTCCCGAAAATCTCGCTGAGCGCGGCTACAACCAGGTCGTTCTCTGTGGGCGTGCCGACGCTCACGCGAAAGAAGTCCGCCAGCATAGGGTATCCGCTCACGTCGCGGACGAGTATGTCGCGCTTCAACAGCTCCGCGAAGACTCGGCGGGACGCAAGCGCAGAGCGCACGACCATGAAGTTGGCGTGTGAAGGCACGGGCGTTAAGCCTTCGATCAAGCTCAGCTCCATAGAGAGCCGCTCGCGCTCGGCAATGAGTGCGGCGATCAGCGGTCGCAGCTCCGCGTCGTACATCTCAAGCGCGACCGCAGCGACAGTCTGCGAGACTATGTTGAGATTGTAAGGCAGCACGGCCTTGCCGACTTCGCGGGCGAGGGCGGGCGCGGCCAGCAGGTAGCCTATGCGCAATCCGGCCAGCGCCATCGCCTTCGAGAAGGTGCGAAAGACCAAGAGGTTCGCGTGCTCACCGAGCAGCGGCACGACCGTCTGAGCGGAGAACTCAAAGTAAGCCTCGTCCACCGCGACCAGACCCGGCGAGGCTTTGAGCAGCGCCGCAAGCTCCGCCCTATCAAGGCGGCAGCCCGTCGGGTTGTTCGGCGAGCAGATGATCGTCACCTGTGGGCGAAACTCTTTCGTGGCCTTGAGCAGCGCGCTCGCGTCGTAGCTCAACCGATGGTCGAGCGGCACGCTCAGGACTTCGCCGCCGAGCACCGTGGCGACCTGCCTGTAGAGCGTGAACGTAGGCTCCGAGATCAGCACGCGCCGTCCCTCTCCGACCGTGACCATCAGGAGCGCCTGAATCAATTCGTTCGAGCCATTCCCGGCCAACACTCCGTCGCCACGCCACCCGGCGAAGTGGGCCAACCGCTCGTGCAAAGCCGTGGGCACAAAGTCCGGGTAGCGAGACCACGCGACACTTTCCAGGCGGCGCAGCGTCTCCTGCTTGATGCGCTCCGGAGCGTCCCAGGGATTTTCGTTCTGGTTGATCTTGACGGACGCGCGCTCGGGCGTGAGCGTGTAGGCACGCAACTCGCGCACGCGCGGCTTGATGTTGTTCAAAGGGTCAGCCATTAAAAGTTCGCGTCCAATCTCATCAAAGCGGAGCGCGCGTGCGCTTCAAGCCCCTCGGCGCGGGCGAGCGCGGCGATGTGGTGCGCCGTGCGCGCCAGCTCCTCCCTCGAATAGCGCAGTATGCTCGTGCGCCGAACGAAATCATAAACGCCGAGCGCGGACGAGAAGCGGGCGGAGCCCCCCGTCGGCAGGACGTGATTGGGCCCGGCGAAGTAATCGCCCACGGCCTCGGGCGTGTGCGCCCCTAAGAAGATGGCCCCGGCATGACGCACACGCGCCGCCACCTGCTCTTCGTCGCGCGCGACTATTTCCAGGTGCTCCGGCGCGAGGCGATTAACCAGCGCGCAGGCTTCTTCCATGTCACCCACCAGGATAATTGCGCCGAACTGTGCGAGCGAGCTTTCGATGACGGCCCGGCGCTGAAGGCTACGGGTTTGCACAGACAGTTGCCCGGCGACTTCCCTGGCAAGCTCGTCGCTTGTCGTAATCAGGATGGCCGAAGCCTCCTCGTCATGCTCGGCTTGTGCGAGCAGGTCGGCGGCGACGAAATCGGCGCGGGCAGTCTCGTCGGCAATGATGACGACCTCGCTCGGCCCGGCGATGGAATCAATGCCGACCGCGCCGAAGACCATCTTCTTAGCCGCCGCGACATACTTATTGCCCGGCCCCGTGATCTTGTCCACGCGCGCGATTGTTTCCGTCCCGTAGGCCAGCGCGGCGATGGCCTGCGCGCCGCCGACCGCGTAGACCTCCGTGACGTTCAATTCCAGCAGCGCCGCCGCCACCGCCGGATTCTCGGCGAGGGTGCGCGGCGGCGTGACGACCGCGATGCGCGAGACGCCCGCGACCTGCGCGGGCAGGACGTTCATCAAGACCGACGAAGGGTAGCTGGCCGTCCCGCCCGGCACATAGAGCCCGGCGCTCTCCAAAGGCGAGATGCGTTGGCCCAGGCGCGTGCCGACGCCGGTTTCAAGCTCCCAGGACTCTTCGCGCTCGTGCAGGTGAAATTCCCTGATGCGCTTGACGGCTTCGCGCAGAGCTTCGATCACGCGGGCCTCGCAGCGTGCTGCGGATTCGACCAGGACACGGTGGGGGACGCGCAGTGCGTCGCGTTCAAGGAGCACGCCGTCGAAGCGCGCGGTGTAGTCTATGAGCGCAGCGTCGCCGTGACGGCGCACGTCGCCGATGATCTCCGCCACTGTCGTCATCAGCTCCGCGTCGAGCGCGACGTTTCTGGCCGCGATGCGCCGCAGCCGCTCCTCGCGCCGCACCGATTCATCTTTGCTAATCAGCTCAATCATCTAAAGTGTTCTCTTCCAAAGGGCTGCCAATCACCTTGCCGAGCAGGCCGATGAGGGCCGAGACGGCCTCGGCCTTCAGTTGATAGCTCGCGCGGTTGACTACGAGCCGCGCCGTCGAAGTGGTGATTACTTCGACCACTTCGAGGCCGTTCTCGACGAGCGTGCGGCCGGTTTCGACCACGTCAACGATGCAGTCTGAGAGGCCGAGCACGGGCGCAAGCTCGACCGAACCGGCAAGCTCTATGATCTCTACCGGGCGGCCGCGCGCGCCGAAATATCGGGCCGTCAGGCGCGGGTATTTGGTCGCCACGCGCAGCGCGCCGAGCTCTGATTTTATGGCCCCCGCGCAGGCCGCGACGCAGATGCGACAGCGCCCGATCTGCAAATCCAAAGGCTGCAAAAGGTCTGCGCTCGATTCCAGCAGTACGTCTCGGCCGACGATGCCGCAGTCGGCCGTGCCGTGCTCGACGTAGACGGGCACGTCTCCGGGCTTGACGAAGATAAAGCGATAAAGCCCGCTCTCGTCCTCGACCGCTAAGCGACGAGAGTTAAGCTCCTCCGCAGAGACGCGCACGCCTGAGCGCGCGAGCAGGGCGAGGGCTTCGTCCTGCATTCTTCCTTTGGCAAAGGCGATGGTCAGTTCCGGCATCTCTTCAACCTTTCAGCTCGACCCTCACGCGCTCGTTCCGCCTCCTCCTCAGCCTCGCTTCAAGGAAGACTTCCGAAGGCTCGCGCCCCGCGACCGCAATCGTCAGCGAGGCATCGTCCTCGGCAGCGGGGCGAAGCAGAGCGCCGCCGAGCACGGGGCCGCTTCGCATCAAGATTTCGGTCAGGGCGTTGAGGTCTAGCATGAAGCCTATGGCCGGCTCGGCGCGTCCGAAGTTTGCCGTCAGAGAATCGTAGCGCCCGCCACCGCCGATGCGCGTCCCGGCCCCCTCGACATATATCTTGAAAGTCAGGCCCGTGTAATAGTCGAGCCCCGAAACGTCGCCGAGGTCTATCTCAAAGACCGTCGAGAGCCCGAGGCGCTCAATCACGCTCCACAGATTTTCCAGCTCGCCGAGCGCCGAGGCCGAGCGCCGGTTCGTAATGATCCGGCGCGCTTTATCGAGGACTTCGCGCTTGCCCGGAAGCTGCATGAGGCGGGAAAAAGCGTCGCGCTCGCGGGGCTGTACCTCGCGGCTGTGGAGGAAGCTTTGAATCTCTGCTGCGTCGCGGATGTCGGTCAGGTGGCGCAGCGTCTCGCGCGCTTCCGCGTCGAGGGCCAGTTCTTCGGCGATGCCGTTAAAGACTTCGACGCTGCTGATGGTGATGCGATAGCGGTCGCCGAGCTCAAGGCGCTCGAATATCTCGGTGGCGATGGCGAGCATCTCTATCTCGGCAACGCCTGCGCCCTCGCCCAGGAATTCGCACCCCAATTGTGTGCTCTCGCGCCGCCATTCGGCGTGAGAGGGCGATTGGTGATGAAAGACCGGGGCCGCGTAGCAGAGGCGCAGCGGGCGCTCGCGCGTCGAAAAGAGCGTCGCGGCCGCGCGCGCCACCGAGGAGGTCACGTCTGGCCGCAGGGCGAGCAAGCGTCCGTCGCGGTCTGTGAAACGAAAAGCGCGAGAGGCAGCCTCGCGCCCCATGCCGCGCTCAAAGAGCGCCAGGTAATCCACTGTCGGCGTGATGATCTCTTCATAAGACCAGCCGTCGAAGACCTGCATGATCCGGTCTTCGAGCGCGCGGCGCAGCCGGGCCTCCGCGCCGAAGTAGTAGCGCATGCCGTCGGGTATCCTGGATAGCGGCTCGTTCATGGGCCCAAAAGAAAAATTGACAGTTTCGGAAAAAGGGAAACCGCCGCCGGACTCTCTGGTGTCACTGGCAGCGGTTTTCCGAATGGATGGAGTTTGGAAAAGCTTCTCTCGGCTATTCTCTTAAAACTCCTTCACGCAAGACCACCATCACCAGCGCGCTGCGACCGTGGCGATGATGGACGCCGTGGTGCGCGCGAGCGGTGACGTGATGCAGGTTGAAGATGTGCCGGACGCTCTTCCTCATAATTGAGCTTGCAGTTATAAAGGAGCCTCTGCGGCTTTGTCAAACATAAAGTCGGCTTCCTCAAGCCACTGCGTCGTCGGCCTACACTTTTGTCGCTCGCGCTTTCAAGTTTCCCACAAAATTGTCTGTCACGGCTTTGATATTTGATACCCGGCGGCGCGCGCTTTGGCTTATAATCCCCCGGCAAACAAAACTTTTAAGGCTGTAGGGATAATCTGGCTTGTGACTTGCTTTGCACGGCTTCGGGCTCGGGGCTTGTCCCGAGAAGAGGAGAATGATGCCGGTTAACAGCTCCGACCGGGCGGCCGTCTCGTCTGATGGAGTCTACGATGAGATGTTTGACGCCCAAGGCCAGTGCAGGGCGCAGTACCGTGCTCTGTATGAGCGCCTGCACGCGATGCCTGGTGAAGAGCTGCGGCGACGACAGCAGGCCGCCGATCTCTCTTTCCTGCACCAGGGCATCACCTTCACCGTCTACGGAGGCGACGAGGGAACGGAGCGCATCTTTCCTTACGACCTGCTGCCGCGCATCATCACGAGCGCCGAGTGGGCCACCATCGAGCGTGGGCTCACGCAGCGCATCACGGCCCTCAACCTTTTCCTCAAAGACATCTATCACGAGGGGCGCATCCTGGCCGAGGGCGTCGTGCCGCGCGAGCTGATCTACAGTTGCCGCCACTACCGGCGCGAGATGCGCGGCGTCGAAGTCCCGCGCGACATCTACGTCTCTGTCGTCGGCACAGACCTTGTGCGCCTGGGCGACGGGCGCTTCGTCGTGCTCGAAGACAACCTGCGAGTGCCGAGCGGCGTCTCCTACATGCTCGCCAACCGGATGGTGATGAAGCGGGTCTTTCCGCGCCTGTTCGGCAATTACGGCGTGCGCCCGATTGACGATTATGGGCAAGCCCTGCTCTCGACGCTGCGCGCGTTGGCTCCCGCAGAGCGTGCGGAGCCGACCATCGTGCTGCTCACGCCCGGCGTCTACAACTCGGCCTACTTCGAGCACGCTTTTCTCGCGCGCCAGATGGGCATAGAGCTGGTCGAGGGCCGAGACCTGCTGGTGCATGACAACGTCGTCTATATGCGAACGACCGCCGGCCTGCGCCGCGTGGACGTGATCTATCGCCGCGTGGACGGAGATTTCCTAGACCCCCTGGCTTTTCGTCCGGACTCTATCCTGGGCGTGGCCGGGCTCTTCAACTCTTACCGGGCGGGGAACGTCGCGCTCGCCAACGCCATCGGGACGGGCGTGGCCGACGACAAGGCCGTTTACGCTTACGTGCCCGCCATCATTCGCTACTACCTGAGCGAGGAGCCGATACTGCCGAACGTCGAGACATATCTTTTGACGGACGAACGGCAGCGAAGCTACGTGCTTGAACACCTGGAAGAGCTGGTCGTCAAGGCCGTGGGCGAGTCGGGCGGCTACGGCATGTTGATCGGCCCGCACAGCAGCGCGCAGGAGCGCGAGGAGTTCAAGCGACGCATCATCGCAGAGCCGCGCAACTACATAGCGCAGCCGACGCTCGCGCTCTCGCAAGCGCCCTGCCTGATCGAAGGCGAGGTCGAAGCCCGTCACGTAGACCTCCGCCCCTACATCCTCTACGGCAAGCAAGCAACAATCGTCCCCGGCGGCCTGACGCGCGTCGCCCTGCGTCGTGGCTCACTCGTCGTCAACTCCTCACAGGGAGGCGGCAGCAAAGACACCTGGGTGCTGAATGAATGAGGGACGAAAGGGATGCTTTCGAGAGTCGCGGATAGTCTCTACTGGATGAGCCGGTATCTTGAGCGGGCCGAGCATACGGCGCGGGTGATCGATGTCGGGCTCAACCTGATGCTCGATCAGTCGCAGGCGGCGGCCGAGCGTCGCTGGCGGCGATTGCTCGCCAGTCTCAATGCGCCGCAGCAGGTCGCCGCGATGAGCGACCCTTACCAGATTACGAGCGCGATGACGTTCGACATGACGAGCGAGGTCTCGATTGCTTCATGCGTCGCCTCGGCGCGCGAGAATCTGCGGCAGGTCAGGGAGCAGATCAGCTCGGAGATGTGGGAGCAGCTCAACCGCCTCTTCCTACAGGTCAAGGGCACGGGGCTCGACGACATCTGGAACTCGGGCTCGCACGAGTTCTTTCGCTCGGTCAAGGAGGGCGCGCATCTCTTTCAGGGAATCACCGACTCGACGATGAACCACGGCGAGGGCTGGCAGTTCATCCAGGCCGGGCGCTCGATTGAGCGTGCGAGCGCGACGGCCACGCTGCTCGACGCTCACTTGAATGAGCTTGCGCCCGCGCAGGAGCAGACCGGCTTTACGCGCAGCAACTACCTGGACTGGGTCGGACTGTTGAAATCCTGTACGGCCTTTGAGTCCTACTGCAAAGTCTACACGGCAGACCTGCGGCCCGAGCGCATCGCCGAGTTCCTGCTGCTCAACGCCGAGTGCCCGCGCTCCGTGCGCTTTGCCGCCGACACGATGCAGACGGCCTTTCAGGCCATCGCGGAAGCCACGGGGATGCGCAAGTCAGGACGGGTCAACCGCCTCGCGGGCCGCCTGCGCGCCTCGCTCAGCTTCGGCCAGATAGACGAGATCATGGAGGGCGGCCTGCACTCCTACCTCTCGGACATTCAACGCCAGTGCGCGCAGATTCACACCGCCATTCAACAGACCTACGTCGCATACCAGATCGAGAGCGCGCTGGTCTCTTAAATACGGGGAAAGTTACAAGACGAATCCATGCACTACTCCATACTTCACGTCACAAAGTTTCGCTACAGCGCGCCGATCACCGAGAGCGTGATGCAGTTGTGGATGCAGCCGCGCAGCGAAGCCATTCAGCGTTGCCTGAAGTTCGAGCTGACGCTCAGGCCCTCGGCGCGGCCCTCGCATTACCGCGACCCGCTGGGAAATATCGTTCACCACTTCGACATTCCGGGCCAACACACGCAGCTCGTCATCAAGGCCGAATCACTCGTCGAGATGCAGACGCCCGAGCCGCCGCCCCATGCGCTCGCGCCTTCGGCCTGGGACGAGCTTGAAGCGATGGTGGCGGCCCAGGATTACTGGGACATGCTGATGCCGAGCCACTTCGCGCGCCCTACGGCTTTGCTGCGCGAGCTTGCGCGCGAGCTTAAGGTCGAGCGGCGCGACGATCCGCTCTCCGTGCTGAGGGAGCTGAACACGGCCATCTATAACCACTTCGATTACGTGCCGCAGAGCACGAGCGTCGATTCGCCGATTGACGACGCGCTGCGCGCTCGCAAAGGCGTCTGCCAGGACTACTCGAATATCATGATCGCGCTCGCGCGCGAGCTGCGCATCCCCTGCCGTTACGTGAGCGGCTACCTCTTTCATCGCGTCGAGTACAACGACCGCTCGGCGCAGGACGCGACGCACGCCTGGGTCGAGGCGCTGCTGCCCCGTCTCGGCTGGGTAGGCTTTGACCCGACCAATAATCTCCTTGCGGGCGAGCGCCACATACGCGTCGCCGTGGGCCGTGATTACCAGGACGTGCCGCCCACGCGCGGCGTCTTCAAGGGCGCGGCCGAGAGCGAGTTGAGCGTCGCCGTGCAGGTCAAGCCCGCAGCGGAGCCCGACTCGGAAGAAGAGCTACAGGCCATGACCGCCTTCACGCAGGGTTTGGAACAGGAGCAGCAACAACAACAGTGAGAGAGGCGCGCTTCGGCCGGGCGACGCGCAGATATTGCGGCTCTCAGCTTTTCTGACCGGCCAACTGAAGCTCGTCCTGATTTTGACGATAACGCTCGGCCAGGCGCGCCCTCTTCTCGTAGGCTTCGCGGGCGATCCCCACGTCCTCTAAAAACTGCGGCAGCTCTTTCAGCAGCAACGCCTGCGGCCCATCCACCAGGGCCCTTTCGGGCGCGGGGTGAAAATCTACAAGCACCATGTTGGCCCCGGCGATGACACCCTGGGCCGTGACGTGCATGATGTCTGGGATGCCTTCCGGGCCACAGTCGCGCGAGCCGACGGAATGTGAAGGGTCAACGCAGACGGGCATGCGCGTCAGGCGCTTGACGACGGGGACGTGCGCGAAGTCTACGAAGTTGCGATGCGGCGAGCCCGTGCTGGTCTTCATGCCGCGCAAGCCGAAGATCACTTTATGATTGCCTTCGCTGGCGAGGTATTCGGCGGCGTGCAGGGATTCGTCCAGCGTGATGCCGAAGCCGCGCTTCAAGAGCACCGGGAACTCCTGCTGGCGGCCGACCTTCTTCAGCAGCTCGAAGTTCTGCGTGTTGCGCGTGCCGATCTGTAGCATGACTCCCGTGGGCCGCCCCGTACGCTCCAGCGCCTCTTCAATCTCGGCTATGTGCGACTCGTGCGTGATCTCCATGGCGATGACCTTGATGCCGTATTTCCCGGCCAGGTCAAAGACGTAAGGCAGGCACTTGTGCCCGTGTCCCTGGAAAGAGTAGGGAGAGGTGCGCGGCTTGTAAGCGCCCATGCGCGT
The DNA here is from genome assembly GCA_036389315.1 of Pyrinomonadaceae bacterium. Taxonomy (GTDB): domain Bacteria; phylum Acidobacteriota; class Blastocatellia; order Pyrinomonadales; family Pyrinomonadaceae; genus DASQYE01. The sequence continues at coordinate 25,522 of DASVQF010000013.1, forward strand.
GCAGACCTGGTTGTTGTCTCTGAGGGCTCGCATCATCAGCTCGACGTGCGCGGGCGTATCCACCGCGCAGAGGCCCGCGAAGACGTGCAAGGTGTCCTGGGCGAAGCGCACGCCCTGGTAATCGAAGTGCGACGGGCGATGATCGTTACGGTGTCGGCCGAGCACGCGGTACTCTTCCGAAACTCGCACGACATGCTCTACGCCCGGCAGGTTCCGAACGTCGTCGAGCGGGATCGAAGCCGTATCGCCGATCAGGTAAATCTCCGTCACGGAGCGTTCGGCCCCCTGCTCGCGATGAACGCGCAACTCTATGTTGCGCAGGCGAGAGAGATGCTCCAGCAAACGGCGATAGGTCTCGCCTTCGAGGCTGATGTTGGGAGTCAGGATAAGTATCATTGCTCTTTATTTCCTGTCTTAACGGTAAAAAGGTTTTCTCACTATTCAGTCCGCAGCGGATTCTTCATGGCATTGGCTTCGACGCGCTTCGATTCGAGGATGATGAGGCGAAATATCTTCACAATCGCGCGCTCGTCCAAAGGCCCCGGGTTAGCCCTGCACGCCCGCTCGATCACCTCACGTTCTCGCAAAGGGTCGCAGACGTTCAACCCGGCGGCCTTCTTCTGCTCTCCGACCTTGACGGCCAGGCGCGCCCGCTCGTTCAAGAGACGCAGAAGCTTGCTGTCAATCGCGTTGATCTCGCCGCGCCAGTCTTCAATCGTCATCGAAACTTCTCCTTCGCACAACAAAAAAGTCAGCCGCAACTTTCCTTCAGGTTGCGGCTGACTTCGGTAAAGCCCGTGGGCGTCGTCTCTCTAGCTTTTACGTTTTCTCCATCTCACCGAACGCGCCGGAAAACTTTGCCTGCACCGCTCCTCAGATCCGAGAAGCGGTAGGTAAAAGAGGAATAATAAAAACGAACGTGACGCATCAGAGCTTAAGCTGAGTCTCGAATAGTAAACTTTTTCCGTAAGGCCCCGGCGGGGCTGAATCTTTCAGTCGGCCCGGCACTGCGGGCACTGGCACTCGTCCATCTTAGTCGCCTTTCAGTTCAGGGTCAAACCCCTATCGGGGTCGCTCGCGACTATAAAGCCTTTCAACCCCTGCGCGCCAATTAGTAATTTTTTGAGGGCTATAAATTTTATGAATCAGGTGGCGGCGTGCTGCCTGGTACTTTGAAAGAAACGCTCGATCTCTTTAAAGACGTGGCCGAGAACCTCTTCGTCTGCGAGGTAAACCAAGCGGAAGTAGCCTTCGGCAGGGTCGGAGCCGAAGCCTGAGCCGTGAACGACCAGCGCGCCGGTCGCTTCCAGGAGGTCTAGGACAAGGCGCTCGTCGCTTCTGCCGAGCGGGTCTTTGGCCCGTATCATCGCGTAGAAGGCCGCTTCGGGGAGCACGCATGAGAGCCCTTCTATCTTGCCTATGGCCCGCATGACGAAGTCGCGCCTGCGCCTGATCTCGTCCATGAAAATTTTCAGGAAGCTTTTGTCGCCTTCGAGGGCCGGGCGGACAGCGTATTGCGTCGGCGTGGGGGAGCAGAGCCGCCCGCCCGCCAAGCGCGTAACGGCCAGCGTCAGCCCGCTCATCAGCTCCTCATTAGTGTAGCGCATCCAGCCCGTGCGCCAGCCCGGCACAAGGTAGGTCTTGGAGAGGCTCTCCAAAGTGATGAGCGGCACGTCCATCTCTCCGGCGACGACGGAGGCGGGCGTGGGCTGCTCCCCGAAGCTCAGCTCGCGGTAGACTTCGTCGGCGATCACGAGCAGGTCGTGGCGCGCAGCCAACTCTAAAATTTCTACTATGCTCTCTTCTGAAATAATCGCGCCCGTCGGGTTGCTCGGATTAATCAGCAGCAGGGCGCGCGTCCGCTCGTTGACAAGCCCGGCCAGTTCTTCCCTAGAGAGAGCCCAGCCGTGTGCGCCGTCCAGTCTGTAGTAACGTGCGACGGCCCCGAGCTTATTGAGTATGGCCGGGTAGAGCGGATAGCCAGGGGCAGGAACCAGGACTTCATCGCCCTCTTCGACCAGCGCCGTCAGCAAGAGGTCTGCCGCCTCGGAAGCTCCCGAGGTCATCAAGACCTGAGCAGGCGTAGTCGGAGCGCCGAGCGCAGTCGCGTAAGAGGCGACGGCCTCCCTGGCTTCCAAGAGCCCGGCCGAGTGCGAGTAGCCTGTGAAATCATCCTTGAGCGCACGCGCGACCTCTTCGACCAGATGAGCGGGCGGGCGGAAGCCGTAAGCCTGCGGGTCGCCTATGTTGAGGTAGATGACTTCGCGCCCCCGCCGCTCAAGAGCTTCGGCGGCCGTCGTCAGGTTGCGTATCGCGTAATGAAAGTTGGCGCTTCTTCTGGACGATCTAATCATCGGCGTCATAAATTTTGATTTACTCGGCGAGCCGTCCTGGATGATACTCTGGTCTGGCATCGAATCGCCAGACGACACGGCTCTCCATGAGCGCAGGCAAATTTAACGTTTCTGTCATGCAGACCGTACAATGAAAGGGAAGAGGTGTCGCGCAAACGAGTGAAAAAAAGAGAAGAGCCCAACGCGGTCGAAACCGAGGCGCAGGACTTAAAGCGCAGGGTCGGTGAAAATCTCGGTCGCCTGCGCAAGCGGCGTGGCCTGAGCCTTGAGCGCCTGGCCTCGCTCTCGGGCGTCAGTCGCGCCATGCTCGGACAGGTCGAAGCGGGCGAGTCTGCTCCGACCATCTCCTTTCTGTGGAAGGTCGCGCGCGGTCTGGACGTGCGCTTCGCAGACCTGCTCGGCGACGAATCGGCGGGCGATGTCGTGGTGCTCCCGTCAGACACCTCTAAAGTGCTTCGCTCGGGCGACGGCGCGTTCGAGAGCCGCGCCCTCTTTCCCTTCGACAAACATCGTCGCGCAGAGTTCTACGAGCTTCGGTTGCGCGGTGGACACATGGAGCGCGCCGAAGCCCACGCCGAAGGGACTTACGAAAACCTGGTCGTCCAACAGGGCCGCCTGCGCCTGACGGTCGGGGCCGACTCGCCCGTAGAGCTTCGAGCCGGAGACGCCGTCTTCTTTCGCGCAGACGTGCCGCACGTCTACGAAAACCCCGGCACGCGCGACGCCCTCATGTATCTGGTCATGACCTACGCCGAGCCGAGACTTTAGAAAGAGAAGCCGCCGCCAACCCTCCCTTTAATTTCATCGAAATCATGAAATCTTTTTATCCACGGATAAATAGAATTGAGTTGACCGGGGCCGCCGGTATAGTCTACACTGCCTCCGCTATGTTGACCGCAGCCGATATTGTGAAACAGCCGGTGGCCGTCGCCAGCGGGCGTCCCGCGCACGCGCGATGTTGTTGTCGTAGGGGGGCTGGCTCGCCGTAAAAGCGCTAAAGGATCGTCCGAGTCTTCCAGCTCTCCGCGCGTTTCTTTAGCGCGGAGAGCTTTTTTAGGTAGTAAGTGCGATGGCCGTAGTGAAGAAAGAGAATAAGGTCGAGCGCGTCAAGCGTGAGCGGGACGGCCTGGACTGCCTGGACGACCTCGTGCGTTATGCGCGCGGAGGTTTCTCGTCCATCGCGGAAGACGACCTCAACGTGCGCCTGCGCTGGTACGGGCTCTACACGCAGCGGCCGCAGGAAGAGGGCTACTTCATGCTGCGGGTGAAAGTGCCGAACGGCACGCTCAGCCTTGAGCAGCTTGAGCGGTTGGGCCAACTCTCTCTGCGTTACGCGCAGAACACTGGCGACGTGACGACGCGCCAGGACATACAGTTCCACTACGTCCGCATAGAGGACGTGCCCGACATCTTCGCGGAGCTTGAGCGCATAGGGCTCTCGACCGCCGGGGCGTGCGGAGACATCACGCGCAACGTGACGGGCTGCCCGCTGGCAGGCATCGACGGCGCTGAGCTGATTGACGCCGCGCCCGTAGTCGAAAGCGTCCATCGCCACTTTCTCGGCAATAAAGAGTTCTCCAACCTGCCGCGCAAATTCAAGATCACCATTTCGGGCTGCGCGAGCTACTGCACCGGCCACGAGATCAACGACATCGGGCTCATCGCCTTGCGCCTTGCCTCGGGCGAGGTCGTCTTTGACCTGTGGGTCGGCGGCGGGCTCGGCTCAAAGGAGAGGTTCGCGGAGCGGCTCGGCGCGCACGTCCGTCCCGCAGAGGTCACGGAGGTCTGCCATCACATCTGCGCCATCTTTCGTGACGAGGGCAATCGCCAGTCGCGCTCGCTGGCGCGCCTCAAGTTCCTGATGGCCGAGTGGGGGGCCGAGCGTTTCCGCCGAGAGCTTGAGCGGCGTCTGGGCCGCGCATTGACAAACGGCGATGGGCCAAACGTGCCCGTCACAGCCAACCGCGCACACATAGGCATTCATGCGCAGAAGCAAGCGGGCCTCTACTACGCCGGGGTGGCGACGAAGCGGGGCTTGCTGCCCGGCAGTGAGATGATCGAGGTCGCGCGGCTGGCGCGCGCCGCCCGGAGCACGAGAGTACGTTTGACGACGACGCAGAATCTAGTGCTGCTCGACGTGCCGGAGCGTGAGTGCGAGGGATTGGCCCAGGGGCTCGCGGCTCTAGACCTGCGCGTCGAGCCTTCGGTCTTTCGCACGGGGACGCTCGCCTGCACGGGCAAGAAGTTCTGCAAGCTGGCGCTGACGGAGACGAAAGACCGCGCCTCCGAGCTGATCGAGCACCTGGAACGCGTGCTTCCCAACTTCACGGAGCCCTTCCGCATCAGCGTCACGGGCTGCCCCAACAGTTGCGCTCACTATCAAATCTGCGACATAGGCTTTGTCGGCGATTTCCTCAACACGCCTGAGGGGAAGATAGAGGCTTATCGCATCTACCTGGGCGGGCATCTGGGCGACGGCTACACGTTTGGCCGCGAGCTACAGAAGAAGATTCCGGCCGACGAGTTGAAGTTCTACGTGGAGCGTTTGGTGCGTTGCTATCTGGACGAACGCACGGGCGCGCAAGAGAGCTTTCAGCATTACCTTTCGCGCCACACGGTCGAGGAATTAGAGACGCTCGCCGCGGCCGAGCCTTTGGAGGCGCACGCATGACTGCGCGACGTGGAGTGCTCGTCGTAGGACACGGCAGCCGTCGTGAGGAGGCCAACGCGGATGTCCGCGAAGTGGCCCGCCTCATAGGCTTGCGCGGGGGCTTCTCTTTGATCGAAGCTGCCTTCCTTGAGATCGCGCATCCGACGATCAGCGAAGCGTTCACGCGGCTGGTCGAGCAGGGAGCCGAGCACATTACTGTCCATCCCTATTTCCTTTCGCCCGGCAGGCACACGCGCGGCGACCTGCCCGTCGAGGTCGAAGAGGCTGCGCGCCAGCATCCGGGCATTGCCTACCAGATGACGGAACCTTTGGCGGCGCATCCGTTGGTCGTCGAAGCATCCGTCGAGCGCATCCGCGAAAGCATTGGCCCAACAGCGGGCACTTCATCAAGCTCTCGGGGGAACGCTTCGGAAGCCAGCGCGGCGCGGCGTGGCACGGTCTACCTGGTCGGCGCGGGGCCGGGCGACCCAGGTCTGCTTACTCTGAAGGCGCGCGATCTCCTGGCGAGCTGCGACGTGGTCGTCTACGACAATCTGGTCAACCCAGAGCTGCTCGGACACGTCAGCGCCACGGCCGAGCGTATTTATGTCGGCAAGGTCGGGGGCGGGCGGCAGACGCCGCAGGAAGAGATCAACCGCCTGATAGTCGATCACGCGGGCGCGGGCAAGCGCGTCGTGCGGCTCAAGGGGGGCGATCCATTTTTGTTCGGGCGCGGGGGCGAAGAGGCCGAAGCGATTCTTGACGCGGGGCTGCGGTTCGAGGTCGTGCCGGGCATCAGCTCGGCTCTGGCCGTTCCGGCTTACGCCGGGATACCTCTGACGCATCGCGGCCTCTCGTCTTCGGTCACAGTCCTGACGGGCGCTCGCCAGGGCCAGGGCGAGCGCGCCTCCGATCTGCTCGCAAATACCGCTGCCGCAGATACGCTCGTCATCCTGATGGGTGTGGCCCACCTGCGCGAGATCACAACGGACTTATTGAAAGCCGGGCGCGCAGGTGAAACGCCTGCGGCAGTCATTCGTTGGGGCACTTACGAAGGTCAGCAGATCGTCCTGGGCACGCTTCAAACGATTGCGGACGAAGCAGAGCGCGCGCTCTTACGAGCGCCAGCCGTCATCATCGTCGGCGAAGTCGTGCGCCTGCGCGAGCGCCTCAAGTGGTTCGAGGCGCTCAGAGAGGCTTCAGTGGGCGAGGTCGAGCCGGAAACCATTTTCAGTGCTGCTTGATTGTCGAGGGAGATGGTGATGAGTGTTGTGACGGCCGTGCCGGTCGGATATGAGATGACGGACGAGGAGCTGAAGCTCTTGGCCGACGAGTTCGAGACAGCGCCGCCCGAGGCCGTCCTGCGTTGGGCCATCACAGAGTTTGGCCCGGATGTCGCGCTCGCCACAGGCTTCGGAGTCGAGGGGTGCGTGCTCGTCAGCATGCTTGCGGAGATCAACCCCGAGGCGCGCATCTTTTATCTCGACACGGACTTGCTCTTTCCAGAAACCTACGCGCTGCGTGACCGGCTCGAAGCGCGCTACGGCGTCCGGTTCGAGCGGCGCGCAACCCGTCTTTCTTTGCACGAGCAGGCTGAAGAGCATGGTGAAAGGTTGTGGGAGCGAAAGCCTGAGCTGTGCTGCCAGCTCAGAAAGGTCGAGCCCTTGAGGGAGATGCTTAAGGGCTTGCGGGCCTGGATCACTGCCATCAGGCGCGACCAATCCCCGGCGCGTGCAAGTGCCGGAGTCATCGAGCGCGACGAGAAGTTCGGGCTCATCAAGATCAATCCGTTGGCCCGCTGGTCGTCGCGCGACGTTTGGAGCTACGTCATACGCTACGACGTGCCTTATAACCCGCTTCACGATCACGGCTACCCGTCCATAGGCTGCGCGCCCTGCACGACACCCGTGCGGATTGGCGAAGACCCGCGCGCTGGCCGTTGGCGCGGCTCGCAGAAGATGGAATGCGGGCTGCATCAATAGAGAGGGAGCAGCTAACCCTTAAATAATTTGAACCCGAGGAAACTGGACTGACATGAGACTGATACGCCCCCACGGTGGCACACTGATTAACCGTGAAGTAACGGGCCTGGAACGCGAGCGCCTGATCGAAGCCTCTGCCGGGATGCCCTCCTTGCGCCTGACGGCGCGCGAAATCTCCGATCTTGAGATGATCGCCACGGGCGCTTATTCGCCGCTCGAAGGCTTCCTCTGCGAATCCGATTATCGCAGCGTGCGGGCCAACATGCGGCTCGCTAACGGCACGGCCTGGCCCATCCCCGTGACGCTCTCGGCGACGGAGGAGCAGGCCGCGCTGCTGCGCGAGGGCGAAGACGTGGCGCTCTATCAGGACACGCGGCTGTTAGGCGTCCTGCACCTGGCCGAGAAATTTCGTTACGACAAGGGACGCGAAGCCGAGCTGGTCTATCGCACGACCGAGACGGCTCATCCGGGCGTGCGTGCGCTCTACGATCAGGGCGACTGGCTTTTGGGCGGCCGCGTCAGCCTCGTCAACAGGCAGCGCGAGCTATCGTTTGCGCGCTATCGCCGCGACCCGGCCGAGACGCGCTCGCTCTTTCGCCAGCGCGGCTGGCGCAGGGTCGTAGCCTTCCAGACGCGTAACCCCGTTCACCGCGCGCACGAATATATTCAGAAGTGCGCCCTTGAGATTGCCGACGGCTTGCTGCTGCACCCGCTCGTGGGCGAGACCAAGTCGGACGATCTTCCGGCAGAGGTTCGCATACGCTCTTACGAAGCGATACTGGCAAATTACTACCCGTCGTCGCGCACTGTGCTCTCGGTCTTCCCGGCGGCGATGCGCTACGCGGGCCCACGCGAGGCTGTCTTTCACGCGCTGATTAGGAAGAACTACGGCTGCTCGCACTTCATCGTGGGGCGCGATCACGCGGGCGTGGGCAACTACTATGGAACCTACGACGCGCACTACATCTTCGACGAGTTCGAGCCGGAGGAGCTGGGCCTGACGCCCCTCTTCTTCGACCACACCTTCTACTGTCGTGCGTGCGGCGCGATGGCCTCTACGAAGACCTGCCCGCACGAGACCGCACAGCACGTGACGCTCTCGGGCACGCGCGTGCGCGAGCTGCTGAGCGAAGGCCGCCTGCCGCCCGTGGAGTTCTCGCGCCCGGAGGTCGCCGAAGTGCTCATCGAAGCTCAACGCGCCATAGAGACTGAGCAAAGCGTCGGCGCGGGAGTCTAAAAAGCAGTGGCGAGTGACAAGTGACGAGTGGCAAGCTGTCAGAAAAGCTTTTCTCTCGTCACTTGTCACTCGTCACTCATCACTGTTCTTTAGGAGGGGAGATTTAATGGCTGAGAGAAAAGGGTTCGCGCTGTGGCTGACGGGATTGTCGGGCGCGGGTAAGACGACTTTGACGGAGAGGCTAGTGCCGGAGCTACGCTTGCGTGGGCTGGGGGTCGAGGTGTTGGATGGGGACGAAGTGCGGATGAATCTTTCAAAGGGCCTGGGCTTTTCTAAGGAAGATCGGGACACGAACATCCGGCGCATAGGCTACGTTGCGCGCCTGCTTGCGCGGAACGGCGTCGGCGTCTTTGCCGCAGCCATCTCGCCTTATCGTGAAGTGCGAGACGAGGTGCGGCGCGCGATTGAGGCCGACGGCGCGGCGTTCATAGAGGTCTATGTCAAGTGCCCCGTCGAGGAGCTTGCGCGGCGCGACGTAAAGGGGCTCTACAAAAAGGCTCTCGCCGGGGAGATCAAGGAGTTCACGGGCGTCTCAGACCCTTACGAGGAGCCGCTCGCGCCCGAAGTCACGGTCGAGACCGACATCGAGACGGTGGAGACGAGCGCCGCCCGCATCATCCTCGAATTGGAGCGACGCGGCCTCGTGCCTGAATCCGAAGCCTACACGTTCCAGGGCGCATTCACGGACGACGAGCAACTGGCCGTAGCCGACTAAAGGTGCGTGGCAGCGGCATTCGTGAGACTTGACATCTTCTTCGGGTAAGTCTTACATTGCCCCCGCTCTTTTGACATCCTGATTGTGGCGATTTAGGGCGACTTGCTCCACGTAAAAAACTGCTAAAGAGCCGGGTCGAGTTCTCCAATAAACCAAAAGCTTTCGAGACCATACCCCGCGCACTCTTTGGCGCGGGGTTTTCTCTTTTCCGGGAGGGGAACGGATGGCTGGCACATTACAGGGCTTGGATATTGAGACGCAGCTTGTTCATGCGGGCGAACGCCGCGCCGTCCCGCACGGCCTGCCCGTCTCGACGCCGGTTTACACGACCGCGACCTTCACCTACGACTCGATGGAGGAAGTAGACCGCGTCTTCTCGGGCGAGACGCAAGGCTACGTCTACACGCGGTTCGGCAACCCGACGGTCGCGGCCCTAGAAGAGGCGATCAATACTTTGGAGGGCGGCGCAGGCTCTTGCGCTTACTCGACGGGGATGGCCGCGCTGCATGCGGCTGTCTTCGCCTGCGAGCTTGCGCCCGGCTCCACAGTCCTCGCCTCGCAAGACCTTTACGGCGCGACCACAGACCTGCTCTTCAAGGTCTTCGGCTCCTTCGGCGTCAAGACCGTCGTCGCGGATTTCAACGACCTCGCATCTCTCGCAGAGAAAGCGCGCACGTCGCAGGCGCGAGTGCTCGTGGCCGAGACGATCTCGAACCCGCTGCTCAAGGTCTGCGACATAGACGCTTGCGCAGAGATTGCGCGCTCTGTGGGCGCACGCCTCATCGTCGATAACACATTCGCTTCGCCCTACCTGTGCAGGCCCCTTGAGCATGGCGCGGATTTTGTCGTCCACAGCGCGACGAAATACCTGGGCGGACATGCCGACGCTCTCGGGGGCCTAGTGGTTGTGCGAGAGGTGGCGGACGTGCCTGCTCTCGTCGGTGTGATGAAGCTGGTGGGGGGCGTGCTCGGCGTGTGGGAAGCGCACGAGATACTGCGCGGGATGAAGACGCTCGGCCTTCGCCTTGAGCGGCAGTGCGCGAACGCCGAGCGCCTGGCCGAGCGCCTCAGCCGACACCCGAGCATCCTTCGCACCTACTATCCGTCGCTGGCCGAGCCCACGGAACAGGAGAAGGCGCGTCGCCTGCTTCGCGCGCCGGGCGCGCTCATCTCCGTAGAGCTTCGCGAGAATACGCGCGAGGCGATCTTTCGCGTGATGGACTCTCTGCGCCTGTGCGTGCGCTCGACCAGCCTCGGCGATGTCTTTACGAGCGTGCTGCATCCGGCCACGGCCTCGCACCGCGAGCTTGCCCCGGCGCGCCGCAGGCAACTCGGAATCTCCGACGGCCTGGTGCGAATCTCTGTCGGCATCGAAGCCGTCCGAGACATCATCGCAGACTTTGAGCAGGCATTAGGAGAATCTGTTTTAGACTAATTGAAGCTAAGGAGAAAATGATGGCAGACGATCAGCAAGAGACGAACGGCAAATTACATTTCAATACGCTGGCCATACACGGCGGGCAGAAGCCTGACTCGGCGACCAATGCGCGGGCCGTGCCGATCTACCAGACCACTTCCTATACCTTCAACGATGCGGATCATGCCGCGCGCCTTTTCGCCTTGCAGGAGTTCGGCAATATCTACACGCGCATCATGAATCCAACGACGGATGTCTTCGAGCAGCGCGTCGCCGCGCTCGAAGGAGGCGCAGCAGGACTCGCGCTCTCTTCGGGCCAGGCTGCCGAGACGCTCACCATCCTGACGATTGCCAGGGCGGGCGACGAGATCGTCTCGACGACTTCGCTCTACGGCGGAACCTACAACCTATTTCACTACACGCTGCCGAAGCTGGGGATTAACGTGCGCTTCGTGGATGCTGCGGACTATGACGGCCTGCGCGCGGCCATCAACGACAGGACGCGCGCCGTCTACGCAGAGACCATCGGGAACCCTAAGCTAGACATCGTGGACATAGAGCGCCTGGCGGAGATCGCGCACGCCGCAGGCTTGCCGCTCATCATAGATAACACGAGCGCGTCGCCGGCTCTCTGCCGCCCCATCGAGTGGGGCGCAGACATCATTATCAATTCGGCGACGAAATTCATCGGCGGCCACGGCACGTCCATCGGCGGCCATATCGTGGATGCGGGCAAGTTCGACTGGAAGGCTTCGGGCCGCTTTCCAGATTTCACCGAGCCAGACCCTTCCTATCACGGCGTCTCCTACACGGAAGCCTTCGGGCCGCTCGCTTTCATCCTCAAGGCGCGCGTGCAGGGACTCAGAGACACGGGCGCGTGCCTCTCGCCCTTCAACGCCTTCCTCTTCCTGCAAGGCGTGGAGACCTTGCACCTGCGCATGCAGAGGCATTCGGAGAACGCGCTTGAGGTGGCGCGGTTTTTAGAGGGACACCCGCAGGTCGAATGGGTCAACTATCCTGGCCTGGAATCGAGCAAATACTACGCTCTGGCCCAAAAGTATCTGCCCGACGGGGCCGGGGCGCTCATCACCTTCGGCATTCGCGGCGGCTTTGAAGCGGGCAAGAGCTTTATCAACTCCCTCAAGCTCTTCAGCCTGCTCGCCAACATCGGCGACGCCAAATCCCTGGTCATTCACCCGGCCTCGACCACGCACCAGCAGTTGACCGAAGAGGAGCAGCGCGCGACGGGGACGACGCCCGAGCTGGTTCGCCTCTCCGTGGGCATCGAAGACGTGCGCGACATCATCGCCGACCTCGATCAAGCCTTGAAGGGAAGGGGAAGCTCGCTGCCCGAGCCGGGCGACGAGACGACGGACGTGCAGCAGGCGGCGGCAGGAGCCGGAGGAGTTGGATGAGCACAACGCTCGCGCCAACCGTGGAAGCGGATTTCACCTTCGCACGCGAAGAGCCGTTCAGGCTCGTGACGGGCGGCAGCTTGCAGCCCGTGACGCTGCGCTATGCGCTCTACGGAGAGTTGAACGCGGCGCGCGACAACGCCGTGCTGGTCTGTCACGCGCTTTCGGGCTCGGCGCGCGTGGCGGACTGGTGGCCGCAACTGCTCGGCGCGGGCCAGCCCTTCGACACGAGCCGTTACTGTGTCATAGGCATCAACGTCCCGGGCTCCTGCTACGGCTCGACGGGCCCACGCTCCGAGAATCCGCAGACGCCGGGCAGAGTCTACGGCGGCTCTTTCCCACTCGTCACCATTCAGGATTGGGTCAGGTGTCAGGCGCGACTCCTCGATCACCTGAGGATAGAACGGCTGCGCGCGGTCGCGGGCGGCTCCATCGGCGGGATGCAAGCCCTGCAATGGGCCGTCGATTTCCCTGAACGGGTTGAAAGGTGCATCGCCGTCGGCGCTGCGCCGCTTTCGACGATGGGGCTGGCGCTCAATCACTTGCAGCGGCAGGCCATACGCAATGACCCTGCCTGGGCCGGTGGATATTACGCGCAGGACGCGCAGCCGACAGCGGGCCTGGCTCTTGCGCGCGCGATAGCCATGTGCACTTACAAATCGGCAGAGCTGTTCACGGAACGCTTCGCGCGCAAGCCAGACCGCAGCGGCGAAGACCCGTATCACCTGCTCGACGGGCGTTTCGACATAGCCGGTTACCTGGACTACCAGGGCCAAATCTTCACGCGCCGCTTTGACGCCAACTCCTATCTGATAATCTCTAAGGCTATGGACACGTTCGAGCTGTCGCGCGGTTACGAGTCGGAGCGGGAGGCGCTGGAAAGAATTCGCGCGCACGTCTTACTGGTCGGCATCACCTCGGACTGGCTCTTTCCCGAGCGGGACGTGCGCGCTCTGGCCGAGAGGGCGCGCGCGGCGGGCGCTAGTGTCAGCTACGCAGAGCTTCACTCCATGCACGGCCACGACGGTTTTCTGGCCGACATGGAGCTGCTCGCGCCGGTCATTCGCAATTGCCTGGAAGAGACGGGGCGGCCCGCGCTCGCCTGAGAGGGCGCAGTGAATGAGAAACCAAAATATCAAGAGGGGTGGATGAGAAATTCATGTCACAAGTAAAGCGAATCGGCGTCTTGACCGGAGGCGGGGATGCGCCGGGATTGAACCCGGCGATCAAGGGCCTGGTCTATCGCGCCTCGAATTACAATATCGAAGTGGCCGGCCTCTACGACGGGTGGCGCAGCCTGCTCAACCCGCTGCCCGAAGTGTGGCCGCTTGACCGCGCAACCGTCAGGCGCTGGGATCGTGACGGCGGAACCAACCTCGGCTCTTCACGCACCAATCCTTTCAAGACGACGAACGAAGAGGGAGAGCGCATTGATCGCTCGGAGGAAGTGCTGGCCAATATCGAGCAGCTCGGCCTGGAAGCCATCGTCGTCTGCGGCGGCGAGGACACCCTCGGCGTGGCCGCGCGCCTTTCCTCCAAAGGCGTGCGCGTCGTCGGCGTCCCCAAGACGATTGACAAAGACCTGGCCGGCACGGATTACACGCTCGGCTTCGACACGGCGCTCCGTAACGTCACCGAGGTCATAGAACGCTCGCGCACGCCTGCGGGCTCGCATGGCTGGGTGCAGGTCATAGAGGTGATGGGACGCCACGCCGGCCACCTGGCTCTCTGGTCTGGCGTCGCCGGTCAGGCCGATCTGATTCTGATACCGGAATATCCTTTCCGCTACGAGAAGGTCTACCATCATTTGCGGGAGCGATTGGGCGACCCGGCAGCGCACCCGCGCGACCCCCGCCGGCCGCGCTACTCCGTCATCGTCGTCGCCGAAGGCGCGTACGCCGAAGATGGCGAGCTGATAACCATTGACGACCGGCACGATGCTTTCGGCCATGCGCGCCTGGGCGGCATCGGCGAAGTCTTAGCGAGAAGAATCATGGCCGAGACGCCTTATGATGCGCGCTCGGCGATGATCGGCCATCCGCAGCGCGGCGGCCATCCTTCGCCCGTAGACCGCATCATGGGCATGCTCTTTGGCGCGCGCGCAGCAGAGGCTATAGCCGAGGGAGAGTTCGGCAAGATGGTCTCGGCGCGCGGCATCGCCCCGGCCTGCGAGCTTTCGCTCGTGGACATTTCCTCTGTGCTCGGCAAGATCAACACTGTGGACATAGACCGCTACTATGACGCCGAGCGTTATCACCTGAAGGGTATAGGGATGTAACAGGAGGGGGCCTCAGAGAGAGAGGAAGCGATGGAAGATTATCGAGACAAAACGGCGCTGCCCGCAGATTTGCTCCGGGGCCGCGTGGCGATTGTGACGGGCGGGGGGCGCGGCATTGGTCGCGCCACTGTGCTCAGGCTCGCGGAGGCCGGGGCCGACGTGGTCGTCAACTACCTGCAAAATGAGGCGGCGGCCGAAGAGGTCGCCCGCCTCGCGCGCACGCGGCACGGCGCGAGGGCAGAGGCGCTGCGCGCAGACGTGGCTAATGTCGAGAGCGCCTCTGCGCTCGCAGCCGAGACCGTCCAGCGCTTCGGCAGCGTTGATCTGCTCATAGCCAACGCGGGCATCTGGGAAGGCGCGCCCGTCGAGGAGATGACCGAAGAGCTTTGGGACAGAGTCCTTGACGCCAATCTGAAAGGAACCTGGGCCGCGTGCCGCGCGGTCGTGCCCTTCATGAAGCGGCAGCGGCGCGGCTCAATCGTGATCGTCTCTTCGACCGCCGGGCAGCGCGGCGAGGCTGGCTACTCAAACTATGCCGCGTCCAAGGGCGGGCAGATCAGCTTTACCAAAGCTCTCTCCACAGAGCTTGCGCCAGACATACGCGTCAACAGCGTAGCGCCCGGCTGGGTAGACACCGAGCTGAACGACGGCGTCTTCGCAGACGAGCCCTATAGGCAGAAGATCGTCGAAGCCATCCCGCTCAAGCGCATGGCAACGCCCGACGATATTGCGCTCTCGATAGTCTTCCTGGCCTCGGACTGGGCCCGCCACATCACCGGCGAAATCCTCAACGTCAACGGCGGCGCAGTCCTCTGCGGGTAAAAGCAGGGATGAGGGATGAATAAAAAGCTCAAAGCTTTAGTCTTTCCTTCATCCCTCCGCCCTCATCCCTTCTTCTTAGCCTGTGTTGCGCAATCCGGCGGCGATGCCGTTGATGGTGGCGGCGAGGGCGTAATTTAAATCTTCGTTGTCCTGGCCGTCTTCCTGCTTACGCGCAAGGAGTGCGACCTGTATGAGGCTCATCGGGTCAACGTAAGGGTTGCGCAGCCTGATCGAGCGACGGAGCATCGGATTGCCGTCGAGCAGCTCTCGCCGTCCGGTCAGTCGCAGGATCATGCGCCTTGTGCGGTTGAACTCTTCGACGATCATCGAGAAGACGCGCTCGCGCACCCCCGCGTCCGAGACGAGCGCGGCGTAATGGCGCGCAATCGTCAAGTCCGCTTTGGCCATCCCGATCTCTATGTTGCTGACCATGTCTGAGAAGAAAGGGAAGCTGGCCGTCATCTCTTGCAGCAGCCGCTCTCTGTCGGCGTCTTCGCCGACGAAGCGTTCGAGCGCGTAGCCGACGCCGAAGAAGGCCGGAAGCACATGACGACTCTGCATCCAGCCGAAGACCCAGGGGATGGCGCGCAAGTCCGCCAGGCCCCGCGCCGAGCTTCGCCGCGCGGGCCGCGAGCCTATGCGCGCGTGTTCCAGCTCCGCGACCGGCGTCCCTTCCTCAAAGTAGACGAGGATGTCAGGATTCTCAACCACCCGCTCGCGATAGAAAGCGAAAGCCTGCGCTGACAACTCCTCCATCGCCGCTTCCCACTCGGCCGCTTCCGCGCAATCACCACCGGGGCGCGCGAGGGCTTCCAGCGAGGCTGCGACCATCAGCTCCATGTTGCGCTCCGCGAGCACAGGGTCGGAGTATTTCCAGTTGAGCACCTCGCCCTGTTCCGTGAGCTTGAGCGAGCCAGTGAAAGCGCACGGAGGCTGGGCCACAATCGAGCGGTGCGTGGGCCCACCGCCCCGGCCCACCGTCCCGCCCCGCCCGTGAAAGAGTTGGATGCTCACCCGGCACTCCTCCGCGACGCGGTGCAGCGCGCGGTGCGCTTTGTAAATCTCCCAGGAGCTTGTCAGCATCCCGCCGTCCTTGTTCGAGTCCGAATAGCCGAGCATCACTTCCTGCCGCCGCCCCCACGAATCCAGAAGCGGCGCGTAAGCCGGAGAAGTCCAGAGCGCGCGACACACTTCGGGGCAGTTGCGCAAGTCCTCTATGGATTCAAAGAGCGGGACGGGCATCACGCCGGGGTCGCTTCCTTCGGGTGAAGCCTCTACGCGCACGCCGCACAAGCGCATCAGCCAGACCAGAGAGAAGATGTCTTCGACGCGGCTCGCGCCGCTGATGATGTAGCTGCGGATGGCCTCGCGCGGAAACTCTTCCTTCAGCTCCGCGACCATGTGCATGGTTTCCAGCAGACGGCGCGTCTCCTCGGAGACTTGTGAGGCGGGCAGCGAGGCGAGGCCGCTCTGGTTGAACTCGGCCCCGCCGGATAGCTCCGCGACGGCCGCCGAGTGAACGCGCGCGTGCTGGCGTATGTCTAAGGAGTGCAGGTGAAAGCCGAAGGTCTTGACCTGCCTGAGCAGAGGGTCAACAAGGAGGCGTGCGATGCGCTCGCCGCCGTGCTCCGCGAGGCTCTCACTGATGAGCAGCAGGTCGGCGGCGTAATCATCCGCGCAGTGGTAAGCCGCCAGATGCGCCGGCTCGTCGCGCGTGCGGCGCAATCGAACCAGCACGTAGTCCAGGTAGCGCCTGTAAATCTCCTCCTCGGCGCGCGTCGGATTCTCTGCGGCCACGGCGGGCATCTGCGCGCCGTATCGCTCAAGGGCCAGGAGCAGCTCTCCCGTCACTCCTGCCTGACGGTGCGAAGGGCTCAGGCGATCCATCAACACGGTCGAGGCCATGAGGTAATGATCGAGGATGACGCGGCGAGCCATCCCCAGAGCGTCGCGCGTGCAGACGGGCGTGACATAAGGATTACCGTCGCGGTCGCCGCCAATCCAGGAGCCGAAGCGCAGGAAGACTGGCAGCCGCTCGGCGCTCAGCTCGCACTCGTAGACTTGCCGAAAGGCGTCTGCGAACTCTTCATAGAGCCGGGGCAGCGTCGCAATCAAGCTGTCGGAATAATAGTCGAGGCCCATCTTGATCTCGTCGCGCACGGTCGGAGGCCGCCGCCTCACCTCGTCCGTCTGCCAGAGCGCAGTGATCTCGGCCGTGATGACGGCCTCAAGCTTCTGCGCCTCGGCCTCGGTCAAAGGCAGCTTGTCGAGCTGCTCAAGAGCTTCGGCTATGCGTCGTCGCTTGAAGAGAATGGTGCGGCGCGCGACCTCCGTCGGGTGCGCCGTGAAGACGGGGATGACCAGGACTTGTTGCAGCCAATCGAGAGCTTCGTCCACTGCGATGCCCGACTCCTTCATGCGCTTGAGGGCGCTGCGGATGGAGCCGGGCTGAGGGGGCAGCGTGGGCGAGAGTTGTGCTGCGCGCCGCCTCCGCTTGCGGTGATTGGTCTCGGCCAGGTTGGTCAGCTCGAAGTAGATGGCGAAAGCCTTCGTCAAGCGATAGGCTTCGACCAGGCCCAACTGCGCGACGATCTGTGCGGCACGCTCCAACAATCGCTGGTCGTGACGGCCGTCCCTTTCCTGCTGCGCGCTGTCGCGGTACTCAATGGCGAGCAGGCGCACCTCTTCGACCAGATCGAAGAGCTTCTGCCCGGCCTGCTCTTTCAGGACTTCGCCGAGCAGGCGGCCGAGCGAACGCACGTCGCGCCTGAGCGGCACGTCCTTCACACTCGGCTCCATGCTCGTCAACTCTTCGAGCCGCTGCGCCTGATCTTCCGTGCCCCACAACGTCTTTTTTTCAGCCACGACTTTTACTACGTGCGGAAGCGGTCGCACTCGATGTTGTACTTCTTGACCTTGTAGCCGATGATGCGCTCGGTGGTGTCCAAGAGCTTGGCGGCACGCTTGCGATTGCCGCGCGTCGTCTTCAACACGTCCTGAATGATGTCGCGCTCGTAAGAGGCGACGGCCTGCTCCAACGAAAGACGCATGACCGTGCCGGAGCCTTCGGCCGTTTGCAGGGTCGGCGGCAGATGATGACCGTGTATGACGTTCGTCTCGCAAACGAGGACGGCGCGCTCGATGATGTTCTCAAGCTCTCTGACGTTGCCGGGCCAGTGATAGCTGGTCAGCATGTCTATCGCCGGAGTCGAGATGCGCTTGATGCTCTTGCCGTGCTCGCGCGCGTACTTTTCCAGAAAATGATCGGCCAGCAGGAGCACGTCCGACTTCCGGTCGCGCAGCGGCGGCATGAAGATGGTGAAGACGTTGAGGCGGTAATAGAGGTCTTCGCGGAACTGTCCTTCCGAGATGGCCTTCTCCATGTCCTTGTTCGTCGCAGCGATCAGGCGGACGTTGACCTTGATGGTCTCTGTCCCGCCGAGCCGCTCGAACTCGCGCTCCTGCAACACGCGCAGCAGCTTGATCTGCGTGGAGATGTTGAGGTCGCCGATCTCGTCCAGAAAGAGCGTGCCCCCTTCGGCCAGCTCGAAGCGCCCCTTCTTGCGACCCTGCGCGCCCGTGAAAGCGCCCTTCTCGTAGCCGAAGAGTTCCGACTCGATCAACGTTTCGGGCAGCGCGGCGCAACTGACCTTGATGAAAGGCTTGCTCGCGCGCAAAGAGTTGTAATGGATGGCGTGCGCGATCAGCTCTTTGCCCGTGCCCGACTCGCCGCGCAGCAGCACCGTCGTGTTGGTGCGCGCGACCTGCGTGACCTGCTCGTAGACCTGGCGCAAGGGGCCTGAGTTTCCGATGATGTGGCTGAAGTCGTAGCGCTCGCGCAATTCCTGCTTGAGATGAATGTTTTCATCGAGCAGGCGTTGCTTGTCCGATTCGATCAGGTGATCGACCTTGATGGCCTGCGCGATCATGGTCGCGATGATGGAGAGGAACTTGGTGGTGCGCTCGTAATCGCGCTCGGCCTTGTAGCGCATGTCTACGCCGAGCACGCCCACGGGCTTCAAATTTATCAGGATCGGCACGCAGATGAAGCTCAGCTCTTGATTTGAGAGCAGTTTCTTGCGCGCGCCGAGGCGGTCTAGGAAGAGCGGCTCGCGGCTGATCTGCGGAACGATGACGGGCTTGCCCGTTTGAAAGACGCGGCCCGTGATGCCCTCGCCGCTGCGGTACTTGACGCGCCGCGCGCCCTCTTCGTCTACGCCGTGAGAGGCGACGACGCGCAACTCCTGCGTGTCCTCGTCGAGCAGCATGACGACGCCGCGCATCATGTTGTGATGACGGCCGAGCAGCTCAAGCACAAGCGTCATCGCCTCCTTGAGCGCGTAGGTTCCGGCCAGCGTTTGTCCGACTTCCAGAAACGTCGCCAGCTTGCGCGATTCCAGCCTTCCGGCAGGCTCAAGCGACGCAGCCTTCTCCCCACCCCTGAGCCCGGCTTCGTCCCGCTCGTAGATTTTTCGGTTGATTGAAGAAATCGCTATCACTGCCTCCTACGCCGGGAGCCGAGCCGTCGAACACGGTGCGCCGGGCCCTCCCGTCTACGGCCATAAACTTTAGCACAATCTGGGAGGGATGGCCGAACTGTTAATGCGCGCTGCACGCGCCGCCATGCTTCGCGGCTCTCACAGGCTGGTGCGCCAGGCTGGGCGGCGCGCTTCGTAGGCGGCAATCTGCGGCTCGTAACGCATGCTCAGGCCGATCTCGTCCAAGCCCTCCATCAGGCAATGGCGGCGAAAATCGTCTATCTCGAAAGAGGAAGAGAGCCCCAGCGCGTCCTCCACCACGCGGCGCTCAAGATCGACAGTCAGGCTGTAGGGCGTCTCCGTCGTCTCGTCTTGCGCCCGGCGCATAAGCTCAGCCACATCCGCCTCGGAGAGCACCACGGGCACGATGCCGTTCTTCATGCAATTGTTCATGAAGATGTCCGCGAAAGAGGGGGCGATGATGGCGCGAAAGCCGTAGTCCAAGAGGGCCCACGGCGCGTGCTCGCGCGAAGAGCCGCACCCGAAGTTGCGGCCCGCCAAGAGTATCGTCGCGCCCCGATAGCGCGGCTGGTTCAGGACGAAAGACTCGTCCGCCCGCCCGCCTTCTTTGTAGCGCCAGTCCCAGAACAGGAACTCGCCGAAGCCCGTCCGCTCAATCCGTTTGAGAAACTGCTTCGGAATGATCTGATCCGTGTCCACGTTCGGGCGATCAAGCGGCGCGACCACCCCCGTATGCCTGCGAAAAGGTTCCATAAGAGCTTTTCATTCATCAATCGTCATTCACTTAAACTTCCAACTGCGGATGTCCGTGAAGTGGCCTTTGATGGCGGCGGCGGTGGCCATCGCGGGGCTGACCAGGTGCGTGCGCCCGCCTCTGCCCTGGCGCCCTTCAAAGTTACGGTTGCTGGTCGAGGCGCAACGCTCGCCCGGCCGCAGGGTGTCCGGGTTCATGCCCAAACACATGGAGCAGCCGGCCTCGCGCCATTCAAAGCCGGCCTCGCGGAATATTCTGTCCAGGCCCTCTGCCTCCGCTTCGCTTTTGACGGACTGCGAGCCGGGAACGACCATCGCGTGAACCGCAGGGTTGATCCTGTAGCCGCGCGCCACGCTCGCGGCCGCGCGCAAATCCTCTATGCGAGCGTTGGTGCAGGAGCCTATGAAGACGCGCGTGACGGGGATCTCTTCGATGCGCGTGCCCGGCCGAAGGCCCATGTACTCAAGCATCCGTTCGGCAGCGCGCCGGTCTGTTTCCGTCCCCGTCTCCGAAGGGTCTGGGACGCGCCCCGTAATCGGCACAACATGGCCGGGGCTCGTCCCCCACGTCACGTAAGGCGCAAGCCGACGAGCGTCTATCTCGACCGTGCGGTCGTAGCGCGCGCCAGCGTCCGAAGGCAGCGTGCGCCAGTAAGCAACGGCTGCGTCCCATCCGGCATGCTCTTCAGTATTGCGCGGCGCAAAGCGTCTGCCTTTGAGATAAGCGAACGTCACGTCGTCGGGCGCGATCATCCCGGCGCGCGCCCCAGCCTCTATGCTCATGTTGCAGAGCGTCATGCGTCCTTCCATCGAAAGCGCGCGAACGGCTTCGCCCGTGTACTCTATGACGTAACCAGTGGCCCCGTCCGTCCCCGTCTGTCCGATGATGGCGAGGGCCAGGTCTTTGGCCGTCACGCCTTCGGGCAAAGGCCCGCGCGCGCGTACCTCCATCGTGCGCGGCTTCTGTTGCGGCAGGCATTGTGTGGCCAGCACATGCTCGACTTCGCTCGTGCCGATGCCGAAGGCGACCGCGCCGAAGGCCCCGTGCGTGCTCGTGTGACTGTCGCCGCAGACGATGGTCATGCCGGGCTGCGTCAGTCCAAGCTCAGGGCCGATGACGTGAACTATGCCCTGCTCGGCCGAATCAAGGTCGAAGAAGGGAATGCCGAACTCGGCGCAGTTACGCCGCAGGGCCTCTATCTGCCTGGCCGCGACGGGGTCTGTGATGGGCAGGTTGCGCCCCGTCGTCGGAACATTATGGTCTGCCGTGGCGACCGTCAGGCGCGGCCGCCGGACGTTGCGCGACGCTGCGCGAAGGCCGTCAAAAGCCTGCGGCGAAGTGACCTCGTGCACCAGATGCAGGTCAATGTAGAGCAGCGCAGGCTCGCCCACGGGCGCGCAAACCACGTGCTCATTCCAGAGCTTATCGAAAAGTGTAGCCATAAATCTTAAACATAAGCCGGCCGCTCAGAGGCGATCTTCGTCAGGGCTTCGGCGACGAGCGAGCCCATCTCGGCCGTGCCGACAACCTTCGTGCTACGCCCGCGCGCCAGGTCTGGCGTGCGATAGCCTGCGTCCAGGACGGCTCGGATGCTCCCTTCGACGCTCGCGGCCTCCTGCTCTAACTGCGCGCGGCTGTAGCGCAGCAGCAACGCGGCCGAAGCAATCGCGCCGATGGGGTTGGCCTTACCCTGGCCCGCTATGTCCGGGGCCGAGCCGTGCACGGGTTCGTAGAGCCCCGCGCCACCGTTGCCAATGCTTGCCGAAGCGAGCAGGCCGAGCGAGCCCGTCATGACTGCCGCTTCGTCCGAAAGAATATCGCCGAAGAGGTTTTCGGTCAGCACTACGTCGAACCTGCGCGGGTTCGTCACCAGATGCATGGCACAGGCGTCAACGTAGAGATGATCGAGGGAGACTTCCGGGTAATCGCGGGCGACGCGCGCGACCACTTCGCGCCAGAGCTGCGAAGTCTCAAGCACGTTGGCCTTGTCCACGGAGGTTACTTTGCGCCGCCGCCGTCGCGCCGCCTCGAAACTGACGCGGGCTATGCGCTCGACCTCTTCGACCGTGTAGCGCATCGTGTTGAAGGCCGCTTTGACGCTCGCGCCCTCCTTTTGAAAACCGCGCGGCTGGCCGAAGTAGAGGCCGCCGAGAAGCTCGCGCACGATCAGGATGTCCGCGCCGCTGATGACCTCCGCACGCAGCGGCGAGCAATCGGCAAGCGCCGGGTAAGAGATGGCGGGCCGAAGATTGGCATAGACGCCGAGCGCGCTGCGCAGAGCCAGCAGTCCCGCTTCGGGTCGCTTGTCCGGCGTGAGATGATCGTAAGCGGGCGCGCCCACAGCGCCGAGCAGCACAGCATCGCTCTCAAGACAGGCATCCAAAGTCGCGCGGGGAAGAGGCGAGCCCGCCTCCTTGATGGCGACACCGCCGACGAGCCCCGCGTCGAACTCGAACTCGTGGCCGAAGGCTTCGGCCACGAGGCGCAGCACGAGCACTGCCTCGGCCGTGACTTCCGGCCCGATGCCGTCGCCCGCCAGAACTGCAATCTTTAGTTTACTCATTCGACCGCTCTACGGCTGACAGTGATAGAAAGCTGCGGCAGTTGCCGAGACTTTGAAGAGCATCTATCCAACGCTATTGGAAAATTTTTCCGGCGAGAGAGCTAAGCAGAGGCGCTCGCCAGCTCGCCGACCTCGACTGCCTCTCCCTCGCGATATGTGCCGACTGGAAGCAGCGAGAGCAAGTCCTGATCGTAGATCAGCTTCTTGCGGTCTGCCAACTGCGTGAACCTGCGGTAGGTCGCTTCCAGCTCTTCGGGCGCGAGCGCATGGCCCAACTCGCGATAGCGCGCGCCGAGCGCGTGACGCCCCGAATGCTTGCCGAGCACCAGTTGGCTCGTCGTCACGCCTACGGATGCGGGCGTCATGATCTCGTAACAGAGCGGATTGCTCAAGACGCCGTGCTGGTGAATGCCTGCCTCGTGCGCGAAGGCGTTGCGACCGACGATGGCCTTGTTGGGCTGTACCTGGCAGTTGATGGTCTCTGAGAGCAGTTGGCTGGTCGGATAGATCAAGGATGTCTCGATGCCTGTGGAGAACGGCAGGCGGTCTGCGCGCACGCGAAGGGCCATTACGATCTCTTCCAGCGCGGCGTTGCCTGCGCGCTCGCCTATGCCGTTGATGGTGCATTCGACCTGACGGGCTCCCGCTTCGATTGCCGCCAGGGAGTTGGCGACGGCCAGGCCCAGGTCGTTATGGCAATGAACGCTGATACAGACATCCGTGCCGGCGACAACGCGCTCGCCTATCATCTTGATTAACTGTCCGAACTCGCCCGGCGTCGTGTAGCCGACCGTGTCCGGAATGTTGAGCGTGCGCGCGCCCTCTTCGACCGCGACCGCGAGAACTTCGCACAGGTAGACGGGGTCGCTGCGGGTCGCGTCCTCTGCCGAGAACTCAACGTCAGGGGCCAGGCTGCTAGCCAGGCGCACGGCCTCGCGCGTCATCTCCAAGACTTCGCGCCGCGTCCTCTTGAGCTTGTGTTCGAGGTGAATGTCCGAGGTCGCGATGAAGGTATGCAGGCGCGGGTGCGCGGCCCCTCTGAGCGCCTCCCAGGCGCGCCGGATGTCGGCTTCGGTCGTGCGGCAGAGCGCGGCCACAGTGGCCCTCTGGCACTCGGCCGCGACCGCTTCGACCGCCTCGAAATCTCCGTCGGAAGCGATGGGAAAGCCCGCTTCGATCACGTCAACGCCGAGCCGTTCCAGTTGTCGCGCAAAGCAGAGCTTCTCCTCAATATGCATCGAACAGCCCGGCGACTGTTCCCCGTCCCTCAAGGTCGTGTCGAAGATTGTGAGCCGCGTCGTTTCTGTCATCGTCCCCTCTCAAAACACGCCATCCTAGAGACAATCCGAGGCCAAGTCAAAATTATAATTTTTATGAGTTGATAAATCTGACCCGCAGGAAATGACTGCGTGACCTCCGCCTTTATCCCTATATTTTGGCGTGCTGGCGCAGGATTTCGAGGAAGGCGGCCGCCGCGTGCGAGAGCGTCGTCTGGCGGCGGTGCGTGGCCCAGATGGTGCGAAAGTAGGTCAAGCCTTTGACGGGAATGGTGGCGAGCGTGCCGCGCTCAAGCTCTTCGGTGACGCACATGCGCGGGACGAAGGCGAGGCCGATCTTGAGTTGAACGAAGCGCTTGATGGTCTCGACGGTCGCCAGCTCAAGCGTGATGTTCAGAGGCGTGTGATGCTGCGCGAAAACTTCCACAACCTTGAAGCGCGAGGCCGTTTTGACGTTGTGCGCGAGGAAGGATTCCTGGCCCAACTCCTTGACCGTCACCGCGCCGCGCCCGGCCAGAGGATGATCGGGCGGCATGATGAGCACCAGCTCGTCCCTCAGCACGGGGAAAGATTCCAGGTCGCTGTCCACTGGCTCGTAAGCCAGCAGGGCCAGGTCAACGTTGCGGTCTAAGACTTCCAGCGGCAGCCGCTCCGAGACGTGACGGTAAATCTCGACCTTCACATTCGGGTGCTGATTGCGATAGTCCAGGATGAGGTGCGGCAGCAGATAGAGCGAGGTGCTCTCGTTAGCGCCAATGCGGACGCGCCCCCGCTCCAGCGAGCGCAGCTCCGTGACGACCTCGCGCGCCTGGTCGCGCAAGGCCAGAATGCGCTTCGCGTAATCGTAGACCAGCTCGCCCGCCTGCGTCAGCACCGGCGTCTTCTGCGAACGCTCGAAGAGCGGCGCGCCGACCTCCTCTTCCAGACGGCGAATCGCGATGCTGACGGCCGGCTGGGTGCGGAAGACGCGCTCGGCCGCCTTTGAGAAGCTCCCCTCTTCGACGACCATCGAGAAGAACTCAAGCTGGGTCATTTCCATGCTGAACCGTTCCACCTTTGAAGCTTCGGCGGATACTAACATAGGCCCACCCATTATGTAGATAAAAGCCGCGCGTCAACCAAAATATCTGAGGCGGCCGCCTGGCCGTGGACAATTTTGTATCGGAGGCTGAGGCCGAATACAAGATTGTAGGAGACGGCTGCGGGCCCGTCCCTTCGACCAAGCCGTCTGTGATGGATGGAGCGAACCGGATTTTATTAAATCTGCTTTCCAAACCTCTGGCCGTGACGGCTAAGTAGGCGCTGGCCCCAGTCCAAGCCCGGCTCTTGTTGGAATGAGCGCCGGGGGCGGACGACAAAATTGTCTTCCGGGGCTTTATTTCTGACAAAGATGTCTTGGCGGGGCCTGGGCCCACTCCGCAGCGGCCGTCCGTCCGAAGCCTCCACACCTCTTCCAATCGAAACATTTACGAGCATTAGGGGGACGCCGCACGCGCTCTGCGATGAGGATGGCATAAGGATTGTAGACGAAGGGGCTGCCATCGGGTGTTTTGTCTGCTTTAGAGCAGTTGAGTTTTGCAGGAGGAGAGGGTGCTCCGTTCCTAAAAGCCACTACCGCCGCTTCTCGGGAGTGAGTCCTCTCCTCCTATTTTCTTGAGCTGAAAACGACGAAAATTATAAGGAGATTCTCTACATGAAGCCTCTTCACAAAAGCTTTGCAGCTTTCGGCGCAGCCTTGTGCTGTGCGTTCAGTGCCGTTCCGGCTTTGGCACAGGCGACGCCGAACGTTGCGAGCACGGATGAAAGGTTGGCGAAGTTAGAGGCGGCCGCCGCGAGCGCACAGATGGCCGGTGATAACGCCTGGATGCTTGTGTGCGCGGCGCTCGTCCTGATGATGACGGGGCCGGGGCTGGCGCTCTTTTACGGCGGCCTGGTCAGAAAGAAGAACGTCCTGGCCACGATGATGCAGAGCTTCGCCATGATGGCCGTCGTCACTCTGCTGTGGGCCATCTACGGCTATAGCTTAGCGTTTGCGGAAGGGACGCCTTTCTTCGGCAACTTGAGCTACCTGTTTCTGCGTGGCGTAGGCAGCGCGCCGAACGCGGATTACGCCGCGACCATTCCGCAGCAAACCTTCATGGTCTATCAATTGATGTTCGCCATCATCACTCCGGCGCTGATTACGGGCGCGTTCGCCGAGCGCATCAAGTTCTCTGCGATGCTGCTCTTCATGGTGCTGTGGGCCACGGTGGTCTATTTCCCGCTCGCGCACATGGTCTGGGGCAAGGGCGGGTTCTTTAATGCCGTGCTGGGGGGGCGCATCCCGGCGCTCGATTTTGCGGGCGGCACGGTCGTTCACATCTCGTCGGGCTTTTCGGCTCTGGTCTGCGCGCTCTACCTGGGCAAGCGGCTCGGATTCCCCAAGTCGCAGATGATGCCGCATAACCTCGTGCTGAGCGTGACGGGGGCGTGCATGCTGTGGGTCGGGTGGTTCGGCTTCAACGCCGGGAGCGCGCTTTCGGCGGGCTCTTTGGCGAGCAGTGCTTTCGTCGCGACTCATTTCGGGGCGGCGGCGGCGACGCTCGCGTGGATGCTGGGCGAGTGGGTGCGGCAAGGCAAGCCGACTGTGCTCGGCGCTGTCTCGGGCGCGGTGGCGGGCCTGGTGGGCATCACGCCCGCGGCCGGGTTCGTGACGCCGATGTCGGCGCTCATCGTAGGCTTCATCACGGGCCTGGCCTGTTTCCTGATGGTGACGGAAGCGAAGAAGCGTTTCGGCTATGACGATTCGCTGGATGCTTTCGGCGTGCATGGCGTGGGCGGGACGGTCGGCGCTCTTCTGACGGGAGTCTTCGCCACCAGCGCCGTCAACTCTGTCTTCAAGGACTCGGGCGGAAACTCGCTGCCCGTCGGGCTCGTCGACGGCAATGCTTCGCAGCTCTTCAACCAACTCGTCGCCATAGCGATCACGGTCGCCATCTCCGTCGTCGCGACCATCATCATCCTCAAGGTCGTAGACCTCCTGTTGGGCGTCCGCGTTGACGAGGAGGCAGAGCTGCGCGGCTTAGACCTCAGCCAGCACAGCGAGGAAGCCTACAACATGGACTTAGAGCTGCTGCCCCGCAGCAGTGGCAGCAGTCCGGTTTATCAGGAGCGGCAGACGGCAGCAGCCACGCAGGCTGCCCAGTTCGCCGGGGATTAAGGAAAGGAAGGGCCCGTAGGAAGACGAGCGCCGGCTCCTTTACGAAGGGGCTGGCGCTCGTGGCTTTTAAAGAGAGGTAAAGAGAGGCTCCTTTTTAAAGGGCCGCTTCGCCCCGCTCGCCTGTACGGATGCGAATACAATCGTCTATGGGGATGACGAAGATTTTGCCGTCGCCGAATTTCCCCGTCAGAGCCGACTTGGCTATGGCCTGCACGGCGAAGTCTTCGAGGTCGTCGGGGACGATGACTTCGATCTTGATCTTGGGGATAAACTCTATCTGGTATTCCGTGCCGCGATAGGTCTCTGTATGGCCGCGCTGGCGACCGTAACCCTGCACTTCGCTGATGGTCATGCCTTTGACATCAACTTCCTGAAGCGCGCTTCTGACGGCTTCAAGCAGGTGCGGCCTGATAATCGCTTCGACCTTTTTCATCTACTTTTCTCCTGACTGAAGTTTAATCGCTGCGGCCTCGCCTGAAGCGGGGCCGCTCAACGAGCTTTCAAGTGAGGCTTCGACCTCCTGCCTCTTCTCGGCCGAAAGCTTTCGTCCCTCCTCGTCCGTCACGTAAAAGACATCGAGCGCGTCGCTCTTTTCGGTGGCGATCTTGGCGCACACTATATCAAGCCCGAGCCGGGCGAGCACGCTCGCTATCCGGTGGGCCAGGCCGGGCTCGTCCACTGCATGAACCTCTACGAGCGTGGCGGCCTGCGAGGATTCGTTATCGCAGGCGATGCGGGGCAGCTCTCGCTGCCGGACGTGCCTCACGGTCGAGCGCCTGCGCGGCGCATTCTTTGTCCGCCAACGCTCGACCAGCGCCGCTGTATCAAGCTCGCCCGCGACGGCCCGGCGCAGCGCCCTCTCGATGGCCCCGTACCTGTGCATCTCTATCGCGTGATGCGTAGAGGCTTCGCGCAGCATCAGCACGTCCAGTGCTATGCCGTCCTCGCGCGTGTTCAGCTCGGCGCTCAGGATTTCTATGCCGTGCGCGGCGAGCGTACCCGCGAGGTCTGCGAAGAGGGCGTGCCGATCCCTGGTACAGATGGTCAGCTCCGTGGACGAGCGGCCGTGACGCAGCCAGCGCCAGGCCAGGATGTCCGTCTTCAGCTCTTCGATTAAATGAAGATGAGTGGCCGCTGCCTCGGGGCTCGTGACTCGCAGGTAACGATCCGGCAGCAGCGCGAAATGTCGCTCGACTTCGCTCGTCGGCAGCAGGCCGTCCAGCGCGCCTAAGACCTGCTCTTTGAATCGCGCCGTCTTCTCCGCCTCATCGGGCGGAATCGGCTGCGCCGTCAGGACAGTCCGCGCCCGCCTGTAAAGCTCCCACAGCAGAGTGCTCTTCCATTCGCTCCACACGCCCGGAGCGACCGCGTTCAAGTCCGCGTAGGTCAGAAGCAGGAGCATGTTCAGCTCGTCCAGGCCGCCCAGTTGCGCTGCGAAATCCACTGCCACCTGCGGCTCGTTCAGGTCGCGGCGCTGGGCCAGGTGCGACATCGCCACGTGCAGGTTGACCATCAAGACGACCTTCCGGGCATCCGCCTCTTTCAGAGAGAGGCGACGACAGATGCGCTCGGCGAGGCGCGCCCCGCGCGGGATGTGCCCGCGCCCGCGCCCCTTCCCGATGTCGTGCAGCAGAAGCGAGAGATAGAGCAGGGCGATGTCGCCTACTTCATCGAAGACAACCCGCAGGTGCGCCCTGGCCTTGTCCTGGCAACCGTGCAGCTCGTCGAGGGCTTCAATGGCTTTCAGCGTGTGCTCGTCAACCGTGTATTGATGATAAAGATCATGCTGTATGAGCAGGCTGATGCGGCCGAACTCGGGCAGGAAGCGAGAGAGAAAGCCTACCTCGTGCATCAGTCTGAGGACGTGGCCGACGCGCCCGCGACGCCGCAGCAGCTTGAGGAAAGCTTCGCTCGCTTCCGGCGAAGCGCGGAACTTGTGATTGACGGCCGCGAGGCTCTCTCGAACGGCGTGGCGCAGGCCCGACCCCAGGGGAACGCTCGCCGCCTGCGCCAGAGCGAACACGTCGAAGACCTTCAACGGATTTTCGAGAAAGAGACGGGCGTCCGCATCGAATTGCAAGCGCCCGTCCGTGATCGAGAAGGGCTCCGAAGCGTTCTCCGCGCCACGCCTGTTCCACCATCGCGGGCTCTTGGGCCCACTCTCGCTGGCGCGCACGAACAGCGCCTGGCTGAAGAGATGCAGCTCGCGCGCGCGGGCGTAATAATCGCGCATCAATTTTTCGCTCGCCAACAGATAGCCGCCCTGCCTGTAACCGAACTCCTCGGCCAGAAGGGGCTGAATGTCGAGCGAGAGCCGCTCTGTCTTGCGGCGCGTGAGCAGGTGCAGGTGGTAGCGAACGCGCCACAAAAAGTCGTAAGCACGCGCCGCGCCACGGGCTTCCTCTTCTGTGACCAGCGCGCGCGCCCGCAGCTCTTCCAGCGTCCGGCAGCCGTAACGCGCGTAGATGGCCCACAAAGTAGTATGCAAGTCGCGTATGCCGCCCGCGCCTTCCTTGACGTTAGGCTCCTGCATGCACACGTCAACGCCGAACCGAGCGTAGCGCGCGCCGAGCTCCTGACGAATGGCCGCTATCATGTGGTCTGCCTTCTTGCGCCGGTATTTTTCTATGCCTTCGAGCAGCGGATGGTAGAGAGCGCCTGTGCCTGCGAGCAGCCGTGTGCTGACGAGAGCCGTTTGCAGGTGCGGGTCTGTGCGGGCCGCCGCCAGACACTCGCCGACGGTGTGGAAGCTGTGGCCCACCGTGAGGCCCGTGTCCCAGAGCAGACGAAGAACCAGCTCGACCAGTTCGCGCATCTGATTGGCGCGCTGGCCCGTGTGCAGAAACAGGATGTCCAGGTCTGAATAGGGCGCAAGCTCTGCACGGCCATAACCGCCGAGCGCCACCACGGCGCAATCGTGACCGAAGCCCGCTGGCAGGCCGCTCGCCTCTCCCAGCCGCACGGCCTCGTCAAAGGCACGCCTGACAACCATGTCGAGCACGAAGCTGCGAGCCCCTGCGACCTCTGAGCCGGACGCGCCCAGCCGCAAGGCGGTCTTCAAACGCTGGTCTTCGATCTTCAGAAAGGTGCGAAAGAGTTTGGAGATGTCGGCCGACTCCGTGTGGGCCAAAGGGCCGGCCAGCCGCGTAGAGGCGTGCGCCAGCACCTTCTCCTGATGTGTTCGCTTGAGTCCGGGGGATTGTGGCTCGATCTGGATTGTGACCATAGACTATTTGAGCGAGACCGTTTTCCGAGCGACCGTCCAGCGCCTTTGATGACTGACGGCCGTTAACAACCCGCCTCGCCCGCCAACGACTGAGGCCAGACGGGCTTTCCTGTTCGCTCCGCTTCTTCGGCGAGTCTCGCCAAATCCTCCGGGCCAAGCCTGAGCCCGTTCAGCAGCAGCGGCCTCGAACGGGCCAGGCCCATGAGCCCCTGCAACACGCTCACACTCAGGGCTTCGGTCGCCACAAATTCTCCCCCTTTAAGTACCAGCGCCATCTCTTCCTCACTTCCTACAACGACTCCGGATGAAAGCTTATAGCTTTCGTCGAACTGTTCAAGCCGCACGATTGCAAACTAGACCCCGGCCGTAGCAAGCACCGTACCTCGGCCGCCGCTCAGGCTTTATTGCGAGCAGGGGTAGTAGTTTGATTGATATATTGCGAATGCGGCTTCGTTTTTCAGAACCGGCGAGGAGCAACTTTTTTGTCCTTAAATTTCCGGGCCGCTACAAAAATGTCGTCGCTGTCAAAAGGTCAGCACCGGCCTGCGGCAGCGAGCGGGTCTCAAGTGACATAAACACCCGCCCGCTATCGCAAGCGGTGCTGACCTCACATGATTACGTGCGAGAAGTTTCGGCAGCCTTGCTCTCATTATCCGCGCAGAGCGGGCCGCGACGGCTACAAATTTGTTGCCGCTCTCTTGAGAGCTAACGAAAATGTCTTGCGCGGCACTGCCCCGCGAGCAGCGGCTTTCATCCTTCATTACCGATAACTCTCAATCAACCTACAGGTTCGACTCCCCTCGTACGGCCTTCGCCGTGGCTGGCATAGAAGTTGTGACGAAGAGGGACGATGCTCGGCTCGGAACTTAAGAGGTTAGCTTTGACGGCGGGAAGGGAGGTGACTGCGGCTCCGGAATATTTCCGGTGAGGCCGCGAATACCTGAGAACTAAACATGGCCTGCTCGATCCTGGCTTTAGGAGGCGCAAGCGTCGAACAGGCCACTGAGATCGTCCTTTCAGAGACGATATGGAGATAAATTACAACAATGCGCAGATTGAAGGCAATGGCCGGAGCGTCCGGCCTCCTGTTCACGATTGTCTTAATGAATCATCAGACTGTCAGAGCCCAGCAACCGGCGGCGAGCGAAACGGAGACTATAGAGCTGCGTCGCCGCGTCAAGGAGCTTGAAGAGCGCCTTGAGAAGCTTGAGGCGCGCCGGTCTACGGATACGGGGAGCGCGACGGGCGGGGCAGAGGCGGCTTCCGATTCAAGCCCTGCGGTCGAAGCTGCGAAACCTGCCTCGGACGGCTCAGGCATCCTGGGCTTTTTCAAAGAAGTCGAGGTCAGCGGATTTGTTGACGGTTATTACAGCTATAACTTTAACAAGCCTTCGGGGCGCGCAAACGTGCTGCGTAATTTCGACGTGCGCAACAACGAGTTCGCGCTCAACCTGGCCGAGATAGTCATCGAGAAGAAGCCAGACCCGCTCAACTCCCGGCTCGGTTTTCGCATAGACCTCGACTACGGGCGCGCGACCGAGATGGTACACGCTGCGGAGCCGGGCGGGTCAGAGACCTACAAGGTCATTCAGCAGGCTTACGGCAGCTACCTGGCCCCGGTCGGCTCGGGGCTGCAATTCGACCTCGGCAAGTTCGTGACCACGCACGGGGCCGAAGTCATAGAGTCGAAAGACAACTGGAACTATTCGCGCGGCCTGCTCTTCTCCTGGGCCATCCCCTATTACCACATGGGCCTGCGCGCCAGGTATTCCTTCAACAGTAAGGTCACGGTGATGGGGATGGTCGTCAACGGATGGAATAACGTCGAAGACAACAATGGTGGCAAGACCTTCGGCGTGATGCTCGGCCTGAACCCGACCTCGAAGCTCTCGATCATGCAGAACTTCATGACGGGCCCGGAGCAAATGGGCGACGACGAGCATCATCGCAACCTCTCGGACACGACCATCATGTACACCTTCAACGACCGCGTAGCCGTGATGGCCAATTACGATTACGGGTTTGACCGCACGACCGGCGGGAGCAGCGTTCACTGGCAGGGCGTGGCGGCCTACTTGCGTTACACGCCTGCTAAGAAGTGGGCCTTTGTCCCGCGCTTCGAGTGGTTTGACGATCATGACGGCTTCTCGACCGGCACGGCGCAGACTCTCAAAGAGTTCACGATGACGGGCGAGTACAGGGTCAGGCCCAACTGGATCACAAGAGTCGAGTACAGGCGCGACTGGTCGGATCAGCCCTTCTTTCCGAAGAGCGACCCGGCTGTGTTTACGAAAGCGCAATCGACAGTCCTGGCTGGTTTGATCTGGACGTTCGGGACGCGCGAGCAGTGAGAAGGGACTCATCGCGCGCGCCCGCGCTGACTATCTTAATTAAGAAAGGAGAGATGCTTAAAGAGTAAAAGAACAGACTGTCATAAAGCTTCGTCGGAGCTTTAAGGAGTGTGCCGGGAGATGGGCGGCTCTTCTTCGGGGGCCGGTCGTCTCGCCCGGCACACAACTTCGCTAACTATCTCTATAAAGTCTAAAGGAAGAATTTATGAGCATCAAAGATGTCTTGAAATTTGCCGCCGACGAGAAGGCGGCCTATGTCAACGTTCGTTTCACAGACCTGGTTGGAGCCTGGCATCACCTGACCTTTCCGATTGAGCAGCTTGACGAAGGCACGTTCGAGGACGGGTTCGGGTTCGACGGCTCCAGCCTGCGCGGTTGGGCCTCGATACACGAGTCGGACATGCTGCTCGTGCCAGACCCCTATCGCTACTGGATAGACCCCTTCATGGGCGGGCGCACGCTCTGTCTCGTCGCCGATGTCGTTGACCCGATCACGAAGAAGGGCTACTGGCTAGACCCGCGCGGCGTGGCGCGGCGGGCCGAAAGCTACCTCCGGTTCACAGGCATCGCCGACACAGTCTACTTCGGCCCCGAGGCGGAGTTCTTCGTCTTCAACGACGTGCGCTTTCACAACGAAGGCCACTCGGCCGGTTACTCGCTCGATAGCCCCGAAGCCATCTGGAACACCAACGGGCAGAACGGCAATCACAACGCCGGTTATCACATTCGCAACAAGGAAGGCTACGTGCCGCTGCCGCCGCTCGACTCTCTACAAGACTTTCGCACAGAGGTCGCCGACGAGTTGAAGAAGGTCGGCATACAGGTCGAATGCCATCACCACGAAGTCGCCACGGCCGGGCAGTGCGAGATTGATTTCCGCTACTCGACCCTGGTGGGCACGGCCGACAACCTGCAAATCTTCAAATACACCGTGCGCAACGTCGCGCAGCGTCACGGCAAGGGCGCGACCTTCATGCCGAAGCCGCTCTACGGTGATAACGGCTCAGGCATGCACTGCCACCAATCACTGTGGAAAGGCGAGAAGCCGCTCTTTGCTGGCGACGGTTACGCTGGGCTCTCAGACCTCGCGCGTTATTACATCGGCGGGTTGCTGAAGCACGCACCGGCCATCGTCGCCTTCGCCGCTCCGACTACCAATAGCTACAAGCGACTAGTGCCCGGCTTTGAAGCCCCCGTCAACCTGGCCTACTCGGCCCGCAATCGCTCGGCGGCGATTCGCATCCCGATGTTTTCGACGAGTCCCAAGCTAAAGCGTTTGGAGTTTCGACCGCCCGACCCGAGCTGCAATCCATACCTGGCCTTCTCGGCGATGCTGCTGGCCGGACTCGACGGCATCCAGAACCGCATCGAGCCGGGAGAGCCTTTGGACAAGGACATCTACGACCTGTCGCCCGAAGCCTTGAAGGATGTGCCCTCTTTGCCGGGCTCGCTCGACGAATCGCTGGCGGCGCTCGAAGCCGATCACAATTTCCTCTTGAAGGGCGATGTCTTCACGCCCGAGCTGATAGACCGTTGGATCGCGTACAAGCGAGAGAAGGAGATACAGCCCCTTCGGATGCGGCCGCACCCGCTTGAGTTCGGCATGTACTTCGACATTTAAATCTCAGCCCCGAAGAGGATTCGGAGCGGCTCCTCACGCCGCTTCCCCTCGCACAATTTATAGCCATCAAAAAATAATAAATTATACAAACCACCGGGAAAGATGTATTGTTCGTGCCGTAGTTAGCCGAAGCCGCCGGACAGCCGCCTTTGCATATGACGATTAGCACGACTATTTCAATCGCTCTCATGAAGAAGGACACGACCTGACGGCCTGCTGCTGACATTTAACGTTTTAGCTTCGGGCCATCAACGAACAAAAGTTGATGGCTTTTATGTATATGCAATCTGCCGTTGATCGCCTGAACATGGTTCATTCGGTCTTTCCGGAAAAACAGGGCTTGTACGACCCCCGCCACGAGCACGACGCTTGCGGCGTGGGCTTTGTCGTAGACATCGCCGGGCGCAAATCGCACGAGATCGTCCGGCAGGCCGTGCGTGTGCTCTTGAACCTTGAGCATCGCGGCGCTTGCGGCTGCGAAAAGAACACGGGCGACGGCGCGGGCATTCTCTTGCAGATTCCACACCTCTTTCTCGCGCGCGAATGCGCCGCGCTCCCGATAGACTTGCCCGCGCCCGGCCACTACGCCGTCGGCATGCTCTTTCTGCCCCGTGACGCCGAGAGCCGCGCGCAATGCGAGCGTCTCTTTGAAGAGATCACTCGTGAAGAGGGGCAGCGCGTGCTCGGCTGGCGAACCGTCCCGACGGACGATTCGAGCATTGGCCCAACAGCCAAAGCCTCCGAGCCAGTGATTCGCCAGGTCTTCGTCGGCCGTGGGCCCGAGACCACGGACGCCTTAGCCTTCGAGCGCAAGCTCTACTGTATTCGCAAGCGCGTCAGCAAGAGGGCCAAGCGCGGCATACACGAGCGCCGCATGTTCTACATCCCCAGCCTCTCGTCCAGAACCATTGTCTACAAGGGAATGTTGACGACAGGCCAACTGACGACCTTCTACCCAGACCTGTGCGACAATGCCGTAGAGTCTGCGCTGGCGCTCGTCCATTCCCGTTTCTCCACCAACACCTTTCCCAGTTGGGCCCGCGCTCATCCTTACCGCTACGTCGCGCACAACGGCGAGATCAATACGCTGCGCGGCAACATCAACTGGATGCACGCGCGCGAAAGCAAGTTCCAGTCGGCACTCTTCGGCGAGGACATACACAAGATTCTGCCCGTCATAGACACCGAAGCGAGCGATTCAGGCATGTTCGACAACGCGCTTGAGATGCTCACGCTCACGGGCCGATCTCTCCCGCACGCCATGATGATGATGATCCCGGAGCCCTGGGGCGGGCACGAATCCATGAGCGAGGAGAAGCGAGCCTTCTACGAGTATCACTCCTGCCTCATGGAGCCCTGGGACGGGCCCGCCAGCATAGCCTTCACGGACGGCGTCCGCATCGGCGCTGTGCTTGACCGCAACGGCCTGAGACCGTCGCGCTACTACGTGACGAAAGACGGCTTCGTCGTGATGGCCTCCGAAGTGGGCGTGCTCGACATCGAGCCCGAGCGCATCCTGACGAAAGGAAGACTTCAGCCGGGCCGCATGTTCCTGGTGGACACAGAAGAGGGGCGCATTCTGGACGACGAGGAATTGAAGCACCGGATAGCCACCGAGCACCCTTACGCCGAATGGCTCAGAGATAATATAGTCCGCCTCGATGAGCTTCCCGCTCCTTCCGAAGCGACAGCGCCGTCGGGCCCATCCCTCATTGGGAGACAGCAGGTCTTCGGCTACACGGACGAAGAACTGAAGCTGGTGCTCGCGCCGATGGCTCTCGGAGGCAACGAATCCATCGGCTCGATGGGCACGGACACGCCGCTCGCAGTTCTTTCCGAGCGGCCGCAACTGCTCTACAACTATTTCAAGCAGCTCTTCGCCCAGGTCACTAACCCGCCCGTCGATGCCATCCGCGAAGAGCTGATTATGTCCACGGATACGACCATCGGGCCCGAAGAGAATATGCTTGAGCCGTCGCCGCGCTGCGCGCGTCTCATCAAGCTCGCCTCGCCCATCCTGACTAACGAAGAGTTGGAAAAGCTGCGCTACCTGGGGCAGTCCGAAAACAGGGCGGCCGCTTCTCATTTCAAGTCGCTCACGCTGCCGATGCTCTTTGAGAAGAGCGGGGGCGGGCGCGGCCTTGAGCGTGCGCTGGACGAGCTGTGCCGCCGTTCCAGCGAGGCGATCACGGAAGGCTACGGCATCATCATCCTTTCAGACCGTGGCGTGACGGCAGAGCTTGCGCCCATCCCGGCACTGCTGGCCGTCTCCTGCATCCACCATCACCTGATTCGCGAGGGCACGCGCACGCAGGTCGGCTTTTGTATAGAGAGCGGCGAGCCGCGCGAGGTGCATCATTTCGCGCTCCTTTTGGGCTACGGCGCGGCCGCGATCAATCCTTACCTCGCTTTCGAGACGTTGGCCCACATGGTCGAGAGCGGGCAGATTGTCGGGGTGGACGAGCGCCAGGCTGTGGCGAACTACATCAAGGCCGTCAACAAAGGGGTCGTCAAGGTCATCTCGAAGATGGGCATCTCGACCATCCAGAGCTACTGCGGCGCGCAGATTTTCGAGGCCCTCGGACTCGACCAGGACTTGGTTGATCGCTACTTCACCTGGACGCCTTCGCGCATCGGCGGCGTCTCGCTGGACGTGATAGCCGAAGAGGTCAGGCTGCAACACCGTAATGCTTTCCCCGAGCGCCAACTGAAGGAGCAGTCCCTAGTGGTCGGCGGCCAGTACCAGTGGCGGCGCGAGGGCGAGTACCACCTCTTCAACCCCGAGACGATTCATAAGCTACAGCATGCCTGTCGGACTGGCAGCTACAAATCTTTCAAAGAGTACAGCCGTCTCGTAGACGATCAGACGCGTCGGCTCTGCACGCTGCGCGGCTTGATGGAGCTGCGGCCCGCGACGGTTGGGCCCATCCCTCTGGATGAAGTAGAACCCGTCGAAGAGATCGTCAAGCGCTTCAAGACGGGCGCGATGTCTTACGGCTCTATCAGTCGTGAAGCGCACGAAGCTTTAGCCATCGCGATGAACCGCATCGGGGGCCGCAGCAACACTGGCGAGGGCGGCGAAGACCCCGCGCGCTACCGCGTGGACGAGAACGGCGACTCGCGCAACAGCCGCATCAAGCAGGTCGCCTCGGGCCGCTTCGGCGTGACGAGCGACTACCTGGTTCATGCCGAAGAGCTACAGATCAAGATCGCGCAGGGCGCAAAGCCTGGCGAGGGCGGGCAGCTACCGGGCCACAAGGTCTATCCCTGGATTGCGCGCGTGCGCCACTCGACGCCGGGCGTTGGGCTCATCTCCCCGCCGCCGCATCACGACATCTACTCGATAGAAGATTTGGCCGAGCTGATCTACGACCTCAAGAACGCCAACCCGGAGGCGCGCATCAGCGTCAAGCTGGTCTCGGAAGTCGGCGTCGGCACGGTCGCGGCCGGTGTCGCCAAAGCCCACGCCGACGTGGTGCTCATCAGCGGCTACGACGGCGGCACGGGCGCATCGCCTTTGACCAGCATCAAGCACGCTGGCGTCCCCTGGGAGCTGGGCCTGGCCGAAACGCACCAGACGCTCCTCTTGAACAACCTCCGCTCTCGCATCACTGTCGAGACGGACGGCCAGCTCAAGACGGGCCGCGACGTGGTGGTCGCGGCGCTGCTCGGGGCCGAAGAGTTCGGCTTTGCGACCGCGCCGCTCGTCGGTTTGGGCTGCATCATGATGAGGGTCTGCCACCTCAACACCTGTCCCGTCGGCGTCGCCACGCAAGACCCACGGCTTCGCGCCAGGTTCGCGGGCGACCCCGCGCACGTCGTCAACCTTATGCGCTTCATCGCCGAGGAGGTGCGCGAGTTGATGGCCGAGCTTGGCTTTCGCACCGTCAACGAAATGGTCGGCCGCCCCGAATGCTTAGAGATGCGCGCCGCCGTCGAGCAATGGAAAGCGCGCGGCTTGGACTTCTCGCAGATACTCTACCGGCCCGAAGTGCCCGAAAGCTTCGGCCGCTACAAGCAGGTCGCGCAGGAGCATGGGCTCGAAGAGTCGCTCGACAACACCACCCTGCTCGACCTGTGCAGGCCCGCGCTCGAAGAGGGCGAGAGCGTGCGGGCGACGCTTCCGATCCGCAACGTCAATCGCGCCGTCGGCACGATGCTCGGCAGCCACATCACGCGCCGCTACGGCGCGGCAGGCTTGCCGCCCGACACCATCCACTTGAAGTTCTTGGGCTCGGCCGGTCAGAGCTTCGGCGCGTTTGTGCCGCGTGGCCTGACGCTCTCGCTCGAAGGCGACGCCAACGACTACGTCGGCAAAGGGCTCTCGGGTGGGCGCGTCATCGTCTACCCGCCGCGCTCGGCCACGTTCGTCGCCGAAGAGAACGTGATTGTCGGAAACGTCGCGCTCTACGGAGCGACCTCGGGCGAGGCTTACATCAACGGCGTGGCGGGCGAACGCTTCTGCGTGCGCAATAGCGGTGCGGCGGCGGTGGTCGAAGCGGTCGGCGATCACGGCTGCGAATATATGACGGGCGGGCGCGTCGTAGTGCTTGGGCCCACTGGCCGCAACTTCGCCGCCGGGATGTCGGGCGGCATCGCTTACGTGCTGGACGAGCAGGGCGACTTCGCGCGGCGCTGCAATCAAGAGATGGTCATGCTCACTTCGCTCGACGAGGCGTCGGAGATAGAGCTTGTCAAGGACATGATCTTTCGCCACGCCGAATCTACGGGCAGCCAGCGCGCGACGCAGGTGCTCCTCTCCTGGGACGAATATCTGCCCCGCTTCCGGCGCGTCATCCCGCACGACTACAAGCGCGTTCTGGACGCCCAGCGCCGGATGAGGGAGCGCGGCCTGACGGAAGAAGAAGCCGAGATGGCCGCCTTCGAGCTGAACTCGCACGACCTCGCACGGGTCGGAGGGAAATAAAGCAGTGATGAGTGACAAGGGACGAGTGACAAGCTTTTTTGTCTTTAACTCGTCACTCGTCACTCATCACTCGTCACTGAATTTATGGGTAAGCCGACAGGATTCATGGAATACACGCGGACGCTCCCAGTAGTGCGGCCTCCGGCCGAGCGCGTCGCGGACTGGGCGGAGTTTCATGGGCACGAGCCGGAAGAGGGCTTGCGCGAGCAGGGCGCACGCTGCATGGATTGCGGCGTGCCCTTCTGTCATACGGGCCAGCTCATCGAGGGACTGGCGGCGGGCTGTCCCGTCAATAATCTGATTCCGGAGTGGAACGACCTGGTTTATCGCGGGCGCTGGCGCGAGGCGCTGGACAGGCTGCACCTGACCAATAATTTTCCGGAGTTCACGGGCCGCGTCTGCCCTGCGCCGTGCGAGGGTTCGTGCGTGCTCGGCATCAACGATTCGCCCGTCACCATTAAGAACATCGAGCAGGCGATCATTGACAAAGGCTTCGCGGCGGGCTGGGTCTTGCCGGAGCGTCCGAGTGTCCGCACGGGCAAGCGTGTTGCAGTCATAGGCTCCGGGCCCGCCGGGCTCGCCTGCGCCGCGCAGCTCAACCGCGCAGGTCATCTCGTCACGGTCTTCGAGCGCGCAGACCGTGTGGGCGGCCTGCTCATGTACGGCATCCCGAACATGAAACTGGAAAAAAGTGTGGTCGAGCGCCGCGTCTCGCTGTTGGCCCAGGAGGGCATAGAGTTCGTCACGGGCAAAGAGGTGGGCCGGGACTGCGCGACCGATCAATTGATGGCCGAGTTCGATGCCGTAGTCCTCTGCGGAGGCGCGGCGCGCGCGCGCGACCTTCAGGTAGATGGCCGTCACTTGCGGGGCATACACTTAGCCATGGAGTTCCTGCACGCCAATACCAAGAGCCTCCTCGACAGTAATCACGAAGACGGCCTGTACCTGTCTGCGAAGGACAGCGACGTGATCGTGATCGGCGGCGGAGACACGGGCACGGACTGCGTTGCGACGGCCATGCGCCACGGCTGCCGGAGCCTGGTTCAATTTGAAATCCTGGGGAGGCCGCCTGACTCTCGCGCGCCCGATAACCCCTGGCCGCAATGGCCGAAGGTCTACCGGATGGACTATGGACAGGAGGAGGCGGCCGCGCGCTTTGGCCATGACCCGCGCGCCTACTCCGTCGTGACCAAACGTTTCCTCGGCGATCACTCGGGGAGTGTGCGCGCCGTGCTGACGGCGCAGGTCGAATGGGCCACAGGCGAAGGCGGCCGCGCCGTGCCGCGAGAGATTCCGGGCACGGAAAGAGAGTGGCCCGCTAAGCTCGTCCTGCTCGCGCTCGGGTTCCTGGGCCCGGAGACGGGCGGGCTCCTGGCTCAGCTCGGCGTCCGCGTTGACGAGCGCGGCAACGTCTCGGTGGACGAAGAGAAACGGACGAGCGTGCCCAAAGTCTTTGCCGCAGGCGACATGGCGCGTGGGCAATCCTTAGTCGTCTGGGCCATCGCCGACGGAAGGCGGGCGGCGCGCGGCGTTGACCGTTTCCTGATGGGAGAGACGGCGCTGCCGTAAGCACAGAAGGGAAGCACATGAGCACACAGCAGGCGATTCTGACGAAGAACATCAAGGCGGCAGCGACGCAGGCCGAGCAGCAGCGTATGCCGCGCGGGGCCGAGGTCTTGATGGACGCTCTCGCGCACGAGGGTGTGGACTCTATCTTCGGCTATCCGGGCGGAGCCGTCCTGCACATCTACGACGAGTTGTGGCGAGTGCGAGACCGCATCACTCACTATCTGGTGCGTCATGAGCAGGGCGCAGTCCACATGGCCGAAGGCTATGCGCGCGCGTCCGGAAGAGTGGGCGTGGCCCTTGTGACTTCGGGCCCAGGCGCGACCAACGCCGTGACCGGCATCGCCAACGCCTACATGGATTCGACTCCGATTGTCGTCATCACGGGGCAGGTTCCGCTGCCTCTGATCGGGACAGACGCTTTCCAGGAAGTTGACACCGTCGGCATCACCCGGCCCTGTGTGAAGCACAACTATCTGGTGCGCGACGTGCGCGACCTGGCGGGCATCGTTCACGAAGCCTTTCACCTGGCGCGCTCGGGCCGGCCCGGCCCGGTCGTGATAGACATTCCGAAGGATGTATCGGCCGCCCCTGCTCCTTACTCAAGGCTTGAGCACATCAGCTTTCCCTGTGTCGAGCGCAACACGCCGCCTCGCTTGCAAGCCGTCAGCGTCGCCGCTTCAGCCATCCTGCGCGCGCGTCGCCCGGTGCTCTACGTCGGCGGCGGGATAGTCAATTCCGGCGCGGCTGCGGCCCTGCGCACCTTTGCCGAAGAGTTGCAGATACCCGTCACGCCGACTTTGATGGGCCTCGGCGGCTTCCCTTCGGCGCATCCGCTCTCTTTGGGCATGCTCGGCATGCACGGAACCTACGCGGCCAACATGGCCGTCGCCGAAAGCGACCTGCTCGTAGCCGTCGGCGTGCGCTTCGACGACCGCGTGACGGGAAAGCTCTCGACCTTTGCGCCCCGCGCGCGCGTCATACACATAGACATAGACCCGGCCAACATCGGCAAGAATCGCGCGCCCGAGCTTTCACTCACCGCAGACGCGCACGACGCGCTGCAAGCACTCTACAGTGAAGTGCAGGCGCGCGGGCCCGTAGAGCTTTCCGAGAGCATCAAGGGTCGCGCGCTTTGGTGGGAGCGCCTGCGCACCTGGCAGCGCGAGCAGCCCTTGCGCTTTTCGGGCTCCACCGAACAGATCAAGCCGCAGAACGTCATCCGCGAGCTTCACAGCCTGACCGAAGGCGAGGCCATCATTGCGACCGACGTGGGCCAACATCAGATGTGGGCCGCGCAGTTCTATCCGTTCAAGAGGTCGCGGCAGTGGATTACGAGCGGGGGATTGGGCGCGATGGGCTTCGGTCTTCCGGCGGCCATCGGCGCGCAGCTCGCAATGCGCGGTGAGCAGGTCATAGCGGTCGTCGGCGACGGCGGTTTTCAGATGACCAATCAAGAGCTGGCGACGGCCGTGCAGTATGACGTGCCGGTCAAAGTGTTGGTGATGAACAACGGCTATCTGGGGATGGTGCGGCAATGGCAGGAGATGTTCTACGAGCGCGCCTATTCGGAGGTTGATCTCTCGGTCTCGCCGGATTTCGTCAAGCTGGCGGAAGCCTACGGAGCCCTCGGCCTCAGGGCCGAGCGCCCCGAAGAGTTGCGCGAAGTCCTCGAAACCGCGCTCTCATACAAAGGCGTCGCCGTCGTAGATGTCGTCGTCTCAAAGGAAGAGAACGTCTTCCCGATTGTCCCCGCCGGAGCCAACTCCCGCGACATGATAACGGCAGTGGCGAGTGACAAGTGACGAGTGGCAAGCTGGAAGAAAGCTTTTCTCTCGTCACTCGCCACTTGTCACTGAATTTAATATGCGTCATACGCTTTCCATTGTTGTTGCAGACCAGCCGGGCGAGCTTTCGCGTATCGTCGGGCTCTTTAGCGCGCGCGGCTTCAATATCGAGACGGTCTCTGTGGGCCAGACGCCCGATGCGCGGTGGTCGCGCGTGACGGTCGTGACGCGCGGCGACGACCGCACGATTGAGCAGATCGTCAAGCAATGCTCGCGACTGGCGCGCGTGCGCGAAGTGCAGGACATCACGCTCAGGCCCCACATCGAGCGCGAGATGGCTTTGATCGATGTCGAAGCCCCGCAGGGCGCTGCGCGCCAGGAATTGCTCAGCCTCGTCGGCGTCTTTCGCGCCAAGGTCGTAGACATTTCGCAGGCGCGCATGATTATCGAAGCTTCGGGCAACAAGGAGAAGGTCGAGGCTTTCATAGAGCTGCTGCGCCCGCTCGGGATACGCGACATCACCCGCACGGGCTGCATCGCCATCGGGCGGCTCTCGGCCACTGTCAACACAGAAGCCAACACGGACGAGCGAGAAGACTATCTCTATCAGGACAGGCTCGGCGAGATTACGTTTGAAGAGACAGTACCCGAATAAATCTTTAACCATTTAATGAGGAGCTAAGCATGAAAGTTTATTACGACAGAGATGCCAGCCTGGGCGCTTTGCGCGAAAGGCAGATCGCCGTCATCGGCTACGGCAGCCAGGGCTTCGCACAATCCAACAACCTGCACGAATCTGGCTGCAAGGTGACGGTGGGCCTGCGCTCCGATAGCCCTTCGCGCGCGAAGGCCGAAGAGGCTGGCCTTCGGGTCAGGCCCGTGGCCGAGGCTGCGGCCGAAGCCGACATCGTGATGATGCTCGTCCCAGACGAGCAAGCGCCGGAGGTCTACGCGCGCGAGATCGCCGAGTCAATGACTCCGGGCAAATACCTGGCCTTCTCGCACGGCTTCTCGATTCATTACGGCTTCATCAAGCCGCCCGAGGAGACTGCTGTTTTTATGGTCGCG
The DNA here is from genome assembly GCA_036389315.1 of Pyrinomonadaceae bacterium. Classification (GTDB taxonomy): domain Bacteria; phylum Acidobacteriota; class Blastocatellia; order Pyrinomonadales; family Pyrinomonadaceae; genus DASQYE01. Next base: position 69,230 of record DASVQF010000013.1, read on the forward strand.
CCGAAGGGGCCGGGCCATCTGGTGCGCCACGAATACAGGCGCGGCGCGGGCGTCCCCTGCCTACTCGCTGTGCATCAAGACCCGACGGGCGACACCCGGCAGACGGGGCTCGCCTACGCCTCGGCCATCGGCGGCGGGCGCGCAGGCATCATCGAGACCAGCTTTCGCGAAGAGACCGAGACAGACCTCTTCGGCGAGCAGGCGGTGTTGTGCGGCGGGCTGACCTCGCTCATCAAAGCCGGCTTCGAGACCTTAGTCGAAGCGGGCTACGCGCCCGAGATGGCCTACTTCGAGTGCCTGCATGAGATGAAGCTGATCGTTGATCTGATGTACGAGGGCGGCATCTCTGAGATGCGCTACTCGATCTCGAATACGGCGCAGTACGGCGACATGACGCGTGGGCCCATCGTCGTCAACGACGAGACGAAGCGGCGCATGCAGGGCGTGCTGGCGGAGATTCAATCGGGCGCGTTCGCGCGCGAGTGGATGAGAGAGAGCGGCAACGGGCGGAAACGCTTTGCTGAGTTGGAAGCCAGAACCAGGGAGCATCAGATCGAGCGGGTCGGAGCGGGCTTGCGCGAGATGATGCCGTGGCTCGCGCAAGGAAGACTCGTGGACAAGGCTAAGAATTAAGGGAGAAGTTAAGGAGGCAAGGGAAATGGGTTTTTACGATTGGGACAGGATGAAGGCGGAAGAGATTTCGGGGCTGTACCTGAGAAAGATTGCCATCGGCGAAAACATCACAGTGGCGCGCGTGGAGGTGCGCGGCGGCGCGATCACTCACGCGCACCGGCACGAGAACGAAGAGATGATCCTGGTGCTCAAGGGCGTGTGGCGCTTTTATCTGCCGGGCGGCGAGGTGACGCTCTCTGCCAACCAGATGCTCAGCATTCCGCCCGGCGTCGAGCACTCTTCCGAAGCTCTCGAAGACACCGTGGCCTTAGACATCTGCGCGCCCGTGCGCCGCGATTGGGTCACTGGCTCAGACCGCCCGCTGCACACAGACCCGGATCAATCTCTGTGGGCCGTGTAAAGGCACGACCGCCGAGTGGCGCTGCGCATCACGCGCCGGTTTCGACTACAATCGGGAGGCCAAGCGGATGTCGAGCGAGAGCGATGGTCAGCAGCAGTGGCCGAAAGCGCAAAGATCGAAGAGGAGCAGGAGACGGCAAGGCAGGCGCGACTCAGCGCCGCGCGTCGTGTCGTCGTCAAGCTCGGCACTAACATCGTCAACGGACACGGAGGCGAGATTGCAGTCGAGCGCCTGCGTCCCATCGTCGCCTCTATCGCTCTTTTGAAGAAGGCCGGGCGTCAGTTCGTCCTCGTCTCATCGGGCGCAGTCGGCTTAGGGGCCGGACGCTTAGGGCTGCATCGCGAGCGGCTCGCAGACCTGGTGACGCGCCAGGCTTGCGCGGCCGTCGGCCAGAGCCTCCTGATGCACGCCTACGAGCAGTTGTTCCGCGAGCACGACCTGCCGATAGCGCAGGTGCTTCTCACGCAGGGCGATTTCACGGACTGGCGGCGCTACAGAAATCTGCGCCGGACTATGGAGAAGCTGCTCAAGCTGGGCGTGCTGCCCATCGTCAACGAGAACGATACTGTCTCGACCGCCGAACTGAGGTATTTGACCGCCGGCGCGGAGCGCGTCTTCGGCGACAACGACCGGCTGGCCGCGCTCGTGATGAGTAAGCTGGATTCGGACGCGCTCGTACTTTTAACGAGCGTTGACGGGCTGCTCAGGCGCGGTGCTCCGAGACGCCGCGAGCAGCCCGACGATAGTGAAGCGGGGAGCGTCATCCCGTTAGTCTCGGAGATCACTCCCGAGCTGAAGCTGCTGGCCGGGGGCCCTTCGGCGGGCGGCCGAGGCGGGATGCGTACCAAGCTCGAAGCGGCCGAGATTGCCATGAGGGCCGGGGGCCTCGCGCTGATCGCCAACGGCGCGGAGCCGAACGTTTTGGAGCGGCTCTTTGCCGGAGAGCGCCTCGGCACTACTTTCATGTCGGGCTCGCGGATGGCGGGCAAGCGTCGCTGGATAGCCTTCGCAGGGTTGGTGCGCGGCCGCCTCTTCATCAACGACGGCGCGCGTCAAGCTCTCCTGAGCGGCAAGGCGAGCCTGCTCTCTTCGGGCGTCGTGCGCGTCGAAGGCGCGTTCGAGCCGCAGGATGTGGTCTCCATCCTTGACGGGGAGGGGCGCGAGCTGGCGCGCGGGCTCGTTAACTGCGCGAGCGCGGAGGCGAAGGCTTTGATGAGGGGCGAAGGTGAAGCAGCGGCGCGTGGGCCCACGGGGGTGCATGAGGGGCGTGTGCTCGTGACCCGCGATCATATAGTGTTATTGGAGAAGAAATGAGTAAGTCGGTCGAAACGCTTTCACAGACGGGGGTCGCGGACACAGCGCGCCGCGCGAAGGCTGCGGCGCGCCTGCTCGCAACTCTCCCGGCAGAGCGCCGTAACGAGATTCTGTTGACGGCCGCCGCTTTTGTCGAAGAGCGACGCGGAGAGATACTCGAAGCCAACAAGCTCGACTGTCGTGCTGCTGCGCGCGAGGTCGAAGCGGGGCGCATGTCGCGCGCCATGTTCGAGCGTTTGCAGACGAGCGAGCGCGGCATCAGGCAGATGGCTCTGGGCGTGCGCGAAGTCGCGGCGCTCGAAGACCCCCTCGGGCGCGAGCTTTCGGTCACGGAACTGGACGATAATCTCACGCTTTACAAAGTGTCTTGCCCGCTCGGGGTGGTCGGCGTAGTCTTCGAGTCGCGCCCGGACGTGATTCCGCAGGTCGCTTCTCTCGCTTTAAAGTCCGGCAACGCGCTGCTGCTCAAGGGCGGCGCGGAAGCGGCACACACCAATGAAGCCCTGATCGCTGTCTGGCACGCGGCGCTCGCCCGATTTCCCGAAGTGCCGCTCGCCGCGCTCAACCTGCTTCACACGCGCGAAGATGTCTCGGAGATGCTCAAGCGCGACGAGGAGATTGACCTGATTATCCCGCGCGGCTCGAAAGAGTTCGTCCGTTATGTCGCAGAACATAGCCGCATCCCTGTGCTCGGGCACGGCGAAGGCATCTGCCACGTTTATGTTGACGCGGCGGCCGACCTCAGAAAGGCGCGGGATGTGGCCTTCGACTCGAAGGTGCAGTATCCGTCGGCGTGCAACGCTGCCGAGACGCTGCTCGTGCATGAGGCGGTCGCGCCGGAATTTCTGCCGCGCATGATCGAGCAGCTCTCGACGGCAGGCGTGGAAGTACGCGGCTGCCTGCGCACGCTCGCGCTCGCCGCCTCACAACAGGTCTCGGCCGCTGCGGCTGAAGATTGGGCGACGGAATATTCCGACCTGATTATCTCCGTCAAAGTAGTCGAAAGCCTTGACGAAGCAATCGAGCATATACACCGCTACGGCTCCGGCCACACGGAATCAATCGTGACGGAAGATGCTCGGGCGGCCGCCCGTTTCATGGAGAGCGTAGATGCTGCCGGCGTCTATCACAACGCTTCGACGCGCTTTGCAGACGGCTTTCGCTACGGCTTCGGCGCAGAGCTTGGCATCAGCACCGGCAAGCTGCACGCGCGCGGGCCCGTCGGCCTCGAAGGGCTCACGACCTACAAATACAAGCTGGTCGGCGACGGCCAAGTGGTCGCCAGCTACAGCAAGGGAGAGCGGACTTTCAAGCACCGGAAACGGAAGTGATGAGCGATAAGAGGAGAAGCCTGACGATTACGGGGGGCGTGGAGCGGACGCCTAACAGGGCCATGCTGCGCGCAGTGGGTTTCGGTGATGAGGATTTCTGCAAGCCGATCATCGGGGTCGCCAACGGCTACAGCACGATCACGCCTTGCAATGCCGGGCTGAATGACCTGGCCGAGACCGCCATCGCGGCCTTGAGCGAAGCGGGCACGATGCCGCAGGTGTTCGGCACGATCACCGTGAGCGACGGCATCTCGATGGGCACGGAGGGGATGAAATACAGCCTCGTGTCGCGCGAGGTCATAGCCGACTCGATTGAGACAGTGTGCCAGGCGCAGAGCCTTGACGGTTTAGTGGCGATTGGCGGTTGCGACAAGAACATGCCGGGCGCAATGATCGCCATCGCGCGCATGAACATCCCTTCCATCTTCGTCTACGGCGGGACGATCAAGGCCGGACATTATCGCGGCCAAGACTTGACGGTCGTCAGCGCCTTTGAGGCCGTGGGCCAATACGCGGCCCGTCGTATTGGCGAAGCGGAACTGCTCGAAGTCGAGCGCCGGGCGTGTCCCGGCGCAGGCTCTTGCGGCGGAATGTACACGGCCAACACCATGTCTTCCGCCATCGAAGCGATGGGGCTCAGCCTGCCCTACTCTTCGACCATGGCCGCCGAAGATGAAGAGAAGAGGGAAAGCGCCGCGCGCTCAGGCGAAGTCCTGGCCCAGGCCGTGCGCCGAGAGATTCTGCCGCGACAGCTTCTCACGAGAAAAGCTTTCGAGAATGCGATTGCGGTCGTGATGGCCGTCGGCGGCTCGACCAACGCCGTGCTGCATCTGCTGGCCATAGCGCACGCCGCACGCGTCCCGCTGACGCTGGACGATTTCGAGGATGTGCGCGCGCGCGTTCCAGTCCTCTGTGACCTCAAGCCTTCGGGCCGCTACGTCGCCACAGACCTGCACAAGGCGGGCGGCATTCCGCAGGTGATGAAGATGCTGCTTGCGCACGGCCTCCTGCACGGCGATGCGCTGACCATCACGGGAGAAACGATAGCCGAAGTCCTCACGGATGTGCCCGCAGAGCCGCGCGCCTCTCAAGATGTCATCCGTCCGTGGGCCAACCCGCTCTACCCGCACGGTCACCTGGCAATCCTGCGTGGCAATCTGGCGACAGAGGGCGCTGTGGCGAAGATTACGGGAGTCAAGAGGCCACGGATTACGGGCCCGGCGCGCGTCTTCGATTCGGAGGAGAGTTGTCTGGAAGCCATCTTGTCGGGCGCTATCCGGCCGGGCGATTGCATAGTGATTCGCTATGAGGGGCCGCGCGGTGGGCCAGGGATGCGCGAGATGCTTGCGCCCACGTCGGCCATCATCGGCGCTGGCCTGGGCGACGCCGTGGCGCTGATTACGGACGGGCGCTTTTCGGGCGGCACGTACGGGATGGTCGTCGGGCACGTCGCGCCCGAAGCGGCCGTCGGGGGCACGATTGCGCTCGTTGAAGAGGGCGATGCGATCACGATTGATGCCGAGGCCCGCCGGTTGCAGTTGGATGTCTCGGAAGAGGAGCTGGCGCGTCGCCGCCGCGCGTGGCGTCAGCCCGCGCCGCGTTTCCGTCAGGGAGTGCTGGCGAAATATGCGCGGCTGGTTTCGACGAGCAGCCTGGGCGCGGTGACCGACAGGGAAGAAAGCCTGTAGGGGCAATGCAGGTTTGAGGCGGGGCCATTTGAAGTGATGAGTGAAAGAATAGAAATCTACGATACGACTTTGCGCGACGGGGCGCAGGGCGAGAGCGTCAACTTCTCTGCCACAGACAAGTGTCGCGTCGCCGAAGCGTTGGACGCGCTCGGCGTCGATTTTATAGAGGGCGGGTGGCCCGGCTCTAATCCGCGCGACCTGGCCTTCTTCGAGCAGGCGCGCCGCCTCTCTCTCTCTCATGCGCGCCTCGCAGCCTTCGGCGCAACGCGCCGCAGGAATTTCTCCTGCGCCACTGACCCGAGCATCCAGGCTTTGTTGAAGGCCGACGTGCCCGTAGTGACGGTCTTCGGCAAGTCCTGGCTGCTGCACGTGAGCGATGCCCTGCGGATCAGCCGCGAAGAGAACCTTGAGATCATCGAAGACACCGTGCGTTACCTCTCCGAGCGCGTCCCCTTAGTCATCTACGACGCGGAGCATTTCTTCGACGGCTACGCCTCAGACCCCTCGTACGCGCTCGCGACTTTGCGCGCGGCCCTCTCGGGTGGGCCCAAGCGCATAGTGCTGTGCGACACCAACGGCGGGAGCCTGCCCGAACAGATCATGCGTGGCGTGCGCTCGGCGGCCGAGCAGGTACAGGTTCCGCTCGGCATACATTGCCATAATGACGGAGAGCTGGCCGTCGCCAACACGCTCGCGGCGGTCGCGGCCGGGGCCAGTCATGTGCAAGGGACGATTAACGGGTACGGAGAGCGTTGCGGCAACGCCAATCTCTGCTCCGTCCTCCCCAATCTTGAGTTGAAGCTGGGGCGCGCGGTTCTCGGCCCCGAGCGTTTGCAGAAGCTCAGAGAGACGGCGCGGCTCGTGAGCGAGATCGCCAACCTCTCTCTTGCATCGAGCGCGGCCTTTGTCGGTGACAGCGCCTTTGCGCATAAGGGGGGCGTGCACGTCTCGGCCGTCGAGCGCAATCCCCAGACCTACGAACACGTCGCGCCCGAAGTGGTCGGCAATCGTCGCCGCGTCCTCATCTCGGATCAGGCGGGGCGGGCCAACCTGAGAGCCTATGCGCGCGAGCTTGGCTTAGAGCTTGGCTTGGAGATTGAGGACGAGCGGCGTGTGCTCGACGAGCTGAAGCAGTTGGAGCACGACGGCTACGAGTTCGAGGCGGCCGAAGCCAGCTTCGAGCTGCTGGTGCGCCGCCTGCGCGGACTGCACACGCCTTACTTCGAGCTGCTCGGCTTTCGCGTCATAGACGAGCATCGCGGCGCGCTGATGCCCATGAGCGAGGCGACCGTCAAAGTCCGCGTCGGCCACCGCGAAGAGCACATGGCCGCGAGCGGCAACGGGCCCGTCAACGCCCTGGACAAAGCGCTCAGGCGCGCGCTCGAAAGATTTTACCCGGCGCTCGCCGAGATGCGGCTGGTAGATTACAAGGTGAGGGTCATCAACAGCTCCCTGAGCGGGACGGCGAGCCTTGTGAGAGTCTTGATTACTTCGAGCGACGGGCGCGCGCAGTGGGGCACGGTCGGCGTCTCGGCCAACATCGTCGAAGCGAGCTGGCGCGCGCTCTACGACTCGGTCGAATACAAGCTGACGCGCGACGGCGTCGCGGCCGCGAGCGACGATCAGGCTGATAGGCCCGAGGACGTGGCGGCCGAGCTGCCTGTGAAGGAAGCCATACGGTGATGAAAGAAAAGATAGTGGTCATGAAGTTCGGCGGCACGTCCGTGGGCGACGCCGATTGCATCAGGCGCGCGGCCGAGATCATCGTACGGGCGGCGGCAGGCGAGGCAGTGCCGGTCACGGTCGTCTCGGCCATGAGTGGCGTCACCAACCGCCTGATCGCTGCGGCGCAGGCAGCCGAGGCGGGCGCAGCACGCACCTCGCTTGAGCTGGTCGCTGCCCTGCGCGAGCAACACCTGGCCGCGATAGACAAGATGGTCAGCACGGGCGCTCGTCGCGCGCAACTGGCCGCAGAGATCGAGCACGTTTTTGAAGAGCTGACGAGCCTCTATCGCGGCACTGCTCTGCTGCGCGAGCTGACGCCGCGCGCCCTGGACGCCATCTCAAGCGCGGGCGAGCGCCTATCGGCGCGCTTGCTGGCGAGCGCGCTCTGCGAGCTGGGGCTCAAGAGCACGGCGGTCGAAGCCACCGAGCTGATCGTGACCGACAACAGGTTCGGGCAGGCTGAGCCTTTGATGACTTTGACGCACGAGCGCGCCTGCGCGCGCCTCCGGCCTTTGATCGAAGCGGGCACGCTTCCGGTCGTGACGGGCTTCATCGGCGCGACGACGGAAGGGACGCTGACGACTTTGGGGCGCGGCGGCTCCGATTACTCCGCGACCATTCTCGGAGCGGCGCTGCGTTCGGAAGAGGTCGTGATCTGGACGGATGTTGACGGCGTGCTGACGGCTGACCCGCGCCTTGTGCCGGAAGCGCGCACGCTTCGGGAAATCTCTTATAACGAGGCGGCCGAGCTGGCCTACTTCGGCGCGAAGGTGCTTCATCCGAAAACCCTGCGGCCCGTCGTCGCCGCACGCATCCCGGTCTGGATTCGCAACAGCTTCGCGCCCGAACGGCCCGGAACCAAGATCACCGCGACGGGACACCCCACCGCGCGCGGAGTCAAAGCGATTACGGCCATCACGGAAGTCACGCTGATTACGGTCGGCGGGCGCGCCATCGTCGGCGTGCCGGGCATCGCGGCCAAGACTTTCGCCGCGACCGCCAGCGTGCAGGCCAACGTCCTTCTCATCTCGCAATCCTCTTCGGGCGACGACATCTGCCTGATCGTCAATTCCACAGACGCCGGGCCCACGGTCGAGGCGCTCAGGCGGGCGTTTGAACTGGACTTGGCCCACCAGCAGATTGAGCACATCACGGTTGACCCGGAGATTGCCATTGTCGCCGTCGTCGGTGATAAGATGCGCGGCACGCCCGGCATCGCCGGACGCACCTTCAGCGCCCTGGGCCGTCGCGGCGTCAACATCATAGCCATCGCGCAAGGCTCTTCGGAATATAACGTCTCCTTCGTCGTCGAGCGCACACTGATGCGCGAAGCCGTGCTCGCCGTGCACAACGAGTTCGGCTTACAGCGTCGCGCCTCTCGCTTCGATACTGCGGAGGACGCGGCCGCGCTGGCGCGTGTATGAGTATGACTGAAAGAAGCGTCACGACGGAACGCGCCCAGCAGCGCTGCATAGAGCCTGAGTGCGGCGCGCGATTCAGTACGCAGGAGCGCCTCTACGTCTGCCGACATTGCGGCGGCCTGCTTGAGATCGAGCGGGGCGCGGAAGAGTCAGAGACCCGTCCCGAGCAGCTCAAGACCCTCTGGCGCGAGCGTCTCGCTTCGATGGACGAGCGCGACCGCAGCGGCGTGTGGCGTTTCAGAGAGCTGCTGCCGTTCTCTGACGATGCGCCCGTCATCACGCTCAAGGAAGGCAACACGCCGCTCTACACGGCTCCGCGCACGGCTCGCTACTGTGGCCTGGACGCACTCGCGCTCAAGCACCAGGGCTGTAATCCGACCGGCTCTTTCAAAGACACTGGGATGACGACGGCCGTCACGCAGGCCGTCTTGCTCGGCGCGCGCACTGTGGTCTGTGCGAGCACGGGCAACACGGCTGCGAGCCTCGCGGCCTATGCTGCGCGCGCGCGCCTGCAATGCGCCATCCTCGTGCCGCGCGGCCAGATCAGTCATGCCAAGCTGGCGCAGAGCTTGGACTACGGCGCGGCCGTTCTTGAGCTTGGCGGGAATTTCGACGACGCGATGCGAGTCATCCGCGAGCTGGCCGAAGACGAATCAATCTACCTCGTCAACTCGATCAATCCTTTCCGCATAGAGGGGCAGAAGACCGTCGCGGCCGAGCTGCTTGAGCAGCGCGGGTGGCGCGTGCCCGCGCACGTCGTCGTGCCGGGCGGCAACCTCGGCAATAGCTCTGCGCTCGGCAAAGGTTTCAAAGAGTTGTACGAGCTTGGGCTCATTGACAGGCTGCCGCGCCTCTCTGTCGTGCAGGCCGAAGGGTCGGCTCCTTTCGCCAGCCTCTTTGGGCCCACCTCCATCATCTCCGAGCTGCAAAGCTCCGAGCTGGAACGTCTGCCGGACGAGCTGCTCGTGCCTGTCAAGCATCCGCAGACGCTCGCCACAGCCATCAAGATCGGCGCGCCTGTCTCCTGGAAGAAGGCTCTGCGCGCGGTCTTGCAAACGGGCGGCAGCGTCCTCGCCGTCAGCGAGCAGGAGATTGCCGACGCCAAAGCCATGATCGGGCGCGACGGCGTCGGCTGCGAGCCCGCTTCGGCGACAACGGTCGCGGGACTGAAACGTCTGGTCGCGGCCCGAATAGTCCGGCCCGACGAAGACGTGGTCGCAGTCCTGACGGGCCACATCCTGAAGGATACTGACTACGCCATTAACTATCATCGCGAGACGCTCTACACGCACGACCGCTCGGCCGAGAAGACCAAAGAGCAGCGACACCTGGCCTCAACTTACGGCAACCGTGCCGCGCGCGTGCGTGCCGACAAGAGGGCCATCCTTGAGACGCTCAGGCGGCGAGCAGAGGAGCCTGGCGATTTCGAGAGCCTTCGCTGAGAAGAGGACTGAGGCCGAGTGGAAGGTGAATCACTGATCGAGAGCGAAGAGGAGTTGAAAGAAGAGCGGGGGCGCTCCGTGGAGGTTCGTGTGCCGGCCTCGACCTCTAACCTGGGCGCTGGCTTCGACTGCTTCGGCCTGGCCCTGCAACTGCACCTCACGGTGAGGGCGACGGCAGTGCCGGGCTCGACCGTGCCGTGCCGTGTCAGCAGCAGCGCCGCGCTGGGCCCATCCGTTTCGTCGCAATCCTGCGCTGCGTCCGCGACCGGAGCGGAAGATAACCTGATCTTTCGCGCGATGCGCTACGTGGCCGAGCGCGAGGGCTTCAGTCTGCCGCCCGTGCGGCTGGCGGTTCACAACGACGTGCCCATGGGGCGTGGCCTCGGCAGCAGCGCCGCCGCCATCCTCGCGGGTCTCAAGCTCTGCCCGGCGCTCTGCGAGAGGGAGATTTCCACTGAGACAATCCTGCGCTATGCGTTTGAGATGGAGGGGCACGCCGACAACGTCGCGGCGTCGCTCTACGGCGGCTGGGTCGTCACCTGCCTGAAGGATGACGGCGGCGTGCTGGCAGTCAAAAGACGCTGGCCCACAGACCTCAAAGTCATAGTCGTCTCGCCAGACCTGCACTTGAACACTGCCGAGGCACGCTCCTGCCTGCCGCGCACCGTTGCGCGCGAGGCGGCCATCTACAACCTTCAAAGGACTGCGCTCTTCGTCGCGGCCCTGGACACAGCTCGCTATGAACTGCTCTGGGAGGCCATGCAGGATCGCCTGCACCAGGCGCATCGCCAGGCACTCGTCCCCGGCCTCTCCGATGCCCTGGCAATAGAGCGGCAGCCCGGCCTCGTCGGCCTCGCCCTGAGCGGCTCGGGCCCGAGCGTCGTCGCCCTCGCCTCAGACAATTTCGCCGAGATAGGCGACCAAATCGCCCACAGCTTTCGCCGCCAGGGCGTCGCCGCCACCGTCCGCCTGCTGGAAGTCGATAACGACGGCCTCAGGACGCTAAAGCCCTCTCGCTCTTGAGCTTAACTGTGATAAAGGGGAGGGCCAACGGCGCTGCCGGGGGCTGGAACCGAGCCCCGCTCCCGGGAATCGCGGCGCGGCGAACGGGAGCCGTGCAACGCCGGAAGGGAGCGGCGGCGCGGGGAACGGGAACGGTGGAGCGGCGGGACGGAGTCTTGGCACGGGAAGGTGGAATCGTGCGGCCGTTGCCGGGAGGCGTGCCACGGCTCCCGTTCGCCGTGCCGCGATTCCCGGGAGCACTGTCACGGGCTAGGGGAGCAATACCAGCGTTCCCGTCCTCCACTGCGGCGTTCCCGTCCCCCGCGCCACGGTTGAAGGGAGCCCGGTCGCCGGGAGCGAGAAGTCTGTAGCGGCTTGCTGCAAGCGGGCCGGTCTCCTGGCTTCTCACCGAACGCCGCGCTTTTCTGTTAATATCTCTCCCTTCCTTTTCAAACAGAGAACGAGCAACGGAGGTGAGATACGTCTATGTGCCGCCCGCTTCAACGCTTCGCCCTGCCGGTTCTGATCCTTGTCCTGCTTCAGTCCTTTTCTCCGCCGAGCGCCGCTCAGCGACGCGCTCAGCGCACGGCTCGCGCCTCGGCCTCTGCTTCGATAGGCTGGGGGGCCGTGCCGGGAATACTGGCCCGCATCCGTCCGCCGAGGTTTCCGGCGCGCGACTTTAAGATCACGGACTACGGCGCGCGCGGCGACGGGCAGACGGATAACACCGACGCGATTCGCAAAGCGATAGCTGCCTGCAACAGCGCCGGGGGCGGTCGTGTGGTCGTGCCGCGAGGCACTTTCCTGACCGGCGCAATCCATCTCAAGAGCAACGTCAACCTGCACGTCTCCGAAGGCGCGACGCTCAAGTTCAGCACAGACCCGGCCAAGTACCTACCCGTCGTCTATACGCGCTGGGAGGGAACGGAGTGCATGAACTACTCGCCCCTCATCTACGCCTTCGAGCAGGAGAACATAGCCGTCACCGGACGCGGAACCCTGGACGGCTCGGCCTCGGACGAGAACTGGTGGCGATGGGCCCGGCGCGGAGAGGGCGGAACGCCAACGCCCGCCGCCCCCGACATCCGGCGCTTGCGCGAGATGGGCCAACAGGGCGTGCCCGTCCGAGAGCGCGTCTTCGGTGAAGGCCATTACCTGCGGCCCTCCTTCATAGAGCCTTACCGCAGCCGCAACATCCTGATCGAGGGCGTCCGCATCATCAACTCTCCCTTCTGGGAGATTCATCCTACGCTCTCCTCCAACATCACCGTGCGCGGCGTGGATATCTTCAGTCATGGGCCCAACAACGACGGCTGCGACCCTGAGTCCTCGCGCGACGTGCTGATCGAAGACTGCGTCTTCGACACGGGCGACGACTGCATTGCCATCAAGTCCGGCCGCGACAACGACGGCCGCCGCGTAGGCGTGCCCTCGGAGAACATCATCATCCGCAACTGCACTATGAAAGACGGGCACGGCGGCGTCGTCATCGGGAGCGAGATTTCCGGCGACTGCCGCAACGTCTTTGTCGAGAACTGCCGGATGGACAGCCCTAACCTTGACCGCGCCTTGCGCTTCAAGTCGAACGCCATTCGCGGCGGCGTGCTGGAAAACGTCTTCATGCGTAACGTCCAGGTGGGACGGGTCGCGGAGGCCGTGCTCACCATTGACTTCCTCTACGACACCGGGGCGAAGGGCCCATACAAGCCCGTGCTGCGCAACGTCTCGCTCGAACGCGTGACCAGCACCTCAAGCCCGCGCGTCATGTGGATCGTCGGCTTCCCCGGCGTCCGCATCGAAGACGTGCGCTTCAGCGATTGCACCTTTCGCGGCGTAGAGACCGCAGAAGTCATGGAATATGCCGGCTCCATCTCCTTCCGTAACGTCACCATCGAGCCCGCGAAGAAGGGGCGCAGCCTCAACTCGCCGCAGGCCGCGCAGGAGGACTAGTTAATGAAATCAACGCTCACTTTCAGGGCCTTCGCCTTATTACTCGTGCTCTCGGCCTGCATCAATTCGGCTGCGGCAACAGCGGCTCCTTTACAACTCGCGGGCGACGAGCCCTTCACGGCCGTCGTCGCCGCCGATGAGGCGAAGTTCGTTATTCCGGTCGGCAGGAAAGATCAGTGGGAGTGGTTCCTGGACACCACCAGGGATAACCTGCGCGAGTACACCTGGCAGGTCTCGGTCAAAAACGGCGATGCGACTTACGAGTTCGGTTACTCGCTCTTTAAGAAGCCCGGCTCTCACACACAGAGCGGAGACCTCGCCGCCCTCATCAAGGCCGGGCAGGAGAGCTTGTGGCAGGTCTACAAAAACGGGCCGAGGCGAACGGGCGGCGTTATCCGCGACGCCGGAGTCAGCATCTCGCCCGAAGGCGACAACGTAGTCATCCGCGTCAAAGGCAAAGAGAATGTCGAGCGACTCTTCTCCTCACGCCCCAAGACGGTCACCTTCCAGATGCGTACAGAGGGCAAAAGAGAGAAGACTAAGAAGGTCAAGGTCACTTATCAAAGCTGAGCCTGCGCGGTCTCAGGTCGTCGTGTGAATCTCGGCGCTGCTTCTGCGTAAGGGGTTGTGCAGGAGGAGCCAGGCGGTCGGCGCTGTGACGAGCAGGATGCCGCAGAGGGTTATGAGGTCGAAGTGATGCTGCCAGACAATTATGTCGAAGAGGCAGGCGAAGACTATCTGCGTGAGGCCGACGACGGCGACTTTCGAGGGGTGGCCCAGGGCGAAGGCGCGCGTCATCCCTAGCTGCCCGATGGTTCCTGTGACGCCGACGCCCGTGAGCATCAGGAGCAGGACTTTATCACCCGCAATCCATGAGCCCACGTCCGCACCTGTTAAGAGGAAAAAGAGGAGGGCGACGACGGTCGAGACTCCTGCGAAGTGCGTGACGATGGCGCGCGGGTCAATCCCGCTCAAGCGGTTGAGGCCGATCATTCCGACTGCCCAGAAGAAGGCGTGGCCGAGCGCCGCCAAGCCCGCCAGATTGCCGCCCCTGAGGTATGGTCTCTGAATCAGGATGACGCCCGCGATGGCCGCCGCAATCGCTACCCAGATTTGCAGCGTCGGACGATAGCCCAGCAGGAGCCACGCCAGCAGAGCCGTCCAGATCGGCACGGTGCTGCTCAGTGTTATCGAAGTGGAGATTGGCAGATGAGTCAGAGCATAAAAGGAGCAGAGGAGCCCTATGCTGCCTGAGAGGCTTCGCACCCAGAGCGTGGCGGGCCGCCAGAAGAAGAGCTTGACGCCCGTGACAAGAGCGAAGACAAGCGAGAAGACTAAGGCCAGAGCCGTGCGCGCCAGAGCGACGAGCTGCCAACTGCAACGCTCGCCCGCCAGATGTCCGAGCGCGCCCATAGAGGCGAAAGCAAACGCGCCCCACAACATCCACAGATATGCCTGAGCATCAAGGGATGAGGGATGAGGGACGAGGGATGAAGGATGAAAGCTTCGCTGCTCAGCTTGAGTAATCCGTCTTTCATCCCTCATCCCTTGCTTTACCTTCCCAGCCAGCCGCCGTCCACTACGAGCACGTGGCCGTGCATGTAGTCGCTCGCCGGAGAGGCGAGGAAGACGGCAGCGCCGGTCAAATCTTCGGGCTCGCCCCAGCGCCCGGCCGGGATGCGTTCGAGTATCTGGCGATTGCGCGTCTCGTCCTTTTGCAGCGCAGCAGTGTTGTCAGTCCTCATGTAGCCCGGCGCGATGGCGTTGACGTTGATCGAGTGCTTGGCCCATTCGTTGGCGAGCGCCTTAGTCAATTGCGCCACCCCGCCTTTCGAGGCCGCGTAGGAAGGGACTGTGACGCCGCCCTGGAATGAGAGCAGGGATGCTATGTTGATGATCTTGCCGCCCGCGCCGCGCTCTAGCATGTGACGCCCGGCCTGCTGCGAAAGACGAAAGACGCTTGAGAGATTGATCTCGATGACGGCCGTCCAATCCTCCTCGGAGTATTCGGCGGCGGGCGCGCGCCGAATAGTCCCGGCGTTATTGACCAGGATGTCCAGACGCCCGAACCGCGCGAGCGTCTCTGCGACCAGTTTTTGTGGGACAGTCTTGTCAGAGAGGTCGCCGCGTATGGCTAAGGCTTGACGGCCCCGTTGCTCGATCTGCTCGCAGGTCGCTGCGGGCGGGCGCGAGTTGCCGTGCGCCGCGACGTGAGCGCCAGCTTCGGCGAGCGCGACCGCAATCGCTGCCCCAAGCCCGGCGGACGCGCCCGTCACGAGCGCCACCTTGTCGTCCAATCTGAACTTGTCCGAAATCATGGTCGTCGAATCTAGCAGCCGAGCCTCATCATCATCAACCCCAACGTCAACTTCAGTCACGCGCCGCTTCCAAACCCGATCCGCCCGCAGCATATTCCGGCTGCACGTTGACGACGCCGAACTGGCGGTCTTCGCCCTCGCGCATCGCCGCCATCATCCACAGGAAGTTGATCTGTCCGCCCGGCGCGGCGACGTTCGGATGATAACCTTTCGGCATCAGCACGCAGTCGCCTTCGCGCACGACCTGCACCATCTCCGGCCTTTCAGGATTGGTGTAGACGAACTGCACGCCCCAGGCCGGCGCGGGCATGTCTATGTAGAGGTAAGCCTCTTCGAGCATGCGCGAATGCTCGTGCGGGGGCCAGCTAGTCCAGTTGCCAGGCCGCGAGAAGGTCACCCCGGCAAGTATGCGCCCGGCCTGCACGTTACTGCCTATGAGGACGTTCAGGTCGCGTTGCGAAGGCGGCTCGCCCGCGATGACGTGCAGCTTGGGATTCCGGCGCACGTCCTTGAAGGCGACGAACTGCAAAGGGTAGCGGCGCTCGACGGGCGCGGACACTTCCGCCAGATCGCAGCCATCCTCGCCCGTCGCCTCAATCCGTATCTCTGCGTCGCGCGGAACATAGAGCGCGTCGTATTGCGACATCTCCTGCGTCTCTCCCTCGGTCGAGACTCGCGCGCTGCCCTTCAGGCAAATCAGAGCGGTCTCGTGCTCTCGGCTGTTGAAGCTCAAGGGAGCGTCGCCCGCGTCGAGCGTGATGCGGCCGTAATGCAGGTAGCGCGCGGCCGTCTTTCCCGGCATGACACTGATGCGGCGTCCCTTGCCCTTATGCGTGTCCGGCACAAAGCAGGTTTCAGGATTGATCTCGTTCGCACTCAATTCTTCGCTCATAATATTCACCTTGATTATAATTCATCCTTCACGCGCGGATTGCTTAAACGCTCAGCTTAGACATCAGGAATCCGTCCACGGCGGCTTCGAGCGCACCGCCGAGGCCCGCGCCCGTCGGCTCGCCCGCCTCTACCGACCAGCCTGTGATCTTGCCCGCCATGCTCTGCGCGACCGCCGCCCTGAGAGGCTCGTACAGGAACTTCCAGCCGTAGACTATGCGGCCGGAGACGATGATGCGCGGCACGCCCAAGCCCATGATGACGTTCCCGATGCCTATGCCGAGGTATTCGCCTATGCGCTCAAGCGTCTTCTGCGCTCGCAGCTCTCCGCTTTCAGCCCGCGCCACGATCTCTATATAAGAAGGGGCCTGCATCCCGCCGAGCTGCATGCGGTCGCCCACGTAGAGAGAAGAGGCCGCCGATGCGGAAGCATAGCGTTCCCAGCAGCCGCGATTGCCGCAGACACACTGCTTGCCGCCCGCGACAATCGTCATGTGTCCGAACTCTCCGGCCACGCCTTTGCCCTGGCCCGTGCCGCGATAGACCTCGCCGCCGAAGACCACGCCGACGCCGATGCCCGTTCCAGACCTGACCAGCACGAAGTCGTCCGGCAACCCGCTCGTCATGTCGCGCAATCTCAGGCGCGCTTCGTAGATGGCAGCCGCCGTCGCATCGTTTTCGACGACGACGGGCGCAGCAGCACCCGCCCCCCTCTCGGACGGAAATTTGAGCGCGTCGGCGATGCTTACGTCGTGCCAGTCAAGGCGCGGCGCATAGAGCAGCTTGCTGCGAGCCGCGTCCGTGGGCCCAGGCACGCTGATGCCGATCATGCCGAGCCTTCGTCCCTCCACGCGCTCGCGCTGCCGCGTGATACTTGCGCGAATCAAGTCCAGGGCGGCCGCGTGCTCGGCCGGAGTATCGAACTCCTCTTCGGCTATGATCTCGCCGCTCAGGGTGGTCAGGCCGACCTGCGAGCGCCGCACGCCTATGTTGACGCCGACAAAGAAATCGCCGTCGCCGTTGAAGGAGAGTCCCACCGGACGACGCCCCAGAGCGCGGCTCCCGTTTGCCAGCGGCGGCAGCGGTTCTTCGCGCAGCACGTCCATCGCAATCAAAGGCTTGACCAGCTCCGTGACCGTGCTGCGATTGACGCCGAGCCTTCGGGCCAGCTCGACTCTTGAGATGGGCTGCGCGGCGCGCACGATTCGCAGAAGCATCTGCGGCGTCCTGGCCGGAGCCACTTCCGTCGAGCCTGTCACAGCACTTGCCGTCGCGCCCGCGAGCGAGCCCGCGCCGTCGCCGCTCAGAGCTTCGCCCTCATCTTCGAGCAGTCCGGATGTCCAGCCCGCCGCAGCCTTGTTCCGCCGTCCAATACCATCCATACCTTAATCCATTAATCGCCGACCCAGAGAAAAACTGAACGGGTTAGAGCCCGCGCCCTGCGCGCCCCCCTTCTGCTTGCAGTTCTTAGAATTTGAGTCTCAGGCTTCCAGGACATCCGGCAGCACGATTGACCTGACGTTTCCGTGCAGGCGCACCCAGAGTCCGGGATTTTCGTCCAGTTGCGCCGCGCGCTCTGCGGGGTCGTCCGCGATCTTCGTCTCCAGGACTCGCCTGTAGCTGGCGCGCTTGGCCGGAGCCGTGCTGGCATCGACTATGGACTGCACTATGCGTCTCGCGCCGAGGATGGCGGCCGGGCCGAAGGTCAAAATATGCGTGGCCGCACGACACTCCGCTTCGTCCTCTGCCGTGGCCGTGGTTCCACCGGCTTTGAACTTGGAGATGTGGTGTTCGAGGATGCTGGAAGAGATAGGAATCAGGCCCGCTATGTCCTCTGCGGTCGCGCCCGAGCCGGGCTTGATGTAGGCCAGGTGAGAGGCAGCGCCCGGCTCCGGCCCGTGCCCGAGAAAGAAGATGTCTATGCCGCCCAGGGATTCCAGCTTCTCTATGTAACGCACCAGCTCGCCTTCGAGATCACTTGTGTCGGTCGTCATCGAAGTGAAGCTCTTGATCTTGCGGAAAAAGTCTGGCCCGAGCAGCCGCTCGAAATCGCGCACGAAGCTGAAGCCGTTCTCCATACGCATCGGCGCGAGCGCGTCCTGCGTAAAGACGTGCAGGCGAGAGAGCAGGCCGTCCAGCTCTTCGGTGCGCGCCTTTTCCCCGAGCAGGCGATGAAGCGCCTGCGCTCCACGCCCGCCCAGCAGGATAATCACCAGGTCGCCCTCGCGCGAGCGCGCGGCCTCCTCTATCTCCTCAAGCATGGCGCGGCCGACAGCCTCTTCCGATTCCTTCACATCGGGAGTGATCTCGCGGGCCCTCAGGCGGGCGAGAGATTTTTCCCCGGGGCTTTCGGCATGGCCGAGCCAGATATTATTGCCGACAACACGACGTTTGATACTTTGCGAGCCAGTAGCAGACACGTCCTTCTCCTTGCCTCCGAATATGACTTCACAGGGGGCCCAAGATACAGCGATCATCTACAGGAATGGTATAACCAATTTGATGATGACGAAGTGTTTTACCATACAAACTCGGCTGAGACAAGGAAACTCTCTGTTGGGGATTCTGCGCGACTTAGATTGCGGAAAAAGCATGCAGGTTGACAAAAAGCGGGCAGCGATGTTACACATAACTCGTTCCCATCTTTAAAATGGTATTACCTTTGGTTAGCCGTGCTACCCTGGTGAGCGGTGAAGTGTCGAGCCCCCTGTGAGGTCTGGGCGCTCAGCTTTACACTAAGGACAGGCTTTCGTTTGGTCTTGAATCCGTCAGCGCCGCCGGTGAGGGCATCAATACCCCCTTCAGTCACAAACAGGCGTGGATAGAAGAGCTGAAATCACGGAAAAAACCGGAAGGGTGGCGAGCATGCTCGGCGCTGAGCACTTGGGCGGAGTGCTGCTCACCTCTCAGCACAACTTCTCCTGGCTGACGGCCGGAAGCTCCAACACGATTGACACCAGCCGCGAGGCAGGGGCCGGGGCGCTGCTCGTCCGCAAGGACGGCCGCCGCTTCCTGCTCGCGAGCCGCATAGAGATGGCGCGCCTGCTTGAAGAAGAGGTCTCGGCGGAGGATTTCGAGCCGGTCGAATTCGGCTGGGAAGAAGAGAAGGGCTCGGCCACCTTTCTGGCCGAGCGCGCCCTCTCGCTTCTCGATAAAGGCGACGCTCTCGGCTCAGACCTTCCCGTCGGCGCTGCGGTACGCACAATCGAAGGCGCTCTGGCGCGCTGCCGCTGCCGGCTCACTCCTTCCGAAATAGAGAGGTATCGCTCGCTCGGCCGGGATGCAGGCGAAGCTACGGGCGCGCTCATGAGGACGCTCAAGCCCGGAGAGAGCGAGAAAGAGGTTGCGCGCCGGGCCCGTGAAGTGCTGGGCGCGCGCGACATACACGCCGTCGTCCTGCTGGTCGCCGCAGACGATCGTGTCGCTCAGTTTCGTCATCCGGTTCCGACCGAACGCCGCTGGGAGAAGCTTTTGATGGTCGTCGTCTGCGCGCGGCGCAAAGGTCTCATAGCATCGCTCTCGCGCCTGGTCTCGGCGGGTGCTGTGCCGGACGAGATGAGGAGGCGGACGCTCTCGGCCGCGCGCGTTGACGCTCAGCTTCTCGCGGCGACGCGGCCGGGCAAGACCGGGGCCGAGCTATACCAGGTGGCCGCGCGCGCCTACGCTGCTGAAGGTTTCGAGGGCGAGGAGAGATTGCATCATCAGGGCGGGGCCTGCGGTTACAGGGGAAGGGACTGGGTCGCGCACCCTGCAAGCACGGAGCGCGTCGAAGAGAGTCAAGCATTCGCCTGGAATCCTTCGATCACGGGCACGAAGGTCGAGGAGACCTGCATCGCTCATGACGGCCGCGTAGAGCTGATTACAGCTTCGCCCGGTTGGCCCACGATCTCCGTCGCAATCGAGGGCCAGGACTATCTTCTGCCCGACGTGCTATCGCTTTGAAACAGTATCCCCTGGTTTCGGGCTCGTCCGAGAGCGCAGCCTGGTTATGCAGGAGGCGGTTCGAGATTGTGAGCAAACTTTGACCGAAGCGGCCGCTCTAGTCAACAGATAGCCATAGAAAGGAAAACAACTCTATGCCATCGAGTAAATCGACGCGCGCTCGTGGGATTGACGATGCTATTCATTCTACTGCGGATCCAAAATCGCTGGCCGGTATTGGTGGGCCACAATCGGCCGGTGCGAGCGTGACCGGGGCGGCCATTGCCGCCGTTGAAGAGGGAATCGGTGAGCGCATCGGGCGTTATCGCTGGATGATCTGCGCACTGTTGTTCTTCGCCACGACGATCAATTATGTAGACCGACAGGTCTTAGGCATTCTCGCCACCGACGAAGGCTTCAAGCAAACCATCGGCTGGAACGAAGCCGAGTATGGCTACGTCAACACGGCGTTCCAGGCTGCCTATGCCATCGGCCTTTTAGTTGTCGGAAATCTGATAGACAGATTCGGGACGCGCAAGGGCTTCTCGTTCGCCATCACTTTCTGGTCAATCGCGGCGATGGGCCATGCCCTGGCGCGCTCGGCCTTCGGGTTCGGCGTGGCACGTTTCACTTTAGGTTTGGGCGAGGCGGGTAACTTCCCCGCGTCAATCAAAACTGTCGCCGAGTGGTTCCCCAAGAAAGAGCGGGCGCTGGCGACAGGCATCTTCAATTCGGGCTCGAACGTCGGCGCAATCGTCGCGCCGCTCACCGTCCCGCTGATCGCCGTCAACTACGGCTGGCAGTGGGCCTTCATCATCACAGGCACGCTGGGCTTCATCTGGCTTGTATTCTGGCTCAAGGTTTACCGCCGCCCGGAAGAGCACCCTAAACTATCACGCGCCGAACTGGCCTACATTCAGTCAGACCCGGCTGAGCCAATGACGAAAATACCCTGGGCGCGGCTCATCCCGCACAGGCAGACATGGGCCTTCGCCATCGGCAAATTCATGACCGATCCGATCTGGTGGGTTTATCTATTCTGGCTGCCGAAATTCCTCAACACAAACTATGGCTTGAATATTACTCAGATCGGTCTGCCGCTCGTCATCATCTACGTGGCGGCCGACGTCGGCTCAATCGGCGGCGGATGGCTGTCGGGATCGCTCATCAAGAACGGCTGGTCGGTGAACAAGGCGCGTAAGACAGCGATGCTCATCTGCGCCCTCGCCGTCATGCCCATCGTGTTCGCGGCGAAAGCCTCTAACCTGTGGGTCGCGGTCGCGCTGGTTTCGCTGGCGGCTGCGGCCCATCAAGGTTGGAGCGCGAATATCTTTACGATGGCGTCAGACATGTTCCCGCGCCGCGCCGTCGGCTCCGTGGTCGGGATTGGAGGAATGGCGGGCTCGGTTGGCGGGATGTTGATCGCCACCACCGTCGGCTTGATCCTTCAATACACGGGCTCATACTTTCCCATCTTCATCATCGCCGGGAGCACCTACCTCGTCGCGCTCGGGATTATGCATATGCTGGCTCCGCGACTTGATCCGGCCGACGTAGAGGAGGCGGCTGCTTAAGGATAAAGATGGCAGAAGCTTTGAATGTTAAGCCGAAAGAGGTGTGCCGCTGGGACTGCGTGAGCCTCGGCGAAGTCATGCTGCGCTTAGACCCGGGCGACCTGCGCATACACACGGCCCGCACTTTTCAGGTCTGGGAAGGGGGCGGCGAGTATAACGTCGCGCGCGGGCTGAAGCGTTGCTTCGGGATGGAGACGGGCATAGTCACTGCGCTGGCTGACAACCCCGTGGGAAGGCTCGTGCAGGATTTGATCTACCAGGGCGGCGTAGATCAATCGTACGTCCGCTGGGTTAAGTACGATGGAGTGGGGCGCACTGTGCGCAACGGCCTGAACTTTACGGAGCGCGGTTACGGTGTGCGCGCCGCGCTGGGCTGTTCCGACCGAGGCCACACGGCCGTCTCGCAACTGAGGGCCGGAGACATAGACTGGGAACGTATCTTCGGGCAGGAGGGCGCGCGCTGGTTTCATACGGGCGGCATCTTCTGCGCGCTTTCGGAGACGACGCCGGAGGTCGCGCGCGAGGCTATGCAGGCGGCCAAACGGCACGGCACTCTCGTCTCTTACGATCTCAACTACCGCGAGTCGCTCTGGAAGTCCATCGGCGGTCAGGCGCGTGCGAGGGAAGTCAACCGCGAGCTGGCCCCGCTCGTAGACGTGATGATCGGCAACGAAGAGGACTTCACGGCCGCGCTCGGCTTCGAGGTCGAAGGCTTGGACGAGCATCACTCGAAGCTGGACGTTGAGGGCTTCCGCCGGATGATCGAACGCGCCGTCGCGGAGTTCCCGAACTTCCGCGTCGTGGCCACGACCTTGAGGAACGCCAGGACGGCGAGCGTCAACGACTGGGGCGCTGTCTGCTACACGGGGGGCGAGCTTTATCAGGCGACGACGCGCGAGAACCTGCAAATCTTCGACCGCGTAGGCGGCGGCGACTCCTTCGCCTCAGGGCTGATCTACGGCTTGCTTGAGGGGCGCGGGCCCCAGTGGGCCGTAGAATGCGGCGCGGCCCACGGCGCGCTCGCCATGACTACGCCGGGCGACACCACGATGGTCACGCTCGCGGAAGTCTTGCGCGTGATGAAAGGCGGCGGAGCCCGCGTCTCGCGCTGAACGGGAGAGAGTGTGATGAAGAGAGAGGACGTAGTGCGTCGTATCAGGGAAGTCGGCGTCGTCCCGGTCGTGCGCGCTTCTTCGGCCGAAGAAGCCTTGCAGGTGATCGAAGCGATAAAGGCGGGCGGCATTCCCATCCTCGAAATCACCATGACCGTGCCGCGCGCCGTGAGCGTCATCGAGCAGGTGATCGCAGCTTATGGTGACGAGGCTGTGGTCGGCGCGGGCACTGTGCTGGACGCCGAGACGGCGCGCGCCTGTATCCTGGCCGGAGCGCAGTTCGTCGTCAGCCCGGCGCTCGATCTTGAGACCATAGCCTGCTGTCGCCGCTACGGCGTCCCCGTGATGCCCGGAGCTTTGACGCCGACCGAGGTCTTGAGGGCCTGGACGGCTGGCGCAGATTTCGTGAAGGTCTTTCCGGCGGGCGCTATGGGAGGGGCAAGCTACCTGAAGGCTCTCAAGGCCCCGCTGCCGCAGGTCGAGCTGATACCCACGGGCGGCGTCTCGCTCAAGACGGCCGCAGACTTTATCAAGGCCGGGGCCAGCGCGCTCGGCGTCGGAGCCGACCTCGTAGATACAAAAGCCCTGCGCGAAGGCCAGGCCCACCTCATCACAGAACGCGCACGACAATACGTCGAGATCGTCAGAGAGTCGCGCGAAAAGCAAGGGTGAAGGTGGAAGGATGAGCTAAAGACAAGCTGCTTTTCCTTCCGCCTTCATCCTTCTTTGTTAGTCGGGGTCGTGATTCCCATTGCCTGTTGCGTCGGTGGGCCCACCCTCTTCTTCCTCTTCCGATTCCTGGGCCATTTGAGCGGAGGTCAGGTGGTCGCGCATGGCGTTGCGGGCCTCTTCGGGGTTTCGCTCGCGTATGGCCCGGTAGATGCGCCTGTGCATCTCGGCCGACTCTTTCAGGTCGCGGGAGCGATGCACGGTCTTGCGTCGCACGTCCAGGAGGATGGAGGCGATCATGTTCATCAGGGCCGTGAGGATGCGATTGCCGGAGGCGGCGGCAATCGTCTGGTGAAAGTGCATGTCGTGGATGAGGTACTGCTCAGGGTCGTCGAGCGAGGCGTACATCCCTGTGATCTCTTCGGCCATAGTGGCTATCTGATCGCTCGTCGCGCGCCCGGCCGCAAGATAGGAGATGGCCATCTCAAGAGCCTGCCTGGCCTCGAACATCTCGGCCGTGGTGAAGCCGTGAAGAGAGGCCATCAGGCGCAGGGAGTTGGCGTCCAGGGAGGGCGAGCCGTCGGATTTGACGACGAAGGTTCCGGCCCCTTGCCGTGATTGGAGAATGCCTACGGCGGCCAGAGAGTGTATGCCTGAGCGCAGGGTCGGGCGGCTGACGCCGAGCAGTTTGGCCAGGTCACGTTCCGGCGGCAGGCGGTCGCCGGGCCGTAGGTCGCCGCGATGGATCATCTCTCGGAGCTGCGCGATGACTCCCTCGGAGGTCGTCCCGCGCCGCGCCGGGTCAATGCTCTTGAACAGGTCGTTATTCAAATCGGTCATACCATTTGTACCGTCGGAAAAGATGTCTGACCATAAGCGAAAGCAGAATAACTTAAGGGCCTCAGCTCCTCCCCGGTTCGGCACGCGCACTAAACATCTCATCTTAATCATTTTCGCCCACCTTGTCGAACCCTTTTATCCGCGTCGCAAGCTTTCAAAGGTATGACCACTAAGGCGGCGGGAAAAGCGGCGATCTAAATTGATTAGAACTGTCCCGGCTCAGACAGGCTTCGGAAATAATTTCGTGACAAGGCATTGGAGAAATGCAACAATGGGCGGCGAGAGAGGCCCGACCGAGCATTGGCAGGGCCTTCCGGACTTTCATTTGACCTAGTAAGCGTGCATTCCGCTCGCGCCGCTCGCGCGACTGTCCTGAATGCGCCTGATCCTTCAATCAAACAATCAAACCGGAAGTAAGCTGGTAGCCCTTTTCACGGCGGTCGTCTGTTACCGATAGCAGCGTGTGTTGATTATGTCGGTCACGGGCGCGGCCAAAGCAGTTCACATAAGAGAGCTCTCTCGCTCGCGCTCAGGAGAATTTCGATGATGCCCATGTTGATGAGTAAAGGAAAGCAGACCAGGCGGGCGCACGCCTCCGCTCCGAACCGAGTCAAGGCGCGCCCCTCGTTTCTCAATTCAGCCCTCGGCCTACACCCCCTCTTTTACCTCCTCTTGATCTTGGTCTTCTCCTTCTCAGAGGCTACGCCGCCCCCGGCCGAAGCCGCAGGAGCCGGAGGCGCTGCCACGGCTAAGGATACGGGCGGGATACGCGAAATCATCCCTGATCGTTTTCAGAAGAGATACCAGCGTTGGAAGCTTGAGTATCTTTCGACCCGTGCCGGACGCGCGCAGTGGGAGCGATATGCGCGAGACAAGAGCTTTACTCTGACCATCACGGTCTCGGAGGCGAGAGGCGGAGGCGCAGGGACAGACCAGTATCGCTGGGATGAGAGCGGCCGGCTGGTCGCGGCGACGATCACGCTCGGCGATCAGATAGACGAAGGCTACCCGAGCCCCGTCAACTATCCGGTCATCAGCTCGCTCTCACACGCAGGCCCTTACCCAGGCATCACGGGCAGCATCCTGGCAGCGACGAAGATGGCCCACGAGTTCGGCCACGTCAACCGGACGGCCCAGACGGACGCGCAGCTCTTTCAGCTACAGAACAGGCTGATTCCGGTCTACAACCGAATCCTGCTCTCGAACGGCATCAACGTGCGCGACCCGCGCCTCCTGGAACTGTCTGGGCAGATGACCGGCACGCCCGTCAAGATCGGGCAGGACAGGGAGCTATGGGCCGAGGCCAACGCGCTCGCTTACCTGCGCGAGCGGTGTCCGGACGACGGCACCTACCGCCCGATGTTCAAGGCCATCCGCCACGCCATAGAGGAGTACGCCAAAGAACATATCGAACGGTTTCGCTAAAGCGCATGATGGAAAAAGAGCTTGAGGGCTCTTGACAGAAGCAGCACCCCTAATGTTCTAATTTCCGAGTCCGGAACAAGTCGTTCACAAAGATAGCCGAAACTTTTCCACTCGCCCGAGGAGCGCGCGGCCGAACTATCCGCGTGCGCGGGTGCGAGTCGAAAAGTGGCTACCGATTAGAACTTCAGGGAGTGTCCATGAAAGCCGCTTTTCAAACCATCATCCTGTTCTCTCTTCTACTGACCTCGGCGCTTCTTGTCCCCTTGCGCGCGCAGACCGTGCGCCCGCTCTCCGAGCGTATGGCTGCGACGGCCATGCGGCTCTGGAAAGATTCTTGGGCGAGCGAGCCGGGCAAGCCCGAGAAATGGGCCTACGATCACGGCGTCGTCCTGAAGGGAATCGAGGCCGTCTGGTACAACACGGGCGACGGCCGGTATTTCAAGCACATACAGCAGAGCCTTGATCGTTTCATCAGCGACGACGGAACTATTCGCGGCTACAAGCTCGAAGAGTACAACATAGACAACGTGCTCTTGGGCCGTGTGCTGCTGATGCTCTACGACGTGACGGGGCAGGAGAAGTATCGTAAGGCCGCTGCACAACTGCGCGAACAGTTAAAGACTCACCCGCGTACTTCCGAAGGCGGCTTCTGGCACAAGAAAATCTATCCTTACCAAATGTGGCTCGATGGCCTCTACATGGGCGAGCCCTTCTACGCCGAGTATTCCGCGACCTTCCACGACACGGCCGCCTTCGACGACATAGCCAAGCAGTTCATCCTCATGGAGCGCCATTCGAGGGACGATAAGACTGGGCTGCTCTATCACGGCTGGGACGAATCCAGAAAGCAGCGCTGGGCCAACCCTGAGACGGGACGCTCGCCCAACTTCTGGGGCCGCGCGATGGGCTGGTACTCGATGGCGCTGGTCGATGCCCTGGAGCATTTCCCTCAAGCTCACCCGCAGCGAGGCGAGCTGATCGCTATCCTGAAACGCACCGCAGCGGCTATAGAAAAATATCAGGATGCCAAGTCGGGGCTGTGGTGGCAGGTCTTGGATAAAGGCGGCGCTAAGGGAAATTACTTTGAGTCGTCTGCTTCGAGCATGTTCGTCTATGCCCTGGCGAAGGGCGTGAGGCTGGGCTACCTGCCGGACTCTTACTTGCGGGTCGCGCAGAAAGGCTACCAGGGAATCATCGCGCAGTTCATAGAGCCCGCAACAGACGACGGCGTCAATCTCAAGGGCACGGTCAGCGTCGCGGGCCTCGGCGGCAATCCTTACCGCGACGGAAGCTACGAGTATTATCTGAGTGAGAAGGTGGTCACGAACGACCCGAAGGGGGTGGGCGCTTTCCTTCTGGCAAGCAGCGAGATGGAGATGGCCGAAGGCCGCGCGGTCGGCCTGGGGCGCACTGTGACGCTCGATTACTACTTCAACAACGAGGTGAAAAAGGATGCCACGGGGCAGATGGTTCCCTGGCATTACAAGTGGGAAGAGATGGCCAACGGCGGCTTCTCTCTGTGGGCCCACATCTTCAACTCGCTCGGCGTGCGCACCGAAGCTCTGAAGGAGGCCCCGACGGCGGCCAACCTGAAGGGGACGGACATCTACATCATCGTTGACCCGGACACTGCGCAGGAGACGGAGCATCCGAACTTCGTCGAACAACCGCACATCAGGGCGATCACCGATTGGGTCAAAGCGGGCGGCGTCCTCGTCTTGATGGCCAACGATGTCGGCAATGCCGAGCTGGATCATTTCAACGAGCTGGCCCGGCAGTTCGGCGTGCAGTTCAATAAGGACAGCAAGAACCGCGTGCAGGGCAACGAGTTCGCGCAAGGGAAGATCATCGTGCCCGCCAGCCACCCGATCTTCAAAACCGCCCGGCAGCTTTATCTGAAAGAGGTCAGCACGCTCGCCCTTCAGCCGCCAGCTAAACCTGTGCTTGAGCATCAGGGCGACGTGATCTTGGGCGTAGCAAAGCTCGGCCGAGGGACTGTCTTTGCGGTCGGCGACCCCTGGCTCTATAACGAATATACAGACGGCCGGAAGCTTCCGCCCGAGTACGATAACTTCAAAGCCGCGCAAGACCTCGCGCGCTGGTTGATAGAACAAACTCCGGCGAAGAGGAGATAGCTGAGGCCCCCGCCAGGAGGGCCGGTTATCTTTATGTTGCGAGTCACTTACGCAGAGCTTTACGAAGCACTGCTGCGCGTGCTGCTCAAGCTGGGCATGGAGTCGGAGCGCGCACGGCTCTGCGCCCGCCTCTTCGCCGAG
Source organism: Pyrinomonadaceae bacterium (assembly GCA_036389315.1). Lineage (GTDB taxonomy): Bacteria > Acidobacteriota > Blastocatellia > Pyrinomonadales > Pyrinomonadaceae > DASQYE01. Next base: position 97,162 of record DASVQF010000013.1, read on the forward strand.
ACGAGCCTGGACGGCGTCTACTCTCACGGCCTGAATCGCTTCCCGCGCTTCGTTGAGATGATTCGTCGTGGCGTCATTGACCTTCACGCGGAAGCCGTGCGCGTCTCCGCAGGGGGAGCGATAGAGCGCTGGGATGGACGTTTGGGCCCAGGCAACCTGAACGCCTACCGCTCCATGCAGAGGGCCATCGAATTGTCGCGCGAGTTCGGCTTGGGCTGCGTCGCCTTGAGGAACACTAACCACTGGATGCGCGGCGGAAGCTACGGTTGGCAGGCGGCCAGTGCGGGCGCTGTAGGCATCTGCTGGACTAATACCATGCCGAACCTTCCGCCCTGGGGAGCGACAGACCCGAGAATTGGCAACAACCCCCTGGTCATAGCCGTCCCGCGCCCGCCTCGTCACGTCGTTCTGGACACTGCCATGTCGCAGTTCTCCTACGGCGCGCTGGCCTCCTATCGCATGAGAGGAGAGCGGCTGCCAGTCGTCGGCGGCTTCGATAAAGAGGGACGGCTGACGCGTGACCCTGCGGCGATAGAAGAATCTGGCCGCCCCTTACCCATTGGATTCTGGAAGGGCTCCGGCCTGGCGCTCATGCTCGACATGCTCGCTGCGCTCTTGTCCGGCGGGCGCGCCACGCATGAGATACAGGCTGACCCGGACTTGGAGGTGGGACTCTCGCAGGTGTTTCTGGCCTTCAATGTATCTTCGCCAGATGAAGAGGAGACTTTCGCGCGCCCGGTTGACCGGATTATCGAACATCTTCAAATGGCTTCGGCTGAAGACGAGAAGGTCAGATATCCGGGCGAGCGCACGCTTGAGACGCGCCGGTTGAATCTCGAACGAGGCATCCCCGTAGAGCCCGAAATCTGGCGGCACGTTCAAGGGCTTTAGCACTTCGGTTTGTGTTACACTGCTCATCCCCTGAATAATAGAGATGAAATCGAGGGCCGTGGGGCCAAGCGTGCGGAGATGTCTTTGCGAAAGATAAAATGGGGCCTCATAGGCTGCGGCGACATCTCGCGCAAGCGCATAGCCCCGGCCCTGCTTGATCTTGACTCCTGCGAGCTATCGGCCGTCACGCGCGCCAACTTCGACAAGGCCGAGTCCTTCGCCAGAGAGTTCGGGGCTCGGAAGTGGTACGGGAAGTGGCAAGAGCTGCTCGCGGACGAAGAGATTGAAGCCGTCTACATAGCGACGCCCGTCCATCTACATGCCGCGCAGGCGGTCGCCGCCGCCGAAGCCGGAAAGCATGTCCTGTGCGAAAAGCCTATGGCGATGAGCGTCGCGGAATGCGAAAGGATGATCGCCGCCTGCGAAGAGAACGGCGTGCGGCTGGGCGTTGCTTACTACCGCCACTTTTACCCGGTCGTCGCTCGCATCCGAACACTCTTGAGCGAGGGCGAGACGGGCCGCCCCATCCTCGCCCAGATGAATGCTTTTGAAAAGTTCGACCCCGGCCCAACGCATCCGCGTCGCTGGCTCCTGGACAGGAGCTTGTCCGGCGGTGGGCCCATGATGGATTTCGGCTGTCATCGCATAGAAGTCCTGCTAGACCTCTTCGGCCGGGTCAAATCTTGCCGCAGCCTCGTCAGCAATCTGCTGTTTGACCGTGAGGTGGAGGACACGGCCACCGCCCTCTTTGAGTTCGAGGCTGGGCCGCAGGCTCTCCTCTCTGTCACGCATGCCGCCCATGAGCCGCAGGACACTCTCGATATCTTCGGCAGCGAAGGCTCGATTCACGTCGGCGTGCTGAATGAGGGAACCGTCCGCATCAGGACAGGGGCGGGCGAGCGCCTGGAAACGCACGCCCCACACCAGAACCTTCATCAACCTCTGATAGAGGATTTCGCACAAGCCTTGTTGGAGGGGCGCGCTCCTCGCGTGGACGGCCGAGTCGGTCTTGAGGTGGCGAGGATAGAAGAGGAGATTTATCTAGGTTCCCGCAGCATCGCTTTCATCTGAAATGATTAATCACCAGAGAGAGGACACAACCGACACCATGTTGACGAAGTTGAAGCTCATGCTCATGACCATGCTCCTTGTGCTCGCAGCAGCCCTTAGCTCGCAGGCCCAATCGGCTGGCGCAGCGACGACGCAGCGCGAGCCCTCTAAGGCTTCGCGCCCCTTCGTCGTCCTGACGGCACAATCGCTGGCCGACCTGGAGCGCAAGCTACAGCCGGATAATAAGGTCGAGGACTTGATCGGCGGCGAGGGGATGCAACTGCGCGTCGCCGTGCAGCATGACAAAAACAGGCCCACGGCCCAGGCCGAGCTGCATGATGCCTCCGACGATGTCTACTACGTGTTGGACGGCACGGCCACACTCACCCTCGGAGGGAAACTGGACGCGCCGCGCGAGGTCGAGCCCGGAGAATGGCGCAGCGCGCGCATCATCGGCGGTCAGACGTTTGAGCTGGCCAAAGGCGATCTTGTAGTCGTCCCGCGCGGCACTCCGCATCACCGCATCACAGCCCCCGGAAAAGAGTTCTCCCTGATCCTCATCAAGGTATTCGCCGAACCCCTGAAGAGCGCCGCCCCTAAGCCCGACGCCAAACCCAAAGGACAGAAACCCTGAAAGATAAGCTTAATTGGTCAGACCCTTGTCCGGCCAAAAACCTGATTGGTTAACGACAGGCTTGACAAGATCGACCTCATGTTACAAAATTGGCCTCCCCCTTAAAAAGGTAGTTAGCCGGGATTTCAAAATTCTCAGGCCAAGTTCTGTGACGAGCTTATATCTCTCTGTTCCCTCTAAAGAGTGGATTAGCGCCTCTTCGTAACCGAAGCGTCAGAAGCGATCTTTCCCTCAGTTGGCGATAGTAGTTTGTTTGCTTTTGCAAGATAGACTTTTGTCCAAGAGCAGGATTAATTGGTCAGACCATCAAGCTATTTTGTTGCTGTAAATAACAATCCCGGCACGGCGCTCTTAAATTCCCCCGCATAAAGCCCAACTCGTTGAAACGTCGGCTTTTGAAGGGGTTTTACATTATCGCTGAAACATTTTCAGAAAATTGTCTCCCGATCCCGGGTATTTTCCCTCGTTCTCATTCGAGGCGAAATTTTAGGGACTCCGGAAAATCGCCGGGCAGCGATTATCATATAATTTTAATCTAACGTTTTGTTCTATTTAGCAGGGGAGGTGAAGCGGCAGGCATGGGCGTGCCGGGTGCTGATAAATTATCACCACATTCTGAAAACCTTTCTTGACATTGCTCCATGCGCTCTCTATAATGCCGAGCGCAGAGCAGGTAGTTCGTTAAATCAGAAGTCCGGTTCGCGCTCTGTCAAGTACATCCCGGCAGAACCGGGCAGGCGAAAATTCTAAAGCTCGTAAATATAAGAAGCACGGGTCAGGCCCGCTGACCACGAGAAGTCAAGGCATCTTCCGCGCAGTCTCGGGAAGATCGAAGCTTGAAAGATCGCAGACCACACGCCGCGAGAAGCCGAGGGCACTGGTTCTCAAACTATCGCGACACGAGCTTGGGTCAACCATTGGCGCGAGCGGCCGTTGCGCTCGGTGCTCGTTAATAAGAACGATTGTTTTTGAAAGGACAAGGGCTATGTCTAGAAATATATTTCGCCAAGGGATCGCTGCGGCGCTGTTACTGCTGATAGCGGTTGTAACGGCAGGCGCGCAGGAGTTCCGAGGCTCGATTACAGGTCAGGTCACAGACCCGAATGGAGCGGCGCTTCCGGGTGCCAGTGTGACCCTCAAGAACGTGGAGACAAACTCGGAGACGACCGTCGCCGCGACCGAGGACGGCACCTACAGCTTTCCGCTCGTGCAGCCCGGTAAGTACACGCTGACCGTGACACAGGAAGGCTTCAACACGCAGGTGCGTGAAAATATCGAAGTCGCCGTGGCCGCCAAGCTGACGCTCGACGTGAAAATGGAGATCGGAGTGGCGGCCACCGTCACGACCGTCGCCGAATCATCCGTGATAGACACCGGCACGGTCGCCACCGGAACCAACATCACCAGCAAGCAGATCAGCGAGCTTCCTTTGACGGAAGGAACCGCTTACCAGTTGGCAACACTGACGCCGGGCGTCACCTACACGGGTAATCCGGCGTTTACCGGGCCCACTTCCAACGGCAACCTGGCGGCGTTTCGCTCAAACGGTGCGACGGGCCCGAACCAGATTACGCTGGACGGCTCGCCCAACTACGCTTTTGAGGGCGGCGTGGGCTTTTCGCCTCCGTCCGACGCCGTGCAGGAGTTCAAGGTTCAGACCAACACTTTCGACGCGCAGCAGGGCTACTCGGCTGGCGCGACCGTCAACGTCGCGGTCAAGAGCGGGACGAACGACCTACACGGCTCGCTCTGGTACTTCAACCGCGACCGCAGCCGCACGGCCAACAGCTTTTTCAATAACAGGTCGAATCAGGAGCGGCCCGAGCGGACTTACCATCGCTTCGGCGGCGTCGTCAATGGGCCCGTCTATATTCCGCACGTCTACAACGGGCGCGACAAGACCTTCTTCCTCTTCTCTTACGAGCGGTTGAAGGACAACATCGCGGAGCCGCAGCTCTTCACCGTGCCGACCGAAGCCATGCGGCGCGGCGATTTCTCGGCCTTGATCGTCAATCGCGCGAACATCGCCGACCCGGCCAACACGGTCATCTACAATCCGTTCTCTGGCGTGACGAGCGGCAACAACGTGGTTCGCTCTTCTTTCGGCTGCCCGACTTCGGGCGCTGTTCCGGCCGCTTCGACTTGCAACATCATCCCGTCGAACCTGTTCAACCCGGTGGCGGTGGCGCTCTTGCAGTATTACCCGCTGCCGAACACTGCGGGCGTGGCTGGCGGCACGCAGCTCAACTATTTCTCGAACGTCAATCGGACTCAGAACTACAGGGCTTGGCTGACGCGCATCGACCACAGGATCAGCGACACGCAGTCGATCTTCGGCAAGTACTATCACAGCTTCAACCCGGAAGATCGTCAGAACTGGGCGGGCGTGGTCAACGGCTTCCCGATCACGCAAGGGTTTGAGAACAGAACCAACGACGGCGGCAACATAGACTACACGAACACGCTGAGCTCGACGATGGTCTTAGACATCCGCGTGAGCCTCAACCGCTTCCAGCAGCAAAGGCTCCCGGCGCAGAGCTTCGACCCGGCCAGCCTGCCTTTCGCGGCCGCTTCGCTGCCGGCGTTTCGCGGCTACGACTACATCCCGCGCATCATGATTCGCAACCTGGATGCGACGCGTCCGTTCCGCTCGACGCTGGGCGCGGCGCGTTCGGACTGGAACGCGGGCAGGCTTCGTCCCTTCTACATGGGATCGGTTCAGCCCACGATGACGCAGATTTGGGGCAACCATACTATGAAGTATGGCTACGACCTGCGTATCCTGCGCGAGAACTTCATCAGCAACGGTTATCAGGGCGGCCAGTTCTTCTTCGACGGCACGTTCACGAGCCCGGCCTCGAATTCCAGCAGCACGCTGCGCAACGCTTTCGGGCGTGACCTTGCGGCGTTCCTCTTAGGCATTCCGACGACCGGCTCGGGAGGAAACAGCAGCCAGATTGATAACCCGATTGCCTACTCCGTACAGCAGGTCTATCACGGCTTCTTCTTCCAGGATGACTGGCGGGTGACGCCCAAGCTGACTTTGAACCTGGGCCTGCGCTACGAGGTAGAGGGTGGAATCACAGAGCGTTACAACCGCATCATTCGCGGATTCGACCCCAACACGCCGAGCCCGATTCAGGCGCAGGTGATTGCCGCCTACACCACTGCCTATAACGCCAACCCGGCTAACTTCCCGCTTGCGCCTTCGCAGTTGGCTGTGCTCGGCGGCTACACCTTTGCAGACGAGAGCAACCGCGCTGCCTGGGAATCTGACAAGGGCAACTGGCAGCCGCGTTTTGGGCTCTCTTATCAACTGGACGAGAAGACTGTGCTGCGCGGCGGCTTCGGCATCTTCATCTCGCCGAGACAGATTCCGTCCTCTCTGGCCGACTCCACCAACCAGTCGACGATTCAGCCGGGCTTCTCCGGAGCCACGCCCTTCGTGCCGTCCAACAACAACGGCCTGACGTTCGTGGCGACGCTGAGCAATCCGTTCCCGAACGGTGCGGCGAGCCTTCAGGCATCGCCGGGCGCGAGCCAGGGTCTTCTGACCAGAATCGGGCTGGATGTCGGCGCATCGGACGATCCCATCATCTCTACAGATTTCAGGAATCCGAAGTTCTCGCGCCTGGTGCTCGGGATTCAGCGCGAGCTGCCGGGCGGTTTCGTCGTCGAAGCCAACTACGTCTCGGCCTGGGGTCGTGACCTGGCTGTGACGAGGAATCTGAACTTCGTCCCGCGCTCGTTCCTCGGCAACACGCCGACGACGGATGCGGCGGCGAACACCTTCCTGTCCGCCAACATCACGAACCCGTTCCGTAACATAGCGCCTGCGGGCAGCCCCTTCGCGACGGCGGCCAACATCACGCGCGCGCAGTCTCTCTTGAGGTTCCCGCAGTTTACGAACGTCTTCGTGCAGGAGTACAACGGCACGAACCGTTACAACGCTTTGCAGTTGCAGGTGCAGCAGCGCCTTCGCCGCGATTTGACCCTGAGCGCCAGCTACACGCGCTCGCGTCTGCGTGAGAAGGTCAACTACCTGAACCCGTCTGACACGGACTTGGAAGACCGCATCTCGCCTGACGACAGGCCGAATCGAGTTACCTTCTCGGCCGTCTACGAGCTGCCCTTCGGTCGTGGCAGAAGGTTCGGTACGGACGTGAACCGTTTCGTGGACGCAGTCTTTGGCGGCTGGCAGCTCAACGGAACCTACGAGTGGCAGAGCGGCGAGCCGTTCCTCCTGACGGCCGGGCAGTTCTACTCCAATGTTGACTTCACGCAGTTGGAGGCCCGCGTCGGCGAGAACAACGGAGCGGGTCAGAAATACGGTGTTGACATTCCGGCTTTCGATACGAGCGCCTTCGTTCGCTTGAGCGGCTTCGGCATACGCAACGTCCCGACCACTCTGGACAACCTGCGCAACCAGCCGTACCTGAACGTCAACCTCTCGGCCTCGAAGAACTTCCGCTTCGACGAGACCAAACGGTTGCAGCTTCGTATTGAGGCGCTCAATGCCTTCAATCACCCGTACTTCGCTCTGGTCAACCTAGACCCGAACAACGCGAGCTTCGGTCTGACGACCTCGCAGCGCAATAACCCGCGCGACATCCAGATCGGCGTGAAGTTCGTCTTCTAAAACCATCTGGCTCGGGGTTTTTTTTGAAACTATCCGGCCAGCAACGCGACGTGAGCCGCACACGGGGTTTAATCGCCCGGCGCGGCTCACGTCAAAATTCTTAGCTAAGATCATAAGGGAATTTAGGCAGGGAAACTCGACATGAGACTGGCGGCCCTTCTTGCTCTGATATTACTTTCCGGTGCGGCGACCGTTTCGGCCAGATCAGAAAAAGCAATGCAGGCCGAAGGCTCTTCCGCCCGGACAATTAAATGGGGCGACGCCCTGGAACAGAAGCCCGAGTGGTACTCGACGGCAGAGGCCCTGCGCATAGCCGATAACCTGCTCGTCTACCAACTTGACACGGGCGGTTGGCCCAAGAACATGGACATGGCGCGCCCGTTGAGCGAGACGGAGCGTGCCGCGCTCTTGAAGCGGAAGCAGGACGCAGAGGAGTCCACGATTGATAACGGCGCGACCTTCACACAGCTCGTCTTTCTCGCTCGCGTCTACACGGCCCGCAAGCAGGAGCGTCACCGGGAGGCTTTCCTCAAGGGCGTGGACTATCTGTTGAAAGCGCAGTACGCCAACGGCGGCTGGCCGCAATACTTTCCGCTTCGCAAAGGCTACTACTCGCACATCACCTACAACGACAACGCCATGATCGGCGTCATGCGCCTCTTGCGCGACATAGCCCGGCGCAAACCCGACTACACCTTCGTCGATGAAGAGCGTCGCGCGCGCTCCGAAAGAGCGGTCGAGCGCGGCGTCGAATGTATCCTCAAGACCCAGGTCGTAGTTGACGGCAAGCGCACGGTCTGGGCCGCGCAGCACGACGAGCAGACGCTCGCGCCCGCCCCTGCCCGTAAGTTCGAGCCCGTCTCGCTGACAGGCCAGGAGAGCGTCTACATCACTCGCTTCCTGATGGGCATTGATCGCCCCAGCCAGCAGGTCATAGAGGCAGTCGAAGCGGCCGTCGCCTGGTTCGAGAAAGCCAAGATCACGGGCATACGCTACGTCGAGCGGCCGGACGCGACGAAGCTGCACGGCTTTGACCGCGTGGTCGTCAAGGATTCGGCTGCGGGGCCGCTCTGGGCCCGCTTCTACGAGATAGGAACCAATCGCCCGATCTTCATCGGACGCGACAGCCGCGTCAAGTACGACGTTTCCGAAATAGAGGACGAGCGCCGCAACGGTTACGGCTGGTACACGGACGCGCCCGCAGACCTGCTCAATAAAGATTATCCGAAGTGGCAGAAGAAGTGGCGCAACAAGGTCGCCACAGGTCAAGCTATTAGCCTTAATCCATAAAAACTGTTCTATGAAGAATCGTCGTGAATTCATCAAGAGTCTGATCGCGGGCGGAGCGGCCGTGCTCGTCTCTCGTCACTGGCTGACGGGGCAGGTGATCGCCGCGCAGAGCAGTAGCGCCGCGCAGGCGGTTGCGAAAGGGGCCGATGCCGACCCCTGGGCCCAAGTGCCCGGAATCCTTCAGCGCATCAAGCCGCCCAGTTTCCCACAAAGAGATTTTGACATTACGCGCTACGGCGCGCGGGCAGACGGCCAGACGGATTGCACTGAGAGCTTCCGCCAGGCCATCGCCGCTTGCAGTAAGGCCGGAGGGGGCCGCGTCCTTGTGCCCGCCGGGACATTTCTGACCGGCGCAATCCATTTGAAGAGCAACGTCAACCTGCACGTCTCAAAGGGAGCCACAGTCAAGTTCAGCCAGGACACGAAGAAATATCTGCCGCTGGTCTTCTCGCGCTGGGAAGGGATGGAGCTGATGAACTACTCGCCCTTCATCTACGCCTTCGAGCAGGAGAACATAGCCGTCACGGGCGAAGGCACGCTCGACGGCCAGAGCGATAACCTCCACTGGTGGCCCTGGAAGGGAAATAAGGAGGACGGCTGGAAGCCCGGAGAGCCGAACCAGGCTAAGGCCCGCAAAGCTCTGGAAGAGCTGACCGAGCGCGGCGCACCAGTCAGTGAGCGCGTCTTCGGCGAAGGCCATTACCTGCGCCCGCAGTTCATTCAGCCCTATCGCTGCAAGAACGTTTTGATCGAAGGCGTCACGATCAGGAACTCTCCGATGTGGGAGATCAACCCGGTGCTCTGCACCAACGTCACCGTGCAGAAAGTAGTCATCGTCAGTCATGGGCCCAACAACGACGGCTGCGACCCGGAATCCTCGCGCGACGTGCTCATCAAGGATTGCACCTTCGACACGGGCGACGATTGCATAGCCATCAAGTCCGGCCGCAACGCCGACGGCCGTCGCCTGGGCGTGCCTTCCGAGAACATCGTCATCCAGGGGTGCCAGATGAAGGATGGGCACGGCGGCGTCACTATTGGAAGTGAGATTTCAGGCGGCGTCCGCAACGTCTTCGTCGAGAACTGCCGGATGGACAGCCCGCACCTTGATCGCGCCTTGCGTTTCAAGAACAACGCTGCGCGCGGCGGCCTGCTTGAGCACATCTACATGCGCGACGTGGAGGTGGGCCAGGTCGCAGATGCGGTCGTCTCCGTAGACTTCTATTACGAGGAAGGCGAGAAGGGACGCTTCACTCCCGTCGTGCGCAACGTCGGCGTGCGAAACGTCATCAGCCGTAAGAGCAAGTACGCGCTCTATCTGCGCGGCTTCAGGAACGCGCCCATCACAGGCATCACGCTCGAAGACTGCGCCTTTGATAACGTGGCGAAGCCGAGCGTCATAGAGAATGTCGAAGGCATAGTGCTTCGCAACGTGCTCATCAACGGCAAGGTGGTCGGCGATGAGACTAGCTCTACGACGACGCCGAAGGTCAAGATAGTGCTCGTCGGGGACTCGACCGTGACGGACAGGGACGGGTGGGGAGCCGGTTTCAGACGCCACCTGAGCGACGAAGTCCAGGTCATCAACATGTCGCGCGGCGGCCGTAGCTCTCGCTCTTTCATCAACGAAGGCTGGTGGAAACAGGCCCTAGACCTCCGGGGCGATTATTACCTGATTCAGTTCGGACACAACGACCAGCCGGGCAAAGGGCCTGAGCGCGAGACAGAACCCGCGACATCTTACGCGGAGTTCATGGCCCGTTACGTAGACGAAGCGCGCGCCGCCGGAGCAAAGCCTATCCTTGTTACCTCGCTCACGCGCCGCCGCTTCGGCAAAGATAACAGGATTGACTCTGATCTGACGGCCTACGTGGACGCGGTCAAGAGGCTGGCGGCCGACAAGCGCGTGCCGCTCATAGACCTGCACGCCTTGAGCATCGCCTCCATCAACGCTATGGGGCGCGAGCGGAGCGACGAGCTTGGAAAAATGAAGCCGGACGGCAAGGGCGGTCAGGTGATGGACTACACGCACCTGGGCGAGAGAGGCAGCGAAGTGATGGGCCAACTCGTCGCCGAAGAGCTGAGAAAGATCGAGCCCGCGCTGGCCGCTTACGTCAAGTAAAGAATTCAAAGGAGCGTTCATGTCTGAGTCCAACTTTCTGACGCGGCGAGAGTTCGTCAAAACGGCCGGCACTGCTGCTGCGGCCGCTGCGCTTGTCGGTGTGAACCCTTCGCTTTCGGCGGCGCAGAAGGCGCGTCGCCGCTACGCCATCGTCGGCACGGGCGACCGCGCGACGAGCATGTGGGGCAGAGACTTGGCCCAGCGTTACGGCGACGTGCTGGAATTCGTCGGCCTCTGCGACATCAACCCGAAGCGCGCGGCCGTCGCCCGTGAATTGATCGGCGTCGATTGCCCCACCTTCAGCAACTTTGACGAGATGATGGACAGAGCGCGGCCCGATCTGTTGATGGTCACGACCGTAGACTTCTTCCACCGCGACTACATCGTCAAGGGTTTGGAGCGCGGCGTGGACGTGATGACGGAAAAGCCGATGGTGACGGACGAGGATAAATGCCAGGACGTGCTCGACGCCGAGCGAAAGGCCAAGCGCAACATCGTCGTCACCTTCAACTACCGCTACGCGCCGAAGCATCAGAAGATCAAAGAGATTCTGATGTCGGGAGAGATCGGCCGCGTCATCTCCGTGGACTTTCACTGGTATCTGGACGTTCGGCACGGGGCGGACTATTTCCGCCGCTGGCATCGCCTGAAGCGCGGAGGCGGAAGCCTCTGGGTGCACAAGGCCACGCATCACTTCGACCTCATCAACTGGTGGCTCGACGCTGACCCCGTGGAAGTCTCCGCCCAGGGCGACTTGCAGATTTACGGCGAGAAGGGGCCGTTCCGCTACTCGCACTGTCGCCCCTGCCCGCACAAATCGAAATGCCGCTTCTACTATGACATGACTAAAGACGCGCGGCGCATGAAGCTCTACGCAGCGTGCGAGGACGTGGACAAGTATTATCGTGACGGGTGCGTGTATCGCGAGGACGTTGACATCTACGACACCATGTCTGCCGTCGTCAAGTACTCGAACGGTGTTAACATGAGCTATTCGCTCAACGCGTTCATGCCGATTGAAGGTTATCACCTGGCCTTTAACGGCGAGCTGGGAAGATTGGAAGTGCGCGACTACGAGCGCCAGCCCTGGCCCGTCGCCGAAGAGACGGAGATGTACGTCACCAGGAGCTTCGGCAAGCGCACGAAGGTTGCTGTGCCGAAGGTCGCGGGCGGGCACGGCGGAGGCGACGACCGTCTGCGCGACTTGATCTTTCGCCAGGTGAAAGTCCCCGACTACATGCGGTTGCCGGATTCGCGCGCCGGGGCGATGTCGTGCCTGACGGGGATTGCCGCGCGCAAGAGCGTCGAGCAGAAGAAGCCGATCAAGATCGGCGACCTGGTTCGACTCTCGTAAGGAAGTAGAGCATCCGTAAAATTTTTTGCCCGGGTTCTTTTAAGCTTTTAGGAGGAAGAGATGAGTAATCCGCTGAAATTAGAGAAATATTCCTTTGGCGTCGGAGACCGCTTCGCCCATCAGGCCAGGGCGCAGTTGAGGGCCTGCATGCAGGCGGCGGCACAGGGCGTTGACGTAACTCCCGTGTGGAACAAGTCCTACCGCGAGCACTCCATCGTCGGCTCCGAGCCCAGTAGCGTCCTGCGTGCGGCCCGTGAGGCTGTGCGTGAGCTTGATTGGACTAAGCCCTTCCATGTTGATGCCGACCACATTCGCTTTGATATCGTAGACCCCTTTATCGAGACCTCGGATTTCTACACCCTTGACGTGGCGGAATCCATCGGCCAGCCCGCCGACCCGAAAGAGGTGCAGGCTTTCGTTGACCGCCACCCGGAGCTTATCGGCACAATAGAAATCCCAGGCATCGAGCGCCCCTTCCAGACGACGCGCGAAGAGATCGAGCGCATCGCCAACAAATTCCTCAAGGCCGTGCAGGACGCGGGCCGCCTCCATCGTCACATCGCCGAGCGCAAAGGTGAAGGCAAGTTCATCACAGAAGTTTCGATGGACGAGACCGACAGCCCGCAGACGCCGCCAGAGCTGCTGGTCATCCTCGCCGCCATCGCGGACGAAAAAATCCCCGCTCAGACCATCGCGCCCAAATTCACCGGCCGCTTCAACAAGGGCGTGGATTACGTCGGCGACACGGGGCAGTTCGAGAAGGAGTTCAACGAAGACCTGGCCGTCATAGCCTATGCCGTCGGCAAGTATGACCTGCCCGACAATCTCAAGCTGAGCGTCCATTCGGGCAGCGACAAGTTCTCGATCTATGGGCCCATACGGCGCGCGCTTCAGCGCACGGGCGCAGGCATACACGTCAAGACGGCGGGGACGAACTGGCTGGAAGAGCTGATCGGGCTGGCCGAGTCGGGCGGCGAAGGCTTGAAGATGGCGAAGGAGATTTACGCTCAGGCGCTCGATAACATTGACGCCCTGTGCGCGCCCTACGCGACCGTCATTGACATTGACCGCTCAAAGCTTCCGTCGAAAGCGGAGGTCGAAGGGTGGACGAGCGAGCAGTTCACGGGGGCCTTGCGTCACGATCAGAGCAATCCGCTCTTTAATCCGAACCTGCGCCAACTCCTGCACGTCGGCTTCAAGGTCGCGGCCAAGATGGGGGAGCGTTACCTGGACATGCTCAAGGCTTGCGAGGCTAACGTCTCAAGGAACGTGACGGAGAACCTCTACGAGCGACACCTCAAACCGCTCTTCATCGGAGGCTGAGAGGATGAACCTGGCTGAGCTGACTAAGATGTACGACTTTACGGGGCGCTCGGTGGTGATGACGGGCGGGACGGGCGTCTTGGGTCGCCACATGGTCTTGGCGCTCGTCGGGTGCGGCGCTCAGGTGGCAGTCCTTGCGCGCAATCGTGAGAAGGCCGCCTCGCTGCTCTCGGAACTCAAGGGGCCGGGCCGTGTGACTATCATCGAAGGAGACGCGCTCAAGAAGGATGATCTTGAAAGAGCGGCCGAAAGGGTACAGAGCAAGTTCGGGCGCGTGGATTGTCTGATTAACGGGGCGGGCGGCAATCACCCGCAGGCGACCACCAGGCCCGACCTCTCCTTCTTCGACATCCCTGAGGAGGCTTTCCGCTTCGTCTTCGACCTGAACCTGCTGGGCACGATCATCCCGAGCCAGGTCTTCGGCAAGCGTATGACAGAGCAGGGCGATGGGGTGATCTTGAACATCTCTTCGATGAGCGCCCTCAGGCCGCTGACGCGTGTGGTGAGCTACTCTGCGGCCAAGGCCGGCATCAACAGCTTCACGCAATGGCTCGCCGTGCACCTTGCGCAGGAATACTCGCCGCGCATCCGTGTCAACGCCATCGCGCCCGGCTTTTTCCTGACAGAGCAGAACCGTTTCCTCTTAACAGAGAAGGAGACAGGCGCTCTGACGGCGCGCGGGCAGAGCATCATCAGCCACACGCCCATGAGCCGCTTCGGCGAGCCGGAAGATTTGCTGGGCACTGTGCTCTGGCTGCTTTCGCCCGCCTCAGCTTTCGTCACCGGCATCGTCGTCCCCGTTGACGGCGGCTTCTCGGCCTTCGGAGGAGTATGAATGAAAGACAGAACATAGAAGTCAGAATGAGAAGACGGCAAACTGCTCTTATTCTGAGTTCTGTGTTCTCATCTTTATCATAAGGAGACTGCTATGACAGATGGTCTGAATATCCCGAAGGAGGGCGCGCTCGATTTCGTGTCGCTCGGCGCTCTCGTCCACCGCCTTGATCCGGGCATCATCCCTTTCCGCAAGGCGACAAGCTGCGACATACACGTCTCGGGCGGCGAGTTCAACGTCGCCGCCAACCTCTCCGACTGCTTTCGCCTGAATACGGGCGTGGTGACGGCGATGGTCAACTATCCGATTGGCGAGCTGGTGGCCGAGCGCGTCAAGGCCATGGGCGTCAAGCCTTTCTATAAGATGTTCGAGCATAACGGGGTCAATGGGCCCAACATCGCCGCCGTCTATAGTGACCGGGGGCATGGCGTGCGCGCGCCCGTCGTCTTCTATAACCGCTCGAACGAAGCGGCGGCGCAATTGAAGCCCGGCGATTTCGATTGGGACGCCATCTTCCGGGGCGGCGTGCGCTGGTTCCATTCGGGGGGCATCTTCGCCGCGCTCTCCGAGACCACGGCCGAAGTTATCATCGACGGCATGAAGGCCGCGAAGGCCGCCGGGGCCATGACCTCCTTCGACCTCAACTTCCGCGAGAAGCTGTGGAAGATTTCCGGCGGCCAGGATCGCGCCGTCGAGACGGTCGCGCGCATAGTCGAAAACGTGGACGTGCTCGTCGGCAACGAAGAGGATTTACAGAAGGGCTTAGGCATTCCGGGGCAGGATGTCCACGCCAAGTCCAAGCTAGACCCCTCGGCCTTCTTCGCCATGATCGACAAGGTCACAGAGAAGCATCCGCACGTTAAGATCGTCGCCACCACCCTGCGCGAGGTTCACACGACGAACCGCCATAGCTGGAGCGCCGTCGCGTGGATTAACGGCAAGACCTACAACGCGCCGACGGCCGAGCTGGACGTGATCGACCGCGTCGGCGGCGGCGACGGGTTCGCGGCCGGATTCATCTACGGCCTGCTCGCCGGAGAATCGCAGGAAGAGGCGCTCAAGCTCGGGTGGGCCCACGGCGCGCTGCTGACGACCTTTCCCGGCGACACGACGATGGCGACCGTCGAACAGGTACGCGCCTTTGCCAAAGGCGGCTCCGCGCGCATCCAGCGATAAGGGCAAAAGGAAAAAGGTAGAAGCTTATGAGCACGAAAGCCGCACCCTCAACCATCGGGCGAGGCGGGCCCGAGCTTGATCTTTCGCCGCAAGAGCTGCGAGCCATCCTTGACCAGGCGCTCTTGAGGGTGGGCCCGGAGGCGCGCGTGCTGGCGATCATCCCCGACAAAACGCGCGACGATAACACCGACCTGCTCTTTCCCTTCGCCGCCGAGATACTTTCGGAGCGCAAGGTCGCGCAGTTCGACGCCCTCATCGCGCAGGGCACGCACATGCCCATGACCGAGAAGGAGAAGAGGGAGAAGATCGGCCTGCGTCTCGGAGATGAAGCGCCGGGCCTCGGGCACATCTACGATCATCAGTGGAACAGGCCCGAGGAGCTGGTCAACATCGGCGAGCTGAGCGCCGAGCGCGTCCATGAGCTGACGGGCGGCCTCATCAACGAAGCCGTCAAGGTGAACCTCAACCGGCTCTTGGGCCCAGGCGTCTACGACGTGGTGCTCATCTTCGGCGCGACCGTGCCGCATGAAGTGGCGGGCTTTGCGGGCGGCGCGAAATATTTCTTTCCGGGCGTGGCGGGCCCGGACTTGACGCACGCGACGCACTGGCTCGGCGCGCTCGCTTCTATCGAAAACGTGATCGGGCGCGTCGAGACGCCCACGCGCCACATGATCGAAGCTGCCGCAGACTTCGTTCCGGCCCGCGTCATCTCCATCAACTCGGTCGTCGCGCGCGACGACGATAATCGCCTGCACACGCACGCGCTCTTCGCCGGCGACTTCCGCGCAGCCTTTCGCCGCGCAGCCGAAGTGAGCCGCCAGGTGCACATCAAGTACACGGGCCGCAAGTACAAGCGCGTGGTCGCCCTGCTCGACGAGCATTATGACGAGCTGTGGGTCGGGGGCAAGGCCAGCTACAAGCTCGGCGGAATTATAGAAGAGGGCGGCGAGCTGATTATCTACGCGCCGCACCTGAATGCCATCTCGGAGACGCACGGCCTGCTGATAGAGAAGTACGGCTATGCTCCTTTGGACAAGGTGCGCGAGATGGTCGCGCTCTCCACAGAGCTGCAACAAAACCTGGCTGTGGCCGCGCATCTGGCGCACGTCTCCTACGCCGGGCAGCGCGACGAGACCGGAAGAGTCGTTCCGCGCTACCGCATCACGATGGCATCGGCGCTCGATGAAGCGACCTGCCAGAGAGTGAACTTAGGCTTTATGGATCATCGCCAGTTCCGTCGTGAGGATTACGATTCCGACCCGGACACTCTCGTCGTCGAGCGCGCGGGACGAGACCTGTACCTGGTCGAGCCACACTAATGGAGTAGAGATGGAAGCGACCATTGCAACTGAGACACGGACTCGGCTCGAACAGCTTTCGATAAATACGATTCGCACGCTCTCGATGGACGCCGTGCAGGCGGCCAACTCGGGCCATCCGGGGACGCCGATGGCGATGGCCCCCGTGACCTATCTGCTCTGGAACGAGATTCTGCGCTTCGACCCGGAAGACCCCATTTGGCCCAACCGCGACCGCTTCGTGCTCTCCATCGGCCACGCTTCAATGCTGCTCTACAGCATGCTGCACCTGACTGGCGTCAAGGCTGTCAACGCCAAGTACGAGAGGACTGGCGAGCCCAGTGTCAGCCTCGATGACATTAAGAGCTTTCGCCAGCTAGACAGTCGTTGTCCGGGCCATCCCGAATATCGCTGGACTTCGGGAGTCGAGACGACGACGGGCCCGCTCGGACAGGGGATAGCCAATAGCGTCGGGATGGCGATTGCCGCGCGCTGGCAGGCGGCCTGCTTCAACCGCGAAGGCTTCCCGCTCTTCGATTATCGCACGTACGCCATCTGCGGCGACGGCGACATGATGGAAGGCATCTCGCACGAGGCTGCCTCCCTTGCCGGACATCTCAAGCTCTCGAATCTCTGCTGGATTTACGACAACAACCGAATCACGATAGAGGGCAGCACAGACCTGGCTTTCAGCGAGGACGTGGCCACGCGCTTCATCGGCTACGGCTGGAACGTGACGAGAGTCGGCGACGCCAACGACCTACAGATGCTCCGTCGCGCCTTTACAGTCGCGCACAACGAGGCCCAGCGCCCGACGCTCGTCATCGTCGACAGCCACATAGGCTACGGCGCGCCGACCAAGCAGGGCACGCACGCGGCGCACGGCGAGCCGCTCGGCGAAGAAGAGATACGACTAACGAAGCGCAACTACGGTTGGCCCGAAGATGCAAAGTTTCTCGTCCCCGAAGGAGTGCGCGAGCATTTCCGCGCAGGCATCGGAGAGCGCGGGACAAGACTCAGGCAGGAGTGGTTCGCGCGTCTTGCGGAGTACGAGAAGGCTTACCCCGCGCTGGCTGATCAGTTGTCGCGGATGCAGAAGCGCGAGCTGCCCCGTGGGTGGGACAAAGATATTCCGGTCTTTGAGCCGAGCGCGAAGGGCCTGGCCGGTCGTGAAGCTTCGGCCCAGGTCTTGAACGCGGTTGCCCGGAACGTTCCGTGGCTTATTGGCGGCGCGGCCGACCTCGCGCCTTCCACCAAAACGCGCCTGACCTTTGAAGGCGCTGGTGATTTCGAGGCCGAGACACCTGCGGGGCGCAACTTCCATTTCGGCATTCGCGAGCACGCCATGTCGGCCATCGTCAACGGCCTCTCGCTCTCTAAGGTGCGGCCCTACGGCTCCGGCTTCCTGATCTTCTCGGACTACTCCCGGCCCGCGATTCGCCTTTCGGCGATCATGGAGATTCCGACCATACACATCTTCACGCACGACTCCATAGGAGTCGGCGAAGATGGGCCCACTCATCAACCCGTCGAGCACCTGGCATCCCTTCGCGCCATCCCCAACCTGATCGTGCTCCGTCCCGCAGACGCCAACGAAGTGGGCGCGGCGTGGCGCGTCATCATGCAGCTTAAACACGAACCGGCATGTCTCGTCCTGAGCCGTCAGGCCATACCGACGCTCGACCGCACGAAATACGCTGGCGCTGAAGGGACTAAGTACGGCGCGTATACTCTGGCCGACGCCAGCGGTGACGAGGGCCAGCCGGATGTCCTGCTGCTCGGCACGGGCTCTGAAGTGGCGCTCTGCGTCGCCGCCTACGAGCAGCTCACGGCCGAAGGCGTCAAGGCGCGCGTCGTCAGCATGCCCTCCTGGGAGCTGTTCGAGCTTCAAGATGCTGCATACAAAGAGAAGGTGCTGCCCCGTGCAGTCAAAGCGCGCGTGGCTGTCGAGCTGGCCTCCAAGCTCGGCTGGGACAGATACGTGACCAGCCACGACCAGATCATCGGCATGCGCACCTTCGGCGCGAGCGCGCCGCTCAAGGAAGTGACCAAAAAATTCGGCTTCACAGTCGAGAGCGTAGTCGAAGCCGCGCGGCGCGAAATCGAAAAATTTAGAGGAGCAAAAAGTGATGAGTAATCCGCTTGTTGAAATTATGAAGTTGGGCCAATCAATCTGGTACGACAACATCCGCCGCGCGATGCTGGCGAGCGGTGATCTCAAGAAGAAGATAGATGAAGACGACCTGCGCGGCGTCACGTCGAACCCGACGATCTTCGAGAAGGCTATCACAGGCTCGACCGATTACGACGAGCAGATGCGCACGCTGGTCAGCAGCGGCCGCAGCGTTTCCGAGATTTACGAAGAGCTGGTGATCGAAGACATAGCTGCGGCCGCAGACATCCTGAAGCCTGTCTACGACCGCACGGACGGCGTGGACGGCTACATCAGCCTCGAAGTCAACCCGAAGCTCGCCTATGACACACAGGGGACGATTGAGGAGGCCGACCGGCTCTTCCGCCGTCTGGGCCGCAAGAACGTGATGATTAAGATTCCGGCCGCCCAGGAAGGCTTGCCCGCCATCGAGGAGTCGATTTATCGCGGCATCAACATCAACGTCACGATGATCTTCTCCATAGAGAACTACGAGCAGGTCGCAGAGGCTTTCATCCGTGGCCTCGAAAGACGCGACGCAGAAGGTAAACCCGTCGATCACATAGCATCCGTCGCAAGCTTCTTTGTCTCGCGCGTTGACACGGCCATTGACAGCGACCTCGAATACCGCGCCCGTCATGCCGGCGGGCCCGAAGAGAAGGCCCGGCTTGAACGCTTGCGCGGGCGCGCGGCGATTGCCAACGCCAAGCTGGCCTACCGTAAATTCAAACAGATATTTCACGGCGAACGCTTCGCCGCGCTCAAGCGGAAGGGGGCGCAGGTGCAACGCTGCCTGTGGGCTTCGACGGGAACGAAGAACCCTAACTACTCGCACACGCTCTACGTAGACAACCTGATCGGCCCCGAAACGGTCAACACCGTCCCGCCCGCGACCTACACGGCGATTCGCGACCAGGGGCGCGTGGCCTTGACGCTCGAAGAGGGTTTGGAAGAATGCCGCGCTCTGATCGCAGAGCTGGCGGAGATCGGCATCGACCTCAAGGAAGTGACCGAGAAGCTGCAACGGGACGGCCTCGCGGCCTTCGTCAACTCCTTCGACACGCTGGTTGAATCCATCGAATCCAAGCGCGACGCGCTCATCTCGGGGATTCACGAACGGCTCACGGCCTCTCTCGGCAAATATGGTGACGCGGTCAGCGCGGCTCTCAAGGAGGCCGACAAGGGAGACGTAATGCGCCGCATCCATCGCAAGGACGCCGCGCTCTGGAAGGAAGATGAAGCTCATCAGAAGATCATCAAGAACTCGCTCGGCTGGCTCAACGTGCCGGACGAGATGATCGGCGTCGAAGATGACCTGATCGCTTTCGCCGACCGCATCCGTGGGCCCAGGCAGTTCAAGCACGTCATGCTGTGCGGCATGGGCGGCTCCTCGCTCTGCCCCGAAGTCCTGCGCCAGACCTTCGGCCACAGGGAAGGCTACCCGGAGCTGCTCGTCCTGGATTCGACAGACCCGGACGTGTTGGCCCAACTCGGTGCGCAGATAGACCCCGTGCATTGTCTCTTCATCATCGCGTCGAAATCTGGGACGACGACCGAGCCCTTAGCCTTCTACAAGTACTGGTACGAGCAGGTGCGCCAGCGCAAGGAGAATCCGGGCGAGAATTTTATAGCCATCACAGACCCCAGCACGCCTATGGAGCGCATGGCGACCGACGACAAGTTCAAGCGCATCTTCCTCAACCCTTCGGACATCGGCGGACGCTACTCGGCGCTCTCCTATTTCGGCATCGTCCCGGCGGCCCTCATGGGCGTGGACATCGAGAAGCTGCTCGATCACGCCGAGCGCATCGTGCACGCCTGCGCTTCCGTAGTTCCGGCCACGGACAATCCGGGCGCGCGACTGGGCGCAATCCTCGGCGAGTGCGCCAGGGCCGGGCGCGACAAGCTGACGATCATCGCCGACGAAAAGATTGCGGCGCTCTCCTTGTGGATAGAGCAACTGGTGGCCGAGAGCACGGGCAAAGAGGGCAAAGGCATTCTGCCCGTCGCGGGCGAGCCGTTGGGCCCACCGTCCGCTTACGGCGATGACCGCCTGTTCGTCTCGATTGCGCTCGGCAAGCTTGACGGCGAGAGGGAAGTGAAGCTGAAGGCGCTCGAAGCGGCCGGGAACCCCGTTCTCTATCGCACCCTGACAGACCTCTACGACCTCGGCGAAGAGTTCTTCCTGTGGGAGATTGCGACGGCCTTCGCTGGCTGGCGTCTGGGCATCAATCCTTTCGACCAGCCGAACGTGCAGGAGTCT
Organism: Pyrinomonadaceae bacterium; assembly: GCA_036389315.1. Lineage (GTDB taxonomy): Bacteria > Acidobacteriota > Blastocatellia > Pyrinomonadales > Pyrinomonadaceae > DASQYE01. The sequence continues at coordinate 118,189 of DASVQF010000013.1, forward strand.
AAGGACGCTACGCGCGAGTTGCTTGAGAATTTCAAGACGGAAGGCAAGCTGGCGGAGCAAAGAGTGCTGGTCGCGGACGGCACGCTGACCGTCTACGCCGACGACGGCGCGAAAACAGCATTGCCCTCGTCGTCCGTCCTGGACGCTCTGCGCGCACATCTGACGCGGGCGGGAGAGGGCGACTACATAGCTCTGCTTAACTATATTGAAGAGACGCCGGAGCACGACGAGACGATTCAGGCCATCCGCACGCACCTGCGCGACGCGACCCATTGCGCGACGACCACCGGATACGGGCCGCGCTTCCTTCATTCGACGGGACAACTGCACAAGGGCGGGCCCGACACTGGTGTCTTCATACAGTTGACTGCGCCCGACAAAGTAGACCTCCCCGTGCCGGGCGAGCCCTACACCTTCAGCACGCTGAAGCAGGCGCAGGCGCTCGGCGACTTCCGCTCGCTCTCGTCGCGGGGCCGGCGCGCCGTCCGCATTGACCTCGGAGCGGACGCAGCCGCAGGTCTCAAACACTTACACGCGCTGATCGTCGAAGCAGTGCCGCGCTCGGGCGTCGCCGGAGCATAACTACAGAAAAGTGAGGATGAGAAAATGGCTACACCGGAACAGGGGACGAAAAGAGCTAAGATCGGCATGATCGGCCTCGCCGTGATGGGCGAGAATCTGGCGCTCAACATCGAGCGCAACGGCTACCCCATCGCCGTCTTCAACCGTGATACGAAGAAGGTGGACGACTTTGTCTCGCGCGCCGAGGGCAAACAGGTGATCGGCATACATTCGCCCGAAGAGTTCGTGCGGTCGCTTGAGCGTCCACGCAAGCTGATACTGCTGGTCAAGGCCGGCGACCCCGTCGATTGGACTATCGACCAGGTCAAGCCTTTTCTGGAAGAGGGCGACATCATCATTGACGGCGGCAACTCCTACTTCCAGGACACAGAGCGCAGGGAGAAGGCCCTGAAGGCCGAAGGCTTTCGCTTCATCGGCTCGGGCGTCTCAGGCGGAGAGAAGGGGGCGCTCCTGGGCCCATCGCTGATGCCGGGCGGCGCGCGCGAGGCTTACGAAGAGATACGTCCCGTCTGGGAAGCCATCGCCGCCAAAGTTGACGATGGCCCATGCGTGACCTACATCGGGCCTGGCGGGGCGGGCCACTTCGTCAAGATGATTCACAACGGCATAGAGTACGGCGATATGCAGTTGATCGCCGAAAGCTATGACATGATGCGCCGTCTGCTCGGCCTCGGAGCCGAAGAGATGGCAGACATTTTTGACGAGTGGAACAGAGGCGACCTGGAATCTTTCCTCATCGAGATCACGGCCAAAATCCTGCGGGTCAAGGATGAGGAGACGGGCAAGCCCCTCGTCGATCTTGTCCTGGACAAGGCCGGGCAGAAGGGGACTGGGAAGTGGACTAGCCAGGTGGCCTTAGACCTCGGCATCCCGATTCCGACCATCGACGCGGCGATAGTCGCGCGCACGCTCTCCTCCTTCAAGGCGGAGCGAGTGGAAGCGAGCAAAGAGCTTGCTGGGCCCACGGGCTTCAAATACGAGGGCGACAAGCGCGAGATGATCGACGCCATACACGATGCGCTCTACGCGTCGAAGATCTGCTCATACGCGCAGGGGATGAACCTGATTCGCGAGGGCTCGAAGAACTGGAACTGGGACATCAACCTCGGCGAAGTGTCGCGCATCTGGAAGGGCGGCTGCATCATCCGCGCGCAGTTCCTTGATCGCATCAAGCAGGCGTACCAGCGACGCCCAGACCTGCCGAACCTGCTCCTCGACCCGGACTTCAAAGCCTGGGTCGAAGAGGCGCAGCCCGCTTGGCGACGGGCCGTCACCTCGGCCATGCAGTCTGGGACGCCCGTGCTGGCGATGGCCGCGAGCCTCAACTACTTCGACATGTACCGCACGGCCAACCTGCCGCTGAACCTGACGCAGGCCCAGCGCGACTTCTTCGGCTCGCACACCTACCAGCGCACAGACAGGCCCGACGCGGGCTTCGTCCACAGCGAATGGGAAGAGCTGCTCGAAAAGCAATGATGAAGGCGGAATGCAGAAGGATGAATGAAAAGCAGTCTCTCTTTTATTCATCCTTCCGCCTTGCGCCATTCATCATTGCTTTTCGAGGCCGAGGCTGCGCATCAGGTCTGCGAACTTCGGATCGGAGCGGAGGCTGTCGAAGACCGGGTCAACCTGTATGAAGGGCATCCAGTTGAAGCGCTCGTCGCGGGCCTTTTCGAGCCAGGCGAGGGCCTGGGCCCGCTCGCCCAAGCCCGCGTAGATGACGGCCGTGTGATAGGGCGAGACGTAATGCTGCTTTGATAGTTCCTCAAGCCGCTTGACGATCTTCTCGGCCTCGCTCCGTTTCCCCGCGAGCGCGTAAGCGTGGCCCAGGCTGGTGAGCGCGCTCACGGAATTGTCCGAAAGAGTCGCGCCCTTCTGGAATTCCGCGATTGATTCCTCCGTCTTCCCCTGCTGCTCAAGGATTTGGCCCAGCTCGACGTGGGCACGCGAAGCGCCTTCGTCCATCTCAAGCAGCTTGCGCGCCTCCTTCAGAGCCTCGTCGTACTGGCGCGCGTAGTAGAGGTGACGCACAAGGTCTGCGTTGATCGGGAGCGAGAAGGGCTCCAACTCCTGCGCCCGTCGGCTTTCGGCGATGGCTTCGTTGTGGCGGCCGGTGGCGGCCAGGTAGGCCGAGTACCACTGGTGCGCGGTCGCGTAGGAAGGATTCAACTCAATCGCGCGCTTGAACTGCTGTTCGGCTTCGGCCCACTGCCAATAGTAACGATAGCTGACGAAGCCGAGCGAGGTGTGCGCTTCGGAGAGCGTCGCGTCCAGCTCAAGAGCTTTGGCCGCGGCCGCCCGGGCCCGTGGGTAGACTTCAGTCGCCGGAACGACGTTGTAGACGTTCAGTAGAGCATAGCAATCGGCCAGGCCCGCATAGGCCGGCGCATAGTTGGCGTCCCTCTGGATGACCTGATTGAAATACTCTATCCCTTTCTGCAAGCCGTCGGCCGTGCGCTTGTTCCAGTAGAAGCGCCCCTGCAAGTAGAGACGATAAGCCTCTGAGTTGGTCGCGTAGTTCTTGGTCAACTGCTTCTCGTCCGTGCCGCTCAACCGAAGGCGCAGCTTTTCGGAAACGTCGCGCGAGATCTCTTCCGGCAGCGCGATGATGTCCGAGAGCTTGCGGCTATATTGCTCGCCCCAAATCTGGCTGTCGTCCCTGGTGTCAATCAGCTCGACGCTGATCGAAAGCTCGTCGCCATGCTGAGCGACGCGCCCCGAAAGCAGCGCACGCACGCCTAAGTCCTTTCCGATCTTTCTCGGGTCGGCCGCGTGCGCCTTGTAGTTGAAGACAGTGTTGCGCGATTTGACCTTCAGGTGTGGAAGCTGCGAAAGACTGTTGATGAGGCTTTCGGTGATTCCTTCGGAGAGATACTCCGTGTTCGGATCGTTGCTCGCGTTCGTGAAGGGCAGGACTGCCAGCGAATCAATCGCCCCGCTCGACTCGCCCCGGCGGCCGAAAAAGTTGTAGGCCAGAAGCGCAGCCGCTACGAGGAGGAGAGCCGCACCGGCCGCGATTGCGCCCCGCCTGCTCAGCAACGAGCCCTTCCAACGCTCGAACCCGCTCTCGATGTGGCGCGGCGCAAAGTGCGGGAAGCCGCCCGACATGTGGCTGGAAGAGATGCTCCCGTCCACGTCTATCTCGCGCAGGATGGCGCGCAGGTCGTCGCGCATCTCTTCTATCTTCTGATAACGGTCGGCGGGCTCCTTGGCGAGCGCGCGATTCAGTACCGCCTGCACGCGCGCTAAGACTTGCGGGTCGTCGCCGGGCCGGTACTCCGAGATCGGCGTCGGCTCCTCATGCACAACGGCGTAACGCACGTCCACCACGGTCTTGCCCTGAAAGGGCCAAGTGCCTGCCAGCATCTCGTAGAGCAGCACGCCCGTCGAGAAGATGTCCGCGCGGTGATCTACAGTGAGCCCCTGCGCCTGCTCCGGCGCGGCGTAGGTCGCCGTCCCATAAGGGACTCCGACTTCGGTGATCTGCGGGTCGGAGGATGCGGAGTTGCCGCGCTCCATCAGCTTCGCCAGGCCGAAGTCTAAGACCTTCGTGACGCCCGTGTCCGTGACCATCACGTTGCCGGCCTTCACGTCGCGGTGAATAATGCCGCGCGCGTGAGCGGCGGCCAGGGCGTCTGCGACCTGTATGGCGATTGAGAGCGCGCTCTTCAATTCCAGGGGGCGTCCGTCAACGAGCTGGCGCACGTTGCGGCCTTCGACGTGCTGCATAGCTATGAAATGCACGCCTTCGACCCTGTAGAGGCCGAAGATGGTGCAGATGTTCGGGTGATCGAGCGAAGATGCGAGCCGCGCTTCGCGCTCGAAGCGGGTCAGGTTAGAGGTCTTATCGGTCAGCTCCGGCGGCAGGACTTTGACGACTACCGGACGATCAAGGGTCGTGTCCACGGCCTTGTAGACAGTCCCCTGTCCGCCCTCGCCGAGCTTCTCTAGGATACGGTAGTTGAGTAACACCCGCCCGATCATGATGGGTCTGGTAGAAGAGCCCGCAAAGCCTTCCCTGGCAAGAGCGCCTGACTGTCTGGCTGAAGGATGATTTTACACTAAAACGGCCGCCGATGTTTTTTTTTATAGGCCCATAAATGGCTTGAACCTTTGCCGTAAAGGGCCCATACTGCTCTTATCAAAACACCAATTTGCAGAGGAGGCAAGACCTTCATGGCGGGCCAACCGGGGGACGCCCGAACGTCCACAAACGCTTCGGGTACGAGCGAGCTCTATCCTTCCGTATCTGCTTCCGAGCTGGGGCGGCTTCTGGCCCTCTCGCATTCCGACCCGCACTCTATCCTCGGCGCTCACAGGGTCGCGGGCGGAGTGACGGTGCGCGTCTTGCGTCCCGAAGCCGAGCGCGTCGAGCTGCTCGTCACCGGCGAGCCGCCGCGCGAGATGGTCAAAACCGATGACGGCGGCTTCTTCGAGCTGCTCCTACAGGGGCGCACGGAGACCTTCCCTTACCAGTTGCGAGTTCATTACCCCGACGGAAATAGCTTCACCCTGCGCGACCCTTACGCCTTTCTCCCGACCCTCGGCACTTTTGACGAGCACCTCTTCGGTGAGGGGCGTCATGAGCGGCTCTACGATAAGCTCGGCGCGCACGTCCGCCAGCTAGGCGATGTCGGCGGCGTCTCGTTCGCCGTCTGGGCCCCGAACGCCAGCGGCGTCAGCGTCGTCGGCAACTTCAATAACTGGGACGGGCGCTTGCACCAGATGCGCGTGCTCGGCGCTTCCGGCATCTGGGAGATTTTCATCCCCGACATTGGCCCCGGCGAAGTGTACAAGTACGAGATACATCACCAGGGCGCGCCGCCCTTTCTCAAGGCAGACCCTTATGCGCTCTACTCGGAGGTTCCGCCCGCGACTTCATCTATCGTCTTCGACCCGGCGTACGAGTTCACAGACCACGAATGGATAGAGCGCAGAGAGGCGCGCGATCACCTGCACGAGCCGCTTTCGATCTACGAAGTGCACCTGGGCTCCTGGCGTCACATCCTCGAAGGCGGCAAGACGCGTGCTCTCACCTACCGCGAGATGGGCCCGGCGCTGGCCGATTACGTGCAGGAGATGGGCTTCACGCACGTCGAGTTCCTGCCCCTCAAAGGTTTCCCGTACGGCGGCTCATGGGGTTATCAGGTCGCTAATTATTATGCGCCGACGGCGCGCTACGGCACGCCCGATGATTTTCGCGCGCTCGTAGACTACCTGCACAGTCGCGGCATAGGCGTGATTATGGACTGGGTTCCGGCGCACTTTCCCAAAGACGCCTGGGCCCTCGGCCGCTTCGACGGGACGGCCCTGTACGAGCACGCAGACCCGCGCCAGGGCGAGCATCCCGATTGGGGCACATACATCTTCAACTACGGCCGCAACGAGGTGCGGAACTTCCTCATCGCCAACGCCCTCTTCTGGATTGAAGAGTGCCACATAGACGGCTTGCGCGTAGACGCTGTGGCTTCGATGCTCTACCTGGATTACAGCCGCAACGAAGGGCGCTGGGTTCCGAACGAGTACGGCGGGCGCGAGAACCTCGGCGCTTTGGAGTTCCTGCGCCAGTTGAACGACACCGTGCATGCGCGTCATCCGGGCGTGATGATGATCGCCGAGGAGTCCACGGCCTGGCCCGGCGTCTCGCGCCCGCCCTATGCCGGAGGTCTCGGCTTCAACTTCAAATGGAACATGGGCTGGATGCACGACACCTTGCTCTACTTTCAGAAGGACGCGATCTATCGCAAGTATCATCACAACAATCTGACCTTCGGCTTTCTCTACGCCTGGAGCGAGAACTACGTCCTGCCCTTCTCACACGACGAGGTAGTGCACGGCAAGGGGTCGCTGCTGGACAAGATGCAGGGCGACCGCTGGCAAAAGTTCGCGAACCTGCGCGCGCTCTACGCCTACATGTGGGCCCATCCGGGCAAGAAGCTGCTCTTCATGGGCTGTGAGATAGGACAGTGGAGAGAGTGGAACTACGAGCAGAGCTTGGACTGGCACTTGCTCGAAGAGACAGACCATAAAGGCTTGCAGGATTTGGTGCGCGAGTTGAACAGGCTCTACAAAGAGGAGCCCGCGCTGTGGGAGATGGACGTGGAGCCTTCGGGGTTTCAATGGATAGAGGGCGGAGGCGCTGCCGATAATTTTCTGGCCTTCATGCGAATCGCGCCCACACAGGGACGGCAATTGGTCTGCGTGTGCAACTTCTCGGCAGTCGTGCGCTCGGGCTATCGCGTAGGGCTGCCGAGAGCCGGCCAGTATCGCCAAATCTTGAACACGGACGAGGCTAAGTTCGGCGGCAGCGGCGTCGGCCTCTTCGAGACGATCACGGCTGAAGCGGAGCCCTGGCAGGGACAGCCCTTCTCGGCCCGCCTAGACCTTCCGCCGCTCGCCGTCATGTGGCTGGAAGTTCCCGCCCAATAGCTAAAAGAATTGAGGAGGCTCAGCAGACGCTTATGGCCCAAGACCCTTCGGCGCAGGCTCTAGTGGACGTAGTTGTTGATGAAGAGCAGGCTGTTGACCTGGATCAGTCGAGCGAGACGGACGAGCTTGATTCAGCAGTCTTGACGGAGCCGCTCATGGAGGCGGACGAGGCAGGGAAGCTGCGCGTCCTGTTCGTCGCTTCGGAGTGCGCGCCGTATGCCAAGACGGGGGGCCTCGGAGACGTGGTGGCCGCGCTTCCCAAAGCCCTGCGGCGGTTGGGCCATGACGTGCGAATAATCCTGCCGCTCTACGGCTCGATTGATCGGGCCCGGTTCGGCATCATTCCCGAAGGCACGTCCTGCGTTCACATGGGCGGCGGGGAAGAGAACTGGATAGGCGTGCACAGCGGCGTGCTGGACAGAGAGGTTCCGGTCTGGTTCGTGGATTACGAGCGATTCTTCGGTCGTCCGGGGATTTATGATTACGCGGGCAAGGAGTATCCGGACAACGCCTTTCGCTTCGCGCTGCTCTCTAAGGCCGCGCTGCAAATCTGTAAAGACCGCCAGTTCATCCCGGACATAGCACACGCGCATGATTGGCCCACGGCGCTTGTGCCCGTCTTTCTCAACACCTGGGACAGGGTCTTATCGCCGCTCTCTTCGACGGCCACTGTGCTCACGATTCACAACATAGGCTACCAGGGCATCTTTCATCGCAGCGCCTACCCGTACATAGGCGTCGGCGGCGAATACTTCACGCCCGACGTGTTTGAATATTACGGCCAGCTCAACCTGCTCAAAGCGGGCATACATTTTGCGGACGCTTTGACGACCGTCTCGCCCACGCACGCGCGCGAGATTCTGGAACCGGCGGGCGGCATGGGCCTCTCCTATTATCTGCAAAGACGAAGCGGCGCGCTCTTCGGCATCCTCAACGGCGTTGACTACGAGCACTGGAATCCGGCGACCGACAAATTGATTCCGGCGCGCTACACGCCTGACGATCTTTCGGGAAAGGCTGTGTGCAAGGCTGCCTTGCAGGAGCGGTTCGGGTTGGAGCAGCGCGCAGAGCTTCCCGTTTTCGGCATCGTCTCGCGCTTCGCGCCGCAGAAGGGCTTCAACCTCCTGCGCGAGGCTCTGCCGAACGCCTTGAGAGACATGTTGATGCAGGTGGTCGTGCTCGGCACGGGCGACGCGGAAACGGAAGGCTTCTTTCACTGGCTCACGTCCGCCAATCCCGGCAGGGTCGGCAGCTACATAGGATTCTCCAACGAGCTGAGCCACCTGGTAGAAGCGGGCAGCGATTTCTTCCTCATGCCGTCACTCTATGAGCCGTGCGGGTTGAACCAGAGCTATTCGATGAAGTACGCGACGCTCCCGGTGGTGCGTGCGACGGGCGGGCTCGACGACACTGTGCGGAACTACGACGAGGCGACGGGGGCGGGCACGGGCTTCAAGTTCTGGGATGCTACGGAGCGGGCGCTTTACTACACTATCGGGTGGGCCGTCTCGACCTGGTTCGACCGCCCGCAGCACATCCGTCAGCTTCGCCAGCAGGCCATGTCGCAGGATTTCTCCTGGAACGATTCGGCCGCGAAGTATGTAGAGGTCTACGAGCACGCCCTGCGGCACAAGCGGGCCGCGAAGGCTTAGACGAGCGGGAGAACGCGGAAAAGGCTCCGGTTTGAGGCCGGAGCCTTTTCTTTTTCTTTCCCCGTCAGGTCTTTCGGTTTACCTGACCTGGAATTGCGCGGCGTAGACGTAAGGGTCACTGCCGACCGTGAAGGAGAGGCGGTAAGTGCCGGGAGCAAACCCGGTGGTCTTGAGGTTGAACCTGTAGCCGCCAAGCTCCGGGTCGAAGCTGAAGTTATTATCAGGATTCGCGCTGCCCGGATCGCTCACAGGCCCATATGTATCGGTCGTGATGAGCGACACGCCCACTGTGCGCAGGACTGCGCCTGCCGAAGAGAGGTTCGTGCCGGCGTTGTCAAAGAGCTGCAACTTGACCGGAACGGTGCTTCCGCTCTTGTTGACCTTGTTCGCGTCGTAGAGCAGGTTGAGATTGTAGCCGACCGCGTAGTTGACGGCCTTCGTCGCGACGTTCCCGGCCTGATCCGTCGAGATGAGGTTGAAGGTCTTGGCCCCGACCGAAGCCGTGTCGAGCGGGCTCTGGTTGGCGACTGGGCCCAAGCAGTCAGCGCCCGAAAGGTTGTCGCTACAGGCGTAGGCGGCCAGCGCCGGTTGATTGAGGACGAAGAAGCCTCCTTCCGTAGGCTGCGCGACGTTGATGGAGGGTGCTGTCTTGTCTATGTTGATGCCGCCGACGGTCGCGCTCGCAGTGTTACCGGCAAGGTCTGTGACCTCGAAGGTCTGCGCCTGGCCCGCGCCCTCGCCCGTGAAAGTGTGGCCGCCCGTTGCCGGTGAAGCGAGACCCGAAAGAGCATCGCTCGCAGTATAAGTGGCAGTGACATCGGTGTTATTCCAGCCCGCAGCATTGGCGAGCGGAGCGCGCGAAGCTTCGATCACGGGAGCGGTCTTGTCTATGTTGATATCGCTGACAGTGTGCCGCGCGGTGTTGCCGGCGAGGTCTGTGACCTCGAAGGTGAACGTCTGACCAGCGCCTTCAGTGTCGAAGGTATTGCTGCCCGCGACCGTCTGGCCCGCCTCGAAGCCTGAGAGCGAGTCCGTCGCGGAGAAGCTCGCCGTCACGTTCGAGTTGTTCCAGCCCGCAGCATTAGCCGGAGTGCGCGACACGTCACCGATGACGGGTGCCGTCTTGTCCAGCTTGACCGTCAAGGTCTGCGCCTCTTCGGCGTTGCCCGAGTCGTCCTTGGCGAAGTAGCTGATGGTCGTCGTGCCTTCCGTCGAGACTGAAATGACTGCCTGCGCGCTGTGCTCGTGCTGTGTGACGCCGCCCACGCTGTAGATGATCTCGTGAACGCCCGAGCCGCCCTCGTTGTCCGTGGCCGTGATCGTCACAAGCACGTCCGAGTTGTTCCAGCCGGCGGCGTTCGGCGCTTGCGAGACGGTGGCCGAGCTGGCCGGCGCTTCGCGGTCAACGATGGTGTTCACATCCGGAACCGGCACGATGTCGTTCAGGTAGCGTTCGAGGTTGGAGTAACCGCTGCTCCTGATCGTGCGAGCGTCCGATGGATCGGCCGGGTTCAAGCCGTGATTGCTCTCCCACTCGTCAGTGATTCCGTCCCGGTCTGAGTCAGCCGGTGCAGGCAGGCTCTCAAGCACGGGGAATCCGCCGACCTGATTGGGCGAGTCTATCTGTGTGCCGCCTTCGCTCTTCACCTCGGACACGATGCGCGTGTCAACGGCGTCGCGCTTCAGCGAATGGCCCGCCGTGGCGAGCACGCGCTCGTAAGCCGTCTGCGCGTCGTCCGTCTGAACCTGCGCGAAGGCGAAGCGGCCCGGCTGCTGTTTCGTATAAGCGCCGACGATCATGGCCCAATCAATGTCCGCGCCGTCGCGTGTGCCGTTCACGTTGCTGTCTACGAAGTTGTTCGACTGGTAAATCTGCGTGCTCGTGCTGCCGCCTTCAAAAGCCCTGGTGCGGTTAGAAGTTGGCGTCGAGGGCCCGGCGACGAGGTAGTTGCCGACGAAGTTGATACGCGGCGTGCCTTCGATGGCCTCCGCGCTGTAGCCTGCCTTCAGGCCCCAGTCATAGACGACGTTGTTGACGAAGTCGAGGCCGATGTTATCGCCCACGCGCGGGTTGCGGCTGTAGTGGTGCGCGTACAGGTTATGGTGGAACGAGACCAGGCCGTTGCCGTAGCGCATCAGCGAGCCGTAACCGTGCGTCCCCTTCTCATGGCAGGAGTTCTTCATGCTCTCGGTGATGAAAGACCACTGCACAGTGACCTTGTCCGACTCCGTGACCGAAAGCGTCTCGTCAACGCTCCACGAAGCCGAGATGTGATCGACGATGACGTTGGTGGACTTGTCCACGGTGAAGGCATCGTCCTGGTAGCTCGGGCAGTTGCCGTCGCCCACGCGGAAACGCATGTAGCGCACGATCACGTCATGCGTATCGGTGATGATCGTGTGCCATCCGGCGACAGTGATGCCGTCGCCCGGGGCGGTCTGGCCCGCGAGCGTCAGGAAAGGCTTGTTGATCGCCAGCCGCGAGTTGAGATAGATCGTGCCCGAGACATCGAAGACTATGGTGCGTGGGCCCGTGGCACTTCTGATGCCTTCGCGCAGGCTGCCCGCGCCCGAGTCGTTCAGATTCGTCACGTGATAGACATCCCCGCCGCGACCGCCCGGAGTGTAAGCACCAGCGCCTTCAGCACCGGGAAATGCCTTCTGGGGCTGCGTGCCGGGGGCGTAGATCGTCAAGGTCGCAGAGGCGCTGCCCTTGAAGCCCGGGTCGTTAATGGAAGCCAGGACGCTGTAGTTGCCCGGCGCTGAAGGCGGCGTCGAAGAGCCGTTATAGGTCACCGAGACTACTGGGCCCACGGGGTTGGTGTTGACGGTCACGGCCTTCGGCGTACCGTCTGCCGTCTGGTACAGGTTGCCGAGCGTAATGGAGGTCGGCACTTGGTTGATCGTGAGTGTGCCCGTGGCCGCGCCCTGATAGTTTGCATCCTTCACAGTCGCGACGACCGCATAAGAGCCGATGGCGGTCGGAGGCGTCGTGCTGCCGTTATAGGTCACTTCGACTCCCAGCCCGCCGGGATTGGTCGTGACCGTCGCCGCAATGGGCGAGCCCGTGTAGTTCTGGCTCAGGTTAGAGAGATTGACGCCGGCCGTCTGCTTCGTCTGCGTCACCCAGCCGCCGAGCACAAACGCTGGGTCGCTCCACTGCGCCGCCTCTGCCGCAGTCAACTGGCGCGAGATCGGGTGGCGCTGGCTGACATCGACGGGCGTGCCGGCAGGCGTCGTGCTGTTGTACTCCCAGAACCTTATGTTCGGATAGTTGGCGCTCGTTGGAGCGTTGGTCGGGTTGTCTATGCGCCAGGCCGCCGGGATAACGTACGAGGAGTCCATCACAGTGTTGATGAAGACCACCTGGCTGTAAGGGAAATCGTCAGGGTCTATGCGTGTCAGGAAAGCGGCTGTGACGCCGGGCGCTGCCGTCAGGCGGCAGTTCACGTAGACGTAGCCGTTGCGGCCCTGCGGGTTGCGTATCTGCGTGTAGAAGCCGCCCGTGCGGAGCTGCTTCAGCTCCGTGTTCTGGAAGAAGACCGGGCCCGAGCCCCACATGAAGTCCACGTCGCCCTCTATGTAGCTGTCTGTGACGAAGCCGCCCTGATTGGACTGGCCCTGCAAGAGCAGCGTGTCCTGAAAGCTGTAGAGGCTGACGCGATTCAGCATGATGCGATTGTTGTTGCCGCGAAACGCCTCGGCCTGCGAGCCGCCCTGCGGCGTCAGATTGCGCAGCGTAATGTTCTCAAGCGTGAAATCGGGAGCGTCCACGCCGAACATCGCGCGCGTGGTGGTCGAGGCCGGGTTGAAGCTGTTGTTATTGGCGTACTGGATCACGCTCTGGTTGCGGTCTTCGCCGCGCACTGTGATGAAAGGCTTGTTCGAGCCGATGTAGACGATCTCCGTGTACGTGCCCTTCTTGACTGTGATGACGACGCGCCTGGTGTTGTTCGCAGGCACGAAGTCAACCGCACCCTGCACGGTCGAGAAGTCGCCCGTGCCGTCGGCCGCAACCGTCAACGCCGTCGTGCCGGCCGGAGGGGCGGCGGCCTTGGTCGTAAAGCGCCACGCCGAGGGGTCGGAGAAGCCTATGAAGGGCGCACCCGAAGCGTCTGTAATGACGCCCGGCTCAATCGTCACGTAATAGTTCTGGCCGTAGGCTAGCTTCTGGTGCGGGTAGATGCCTGCCGTGTCGCCATTGACGATGATCGGATAATAATTGAAGTTCACAGTGCCGTTCAGGCGCGACTGCGTGGCGGCGCTCATGTCTATGGTCTCGACGAGCGTGCCGTCTTCCTGATAGATACGCACGCGGCCGGTGTTGCCGACCTTGGCAGCCTGGTTGAAAGTGATGGCGAGCGGCGCGTCTACGTTGACCTCAGTCGCGTTATTGATTGGTGCAACGCGCGTGGCCGCCATAGTAGAAACGACCAGGAACTTCGCCGGGGCGCTCGTGACGCTCCCGCTGGAATTGGAGACGACGACAGTGTAGGTGGCGGAGTCGCTCGTCTGCGCGTTCGGGAAACTGAGCGTCGCGGCGGTCGCGCCCGGAATCAGCACGCCGTTCTTGAACCACTGATAGAAGAGGTTGTCGCCGGTCGCAAAGACGTTCAGGCTGGCGCTTGTGCCGATGGGCGCGGTCGCATCAAGGGGCTGCGCGCCGATGCTCGGCGGCGGGGGAACGGGGTCTGTGCTGACATTGAGCGTGACGGGCGTGCTCGTGACGCTGCCGCCAGGGTTAGAGACTACGGCAGTGTAGCTGCCCGCATCGCCGAGCTGGACGTTCGAGAGCGTAAGCGTCGGCGTCTGGGCCGAAGGGTTGCCGGAAATGGGGACGCCGTTCTTCTGCCACTGATACGAGAGCGAGTTGCCGCTGGCCGCTACGGAGGTCGTGACGTTGCTTCCGACCTGCACGGTCAGGTTAGTCGGCTGCGGCTGGCTCGTGATGACCGGCAGCGAAGGCGTGTAGTCAACCAGCCAGTTCGTGAACTTGATGGTCTTGGCAAAGGTATTGTTGGCGACGCGGAAACCGAAATAGTCGAACGCCGTGTTGGGCGAAGGCGTTGACTCGACCGCCGTGTAACTCAGATTCGAGAGCGTCCCGCCCGTCACGGATACCGTGATGCGGTTGTCCGTCGCCGAGAGCCGCTCAATCGTGTAGGTCAGCGTGTAGGGCGTATTGCTCGCCAAGGTCTGCCTGGCCGTCGCGCCTGTGCCCGAAATCGTAGTCCAATCCGTCGTCCCCATGCTATTGAAAGGATTATTCGGAGTGCCCGGCGTGCTCAGCCTGCGGTAAAGGACGAAAGGAGAGCCCGTGCCGCTCGGGAAAAATTGCAGCCCGTAGCCTGTGTCCGTGGCAAACGAAGCCTCGTTCATGCCGCCCGTCAGGTTATTGGTGTTGCGCGTGCCCTGCGAATTCATGACTCCGAAACGCACGTCCGCATTAACAGTGGCGGGAAAGCCGGTCAGCGTAAAAGTACCCGAAACCGAAAGCTTGTCGCCCACGCCCAAGTTCACGGGCGCGCCTGAGTTCGTGAAGAAGCCCCAGAAGGCTTCAGAGCTGGTCGTGTTGGTCAGGTCGAAGGTGACAGAGCCGGGAGCGTCCGTTCGTACAGTCGTGGAACGTCCGTTGAACAGCCTTATGGAATTGTTCGCGAGGTCTTGGTTCTGGCTGTTCCCGTCAGCATAAGTGTCGTTGATGAGGGAAGTTGCGGCCCCGGCTATGAACGGCAGGGCCATGAATATGGCTGTCAGGACGGCTGTGAGCAGCGAAAGGGTCTTCAGTCTCTTCATCGGTATCCTTAAAAATTTGGTGGTAAAAACCCAGGAAAAGTGGAGCTTTATACAGTAGCTCTCTTAAATCGAAGCACCATCATAAGGGAAAGTCAGGCCGAATGCAAGAAAATTTTCAACAATTTTTGAGAATTTCTTCTACATTCTCTGTAAATTATCGCCACAGCCTTCCGGCGAACTTTATCAATTGCAGCAAATAATGCGTTTAGATTGCGTAGACCCAGCCAGAGCCTTCTCTTTTATTTCGCCCACAGCCGCCACGGCTCGCCGCCTTTAAATTTTCCGTGAGAAGAATGCTTTGAAGCATCAGGCAAGTAAAATCAACAACTTGCAGGAGGCCGCCGGAAAACGACCGGCTTCCGTTCCAATATCGCTGGTCGGGCCGAGCGGAGCCGTTTTGGAGAGGGAAGCCGATTTTTCTTGTAAATTTTTCTCGTCTAGTGTAAATTCTATTTTCACGGACGTAGGGCTCATTTGCATTGGAAGAGGGGTTGCGAAAATGAACAAAAAGGTTCGGCGAGCGGGAAAGACCAGGATTCAGGAAGTGGCCAACGAGGGGGGCGTGAGCATCGCCACGGTCTCGCGCGTGATAAATGGCAGTGACAGTGTAACGCCGGAACTGCGAGAGCGTGTGATTCGGGCCGCGCGAAAGCTCAACTACAACCTGGACGGAAAGAACAAGGCCCGGATTGTTGCTTTCATCCTCAGCAACCGTGCCGTGTTCAGCCCCTTTCACGCCTCCGTGCTGGTGGGCGCAGAGGCTTATTGCGCGTCTCACGACTACGGGCTGCTCTACATGCCGCTGCAATATCCGAGCAACGTCTCGTGGCAGAACCTACACCTGCCGCAAATCCTTCAGCGCCGCGACGTGATCGGCGCTGTCATCGTCGCCGGCACCAACTCCCAGAACCTCCTTGACCTGTTGGACTATAAAGGCATTCCCTTCGTCGTGTTGGGCAATAATGTGGTCGGAGAGTGGAAGAAGGAGGAGTACAGCTCGGTCTACTTCGATGACATCGAAGGAGCATATGAAGTGACTCGCTACCTTCAAAGTCTCGGTCATCAAAGAATCAGCTATGTCGGAAATTGTCGCCTCCCGTGGTTTGCCAGAAGAGCCGCAGGCTACCGACGTGCGATGGCGGAGGCGGGGCTTCAACCGCTGCTGAATGATTTCGATTCGACGAATGCAGAAGAGGTGGGATATTTGGCGACGAAATCTATTTTGAAGAGTGGAGAGGCGGTCACAGCTATCTTTGCTGGTGAAGATGCTGCGGCGCGTGGAACCTACAAGGCGATTCAGGAGAGCGGGCTGCGCATTCCGAATGATATAAGCGTGGTCGGCTTCAACGATACTCCGGAAGCGGCCGCCCTGAACCCGCCGCTGACATCCGTCAAAGTCTTTACGGAGCAGGCAGGCAAGCAGATGGCCGAGCTGGTCTTGAAGAGGGTCGGGCAGCCCGAGCTTGGGCCCGAGGTCGTGACCATCCCTACGCAGTTGGTGAAGCGCGAGTCCTGCCGCCTGCTGAGCCCGGCGGAAGTAGCGCCGAAGGCCGAAAGCATAGAGGTCAGGGCCGAGGCCCTATCAACCTCCCAGCATGCTCTTTAACATGAGCACTGCACAGCGGATCGAAGAGCTGCTTCATAGCAAAATCCCCATCACGCGTGCTATGGGCGTGAGGGTCGAGCATTATGATGGCGAGCGGCTGGTGTTAGTCGCGCCGCTCGAAGAGAACGTCAACCATCTGGGCACAGCCTTCGGCGGGAGCCTCAACGCGCTGGCGGTGCTGAGCGGCTACGGCCTGCTCTGGCTGGAGTTGTGCGATACAGACAGTCACATAGTCATACGCGAAAGCTCTATCTCCTACGACCGCCCCGTGCGCGGGCCGTTGCGCGCCGTCTGCCTTCGCCCTGAAGGCGATGCGCTGGCCCGGTTCAAGCAGACTTTTCATCAAACAGGGAAAGCCCGCATCAGTCTCTCGGCGACCATCGAAGACGGGGGCCGTGCGGCCGTGCGCTTTTGCGGGACGTTTGTCGCCATGCGGTAACTCCCTCGCCGCCCCTCGCGCTTCAGGCTCGCGTCCATTTATTATCTGAACAGAGAGGAGACCGACAGTGGCAGAAGCAAAAGTGAGCTGGCACCGCTGGGAAGAGATGGAGCGGGAGCCTGTGACGGACGCAATCGAGCGGCGCATCATTAACGGCGAGCGCATGATGCTCACGCACGTCTATCTTCGCAAAGGCGCAGTCGTCCCGCGCCACTCGCACGTGAACGAGCAGTTCACCTACATTCTTGAGGGGGCGCTGCGTTTCTGGATCGGCGAAGACGGCGCTGAGGTCTTAGAGGTGCGCGCGGGCGAAGTCCTGCACATCCCGTCGAACGTCCCGCACAAGGCCGAGGCGCTCGAAGACACTTTAGACGTTGATGTCTTCAGCCCGCCGCGCCAGGACTGGCTCGACAAGACGGACGATTACTTCCGCCAGAAGTAGCAGCTTATGGATTTGGGTTTGAAAGATAAGGTGGCGCTGGTGGCGGCCGCGAGCCGTGGCCTGGGCCGCGCCGTCGCAGAAGAGCTGGCCACGGAAGGCGCTGCCCTCGTCTTGTGCGCGCGCACCGAAGCGACTCTCAACGAAGCGTGTGAGAGCATAGCGCGCGCGACGGGCGGCCGTGTCCTCGGTTTAACGGGCGACATCTCGAACCTTTCGGACGTGGCGCGCATCACGTCGGCGGGGCTTGAGCGGTTCGGGCGCATAGACATCCTTGTGACCAACTCGGGCGGCCCGCCTCCGGGCAGGTTCGAGAGCCTGGGCCAGGAGGATTGGGACGCGGCCGCGCGCCTTCTGCTCAGTAGCGTGCTTGGGCTGACGCGCGCCGTGCTGCCCGGCATGAAACAGCGGCGGTGGGGGCGCATCCTGAATGTCACCTCGATTGCCGTCAAGCAGCCGGTCGATAATCTGATATTGTCTAACAGCCTGCGCGCGGCCGTCACGGGTTTCGCGCGGACTCTGGCAAACGAGGTCGCTTCGTACGGGATTACGGTCAACAACCTGCTGCCGGGCTATACGCGCACGGAGCGCGTGGAAGAGCTGGCGCGCTCTCTGGCCGCGAGCGAAGGATTGAGTGAGCGGGAAGTGCGCGCGCGTTGGGAGGCGCAGATACCTTTAGGACGTTTGGGAGAGCCGCGCGAGTTCGCGGCTCTCGCGGCCTTTCTGGCTTCCGAGCGCGCAAGCTACATTACCGGAACATCTATCACGGTAGACGGCGGCTGGACGCGCTCGCTTCTTTGACGGACAAGGGGGGCGTTGATGCTCACGCTGATCGAGAACGGAGAGGTTTATGATCCGGAGCCGAAGGGGCGCGCTTCGGTGCTGCTGCTCGGCAGCGTGATCGCTCAGGTCGGCCGCGTAGATCGTCGTGCAGTGGAGGCGCTGGGGCTCGAAACAGTCGTCATAGATGCTGACGGGTGCATCGTCGCGCCGGGCTTCATAGACCCTCACGAACACCTCCTGGGCGGAAGTGGCGAGAAAGGTTTTAGCACTCAAACACCGGAAATCTATCTGAGCGAGCTGGTCTCGGCCGGCGTCACCACGGTCGTCGGATGTCTCGGCGTAGACACTTCAACACGCACCATGCCGGCGCTGCTGGCCAGGGCCAAGGCGCTCCGTGAAGAAGGGCTCACGGCCTTCATCTACACGGGCGGCTACAACGTGCCGCCGACCACGCTGACCGGCTCTGTCAGGGACGACATCCTCTTTATCGAAGAAGTGATCGGCGCGGGCGAGGTGGCCATCTCAGACCTGCGCGCGACCGAGCCCGAGCCTCAAGAGCTGGCGCGGCTCGTATCCGAAGCTTACACGGGCGGGTTGATGAGCGGCAAAGCCGGGGTCACGCACTTTCACGTCGGGGACGGACGCAGGCGGCTTGAGCCGCTGCGCACGCTGCTGGACGAGTATGAGGTGGAAGCGCGCTGGCTCTACCCGACGCACGTCGAGCGCAATGCTGAGTTGATGGAAGAGGCCATCGCATTGACGGGCCGGGGCGTGACCATAGATGTCGATACTGTGGAAGAAGACCTGGCAGAGTGGCTCAAGTTCTACACTGATCGCGGCGCGGACACTTCACGGCTCACCCTCTCTTCCGATGCCTCTATCAAGAGCCCGCGTACGCTCTACAAGCAAGTGTGCGATTGCGTCCTCAACCACGCTTTCCCCTTTGAGCTGTTGTTGTCGCTGGTCACCCGGAACACGGCCAGGGTGCTGAAGCTGAAGGGTAAAGGAAGGCTCGCGCCGGGGGCGGACGCGGACGTGCTCGTGCTCTGGAAAGAGAGCCTCGAAATCAGAGATGTGATTGCGGGCGGCCGCCCCTTGATGAAGGACGGCAGGGTGACGGTCACGGAGAGATTTTTGGAAGAGAGCAACCGTAGAATCTTGCTCGCGGGCGGCAAGGCCGGTCAAGGCTGAAGTGGCCGGGCCGCTTCTGCTGACCTCTTTTCCGCTCTTATGTTAGACTGAAATCCAACCCAATTCTTCCTTCTACGAAAGGAGCAGCAATGGCAGAGCCGGACAAACCCTTATCGGAAAAGGTTGAGGATGGCATCAGCGAGGTTCCCGCCAAAAGCGGGACGGCGGGCACGTTGCTGCTCGTCCTGATCGTCACCGGGGTGCTGGGGATAATCGTGCTGGGAGCCATACTTCTTTTTTGGAAATAGGCGCGTTGGCCCAAAGAGGGAGAAAACGGATGCCGACAGTTGCCATCACGCAGAACGAACAGATCGAGCAGGCTATCAGCGAAGCCCTGGCCCGGCTCTCGCTTGAGCCGCTCGTTCGCAATCGTCTGGTCGCCGTCAAGCCCAACGACACCTGGGCGTCGGCCGAAGATAAGACGGGCGTGACGCAGCCCGATACTCTGCGCGCTGTGCTGCGCTATCTGAAACAGTTCGGCCCGCGCGAGCTTGTCGTGACGGGCGGCGCGGGCGCTGCCGAAACGGACGAAGTGTTCCGCATCGTCGGCTTGATGGAAGTGGTCGAGAGCGAGGGCGCAGTCTTCTTCGATCACAACAGAGCGCCCTTTCAATCGGTCGAGCTTGAATATGAACCGGCCGCAGATGTCTCGGGCCCGCAAAAGAGCGTGATGGTCAACCCGCGCGTCCTGGAATACGAGACGCTCATCGCCGTCAATCAATTGAAGCTGCACAGAACGGCGACCGTGACGCTCGCGCTCAAGAACATGGCCATGTCCTACCCGGCGGCCGATTACTACGGCCACCCGCGCTCGAAGCAGGAGCACAAAAACTGGTTCGAGGCCGACATGCACTCTTTCATCGCGGCGATGGCGCGGCGTTTCCCCATCAGCCTGGCCGTCACGGTGGGCCATCCGGCCATGATCGCCACGGGCCCGCTCGGAGGCCACGCGGTCGAGACCGGAATGGTCATCGCCAGCACGGACGCTCTGGCGGCGGATGTGGTGGGCGCAAAGCTCCTGGGCTTCGACGTGCAGGCCGTGCGCCATCTCTGGGAAGCAGACCGCTTGGGATTGGGCGAGAGCGACACGGAGAAGATGGATTTTCCGCTGATGAATCTGCGCCAGGCCATAGAGGCTTTCACCTCGGCCGCCTACGGAGAGCGTTTGACCTTCGAGAGTCCCTAAGCCTTAAGTCTCGCTGGCCAGTTGGGCCAGCCCCGCCGAAACATATTTGAGCTTGCCAGGGTATTGTCTGAGCGTGCGCTCAAGCGTCGAGAGCGTGAGCGAGTGGCGATCCATCGCCGCGATCAATATCTCTTCGATCAACTGCCTGGAATAATCCCACTTGAATTTTATAGCGCCCACGATTCCGCCCGCGAAGAACCCGACGAAGCCGCCCAGGAATCCGCTGCCGAGAGCATCCACGCCCCCCGTCAATCCGACGAGCGACAGCAGCGCGCACAACGCTGCCAGCGAGGCTGTGCCGACGGCGCAGCCTTGCATGAACCCGCTCTTGGCGTCGATCTTAAAGGGGCTGGCGCGCTCGTTCGCAGATTCCAGCAGGGCGAACAGCTCTTGCTGTCCGGGCCGCTCCGACACGGGGACATGTCCGAGCCCCGGATTGGTCTTGTCCACCAGGGATTGAAACCCGTCGGCCCGCATCCAGACGCGCGTGAATTTCAAGGCTTTCGCTGCGGGGCTCTTGGGCGGGAGGGCGTAGCCTGTTTCGCAAAAATTGCAGATCAGGACGAGCCCTATGCTCTTCTCTTTGCCGTGAATGAAGTAGATGTGATTGCTCTTCAAACGGTCAAAGCACTCGAAGGCTTGCGCTTTGCGGCAGCGCGGGCAGTGTTGCGCCGTCCACCCGAGCCGTTCCAGAGTTATCCTGTATCCGTAGACAATAATGATCGGAATTTCCATGAGACTTTTCTCCTCTGAGGGAAAGATGAAGAACCGGAAGCCGTGAGGCTGCGGCGGAATCGGTGGTTTGATCTGAGGAGACGCTCGTCGGTCGGGCACGCCCCTTAAAACCAGCCTATTATAGCGGCGCTCTGAGCGTCAAGAACTTTCGTCTGCACAGCCGCAAGCCCCTTTCACTCGACCCCCGCGCCTTCACCCTGACGACGAAAATATATTTTGACTACTTCCACGATCATGACGGGGGCGAGGGTGCAGGCACAGAGGACGAGCCAGTCGGCGCGCGTCGGCCGTGAAGTATTGAGCACCAGGGCGAGGGGCGGAAAATAGAGCGCGAGCAGTTGAAGCGCCAGAAGCATGAGGGCTGCAATCCAGATGAAAGGATTGCTGAAGAGATGATCGACGAAGGAGCGCGTGCGCGAGCGGCAATTGAACATGTGGCCCAGTTGAACGCCGACCAGCGCCAGGAGCGCGACCGTGCGCGAATGCGCTCCGGCCCCGTATGAGCGAAGCGCCCAGACGTAAGCCCCGAGGGCCAGGGCCGCGAGCATCACGGCCTGCCACCCGATCAGCATGAGGAAGGAGCTTGAGAGCAGCGCGCGCTGCGGGCTTCTCGGGCGCTGCCGCATAATCTCTGGCGAGGCAGGCTCCACCGCGAGCGCCATCGCCGGGAAGATGTCCGTGACCAGATTCATCCAGAGGATTTGCAGAGGCAGAAGCGGCAGGGGCCAGCCCACAGCTATGGCCGTGAAGATCACCAGCACTTCGGCCAGGTTCTTCGAGAACATCAGGTGGACGAACTTGACTATGTTGGCGTAGATTGTGCGCCCGCCTTCGATTGCGCGGACGATGGTCGCAAAGTTGTCGTCGGCGAGCACAACGTCTGCGGCTTCCTTCGCCACCTCGCTCCCGCGCAGGCCCATCGCGACCCCTACGTTGGCCCGCTTCAAGGCAGGCGCATCGTTGACGCCGTCGCCCGTCACGGCCACGACCTCCCCGGCCTTCTTCAAGGCTTCGACCACGTGCAGCTTGTCTTCCGGCGAGACGCGCGCGAACACGTCCGTCACGCGGGCCAGCTCTGCTAGCCGCGCCTCGTCTGCGCCCACCAGGTCACGCGCATGAAGAACGCGCGGCTCAAGCGCGTCGCCGAGGCCCAGCTCGCGCGCGATTGCTCGCGCCGTGTGCAGTTGATCGCCTGTCAGCATCACCGTGCGTATGCCTGCGCAGTGTGCGCGCTCTATGGCCTCGGCCACGCCCGGCCTCGGAGGATCAATCATGCCGACGAAGCCTAGAAAGGTGTATTCGTCCTCCAGGTCGGCGTCGGAGAGGCCCTCGGCCTCTTCCCCGAAATGTTTGTCTGCGAGAGCCAGCACGCGCAGGGCGCGCTCGGCCATCCGCTCGTTGGCTGCCAGCAGGCTCGCGCGCCTTTCCCCGTCGAGCGGGCGGGCGCACCCTTCACCGTCAACGTAAGATGAGCAGGCTTCGAGCACGACGGCCGGTGCGCCTTTGAGCGCGGCGAAGTGCTTGCCGTCCCTCCTTCTATGCAGCGTCGTCATGCGCTTCGTCTGAGCATGAAAGGGCTGCTCGGTCAGCTTCGGATGGCTCGCGCGCTCCTGCTGTACGTCCAGGACGAGCGCGTCTGCGACGACGAGCAGCGCCGTCTCCGTAGGGTCTCCAACGGCGCTGGTCTCGTCACTGGGCCCCGCATGGAAAGAGGCTTCGTTGCAGAGGACTCCGACGCGCACGGCGCGCATCAGGAGCGGATCGTCTGCGAGCGACGATTGCCAGTCATCAACCTCAACTGTGCGCCCGTCCGAGAGCCGGTATTCGCGCACGGTCATCCTGTTCTCCGTCAGCGTCCCTGTCTTGTCCGTACAGATGACCGTCGTCGAGCCGAGCGTTTCGACCGCCCCGAGACGGCGAATGATCGCCTGCTGGCGAGCCATGCGCAGGAGGCCGAGCGCCAGAATCAGAGTCGTCGCGGCGGGCAAGCCTTCGGGCACGGCGGCCACGGCGAGACTGATGCCGACCTCGACCATCATCCAGAAATCATCTCCGCGCAAGTAGCCCGTCAAGATCACCACGACGGCGATCAAGAGAACCAGATAGACAAGGCGACGGCCCAGCTCCGCCAGCCGGCGTTCGAGCGGAGACGCTTCCTTGACGGAGGTGGCGACGAGGCGGCCTATCTTGCCCAGCTCCGTGCGCATGCCCGTCGCAGTGACGATGGCGACGGCGTGGCCCATCGTGACAGCAGTGCCGACGTAGAGCATCGACGTGCGCTCGGCCAGCGGGGCATCCTGCGAGACGGGCCCGGGCCCTTTCGCCAGCGGCGCGCTCTCGCCCGTCAATGCAGACTCTTCGACCTGAAGATTGTAGGCTTCGACTATGCGCGCGTCCGCAGGCACATGATCGCCCGCGCTCAACAGGACGACATCGCCGGGAACCAGCTCTCCGGCATCAATAACTCTCTCGTAAGCGTCGCGACGCACGCGTGCGCTTGCTCGCGCCTGACGCCGCAGCGCGTCGAGCGCCCGCCCGGCCTGCCACTCCGTAAAGAATCCGATGAGGGCGTTGATGAGAAGCGCGACCAGAATCGCCAGGGCTTCGAGCCTGTCTTTTGTGACCCAGGCGACGAGCGCGGCGAAGGCTAAAAGAGCTATCACGAGGCTGGCAAACTGATCGAGCAGGATGCGCCAGGCCGCTCGCTCTCGTACGCTTTGCAGCTCGTTCGCGCCGCAGGTTGCGCGCCGCTCCGCAGCCTCCGTAGATGAAAGACCGTCCTCGGCCCTCACGGCCAGCGCCCCCTCGACCTCCTCCAAGCTCAAGGCGTGCGCCGTCTCGACAGTGCCGGAGCTTCTCTCGGTCGGCCCGGCGGGCTTAGCCCTTTCTGTGCTGGCCGTCAGGGAATCCATAGCGTTCCAGCTTGCCTTTGTTGCGCCGTCGCAGTCAACGACGGAAAAATTCGGCTTGTCGTGAAACGAACGTTCGTGCTAAATTGGCGGCCGGTAGATCAGCCCGTGGGGAGATTTTTCAGTTATGGTCGCAGAAGAAACCAGGCCCGCCGCGCGTGCCCGCAGGGCTCACGGAGAGCGCACGCGCCAGAGCATCCTTGAGGCGGCCGTTGACCTGGCTTCGGCCGAAGGGCTCGAAGGGCTGACGATTGGACGCCTCGCCGCCGAGACCGGGATGAGTAAGAGCGGACTCTTCGCGCACTTCGGCTCGAAGGAAGGCTTGCAGCTCGCGACGGTCGAGGCGGCGCGCGAAATCTTCATCCGCGAGGTCATTCGCCCGGCCTTCGCCGTCCAAGAGGGGCTCGCGCGACTGTGGAAGCTGTGCGACATCTGGCTGCTCTACGTGCGCGGCGGGGTCTTTCGCGGGGGCTGCTTTTTCGCCGCCGCCGCAGCGGAGTTCGACAGCCGCCCGGGGCCCGTGCGCGACCGCATAGCCGAGATCATGAAGGAATGGCTCTCGACGCTCAAGCGCGCCGTCATGGAGGCGCAGGGTGTGGGCCAACTGGGCCGCGACGTTGACCCCGCGCAGCTTGCCTTCGAGTTCAATGCTTTGGAGATGGGAGCCAACTGGGCTTTCCAGCTCTACGGCGACAAGCAGGCGTTTGTGCGTGCCCGCGACGCCATCCTGGAACGCCTGCGCCGTCATTCAACAAAGAGCGGCTCGGCGGCGCTGCCCCGAAGCGGGCGTGCCCGCCGGGCGCGCGCCGCTCAAGCAAAGTGAGGCTCGAAAAAGATGATGCACGCGCTTGCTGTGAATCACTCGCCCGCAGTGTTCAAGAGACGGTCGGCCTGGGACGCAGTCCGTCTTGAGCACTTTCGTTTCCGCGCCGGAGTCCTGCCCGAACACTCTCACAGGGAGCATCTGGTCATAGTCCCTTTGAGCGAGAGTTGTCGCGGCGAGATACGCACGGCGAGCGGGTTTCGCGTGAGCGGCTACGGGAGGGGCGGCGCGTGCGTGATTCCTTCGGGGCAGGCTATGTCGGCGCGGCTCGAAGGCGAGGCGGAGCACCTGGCTCTCTATCTTGACCCATCCTTTGTACAACGCATCGCTTCGGAGTCTTGCGCCCCGGCGGGCGTCGAAGTCGTCGAGCGTTGCGCCGAGAGTGATCCGGTCATCAGCCAGATCGGCATGGCGCTTCTCGCCGAGCTTGATTCGGAAGCGCCGGGCGGCCGCCTCTACGCTGAATCCCTGGCGAACCTGCTGGCCGTACACCTCTTGCGCCACTACACTTCATTGGGCCATAGCGTGCAGCGGTTCGTAGGCGGATTGACGGGCCACAGGCTGCGCTCTGTGCTCGACTTTATAGGCGACAATTACGAGCGGGATTTGACGCTCGCGGAGCTGGCGGCCGTCGCCGGGATGAGCACCTTTCATTTCGCGCGCGAGTTCAAGAGGGCCACTGGCACTACGCCGCACCAGTACTTGATAAAGTTTCGCGTCGAGCGGGCCAAGTCGCTGCTGGCCGAAAGCAGGCTTCCGCTCGTCGAGGTGGGCTTCCGCTCAGGCTTCAGCCACCAGAGCCACTTCAGCCGTCTCTTTCGCAAGCTGACCGGAACCACGCCACTCTCTTATCGCCTGATGTTTCAAACGTGAGCCGCGAAAGCGCAAAGGGCGCTCGAATGTCACAGCAAGATTAGTCAACGCTCAGCAATAACAGGAAAGACCGTCGCGCCCGGCAAGCTTTATCCTCGTCTCCAACGTTCAAACCAAACGGAATGAGGGAGGCTTGCGATGAAGAAGAGTTTAGTGCTGATGCTGTTATTGCTGACGCTTTCCGGCGCTGCCGGGGTGGCCCAGGCGGGCGGCTCGGAGGCGGCGGAAGCGATCAGGCGCGGTAACGAAAGGTATGCTCGGGGCGAGTATGAAGCGGCGATCAGGCAGTACAGGCAGGTCGGAGAGGGGAACAGGGAAGCCTACGCGCAGGCGCTCTACAACATAGGCGTCTGCTATTTCGAGCTGAACCGCACGGAGGACGCAATCCGGATGTACCGCAGGGCAATCGAAGCTCGCGGCGGTCTCTACCCGAAGGCGCTCTATGCTCTGGGCGTGGCGCTGGAAATATCGGGGCGGCCGGAGGAAGCCAAAGAAGCCTACCGGCAGACCATCGCCGCCTCCGATGACAATTACACGGAAGCGCGGCTCGCGGTCGCTCATTACAGGCTGGCGCTCGTCCTCGGGCGCGAGGGCGATTACGAGGGCGCGGCGACTCTTTTCCGAGAAGCTCTCGTGCGCTCGAAACAGAAGTTTCCGGCCGCTCATAATAACCTGGGAGTGATGCTGGCTCTTTCGGGACGCGTCGCGGAAGCCGAGCAGGAGTTCGAGCTTGCGCTGCGGCAAGCGTCGGTCGATTTCGCGGAGGCCGCTTACAATCTGAAGCTGTGCCGCGCGCGCCTCGCCAAAGAGACGCCAGCGGCTTTCACTTCGATGAAGGTTGCGGACGCGACCTTCATTCTCAGACGTTAAGTCAGGAAAGGATAAATGCTCGTGGAGACAAAGCCACTGGACACACTGGCCATTCTGAAGCTTTACGAGATGCGGAGCGAGGCGCTGATGCGCGAGGCGCGCCACTGGTTCTTCACTGAGTTTGCGCCGCAGAGCGGTAAAGACATAGTGCGCCTCTTGCTGAGCGGCGAGCGGCGGAGCGCCTTCTATCGGATGGTCGTCTCGCACTGGGAAGTGGCCGCCTCCTTCGTCAACAACGGCGGCATTGACGAAAAGCTCTTCCTCGAAGGCAACACTGAGCACGTCGTCGTCTTCGCCAAGCTTCAGCCGTTCCTGGCCGAAATCAGGGAGACCATAGGCGAGCCCGATTACCTCGCCAACCTCGAACACCTCGTCATGAAAGTGCCGGACATCGAGAAGAAGCTTGAGAATCGCCGGAAACTCCTGGAACGCTGGACAGAGAAGAAGGGATGAGGGACGAGGGATGAATAAGACAGTCGCGTCTTTCTTTCATCCCTCATCCCTTCTCTCACAGGTAATAGCGCCCGGCGTGCAGGATGGCGTCGCTGATGCGGCGGCGCGCCGAGACTGTGTCGTAGGGCCGGTGACGTGTGAGGCGTCGCACTTTGTCCAGGAGCGAGGCGGCCTCTTCGGGCTCTGCCAGTGCGGCCAAGACCTGTTTGGCAGAGTGCTCGATGCGGTCGGCAGCATCGCTACAGTAGGTGCGAGTGATATGGACGGGAATTTCGGAAGCCTGCTCGCCCCTGGCGCTAATCAGTTTCTCAGTCCTGAGAATCGCGCTCTCCAAAGCGTAAACCTCCACGATAATGTCTGCTATGTGGGCCAGGACTTCCTGCTCGGCCGGGAGCGCCTCTCCGTGAGCGGCCTTCGCCAGCCCGAGCGTGAAGAGAGCGAGGCGCTTGGCACGCGAGAGCAGGGCGCGCTCGGCTGACAGAGGAGTCTCTGCGCTCGTCGCCCGGTCGCCGTCGTCCTCCTCAAGGGCGCGCATGGCACGCTCTCTGGTGAAGAGGGGCGCAGTCTGCTGATTCTTCAAGAGGCGCGTGGGGATGATTAGACGGTTAATCTCGTTCGTGCCTTCGTAGATGCGTGTGATGCGCGCGTCACGATAGGCGCGCTCGGCCGGGTACTCCTTTGAATACCCGTAACCGCCGTAGACCTGCAAAGCCTCGTCCACCACGAACGCCTGCGCCTCGCTCGTCCAGACCTTATTGATGGAGCACTCGATGGCGAAGCCCTCGATGGTCTTGAGCACGCGCAGAGTCTCTTCGGGCGCGACCATGTCGAGCGCCCTGTCCACGTCGCCGAGCGTGCGGTAGACCATCGCGTCGCCCACGAAACAACGCACGGCCATCTCGCCAAGCTTCTGACGTATCATGCCGAACTCGCTGATCGAGCGCCCGAATTGCTGCCGCTCGACACTGTAGCGTGCCGCGCGCGTGAGCGCCTGCCGCGCGCTGCCGATGTTGCGCGTGCCGAGCTTGAGGCGGCCGAGGTTGAGGATATTGAAGGCTACCCTGTGCCCCTGGCCCACTTGGCCCAAGACGTTCTCCACGGGCACGCGCACGTTCTCAAGTATGAGCGCCGTGGTCGAAGAGCCGTCGAGCCCGAGCTTGGGCTCCTCGCGCCCGCTCACCACGCCCATCGCGCGCTCGACTATGAAGGCCGTGAACCGCTCGCCGTCAACCTTGGCGAAGATCGTGAAGAGGTCTGCGAAGCCGCCGTTGGTGATCCACATCTTCTGGCCGTTCAAAACATAGTGGCGACCTTCAGCGTCCATAGTCGCGCGCGTGCGCGCAGCCAGTGCGTCTGAGCCCGAGCCCGGTTCCGTCAACGCATAGGCCGCGATCCATTCGCCCGAGGCCAGGCGCGGCAGGTACTTGGCCTTCTGCTCTTCGTTGCCGAAGTAGACGAGCGGCAGCGTGCCTATGGTCGTGTGCGCGCCGAGCGAGCCAGCGAAGGAGGGCAGCACTCCTATCTGTTCGCCGACGTAAGCCGAGCTGACTTTGTCCAGGCCCAGCCCGCCGTACGCCTCTGGGATGTCCACGCGCAACAGGTCAAGCTCTCCGGCCTTCAAGAGCAGCTCGCGCGTCAGGGCCCAGTCCTTCTGATAGATTCGCTCTTCCACGGGCAGGACTTCCGTCCGCATGAAATCCTCTGCGATGCGACCGAACATCTGCTGCGCGCTCGTCAGGTCTTCACGCGTGAAGACCTCATCGCGCGTCGCGTCCGCAGTTAAGAAGCGGCCGCCGCCTGCTGGTTGAATGGCGTCTGTTGTGGCTGGCATGATTGAGACTCTTTTCGTTGACGGCTTTCGCGCTCAATTTGTTGACGCGAAGGATGGTTCGGATGTATAAAGGCAAACCTACCGGACGGTCGGTAAAATATCACCGGGGCGGCGGCGCGCACAACCCCGAGCGTCGCTTCTACAGACTTCAAGAAGCAGGGATGAAGGAACAGAAAAAATCGGCACCGAACAACGAGCGCCTGGCCGAGATTTATCGCACGGCTGCGCAGATCATCCTGCGCAAAGGTTACGACGCCACTTCGGTCAACGACATAGCCAACGCGCTCGGGATGACGAAGGCCGGGCTCTACCACTACATCAGCGGGAAGAAAGAGCTGCTCTACGACATCATGAATTTCGGCCTGGACGAGTTGGACGAAGAGGTGGCCGAGCCGGCTAAGGCGATCAAGGAGCCGGAGGCGCGCCTGCGCTTCATCATCTCAAGCCACGCGCAGCTAGTCACCAGAGGCCAGGGCGCGATCACCATCCTCGTTGACGAAGTGACTGCCCTGACGCCCGCTCAATGTCGAAAGATCACGCAGCGTAAGCGCGAATACTTCGATCACCTCAGAGACCTCCTGAACGAGCTGAAGGCAGACGGACGGCTGCAAGACGTGGACACGACGGCCGCGACCTTCTGCCTGCTGGGGATGATTAACTGGCTGTCGCGTTGGTTCAGGCAGGGCGGCGCTCTGACGGCCGAGCAGACGGCCGCAGAGGTGGTCAAGATCGCGCTCGGCGGTCTGCTGCTCCCGGAAGCGCGCGCCGCGCGCAGAGGCTTGCAGATAGTTAAAGGCTGAGGGCCCAAATCCTAAAAAACCTGGCTCCTTCATGAACATTCTCGTTTGTCTCAAGCAGATTCCAGACCCGGAAGTACCGGCGCGCGATTTTCGCATAGACGCCGAAAGGCGCGAGCAGGAGCGCGGCACGGTCAACCTCGTCACCAACATCTTCTGCGAGAACGCGCTCGAAACGGCTTTGCAGTTTCGCGAGCGCGTGGGCTCAGGGAAGATCACTGTGCTCTCTTACGGAGAGCTTTCGGCGGAAGACTCTCTGCGCAAGGCACTGGCGATGAAGGCGGACGCGGCCGCGCTCGTCCCGCAAGAAGGCAACACACATCCAGACCCGCTCGCGGTGGCGCGCGTGCTCGCGGCCGCGATCCGTCGCCTGGGCCCATTCGACCTGATTATGACGGGCCGGGAGGCTGGCGATTGGGGAGCCGGGCAGACAGGCGCGCTGATTGCGGAAGAGCTGGCGCTCCCTTGCGTCTCTTTCGTCGACAGCATAGAGCTGTTGGGCCCACATTTGCGGCTCAAGCGGCAGACGGACACCGGCTGGGAGGTGGTCGAGGCAGAGCCCCCGCTGGTCGTCACCATCACCAACGACGAGCATAACGTGCCGCGCATCCCCAAAGTGCGCGACGTGATGATGTCCTATCGCCAGCCGCTCACGAAATGGACGCTTGAAGAGCTAGGCGTTGACGCGCGGGAGGCGCGCGCCGGGAACAGTTACTACGAGGTGTCGGAGCTTTTCATTCCGCAGAAGGAGACGCGCTGCGAATTCGTCTCAGGCGACACCCTGGACGAAAAGGTCGAAGCCTTCGCGCGTCGCATAGTCGAAGTCACACGCGCTCTATAAAGACGCAGGTCGGCGTCGCTCTATTGTCTATCACATAATCCATGAACGACGTTCTCATCTGTCTATTCGCTTCCGCTGGTTTCGATAAAGCCGCGCAAGGGCTGGCGGGGGCGGGCCGCCGCCTGGCGGACGAGCTGGGCTGTCAGTTGCGCGCCGTCGTTCTGGGCTCGGAAGCGGACGCGTCGGCGCGGGAAGTCGCGCGCGTGGCCGAAGCGGTCACGGTCGCAGACCAGCCGGAGTTGGCCCAGTACCAGCCGGAGACATATCTTGCCGCGCTGGCCCTTTTGTGCAGGGAGCTTGCGCCGCGCGCAGTGCTGCTCGGCAACGACACCTACAGCCAGGAGCTTGCCCCGCGATTGGCCCACAGGCTCGGCGGAAGCTGTGTCGGTGACGCCGTGGAGGTGCGCCCAGGTGGCGAGCGCCTGCGCGTCGTGCGTCAGGTTTACGGCGGCAAGGCGCAGGCCGTCATCGAGCTGAAGCGCGTGCCTGCGGTAGTGTGGCTGCGCGCGCGCTCGTTTGCGCCCGCCGAGCCCTGCGCCGAAGCAGGCTCGATCACGCGCGCCGTTTTGGACATTCAACCGGACGCCCGCACGCGAATCGTGGAGCGCAAGCGTGAGACAGGGGGCGAGGCCCGTTTGGAAGAGGCACGCGTGATCGTCTCGGGCGGGCGCGGCATAGGCGGGCCGGAGCCCTTCGAGACGGAGCTGAGGCCGCTCGCAGACCTGCTCGGGGCACAGATGGCTGCTTCACGCGCAGCATGTGACGCGGGCTGGGTTCCGCCCACCTGGCAGATAGGGCAGACGGGCAAGAAGGTCACGCCAGACCTCTACCTGGCCATAGCCATCACGGGCGCGAGCCAGCACATAGCCGGAATCTCCGAAGCCAAAACCATCGCCGCCATCAACACAGACCCGGACGCGCCCATCTTCAAGCACAGCCGTTTCGGCATCGTCGCCGATTACCGCCAGGTCGTCCCGCTCCTGCGCGAAAAGCTAGCGGCATTAATGAGTGACGAGTGACGAGTGGCAAGTGACGAGCAAGAACAGTTTTTCTCTCGTCACTTGTCACTCGTCACTGTCTTAAAAGATGAACGAAGCCACGCGACAGATTTACTGGAACATCTCCGGCATCTGGGTGATGTATGCGCTGCTGCTGCCCGTGGGGGCCGTCGCCGGCTATGGCATCTATCGCCGCTTCAGTCGTTGGCGGCGCGGCCAGCCCCTCTCGCGCTTCGACCGTCCAGCAGCGCGCGTGCAGATGCTGCTCAAGCACGCGCTCGCGCAGCGGCGCACTGCACGCAATCTTTACGCGGGGCTTTATCACCAGTTCATCAGTTACGGCTTCGTTATCCTGACCATCGCGACGACGGTCGTGGCGCTCGACGCGGACTTCGGCACGACGATCATGCGCGGCCGCTTTTACCTCTACTTTCAGTCCTTCACGGTTGACCTCTTCGGCGCGCTGGTGATGCTCGGAGTCGTGCTGGCGGCCGTGCGCCGTTACGTCAAACGGCCGAAGAAGCTGGTCTACACGACGGAAGCGACGC
Organism: Pyrinomonadaceae bacterium; assembly: GCA_036389315.1. Lineage (GTDB taxonomy): Bacteria > Acidobacteriota > Blastocatellia > Pyrinomonadales > Pyrinomonadaceae > DASQYE01. Next base: position 149,970 of record DASVQF010000013.1, read on the forward strand.
TGATTCTCGTCCTCATCTTCCTGATATGCCTGCAAGGATTTTTGGCGGAAGGCTGGCGCATAGCAGTGACCGGAGACCCCTGGGGCCCGTGGTCGCCCTTCGGCTATCTGTTGGCCCGAGCATCGCGCCTGGTGATGAGCGACGAACAGATGCTTTGGGCCCATCGTGTGATGTGGTGGGCCCATCTTCTGACAGCCTACGCCGTCATAGCATGGCTTCCGTTTACGAAGATGATGCACGTGCTGACAGCGCCGCTCAATATCTACACGGCCAATCTTCGGCCGCTCGGCGCTACGCTCAGACCCGTAGACTTCGAGAAGACCGAAAGCTTCGGCGTCAATTCGCTCAAGAGTTTTACCTGGAAAGACCTGCTCGACCTGGACGCCTGCACGGAATGCGGGCGCTGCACGGCCGTCTGCCCGGCGCACGCAGTCGGCAAGGAGCTTTCGCCCCGCGACATTATTCTGGGCTTGCGCGACCTGATGCACGAACGACCGCGCGACGCGTTCGGACTTGTTTCAACTAACGGCGATGGCGCTCTTGCCACGGGCGCTGAGGTAAATCGGACGCCTGCCGACGGCGAGCCGACGAACGATATGGAGGCGCGAAAGCCCTTAGCGATCATTGGCGCTGTGCCCGCCACCGAAACGAAGCCGCTCTGGCAATGCACGACCTGCGCCGCCTGCATGGAAGCCTGCCCGGTCTTCATAGAGCAGATGCCTAAGATCGTTGACATGCGCCGCTACCTGGTGATGGAAGAGGCGGACTTTCCGGACTCGATGCAGGAAGCCGTCATGTCTCTGGAACGGCGCGGCCATCCGTTCAGCGGCACGCAGGCGACCCGCCTGGATTGGGCCGAAGGGTTGAACGTCAAACACGTGCGCGAGGCGCAGGAGCCGGAGGTGCTCTTGTGGGTCGGCTGCGGCGGCGCTCTGATCGAGCGCAACCAACGAGTGACGCGTGCGACGGCTCAACTGCTGGAACAGGCTGGCGTTCGCTTCGCCATCCTCGGGCGGGACGAGAAGTGCTCGGGCGATCCTGCGCGCCGCATCGGCAACGAGTTCCTGTTCGAGCAGCTTGCGAAAGAGAACGTCGCGAACCTGAACCGTTACGGGGTCAGAAAGGTCATCACGGCTTGCCCTCACTGCTTCAACACATTCAAGAACGAGTACCCGCAGTTCGGCGGCCGCTTCGAGGTCTATCATCACAGCGAGTACCTGGCAAAGCTCGTCGCAGAGGGCAGGCTCAAGCCGCTGCGAGCTTCGGACAGACGGGTTACTTTTCACGACCCCTGTTATTTGGGGAGGCAGAACGGCGTCTACGATGCGCCGCGCGAGCTGGTGCAAATCTCCGCGCGCCCGACGACGCTTGAGATGGAGCGCAGCCGAGAGAAAAGCTTCTGCTGCGGCGGGGGCGGAGGCATGAGCTTTGTGGACGAGCCCGCCGGTCAGCGCGTCAACCAGGAGCGGGCCCGCGAAGCCATCGCGACGGGCGCGGACGTGCTCGCCGTCGGCTGCCCCTTCTGCATGACGATGATGGAAGACGGCGTGGGCGCGTGCAGGGGCGAGCGCGACATCAAGGTGATGGACGTTTCCGAACTGCTGTGGGAAGCGACGAAGTAAGGAGAGCGTGATGGACTTAAACTTGACTCAGACGGAGCAGCAGTTCCGCGACGAGTTCCGCGCGTGGCTCAAAGTGAACGTGCCCGCGCCGTGGACTGGCGGCCAGTTTGGAAGCGAAGATCGAGAGGATTACATCAAGTACCTGCGCGATTGGCAACGCGCTCTCTATGAAGGCGGGTGGGCAGGCATCTCTTGGCCCAAAGCTTTCGGTGGGCGCGGCGCGAGCCTGATGGAACAGGCCATCTTTCAAGAGGAGCTGGCGCGCGCAAATGCCCCGCAACTGATCGGCACTATCGGCCTCTCGCTCGTGGGCCCAACCATTATTGCCCTCGGCACACAGGAGCAGAAGGCCAGGCATCTGCCCCGGATACTCTCGGGCGAGGAAATCTGGTGTCAGGGCTTTTCGGAGCCGAACGCCGGAAGCGACCTGGCGGCGCTCGGGACAAAGGCCGTGCGCGACGGCGACGATTTTGTTATCAACGGGCAAAAGATTTGGACGAGCTTTGCGCAGATTGCCGACTGGTGTCTGCTGCTGGTGCGGACGGACAGGGAAGCGCCAAAGCATAAGGGGATCACCTGCCTGCTTCTGGACATGCACAGCGAAGGAGTGTCTGTTCGCCCCTTGCGACAGATGTCGGGCGACTCGGGCTTCAACGAGCTATTCTTCTCGGACGTGCGCGTGCCCGTGGTGCAGGTCTTGGGGGAGATTAACAAGGGGTGGACGACTGCCATCACGGCGCTGATGAACGAGCGGGCCAATCTGGGGACGGGCGTGCAGGTCGTCTTCAAGCGCAACCTGGAAGCCCTGATCGCACGCGCGCGCACAACTGAGCGCCAGGGCCGCCCGGCGAGCGAAGACCCGCTCGTGCGTCAGAAGCTCGCGCAAGCCTATCTTGAGCTGGAAATCCTGCGCCTGAACACGAACCGCGCCCTCACCTCGCTCTCCAAGACGGGCATCCCTGGCCCTGAAGGCTCGACGCTGAAACTCTACTGGAGCGAGATGAACCAGCGCACGCAGCAGACGGCGCAGGAGATCCTGGGCCCATACGCGCAGCTCAAGGAGTTCGACAATGGGCTCTGGGAGTACGCCTACTTACGCTCGCGCGGCAACACCATAGAGGCCGGTACGAGCGAAATCCAGCGCAACATCATAGCCGAGCGCGTGCTCGGTCTCCCTAAAAGCTACTAAAGGCAGTGACAGGTGACGAGTGACAAGTGACAAGATAACAACTTGTTCTTGCTCGTCACTTGTCACTCATCACTCGTCACTGAATTTTTATGGACTTCGAGCTGAGCAAACCGCAGAAGCTTCTGAAAGAGTCGGCGCGTCAGTTCTTCGTGCGCGAGTGCGGGCCGGAGCGTGTGCGCGCGCTGATGGAGACCGCAGACGCGCATGACGATGGCTTGTGGCAGGCGATGGCCGAGCAGGGCTGGACGGGTCTGCTGGTGGCCGAGGAGCATGGAGGCTTAGGCTTGGGGCTGGTCGAGATGGCTGCGGTCGCGGAAGAGATGGGGCGCGCCTGCCTGCCCGGCCCTTTCCTCTCGACGCTTCTGGCCGCGACGCTCATAGAGCGCGCTGGCAACGCAGAGCAGCGCGAAAAGTATCTTGGGCCCATCGCTTCGGGAGAGCTGAAGGCGACGGTCGCGCTGCTGGAAGAGAGCGTGAGCTGGGAGGCTGGCAGTGTGCGGCTCGCCGCGTCGCGCTCGGGCGGGGGCAACTTCTCCGTGACGGGCAGGAAACTTTTCGTCTCCGATGCGGAAGCCTCAGACCTGCTCATCTGTGTGGCACGCGAGGGAGATGCTTTAGTGCTTCTGCCCGTAGAGCGCGGGGCCGCCGGCCTCTTTGTCAAGCCGATGCCCTCTATGGACTGGACGCGCAAGGTTTACGAGGTCAGCTTTGAGTCGGTCGCGGTGGCGGGGACGGATGCCTTTGGGGCCGACGGCGAGACGGAAGGGGCGCTTCGTGCCGCTTTGGAAGTGGCGACTGCGGCGCTGTGCGCGGAGATGGTGGGCGGGATGCAATGGGTCTTGGACACGACCGTGGAGTATGCTAAGACGCGGCAGCAGTTCGGGCGCGCGATAGGCTCTTTCCAGGCCGTGCAGCATCAGTGCGCGGACATGCTCCTGATGACCGAGAGCGCGCGCTCGGCCGCTTATTATGCGGCGTGGGCCCTGACCGAAAACGACTCGACGGCGCGCGTGGCCCTCTCCGTAGCGAAGGCTTACTGCTCGGACGCTTACAGAGAGGTCTGCAACCGTGGCGTGCAGGTGCACGGCGGCATAGGCTTCACCTGGGAACACGACCTGCAACTCTATTACAAGCGCAGCAAATCATCCGAGACGCTCTTCGGCGACGCCACCTTTCACCGCGAGCGCATAGCCAGGCTCGTCGTAGATGCCCGGTAGAGCCTTTTGAGGAGAAGCTTGATGACCAAAGTCAAAATAGTTGGAGACGAGGCGGGGGCTGCTTACGCCCGGAGGCCGTGGCTGGAACATTACGACTACTGGGTGCGGCCGCATTTGAACTACCCGCGCCGCCCGCTCTATGAAATCCTGCGCATGACTGCGGTGGAGATTCCGGAGCGTCCGGCGACCGCCTTCCTTGGAGCGCATCTGACTTACGGGCAGATCAAGGAGCAGGCGGAGAGGCTCGCCACGGCTCTCGCGCGGCTCCGGATAGGGAAGGGTGATCGCGTCGGAATCATGCTTCCGAACTGCCCGCAGTACGTGATCGCGACCTTCGCCGCGCTGCGATTGGGAGCGACCGTGGTGAACGTCAACCCGCTCTACACGCCGCGCGAAGTTCTGCTGGTGGCGGAGGATTCCGGGATGAGAGCGATGCTGACGCTGGACTTGCTCGCGCCCGTCACGCTGGCCGTGCGCGAGAAGACCGGGATAGAGCATCTCATCATCACTTCCGCCGCCGAATATTCAATCGCCGCGCTTCCATGTCCCGAGATTGACGGCACAGTGAGGCTTTCGGACTTGCTGGCGAGCGTCGAAGCGGTAGAGCTGCCGCGCGTCGAGATCAACCCGGAAGAGGACGTGGCCGTGTTGCAGTACACGGGCGGGACGACGGGCGTGCCCAAAGGGGCGATGCTGACGCACTACAACATCTTCGCCAACGTCATCCAGGTCGAAGTGTGGGGCCATCGCACTCCGCGTCGTGGCGAGGACACCTACCTGCTCGTCATCCCTTACTTTCACATCTACGGCTTCACGGTCGGCATGATGGGCGGCACTTGGATGGGCGCGCAGCAGGTCTTGATTCCGAAGTACGACGTGGAGGCTCTGCTTCAGGCCATACGTGATTACAAGCCGAGCTATTTTCCGGCCGTGCCCACCATCTACATCTCGCTGCTCAATCACCCGCAGGCGAAAGAGTACGGCGTCGATAAGATACGCACCTTCAATAGCGGAAGCGCGCCGCTGCCCGTGGAAGTCATAGAGCAGTTCGAGCGCGTCACGGGCGGCACGCTCAACGAAGGCTACGGATTGTCGGAAGCCTCGCCCGTGACGCATTCGACGGCGATGCTCGCGCGGCGCAAGCCCGGCAGCATAGGTCTGCCCCTGCCCGACACGGACATTCGCATAGTCGATCTGGAGACAGGCACGCGCCCCGTTCCGGTCGGCGAAGAGGGCGAGCTGTGCATCGCTGGGCCGCAGGTGATGAAGGGCTACTGGAATCGCGACGACGAGACGCGGATAGCCCTGCGCGAGGACGAAGAGGGGCGCACCTGGCTCTACACGGGCGACGTGGCGCGCATGGACGAGGACGGCTACACCTACATCGTGCAGCGCAAGAAGGACATGATTATCGTCGGCGGCTTCAACGTCTACCCGTCCGAAGTCGAAGGCGTGCTCTACACTCACCCGGCCGTGATGGAGGCCGGAGTCATCGGCCGTCCGGACTCCTACAAGGGCGAAGTGGTCAAAGCCTTCGTCGTCTTGAAGCAGGGCGCGAGCGCAACGGAAGAAGAGCTGATCGAACATTGCAAGGGCAATCTCGCCGAGTTCAAAGTTCCGGTCAGGATAGAGCTTCGCGAGAGCCTGCCCAAGACGGCCGTCGGCAAGATTCTTCACCGCGTCCTGCGCGAAGAGGAGCAGGCAAAAGACAGATAATATGTCAGTGCCGCAGGCGGTGCTGGCCCGAGTTAAGACAATGAGCTACACAATCAATCGCGTCGTGGTCATAGGTTCCGGAACGATGGGCGGCGGCATTGCCGCGCACGTGGCGAACGCAGGCATTCCGGTTTACCTGCTCGACATCGCGCCGCGCGAACTCCTGCCGGAAGAGGAGAAGCGCGGATGGACGCTTGAGTCGCCGCAGGTGCGTAATCGAATCGTCAATGCCTCGCTCGAACGCTTGAAGCGGTCTAAGCCCGCTGCCTTCTTTACGCCCGAGGCGGCCGAGCTGGTGACGGTCGGAAATCTCTTAGACAACTTCGAGTGGGTCGCAGAGGCAGACTGGATCGTCGAAGCAATCGTCGAGCAGTTAGAGCCTAAGCGCGAGCTGTTCGCACGCGTCGAGCGTGTTCGCAAGGAGCGCAGCATAGTCTCAAGCAACACTTCGGGCCTTCCCATTTCCGCCATCGCCGCCCGGTGTTCCGCAGATTTCAAATCGCATTTCCTGGGCACGCACTTCTTCAACCCGCCGCGCTACATGAAGCTGCTCGAAGTGATTCCGACCGCAGAGACCAAGCCCGAGATCACGGCTTTCATGACGGAGTTTGCGGAGCGGCGGCTGGGCAAAGGCGTGGTCATCTGCAAGGACACGCCCAATTTTATCGCCAACCGCTACGGCTCAATCTCGGGCGCGCTGGCGCTCTCCTACGCGCTCGACCACAAGTACACCATCGAAGAGGCCGACGCCATCCTGGGCCCACTCACGGGGCGGCCGAAGACTGCCATGTTCCGCCTCTACGACCTGGTGGGCCTGGACGTGGCGAGCGGCGTGGGCCAGAACCTTTACGGCTTGATCGAGCATGACGAGACGCGCGAAGTGTTGCGCAACCAGAACCTCGGCACGCTGCGCATGGGCCAGATAGAGCGCGGACGTTTGGGCGATAAGACAGGCCAGGGCTTCTACCGCAAACCGCCCAAAGGCGCGAAGGGCGACATCCTCACCCTTGACCTTGAGACCTTAGAGTATCGCGAGCGGCGCGAGCCTGACATTCCTTCCATCAAGGAGGCGATGAAGATCAAGCCACTGGGCGAGCGGCTCTCCTTCGTGCTCAAGCAGGAGGACAAGGCCGGGGCGCTCGCGCGCCACACCATTTATAACTCCCTGGCTTATGCCGCGCGGCGCGTGCCCGAAATCACAGACCGCATCATAGACCTGGACAGGGCCGTGCGCTGGGGATTCTCGCACGAGATGGGCCCATTCGAGCTGTGGGACGCGCTCGGCGTGAGGCGGACTGTCGAGGCTATGGAGGCGAACCGCATAGAGGTCGCGCCGTGGGTGAAAGAGATGCTGGACAGCGGAGCCGAGACCTTTTACCGCACGCAGGAGGGGCGCTTGAGCTTCTACGATCCGGCGAGCAGGTCTTACGTCACGGAGCCCGCCGACGAGAACAGAATTGAGCTGCACGCTCTGAAGGCTTCGGGCCGGGTGGTGCGCGAGAACAAGGGAGCGACTCTGGTTGACCTCGGCGACGGCGTGCTCTGTCTTGAGTTTCACACCAAGATGAACACGCTCGACGAAGATATTAAGAGGATGCTCGATGAAGCGGTCGAGGAGTTGGAGGCGGGCGACTGGCGAGGGCTTGTCATCGGCAACGAGGGCGCGGACTTCTCCGTGGGCGCAAACCTGGCCGGGGGCGCGGGCCGGTTGGATGAGATCGAGCGCGCCGTGCGCGAGATGCAGGACGCTTTGATAGCCGTGCGCTTCTGCCGGAGGCCCGTGGTCGTGGCTCCCTTCGGGCGCACGCTCGGCGGAGGCTGCGAGGTCTCTATGGCCGGGGCGCGCGCCGTCGCCGCAGCAGAGACTTACATGGGCCTGGTGGAAGTTGGCGTCGGGTTGCTGCCGGGCGCGGGCGGCTGCAAGGAGATGGTGCGGCGCATGGTTTCGCCTCCCATGCGTGTCGCGAGCGCAGACCCGCTCCCCTTCCTACAGCAGGCCCTTCAAACAATCGCCACGGCGAAAGTCTCGACGAGCGCGACGGAAGCGCGCGCTCTCGGTTATCTGAGCGAAGCCGACATCATCATTATGAACCGCGACCAGCAGATAGCCGAAGCGAAACGTCTTGTGCTTGAGCTGGACGAAGCGGGCTACGCTGCGCCCGCTCGCACACGGAGCTGTTACGCGGCGGGCCGAGACGCTTTCGCGGCCTTGCGCGCGGGCCTTTACATCATGCAGCAGGGCGGATATATGAGCGAGTATGACCTGCACGTCAGCCTCAAAGTCGCACACGTCCTGACGGGCGGAGGGCTCTCTGCGGGCCAGTGGGTAGATGAACAGTATTTCTTAGACCTCGAACGCGAAGCGTTTCTGTCGCTGTGCGGCGAGCCGAAAACCATAGAACGCATTACGCACATGTTGACGACGGGCAAGCCCCTGAGAAATTGAATTTGAGTTGAGCGGATGACTGATACTAAAAGCGAAGAGGTTGCGGAGAGCCGGGTCGAGGGGCGCAGCCGTATGAGCGGGCTTGAGTATATGCGAAAGCTTGCTGCCGGAGAGCTGCCCGCTTCGGGGATGGCGCGCCTGATCGGGTTCGAGCTGGCGGAGGTGGACGAAGGCTACGCAGTCATAACTGTTGAGTCGGACGAGCGCCACTCCAACGGCATAGGCATAGCGCACGGCGGGCTGGCCGCCACGCTTCTGGATTCGGCCACGGGCTGCGCCATCAATACCATGATGCCGGCGGGCAGAATCTTCACCACGCTTGAGATGAAGATCAACTACGTGCGCCCCGTCAGGAGCGGGACGGGCCTGCTGCGCTGCGAGGCCCGAGTCATTCATGCAGGCTCGCGCGTAGCCACGGCCGAAGGGCGCGTCACGGGCGCGGACGGCAAACTCTACGCGCACGGCACGGCCACCTGTATGTTGTTTCAGGCGAGATGAAAAGCGGCTGTGCTTGAATGAAATCTTGCGGATTGGGATGAGGCCGGATGAAAGCTGGCGACCGTATCACCTACGAGCGGACGTTTACGGAAGAAGACATACGACTGTTCGGCAAAGTCTCGGGCGACGAAGGGACGCATCACATCCGGCCGGACGAGGCAGGACGGCTGATGGTGCACGGGCTGCTGACGGCGACGCTGCCGACGAAGATCGGCGGAGAGATCAACTTCATCGCGCGCGAGATGAGGTTCCAGTTTCACCGTCCGGTCTTCGCCGGAGACACCGTGAGCTGCGAAGTCACGGTCGTCGAGTTTGAAGACGGGCCCGAATATCATCATTTGAAATCGCGTTGGAGCTGCCGCAACCAGCACGGCAAAGAGGTGATGAGCGGCGAAGCCACGGGCATCGTCCGCAAGCAGGAGGCAGGCTGATGAGAGAAGCTGTAATCGTAGCGGGTGTGCGCACGGCCGTCGGCAAAGCGCCGCGCGGGAGCCTGCGCACCACACGGCCGGACGACATGGCCGCCGCCGTGATAAAGGAGTTGCTGCGGCGCGCTCCCTCTTTGCCGCCCGACACCATCGACGATGTGATTATGGGCTGCGCCACGCCCGAAGGCGAGCAGGGCACGAACGTCGCACGCATCGCAAGCCTTCGCGCAGGGCTTCCCTATCAAGTACCAGCCGTGACGGTCAATCGCTTCTGCTCATCCGGCTCGCAGACGATAGCCACGGCGGCCGCTTCAATCATGGCGGGGATGGCCGACACGGTCATTGCGGGCGGCACTGAATCGATGAGCATGCTGCGCGGCAATACCAGGTTCAGGCCCAACCCGCACCTGGTCGAGAACTATCCGGAAGTCTACTTGAGCATGGGGCTGACGGCCGAGAACGTGGCCGAGCGTTACAAGGTCTCGCGCGAGGAAGCAGACGCCTTCTCTTACCGCAGCCACCAGCGCGCGCTCGCGGCTCAAAGCGCCGGGCGCTTGCGCGACGACGGCATCGTCCCGCTCGAAGTGGAGATCAGAGAGGTCGGCAGGGACGGCGCGACCGAGGAGAGGCGACTGACCTTTGAAGTGGACGAGGGCCCGCGCGCAGACACTACGCCGGAAGCTCTGGCTAAGCTGCGACCCGTCTTTCATGCTCGCGGCAGCGTCACGGCGGGTAATTCAAGCCAGACCTCGGACGGCGCGGCCGCTTGTATAGTCATGTCGCGCGAGCGTGCCGCAGGATTGGGCCTGAAGCCCCTGGCCCGCTTCGTCGCTTACGCGGTCGGGGGCGTGCCGCCGGAGATTATGGGGATGGGCCCGGTGGTGGCCGTGCCGAAGGCTTTGCGGCTCGCCGGACTCAAGCTGGACGAGATTGACCTGATCGAGCTGAACGAAGCCTTCGCGTGCCAGGCCATTGCCGTGATGCGCGAGCTGGGGATGGACGACGAGCGCACGAACGTCAACGGCGGGGCCGTGGCTTTGGGCCACCCCTTAGGGGCTTCGGGCGCGAAGCTGACCGTGCAGCTCCTCGGAGAGATGCGTAGACGAGGGAGCCGCTACGGGATGGTGACGATGTGCGTCGGCGGAGGCCAGGGCGCTGCGACCATCTTCGAGAATCTTCAAACCTAAGACGGACAGATGAGGCACACGATGAGAAGCGACGACCCCTACGTGGGCTTTCAGGTCTCCGAGCGCGCCCGCGAGATTTACCGTAAGCTTCGGGCCTTCATGCAGGAGCACGTCTATCCGAACGAGAAGCTCTTTCACGAACAGATCGAGCAGGGCGAGCGGTGGCAGCCCGTGCCGCTCATGGAAGAGTTGAAGGCCAAAGCCAGGGACGCAGGCTTGTGGAACCTGTTCCTGCCCGAGAGCGAGTACGGCGCTGGGCTCAGCAATCTTGAATACGCTCCGATGGCCGAGTTGATGGGGCGCTCGTGGGTCTTCGCGCCGGAGATCTTCAACTGTAGCGCGCCGGACACGGGCAACATGGAAGTGCTCGCGCGCTACGGAAGCCTTGAGCAGAAAGAGTGCTGGCTGCGGCCGCTCGCCGACGGCCGGGTACGTTCCTGCTTCGCCATGACCGAACCCGACGTGGCTTCGTCGGATGCGACCAACATTCGCTCAAGCATCCGTCGCGAAGGCGATGAGTACGTCATAGATGGACGCAAGTGGTGGGCGAGCGGCGCGGGCGACCCGCGCTGCAAGGTCGCAATCTTCATGGGCAAGACGGACGCGGGCGCGCCCAAGCACCGGCAGCAATCCATGATACTCGTGCCGATGGACGCGCCGGGCGTGAAGGTCGTACGCATGCTCAGCGTCTTCGGCTACGATCACGCGCCGCACGGCCACGCCGAGATCATCTTCGATAAGGTGCGCGTGCCCGCGTCGAACATTATCCTGGGCGAGGGGCGCGGCTTCGAGATAGCGCAGGGGCGCTTGGGCCCAGGACGCATACATCACTGCATGCGGTTGATCGGAATCAGCGAGCGCGCGCTCGAAGCCATGTGCCGCCGCGTGCTGGCGCGCACGGCTTTCGGCAAGACGCTCGCCGAGCAAGGGACGATTCGGGCCGAGATTGCGCGTTCGAGAATAGAGCTTGAGCAGGCGCGGCTCCTCACCTTGAAGGCCGCCTACATGATGGACGTGGTGGGCAACAAGGCCGCGCGCGCCGAGATAGCGATGATAAAGGTTGTGGCCCCTAACGTGGCGCTCGGCGTCCTGGATCGCGCCATTCAGGCTCATGGCGGCGGCGGCGTCTCGGATGATTTCATCCTCGCCTCAGCCTGGGCCAACGCCCGCACGCTGCGGCTCGCCGACGGGCCCGACGAAGTTCACGTGGAAGCAATCGCCAGGATGGAGCTTGGCAAGTACAGAGAGGGCGCGTGAGAGAGAGGGCAGGCTTGATGGGCCCAAAGCAGATTGAGAGCGTCGGCGAGCTGCGGCAGATGGTCGGGCAGGAGGTGGCCTTAAGCGACTGGTTCGAGGTGACGCAGGAGCGCATCAACCTCTTCGCGGAAGCTACGGAAGATCGCCAGTGGATTCACACGGAGCCGGAGCGCGCAGCGCGCCAGTCGCCTTACCGGACGACAATCGCGCACGGCTTCCTGACGCTTTCGCTCCTGACGGAGTTGATGGACAGGGCTGTCTCCCTCGGAGGGCTACGGATGGGCCTCAACTATGGGCTCAACCGCGTGCGCTTCATGAGTCCGGTGCCTGCGGGCGCGCGCATCCGGGGCCGCTTCAGGCTGGAAGCAGTCGAAGAGATAAGGAACGCCTTGCAGGCTACCTGGAGCGTGACGGTCGAGCGCGAAGGCTCGGACAAGCCGGCCTGCTTGGCCGAATGGCTCGTACGCTATTACGTTTGAGAAAATATGACGGACGAAAAAGAGAGACGTACAAGAACAGTCACCTGGGAAGACCCGCGTGCGTTGGCGGAAGCCGGGCGCAACCTTTCGGGGCTCGAATACCTCCGCAAAATAGTCGAAGGCTCTTTGCCTCGTCCGCCCATCAGCGCGCTCCTCGACTTCGGGCTCGCGGAGCTTGGGCCGGGCCGCGCCGTCTTCACGGTCGAGCCTGCGGAGTATCATTACAACCCGATTGGCATCGTGCATGGGGGCCTCGCGGCGACGCTGTTGGATTCGGCTATGGGGTGCGCGGTTCACTCGACGCTGCCGGCGGGCGCTGGCTACACGACGCTTGAGATTAAGGTCAACTTCGTGCGGCCGATGACAGTGGAGACGGGCGTCGTGAGGTGCGAAGCGCAGGTGGTCTACGTGGGCGGCCGCACGGCCACGGCCGAAGGGCGCATCGTGGACGAAAGCCGAAAGCTCTACGCGCACGCCACGACGACCTGCATCATCTTCCGCCCCTGAACAGTTGAAGACTCGCGTGACGACGGACTCATCCTTTTCAGACACACGCGCGGTGCGCGCAAGCGAGCAGTTGGATTGGGACGCGCTCGCCGTTTACGTGCGCGAGCGTTTGGCTGCCCTCCTGGGCGAGCGGTTCGACCCCTCGGCTCCGATGACTGTCGAACAGTTTCCGGGCGGCCACTCTAACCTCACCTATCTCCTGAGATTCGGCGACGAGGAGTACGTGATGCGCCGCCCGCCGTTTGGGCCCGTGCCGCCGCGCGCGCACGACATGGCGCGCGAGTATCACATCCTTGAGGCAGTGTATCCGGTCTATGCGTTAGCGCCGCGCCCCTTCATGCTCTGCGAAGACGCGCTCGTCATTGGCTCGACCTTCTACGTGATGGAGCGGCGGCGCGGGCTCGTCGTGCGAGCGGAGGAGCCGCCGGAGCTTGAAGGTAAACCGCGGGAACGGCGGCGGACGAGCCGCGCTCTCGTAGACGCTCTGGCAGACCTTCACCTGGTTGACATCAAAGCGCACGGGCTAGACCGTTTAGGCAAGCCCTCGGGGTTCGTCGAGCGGCAAGTGCGCGGTTGGAGCGAGCGCTGGCACGGCGCGCAGACGAGCGAGTTGGCCCAGATGGACGCGCTCGCCGCGTGGCTGATAGATCGGTTGCCGCCCGACTGCGAGAGGCCGACGCTGGTTCACGGCGATTTCAAGCTCGATAACGTCATGCTCGACGCGCAGGACGTGGGGCGTCTCGTAGGCGTGTTCGATTGGGAGATGGCTGCGGTCGGCGACCCGCTCATAGACCTGGGAATCCTGCTGGCCTACTGGGTGCATGTGGCGAGCGCCGCAAGAGGGCCGGACGCTGTCTCGTCCGTGACAAGGCGCGAGGGCTGGTTCACGCGCGCAGAGATTCTTGAGCGTTACCAAGAGCGCACGGCGCTCGGTCTGGCGAACATAACTTTCTACGAAGTGTTCGCCGTCTTCAAGCTTGCAGTCGTGCTGCAACAGATATTCTATCGCTATCATCGCGGACAGACGGACGACCCGCGCTTCGCCCAACTGGACGAGCGCGTCCGGTGGCTGGCCGAAGTCGCCACGGCGCTCGCCGCAAAAGCATGAAAGAAATGAACAGGGATGGACAGGATAAAGAAAAGCGATAAAAGCATGCTTAAATGGTTCCGTTTTATCCTGACAATCCTGACCATCCTGTTTGAATCTGTTCTGACGTTAGAGACCTGATATGAAGATCAAGGCCGCCGTTCTGTGGGAGCAGGGCACGCCGCTCTCGGTTGAAGAGGCCGAGCTGGAAGCGCCGCGCGCCGGTGAAGTCCTGGTCGAAGTCAAGGCGGCCGGTGTGTGCCATAGCGACCTGCACCCGGCGCGTGGGGATTGGCCCGCGCGCACTCCGCTCGTCCTGGGCCATGAAGGCGCTGGTATCGTGCGCGAAGTTGGCGCGGGCGTCGAGCGTCTGCGACCGGGCGATCACGTAGTCTTCTGCTGGGCTCCTCCTTGTGGCTCGTGCCCTCCCTGTCTTGAAGGCCGTCCTGTGCTGTGCGACCGCTTGGAGCGCACGACCTATCGCAACCGCTTGCCGGCGGGCGACACGCGCCTCAGAGCGCGCGGCCAGCCCCTAGCACATTTCAACAGCACCGCCTGCTTCGCAGACTTCGCCGTCGTCGCGGAAGAAGGCGCGACTGCCGTTCCTTCCGACTTGGAGTTCGAGGCGCTGGCGACGCTCGGGTGCGCTGTGATTACAGGCGTCGGGGCGGTCTTGAATGCCGCGCGCGTGGAAGCGGGCGCGCGCGTAGCGGTCATCGGCGCGGGCGGCGTGGGCTTAAACGTCTTGCAGGGCGCGCGGCTCGCCGGGTGCGAAAAGATCATAGCCCTGGATACGCGAGCCGCTCCGCTCAAGCTCGCAAGAGAGTTTGGCGCGACCGACACGGTCGAAGCCTCTGCGCCCGCTGCTGCGGACGAGGTGCGAGAACTCGCGGGTGGGCGCGGCGCGGATTATGTCTTTGACACAGTGGGATTGCCTGAGACTTTAAAGCAGGCGCTTCTGCTGGCGCGCAAAGGCGGCACGGTCGTCCTCACTGGCCTGGCGCGCACGGACGCGCGCGCCTCCTTTCCACTCTTTCCTTTCGTCATGCAGGAGAAGCGATTGATCGGCTCCGTCTACGGCTCGGGCCAGCCCTTGCGAGACATCCCGCGCCTGGCCGGGCTCTGCCGCGAAGGCAAGCTGAAGCTGCGCGAGCTGGTCACGCGCTCTTACAGCTTGGATGAGGTCAACGAGGCGCTCGACGCGCTCTCCTCAGGCGAAGGCGCGCGCGGCATCATTCGCTGGTGACAAAAGAAAAGGATGAAAGACAAGCAGCTTGTCTTTCATCCTTCCTCATTTCTTTCCCTGTTTGAATTAGAAGTTGAAACGGATGCCGAATTGGAGTTGGCGCGGTGCGGCTGCCGAAGTGAAGCCGAGGGGCTGCGTCGGCGCTGCCGCACGGTTTCCGCGCGCGCGTGTGGACGAGAGCGCCCTTAACTGATCTAGCGGGAGGCTTCCGACCACGTTGTTGATGCCCGTCAGGTTCGTCCGGTTGAAGAGGTTGAAGCCCTCGAAGGTCAGCTCGAAGAACATCGTCTCGCGGAAGGGGAAGCGGCGCGCAAGCCGCGCGTCGAAGCTGTAGAAGGGCTCGCCCAGGCCCGTGTTGCGACCGGCGGCGAAGGGACGGTCTGATTGCGAGCGCCCGTCGTTGTTGGCATCGAAGCCCAAGAGCAGGTTGAAAGGCCGCCCAGACCCCGCTATGAAGATCGGAGCGAAAATCCAGTCGGCTAAAATCCTGTTCTTCCAGGGGCTTCCGAAGACGCCGCTGAAGACTGCGCGGTGGCGCTGGTCGAAGGCCGACACGGCGCGATCAAGGCGCAGGTTCAGAGGGTCTTGCGCAGACCAGTCGCTATTGAAGTCCGTCACCTCGTCTATGGACTTGGAGTAGGTGTAGTGGACGTTCAAGCTGAAGTTGTTGGCAAAGCGACGCTGTACGGAGATCGTGCCCGCGTTATAGAAAGAGCTGGCGCTCGACTCGTAGATGTTGTCCTGAAAGCGAAGCGGGTTGGTGAAATCCGAGGACGTGCCAAGACATGAAGTCGGCGAAGTGGCGACCGTGGCGGGGAAGCGCACGAAGCAGGGAATGCCGAAGGTCGGATTGAAACCTGACTTCCTGAACTGATTGATGTCGCGGTTGCGCGTCAGGTGCAAGCCGCGCGTAAAGAGATAGCTCAACTCAAGCGAGAAGCCTTTGCCGAGGTCACGTTGTACGCCTGCGCTCGCCTGGTACGTGGTCGGCGTCTCGTAGTTAGGCTCCGTGCGGAAACGAACTTCGAGCGGCGCGCCCGGCCTCGGCACGATGCCGAACTGCGCCAGGTCTGCCGCCGTAATCGTCCGATTGCCGATGATGCCCTGCGCCAGCAGCGTCCCGTAAATCGTAGTCGAAGCGGGCACGCCGAGCGGGGCCGAAGTGGCCGTCGAGAGCACTATGTTAATGGGGTCGCCGGGAAAGCCGCTCAAGGTCTTGGTCACGTTGGGCACGGAATAGATCGTGTAGCCGGAGAAGATGCCTACGCCCGCGCGAATGGCTGTCTTCCCATCGCTCCAGGGATCCCAGGAGAAGCCCACGCGCGGCTGAAAGTCGTCCTTGTCGAGCGGCATGTAGAAAGGCTCGTCGCTGATCGAATAGCGCAGCCCGTAGGTGAGCGTGAAGTTCTGCCGCACCTTCCAGGTGTCCTGCCCGTAGAGCGCATAACGGTATGTCCACGAGCTGACCTCGGACGTGCCAAAGCCCTGCTGGTAGACTATCGGCAGGTTGAGGTTGAAGGACTGCAAGGCGCTGATCGGCGTTGACAGCGCGGGCACAAGCGTCGGGTTATTGGCCGTCAGGAATCCTGTCAGGGCCGTTAAGGTCGGCTGGCCCGCTGCGGCGACGATGATGTTCGAGAGCGGGATGGCCGCGCCGAAGTTGAAGCGCCCGCCGAAGAAGGTCTCGTTGGCGGTCGCTACGTCCGTGGCGAAGAAGGAGCCGCCGAACTTGAAGGTGTGGTTGTCGTGCACGTAGGAGACGTTATCGAGCACGTCGTACTGTCGCTGAATGGTGCGCGACGGCAGAAAGATGTCGCGCCCGAAGAAGCCGAATCCCTCTATGTTAAGCTCCGGGCCGACGGGGTCGTTCGGTATCACCTTGAAGTTCAGATAACTGTACTGAAGCTTCAGCTCGTTGACCGTGTTCGTGTTGAATTGATGGTTTTCCGAGAAGAGCGCGCCGCCGTTGAAGCTATCGAGCGTGCGGCCACGCGAGACGGCCGTCAGCGCGCCCGCAGCTTGATTCTCAAACACCGAGTCGTTCAGGTTAAAGCGCAGGTAAGCGTTGTCGCGCTCGCTGAAATTGTGGTCGAAGCGCGCCGTAAAGGTCGTCTGCGAGGAGTTGAAGGGGAACTGCCCGCTCGCGTTCGTAAAGAGCGCGACCGTGCGCGGGTAACGCGCCTGCGTCGTGGTCAAAGATGCTGTCAGGCCGGTGGCGAGCGCCGCGAACGGAGTGCCCGCCAGAGCGTTAAAGAGCGTGCGCTGCGAGCTTGTGAGCCCGAAGATGTTCGGGTCGTTCAGGAGGTTGACGAAAGTCGTCTCGTCCTGGCTGAACCTTTCGATGGAAGTAAAGAAGAAGGTCTTGTCGCGCTGGATGGGCCCACCGAGAGAGCCGCCGTATTGCTGGCGGCTGAAGGGCGACTCGCCGCTCGGGTTGAAGTCGAAAGCATTACGCGCGTCGAACTTCTCATCACGAAAGAGGCCGAAGGCGCTGCCGCTCCAACGGTTCGACCCTGACTTGGAGATGATGTTGACGATGCCGCCCGAAGCCCCGCCGAACTCCGCGTTGTAGCTGTTCCGCAAGACCTGGAACTCCTGCACGGCCTCCTGGTTGACGGTCGTCTGCACGCCGCCCGAAACTGTATTGGTCTCGCCTCCGTCCACCGCCACTAAGTTGCCGCGCCCGTTGTTGCCTCCGAACGAGAGGCCCGATTGCGGAGTCTGCGCGACGCGGAAATCCGAGGCGTCCGAGATGTTGTCCGCGTCCGAGACGCCAGGTGTCAAAAGCGCGTAGTCCAGATAGTTTCTGCGGCTGATCGGCAGGTTGGTGATCTGCCGCTCGTCAACCACGGATGACTGTTGCGTGCGGTCTGTCTCGACCACCTCTTGCCCGCCCACTATGTTGACGGTCGCGGTGACATTGCCCGCGCCGAGCTGCACGGGAATATTGGCCTGTTGGCCCACCGTCAGCTCTATCCGAGTCGAAGAGGGCGCGAAGCCTTTGCTGGCGGCCTCGACTTTCAACTCATAAGAACTCGGCAGCAGGTTCAAAAAGACGTAGGTTCCGTTGTCGTCCGTCGCCGTCGTGCGGCTCGTGCCTTTGCTTGTATCCGTGATGGTCACTGAAGCGCCGGGCACGGCCGCCCCGGCCGAGTCCGTGACCTGGCCGCGCAGCTCTGCCGTCGAGCTGGACGCCTGCGGAAAGACCGAGGGAACGGCGAGGGCTAAGAGGAAGAGCAGGGACAAAGAAAGATGGGTCAGGCTTCTCATGGAAATATCTCCTTGATTGAAGCAAGTCATGACTGTCTGAGAGGCAGCCAGAAGACTGATTGCACCTGGGCTTACGGAGCGATTGAACTTAAAGGATGTGACCGGAATTTTTTTACGGGCCGAGCGATAACGGCTACCGAACGGTCGGTAAAGTATCACCGGGGCGCGAAAAGGTCAAGCTTTTGTTCCGGCCTCAATCCGGGGGTTCAAGGCTTTGTTCCGCCGCCCAACTAATTGGCTTGAGCCGGTTTTATGGTAGGCTTGAGGGCGATGGCGGGTGATGAGAAGAATGTCATGGAGCGCGACGGCTTCGTTCAAAGGCTCAGGTGGCTGATTGCGGGGCGGATGCTGGCGGCCGTCCTGCTGTTGCTGCTGAGCGCGCTGTGGACGCGCGAGGGCTTCGGCGACGCTTCGAGCGGCAACACTCTGCGCGGCGCGCTGCCGATCTTTCTGTGCGTCGTAGTGCTGACGTTCCTCTACGTGCTGGCGCTGCGCTTCCTGGGCCGCTTGGCCTGGCAAGGCGCTGGGCAGTTGTTCGCGGACGTGCTGTTGGGGACGTGGCTCGTCTGGGTGACGGGCGATGTCTACTCGCCTTACATCGCGCTCTACGTGATTATCATAGCCATCGCCAGCATCCTCCTGGGCCCGAGGGGCGCGCTCATCACTTCCGTCGGGTGCGTCGTAGCCTTCACAGGGCTCGCTATGGCCGCCGTCACGGGCGCGCTTCCGCACTTTACACAGGAGGCCGTCACGGCTCCCATGTCGAAGGCGGTCGAGACCATAGGCATTAACGACGTGGCCTTCCTGGTGGTCGGGCTGCTCTCGGCGCGCCTCACCGAGCGGCAGTCACGCTCGGACGTGCGATTGATCGCGGCGACTCAATCGCTGGCTTCCCTTCGCGCGCTGCACGAGCGCATAGTCGAGTCCATTCGCTCCGGCGTCGTCACGACAGACCTCGAAGGCAGAATCTTTACCTTCAACGCGGCGGCCGAAGAGATCACGGGCTACAAGGCCGCAGACGTGCGCGGGCAGGAGGCTTCGATCTTTTTCGGAGACCTGGCCGAGCACATCTCGGACTCTCTTCAGGCGGCCGAGGCCGGAGAGACGAGCCCGCGTTTCGAGGCGTCGTGCCTCACTCCCGAAGGCTTGCGCGTGCGCTTGGGCTTCAGCATCTTCCCGCTCTTCGCCGAATCGGGCGAGACCACCGGGCTCGTTATCACCTTCCAGGATTTGACGGAGGTGCGCGCCCTGGAAGAGATTTCGCGCCGTCAGGACAGGCTCGCGGCAGTCGGGCGCGTGGCCGCCTCCATCGCGCACGAGATCAGAAACCCATTGGCTGCGATGCGCGGCTCGATACAGGTCTTACGCTCGGAGGTGGACGGCAACTCCGCCCAGGCCGAGCTGATGGAGATCATCCTGCGCGAATCCGACCGCCTCAATCGCATCATCACGGACTATCTGACGTACGCGCGCCCGCGCGCCTCTGCGCTCGTAGCCGAGGACGTGCGCGACCTCCTGCGCGAGACCTTCACGCTCTTGCGCCATAGCGACGAGCTGCGCGAGGATCACCACCTGGAAGCAGACCTCCCCGAAGAGCCAATGATGGCGCTGGCCGACGCGGCGCAATTGAAGCAGGTCTTTTGGAACCTCTCGCGCAACGCTTTGCAGGCGATGCCGCAGGGCGGGACGCTCAGCGTCGAATTGAAGCGCCAGGCCAACGGGCGCTTATCAATCGTCTTCAAGGACACGGGCCGTGGGATGACGCCCGAACAGGTCGAGCATCTCTTCGAGCCTTTCTCTTCGACGACGGGCGGGACGGGCCTCGGCCTCTCGATTGTTTACCAGATCATTCGCGAGCACGGTGGTACAATCAATGTCCGGAGCCGTGAAGGGCAGGGCACGACCATTACGATTGAGCTGCCCGGAGGCAAGAGGTCAGAGCCGAGGGGCTAGAAGCTGACATCTAACATCTCAAACTGTTATGGCAAATCTTCTCATTGTTGACGACGAACAGAGCATGCGACAGCTTTTGTCGCTCGTCTTCTCGCGCGAGGGCCACCAGGTTCACGCGGCCGAGAACGGGCGTCTCGCTTTAGAGTACCTGCGCAGCAGCGGCGGCGCGACCGTTGACCTGATTATCTCCGACGTGAAGATGCCGGACATGGGCGGCATAGAGCTGTTGACGGCTGCGCGAGAGCTTTTGCCGGACGTGGTGGTCGTGATGATGACGGCCTTTGCGACGGTCGAGACGGCCCGCGAGGCTTTCAAGCTCGGCGCGGACGACTTTATTCAGAAGCCGTTCGACATAGAGGAGCTGAAGCTGATCGTCGCCAAAGGGTTGGAGAAGCTGGCGCTCAAAGAAGAGATCAAGACGCTCATCAAAGAGCAGCGCCAGCGCGGCAACCTCGGCAACATCATCGGCCACTCGGAAAGGATGCAGGCCGTTTACCAGATGATCGAGACTGTCGCCGAAGTGCAGTCAACAGTACTGGTGACGGGCGAATCGGGGACGGGCAAGGAGCTTGTGGCGCGCGCCATACATGACCTCAGCCCCCGCGCCGAGCGGCCCTTCGTTTCGATCAACTGCGGAGCCTTCACCGAGACGCTCCTTGAGTCGGAGCTGTTCGGCTACGTCAAAGGCTCCTTCACGGGCGCGACGACCAATCGCAAGGGGCTCTTCGAGGCGGCCAATCGCGGCACGATCTTTCTGGACGAGATAGGCGAGATGTCTGCGGCGATGCAGGTCAAGCTCCTCAGAGTCCTGCAAGAGCGCAAGGTGCGCCCCGTCGGCGCGCACGACGAGCTTGAGATAGACACGCGCGTCATCGCGGCCACCAACCGCGACCTCTCCGCGATGGTCAAGGACGGAAGCTTTCGCGAAGACCTCTTCTATCGCGTCTCGGTGATTCCGATTGAGCTGCCGCCGCTCAGGGAGCGTAGCGAAGACATTACGGAGCTGGCCGAGCACTTCGTCAAGAAATATTGTCAGCAAACGGGCCGCACGCTGACCATCAGCGAGAAGGCGCTCCGATTGCTCGAAGCCTATTCCTGGCCCGGCAACGTGCGCGAGCTGGAACACACCATCGAGCGCGCCGTGGCCTTAGAGCGCTCGACCTCCATCCAGCCCGAACGCTTGCCCGAACAGATCACCAGCTACAATCCGGAGTTTGCGCGCCGCCACGACCAAGACCCCTACGAGCTGCCGGAGTCGGGCCTCAACCTGGTGGCCCATCTCGAACACCTGGAAAAGAGCTACGTCCTCGAAGCCCTGCAACGCACGGGTTACAGCCAATCGCGCGCCGCCGAGCTGCTGCATCTCTCCGTGCGCTCGCTTCGTCACCTGCTGGACAAGTACGACATCCGCAGCCTCACAGCGCAGATGCGCGAAGATAATCGTCGCTCGACTGACACCACGCCCCGCCGCCGCGCGACAGACCCGGAGCCGAGACGACGCGCAGGCGACGCGCCCACTACACCAACAAGTGATCGCGCGGCCGGTGGCAGCTAGTGAGGTTGTGCCTCACTGCTCCTCTTCATAAATAAGGCTCGATGAAAGTATTGGAACTTTCAGCCGGTCTGTGCGTCATTGCTGGCGTGTTGTTAGACTTGCTAGACCGGAGCCTTATCTGATGAACAGGAAAGTTTCCATTTTAGTGTTGAGTGCCGTGGCGCTCTTCGGCCTTCTGGCCTGGGGGCTGGGGAGCCTGACGCTTGCGACGACAAAATCGGCAACGAACGAGCCGCCATCCCAGCGCGCGCAGGTGAGCGAGTGGGAATATTGTGCGATCACAGGGATTGACTATCTCTCGGACGAAGGCGTGAACAGAAGGTATCGGGTCACCATAGTCTATTCGCGAGACTACGGCACGCGCCCCGAACAATTTAATCTGGAACCGACGGCCAATCCTTTATTCTCGACTCTGCGTAAGCTTGGCAATGACGGCTGGGAGTTGGTGGGCCCACAGGACAACACGGGCTTTGGCGGCTACAGCCCGACGGGCCTCTTCTTCAAACGCCCGAAGCCTTAGCGGCGCTCTGCTGCCGCGCTCTTAAATCCCCGCGCCGTCCATGAACTGGTCGGGCGTGTATTGGCCCACCTCTGAGCTTCCGACCTTGTAGGTGTTGAGGACGCCGAGCGGCGGCGCATACAGGTGCAGCGTGACGAGGTTGCGGCCGCTGACTTCAGGGTTGCCGAGCTGGTGTATTTCGGGGACGGCCGCGCCCGTCACGCCTCCGCCTCGCCATTCGCGCGCCGTCTGATAGTAAAGCTCCTTCGCCTCGTTCAAAGCGAACATGGTCTCCCACATCACGCCCTCGCAGACGCGCACCGCGCCGTGCGAGCCGTTGTGGTCGTGTATGGGCGTGCGCTGGCCGGGCCGCCAGCAGAGCACCAGCAGCTCGGCATAGTCGTTACGAAAGACGCGGTGGCGCGCATAGGTTCCCGCCTTGAAGCCCATGTAGGGACGCAGGTCTTCCGGCTCGACCGACACTTCTCGCAGCCAGGAGTTGATCTCTTCCAGAGACGGCACATCGCGCAAGGCTTCCAGCTTACTGCGCAGCGCGCGGAAGGATTGAGGGAGAGTCTCGTCCTGCTCGACTGTCAACGGAAGATGTTTTGAAGACGTGACGGTTGTAGACATGAATTGCAATGCTCCTTCGGCAGCGCGCTCGCTCTCTTCTGATAGCTTGGGCCATGAGCCGCAGGCCCTACCCACTTGCGACGGTTTATATCCCTCCGAGAGGCCGCGAGTCAAATTGTGCGGGGAGAATCAAAAGGGCTCGCGCCTGATCGCGCCAGCAAGACGCGCAAGTCGCGAACGTTGGTTCCGGTCGGCCCCGTCATGATCGTATCACCCAGGGCATCGAAGAAGGAATAAGCATCGCTCGCCTGGAGGAAACGCTGCGCGTCGAGACCGAGAGCGCGTGCGCGTTCAATCGTATTCGATGCGGCGAGCGCGCCCGCCGCCGGGCTATTGCCGTCAATGCCGTCCGTCCCGGCGCTGAGCGCGACCGCCTCCGCAGGCAAAAGCTCGCGCGCGCGGCTTCCTTCACCATCACGCTCGTCCATCTCAATCGCGCAGCGCAGGGCCGTCTCGGCGTTACGTCCGCCGATGCCTTTGCCACGAACAGGGCATGCGAATTCGCCGCCCGAGATCAGGCACACGGCTGCGCTCCCGCCCGTGCTTGCAGAGCCGTGCAGGGCCAGAAGCCTTTCAATCATCTCGCGACAACCTGCGGCCACGGGCTGCTCTACTAGATCGCCGGCAATCTCCACCGCGTAGCCGCGCGCGCGTGCTTCACGGGCCGCCGCTTCCATCGCGCTGCGGTTGTCGAGCAGCACGTAATGCGCGCGCACAGCTTCGCCCGGGACGGAGGCTTTCTGCTCGTCCGCCCGGTCAATGACTCGCAGGATGGATTGGGGCAGGCGGCCGGCCAGGCGGTAGCGTGCGACAACCTTTCGAGCATCGAACGCTTCGGCGTACGGATCAATCGTTGGCCCGGAAGCGACATCAGCCTCTCGGCCCTCGCCCGTGTCTGAGATGATGAGCGTCACTTGCGGGGCATGAGGGGCGCGCGCAGAGAGGCCGCCTCCTTTGATCGCAGAGAAGGCGCGCCGCACAGCATTGATCTCGGCTATCGCCGCTCCGCATGAGACGAGCACGCGATTGGCCTCGCGTAGCTCCTGAAGCGTAATCCGTTCATCGCGCGGCCACTCGATCATGGCTGAGCCGCCGCCGGAGATGAGAAAGACTACGGGCGCGCGCTCGGCCTCCGCGCGTTCCAGCAGCTCGAAGGCTGTTTGCGCCGCACGCATACTCTCCTCGTCGGGCAGAGGATGGCCGCCTTCCATCAAGCGCCAGCGCGTGCGTGTGAAAGATTGAGAGCGTTCGGAGCGTGGGCCAACGGCGAGTCCCGCCTTGACCCTTGGGCCAAGAAGGTCTTCAAGCGCCGTGGCCATCGAAAACGCGGCCTTGCCCAGGGCAATCACGTAGACGGCAGCGCCGCTTGCAGAAAGGTCGAAAGAGTTTTCGGCTAGATGCAGGCGAGAGCCGTCCAACTTGACGGCCCTAAGCACGGCGGCGCGAGCGTCCGCGCCCTTGAGCCCGGCCCGAAAAATTTCCATCGCGTCGCGCTTCAGCTCTGTCTGACTGGTCACAAGGCTTTGCGGGCTACTCCACTGTGATTTGCGCGCGCATGGCGCGGAAGCGGCGTTCGCTGATGCCGGGCACTATGAGCAGATGCTCAACGCGCCGAAAGCGGCCCTGCTCGCGGCGATACGAGACGATGCGTGCGGCCAGGGCCTTGCCTACGCCGGGCAGCCTTTCCAACTCCTCCGGCGACGCCGTGTTGATGTTGACGAGCACTGCTGCTGCTGCGGCTCCGCTCACCTGCTGCCGCGAAGTCTCAAGAGTCGTTCGTTCAGAGATGAGCGACGTGTGACGTGGCAATTTGACGCACGCACAGAAGAGCGGCGTGACCGCCAGGAGCAGGAGCAGAAGCAAGGCCGGCCGCAGGTTTACGGCCTCGAAGATGTTTCTCGTCTCGGCCTGGTGCGCGGCATCAGATGATGAGGCTAACATTTATGCTACGAACGTGTGCAAAATGCTAGAAGTCTAAAAAATTCAGGAACTTGTAACACGGAAACGCCCCTTTTCCACAGGCTTTTCCACAGATTCCTGTGGAAAATTGTCGAAACTATGGCGGGCTTAGAAGAAGGCTGGAAACCGGACTCTTCTCTGAAGCCCCGGCCGTTTCGACCTGGATTCCGCGCCTTCTTACGGCTCTTCGACCGGCTCGTCCCAGTCGGCTACAAGCTCATAGGCGCGGCTGAGGACTGGGCGCGGGCGCGCGCCGTCGGCCTGGCCGATGAAGCCTTCGCGCTCCATCATGTCCAGAATGGCGGCGGCCCGTCCGTAGCCTATGCGCAGGCGGCGCTGTAGGACTGAGGTCGAAGCGCGTTTCATCTCGACACAGATGCGCAGTGCGTCCTCGAACAGCTCGTCGCGCTCGCCGCTCGCGCCGTCCATGCCGTTGGCTTCATCTGCCGACTGCGTAATGGTCTCGTCGTAAACGGGCTCGCCCTGCGCTTTGGTGTGCGAGACGATGCGCCCGATCTCGGCTTCGTCAACGTAAGCGCCGTGCACGCGCACCAGGCGAGACGTGCCCGGCGGCAGAAAGAGCATGTCGCCGCGACCCAGGAGTTGCTCAGCGCCGTTGGCGTCTATGATCGTGCGCGAGTCAACCTTCGAGGAGACGCGGAAGGAGATGCGCGAGGGGAAGTTGGCTTTGATGAGTCCCGTGATGACATCCACGGAGGGGCGCTGTGTGGCGAGGACGAGGTGAATGCCGACGGCGCGCGCCATCTGGGCCAGCCGCGTGATAGATTCTTCGACCTCGTGGCCCGAGACCATCATCAGGTCTGCCAGCTCGTCTATGATGATGACGATGTAGGGCAGGGGCTTGTGCGGCTCGCCGCTCTCGTCATAATCCTTGACCAGGTTGCGGCGCATCACCTCCGTATTGAAGCCGTCTATGTTACGCACGCCCCACCCGGCCAGCTCCTTGTAACGCCGCTCCATCTCAGACACGGCCCACTTCAAAGAGATGGCCGCGCGCTTAGGGTCTGTGATGATCGGCGTCGCCAGGTGCGGGATGCCGTCGTAGAGGCCAAGCTCCAAACGCTTCGGGTCAACGAGAATGAACTTCACTTCGTCGGGCCGCGCCTTATAAAGAATGGAGACGATGAGCGAGTTGACGCCGACGGACTTGCCCGCCCCCGTCGCGCCCGCGATCAACAGGTGCGGCATCTTCGCCAAGTCGGCGACGTAGTTGAGGCCGTCAATGGTCTTCCCCAAAGCGATGGTGAGCTTCGAGGCCGATTCACGAAACTGGCGCGACTCGATCACTTCGCGCAGGTGAATGGTTTCGCGCTGCGGGCTCGGCACTTCTATTCCGACGTGCGCTTTGCCGGGCATACGGTCAATGCGTATGGACTCGGCCTTGAGCGCCAGGCAAAGATCGTCCAC
This sequence comes from Pyrinomonadaceae bacterium, assembly GCA_036389315.1. GTDB lineage: Bacteria > Acidobacteriota > Blastocatellia > Pyrinomonadales > Pyrinomonadaceae > DASQYE01. The sequence continues at coordinate 176,146 of DASVQF010000013.1, forward strand.
CAGTCCCGTGACGCGCGAATATTTCACGCCGGGGTCGGGCTTGAATTCGTAGGTCGTGACGACGGGGCCGGGGCAGATGTGTTCGATCTTGCCTGTGACGTTGAACTCCTTGCACTTCTCGGCCAGTCGCGTGGCAATGGCATAGTATTCTTCGTCGGCATACTCAAGGTGCGGCGGCGGCGCATTGAGGAATTCAGCCTCAGGCATCTTGTAGTCTGTGATGGGTGGCGCGAGCGCCTGCTGCTGCTGCGCGCGGCGCGCGGGCGCGCGATCAGGCGCAGCGGGCAGCCATTCGCTGGCATGCGGAGAATCAACCTCGGAGCGCACGACCGAAGCCGTCTTGACCATCTCTTTGACTTCGGCCGCTTCATCGACGGGCGCGGTCGCGGCCCTGCGCGCAGAGACGGCTGCGGCTGCGGCTGCGCGCGCCTGACGGCCCGGCGTCAGAGGCTCCTGCAAAGCTGTGGTCGTCGTGCGCTGCTGCACAATAGATGAAGCGGGTAGAGCGGGTGCGGCAGCCTGGGCCCCGACCCCTGCCGCCGAAGCGGCCACTTCCATCTCGCCTGTTAAAGCCTGTGCGGCCGCCTCTATCGGCCGAGTGTCGGCCGGTTGCGTGGCGGCGGCCGAACGCTTGATCGCCACGGAAGCAGCGGAAGGCTCGCTTCCGCGCTCGCCCGTTTGCGGCGGGGCCGTCTCGCGCATGAATTCTGCGACCCGCTCTGCGCCGGTCTTTGCGCTCTCCGTCTCTATGCGGCGCAGCTCGTCACGCTCTTGCCGAGCGGCGCGCCTGATCTCGGCGCGCTCCAAAGCCTCTGCGCGACGACGCGCGCGCCAAGCCCTGATGCGTTCCGGAATATTGTGGAAGAGAGAGAATCGCTCGCCCTTGAGAAGCGCGACGAGCCGCTCGTAAGCGCGCGTGAAGGAGAAGTTGGTGGCGAGCAGCAAGCCCACGGCGGCCATCGTGAAGAGCAGAACACCAGCGCCGACCGGATTGAGCCAGCTCACCAAAGCCTGCATGATGAGCGAGCCCGCGAGACCTCCGGGCGGAACGCTCGCGTCAAACAGGGGGCGCGCGATGAAGAGCGCGCACAGGGCCGCAGAAGCCAGCAGCAGCGTCAAGAGTCCTGTGATGCGCGAAAGCGGCGCGTGAATGCGGCGCGTACGAAAGCGCCGCCAAGCGGCGGCGAACAGAAGGAGCGGAAGCAGCGGCGCGGCCATGCCGACGCCCTGGAAGAGCGCGGCCGCGACGTTCGCCCCGACCGCGCCGATCAGATTGCGCGTCTGCGCTTGCCCGGCAGAGTTCCACGACGGGTCATCCGGCTTATACGAGAGCAGGCAAAGAGCCAGGAGCACGCCCAGGGCGCAGAGCGCGATGGCTATGATCTCGTTGCGTCGAGTGTTCTTCGGCGCTCCTGCTGCTGCTGCGCCCGTCGCCGCTCCGGCTTTCGCGCGCGCTTCCGTTTGCGTAGTTGCCATATTCCCTCCGGCCTCTCTCCCTCTGTTTTGTCTCGTCGGCAGCTCCCTGGACGCTCCGCAGCTCCAGCAAAATCTGAACTCGCCTTCGATCTCCGCACCGCACTTAGAGCATTTCCACATAGCGTCAAGCTGTCAATCAGGCGGCCCGTCGCATGAGCAGGTAAGCCTTGATGAAGTCGTCTATGTCGCCCGCCAGCACGGCGTCCACGTCGCCGCGCTCAAGTTTCGTGCGCGCGTCTTTGACCAGACGATAAGGCGCGAGCACGTAGTTTCTGATCTGCGACCCGAAAGAGATCTCCTGCTTGTTGGCTTCCAGCTCTGCCGTCTCGGCCCGCCGCTTTTCCAGCTCAAGCTCGTAGAGGCGCGAGCGTAAGACCTGCATCGCGACGGCGCGGTTCTGATGCTGCGAGCGCTGGTTCTGGCACTGCACGACTATCCCTGTCGGGATGTGCGTGATACGCACGGCCGAGTCCGTCGTGTTGATGTGCTGCCCGCCCGCGCCCGTCGAGCGATAAGTGTCAACTCTCAAGTCCTTGTCGTTGATCTCGACCTCTATGTTCTCGTCAATCTGCGGGTAGACGAAGAAGGAGGCGAAGGAGGTCTCGCGGCTCGCGCCCTGGTTGAAGGGAGAGATGCGAACCAGGCGATGCACGCCCGCTTCGGCCGAGAGCAGCCCGTAAGCATATTCGCCTTCGACCGTAAAGGTCACGCCTTTGATACCGGCTTCCTGCCCCGGCTGATAATCCAGAATCTCCGTCTTGAAGCCGTGACGCTCGGCCCACTTCAGGTACATGCGCAGCAGCATCTCGGCCCAATCCTGCGCGTCCGTGCCGCCCGCGCCGGGACGAATCGTGCAGATGGCGTTCAAAGCATCGTTCTCGCCCGAGAGAAGCGTCTCGGTCTCGGCATCGCTCACCTCGCGTTCGAGCCTCTCTATCAAAGAGCGCAGCTCCTTCAGCGAAGCCTCGTCATCCTCTTCCGCAAACTCGAAGAGCACAGAGGCGTCTGCGATCTGCGATTCAAACTGCTCCTGCCGGGCGAGGGTGCGCTCAAGGCGGCTGCGGCGCTCCATCAGCTTTTGGGCCGCTTCCTGATCCTGCCAGAAATCGGGCGCGCTCGCCTGCGCTTCGATGCGCTCAACTTCGGCGCGCTTCGGGGCGACATCAAAGAAACCTCCCGAGCTGTTCGACGCGCTTGCGCAAGTCCTCGTATGTCGTGCGTAACTCTTCTATGGATACTGTTCCGATCATCTCTGGCTCTTCCTCTGGTAAAAGTTGACGCTCCGAGTCGGTCGCGCGCGCCTGCGTCCACCTTGTCCCGGCCGCAGCGTTGCGGCAAATATTAACAGACTCGCGGCGGCGCACAATCCGGCAAAGAGGTCGCCGTGCTTAGTATAGAAAGTCTTATCGTTACCACTTGGGCCCACAGTCCAAACGCGCGCCGCCGTCTCGAAGCCTCTCGTTTCGTCAAGGACTTCGCCGCGCGCAGTGATGCGGGCGCTAATGCCTGTGTTCGTGACGCGCAGGACGGGCCGAGCGTTCTCCACCGCGCGAAAGACCGTGTTGGCCAAGTGCTGCCTCATCACGGGCGTTGGGCCCAGATAGCCGTCGTTCGAGATATTGATGAGCACGTCCGCTCCCTCTTCACCGAACCGGCGCGCTATACCGGGGAACGCCGACTCGAAACAGATAAAGACTCCGGCGCGCGCCGTGCCGAGCGGCATCAGAGGGTACTGTGCGCCCGGCGTGAAATCTCCGACCATGACGGGAACCAGGCTGACTCCGGGCAGCCATCGCGGCAAAGGCACGTACTCGCCAAACGGCAACAGGCGAATCTTATCATACTGCGCGACGGCGCGGCCCTCTTCATTCACCAGCACCGCCGAATTATAGGCCCCGTTGCCCGGCGCTGGCTCAAGCGAGTTGAAGAGCAGCGCCGTCCGGTTGCGCGTCGTGAATCCTCTGACCAGCTCGCGGAACTCCGTGTCCTTGGCGTAGGTGAAGTTCATCGGAGATTCAGGCCAGACGACTACGCGCGGCATTGCGCGGCGCGACTCGGCGAGCATCTGCCGCCGCCCCGCATCGTTCACAACAGTATTGCCGTCATCCTCGATTGCGCCTTCGCTCCAGGCTGTGAGCGCCCGCTCGCTCATCTGTAGATGGCGCGCGACGAGCGCCTCCATCTCCGCAGTAGATTCCACGGGCTCCATCGGCACATTGGGCTGCAAGGCCACGACCACAGTCTTTGGGCCAACCTCTGCGGACTGAGGCGCAGGAGCGCCGCTTCCATAAAGCGAGAGCAGCAGGAGCGCGGAGACTACAAAGAGCGCGGCCAAAGCCATGGCGAGGGCGCGCGCCGTTCTCTCCATGATTGCGTAAGCCAGAGCGGCGTTGAGCGTGAGGATGAGAAAGCCCACGGCGTAGACGCCGCCCCAGCGCGCCGACTGTATGAGCGACGGGTGAAAGGCTTGCGAGTATCCGATGGCGTTCCAGAGTTGGCCCGTCACACCGAGGCGCGCCCATTCCAGAGCCGCCCACACCGGCGGCGCAAAGAGCAGCGCGCGTGGGCCCACGCGCGCGACCGCACGCGAGACGACCAGCGCGAACATGGCAGGGAACAGCCCGAGCACCAGCGCGCCCGGCACGAGCAGCAGATAGGCAGCGGGCGCAGGTATCCCGCCGTAACGCACCATGGCGTAGGTCAGCCAGTAGCATGAGCCCAGGAAGAAGGGCGCGCCCGTCATCAGCCCCATGACGAAAGCGGGCCCGCTCCGTGGACGGCGCGCTACGGCCAGGAGCAGGGGCACGAGCGCGATCCAGGCGAGCGGCCAGAGATTGAAGTCTGGGAAAGAGGCTATGAGCAGCAGGGCAGAGAGCGTCGCCAGAAGGGCCTCGGCCAGGGTCGGCAGCATCGCGCGCGCCCTCTCGCGCCGGAAGGCCGACGCCGCTCGGCGCGCCTCGGTCGGCACGTCCCGGTAAACCGTCTCGCTCATACCGAGCGAGTTTAACAAAGAAGGTCTCGGGCCGTCATGGCAACAGGACTAATGCCCCAAGGGGCACTCGGCCGGGCTGTGAGCTTTGCGGCACCGGAGCGCGGCGAAAAGCCTCGCACGCTTTGACGCAAACGCCCCTCGCGCGATGACCGAAATCGTCTAGCCGAAGAGCGGCGAAAGACAAAAAAAGTCACTGCTTGAGTGACAAATTTCGTCGCCTGACATATTTCGTTTGAGCTTGCAGAGGGCAGGCGCAGCGGCTTGAAGCGGCGCGCGACGAGCGGCGTGGATCACTGATGCCCTTGATTTCGGCCTATAAATGCGGGAGAACCCGGCCATTTCTGACCGGGTTCGCATTTCGGGGGGATCAACTGTAGGATCGCTCGGCGGGCGGCTGGCGCAGCGGCAGGCGGCGCTCAGAGAAGTGATGGCGGCGGGGTCACGGTTACTGCTTCGTGCTTGCCGACGATAAGGAAAGCACGAAGCGTGCCACGGAAAATAATTTCTGGAAAGGTGTCCGGATTAGATATTAAAGCAGGCCCGGCGGGCGCTTCCCATAGGGCAGCAGGCAAGGCTAATTCTCTCTCGCTCCACGGGCCGGCAAGGGTGCTCTAGCCGGCAGTCTCTTCGACGACGCGCACGTTCTTCATCCGTGGGCCGCCCTGCTCTTTGAGGCGCGCGGCCTCTGCCTCAGCTTCGTCGCGCGTGAAGCGGCCTATGAGGACGGAGATGGTGGAGCCGGAGGCGCCGGGACGCGCCTCTATGCGTACGTTCTTGTAGCCCGCGCGCTCAAGAGATTTGACCAGAGAGTCGGCCGCCTCTTTCGTCTTGAGGTCGGCTACGAGAAGAGCGTAGCGCCGCTTCTTATCGTCGCCCGAGCGCGTCTCTGCTGCGGGCTGCTGCGCGGTCGCGGCACTTTGCTGGGGCGCGGCGGTGGTGGCAGGGGGCGCGGGCGGCGTCTGTGCCGGAGCAGTTGATGGCGTAGTGCTCGCCCGGGGCGCAGGCGGCTCGGCCGTCCAGCGACCGAACATGATGCCCAGGGCGAAGAAGGCGGCGGCCAGGATGAGGGCGCTCAGAAGGATGACGGCCGGGCGACGCTCATCGCGGCTGAACTCTTCAAAGGCCGAATGAGGTGCCTCGTGCCCAGTGTGATCTTCGTATTTGTCCGTCTCGGGTGACATCCTCGTTAACCCGTGCCGATTGGCCCACGCTCGCGTCTTACTCGTGTGAGCCGAGCGAGAGCGGCTCGACTTCCAGCAGGTGCCCGCCCGCTCCGACGACACGCACGCGCTCTCCGCGCTCGACGGCCTCCGCCGCACGCGAGCGAGCGCGCCACAACTCTCCCCCGACGAGCACAGAGCCTTCCGGCTCAAGAGTCGTCAAGACGACGGCCACCGCCTCCACCAGCTTGAGCCCTCGGGTCGAAGCCTTCTGATGCCTTGAGAGCAGAGCTATCCAGACCGCCGCGACAAACAGAGCGCCCGCAGCCAGACTTGTCAAAAAGAGCGCCGAACTCATAAGAGTGCTCATTCTAACATAAGGCAAAAGGTAGAAGTGAAGGATGAAGAGCATGCTCTTCATCCTTCACTTCTACCTTTTGCCTTATGTTAGAATGAGCACTCTTATGAGTTCGGCGCTCTTT
>DASVQF010000014.1:0-140086 GCA_036389315.1 Pyrinomonadaceae bacterium
GCAGGCTCAGATGATGCGTGGCTCTCGCTTGACCGCAATGGCAACGATATGATTGACAATGGCACGGAACTGTTCGGCAACTTCACTCCACAGCCAGCCTCAGACACACCGAACGGCTTTCTTGCTTTGGCTGAATATGACAAGCCAGCGCAGGTCGGAAATGGTGACGGCGTGATAGACAGCAGCGACGCCGTCTACAGCAGCTTACGTCTGTGGCAGGATACAAACCATAATGGCCGCTCTGAGCCATCGGAGCTTCACGCCTTGCCGGAACTGGGCATTGCCAGCCTGGAACTCGATTATAAAGAATCGAAGAGAACAGATGAGTACGGCAACCAGTTCCGCTATCGCGCGAAGGTTAAAGACGCAAAAGGAGGGCAGGTCGGGCGCTGGGCCTGGGATGTCTTCCTGCTCTCGGCACAGTAATATGCAACCTTCGTCATCGCGCTCGGCGAATACGTCGCCAGCGTGCTCGTCTTCGTCCCGCGCAACCGCCCCATCTCGATTGCCATCGCGGGCGAGCTCAGGGACTTCAACCTCGGGACGGCCGCCAGCTACGGCGTCCTGCTGATCCTGATGATCGCCCTCAGCATGTTCGTCGCCGCCCGCCTCGAACGCACAGCCAAGACTTAACGCCTTGAAAGCCCCGCATGAGCTTTACCTGAAAGCAGGGCCGCCACGCCTCCCAAACGCGGCGGCCCTGCTGCTGCACAACCCGCTCTGTCTGGCCTCTGCGGGCGTGCAGAAAGGGAGCGCGTGCCACCCCTTCTTGGCGCTCCCGAATGATTCTCTCTATGGCTTTTATGAGGGCATAAGATATGATTGGCCCGGTCTAATCTTTGAAAACTGGCAACGGCCTATGCGTCGTCTCAAGCCTCAACCTCAAAAGCTGAGTGATGAGCGCCGCCGTTGAGAAGAAAAGGATTCTCACGGCGGACAATTTGAGCGGGCGCATCTTAACCGATATCTCGGTTAAAGACAAGTTGCGGTCTGTACTCTCAGGAGGTAACTCCTGATGGGTATCAGGGCGCGTCAGAAACCGAAACGGCTTGCCGAAAAACTACGCGAGATTCGGCAAAGTTTAGGTCTTTCTCAAAACGGAATGATTAAACGGTTAGGAGCAGAATTGACTCAAAACAGGATTTCTGAATATGAGTTAGGCATAGGTGAGCCGTCACTGCTTATCCTCTTGCAATATGCTCGCGTGGCAGGCATTACGATGGAAGATATTGTTGACGATGAAATAGACTTGCCCGCTCGTTTGCCAAGTAAGCCGAAACATGCCCGCCGCTAATTTGTCAGACTTCGACGCAAGCCGAACTAAACTAGGAAGTAAATATTATGGAAGAAGAAACAAATGTAGCATGGGATAGTCGGTTTGACGATCATGGCATTGATGCCGTGCTTTGGACGCGTAGTGATGGCGAAAATGAACGTAGAACAATGACGATCATTTTCAAAGAAACTATAGAAAATAGTAGTTTCACCTACAACCGACTTCAAGTTGATGTTACGCTTTATCCCCGCACAGACGCATACAAATACTCGGCACAGCTAATCCCAGACGAGCTAGTAACTCGCGGCATAGAAGGCATTGAGATTGTTCCCGTCACCGACCCATTCCATCACTCAGTAGGCTATATAAAAATGAAGGGCGTCCCTGAGCCTTTAAAAGTAATCAAGAATTATTAAGGGCTATTGAACCAACACTAGACTTTTGAGGCAAGCCGCGTACTTTTGGGGCAAAACTGACTTTTGAGGCAAAGCCGATCTCAGCAGCATTTATTGTGAGAAAAGTAACATTTTTCGTGACCAAAGCTACTTCGGTCGCAATAAAAGTAACTTGGGACGCGAGTAAAGTAACTTTAGCCGCGATCTGAGCTACTTTGGTCGTGTCCTAAGTTACTTTTATTGCGACAAAACTAACTTTAGACGCGACCTAAGCTATTTTGGCCGTGACCGAAGTAACTTCGGTCGCGTCCTGACTTACTTTTATTGCGACTAAAGTTACTTTACTCGCGAGGAATGCTGCTTCGGTCGCGACCTGAGTAACTTTAGTTGCGACTAAAGTAACTTTTCCCGCGTCCGAAGTAACTTTAGTCGCGTCCCAAGTAACTTGGGACGCGACTAAAGTAGCTTTTGTCACGAAAAATGCTATTTGTGCCGAGAATTGCTTGATCTTCCGGCGGGAAGTCATATACTAGCGGGCGACAATGCCTCGCGCTTCTGGACTCACTACTCACAACCCTGGAGGTAACAATTTATGGCAAGAGCTAAGCGAACCTCAACGGTGCTTAATGTCGCACGGATACGTCTGTCCGGTCTTAAGTCCATCACGCCAGCGCCGGATTTCGGCTCTAACCTGCAAGTTAGCGACTATGAACAGGAAATCAACGATTTCAGCGCCAAGGTAGACCGCTACAACGGAATGCTTTCCGCTCTCGACGACCTGCAAAACGAGATCGACAGCGACGAAAACAATCTGCGCGAGAAGAGCAAACGAATGCTCGCGGCGGCCGAAGCCCGTTACGGCTCCGACAGCAGCGAGTACGAACAGGCGGGAGGCACACGCCGGAGCGAGCGCAAGCGCAGTTCTAAGAAAACACCGGCCACGGGCTGATACTTCTCCGCTTTAACCTTTCCTGATAGACGACGAGAGGCCATGCGAGGAACCTCCATCGTTCATCGGGAGAAGCAGCAAGCTCCGCAGGAGAGACATGTTCGGACATTTCTGACATGTCGCTCCTGCGGAGCTAATGATTTCTGCTCGTTCTTGCGGAGGCGGCGTTACTTGCTGGTGTTGTCGCCCTGGAACTTGTCCTTGTTTTCGGCGCGCACCTTCTCGGCCTTGTCGGAGAGTTCCTTGGCCTCTTTTTCCAGCTTGTCGTAGCGTTCCTTGTTCTCTTTGATCTTGCGGGAGAGGGTTTCGCCGTCCTCGCTGTCCTGTACGGCCTGGGGCATGGCGCGGGCCGCTTCCATCAACTCGGCGTTCTTGTTGAATTCCTGCGATTTGAGCACCAGGTATTCTTTGAACTTGTCGTTGATCTTGAGCTTGCTGGCTTCGTCGAACTTCTTGGCCGCCTCGCGGAACTTGTCTGCGCTCTGCGAGTAGCCGTCTATGGCTTCCTTGATGGTGGCGCGTAGGCGCTCCTTATCCTCTGCGAAGCTGTCGGGTTTCAACTCGTCGAAAATCTTGTCGTTCTTGCGTCCGGTCTCGACCGTCAGCTTATTGCCCGCCTCGATGGCCGTGTTGGCCTCGGCGACAAGCTTGTTGGCCTTGTCTGTTTCATCGCCCCCGCCGCTACAGGCCAGCACCAGTCCGATGAGGGCCAGGAGCGCCAGGAGCGCGTTGCGTTTAGTGTGGGGATTCATAAGCCTTCTACCTCTTAAAGAGCATTGATTGGCAAAACGAGCGGGTGACTATAACACGTTCGCGGGCTGCCGGGCACGCAATTAAAGAGTTTGCGGCGCGCTGTGTGGCTCGGGCGTCGGCGGGGCCTTAGCGGGCTACAGCTTTTTCCGGCGAGATTGTATATTTAAGCGCGCCGGGCTCCCAAAGCTTGCGGGTCAAGAAACTCTGTATGGCGATTTTCAATTGTCTCAAGTGGCCGGAAATGCGCGGCGTGGCGCGGGAGCTGATCGCCAGAGTGCATGAAGGGCACAAGCGAGCGCGCTTCTCTATTCCGGTCGTCGAATTCGCGCGCGTCTTTGCGCCGGGCGCTTCCGCGCAGGAGCTTGCGAAGGTGGAGAAGCGCGGCCGGATGGAGTTCGCGGCCACGGGCGAGAGCGGGGGCACGTTCGCGCTGAGCGCGGGCGAGCGCGCCCTCTTCGACCTCGGCCGAGAAGGATTGGTCATGCGTATCCCTGAGCGCATGAGCGGCCGCTACAGCCTCAGACCCGGAGCATTCCGCATAGAGTTCAACAAGGGCGAAGAGCTTGAAGGCTGCAAGCGTATCCTTCTGCTCGTCTGTCATCGAGTGGTCAGCGTAGACGTTTCGGACAAGCGCGTGGACGTGCGCCTGCCGAGCAAACTGTTCGATCTTTGCGTGGAGTTTGAGTGAGTGGACATTAATCTCTTTAAGCACGGCCCGGTCACGCGCATCGCGCGCGCGCTTCTCCCTTTCTGCCTCGGCGCTCTGTTAGTCACGACCGCGCGCCCGGCATACGGGCAGGGGCAGCAGGCAACGAGCATCGCCGACGAGCCGCAGGACGTTGCTCTCTACCAGGCTCTTCTCGATCTGACTAGCCCGTGGACTGTGATGTGCGTGGCGGCTCATCCGGACGACGAGGACGGCGCGACTCTGACGGTGCTGAGGCGCAAGCACGGCGTCCATACCGTGACTCTCTTTTCCACTTACGGCGAGGGCGGGCAGAACGCCGTGGGCCCGGAGCTTTACGAAGAGCTGGGCGCGATTCGCACGCGCGAAACGCTCGAAGCCTCAAGGGTGCAGGGCTCGGAGCCGCACTTCCTGGGCCTGCGCGACTTCGGCTTCTCGAAGTCTGCCGAGGAGGCGCTGCGCGTGTGGGGCAAAGAGGAGGCGCTCAGCCGCATGGTCTTGCAGATTCGCCGCCTGCGACCCGACGTAATCATCACCAACCACGACACTGTGAGCGGCCACGGCCATCATCAGGCTACAGGGAGGCTCGTCCTCGAAGCCTTCGATGCGGCGGCAGACCCGGCGCGCTTTCCCGAACAACTGAGCGCGGACGTGGCCGTGTGGCAGCCGCAGCGACTCTACGTGCGCTTCAGCTTCGAGGGTGGGCCCGAAGCCAGGGCCGCCGAAGAAGATGCTGCGCGCAAAGGCTTGGTCGTCACCATAGACCCTAATGAGCGAGACGCTGTGCGCGGCACGACTTATGCCGAGCAGGCGCTTCGCGCGCTTCAACGCCACGCCACGCAAGGGCCCTGGCCCAAGTCCGTGCCGGCCGCAGGCGCGCGCATCATACGCTATCGCCTGGCGCGCACAGCCAGGGGGAGCGCGCAAGCTGCACAGGATGGGCCACCGTTTCTCGGCGGCCTCTCTCTGCCCCCGACGGTCGCAGCGCAACTGACGCCGCTGGCGGCAAGGGCGCTTCTGCAACTCCACCCGACGACGGGAAGCAAGACGGAAGCCGTGCTCCAGGCGCTCATCGCTGCGCGCAAGGGCGGGCTCTTCGCTCCCAGAGCGGAGTTGCCGGCAGAAGAGGCGCGCGACCTGCCGCGCTTTCGCCTCATGTCGGCACGCCTCGACAAGGCGCTCGCGCTCGCGAGCGGAATCCGGGTCATGATCGAGCCGCGCGAAGATGTGCTCGTGCCAGACACCACGACAGCCTTTTCCGTCCACATCTCGAACTACGGCCCGCGCGAAGCCGTCATCCCCGAGATAGATTTCAAAGACCTGAAATACTTGAGCGGCATCGAGACGCCAAAGAGACTTGCGCCGGGAGAGTTCGTTAACCTGACGGCGAGCGCCTCTGCCCCGCGCGACGCAGCCCCGAGCGTTCCGCACGCGAAGCATCTCTACGACGGCCTGCTCTTCGGCTACGATTTCGGCGTGCGCGTTTACGCTGAACTTGAGGGCGCGCGCTTTCCCGTCACTGCGACCGTGCAGATGGACGTTGCGCCCGCCGTCGAGATAGCATCGCTTTCTCCCTCGCCTTACGTTGCGACTCCGGCCACACAGTCTCGCGAGACGACTTTCAGGCTCCGGCTCGTCAATCACCGTCGCGCCCCCTTCAAAGGATTCCTGACGGTCACGAGCCCTGCCAACCGGACAATCGAGATGGGCCAGAAAATCTCGCTCAAGCCCCGCGAGACGCAGGAGGCCATCTTGAAAGCCAACGTCCTCCACAAGGACGTACTGGGTGGGCAGGCGGGAGCCCTGCGAAGAGTCTTTAATTTCGACAAGCTGCAAATCTCGCTCTACCAGGACAACGTGCAGAAGCCCGTGGCCGAGGAGAGTGTGCAGACCGTCTACAGCGACGCGCGTGTCGTCGCAGGGCTTCGCGTCGGTTACGTGCCGAGCACAGACTCTACGCTCAGGAACGGGCTCGACGCGCTCGGCGTCGAAAGCCGTGAGCTGACGGTTGAAGATGTGAAGGCGGGCGAGCTTTCGCGCTTCGACACGATCATCATAGACAATCGCGGCTATCAGGCGCACCCCGAGCTGGTCGCCGCGAACGCGCGCCTCCTCGACTACGTGCGCGCGGGCGGCACGCTCGTCGTCTTTTATCACAGGACGAACGAGTGGAACCCAGACCCGCAGCGAGGCAGGGCGCAGCTTGCGCCTTACCCGCTCACGCTCGGCAACTCTCGCGTCACGGACGAGACGGCGGCCGTCACTTTCACCGAAAGCGAGCACGCGCTGCTTCGTTGGCCCAACCAGATCACGGCGGAAGATTTCCGGGGATGGATTCAGGAGCGCGGCCTCTATTACCCGAAGGAGTGGGACTCGCATTACAGCGCGCCGCTCGCAATGAACGACGCCGGCGAGCCCCCTTTGCGCGGCGGGCTGCTGGCGGCCGCGTACGGGAGCGGGCGCTACATCTACACGAGCATGGTCTGGTACAGGCAACTGCGCGCGGGCGTGCCCGGCGCATATCGCATGTTCGCCAACATCATCAGCTACGGCCACGAGCCGAAAGAGAGACGCACACCGCAAAGCGGAAATTAACAGGATGGACAGGAGAGACAGGATAAAAAAGAGAAGCATCGTGCTGCCTGAAGCCTGTGTCTCTTTCTTTATCCTGTTCATCCTGTCTATCCCTGTTAACTTCTTCTTCTTCGCGCTTTCTGTCGGCGCACAGGAGCAGGCGAGAGAGGCGGGCGCGCTGCTGCCCGTGCGGCAGAACGGCAAGTGGGGCTACGTCAATCGCAAGGGCGAGATAGCCATCCCCTTGCAGTATGACGATGCCTGGGATTTTTCCGAGGGGCTGGCCTACGTGCGGCTGGGGAGCAAACGCTCCGTCATAGACCGGACGGGGCGCGTGCGTGTAGAGCTTCAGCAGGTCGATTTTGCCGGGCGCTTCTCCGAGGGTCTGGCCTCTGTGCAGACGAGTGGGCCCAACCCGAGGCGCGGCTTTATAGATCGAGAGGGGCGGCTGGTGATCGCTCCGCAGTTCGACATGGTGGAAAGCTTCGAGGGCGGGCTGGCCGTCGTGATGACTGATCGCAAATACGGCTACGTGGACAAGACCGGGAAGATCGTCATCCCCCTGCGCTTTGACAAGGCTTTCAATTTCCACGAGGGGTTGGCCCTCGTCGTCATGGACAACCGGCACGGCTTCATAGACCGCAAAGGCAAGATCGTCATCCGCCCGCAGTACTTCAACGCCTTTCATTTCTCCGAAGGCTTGGCCAACGTCAAGGTCGGCGACAAGTACGGCTATATCAACAAGGCCGGAAAAGTAGTCATCGAGCCGCGCTTCTATTACGCCGGAACCTTCCGCGAAGGCTTGGCCGTCGTCATCCTGGATAACAAGTTCGGCTACATCAACAAGAAGGCGGAGATAGTCATCCCGGCGCAGTTCGATTGGTCGCAAGGCTTCTCCGAAGGCTTGGCGCTCGTCAAAGTTGGCGGCAAGTACGGCTACGTAGACCAGACCGGAAAGCTCGTCATCCCGGCGCAGTTCGACAAGGCCCTGGACTTCTCCGACGGTGTCGCGAAGGTCTGGACGGGCGGCAAGATGGGTTACATAGACAAGACGGGCAGCTACATCTGGAAGCCCGCGAAGTGAGTCTCGGCCTCAGTCTCTCTCTCAATTCTCCAACTTCGCGCGCGCTCGTTCGAGGAAGGTTTTAATCATCGCGGCGACGTGCTTTTGCAGCTCGGCGCTGATGCGGCCTTCGCCGACCAGGCCCGCGAGCATGTGCAGCTCCCTGGCGTTCTGCCGCCGCATCTCTACCTGCTGCACTATGCGGACTAGAGTCTTTGCGCCGCGCTCTTCAAAGACGGCGGCGTAGCGCAGGAAGTTCTTCCGCTCGGAGGCGGCCGGCGACCATTCGATGCGATTGGTTTGATCGTCCGTGCGCTCGACGGCGAAGGCCGCCCTCATTGAGCCGAGCATGGGCACGTCCGCCTTCACCATCCAACGCATAATGCCTCCGGCCTCGCTCTTGATGCCCTCTATGCCCGGCATCAGGTCTGCGACGTTGCGCAGGTTATTGAAGAACTCGCGCGCCCGCTCCAGGTTGGTCTTGACCTCTATCTGCTCGCTGTATTCTGCCTTGATCCTGAACATGATTGCCTGCCTCTGCGGAATTAAAAAGCCGATGGAAAGAGAAACGAGTTGAAGAAAAGGCGCGTCGTGTTGCGCCAGATGCCGCGATAGTTAGGGTCTTCGGCAAAGAGCACGACATGGCCGCGCCCGGTCGGCTCCTCGAAGACGTAAGAAGTGCCGCGCAGCAATCGCTCCGTGTTGTCCGGCCAGATGAATCCGGAGACGCGCAGGGGCCGCTCCTCCTCCTTGTCGAAGACGACGGCGTTCGTGCCCTCCTTAGACGGGCGAAAGAAATAGCCGGAGGCGACGAGCACCGGAAGCGTTGGGTCTTCGTAACCGAACGTCATGTAGGTCGTGCGGTCAACGGTGGCGCGCAGGATCGCGCCGGGCACGGCTTCGGGCACACGCCCCGGACGGGCCGAGGGCGAAGCTATGGGCGGCAGCACGGGCGGCGCACCCTCAAGCTTCTCCGTGTCGTCCGCTTCTGTGCGTCGCTGCTCTGTCGCCGCTTGCGGCTGCGGCGGTGACGGTTGCGTGCTGCCGTTGGTTCGGCGGCGGCGTCCGCGCTGTCTTGAAGAGGCTGCGGCCTCTACGGCAGGGCTCGCGCCCGTGTCGGGCGTCTGTTGCGCCGCATTGGACGAGAGCAGGCGCGCTTCGCTTTCATCACCAGCATCACCGGCACTCTGATCTTTCTGATCGTCTTCGTCGCTTCCGACCAGGCGGGCCGACGTGAGGTTGACATCCTTGAGCGCGCCGAAGACGGCCGCGCCTTTGATGAGGACGAGCGTACCGCCGCGCTCGCACCAGCCGCGCAGAGTCTCGACGCCGCTTTTACCGAAAGCCGCGTAGTATCTTTCAGGCGAGCCGTCGGGCAGGATCAGCACGTTGTAGCGGTCAAGCTCCGCGCGCTTGATGGAAGCAATGGTCATCGGCGTAAAGTCCACGCCCGAGCGATCAAAGAGCCACCACATAGCGCCGTAGCTGGTCTGGTCTACAGGGTCGTCCGCGGCCACGACGATGCGCGCAGGCTTGAGTGAGATCACATTCTCCGAGCCGACGCCCGTCTCTCCCGTCTCGTTAAAAGCGGAGTTGACGGCGAAGACCTCCGTGCCCGTCTCGCGCGCGAGTCTTGCTATTGCCTCGTGCAGCGCCTCCGTGTTGCGCGAGACGCGCGCGACCATAGTGCCGCGCGGCCAATCACGCCCGCCCGCGCTCAAGGTGCGCGTCGCAACGGCTATGCGAAAGCCCTCGCGCTGTAAACGATAGGCGAGCGAGGCCGCGCCGTTGCGCTCGTAAGGAATGATGTAGGCTATGCTCGCGCGCCCGAGCGAGACGCCGCCCGCTGCGCTCGCGGCGATGGCTTCTCCCGCCTGCGCTGCGGCGCGCACCTCCACGGCGTCCTCCGTCCAGTAAGCCTCTACGCCGAACGCAAGCGGCAGCGACCAGGCTGTGATGTCATAGAAGCCGTACTCTTCTTTCGTCGCGCTGCGGCCCCGTCGCTCGTTGCGCGCAAAGCGCGCGAGCTGTTCGCGCACAAAGGCCGCGTCCTGTTCCGTGCGTGGCTCAAGCAGGGCCTTAGCCAGGCGCTTCTGCGGCTGGGCCAGGTCAACGACGTAAGCGCCCGCAGGAAAGCTGCGCGCCTGGCCCTGGCCCGTTCCCAGGTAATCGTGCGCGCTCTGCGAGCGGAAAGCTTCGCGCGCGACTTTGACCTCAATGCCTGCGCGCAGGAGCACTTCGATGAGCTCCGCGGCCCTCTTGGGATCGCTTCCCGGCAGCAGCACTATGCGCTTCATCGCTTCGGTGCGCCCTTCTTCGACGGCGCTCTGCTTGAACGCATAATAATCCCTGAGCCGCGCGGCGCGATTGCGCGCAGCCACTTCGAGGGTCGTCATCGAAGCGACGAAGTGCTTGGCGATGCCTGAGCGCAGGGTGACAATGGTATCGTCGTCGCGCTTCCAGCGGAGCCCCTTCGTGCCGCCGCCGTCCGTCTCGTACGTCATCCCCGTCGCGCCGTTCAGGCTCGGCCACGAATCCCAGTAGCCCGGATAGAAGAGATCAAAAACATCGCGCACGTAGTAGTCCCAGTTGTTCGCATCGAACTGCGCGGCGTTGGCCCGCCCGAAGGCCGTCAGCCAGCGCGCCGTCGGCTCCGGCGGCAGATTGGGATTGATGGGCAGCGCGGCCGGAGGGAAAAAATATTGCACGGGTTGGCCGTGATGGTCTACGAAGACCTGCGGGTTCCATCGCAGGAAGGCGCGCTCGACGTTGCGCGTCTCGACCTGTGTGGAAGCTATGTTGTCTCGGTTGAGGTCGAAGCGATAACGATTCGAGCGGCCGTAGACAGACCACGGCTCGCGATGCTCTGCCGCGAGCGGCTCGGCGTTGCCCACGGCGTTCGAGTTGTACCAGGTGACGAAACGTTCGTGCCCGTCCGGGTTGGCGCAGACGTTGATGAGGGCCACGCTGTTCTTCAAGATGTCGAGCGTCGCTGGCTCTTCGGATGCCGCAAGCTGGTAGACGACCTGCATCATCGTCTCGAACGACGCAGATTCGTTGCCGTGAATGGTGTAGTTGAGCCAGACGATGATGGGCGTCTCGCCCGTGAGCCGCGCGGCCTCCGGCTGCGATAGCGAGCGCGGGTCGCTCAGGCGCGCGACGTTGGTTCTGATCTGTTCGAGGCGCTGGATGTTTTCCGGCGAGCTGATGGCTACGAGGTGCATCATGCGGTGCTCGTTGGTCTCGCCTATGTCCATCACGCGCACGCGGTCGGGCGCGGCCTCGGCGATGGCAGTGATGACGCGTTCCATCAGCGCATAGTTGGTGTGGAACTCGCCCACCTCAAAGCGCAGGAGGCTCTGCGGGCGCGGCACGCTTTGACGAAAAGGGCCGCGCGCGTAAAAATCGAAGCGCGAATCATCGCGCTGGGCTGAGACGAAAGAAGCGCAGGCAAGAAGCAGAGGGACGAGCACTGCGAGGCGACGGCAGTTTTGGAGCATCAGTGTAGGGCGGCTTTCAAATTTTCCTATTGATCTTCACAAGACAACGGGGGATGTTACCAAGCCCGCGCCCCGATTCCCAAATTGCCAGGGCCAGAGAAAAATCATGAACCATCAAAACCAAGAGAGATGCTCGCGCTGCCGGATGGGGCGCTTGCGCTTCTGGGCCGAGCTGAGCGAAGAGGAACGCGAGGTCGCTCGTCGTCTCCCGGCCTCCGCCGAATACAGTCTCGACGAGCGCCGCAGCACGCACAGGTGGTGCACCAACTGCTGGCACGAAGCGACCACAGGCGAGCCGAGAGATGTATAAGAGCGAGGGCCAACGAAGCTCGAAGCGGCTTACACTTTGCTCGTGATTCGTTCGTAGGCGGCGCGTATGTTGGTCATGTGAGCGCGGAGGGATTGGGCCAACGCTTCGGCCGAAGCGTAGCTCATCGAGCGCGTTATGTCTTGAAGCGCCGGGTGATCCATTGCCGGAAGACGCGTCGAGCGCCCGACGACGAGGCGCAGGTGATGATCCAGGCTTCGCAGAAAAGCATAGCCCTCATCCATCGCCACGTAGTCTTCTTCGGCGAGCGCGCCCGCGTCGTGCAAACGCTGTAAGGTAGCACGCGTCGAGCGATCCGCGCCGCCTTCCGGCACGCCGTAGCGCAACTGTAGATAGCGCGTCGCAAAATAGAGATCCAGCATTCCGCCCGCCCCGTACTTAATATCCGTCCCGCCTCTGGCCGAGCGCGCCCGGCCCTTCTCCTGTTCCAGGCGCTCGCGCACGCGACGCGTCTCCGCGCGCAGAGTCTCTACGCCCGCCTGCCTCGCCGCCTCGTGTATGATGAGGCGCGCCCTCTCTTCGACCGCGCTCCCCAGCTCGCGGTCGCCGCCCGCCGCTCTCAGCTTGACGTAGGCGAGCCACTCCCACGGCAGCGCACGCGTGCCCAGATAATCTGTAAAGGCGCGCGCGCCCGTCACCGTCGGGCCGTTTCCCCCGTCCGGCCTGAGCCGCAAATCCATGCGATAGAGAGAGCCGGCGCGCGTCAGGCTCGACAGAGCCGCAATCAGTCGCTCGCTCAATCGCGCGTAAGCTTCCGTCCGTGTGAGGCTCCCCACCGGCGACGGCTGTTCGTCGTCGTAGATGAGCACTACGTCCAGGTCTGAGCCGTAATCCATTCCGCCGCCGCCCAATCTTCCGAGGCCGAGCACGGCCAGGCGCGCGGGCGCGTCCATCCGGCCGTAACGACGCGCGAGGTCACGCCGCGCAATCAGGCATCCGGCATCCAGACTCGCCTCGGCCAGCTCCGTCTGCCGCCCGTTAGCTTCGCGCATACTGATGAGCCCGTCGGCGTCCAGGGCCCCGATCTCTACGAGCAGGTGGGCCCACGCGCGGCGCAGCGCCCCCAGCTCCGCACGAAAATTGTCCTCTCCCTCGACCGCCTCAAAGAGCAGCGCGCGGTAATCCCTCTCGACCGCAGGTTGGCCCAGGAGCGGCAGGGCCAGGATGAGCGACGGATTGCTGGCCAGGTGATCGCCGAAGAATTCCGACGCGCCGCAAAGCCTGACGAGAGCCTTGAGCTGTTGTTCGGAGAGCCGCAACGGTTCGCTTGATTTGTCCAGCGAGGCAGCGACGCGCGCCGCATAGGTCAGAGCGCGCCGGTCGTTGAGCGAGTCGTCGGCCGCCTCATGCAAGAGCCGGGCGACACGCTCAACTCTCTGCGCGGCGGTTTCTCCGGCTGCTTCAGGCAGGTGTTCGGCGAAGATTTGCGCGGCCGAAGCGGCGGCGGCAACAAGGGCCTCGACCGGCTGCTCCAGCTCGCGCGGGCCAGACCGGCTCACAGTCGCCACAATAGCGGGCCCAACAGCAGCCGAAAGCTCGCTCCGACTGCGCGCTCGCTCGGCTCCCGCCGCTGCGCCGTCCTTGCCGAAGATGCGCTCGAAGGCCGCGTGCACGTGGGCCGTATGCGTCTCAAGCGCACGCTCGAAGTCAGTGCTGCCGTCTGCGCCGCCAAAGTTCATGCGGCGCGCGACGAGGCGGCGGCGCTCAGGCTCTTCGGGAACGCAGTGGGTTTGCAGGCCGTGCTCCATCTGCAAGCGATGTTCGAGCGTGCGCAGGAAATCGTAAGCGTCCGAGAGCGTCATGCGCTCGCGGTCTGAGATGAGGCCGCGCTCCGTGAGGCGTCCGAGGCTTCGGAGCGTGTGCGGCGCTCTGAGCCATTCGTCCTGTCCGCCGTAGGCGAGCTGCAAAGCCTGCGCGATGAACTCTATCTCGCGTATGCCGCCTCGGCCCAGCTTGACGTTGAAGCCGCGCGCGCGGTGCGCGTGATGACGATCAATCTTCTGCTTGGCGAGGCGCACGCTCTCAAGCGCCGCCTCGACACTTTGCTGCACAGCATAGACGCTCGGCATCACACGCTCGGCGAATCGCGCGTAGAGAGGGGCGGAGCCCGCGCTCGCGCGCGAGCGAATCAAAGTCTGTCGCTCCCAGGCTTGGGCCTGCTCGCGGTAATAACGCACGGCTTCGTCGAGCGAAGAAGCCAGAGCGCCGTCGCGCCCGTGCGGCCTGAGCCGCAAGTCAACGCGGTAGGCTGCGCCCTCGCCGTCTGGTTGGCCCACCATGCGCGAGACCATCTCGGCCAGCTTGACGAAATACTGGCGATTGGTCGTCTCGCCCTGCGTCCCGGTGGCAGAGGTCGTGCCTTCGTTTGAGAAGATGAAGAAGAGGTCTATGTCTGAAGCGTAGTTCAACTCGAAGGAGCCGAGCTTGCCGAGCGCGATGATGACGAACTCGGCCGGAGCCTTTCGGCCGCGCTCGGTCGTCCTCAAGGGTGGGCCAAACCTATTGTCCAGCTCTTGGCGGGCGTGCGAGAGCGCGTAGGCGAGCACTGCGTCGGCCAGGTTCGACAGCTCTTCCGTCGTCTCGACCACTGTGCTCGTGCCACGGATGTCTCGCAGGTAGATGCGCAGCAGTTCGCGGCGGCGAAAGCGCGCGAGCAGGACTTGCGGGTCTAGGCGCGAATTGGTCAGGGCAAAGCGGGCGAGCGATTCGGCCAGCTCCTCTTGCGTGCGCGTGGGCGTGTGGGCCCTTTCGCGCGCGAGCCACGGGAGGTATTCCGGATGTTGGGCCAGGGTTGTGCCCAGGAGCGGGCTCCAGGCGGCCAGCGCGAGCGCGTCAGAGAGCAGGCCGTGGTCGCGACGCAACAGTTCGGCGGCGCGCGGGTGCTCGGCCGAGACGCGCTCGAAGAAGCGGCGCGCGCCTTCGCCGTCCGGCAAATCTCTCAAGAGCAGTTCGATTCTTTCGTCCGACACAGGCAAAGTAATGATATATTACGCGGACTCCGAGCGTGCCTCCAAACCTGCCTCTGAACGTTTAAGCCAGCGGTTTTCTACCAGGGTTAAGTCTATGGGGCGGCAATGAGCGGGCTTCCGAGTCTCACACACAGAGAGAGACCGGAAGCCGCAAGGCGAGCCATGCTTAGTGAGGGGCATGGATAAAGGGTTTTCCGGGCCGGCACGCCTCTAGGAAGGATAGGGGCGTGCCAGTTTTTCTTCGAGCCCGGCTTTGACCTCGGGCCATTCCGTGTCAATGATGCTGAAGTAGACGGAGTGGCGTATGCGCCCCGTCGAAGTCACCATATGATTGCGAAACGTGCCTTCCTCTTTCGCGCCGAGTCGCAGGATGGCGTTGCGCGA
This sequence comes from Pyrinomonadaceae bacterium, assembly GCA_036389315.1. Classification (GTDB taxonomy): domain Bacteria; phylum Acidobacteriota; class Blastocatellia; order Pyrinomonadales; family Pyrinomonadaceae; genus DASQYE01. The sequence goes on from DASVQF010000014.1 coordinate 14,877, forward strand.
ACGCTCGTTGAGAGAGTCCGTCTTAAGCTCTACGCGCATGCAGCCCAGACGCTCGAAGGCGTGCGTGAGCATCAGGTACTTGGCCTCGGTGTTGACGGCCGTGCGCTGCCACCGGGGCGCGATCCAAGTCCAGCCGATCTCGACGCGCCGGTTCAGCACATCTATGTTGCCGAAGCGCGTGCTGCCGACGGTTTGGCCCGACGATCTTTCCAGGGTCGCAAAGGGCAGGGCCAGACCGCGCTCCTGTAAAGCGAGCGCCTCTTCGATGTAAGCGCGCATGTCTTCGCGACTGCGCACCGGCATGGGATTCCAGCGCCAGATGCTTTCTTCAAGACCGACCTCGGTCAACCCTTCGTGGTGGTGGAGCGAGAGCGGCTCTAAACGCACATGCCTGCCTTCGAGCGTGACGGGTTCGATGTTCATTGATCTAGATGTCGAAGTACATGCCGAACTCAAGCGGGTGCGGCCGCATCCGAAGGGGCTGTATCTCCTTCTCTCGCTTGTACGTGATCCAGCGATCAATGATCTGCGGCGTGAAGACATCGCCCTTGAGCAGAAAGTCATGGTCGGCTTCGAGCGCCGCCAGCGATTGGTCGAGTGAGCCGGGAAGGCTCGGCACGTCCTTCAAGGCTTCGGGCGACAGGTCGTAGATGTCCTTGTCTAAAGGCTCTCCCGGCTCGATGCGGTTCTGGATGCCGTCGAGTCCGGCCAGCAGCATCGCCGAGAAGGCCAGGTATGGATTGCAGCTCGGGTCGGGCGGTCGAAACTCCAAACGCTTCTGCTTCGGGTTGGTCGAGAACATTGGAATACGCACCGCCGCCGAGCGATTGCGCGCTGAATAAGCGAGATTGACAGGAGCTTCAAAGCCGGGCACCAGTCGCTTGTAACTGTTCGTGGTCGGAGCGGCGAAAGCGACAATCGCAGGAGCATGCTTCAGCAACCCGCCAATGTAATAACGCGCGAGGTCTGAGAGCCCAGCGTAACCATCGCCGGCAAAGAGCGGCTTCTCGTCTTTCCAGAGCGACTGGTGACAGTGCATCCCACTGCCGTTGTCTCCGTAGAGCGGCTTCGGCATGAAGGTGGCCGCCTTGCCATACTGGTAGGCTGTGTTGCGTACCACGTACTTGAAGATTTGCAGATTGTCGGCCGTGCCGAGAAGCGTCGAGAAGCGGAAATCAATCTCGCACTGCCCGGCCGTGGCGACTTCGTGGTGATGACACTCGACGCTGATGCCGCACTGCGCCAGCGTGAGCGAGATTTCGGAGCGCAGGTCGCTCAAAGAATCGGCCGGCGGGACGGGCACGTAGCCCTCTTTGCCGCGTATTCGATAACCCAGGTTTGTGCCATGAAACTCGTCCGCCGCGCGCCCGCTATTCCAGTGCCCTTCGTCGGAATCGACTGTGAACCCGGCCGAATTCTGCTCGTTGTGATACTTGACTGAATCGAAGACGAAGAACTCGGCTTCGGGGCCGAAGTTGGCCGTGTCTGCGAGGCCGGTAAAGCGCAGGTAGCTTTCGGCCCTGCGGGCCACCGAGCGCGGGTCAAAGGCGTAGCCCTCTTTCGTGATCGGGTCAACGACGTTGGCGATCAGACAGAGCGTCGGCTCTTCCGAGAACGGCTCCATCCAGTAGCGCGTAGCGTCCGGAACCAGCAGCATGTCCGATTCGTTGATCGCGGCCCACCCGCGTAAACTTGAGGCGTCGAAACCGAAGCCGTCTTCAAAAGAGCTTTCCGCAAGCTGGTCGATGGGGAAAGTTAAATGATGCCAGGCTCCCGGCAAATCCGTAAATCGTACCGAGACAAATTTTGCCCCCTGGTCGGCGGCGTACTTCAAGGCGGTTTTAGCGTTCATGGTTTCTCCTGAAAGTGACAAAAAGGAGTGTTAGAGGTGCTTCGGCGCGCTTCGTTGGCCAGCGGGCCGGTCTGGTTAGAGGCTCTTCCTGTAGTGGTAAAATGGAGCGTGCGTCCATCCGTAATGCGGCGCTTAAAAAAGCCTTGCATTATATTCCCGCCCCGCGCCTTGTCAAGCTTTTCGCCGACGGCGGACGGCGGCAAGCGTCGGTGACGCGTCCCCTTCCCTCCTTAAACCTTTACATCACGCCGACTTATACACGCCGATGGGTCGCCGGGCCCGAAAAAAATAGTTTTTGACCCTCCCAGCATTTTCTGTTACATTGCAAAGCCTTAGTGTTCCAGCCATGCATCTCCACTACGGCGCTTGTACAGGGAGGCGATAGCGCCTCTTAGTACGAGAGCCATGCTTACGCAAGAGGACGGCAGGGGGGAAACCGCGAATTGACCACGGCAATCGAGCAAACGCTTGAAACTTATGGCATAGAAAACTGGGGGGCCGGTTACTTCGACGTTAATCGCAAGGGTAACTTGATCGTCCATCCCACTGAGAACGACAGTCGCGCGGCCGACTTGAAAGAGATCATAGACGATCTTCAGCGACGCGGCATCGGCACCCCCGTCCTGCTGCGCTTCCCTCAACTTCTCACCGCACAGGTCAGAAAGCTGCAACGCGCCTTCAGTAAATCCATACGCGAGTACGAGTATCAGGGCTCGCACATGTGCGTCTACCCGATGAAGGTCAACCAGCAGCGCGCCGTCGTCGAGGAGTACCTGCGCGAGGGCTCGCGTTACGACTTCGGGCTCGAAGCCGGATCGAAGGCAGAGCTTTACGCCGCGCTCGCCCTCGACCAGCCTTCTGAAAGCCTGCTTGTCTTGAACGGCTTCAAGGACGAGGAGTTCATCGAGCTGGCTTTCATCGGCGCGCAGAGCGGCAAGCGAGTCGTCATCGTCATCGAGAAGCTGAACGAGCTTGACCACATACAGCGCATGGTCGAGCGTTACTCTGAGGGCGTGATGCCGATGATCGGCATGAGAGTCAAGCTCTACTCTAAGGGGAGCGGGCGCTGGGAGAAGTCCGGCGGCGAGGCGGCCAAGTTCGGGTTGACGACGACGGAGATTCTCGAAGTCATTCAACGCCTGCAACAGTCCAGGCAGATAGACATGCTGCGCCTCCTGCACTTTCACATCGGCTCGCAGCTCACAGACATCAAGCGCATCAAGAACGCCATGAAAGAGGCCGCGCGCGTCTACGCCAAGATTCACCAGATGAAAGTGCCGATTGATCTGCTGGACGTTGGCGGCGGGATGGCCGTTGACTACGACGGCTCGAAGACGGCCTTTGATTCCTCGGCGAACTACACGGCGCAGGAGTTCGCCAACGACGTTATCTACACCATCAAGCAGGTGTGCGACGACGAGAACGTGCCGCACCCGACCATCATTCAGGAGTCGGGCCGCTTCCTGGCGGCCTATCACGCCATCGTCGTCACCAACGTCGTTGACGAGATCGAAACCGTAGTCGAAGACATTACGCCCATAGCCATTGACGACGACGACCCGCAGGTGGTCGTAGAGCTTGGCGACCTGCGCGAGACCATCAGCGTCAAAAATTATCGTGAGTATTACCACGACGCCCTGGAACATCGCGAAGAGCTGTTCACACTCTTCAACCTCGGCATCATCTCGCTGGAAGACCGCGCGAAAGGCGAAGTCCTCTTCTGGGATGTCTGCGAGCGCGCGGACAAGTACGCGCAGCAGGCCAAGTACGTCTCCGAAGAGTTCGGCGACCTGCGCCGACTGCTCTGCGCGAAGTACCTGACCAACTTTTCGGTCTTCCGCTCCGTGCCGGATCATTGGGCCCTGGATCAGCTCTTTCCCATCGTGCCGATTCACGGCCTGAACCGCCCTCCCTCAGAGTACGCGACGCTGTGCGATATAACCTGTGATTCGGACGGTGTGGTTGACAAGTTCGTTGACCTGCACGATGTCAAACAGGTCTTGGAGCTTCACCCCCTGGTGCAGGGCGAGCCCTACTATCTGGCCTTCATGCTCGTCGGCGCTTATCAGGAGGTGATGGGCAACAATCACAACCTGTTCGGCGCGCCCAACGAAGCGCACATACACATTGACGACGACGGCTACCTGATTAAGAAAGTGATTCGCGGCACGTCCATCGGCGAAGCGGCCGAGCGCGCACGCTACGAGCGCAGCATGTTGCACGACGGCTTCCGCCGCCTCGTCGCTCAGCGCGTCAAGCAGGAAGAGCTGACGGAGGCCGAGGCCGCCGAGATTATAGAGTTTTACGAGTCGCGTTTTGACGCCTACACCTATCTGGCCGTGAACGGAAAACAGAACCGTGGCAAGCGTAGGAGGGATGACGGATGAGGGCCGCAGGGATGAAAAGAAAGCTTAACTGCTTTTCATTCATCCCTGCGGCCCTCCGCCCTCATCCCTTCCTTAGCTCATCACTTCTTTCTTATTGATGAAAAGGATTGAGAGACTCCTATGGTGACGCAGCGAAAACCGAAACCCTCTAAGTATCTCACCGTGCCGACCAGGCCCGTGCAGGTTGACCGCGACCGCTCGGTTGCGGGGCTGCTGGAAAAGATGGAGGGCACGGGCTTCGGCGGCCGTCAGTTGGCCGAAGCGCATCGTATCTGGCTCGACATGCTGGGCGACAACACGACCATCCTCGTCGCCGCATCGGGCGCGCTCATCCCGGCCGGCATGCGCCGTCTTCTCGCCTACGTCATCAAGAACCGTTTCGTTGACGTGCTGGTGCTTTCCGGCTCGATGCTCTTTCACGACCTGCACGAGACTCTGGGCCGCCATCACTTCCAGGCCCATCCCAGTATGACCGATGCCGAGCTTGAGGCTTCGCAGATCAATCGCATGTGGGACTTGCTCGCGAGCGACGAAGAGTACCGCGAGGCGGACGAATGGGTCGGCGGTTTCACTAACCAACTGGATCAGACGCGCCCCTATTCGACGCGCGAGTTCCTGCACCTGTTGGGGCGCGAGCTGGCCGAGATCGCCACCGAAGACGGCGTGCTCACCTCGGCCTACAAGGCCAGGGTTCCCATCTTCTGCCCGGCCATCGCCGACAGCGCCATCAGCATAGGCATTGCCGCCGCGCGCTTCGAGAAGAAGAACAACTTCCAGTTCGACATCGTGCAGGACGTGCTGGACATGACGCAGATCGCCGCCCGGGCGCGCGTCACGGGCGTCCTTAACCTCGGCGGCGGAACCAGCAAGAGCTTCATACAGCAGACGGAAATCTCCACCAACATCGTCAAAATCCCGGCGCGCGGCCACAAGTACGCCATCCAGATTGCCACCGACGCTCCGCATCCCGGCGGCCGCTCTAACGCCATAGCCTTCGACGAATCGCTCGTCTACGGCAAGCTCGCGCGCGGCGCGCGCACGGCCTACGTCAACTGCGACTCGACCATCGCGCTCCCCATCCTCGTCACAGCCCTCTCGCAAACCGCCGCCAAGTACATGAAGGGACGCAAGCGGCCCAACTTCACCTTCACGGGACGCGACCTGACGATTGAAGTGCCGTAAAGAGAGTTGCAGCAACCGAGAGAGCAGCCAGTAGCCGGTAGAAAACATTCTGCTGCCTGCTGGCTATTATTTTGTCTCGATGCCGATCAATATTTTTTTTGAAAAAAGGGCTTGACCCTGACGTTGCGTCAGGCCGTAGGATTCTGGTCGGGAAGGGGGACGCACGGATGTTGACGACGGGGAAGCTGTACCAGGCGAGCGAGTTCGCCGCGCTGACGGGCGTGACCGTGCGGGCGCTGCATCACTACGACCGCACTGGGCTGTTGAAGCCGAGCGGGCGCACAAGCAGCGGCTATCGTCTCTACGGCGCGAAGGATTTGGCGCGCTTACAGCAGATCGTGACGTTGAAATTCACGGGGATGCCCCTCAAGCAGATTAAAGAGATTCTCGACCACGATGCGTTCGAGCTACGGGCGGCGCTCCGCCTACAGCGCGAGATTCTCGGGGAGAAGCGCAGGCGGCTGGAAATGGCGATCAGCGCCATCGAACAGGCCGAGCGTTTGATACGGACGAACGGCGAGCCGGATTGGCAAGCGTTCGCGAAGATAATCGAGGTGATAATGATGCAGAACGAATGGGAATGGGTGAAGAAATATTACACAGAGGAGCAGCTACAGGAGTTGGCCCACCGGGCGACGCCCGAAGTGTTGGAGAAGGGGCAGCGCGATTGGGCCACGCTCTTGAAGGACGTGGAAGCGGCTATCTCAGAAGGCGTTGACCCGGCGAGCGAGAGGGCCCAGGCGCTTGCCGCCCGCTGGTCGGCGCTGATCGAAAGCTTCACGGGAGGCAACCCCGCGATTCTGGAAAGCCTCAAGAACCTGTACAGGGATCAGGCCAACTGGCCCGCAGGGGCCGAGAAGCCTTACAGCGACGGAGCGATGGCTTTCATCACTCAAGCGCAGGCGGCAGGCAAGAAGGAATGAGCCCGTCACAAGGCCCATTCCTTTCATCATCCCTCACACGATTCCTTCGCCATGCTGCTCGCTTGTCACTCGCCGCTGCTGACTTTAAACTACTCGCCATGTCAGAATCAGCGCAGCTTCCGATGAACTTCGGCGGGATTGCCGAAGAAGAGTTTTCGAGCTTTGAGAGCGCGCGCATACTCGTCTGGCCTGTCGCTTATGAGGGCACAGTCTCTTACGGGACGGGGACGGGGCGCGGGGCCGAGGCGATCATAGACGCTTCGCGCAACATGGAGCTCTACGACGAGGAGACCGATGCGGAGGTCTACAAGCTGGGCATCCATACTCTCGAAGAGTCGGCTTCGGTTGAGCCGCCCGCACGGATGATGCAGGCGCTTTACGAGCGCGCGCGCGAGCTTGTCTCTCCCGGCAAGTTCGTCGCGATGATCGGGGGGGAGCATTCCGTGAGCGCGCCCGTCATACGGGCCCACGCCGAACGCTACGAGAATCTTTCCGTCCTGCAAATAGACGCGCACGCAGACCTGCGCGACACCTACGACGGCACGCCGCACTCGCACGCCTCCATCATGGCGCGCGTCACAAAGGACATGCGCCTGCCCTCTGTGCAATGCGGCATCCGCTCGATCTCGGCCGAAGAGGCGCGCGCGCTTCACAATCTGCCGACGCGCATCTTCTGGGCCAAAGACATAGCGGGCCGCACGGATTGGTGGGACGAGGCCGTAGAGGGCTTGACCGAGAACGTATACCTGACGATTGACATTGACGGCTTAGACCCTTCGCTGGTGGCGCAGACCGGGACGCCTGAGCCGGGGGGCCTCGGGTGGTATGAGGTCGTCGGCCTCGTCCGCACGCTCGCGCGCAAGCGGCGCGTGGTCGGCATGGACTTGACGGAATATTCCTACGTCGAAGGCTTCAACGCTTCGGCCTTCCTCTGCGCCAAGCTCATCTACAAATCGCTCGCCTTCATCTTTGAATCACAGACCGAGCGCGTGCGGAAGAAGGGCTGAGGGATGAGGGATGAAGCAAAAGCTTTGGTCTTTTATTCATCCCCCAGCCCTCATCCCTCATCCCTTCTTTATTAGCCGAGCCATTCCAGCACGTCCTCTCCCGTGCGGCGTGTGCCGCCGACCACGCGTATGAAATAGTCTTCGAGCGACATGGGCCCGGCGGGCTCGGCTTGACCGTCGCCTTCGACGCGAATGCCGTGGCGCAGCTCTTCGAGCGGCCCGGCCGCCACCAGACGCCCCTGCGAGATGATGGCTATGTCGGTGCAGAGCCTTTCGACGATCTCCAGGACGTGCGAGGTGAGGAAGACTGTCAGGCCGCGCGCGGTGAGCCTTGAGAGCAAATCCTTGAGCGTGCGCGAGGCGATCACGTCTATGCCCTCGAACGGCTCGTCAAGAAAAAGTATCTCGGGACGGTGAATGAGGGCGCAGGCTAGAGACAGCTTCTTCTTCATCCCGTGCGAGTATTCGACCGTAAGCTTTCGCGGCTCCGAGTCCAGCTCCATCAGGGCGAGCAGCTCGCTCGTGCGCTCCGCGATCTCAGCCTTCGAGAGCCCGTACATGCGCCCCGTGAAGGTGAGCATCTCGCGGCCCGTCAGACGCTCGAAGAGGTTCAGGTCTTCGGGCACGACGCCGATGCGCCGTTTGACTTCGAGGGCTTCTGTCTCTATGTCTCGCCCGAGCACGCGGACGCGCCCTGCTGTGGGCGCAAGCAGGCCCGTCAGCATTTTGATGGTCGTGGATTTGCCCGCCCCGTTTGGGCCCAGGAAGCCGAAGAAGCGCCCGCGCTCGACCGTCAGGTTGAGATGATCTACGGCCGTGAAATCTCCGAAGCGGCGCACCAGTCCCGAAGTCTCGACCGCCGGAGAAGGAGAAGAAGTTTTCCGGGCCGCGTCTACATTCATCATGGACAAGCTTTTATGCGCGGCGCGCGCTTGCGGTCAAGTGCGCGGGGAGTAGTTGCGGGAGATGGCCCGGCGGCTCAGGCCGTAGGCGAAGGCGCTCGCTCTTTCATCGTCTTCAAGAGCATCTGAAGCAAGCCCTGCTCCGTGCCCGTCAAATCCTTGAAGCGGATGGCGAAGCCCCTGCCCCGGACTTTGTGTGCGACGATGCCCCTCAAGTCCATCCGCATGACCGAGGGGACGCGAATCTCGACCTCCACGAAATCGCCCACCATGACCTCTTCGGCCGTCGCAATGAAGCAGCCGTGCAGGCTGATGTCCGCGACCGTGCCTTCGTGCTTGGCCTGCGCGCTCTTCCACTCGGTATTGAGATGCACACGGACTCGTTCAGATTTTCTTCGCTCCTGCTGCATAGTCGTGAGATGACAGCTCCCTTCAGTCAGAGATGTTGGGCGAGGCGGATTACAGAGGCATTACGCGACGCGAGATTCAGGGGCCCGGCCCGAGCGGTCAAGGCTTGGCGTCGGGACGACAGTATAACATAAGGGATGAGGGCGGAGGGCTGAGGGATGAATAAGAAAGCTTTCAAGCAGTTGAAGCTTTCTTATTCATCCCTCAGCCCTCATCCCTTCAGTAGCGGTTGGGCTTCATTAGCTCGGACGTGTGGGTCGAAGGTGCGGTGCGTGCTCATGAGGAAGGCCGAGGTGCTTGAGCGCAGGGCGTTGCCGTGCGTGGCGGCGAGGCGCACGAAGCGGCTGAAGAGGGACGCGCCGTAATAGTAGCCGTCGCGCATGCTGACCAGCACGTCCGCCGTGTGATGCACGCGCGGCTCGTAGAGCGATTGATATAGATTGGCGAGCGCGTCCGGATAGATGTGCGCCGCCGTGCGCTCGTACCAGGCCGTGTCCGAGGCGAAGCCCCGCTCGTCCAGTTGGCCTTCGTCGCCGAGCTTGCGAAGCGCGCCGGAGAGTTGCAACGGATCGCCCTCAAGCTGTTCGTAGCGATACTTGACGCCCGCGCCGTTCTCGAGCCGCTCAATGCGCGCAGTGCCGCGCTCGCCCGTCAGGCGAATGGCCCTCTCGCCGTCACGATGAATGGAGAAGTCTACGCCTTCGAGCCCTGAGAGCGCCTGTGCTGTTGTCTCTATGTCCTCCTCGTCGGCGCAGTAGAGCGCCGCATAGCCGCACAGGCCGAAGGCCGGGATGGCGACGCTGCGCCGCTCTCTAGGGTGGTCTGAGACCTTGAATCCTTCGCGGCGCAGGTGCGTCTGCAAGTGAACGCGCCGGTTCTCTTCCAGGTTCATGCCGTGATCTGAGAAGAGGACGATCTCGGTCTCCCGGCCGCACCACTGCTGTATCTCTCTGAGAATCCGGTCGAGCGATTCGAGCGCCGCTTCAAGGCGATGGCGGCCGCGTATGTGCAGAAGGCCGTCCGTGCCCTTGAGAAAGGCGAAGAAGTCGCGCGTCTGCGGCGCGGCGCGAAAGCGCTCGCGGAAGCGGCGCATGTCTGCGCGCCAGACGGCCTCGGGCGCAACGTAGACCAGGAACTCGAAGGGCAGCGGCTCCTGGTAATCAAGCTCGTCCATGTAAGAGGAAGGCGTCTTGTCGGGCGTGCGACGGCCGATGTATTTACGCACGCCGCCGCGCAGCTCCCTCGCCGTGCGGTCAAAGTAGAGGCTCTCGTACCCGAGGGGCGGCGTCGCCCCGAGCATTCTTGAGAGCGCGACGTTCGTCAGCGTCGGAAAGGGCGAGAGCAGCCGCGACGGCTCGCCGAAACCCTCGAAGAGCCCGCGCCCCTTAGCAGCTTCTATGACCTCGTGAGGCACGCCGTCCAGACACAGCAGCAGACGCCTCGGGCGCGTGCGCCCCGCCCCGCCAGATATTACTTCCCCGTTCTCTCTCATTCCGATGTGCTCTTTTCGTTCTTGATCTTGTAGGGCTCGCGCAACCCGCGCTTGGCCTCCTCGTGCGCGTGCTCTATGTCCGGGCCCTGGAGCACTGTGCGATACTGCATGAGCGCCTCGTTTCTCTTGCCCGCAAGGTCGAGGGACTGCGCGGCGCGCAGGCGAGAGAGTGTGGACAGACCCGGCTCTGCGCCGGGCGCAGTGGTCGCGGCGAGAAACTCTTTGGCCGCCTGGTCGAATCGCCCGGCCGTGAAGAGCGCGTCCCCGTAGCGAAAGTGTATGAGGTCGAAGGAGCGCGCAGCCACCTCGCGCACGGCGCGGTCTTGCAGCAGAGCTTCAAAGATGGCCAGCGCCTCGCGTTCGGCCTTCCCCGCTGCCGAAAGGTTCGCGGCCTGCCGCTCGACGGCCGCCTGCGACATGAGGGCGTCGGCCTGTTCCAGTTTGTAGAGATAGTTGCGCGGGTACTTCGCGCCCAACTCTCGCGCAATGGCGAGCGCATCCGCATAGCGCTTCTCTCGTTTGTAAAGCACAATGAGCAGTGACCTCGCGTCGTCCCGCGCAAAGCGCCCCTCTTTCGCCACGCGCTCAAGCGTGAGCAAGCCCCGTTTCTTAGAGCCGCGCACGCCGCCTATGCTGGCCAGCAGCTTGACCGGCAAGGGGAGCGTCCCGACCACGTAATCATATAAGCCTATGGTCAGCTCGGCGTCGTGATAGCTGGGGTCTAGCTTAATCACGTTGCGGTGGCGATCAACGCTGCTTGAGCCGTCGCGCAGGGCCGACATAAAGCTGCGCTGGACTGCGGCCGCAAAGGCCGCCTTCAAGCCTTCGGTCGCGCCGAGGAAATAGAGCGCCTCCACGTCGCGTGGGTTCGCCTTCAGTCGCGCCTTCGCCAGCGTCGTGGCCGAGCGGGTGAGTTCGCGAAACTGCTCGACCGTGCGCGGGTTCACAACGTCCTCACTCTTGCCGTAGAAAGATTCCGAGGCGTAGAGCGAGGATTGCAGACGGCGCGATTCGTTCAAGGTCTGCGTCCAGAGGACTGCGGCGAGAAACTGCGGGCCCGCCGGGTGTTCCGGAAAGAGGCGCGCGATCTCTTTGAACTTTTGACGGGCCCCCTCGTAGTCCAGGCTGTAGAGCGCCTCGAACCCGGCCACGCGCAACTCGTCAAGGCGAGCCCGCGCCTCGTCCGCCTTCGGGGCAGGAGCTTGCGCCTGCTGGGCCACGGCCGCCATCGAAAAGGCGAGCAGGAGCAGCAGGCTCATGGCAAAGCTTCCGACTTTCATTGCTTCAAAAACCTCCGACGACTAATTTTACATCCGCGCGGCCGCAAAAGCATGTCCCGCTTTCCAGGCTATCACCAGATTGATGACGAAAGCGGTCGCGTACCAGACCGCTCGCGCAACCTCTTCGTCCGCCGTCAGGGCGCGCGCGCACAGGAAAGCGACCGACCCGAAAAAGATTCCGGGCAGCATCAGGGTAAAGCCTAAAGAGTCGAGCACGGAGACGGAATCGGCTATCGAAGAGTGCTGGCTGCTGAGCGGACTGTGCGCGTGCGCCGTCGTGTAGAAGCAGACGAGCCCCACAGTATTCAACACCGCGACGATCAACATCAGCCTGCGCATCATTCCTCTTCCACTCTAAACATTCTCGACCCGGCGAAAGCTCTCAAGGTATTTGACGCCCGCGCCCGTGTTGAAGAGCACGACGCGCTCGGCGGCGTCAATCTCTCCGCGCTCGATCAGCTTGCGAAGCGCGGGCAGGCACGCGGCACCTTCCGGCGCACAGAAGAGCCCTTCGCTCGCGCCTATCTCGCGGACGGCCGCAATCAGCTCTTCATCCGTGACGCTCAGGGCCGTGCCGCCCGATGCTTTGAGCGCGTCGAGGATCAGGAAATCTCCGATGGCACGCGGCACTCTCAAACCGGAAGCCACCGTCGCCGCACCCTCAAACTCGTCCGCGAAACGCTTCCCTTCGGCGAAGGCGCGGACAATGGGCGCGCACCCTTCGGACTGCACAGTGACCATGCGCGGGCGCTTTCGCCCGATCCAGCCCAGAGCCTCCATCTCGTCAAAAGCCTTCCACATCCCGACGAGCCCTGTGCCGCCGCCCGTCGGGTAGATGATTACATCCGGCAGCGTCCAATCAAGCTGCTCGGCCAGCTCGTAGCCGAGCGTCTTCTTGCCCTCGACGCGATACGGCTCCTTCAGCGTCGAGACATCGAACCAGCCTTCCACCTCTTTGCGCCGCGCCACCTCCGCGCCGCAATCCGTAATCAGCCCATCAATCAACGTGACGTGCGCGCCCGTCTGCTTGCACTCGATGAGGTTTGCGCGCGGCGTATCGCGCGGCATAAAGATGTGCGCTTCGAGCCCTGCGCGCGCGGCGTAGGCCGCAAGCGCCCCGGCAGCATTTCCCGCCGACGGCACGGCCAGCTTCTTTGCGCCCAGCTCCCTGGCCATCGAGACGGCCGCCGCCATCCCGCGCGCCTTGAAGCTCTGCGTCGGATTGAGCGACTCGTCCTTGATGAAAAGCTCGCCGAGGCCCAAGCGCCCGGCCAGCCTCCGCGCCCGGAGTAGCGGCGTCCAGCCTTCGCCGAGCGAGACGATATTTTCTTCCTCCTCGACCGGCAGCACTTCCCTGTAGCGCCAGAGGTTCGCCGCTCTCTGCTTGAGAGATTCTTTTGTCAAACTGCGGCGCGCGCGTTCCAGGTCGTAACGAACCAGCAAAGGCTTTCCGCACCTGGCGCAAAGATTGAGCAACTGCCGTGCCTCGTGCTCCTCCCCGCACAGAGCGCATTCCAGATGAGTCACATTCATCCAAGCTTTTCCTTTCCACCATTATTTTAGCCCCCGAGACTTCAGCCATCAGCCTCTAGGACATCATACCCGCTCACCACATATTTCCGTCAGGTGGAGCGATCAGCCTGCACCCTCAACACAGTCAGCAGCGGCCTGCTGCAAGCGGGCGGGTAATGCTCGCCGAGCAGACCCGCCCGCGACTGACCTCTCTCCTTCCTTTTACTTTTTTCCCTTTTCCTTTTACCTTTCTCGGTATGCCCATACGTTTACTGGCCCTTGATCTGGACGGGACGCTGCTGAATTCGCGCGGCGAAGTCTCTCAGCGCAACCGGCAGGCGCTCTCTGAGGCGCGCGCGGTTGGCGTGCGTGTGGCGCTCGTCACAGGCCGCCGCTTTCGCGACGCGCGCCCGCTCGCCTTAGAGCTTGGCCTGGACGTGCCCGTCATCTCGCATAATGGCGCGCTGACCAAACACGCGCGCACGCTTGAGACGGTCGCGGCCATCCTCCTGCCCCTGGAGGCTGCGCGCAGCGTGCTCTCAATCGGACGCGCGCACGGCCTAGACCCGATGGTCAGCGACGATCACGAGGGCCTCGGCGTCCTCGTCTACGACCACATCAGCGACGACAACACTGCCCTTGAGAGATACATCGCATGGTCTGCGCGCATTCACGGCGACGAGGCCGTGGAGGCAGTCAAGCGCGTCGCCTCTCTGGACGATTACCTCGATCACGAGCCCGTGCACATCTCCTTCTCGGGCGGCTGCGCGCGCATGGAGAGGTTGTTAGAGACTTTGCAGCAAGAGCTGGGCCCACAGATCAAGGCTTTCGCCACCATGTATCCCAAACACGACTTCGCGCTCGTTGACGTGGTCAACCCCGGCGCGTCTAAGGGCGCGGGCGTGGCTGCCGCCGCCGCCGAGCTTGGCGTCGTGCGCGAAGAGGTGATGGCCGTGGGCGACAACCTGAACGATTTGGAGATGCTCGATTACGCGGGGACGAGCGTCCGTATGGGCAACGCGCAGGCGGCGCTCGAAGCGGTCGAGAGATTTCATCAGACGGCCACCAACGACGAGGACGGCGTGGCCCTGGCGGTTGAACGCTTTATTCTAAAACAGGCGGCCGGCAGTCACGCGCCACAAGCCGAAGACCGGCCGCCTTGTCCAATCTGAGGAGAGATGATTATGGCAAATCGCACCGCAGTCATTCAGACCAACAAAGGCACTATCCGCTTCGAGCTGCTCGAAGCGGAAGCGCCGAAGACGACCGAGAACTTTCGCCTGCTCGCCGAGCAGGGCAAATACGACGGCGTGATCTTTCACCGCGTCATCAAAGGCTTCATGATTCAGGGCGGAGACCCGACGGGCACTGGGCGCGGCGGTTCATCCGCCTGGGGCGGGCGCTTCAACGACGAGATCAACCGCTCGTCCCCGGTCTACCAGCGTGGCTACAAGGCCGGGACGGTTGCGATGGCCAACGCCGGGCCCAACACTAACGGCTCGCAGTTCTTCATCATGCACGTGGACTATCCGCTGCCGCCCAACTACACCATCTTCGGGCGCGTCACCGAAGGCCAGGACATAGTCAACGCCATCGCCTCGACCGAGACAGACCGCAGCGACAAACCCATCTCCGATGTCGTCATGGAAAAAGTGACTATAGAACAGTGACGAGTGGCGAGTGACAAGTGACGAGAGAAGAGCAGAAGCTTTTATCTCGTCACTTGTCACTCGTCACTCGCCACTGCACTTCCGATGGGCCCGTGGCCGTGGCCTAGACCGGGCGCGCGGGCGATGGCGTCTGTGACGAAGCGTTTGGCCGCAGAGACCGAACGCTCCAGACTCATCCCGCGCCCCAGGCAGGCGCAGATGGCCGCCGAGAGTGTGCAGCCCGTGCCGTGCGTGCTCGTCGTCTCAATGCGCTGCGCGCGAAAGACGCTCACACGTCCTTCATCATCGAGCAGGTCTAAGGCAGCGCCCGCGAGGTGTCCGCCCTTGACGAGCACAGCGCGCGCGCCCATCTCGCGCATCAGCGAGGCGGAGCGCCGCATCTCCTCTTCACTTGTGATCGCGAGTCGAGTGATGCGCTCGGCCTCCGGAATATTGGGCGTCACGAGGCGAGCGAGGGGCATCAATTCCCTGACGAGGGCCGAGAGCGCCTCGTCGTCAATCAGGTCATAACCGGAGGTCGAGCGCACCACGGGGTCTACTACGGGCGTCGGCAGTGGCGCTTCGCGAAACAGCCGCGCCACTTCCGAGATCACTTCGCGCGTCGGCAGCATGCCTGTCTTCGCGCAAGCTACCGGGAAATCTTCCACCACGGGTAGAACCTGCGCGCGCACTGCCTCGGCCGTCTGGTGCGCTGCACCGAAGACGCCCATCGTGTTCTGAAACGTCAGCGACGTGACCGCAGCAGTCGCAAAGCAGCCGAAGGCCGTGAACGTCTTGATGTCCGCGACGATGCCCGCCCCGCCCGACGGATCGAAACCCGCTATGGTGAGCGCGACGCTCGGCCGGTCAGCTTTGTCCATACTCATCGTCCAGTTACTTGTAAGAGATGATCGCCTGCTGCGGGCTGGGCGGCAGTTGATGCAGCTCGCTTCTCCGGAAGCCCGCGTTGCGGAACATACGGTCGAACTCGGCGAAAGTATAGGCGTCGCCTGCGGGCGTCGAAGCCAGCATGACCATGCTGAACATCGCAGAGGGCGGCGGCGTCACGCGGTCTTCGTTCGGCACGAATTCAATCGTGACGGCCCTGCCGCCTTCGGCCAGCGCCGCGTACACTCTTCGCAAGAGCCCTTCGCAGGTCTCAGGGTCGAAGTGATGCAGGAAGTTTGTCAGCAGCACTATGTCGTAGCCCGTTCCGAAATCAACGTCGAAGGCGCTGCCCGGTAGCGTCCGGTATCGCTCCGTGAGCCCCGCGCGGGCGGCGTTCTCTTTGGCCACTTCAAGCACGCCGCGCCAATCGAGCGCCGTGACCTCTGCGTTTCGGTAACGCTCGGCCAGCGTGATGCCGTACATGCCGTGACCGGCCGCAATGTCGAGCACACGCAGCTTTCGCTCCGGTTCTATGTCCAGCAGTCCCGTCATCATCTGCGCGGGCATGACCATCATAGGAGCCATCGCGCGCGCGAACTGCACCCACACGGGATGCTCTGCCGTGACGGTTCCTTCGTCCGGCATTACTGTTCCGCCCTTGCGCACCGCACCGGCCACATCATCGAAAGCCGCCATCAGCATGGGCGAGAGCAGGAACTCTATGGCCGAGCCCATGTAGGCCGGCGAGTTGCGGTCAAGAAAGGTCGCCGCGTCATGCGTCAGACCGTAGCGCCCGTCCTGCTTCGTCAAAAAGCCCAGCACCGTCAGGTAATCGCACAGGATACGCACGCCGCGCTCCTGTGCGTCAATTGCCTGGGCCAACTCTCGGGCGCTCTGTTGCCCCTCGGCTATCTTCGTGAAAAGATCAAGCTCGATGGCCGCCTTGATGGCCGCCGACCGCTGGTAGGCGTTAACCGTCTCAAAGAAGAGAATGGGGGAAGGTGTAAGTTGCTCTGTCTCCATTTATCAATCGTCGCTTTCGGTTAGGATTTGATTGCCCGGTGAGAGCGGACATTACTGTTTTTCCAAACAGGAATCAAGCCCCTCCGGCCGGAGGGTTTGCTCAGTTCACTGCAATCTACGGGCAAGTCACTGCAAACTTGCACCCCGCGCGCGGGAAATGGCGTACAAGGGTGTGATCTGCGCTACTGACCTGAACTTTACAAAGGCGAGGTGTGCGATGAAGAAACAGGATTACAGGAGCGGCTTCGGCCTTCTCGAATCGCTCGGACAGGACGTACGCTATGGGCTAAGGGTTCTGCTGCGTAACCGTGGATTCACGCTGGCGGCCATCATCACGCTGGCTTTAGGCATCGGGGCCAACACGGCCATCTTCAGCGTCATCTACGGCGTGCTGCTCCGTCCCCTGCCCTATCGCGACGGGCATCAGCTCGTAGTCATTCATCAGCAGGCGCGCCTCGCCAAGATCAACGACCTCGGCTTCTCCGTCAAAGAAGTCTCAGATTACCGCGACCAGAACAAGACGCTGGACTCCGTCGTCGAGCATCACTCGATGAACTTCATCCTCTACGGCAGGTCGGAGCCCGAGCGAGTTCAGACGGGAGTCGTCTCCTACAACTTCTTCGACGTGCTCGGAGTCAAGCCGATCTTGGGCCGCACCTTCACGGCCGACGACGAGCGGCCGGGCGGCGATGCAGTCCTCATCCTGAGCTACAAGTACTGGCAGCAGAGCCACGCCGCAGACCCGGGAATCGTCGGCAAGGTCTTTCGCATGAACAACCGGGCCCATACAGTGATCGGAGTCCTGCCGCCCATCCCGCAGTATCCTTCGGAGAGCGATGTCTACATGCCGACCGTGCAGTGCCCCTTTCGCTCGGCCCAAGCCTTTATAGACAATCGCAACTCGCGCATGATGACCGTCTTCGGCCGCCTCAAGCCAGGCGTCTCGATTGAGCAGGCGCAGGCAGACCTCAGCCACATCGCCTCGAACTTAGAGGCCGCCTACCCGGACTCTTATCCGAAGAACCAGGGCTACGCGGCGCAGGTCGTCGGCCTCGCACAGGAGTTGACCGAGCGCGCGCGTCCTACGTTCCTGATCCTGCTGGCGACGGCCGGGCTGGTGCTTTTGATCGCCTGCGCCAACGTCGCCAACCTGAGCCTCGCGCGCGTCCTGCAACGCCAGCATGAAGTCGCCATGCGGACGGCGCTCGGCGCGAGTCGTGCGCGACTTGTGCGGCAACTGTTGACGGAAAGCACGCTGTTATCTCTTGCAGGCGGCGGCCTCGGCCTGCTGATAGCCTACTGGGGATTGCCGCTGCTGGTCTCTTTTGCCGCGCGCTTCACTAACCGCACGGCCGAGATTCAGATGGACTTCTCAGTCCTGCTCTTTACGCTGCTCGTCTCCGTCGGCACGGGCCTCGCCTTCGGCCTCTTTCCGGCGCTCTCTTTTCGCCAGGACGCCAGGCAGAGCCTCGCGGCCGCGCTCAAGGAGGAGGGTGGGCGCTCCACTTCGGGCGCGAAGAACCGTCTGCGCAGCCTGCTCGTCGTCACTCAGGTCGCCATCTCCTTCACGCTCCTGATCGCGGCGGGCCTGATGCTCCGCAGCCTCATCAAGCTGCAACAGGTCAATCCGGGCTTTAATCCCGAACGGGTGCTGGTCATGAGGCTTGCGCCTAATTGGTCTCGGCAGACCACGCCCGAGCAGTTCCGCGAATATTTCCGCCGCGTGCTCACAAGAGTCAAAGAGCAGCCCGGCGTGCAGTCAGCGGCGCTTTCCTCAACCTACCCGCTCAACCCGCGCGGCATAGCCCGTGGGCCCAACCAAGTCAGCATTCAGCTTGAGGGACATCCGCTGATGGACGGACAGCTCGCGCCGCAGGTAGACCCGCGCGCCGTCACGCCCGAATACTTTCAAACCATCGGCGCTCCGCTCATCCGTGGCCGCCTCTTCACGGAAGAGGACGACGAGAAGGCACAGCAGGTCGCCATCGTCAACGAGTCTGCGGCGCGTCATCGCTGGGGCGGCGAAGACCCCATCGGCAAACGAGTGACGACGGATAACGGCCAGACCTGGACGACCATCGTCGGCATCATCGGCGATGTCAAGCAGTACGGCTTGGAGCGCGAGCCGTCGGACGAACTCTATACGCCTGTCGCTCAGACGCCCTTCTCCGGCTTCCTTCTGGTCAAGACGATGTCTGAGCCTATGAACATGGCCCGCCTGATTCGCGACACTGTGCACCAGGCCGACGCAGACACGGCCATAGACGAAGTCAGGACGCTCGAACAGGTGCGCGAGGATTCCGTAGCCTCTCCGCGCCTGACGGCCTGGCTGCTCGGTCTCTTCGCGGTGCTCGCGCTCGTGATTACGGCCGCAGGCATTACGGGCGTGATGGCCCTCTCCGTCACACAGCGGACGCGCGAGATAGGCATTCGCATGGCCCTCGGCGCGACCCGTGGCGGGATTCTCAAGATGGTCATGCGACAGGGCATGACGCTCGTGCTCGTGGGCTTGGCCCTCGGAGTCGCGGGCGCGCTGGTCATTAACAGGTTGATGACGGCCCTGCTGTTCGCCACGCCGGGAGCCGACCCCGTCACGTTTGCGGCCGTCTCATTCCTGCTCCTGCTGGTGGCCGGGGCCGCCTGCCTCGTCCCGGCCCTGCGCGCCACGAGCATTGACCCGATGCTGGCCCTGCGCAGTGAATAAAAGTCAGTGGCAGCCCTGCCGTGGTGCGGGCGGTCGTCTCTCGCCGGACGAGTCGGCCCGCGCCCGGCAGACTGCCGCCGACTTTCTTGCAAAATTTTTTGGTATTACTGTTAATTGGCCCACCTTCAGAAAAATACTTGTTGACATTTTCCGCCAGTAGGTATTTACTCTGCGCACACTGGAAACCTTTCGACGGCTGAGAACCTCTGTACCGCACGCCTGTTGGTTCTTCTAGTGGGCGCCTCGCTCTCGGTTCGTATTAGATCAAAGACATAGGGATAAATTTGCGTGGTTTCCTGCACGCGAGGCCGCCGGTTTCTCTTCGGGGCAGACCGGGGCCGAAGCGGCGTCGGCTCTGTCTCTTGCCGGGCCGAGTCAACTCAACTGCTTGAAGATTATGCTGTGGGCCCGCGTGCGCTCTCTCTCTGGGCCCAAGCCCTCATTCGGAAATTATGGCGGCCGCAATCCAGCCGGGGATTAAACGCCATGACACAGCTAAAAATCTCTCTCTTCGGGAAATTCAGTATCGAGTCTGAAGGGCTCTCTTTGAGAGAGCTTGAAAGCTACAAAGTGCAGGAGTTTTTCTGCTACCTCTTACTGCACCGCACGCGCCCGCACGCCCGCGAGACCTTAGCCAACCTCTTGTGGGGCGACAGCACTACGGCCCAATCGAAGAAATATCTCCGTCAGGCTTTGTGGCAGCTACAGAACACCCTCGCCCAGGAGGACGCCCCCGAAGCGGAGCGTTTCCTGCTGGTCGAGCCCGATTGGATTCGGCTCAACATGCGCTCCGACATCTGGCTCGACATAGAGGTTTTCGAGCAGGCTTTCGCGCTCGTGCGCGGCCGTCCCAGCCATAGCCTGAGCGCCGAGGACGTGATGATTTTAAAGGAGGCCGTCGCGCTCTACCGTGGAGATTTGCTCGAAGGCTCTTACCAGGACTGGTGTCTGTATGAGCGCGAGCGGTTGCAGCACATGTACATGGTGCTGCTGGACAAGATCACGGGCTTCTGCGAACGCGAGCAGGATTACGAGACGGGCCTCAACTATGCCACGGTCATCATGCGTTACGACCGGGCGCGGGAGTGCACGCATAGAAGGTTGATGCGCCTCTATTATCTGGCGGGCGACAGGACATCCGCGCTCAGGCAGTACGAGCGGTGCGTGACGGCGCTGCGCGAAGAACTCGGCGTCAAACCGGCCCGCCGCACAGTGGAGCTTTATGAACAGATTCGCCGGGACGCTTTCGTCGTGGGCCCAGCGCCCTCCTCGGCTCAGTCTCGGCCTGCGCCAACGGCCGTCGAGACCGCGAGCCCTGCGAGCCTGCCCGAAGTGATCGTCCGGCTCAGAGAGCTACAGTCACTCCTGACCGAGATTCATCGCCAGGTTCAGCAGGAGATCAAGACGGCCGAGCTGGTCTTCAACCGCTGGCAATAAAGCTCACATCCGGAAAAATTTTCTCTCAAAAAATTGGGCCCGAGACGCTGCGGCAGACGCTCGAAAGACGCTGCCCGGCTCGGGCCCATGCGATGCTCCGCGGCGAACTCTCTCGCAAGGGGTTTGCCGAAGGGTCTTACTGCATCCGCGCACAGAGCGAAAACCTACTTGCCGAAAGAGAGCATAGTCGCCGAGCCGGAGGCCCCCGTGACCTTTTATGAGTCCAGTACACACTCTTTCATCGTCAAAATCTGGCTCGAAGAACGGGCGAACGAATCGGAACCACTGACTTGGCGAGGCCACATTACGCACGTGCCCAGCGGCAAGCGTCGTTACCTGAGAGACCTGGACGAAGTGACCGGCTTCATCGCCCTCTTCCTGCAAGGCATGGGCGTGCAGCTAGGCAAGTGCTGGCGGGCCAGGCAATGGCTGATGCACCTGGGGCGGCCAGGGCGAGGCTGACTTTCCGAAAAGCTCTTCCCTGAAGAGAAGGGGCCGACATTGGCTACTTATCACGCGATTGCTGCCACGGGCCAGGCCATCATCAGTCTGCTGGCCGACGCCGCGAAGGAGACGGAATTCGCCGGAGTCAGTTTCGCGCTCTACCAGGCGAGCAGCTTTCAGAAGCCGATGGAAGAGGGCATCTCGCTCTACCTCTATCGCATGAGCATCAACGCCATGGGCCGCAATCAGCCGCCGCCCGTTGGGCCCGTGGGCCAGCCGACGCGCCCCGTGCTGCCGCTCGACCTGCATTACCTGCTGACGGCCTGGGCTTCGACGGCCGCGCGCCAGCAGCTTCTCCTGGGCTGGGCCATGCGCGTGCTGGAAGACACTCCCATCTTGCCGTCGGGCCTCTTGAATCAGAACCATTTCGCCCCGGCCCCCGGCACTTTTCGCCCGCAGGAGCACGTTGAACTGGTCTGGGAGCAACTCTCCATACAGGACATGGCGAGCATCTGGGAGGTTTACAAACCGAACCAGCAGATTGCGCAGCAGCTCTCCGTGACCTACGCGGCGCGCATGCTGGCGATTGAATCTACTGAGCCGCTCGTAGCGGCGCGGGAAGTCCAGACGAGGGCCTTCGAGGTGGGAACGGTGACTGTCAAATGACCGCTCTGCTCTATCAATTCAAGCCCTTAGACCATCTCCGGATGGTCGCGCCTCTGGGCCTGCGCTTCTGGGACAGGGTGACGGAGCGGGCAGTCTCGGACGGCCTGGCGGTGACGGCTTACCCGCAGGGCCAACCCGACTCGGCTCGCCGCGTGCAGGCGCGCACGAGCTACTCGGGAGTCTACGTCTTTCAACATCTGCCGGGGATGCAGGCGGCCGAAGCGGGCGAAGGCGATACGGCTTACTGGCAGAGCCCGCCCGTGAGCCGTCCTTTCGTCATAGAGGTCGTTGACCTTGAGCGCCGCTTCCAATCTTTCCTGCTCGACGCACAGCTTCCCCATCGCGGCCTCTTTGAAGTGGAATGCGGCATAGTCGAGTCGCCGCCACTCTCTGCGCCTGCGACCGTGCCGCTCTTTTCCGCCGCCTCGCGGCCCACACCCGGAGCTATGGCAGTGCTGCGCGCAGACCTGTGGGACGTGCTTGCTGAGCGGCCCGCCGCCTGGGCCATCTTGAGGGCGCACGTCCCCGGACAGCGCCCATTGACGGCCGTGGCCGACGAGCAGGGACGCCTGGCCCTCTTTTTCCCTTACCCGGAGCCGGAAGATTTGCTGCCCGAGTCGCCGCTTGCGACAGGAACCTCGCTCATGCAGCAGCAGTGGACTATCCAGTTGGAGGCCGCCTACGACCGTCTTGAGCCAGCAGCTTTCACCGAGCGCGGCCGTCTGGCTTTACAGGAATTGTGCGCCATCGTCTCTCAATCGGAGGCGACCCTTTGGGGGGACGCCTCGCCTGCCGAAGCGTTGACCGAGTGTACGCTCAGTTACGGGCAAGAGACCATCTTGCGATCACAAAGCACAACCGATCCGACCCCGCCATCGGTACTGCTGATTACCCCGGCGGGCTCACCGCCCTGAACAGGCTAAGGAGGAAGTAATGCCGGAATATTTAGCTCCCGGAGTGTATGTAGAGGAAACCTCTTTCCGCTCCAAATCGATTGAAGGTGTCAGCACCACCACGACCGGCTTTATTGGCCCAACGCGTTATGGCCCGCTTGATCTGGAGCCGGACATTGTGACCAGTCTGGGAGATTTCGCGCTCGTCTACGGCGACGGAGAGCAACTGGACTTCGAGGACGTGGGGCTGATGCACAATTACACCTGGCACGCGGTGCGCGCCTTCTTTGAAGAGGGCGGCAAGCGGCTCTACGTCGTCCGCACCTTCCTGGAAGGCGCAGACGACGGCATCGCGCGCGCTCAAGTCCCGACGGGCACGACCGAAGACCCGAACGCCGACGCGGAAGACCTCATTGAGGAACGCTTCCCCGATGCGATTCACGTGCGGGCACGCTTTCCCGGCCAGATGGGCAATCGCCGCGTGCGCTTCACCCTGAGCCTGAGCCAGAACGTGCTCAGCTTCCAGGACGGCGAGCCCTCTGTGGGCGCGCTGCAAGACAACGACGTGGTCTGGATCAGCGACCAGACGAGCCCCATCTCAAGCCCGCCCGGCGCAGGCAAGCTCTATCGCGCCACCAAGACCTACGACACTCTGAAGAAGAAAGACTCCTGGAGTTTTTCCGACCTTGCCACCTCGCCGAGCGAGCTGCTGCTCGGAGGACAGAACGCTTCTCCTCCTTCAGACCTCTTCAACGGAGACCAGATTCGCATCGTCAGCTTGACGGTCACAGTCTTTCCCGTCGAGACCAAGGGAGGCGTCGCCGGAGTGCCGGGCGTGTGGGGCGGTCTCGCCCTAGACCCGTCGCATACGCAGTTCGGTGCGCCCGACTCTTTCACTGCCAAGTTCGGCGATCCGCCGACGAGTCGCGCTCTGGCGCGCACGCTGCCCATCAGTATCAGCCTCGGCGCGAACATCACCAACGGCCTTGAGGTCATAGCGGCACTCAACCAGGCTTCCATCGCCGAGGGTAATGTGGACGGCTTTCTCTCTGCGCTCGCCGACGAGGAAGCGAGCGAGGCCGACCGCTCCTTCGAGATCACGCTCGAAGGGGGCAACGACGGCAATCGCCCCACCGCCACCGAATACGAGGGCACGGACGATCCGAACCAGAGTTTTAAGACGGGCCTCAAAGCCTTCGAGGACATCGAAGACATTTCGATCATCGCGGCTCCCGGCTCAAGCTTCGGCGGCGAGACGCCCGGCTACCAGACCAACACCGCGACCATTCAAAACCTGCTCATCTCTCATGCCAGCCGCATGCGTTATCGCATAGCCGTGCTCGACTCGGCCGACGGCCAGAGCATAGCGCAGGTACGTGCCATGCGGGCCAAGATGGATTCCACCTACGCGGCCCTTTATTACCCGTGGGTGCGCATCCTCGACCCCATCACGCGGCAGGAGATTTACCTTCCGCCGTCGGGCTTTATTTCGGGCATCTACGCGCGCAACGATGTCAACCGCGCCGTCTACAAAGCGCCCGCCAACGAGGTCATCAACCTCGCCCTCGGCTTCGAGACGATGATTAGCCGTGGCCAGCAGGAAGTCCTCAACCCCGAAGGCATCAACTGCCTGCGATTCTTCGAGGGCCGGGGCTTTCGCGTCTGGGGCGCGCGCACCATCAGCTCAGACCCCGAGTGGAAGTACGTCAACCTGCGCCGCTACTTCGCCTACCTTGAGCACTCGATTGATCGCGGGACGCAGTGGGCCGTGTTTGAGCCGAACGGCTCCGCTCTGTGGGCCAACGTGCGCCTCACGATTCAGGACTTTCTCTTCAACGAGTGGTTCAACGGGGCGCTCCTGGGCGACAAGCCCGACCAGGCTTACTTCGTGCGCTGCGACCGCACGACCATGACGCAGAACGACCTGGACAACGGCCGCCTGGTCTGCCTCATCGGCGTCGCACCCTTGAGGCCCGCAGAGTTCGTCATCTTCCGCATCGGCCAGTGGACTGCTGACCGCAAGGCATGAGCTTTTCGCCAAAGAGAGAGCGCAAGATTTAACTGTCCCCCCTTGAGGGACGAGGAGAACCGCAATGGCTGTACAGAGAGACAATCCTTATTCGCAGTTCAACTTCACAGTTGACCTGAACCTCGGCACGGGCGTTCGCGCGGGCTTTCAGGAATGCAGCGGCATAGGCATGGAAGTGGCCGTCGCAGAGTACCGCACGGGAGCCGACCCGACCAACAACGTGCGCAAGGTGACGGGTCTCAACAAGGCCACGGACGTGACGCTCAAGCGCGGGGTGATCGGAGCCCTTGACCTCTACAAGTGGCTGAGCGACATACGCGACGGCAGCAACAACGGCATTCGCAACGTCACCGTCGGCTTGATGAGCGAAGACCGCACGAACACAGAGCCCGTCATGACCTGGCGACTCTTGAATGCGCGCATCATCAAGTACACGAGCGGGCCCTTTAATGCTAAAGGCAATGACGTGGCGATGGAAGAGATGGTGCTGGCCTACGAGCGTTTAGAGATGGCTTAAGCCCGACCGAGTCGTCTTCCGAGATGGAGTAAATCGTTTTGAGCGCAAGCGTCACACGCCGTCTGCCGGGCTTTCGCTTCGAGGCCCGGACGCCGCCTTCCGCTGAGACTCTGCCGCGCATGGACGTGGCGGTCTTTGTCGGGTTTGCGGCCTCCGGCCCATTGCACACGCCTGTCGCTATCGAAGAGTTCGCGCAGTTTGTGATGATCTTCGGCCGAGAAGCGCCGCTCTGCTGGGACGCGCAACGGGGCGAGACCGTGACAGCATACCTCTCGCCCGCCGTGCGCGCTTTCTTTAGTAACGGCGGACGACGCTGCTGGGTCGTGCGTGTCGCCCGGCACGTGGCGCGCGAGGGCTTGGAGTTGAACCGCGCTCGCTCGAACTACTTCCCCATCCCGGGGCTCGCGCTCGCTCGTTTCAGCTCGACGGGAGAGGTCTTAGGGCTCGCGCCAGCCTTCGCGCGGGCACGCTCCGAAGGGAGCTGGTCTGACTCCGTGCGCGTAGGCTCTGCGCTGCTCAGCCGCCCGCTGGAAGTCCTCGGCCCGGTTCAAGAGACGACCACGGCGGCAGGCAGCGAGCTGAGCCTGGAGGTAGCCGTCACGTCGTCCAGGGACGTGACGGCTGGCGACCTGCTGCGACTCACTTTCGACGAAGGCTACCTGCTCTTCCTAGTGGTCGAGAGCGCGCAGGCTGCTGCGACCGCATCGCCTGCTCTCGCCGGTTCTCCGCCCCGAAGAGCATCCATGCTGGTCACGGGCCGAAAGTTCGTCTGGTTCAGACAGGGAGCCGTGGACAGTCCGCCGTCGGACGCGACGCAGATGCGGGCCTACGTCTTCACCTCTGAGGGTGGAGGAGAGACGGCCTCGCCTCCGCTCGCGGACAACGACCTGCGTCCCGTTCCAGACTTTACGAGCAGCCCCGTCGCCGTGCTCAACGAGCCTGAAGATTGGCCCATAGACGGCTCAGACCTTCTGCGCATCAAGCTCGACCTCTCTTTCGCGGAGGCTCCCGCGCCCGGCTCCCTGCTCTACATAGAGGCAGGCAGTGAACAGTTGTGGCTCGTGGTGCAGGAGCAGGGCGTTCGTCGTGACGAGGGCTCGCCGCCCCGTGAGGCCGTCGAGGTCATAGCGAAGGGCCTGCGCTGGTCTTCCGTCGGTGGGCCCACGACGCTCCCCAGTTCTGCGCCCGTGGGCGAGCGCCTTAATTTCGAGCTGTGGTGTCGGCGGGGCGAAGACTATTTGCTGAGCCTGGGCGACCTCGGTTTCGAGGCGGCCCATCCCCGCTACTGGGCCAACCTTCCGACCGATGTCGAGCGTTATGGTGTGAAGGATTTCAACGAGGGACGCGCAGAGCTGGCCTTCGATAAGGAGCTGGTCAAGCTGTGGCGGCCAGCCCGTGAAATCCTGTTCCCTCTCGCGGGAAGCGCGGCCGAGAATGTCTGTTATCTGCCGCTCGCCATTCCTCTCCTGCCGGAACAATTCCTGGGCCCGGTGAAGTTGCCGGGCACGGACAGGGAGCGTGACGGGTTGGCCCGCTTCGACGCCAGTCTCTTCATAGACCCGGCGCTGGCCGAGACCTTCACCGAAGACTTCATGGCCCAGGCCGACTTCATACGCTTTCTGGGCCCATCGCCGAGAGAGTTGATCGGCATGCACGCTGCCCTCGGCGTAGAAGAAGCGACCATTCTAGCGGTTCCTGACGCAGTTCATCTCGGCTGGCACAAGACTTCGATTGAAGAGGCCGAGCCGCCCGACGAGTCTTTGCCCCTGCCGCGCCCCGAATGGTGGCATTTCATGAATTGCCGGCCCTCGGCGCAAACGAAAGAGCCGTGCCTGGAAAGAGAGTGGAAGAACGAGACGGCCGATAATGAGATCAGTGCTCCGGAGCTTATGAGCAGCGAAGTCCCGGGCCAGGCGGGGACGTTCATGCTCTCTTGGGCCCAAGCGAGCCCGCCGCAGAACGCTCGCTTCGTTCTGGAAGAATCGCTCAACGCGGATTTGAGCGATGCGCGAACTATCTACTACGGCGCAGAGGAGAGCCTGGCCGTCTATGGACGAGGGAGTGGCGATTACTTCTACCGCGTGCGCGCAGAGGTCGGAGAAGAGTCGAGCGAGTGGTCTAACGTCCTGGCCTTGCGGGCCGCGATTCCTCTCGTGCGCCAGCCCGTTTGGGGCAATTTTCTGGACTGTCGTATCACGGTCATAGAGCCTCCCCGGCTTCATGCAAGCGAGAGCGTCACGACGACCGGGACATTTACGCTCACCTGGGAGGCCGAGCCTGCGGACGCGCTCTTCTGTTTAGAGGAAGCGACGAGTCCGGATTTCTCGGGAGCCGCGACGCTCTACACGGGCGCGGAGCGGCGCTTCCAGATTTACGGTCATCCGGTGGGCGATTACTTCTACCGCGTGCGCGCAGAGGTCTCAGGACAGAAGAGCGATTGGTCTGCGGGCGTTTCCGTCCGCGTCGCGGAGACTACGGGGTGGCGGCTCAACCCGGTTGACCTCTTCACCACAGAGACCCTGCTTGCGGTGCAGCGCGCGATGCTGCGCATGGCGGCCGGGCGCGGAGACCTCTTCGCCCTACTCGCGCTGCCCGAGCATTATCGCGAAGACCAGGCCATCGAATACGTCCGGGCTTTGAAAGCGATGACGGGGCCCGCCGTCACCTTCGATGCGCCGGGCACAGACCCGCTGGGCCCGAGCGACGCGACCCTGCTCAGCTTCCCGCTGGGCCAAAGAGAGCAGGGGGATTTCAGCTATGCAGCCATCTATCACCCCTGGCTGATCGAAGGCGAGCGCACTTCGAGTCGCCTCTTCAGAAGCAACCCGCCCGACGGGACTATGTGCGGCATCTTTGCCCGTCGCGCAGTGGAGCGCGGCGCATGGATTGCTCCGGCCAACGTCGTGGTGCGGGGCGTGGTCTCGCTGACGCCTTCCGTCTCTCGCGCGCGCTGGCTCGACTTGCAGCAAGCGCAGCTCAATCTGATCCGGCAAGAGCCGCGCGGCTTCGTCGCGCTTAGCGCAGACACCCTGAGCGATGAGGAAGACCTGCGACCCATAGGCGTGCGACGCTTGCTGATACTGCTGCGCCGCCTCGCCCTGCGTCTGGGCGCGACCTACGTCTTCGAGCCGCAGAGCGACTCTTTCCGCCGCCTCGTGCGCCGTGGGTTCGAGGCTCTGCTGGATCAGATGTTCGAGCGCGGCGCTTTCGCCGGAAGCACGCCCGACACTTCTTACCAGGTCGTCACAGACAGCTTCCTGAACACGCCGCAGAGCGTCGAGCAGGGCCGCTTCATAGTCGAGCTGAAGGTCGCGCCCTCTCTGCCGCTCACCTTTCTGACCGTGCGGCTCGTGCAGACCAATGATCGCGGCTTCGTCTCGGAAGGGAGATAGCGTCGTGCCAATCCTTGACATAGAGATCGGGAGCAACCAGCAGCAGCAGTATCCCTTCACGTCCTTCCGCTTCGCCGTCGAGATCAACGTCGAAGGGGTCTCGGAGAAAATCTGCGGCGGCTACTTCTCCGAGTGCGACGGGCTTGAGATGACTATGGAGGTCAAGACGATTCGCGAGGGCGGCAACAACGGCAAGCAGATTCGCCTCAGTGGGCCCACCAGCTACGGGCAACTGACTCTGAAGCGCGGGATGACGGATAACTTCGACCTCTGGAACTGGTTCGACGAGTCGGCCAGAAACCCGGCCCTCAGAGCCGACGCCGAGGTCATCATCTTTACAGCCGACCGCGCATCGCGCACCGAGAGCGCGCGCTTCAAGCTCACGCGTTGTGTGCCCGCCAAGCTCAAAGCGCCCGGCCTCAATGCCAGAGACGGGCTGATCGCGATTGAGGAGATGCAGCTCGCCTATGAATCGCTGAGCTTGCAGAAGAAGTAGCCAGGTCACAGTTTGCAGAGTTGACGAAGGAGAGCAGATGCCGGAGAGCGAACGCCTCGAAAAAGCTTACCTGGTCGAGCTGGAACAGGACTTCCTGAACGTCAAGGCCGGAGCGACGCCCGTCAGCGTGCAGTTCAACCCGGAGACGCTCAAGCTGAGCTTCGCCAACCAGGTGGCCACGCCGTCGGGCGCTGGCGCTGGCGATCAAAAGGGCCCGGCGGCGCGTCAATACGTCGGCTCGGGCACGACCAAGCTCTCGCTTCAGCTCTGGTTCGACGCCAACGCTCCCGTGCCTCCGGGCGTCGAGCAGGTGGACGACGTGCGCAAGCTGACGCAGAAGGTCATCTACTTCATCACGCCGCAGCCAGACCCCGGCGACAAGACGAAGATGCTGCCGCCGGCCGTGCGTTTCCACTGGGGCACGTTCCAGTTCGACGGCATGATGGATTCGGTCGAAGAGTCAATCGAGTTCTTCTCCAACGACGGCAAGTCCTTGCGCGCGAGCATGTCTCTCAACCTCTCGCAGCAGAAAATCCTGGTCGTCAAATTCGATCAGAACCAGGCCGGCGCGAAGAAGAGCCCCGGCACAACTCCTCTGACGCAGGCTGCGGCAGGCTCGACGCTGCAAGGCTTGGCCGCGAGCCTCGGCAAGGGCGCGAGCTGGCAGGACATAGCCTCGGCCAACGGGATCGAGAACCCGCGCCTGTTACAGCCGGGCCAGCTCATAGACATGAACGTTCAGGTGAAGATCGGAGGCTGAAAGAGCTAGATGGCAGTCATCATCAACGAGTTTGAAGTCGTCTCGGAGCCGCCCCCGTCGGATGAGCGCGGTGGCGGCGGCGCAGGCGATGAGGCGGAAGGCCAGGCCGGACAGGCCCAGGGGCCGACGCCGCACCAGGTCGAACAAATCATCGAGCACCAACAGGAGCGCCGGGCGCGGGTGTGGGCCCACTAACGATTTATGCCTGATGATTCTTCCAACTTAATCAAGGTCTCGCGGCCCAAGATTTTCGTTGACGGCGAAGAGAACCCGTCGCTTGCGCCCGGCCTCCTGAGCCTGCTCATAGCCGAGACGACGAGCGGCCTCTATCGCTGCGAGGCGCGCTTCGGCAACTGGGGCACGAGCGAGGAGCAGACGGACTTTCTCTATTTCGACCGCGCGACCCTCGACTTCGGCAAGCAGTTTCAGATCAAGCTCGACCGAGAAGTGATCTTCGACGGAAAGATCACGGGCCTTGAAGCGCACTTTCCCGAAAGCAGTCCGCCGGAGCTGGTCGTCCTCGCCGAAGACAGGTTCCAGGATTTACGCATGACGCGTCGCACGCGCACCTTCACCGACATGAGCGACTCGCAGATCATCAACCAGATCGCGGGCGACCACGGCCTGAGCCCGCAGGTCAGCGTCAGTGGGCCCACCTACAAGGTGCTCGCGCAGGTCAACCAGAGCGACCTGGCATTCTTGCGCGAGCGCGCCCGCGCCATAGACGCAGAGCTGTGGATGGACGGCAACAACCTGAACGTCAAATCGCACTCGGCCCGCACGGGCACGACGCTCAGGCTCGATTTCCGCGCCAACCTGCGAGCCTTCTCCGTGCTGGCGGACTTGGCCCACCAGCGCACGAGCCTGACCGTCAGCGGCTGGGACGTGGCGAGCAAAGAGGGCATCTCCTTTGAAGCCACAGAGTCGGCCATCCGCGAAGAGCTGAACGGCGACACGAGCGGGGCCAGCATTCTCAGCTCAGCCTTCGGGCCGCGCAAAGAGGCGCTCGTCCACACAGTCCCGCTGTCGAGCCAGGAGGCGCAGACCGAGGCCGAGACCTATTTCAAGATGAGCGCGCGCCGCTTCGTCGTCGGGCGCGGCGTGGCCGAGACCACGAGCGACCTGCGCGTCGGCAGCTACGTCAACTTGCAGGGCTTGGGCCCACTCTTCAGCGGCAAGTATTACCTGACGGATGTCCAGCATCTCTTCGATAACTGCCTGGGCCTGCGCAGCGAGTTTACGGCCGAGCGGCCCGGCCTGGGCCAAACGTCATGACAGTAAGGATAAAGATGGGTCTGACTTTAAGGATGAGGTGTCAGGGGTGAGCGACGGAGCACCGTTCGAGACGATCATGCACATGCGGGGGCCGCTGGGCTTGGGCGGCCGGTGGTACGGCGTCTATCCGGCGCTCGTCTCGGACAATCAAGACCCCGAAGGACAGGGGCGTGTGAAAGTGACCTTGCCGTGGTCGCCCGACACCTCTGGCGGGCGATATGAAGCATGGGCCAGGTTAGCAACGCTGATGGGCGGCAACAATCGCGGGAGCTGGTTCGTCCCAGACGTTGGCGACGAAGTGCTGATCGTGTTTGAGGGCGGCGACCCGAAGCGGCCCTACGTCGTCGGCGGCTTGTGGAACGGCACGGACTCTCCGCCCGCGTCTATGGACTCGAACAACACGCAGAAGGTCTTGCGCTCTCGCAACGGTGTCAAGATCACGATGGACGACACCGACGGGCAGGAGAAGCTGGTGCTTGAGACGCCGGGCGGGCAACGGATGACCTTGAAGGATGGGCCCGGCACGGTCGAGATAGTAGACAGCAACGGCAACTCCATCAAGCTTGAGCCGAGCGGCATCACCATCACTGCCGCAGCCAAAGTGACCATCAACGCTTCGACCGTCGAGGTCTCTGCCAGCATGGTCACGGTCAACTCGGGGATGTCCAAGTTCAGCGGCGTCGTCCAGGCCGACACCGTTATCTGCAACACGATAGTGAGCGCCACCTACACGCCCGGCGCGGGCAACATCTGGTAAAGCGAGCGGGAAGCGAAGATGATCGAGCATCAGATTCAATGGACGGCCCCATCGCCTTTATGGCTCGCGGCGGCGAACGCCGCAGACCCCTCAGCGCGTCGCACTCTGCGCCAGCCTGCCATCCTGCGCTTCGCTTCAGACACGTTCATGGAAGATTTTCTGGCGATGTTGCAATCAGACCCTATGCAGCTCTCCAAGTTGGTCGCGCAGCCGGAAACCTGGCGTGGGCCCACGGCCGCCGCAAGCATCGACAAGCCGCTGCCGGGCCTGCGCGGAAAGCTCAATCGCCTGCGACTGGCCGCGAGCCGCAGCTCTTCGACCGCGCTCGCGCCCTCTTCCGGCTCCTCAAACCAGCTTGCTCCCGGCCAGGGCGCGACAGGGCAACCGGCCCTCAAGCTCTATCAACCCGCGCACCAGCGTTACTACCTCGTCACGGCCTGCTTCGTCTGCCGTCTCGCCGGATTGCCCGACCGCGTGATTGACCCGGCGAAACAGGAGCGAGCGACTTACGTTGTGCGCAGGCTCTTCCCCGTCGGAGGGCCGCAATCGAATCAGGCCGTCACGGCATGCAATGCCGAGAGCTGCGAAGAGTACGCGCTGGTCACGACCGCTTCGGGAACGGGGTGGCAGAAGGTGACGGGCGAGGGTGGGCCCGCGACCCTTGTGAGCGGCGAAGAACAGTTGCCGCTGTTTCCGTCCTATTTCACGGAAGACGACGGGCATCGCAGGCGACTGCTGGCCGGGCTCATCCCCGTCGGCAAGCGCGAGGCATACATGGGAGCGGCGCAGCTCTCCTCAGAAGGGGCAATGGTGTCAGCGTCTTCTTCGGGCGGCCCGTCTTCGTCGAAGCTGGTTGACCCTCGCATGATGCTCTTGTGGTCGCAGGTGACTGAGCCCTGGAAGCGCCTGACCGAGACGGCGAGCAGAATCAAGAAGTCGCTGACAGGCTTGGGCGACGCAGCGCCTCCGGCGAGCGGGGCAGCCGCGCTCACCAAACAGACGCGCGAACAGTTGCAGACCCTCTCGTGGTACATCCTGCTCGACTTCGCGAAATTGTTGGAGCAGTACGTTCCGAACGTCTGGGCCCTGCTCACCAATCAGGCCCCGCAGACGACTGTGACAGCCGGGCAGACGACGCTGCTTGCGGCGCTCACAAACACTGCGATCAGTCAAACCTACGTGAACAATCTGCGGACGGGAACGCCCTACGCGGATGCTGCTGTGGCGCGCACTTTAGCTGCTGCGCTCGTGCGCGTTCGCGGCGGGCTTCCGCTGAGCGCGCAGGCGGCTTCTCAGCTTGAGCAGAAGCTTGAGGCGGTGACTGTGCCCTACAACCGCAACAGTCCCGATGCGGCCTGGCCCTCGTTTCTCTTCCCTTTGGCCGATCCTGTCGAGGATGGCCCAAAGCCGCCGCCGAAGACTGGAGTCCCAGACGACCCCAATCCTTTGAAGGCTTTGTCGAAGAGGATTGACAACCTTGCGAGTCTCTTCGAGCAGGCGTTGCCAGCGCCGCAAAGCACGGAGCAGATGCCTGCTCCCGCCATGGCTTCGCAGCCCGTGTTCGACACGCGCGAGGGCTGGTTCGTGATCCGCTGCGTCTTCGAGCGTCCGCTGTGCGGCGCGCTTGAGCCGCCCGTGTTGAGCGAGCCGAGCAAGCCTTTTCAGATGGCTGGCTTCTTTGACCCGGACGCTCCGGCCCGTCCCATACGCATCGCTCTGCCTGTAGACACCTCGCCCGCCGGGCTCCGCAAGTTCGACAAGAACACTGCCTTCATGATCTCGGACGTGTTGTGCGGGCAGATTGATCGAATGAAGGGATTGACGCTCGGCGACCTGGTACTGTCGGTGCTCCCGTGGCCGCTGCACAAGGACTTGTCCGTGCCCGAAAGCGGCCCGTGTAAGGACGAGAACAATCCGTCCTTGCAGGTCGGGATGATCTGTTCGCTCTCGATTCCGATCATCACTATCTGCGCGCTTCTGCTGTTGATGATTATCGTCTTCCTGTTAGACATCATCTTCAAGTGGATACCATTTTTCCTGATCTGTTTCCCGCTGCCGGGATTCAAGGCTAAGGGTCAATCATGAATAGCGGTCAAGTATTCGGACGCGGCATCAGTTTTCCGCCGCGCGTGGGCTCGGACGGTCGCGTCACCTGGTCTGAAGGCGAGGTCAACATCCGCGAAGCCATCCGCATCATCCTGATGACGGAGCAGCGCGAGCGCATCCGCCTGCCAAGCTTCGGCGGCAGCCTCGGCCTCTATCTCTTCGAGCCGAACACCGTCACCACTCGGCGCTCGATTCAGGAGCGCATCAACCGTTCTTTGGCCCAGTGGGAGCCGCGCATCGCCGTCGAATCGGTCGCCGTCGAAGCAGACCACTCAGACCCACAGATGGCCGTCGCCACCATCACCTACAAGCTGGTCGCGACGCAGACACGCGAGCGCGTCAGTTTGAGCCTGACGCTGGCCGGTTAAAGAGGAGCCGAAAGTATGCCGCTCATCGTACCGACGCTGGATGATCGCAAATACCAGGACTTGCTCGACGAGGCCCTGGCGCGTATCCCCGTCCACAATCCCGAATGGACGAACTTTAACAAGAGCGACCCCGGTGTGACTCTGCTTGAGGTCTTCGCCTTCCTGACGGAGAACCTGCTCTATCGCGCCAACCAGATACCGGAGCGTAATCGGTTGAAATTCCTGACGCTGCTCGGCGTGCCTTTGAGACCGGCGTCGAGCGCGCGCGGCCTCGTCTCCTTTACAAACGAACGCGGGCCCCGCGAGACCTTCACTTTGAACACGGGCCTCGAAGTCAGAGCCAGTCAGATTCCCTTTCGCACCGAACAGAGCTTAGACGTGCTGCCTATCGAAGCGCAGATTTATTACAAGCGGAAAGTGGAAGACACTACGGGAGAGCTGACAAATTATTACAAGCAATTATACGCGTCGTTTTTGGAAGAGCCTGCGGCGACGCCCGTGCTCTACGAGACGGTGGCCTTCTCGCCGCGCGGCACGACCGCGATTGACCTCGGCCAAGACACCATTGACGGCTCGCTCTGGATAGCGTTGCTCCTGAGGGCTGCGGACAAGCCCACGGGCGGCGGCTCTCCGCCGACGACTGTGGACGAAGTCAAGGACGAGGTGCGAGAGAAGATAGCGGGCAAGGTCTTGAGCCTCGGGCTAGTGCCTGAGCTGGAAGATGCCGAGAGCAAGCTACAGCCTGCCGGGCGGGCCAACCCCGAAGGGATGAACCTGCTGAAGTACGAGATTCCGAAGCTTCCCGTCGGAGGTGCGCTGCCCACCAATCCCACTGATCGCGTCCCGCAGTACCGCGCGCTCGAAGCCAGCTCGACCGCGGACGTGTTGGCTGAGCCCGGCGTCGTGCAGATAAACCTTCCTTCAAAGTCCGAGCTGGCCCTCTGGAATAACTTAGACCCTTTAGAGCCAGGAACGGGCGACTTCCCTCCGGCCCTGGACGATACGAACATCAACGACCGCGTCATCACCTGGCTGCGCGTGCGCTCGTCTGCGGCCGTGCAGGCGCGCCTGCTCTGGGCAGGCATCAACGCCGTCCACGTCACGCAGCGCGCGCACGTCTCGAACGAGATTCTACCCAACGGCACGGGCGCGCCCGATCAATCCGCAGTCCTCTCAAAGACGCCCGTCATCCCCGGCTCCGTGAGCGTCACGGTCACGCCTAAGAACGGCAAGCCCGAGAAGTGGCAGGAGACGACAGACCTGATGAGCGCAGGGCCCGAAGTGCCCGCTCCTGACCTGAGACAACCGCCCGGCACTGCGCCCGTCACCAACCCGAGGGTCAAGGTCTTCGCCGTCAACGCCGAATCGGGCGAGATACGTTTCGGCGATGGGCTTCACGGAGCGCGCCCAGCGTTCGGCGCGACGCTCCGGGCCGATTACGATTACGGCGTCGGGGCGGCCGGAAACGTCGGCGCTGGCTCGATCAACACCGGGCCCGCTCTGCCCGCCGGAATCAAAGTCACGAACCCTGTGCGCACCTGGGGCGGGGCCGAAGCGGAAACCACCATCGAAGGCGAGAAGCAGATCACGCGCTACTTGCAGCATCGTGACAGGCTGGTCAACGCCGAGGACTTCGAGACGATCACGCGCCGCACGCCCGGCGTCCGCCTGGCCCGCGTCGATGTGATTCCGGCCTTCAACCCCGAGCTTGTCCCGAACGAGCCGGGCGACGCTCCCGGCGTAGTCACGCTGATGATTATCCCCCGCTTCGACCCCAAGCAGCCGGACGCGCCTCGGCCCGACGCCCTGCTGCTCAACACGATCTGCTCTTATCTGGATTCGAGGCGATTGGTGACGACCGAAGTCTTCCTGCGTGGGCCCACCTACAAGTTGATCTGGATTTCCGTCGGCATCAACGTCGTGGCCGGAGCCTCTGTGCCGGAAGTGCGCGAGCGCGTCAAGCGAGAGCTGCTGCGCTTTCTCTCGCCGCTGCCCGCCGAAACTCTCAACCAGGGCGAAGATCAATCGGAGTTTCTCTGCACACAGGAGTACGCGGAACGTGACCGGGGCTGGCCCCTGCGCAAGCCCGTCGTCAGCCTGGAGCTGCTGGCCGTCGCCAGTCGCGTCAGGGATGTCAAGCTGGTCAATAACGTCCTGCTGGCCGAAGGCGCTCAGAGCGCCACGCAGCAGGTCAACATGAGCGGTCTTGAGCTGCCGAGGGTCGGCGGCATCTCCGTCTCCATAGGCGACCCGCAATCATTAGACGAACTGAGGGGGCAGGCGACGACGCCGACAACGCAGACGGCCACGCCCTCGTTCGTACCCGTTCCGGTCATTCCGGAGGAATGCAAGTAAAGTGGACGCTAACGGCACAACCTTTTACCTCCTGCTCGGCGAGGACGATTGGAGTAGCTGCACGGACGCGGGCGGCCAGCCCTTGAGCCTCGCCTGGGCCCCGCAGTCCGAGGAGGGAAACTCGACGGGCCTCGAATGGAACCGCGAGCGCAACGAGCTGACCTTACAACCGAAGCTCTTTCAATTCATCGCCGCGCCGAAAGATAATCCGCCACGGCTCGATGATCGTCGCGGGGCGGGCCGAGACCGCTTCGGCAACTGGTACTGGATAGACAGAAGCGGGCGCGAAATCCTGGTCAACTCTGCGGGCAGCGGAAAGACCACGCACTTCTGGGCTTCGACCGATACCGGGGAGTGCAAGACGAGGAAACACACGGGTGATTTCGAGCCGCGCGAGCCTAAGAAAGCGCCCGCCTCTTTACAACTGAGCGGCCTCTGCGTCACGGAAGATCATTACCTGGTCGCGGGCGTCATGACGCCCGCCGGGATATTGATCTTCGACCTGCACGGTGGGGGCGAGCCCCGGCACTTGCAGTGGCCCGAGTCTGTGCCCTTCGTGCCCTTCGACATGTCGCCGCGACGCGGCGGCGGCGTGTTCGTCCTGGATCGCCTCAACAGGCGCTTCTGGACGCTCGACCGCTACTTCAACGTCATTAAGAAGGTTGACGACGAAGGTGATGGTGTTGGGCCAACGCCCGGTTCGGACTTTCAACCGCAGGACGGCAGCGCAGAACGGCGCGGAGATAATCGGGCCAGGCCCGCAGCGATTACGCTCGACGCCTCGTCGGCAATCGCGGCCTTAGACCCCATCTCGATTGAGGGGCTGCCGGACGGAACTGTGCTCGTGCTTGATCGCCAGCCAGACCCGCTCATTCCCTTCTCTCTCATCTATCACTATTACTACGAGAAGCTTCTGGGCCCACCCGTCTCGACCGCCGCGATGGGCCAACTGATCGAAGACGGGAGCGACTTTGAGCTGATCGCGCACGACTTTGCTTTCGTCGCTGAGCATGACGACGTGGCTGACCGGCTCTACTTGACGGCCGCGAACGGCAACCAGACCTTCGCCTTCAATATCACGGAGCAGCACGGCGAGCTGCGCCTCTTTCCGCTCGCAGACTTTCTGCCGATGCGACTCTTCGGGGGCAAGGGTTTGGTCGCGGCGGGGACTGAGACCTTCTACGATTTCAGCGACGGATGGATACCGCTCAAGGAGCAACGCCGCCCTCGTTACGAGCCTCAGGCGACGCTCCTGACCCCTCTGGGCCAAGTGCGCCCGCCCTTCGACGGCCGCGAGCCCGATTGCGTCTGGCACCGTTTGACGATTGACGCCTGTATCCCTTCGGACGCGCGCATCGGTGTGTGGAGCCGCGCCGCCAACGACGAGACGGACTTGGCCCAGACGGATTGGCAGCCGGAGCCGCGCCTCTATCTCAGAGACAACGGCTCGGAGCTTCCCTTCGCCTGGCAATCGTCCATGAGCGGCGAGAAGCGGAAGGCGGGTGCGCCCTCCGGCACAACCTCGCACACGGAGGCGGGAACGTGGGAGCTACTGTTCCAAAGGGCGCGCGGGCGCTACCTGCAACTGAAGATTGCGCTCTACGGCAACGGGCGGACGACGCCGCACATCAAGGCGCTCAGGGCCTACTATCCGCGCTTCTCATACCTGGGCCATTACATGCCCGCCGTCTATCGCGAAGACGATCAATCGGCCTCGTTCCTTGATCGGTTCCTGGCGAACGTCGAAGGCTTCTACACCTCAATCGAAGACAAGATCGCGGCCGTGCAAGTGCTCTTCGATGTGTATGGCGCGCCGCCCGAGACTTTAGAGTGGCTCTCGAACTGGTTCGGGATGGCGCTCGACCCGGCCTGGAACCAGGCCAAGCGTCGCCTCTTCATCAAACACGCGATGCGGTTTTTCCAGTATCGCGGAACCATTCGCGGGCTGCTGATGGCCCTGCGCCTGGCCTTCGACGATTGCGCAGACGAGACGATCTTCACTGAGACCGAAGCCTACGGCTCAACGCAGCGCAGCGCCATTCGCATCATCGAGAGGTTTCGCACGCGGCGCACGCCCGGCGTCCTGCTCGGCGACCCCGCCAGCCTTGATGGGCCAAGAATGATCGAGCAGACAGCGCGCTGGCTGCCCGCAAACGGCGCGGAGGATTTGAGCCGCCGCTATCGAGAGGCGCTCTCTTTGACGGGCGCTGAGGTGTATCCGCTCAGCGACCCTGCGGGCAATCAAACGCTCGCGTGGCAGCAGTTCTCGCAAGACACGCTGGGCTTTATCCCTTCGACGGGGAATGAGCGGCGCGCATGGCAGCATTTTCTACAGACCCGGTACGCGAGCATAGGCGCGCTCAACGCCGCCTTCGGCGCCGCTTGGGCCAACTTCGAAGAGGTTCCTTTGCCGGATGACAGCCCAGCCGTGGGCCCACCGCGCGTGCAATGGAATGCTTATCTTGAAGCGACGGGTGCGCGCGCTTCGGGTCTGGTGCGCAAACGCTGGCAGGATTACCTGGCGCGTCGTTACCAGCGCGCGGGCGCTCTCAACGCGGCCCACGGCACAAGCTGGCCCGGCTTTGAGAGCGTCTCGCTGCCAAATGATCTGCCGAGCGACGGGCCGGCCTTGCAGGACTGGTACAGGTTCGAGGCCGTGGTGCTGGCGATGCAGCGAACAGCCCATCGCTTCACGGTCATGCTGCCTGTGCCGAAAGGCGAAGGGGCGCTCGCGGCCTCTCACCAGCGGCAGCGCGAACTGACCGAGCGCATTGTCGATCTGGAAAAGCCCGCCCACACCATCTTCGACGTGAAGTTCTACTGGGCCATGTTTCGCCTGGGCGAGGCCAGATTGGGATTCGACACCTTGATTGATTACGGCAGCCGTGCCCCGCAACTGATAAGGCCGATGATATTGGGCCAATCCTATCTGGCCGAAGCTTATCTGGCCCCGGAGCAGACAGGGGACGCTATGGCGGACAGGCTGATGACCCTCGGCTGTGAATGCTAGAAGTGTGAATGTGAGCAGGCGCGTAACTATTCTTCAGAGGAGACGGACATGAGCAGTTTTTCGACCAAAGTCGCCGCCCCGACCGCGACCGAGCCAGACCCCACCAAGCATGTCAACTACACTCTCGGCATGATCCTGGGCGTAGACGACTTCAAGCAGGAGTTCGCTTATCTCTCAGGACGAGACCAGTGGATGGCCCGCGACCTCATAGGCTACGGCACTGTCTCCGGCCTGCGCGTGACCTATTCGGAGGGCGGCGGCGCGCCCGAGATAGTCGTCTCGGCGGGCGTCGCCCTCAGCCCGCGCGGGCAGAAGATTTGTGTGCCCACCCCACAATGCGCCCGCCTGAACGACTGGCTCTCGAACCCGGTCAATCGAGAGGAGCTTAATCGTCGTCTGGCCTCGCCGCCCGCCGAGCCTCTGAGATTGTACGTCGTGCTCTGTTACAAGGATTGCCCGACGGATCAGGTGCCGATTCCGGGCGAGCCTTGCCGGACGGAAGAGGAGTCAATGGCCGCGTCGCGCCTGGCCGACGACTTTCGTCTTGAGCTGCGCTTTGACCCGCCGGGGCAGATGGAAGAGGACGCGCTGCGCGATTTCGTGGACTGGCTGATGAAGGTCGAGATCACGGACGAGCCCGGCGCTTTTCCCACGCTTGAAGAGTTCCTGGACGAGATTCGCGCGGCCGCTCATCAAAGCTCGTCGCCGCCCGACGGTTCTCCTCCCAGTTCGCCGCCGGGCTCTCCGCCCGCCTCGCCTCCTGCCTCGCCTCCCGCGTCGCCGCCCGATTTCATGTACGGCTCGCCGCCCGCTTCGCTGCGCATCCATCCAGATCACGCCTGCGAATACCTGCGCGCGGCGTTCCGCCTCTGGACTACGGAGCTGCGGCCGCTGTGGCGACCCGGCTGGCTGAGCAGTAATCAAGGCTGCGGGCAGACGCCTTCAAACGAGGAATGCCTGCTGCTGGCCGAAGTAGATGTGCCGATTGTCAGAGAGTTGACGGGCGAGTGGAAGGTCGACAGCGCCACAGACCCGCAAGTGATTGACGAGCGCCGTCCGTACCTGGTTCACCTGCGCCTCTTGCAGGAATGGGCCATCTGCGCACAATCCAGCCTGCACATACATCATCACGAAGACATTGGCCCAACAGGGCCCGCCGGAGCGACCGGCCCCGCTGGGCCCACGGGCGCAGGCGTCACTGGGCCCACAGGCGCGGACGGCGCGACCGGCCCGACCGGAGCCGCTGGCCCGCCGGGGCCGACCGGCGCGGCGGGCCCAACAGGCCCGGCAGGTTCGGCAGGCGCGGCCGGGCCGACGGGCGCGGTTGGGCCAACGGGCCCGGCAGGCACGAGCGGCGCGACCGGCCCGACAGGGCCGATAGGGGCAGCAGGTACAGCCGGGCCCACCGGACAAAGGGGAGCGACCGGCGCGGCAGGCGCAACCGGGCCGACAGGAGTCGCTGGCGCGACGGGCCCAGTTGGGCCGACGGGCGCGGCCGGGACGAACGGCGCACCTGGCGCGCCGGGGCCGACCGGCCCCGTAGGCCCAACGGGCCCGGCGGGCCCCGGCTCGGAGTTCCCGTCTGACCTGACGCGCATCGTCGCGCTCAGTTGGGATCACAATCAGAACTGGCCGCTCAGCAGCGTAGCCATCAGGAGGATCAACGGGCAGAGCGTCCCGGGGCTGGTGGTAGCTTTCGGCCTCTCCGCAAGTACGGACGCGAACGGCACGCCAATCGACCTGAGAAATATTGTTTTCGGTTCGGGGTCGTTGGACGAATTCACCTTCGAGGCGTTCATCCTGGAGCCCATCGTCTCGAATTTCGGCACACGCGTCTATGCGAGACTGCCGACCTCTAAGACCGACGAGCGTGGCGGGCAGCTAATCCCCGTCAAAATCACCCGCATCCTTGACGAAAGAGTGGTCGAAGCCGAGGAGGTGGCGATGCCTGCCAGCGGCGGCCTGGTTCAGACAGACGGCGCGGCGATGATCTTCCCGAGTGATGTACGTACTGATCTGAAGGGCCTGATGCTCTTTGTGCAGCTCAGGTGCGATCTCATCAGAGATACATTCTACAAGATGGCCGTGGACGGGGATTTCCTGGCGGCCAGGATGCCGACCGGCAACGGCATTCCGGGAGGGGCGTTCTGGAGCTGGTTCACCGTCGAAGATTGATCGAAGAGGTAAAGGCATTTCGGATGAGAGTCCTGATTCGTTCATACGACATAGATGACCTGGGCGGCAGCGGCATTACGTTGCGCACCATTGCCCGCTACCTGGAAGAACGGGGCCACACGGTCTGGGCCACCAACCGCGCACACGGCTTTGACGAGATCGCGTCTTGGTCGCCAGACCTCGTCATGGGCCAACAGTGGGCCACCGACGAGGCCGGCTCTTGGGCCACCCGTTTGCGCTTGCCTTTCGTCATGCTCGTCCACGGGCCAGGGCAGTTCGAGCAGTTCATGCCGCAATGTGACCTGGTCATCTTCAATACGCGCGTGCAGATGGAGCTGGCCCGTGCCGCTACGGGCCAAACTCCTGCGATGGTCGTACACCCGCCAGTCGTCCGCGCCCTGTACGAGACCGAGGGCGCGGGCGATTGCCTGACGCTCGTCGGCACAGGCCCGGCCAAAGGCGCAGAGCGTTTTCTGCGGCTCGCGCAAGACATGCCGCATGAAAAGTTCCTGCTCGTCACTGACGACGAGATTGCTGAGCGGCCCGCGAACCTGATCGTGCAGCCGAAGGTGCGGGACGTGCGTGAGATTTACGCTCGCACCAAGCTGTTGTTGATGCCGTCCGAATATGAATCTTACGGGCGCGTCGCCGTCGAGGCGGCGATGAGCGGGATTCCCACGGTCGCCTCGGACTTGCCCGGGATACGCGAGGCGACAGACGGCCATGCGGTCTTCGTCGCAGAGGGAGATGACTGGCAAGCCGTTGTCCGTGAAGCACTCGGTAAGCTGGAAGCTCTGCGCGAGAGGGCGCGCGCGCTCGCCCTCTTACGAGACGCTGCGGCAGACCTCGAAGCCCTGCACACACGGCTCGTCGAGATCGAAGGAGCGGGAAGACGACGGCCCACCATCTCACTCTGCATGACGGTCGCCAATGAGGCCCAGACGATTGAGCGCGCAGTCAAGTCCGTAGAGCCTTTCGTAGACCAGATCATCATCGGCGTTGACCTGAAGTCTTCGGACGAGACCGCCACCATCGCTCGCCGTCTTGCGACCACCTATTTCGAGTACGAGGAAGAGAGCCCGCCCAACTTTCCGCGCATGCGAAACCGCGCGATGCAGATGGTCGAAACCGATTGGGCCATCGTCGTTGACGGACACGAATGGATAGAGCACGCGGAGTTGATCGCGGCGGCGCTTGAGACCACCGCCTGGTCTATAGAGATTCAGACTCTCTTCGAGCCTGACGAACGACGCGTCCCGGCCCTCTCTTTTCCCTTTCCGCGCATTCATCGCCGCCACGTTCGCTTCACGGGGGCGGCGGCGCACGAAGAGATTTCCGCGCCCTTCGAGCGCAGGGACTCTCGTCTTGAGATCAAAGTCTGGCACGAGAGAAAGCCGGGCCAGGCGGCCGCCGAGCGCAGCCGCGAGAAGACAGGCCGGGAGCTTGAGCACCTGCGCGCGGCGTGGGAAGAGCAGGGTGACGCCCGCGCGCTCTTCTATCTGGCGAACGGATTGCGCGAGGCCGGGCGATACGGTGAAGCCATCGCCGCCTACGAGCAGTACTTGCGCGCGCCCAACTTTCCGGAAGAGGGCTGGCAGGCTTTGCTCTACAGCGCGCGCTGTCACGCGGAGCGGAAAGAGTGGGCCCAGGCGCGCTCGTTGTTCGAGCGGGCCGTCCTGCAGTGCCCGGAACGCGCAGAGGCTTCCGTAGGTCTCGGCTATCTCTTGTTGGAGACGGGCGACGCGCTGCGTGCCGCCGCGTGGTTTCGCATGGCCGCAGCCCTGCCGGAGCCCCGGCACTGTCGCCTCTTTGTCGAAGTGCCTACATATCGCTGGGGCGCGTGGCACGGCCTGGCCCTCGCCCTGGCCCGCCTCGGAGATTACGCGGGAGCAGTGGAGGCCGAAGGCCGCGCGCGGGACGCGGGCGCTGGCCCCTGGGCTGACATGAATATCAAGCTCTGGATGAACGGCACGGGTGCTGACAAGGGCAAAGCGTTAGTAGGGAGTGAAACCTGATGAGCAAACGACTCCTTGAGCCGATCCTGACGGGCGGCATTCGCAACAACTATTTCTTCAACGGCCGCCTGCTCTCGGCCGAAGACCTCAGAGAAGAGCAGGAGGCCAACACCGAAGGGCGCAAGCGCCTGGGCCAGGCCATTGGCGACGGCGTCGTCTACGGCCTGCACGTCTCTGAGACCGTCGGCACGAGCAGCAAGAGCGCGCCCGTCATCACAGTCGAGCCGGGCCTGTGCCTCAATCGTCGCGGCGTCGCGCTCGCGCTCGCCGAAGCCACGGACGTTTCGCTCGTGCGTC
The DNA here is from genome assembly GCA_036389315.1 of Pyrinomonadaceae bacterium. Taxonomy (GTDB): domain Bacteria; phylum Acidobacteriota; class Blastocatellia; order Pyrinomonadales; family Pyrinomonadaceae; genus DASQYE01. Next base: position 59,078 of record DASVQF010000014.1, read on the forward strand.
CAGTCCCGCCCGGCACAACCCTGTCTTCGGGGGCGACCTTTCAGGATTGCCAGCCGCTTGAAACATCCGTCTACGTCGCGGGCGAAGGCGTCTACCTGTTAACGATTGGCCCGTCGTCGGGCAAAGAGGGGCGCGCGCCCGTCAGCGGCCTGGGCAATACTGGCGGAACCTGTAACTCGCATTACACGATTGAAGGCGTGCAGTTTCGCCTCATCCCCCTGGACTTGACGGCGGCCGAGCTGAGCGATCATGCGCGCTTGCGCAACTTGGTCGCCTATAAATGCTACGGCGTGGCGGACGTGGAGGGCTTCTTTAGTAATCCGTTCGGGCCTGTGGTGGAGGGCTACGGATTGCTCGACGGTCTTCGCGCGACGCTCTTGACGGATTGCGAAGTGCCGCTCGCAGTCCTGCATTGGACTGCTCAAGGGGGCATCAACTTTATTGACGAGTGGGCCGTGCGCCGCTCCGTGACCGAGCAGGCAGTGACGGAGAAGTGGCCGATCCTCTTTGGCGAGCGGAGAGTCAGGGAGACAGAGGCGATGTGCTTGCAGTTCCAGGAGCAGGTTGAGGAGATCGCTATTAAAGAGACGGGCCTGGATTCGATTGTCGCCACCGACCGCTTTAAATACCTGCCGCCCGTGGGCCTGCTGCCGATCAAGGGCACGGGCTCGCCAAAGGGTTTCAATCCGCAGAAATTTTTCGGCAACCGCGCTTCCAGAGAACTGGCGAACATAGACGCTAATCTCGTGCGCGCGCTCGTGCACGAAGCTCTGCATCATGAGCCCATTGAGTTGAGCGCGCCGGAAAAAGTTCAGTTGTATGTGATCTGGGAGAATCTACAGGCGGTCGAGGGGCTACAGACTACGCAACTGGCGCTCGTCTTCGCCAGCCACACTTTACCCTACCGTGGTGTCGCTCGTTATGGCTATGGACTCTGGGACATCAGCCGCTTTGCGCCATCGGTTATCTAAGAGGAGGAGGTCTTTATGCTTAATAATCCCAATACGCAGACAATATCCCTGCAACAGCAGCAACAGCTCGCTAACCTGATCGGCTCTTTGTTCGGCGGCGGGGGAGGTGGCATCTTTAACCCACAGAGCGGAGGCACGCCCGAAGGCGGCGGCTCGTCCTCGACGACGACGGGCACGCCGATTGAGATACAGCTTCTCCTGAGCGCGATTCCCATAGTCGAGGACGGGCAGGTCATCAGGAGCGAGCATCACAACCTTGTGCGCGCTGCGCTCTTTGCGATTGCCGCGCGGCTCGGCGTTACAATCGGCGGCCCCGTGGGCCCAACCGACAAGACGCTCACGATCATTCCGATCTTTCAGCCCGGCCTCTTCAACGAGTGGAAGGTCGGCTTCGGTTTGGCCTACGTCAACCAGGGCGTTTCGACCACGCAAGGATGGGTACAGGTCGAGCTGCCCGACGGCGCGCTCATCAAAAGCATGACCATGAAGGGCAGAAGGGACGGCGTGGTGGCTACGTTCTCGGCCTCGCTTGAGCGGCAAGAGCTCAACGTCGCCAGCGGCAGCTTTCAGGACATCATCACCATAGACCTGAAGGACAGCCAACAGCTCTACGACGTGACGGCCCAATTCCAGGGCAACCCCGGACTTAACGAAGTCGATAACAGCAACTACAAATACATGATCGACGCCATCGTGACGAGATCGGAGCAGGCCACCGACTCAATCCAGATATATGCGATCCAGATAGTCTATACGACGGCCGGATAGCTTGGGCCGCAGCCAGCCCCCGCCTCGGAGAGAGCAGATGTTAGCCTCCGGCCACAGTGAGAAGAGCGTCGTCGCACGCCTCCGCGTGCGTGGGGCCGGGCTCGATCCGGCTTTGGCCCGTCTTCGGATAGCGAGCCTCTTAAGCGCCGTCAGCCTGCACCCTTCGGGTCTTCCGCCCTCGGCCATCCTGGTCATCAAACAGCTTCGCGACCCGCTGCCGGGCCAGGTTCCGCTTTATCAATCGGGACTGCTTCGGCCTCCGGCCCGTTGGGAGCAGGCCGTTGACGCGCTCCTCAAACAGGTGGCCCGCCGCGCCGCGCGTCCCGCTCTGGGCACGGTCGCAGACTCGGCCGAAGCGGTCGTCTTCCTTGATCGCTCGGAGCTGTTAGCCTGCATGGCTAGCGACTGGTGCCGCTCGGGCGCGCTCAAGCGTTGGTGGTGGCGCAGCCTCTTCAACGATCAGGAGACGGCACGGGCAATCGTGCGCGCCTGGCTGGAAGCGAGTGCTTACGTTCCGGCTGCGCTGCATCTGCTGGCGAAAAGAGGCGAGGCCACGGCTTTCGTCGGCGCGCTCAGCGCGAGCGCCGCGCAAAGCTTGTTGAGAAGCATCACCGGCAGCTTCGCTCTGCGCGAAATAGAATCGGCCCTGGACGAGACGGGGAAAGCGAGACCTTCTGCGACCGGCCGCGCCGTCGTCGCAGAGAGCGGAGCCACAATAGCCTGGCCTTCATCCGGGCCCAGGGACTTAGACCTTCCGGGTGGGCCCAGGCCGCCGTGGGCCCGGAGTGTGCCGGAAGCTGTGGGCGGCGGGCTTGCGCCGGACGCGCAAACTCTGCTCGGCATAGCCCTCATGCTGCAAAGAGCGCCGAGCCGCGTGCGTTCCTCAGAGTTCGCCCGCTCCTTCTCTTCATGGCGGCGGGCGATAGACAGCGAGGAGCAGGCACGCGCTCCGAAGAGCGGCGCGACGCAAAGCGCCATCACTTTCAATCAACCGGAGAAGAAGCCGGGCGAACTGGCTGTAGAGTTCCGCGACAGCGCGGAGGCACAGCCCGCCGCTCGTCTTGACGAGATGGAGCACGACAGGGAGGCTGCGGCGGCCAGAACCGCTTCGCTCGCAGGAAAGGTGTCGGCGAGCTTCCGGGCACAGTCAGTGAATGATGAAAGTGATGCTGGCGGGAGACTCGGCGGCGCATGGGCCCAAGCTTCGCCGGAGAGCGCGCCGGAGCCCGCTTCGACTACGCAGGGCGCTGAAGTCTCAGTGTATGAGACGGAGCTGGGCGGCCTCTTCTATCTCGTCAACCTCGGCATCTTTCTCGGCCTGTACGGCGATTTCACGCGCCCGGCCGAACTCGCGCCGCCGCTTTCGATCTGGGATTTTGTAGCCCTCGTCGGCAGAGAGCTGCTCGGAGAGAAGATTGAAGATGATCCGGTGTGGCCGCTGCTCGCATCGCTCGCCTGTCGCGCGGAAGGAGAGCCGCCGGGCCATGATTTCCGAGCGCCCGACAGTTGGCGCATCCCGACAGACTGGCTCCTGCCTTTCGCGCAAAAATCTCTCTGGCGGTGGGAGGCCCGGCGCGAGCGTCTGCGTGTCGCCCACGCCGAAGGGTTCACCGTGATCGACGTTCCGCTCGGGAGGGATACGGCGGCGGCGCAACTGCTGCGCGAGCTGGAAGATTACAGGGGGGCGGCGGAGTTTGAGCTGCGAGCCGCAGAGCTTTCCGCAGAGAGCGGGGCGCGGGCTGAGCTTGAGGCTGAAGGTGGGCCCACTCGGCTCGCGCGCTGGCTCGGCTGGCTCATGCCTTATGTGCGCGCGAGGCTCGCGCGGGCGCTCGCCCTTGAGAAGACGGAAGAGTTGGCCCACGTACTGTGCGAGCATAAGGCCCGCGTCGTCTGCACGGCGACTCACCTGGACGTTTATTTGAGCCTGGCCCAACTGCCCATCGGCGTCCGCTTGTCGGGCCTCGACCGAGACCCCGGCTGGGTTCCGGCCGCCGGAAGGTTCATCGCCTTCCATTTCGCCTGAGCCGGAGGAGGAGTACGCCCGCGATGCGGAAAGACCCATTCGAGAATCTGCCGCCGAGCGCCGCAACACACTTTCAACTCTACTTCTATGCGACGATTCATCGCCTGATAGAGCAGTGCGTGCTGCAATTCGGGTCTCGTGAAGCCCTCTTTGAGCAGTTCCCTTTCCTCGCCGGTTATTACGGCGAGCTGGCGGCCAAGGGGCTGAACCGTCTGGCTTCGTCAGAGGCGACGAAGTGGTGGGCCAACGCTTTGCGGCAGTGGGAAGAGGGCGTCGCCGAGCACCTGCCTCTGAGGGCCTTGCGGACTGCCTGCGAGCTTGACCGCCAGACCTTGATGCTGCTCGTCCTCCTGGGGCTGATCGAAGAGGACGCGCGCCTGGGGTTGCTGTTTGAGACCTTGCAGGGCATAGCAGGCCAGCAGCGCCCGACGGCCGGGCTGCTGGGCGGCTGGTGGGCCAACCCTGACGACATGACCAGCGTCCGCACGGGTATCCGGCGATTGCAGGAGTTTGGGCTCGTACAGGTCGTAAACCCGGAAGCGCCGCGCGTCCAGTGGGCCTATCAGGTTCCTTCGCCCCTGTGGGACGCTTTGCGAGGCGAAGCGCATAAAACGCTCACTCCATGGGCCACCTATCAAGCGCCCGAGACTCTGCTGAGCATGGACGAGCTGATCGTCCCTGAGCCTTTGCGGCGGACGCTCTCGTTAATTCCGCAACTGCTCCTGAGCGGCGAGGCCGAAGCGATCATCGTTCGTGGGCCCAGCCGTAACGGCAGGCGCACGCTGCTGGGCGCGCTGGCGCGCTCGACGGGACGCGGCGCGCTCTTGATAGAGGGCCTCGGCAAGGTTGCGGACGAGCGCCTCTCGCTGGTGGGCCCACTCTCGACCACGCTCAACGCGCTGCCCCTTCTGGCGCTCGATCTTGAGCCAGGCGCTACGGCCGAGCTTCCGCGTCTGCGCGGCTATGAAGGGCCCGTCGGGGTCGTCATGGGCAGGCAGGGCGGAGTCTGTGGGCCCAACGTGGAGCGCGCCGTCACGCTCAGGCTCGACATCCCTGACGTGGAAGCGAGACGCCTCCACTGGCAATCCTGCTTCGCGGGCGTAGAGGTCGCGGAGCCGGACAGGATTTGCGAGCGGTTTCGGATGACGGGCGGCAATATTCGGCGGGCCGCGCGGTTGGCCCAGTCCTACGCCGCGCTCGACGCCCGCACGCGCGTCCTGCCGGAAGACGTGCAGCAGGCCAGCCGCGCGCTCAATCGCCAGGCGCTCGACACGCTGGCCGCTCATCTGGAAACCTCCGGCGATTGGTCTGAGCTGGCCGTGAGCGCAGAGACCCTCACGGAGCTGCGCCATCTGGAAAGTCGTTGCTGCTATCGCGAGCGGTTGCAGCGGGCGGTCGGCCCCGTGCTCGGCAGGCAATTGAACGCAGGCGTGCGGGCGCTCTTCAGTGGGCCGAGCGGCACGGGCAAGACCCTGGCGGCCAAGCTGCTGGCGAGCCAGCTTCAGATGGACATTTACCGCCTTGATCTTTCGACCGTCGTCAACAAGTACATCGGCGAGACGGAAAAGAGCTTGAGCCAAATCTTCTCGCGCGCCGAAGAGCTGGACGTGATCCTGCTCCTGGACGAAGGGGATGCATTGCTGACTCAGCGGACGAACGTGCAGAGCTCTAACGACCGTTACGCCAACCTGGAGACGAACTACCTGCTGCAACGTCTCGAATCGTTCGAGGGCATTATGATCGTCACGACCAACGCGGGCGACCGCATCGACACGGCCTTTCAGCGGCGCATGGACGTGGTGGTCAATTTCCGCGCGCCCGAAGCGGCCGAGCGTTGGGCCATCTGGCAACTGCACCTGGCCGAGACGAGCGTCGTGGACGCGTCTCGCCTGCGCGAGATGGCCGTGCGCTGCGCGCTCACGGGCGGACAGATTCGCAATGCAGTGCTGTACGCCTCTGTCCTCGCGCTCGGCAACGGCGGCGTTGTCGAGAATAAACATTTGGAAGCAGCCATCAGACGCGAATATCGCAAGATGGGCGCAGTCTGTCCTTTGCGCTCGTCCTAGCCGCCAGGACTTGAGATGGAAACAGCACGCGTTCCAGCCAAGCAGTCCGCCAGTCCGCCCGCCGCCGCCGCCGCAACGACACGGCGCACGAGCGTCGAGCCTACGGTCGTGCCCGGCGCGCAGGCAGCCATGCGACAGGTCAGCGGCCCTTCGGTGCGGCTCGGGACGGAGACGACGCCCCCGGCTCCCGCCCTGCCGGAAGAGACTGCCAAGACCGTCTCGGGGACGGGCCTGGGCCAGCCGCTCCCGCAAGACATCAGGCAGACGCTTGAGAAGAATTTCGGCGCTTCCTTAGAGAAGGTGCGCGTCCACACGGACACCGCCGCCACGCGCGCGGCGCAGAGCCTCTCGGCCCGCGCCTTCACCTACGGCAATCACATCTTCCTCGGCCCCGGCGAAAAGCCCACAGACCTCGCATTGATAGCGCACGAGGCCGCTCACATTGTCCAGCAACGCGGCGCTCCGGTGGTGCAACGCTTCATGACCGATCAGAGCGATGCTTACGAGGCTGAAGCGCAGAGGGCCTCTGCGGCCGCGCTCCGTCAAGAGCCGTTCCGGGTGCGCGAGCGAACCAGCGGCTTCCGTGTGCAGAGACTCGGCAAAAGCGATGCGCTCAACTTCTTTGCCGGCGCGGCGAACGCCATTCCGGGCTTCAGGATGTTCACCATCATCATCGGCGTCAACCCGATCAACATGGCCCACGTCGAGGCCAGCCCGGGCAACATCCTGCGCGCGATCATCGAGTTCGTCCCCGGCGGGGCCCTGATTACAGAGGCGCTCGATAAGTACGGCATCTTCGATAAGGTCGGAAACTTCGTGGCCGAGCAGATTCACTCGCTCGGCGTGACGGGCGGCGTCATCCGTCAGGCGATCATGGAGTTCCTGGACGGGCTGAAGTGGTCGGACATCTTCGATCTGGAAGGTGTCTGGGAGCGCGCCAAGCGTATCTTCACCGAACCCATTGAGCGCATCAAGAGCTTCGTCAAGGGGCTCGCCTCCGGCATCATCAAGTTAATCAAGGACGCTGTCCTGATGCCGCTCGCCGCGCTGGCAGCGGAGACGCGCGGCTGGGACTTGCTGACCGCCATATTGGGTAAGAACCCGATCACGGACGAAGATGTCCCGCAAGACGCCGAAGCCTTGATCGGCGGGTTCCTGAAGCTGATCCAGCAGGACGAGATCTTTCAAAATATGAAGAAGGCGCGGGCGCTGCCGCGCGCAGTAGCCTGGTTCCAGAGCAACATGGGGACGCTGCTGGGCTTCGTGCAACAGATCCCGTCGCTCGCCATCAACGCCTTCAATGCGCTGGAACTGGAAGACCTCGTGCTGCTGCCCCGTGCCTTCAAAAAAGTGGCCGCAGTCTTTGGCAACTTCATCGGCGACTTCATCAATTGGGCCGGCAAGGCGATGTGGGACTTGCTGGAACTCATCTTCGATGTGGTCAGCCCCGGCGCGCTCAGCTACATCAAGAAGACGGGCGCGGCCCTCAAGAGCATCCTCAAGAACCCGCTGCCCTTCGTCGGCAACCTGGTGCAGGCCGCCAAGCTCGGCTTCCAGAATTTCGCCGCAAACATCGGCCAGCATTTCAAGGCCGGGCTCCTGGACTGGCTCGTCGGCGCGTTGCCCGGTGTCTACATCCCGAAAGCAATCACGCTCCCCGAGATCGTCAAGCTGGTCTTCTCCGTGCTCGGGCTCTCTTGGGCCAACATTCGGGCCAAGCTCGTCAAAGTGATCGGCGAGCCTGCCATGAAAGTCCTTGAGACAACCTTCGACATCGTCGTCACGCTGGTCACGCAAGGCCCTGCGGCGGCCTGGGAAAAGATCAAGGATCAACTCGCCTCGCTCAAGGATCAGATCATCGGCGGCATCACCGATCTGGTGATCGACGCTGTGAAGAAGAAGGCCGTGCCCAAGATCGTCGCCATGTTCATCCCCGGCGCTGGCTTCATCTCGGCGATACTCTCGATCTACGACACGGTCATGGTCTTCGTCCAAAAGCTGTCGAAGATCGCGCAGGTCGTCTCGGCCTTCGTCAACTCCATCGTCGCCATCGCTGGCGGCAACATCGCCGGAGCCGCCAAACGCGTGGAAAGCGTGCTCGCCGGGCTGCTCTCTCTGGCCATCAACTTCCTCGCAGGCTTCGCCGGGCTGGGCAAGATCGCCGACAAGGTGATGGGCATCATTCAGAAGGTTCGCGCCACGGTTGACAAGGCTATAGACTGGCTCATCAACTGGATCGTGACGATGGCGAAGAAGCTCTTCGCCAAGCTTTTCGGGAGGGATAAGCCTCTCGACCCGGCAGAAGCGCAAAATTTACTGGATAAGGGAATGCTTGCCGCGCAGTCGGCTGTGAGCCGGTTTAAAGGGAAGGCTGTCGGCGAAGCTGTCTTGCGTCCCTTGCTTGCCGTCATCAAATTCCGCTACAAGTTGACAGAGCTGAATCTGGTAGTCGAAGGTAAAGAATATAGTATTGAGGCAGCCATCAATCCGAAGAAGAAGGAGAGAGTGGTCGGCGTCAAAGTCTCCGATGGCAAGTTTGAAGCAACGATTGATTTCGCCGCCAAACCGGACTTGGATCAGAAAGAGTTCAGGTATCAGATTCGCATGGCCCAGAGCGAGATGAAGGGGATGACCTGTGAAGAGTGGCTGAAGAGACGTGAGCAGTTCTTCAAATTGAAGAAAGAGAGGGCCGAGCGCGGCTTCGCCAACCCCGAAGGCAGAGACCCGGCGGCGGCACAGCGCGCAGAGTACTTCAAGGATCGCCTCCTCAGTTTTCTGGTCATGCAAGAGAAGAAGAAAGCTCCGGACATTCCCGACGATAAGGCCAAGGCTCAAGCACAGGCTCGTTATGATGACCTGACAAAGGGCAAGTTCCTGACGCACTATTTAGACCAGGTTGCGGGCGGCGATCCGACACGCATCAGGGGCTGGCGCGACGAGCGTGTAGACGCTTCTATCGGCGCAGCCTGGCCGTCGCGGGCCAAAGAACTGGAAGCCAAGATCAAGGATAAAGTGGCCCCGGAGGAACTGAAGAACACCCAGTTGATGCTTACCCTGACGGTAAATGGCTCACCCGTGTAGGCCGTCCGCCCGACTGCAACCGGGTCATGATGAATTTGAGGAAAAGAGGTTGAGAGAGTATGGCAGCATTTGAATCATTTAAGAAGAGGTACGGAGAGCCTCAAGCGTGCGTCCCTGCGCCTGCCGCCAGTATCGAGCAGTACGGCGGAAAGTTACCCGAGGCATTGCTTCAAGAGTGGCAGGCGTCGGGCTGGTGTCGCTACGGAGACGGACTCTTCTGGATCGTCAACCCGTCGGAATATGTAGAGATTCTATCAGACTGGACGGCCGACCCTGAGGAAACTTACGTGATCTCGCGCACCGCCTTTGGCGGCCTGATCGTTTGGGACGATAATCAAGCATATTTTATCGACGTAGTGACCGGCGACACCCTGCCCATGCTTGACTCTGTTGAAGAGTTGTTCGACGACATGCTGACTGACGACTCGTTTGCCCTCAACGAATTTCGACTGAAGGACTTTGAGGCGGCGGTCGCGCGCCTGGGAATTCTGGAGCAGGATGAGTGCTACGGCTACTTTCCCCCGTTAGCCCTCGGTGGGCCGGGGACAGTCGAGACTATCCGAAAGATTAAGTTGCGCGAGCATCTGCACTTCCTATCCCAGTTGACTTGAGCCGTGCCCATGATGTCGAGGAGAAACTGTGAGCACAGAGCCTCTCATTTCCTGCATCATGCCGACAGCCAACCGGCGGCAGTACGTGCCGCAGGCGATCAGCTATTTTCTGCGGCAGGATTATCCGAACAAAGAGCTGGTGATCGTGGACGACGGGCTTGAGAGCGCCGCAGACCTTGTGCCGGACGACGCGCAGGTGCGTTATGTTCGTCTCAAGGGCAAGCGCACGCTCGGGGCCAAGCGCAACGAGTGCGTCAAGCTCTGCCGGGGCAACCTCATCATGCACTGGGATGATGACGACTGGATGGCCCCGCATCGCATCAGCTACCAGGCGGAAGCGATGCTGCGTGAAAGGGCCGAGGTGTGCGGCCTGCGGAGGATGTTGTTCTACGAGATGGGGACGGGCAAGGTCTGGCTCTACGAATATCCGGCGCACCAGAGGGCCTGGCTGGCGGGCGGCTCGCTGCTCTACACGAAAGATTTCTGGCGGCGCGCGCCCTTCCCCAACATCCAGGTCGCTTCCGACACTCGCTTCGTCTGGAACCAGCGGCTTGATCGCGCCACTGTGCTTCCCGACCACAATTTCTATGTCGCGATGATTCATCCGGGCAACACCAGCCGGAAATCTTGCAGGGGCTCTTACTGGAAACCGTGGAAGGGTGATATAGAGAGCCTGATGGGCCCGGACATGAGCTTCTACCGCTCGCTGTCGAAGCCGAGCGCACGTAGGAGCAGCGAGCCTGTCGAATTGAAGACGAGCGACAAGGCTTTATCCGTAGAGGGAACGGGAATGTTTGAAAGAGAGATCAGCTACAAGACGGAGCCGGGGAAAAGGCACAGTTGCCGAGTCCTTATCAAGAACCCCGTAGAGAGAATCCAGGCCAAATGGAACTCGGGTATCTTTTACGAGACGCAGCGCCACGGCATGCTGAATGTCGTCTACAGCAAATTCCAGGGAGGCGCCTTTATAGACATCGGCGCGTGCATCGGGAATCACAGCCTCTTCTTCGCTCTCTGCTGCAATGCCCGAGAGGTGCTGGCCTTCGAGCCCGTGAAAGAGATTTTCGATCACCTGGAAGAGAACCTCAGACTCAACGGCATCCTAAACGTGCGGGCCAGGAACGTTGCCCTCAGCGATAAGACGGGCGATGCCGGTATGATCTTTTCCACCATCCCTCCCGAGCGCGGCGGGATGATGATTAACAAGGTGAATGAAGTGGGCACAGGGATCAGGCTCGACACTCTGGATCGCGTGCTGGCAGAGGAGAAGGTCGAGAGCGTGACGTGCATCAAGATAGATGTCGAAGGCTATAACCTGCCAGTCCTGCGCGGCGCGCGCCAGACCATAGAGACGCACCACCCGGCCATCTTCTGCGAGTGCGAGACCGAAGAGGCTTTTAAGGAGGTGGACGCCTTCCTCTCCGAGTTCGGTTACAGGGTATGGGCCGTCGAAGGCAAGCCGTTTGTGATGAACCACACGCCGACCTACCTCTGGGAGCACGTTGAAGAGACGGATGTGACGGTGGTGATTACGACCTACAACAGGCCGCAATACCTCGCGCGCCTGCTGCGCAGCCTGATGGCCGATGCCGAAGGCTACACGGTCAACTGCCTCGTCTACAATGACCGCTCCGAGCTGAGCTACGACGAAATCCCCGAAGGTAACGAGCGGTTCCGTGTCAAGCTCATCAACCTCGCGGAGCATCATGGAAAGCACGGCTACTGGCGGCTCGTCAACAAAATCTTCCGCGACCTTGAGCAAGTAAAGTCGCGCTACTTCATTCAGCTTCCCGACGACGTGGAGGCCCGGCCAGGCTTTTTCTCAGAGACCATAGCGACCTATGAAGCGATCAAGAATCCGGACAAGATATGCATGAACCTCTATCTGGATGCGAGCCGCATCGGGAAGAGCAACTGGACACGCACCTTGCCGACCATCGAGCGGCACGCCGATAAGCGTGTCTTCAGGACGGGCTGGGTGGACATGTGCTACATCGCCGAGAGACGTTTTTTCGAGGCGCTACGTTTTACGATAGATCAGGTGCCGTCAAATCGCTGGCAGGGAAATCCCAGGCTCAGCTCCGGCGTCGGGCAACAGATCACACAGCGGCTCGGCAGATACGGCATGTACCAGGTCAGGGATTGTGCGCTCGCGTCGGCCGGCGTCCCCAGCCTCATGAACCCTGACCGGCCGAAATCGGAAGACCTCTCCATCTGCCAGCTCGACCCCCTCATCTGCGGCGTAGCCTCCATCCCCGCGCGCGCGGAAAACTTGCGCCTCGCGGTCAACTCCGTTCTTCCCGGCGTGGACGAGCTGCACGTTTATCTTAACGGCTACGCCGAGACGCCCGCCTTCCTCGATCACCCCAAAGTGCAGGTCTACAGAAGCCAGGACTTCGGAGACCTGGGCGACGCCGGAAAGTTCTTCAAGGCCGGAGAGAAGAGAGCTTTTTTCATCACCATAGACGACGACATCATCTACCCTGCGGATTTCGTCTGGAAGCTGGTCAACGAGCTTCGACAGCACCGCCAGCGAGGCTTGCGCGTGGCCGTCGGCCTGCACGGCAAGATCATGGCCCGCAAGGTCTCTCGCTTCTACAGAGATCACCTAGAGCACATTCACAGTGCTTTACCCTTGAAGCATTCGCGCGGTGTCCACGTCCTCGGCACGGGCACGGCCGCCTTTCACACAGACGACCTGAAGATCACGATTGCAGACTTCAACGGTCACGCCAACATGGCCGACATCTATTTCAGCATCGCCTGCCAGAAGCAGAACGTCGGCTGCCTGGTGCTGCCGCACCCGGCCAACTACCTGACCATCCAGCGCATACCAGTCCACCAAACCATCTGGGGCAAGTCCCGCGCAGACGATCAACTACAGACGGACGTTTACAATGGGTGGACGGATTGGAAGATCAGAATATAAGGCGGAGGACTGAAGCTTGATAGTAAGATAGCCGGGAGAGGCTTATTGCCACTTCCGGCTATTGAGAAGGCTCGGGGACAGGGATTCGAACCCCAATTCTCTGATCCAGAGTCAGATGTCCTACCATTAGACGATCCCCGAACGTGTATGGAAAGAAATTACCGTGCGGGCTGAGCGGTTGTCAACCGGCTCGGCGCAGTGAAACTCCTTGCTCTCTTCCGAGAAATTACAGGCCGACGGGTCGGCGTAATTTTAGGCTTGCTCATCCGGCGCATTCGACGCACAATGTCGGGCAAGGGTCGTCACGCGCAAGTGGCCGGGAGCGGTCTCGCCACCTCACCGGCACGCTCTTCAAAAGCCAGTCGCGCTTACTTTCGATAAAAAGGATTGTGAGTAGATGGGTATGGACAAAGTGCGCGCAGAGAGCAGTGACCCGGCGCAAGGGTTGCGCGCTCTCGTCAGAGAGCTGGAATCCAAGCTGAGCGAAACGGCCGACCTGGTCGCGCACGTGCGACACGAGATCAATAATCCCCTGACAGGCGTCATCGGCCAGGCGCAGTTGCTCTTGCGCGAGGAGTTGAGTCCGGCCGCCCGCCGTAGAGTCGAGACCATCGAACAACTGGCCGGACGCATTCGCGACACCGTGGCCCAACTGCGCGACGTGCAGCGCCCGCAAGCCAAAGAGCTACCCGTTCAGACGAGCGAGGAAAAAGAGACAGACTCTCCGCCGCGCCACTAAAGCGGGCGAGGGCCGCCGCGCGTGGGCCGAAAGCCTTCAGAAGGCATCTTCGGGCTTTGCGCTGCTCGAAGCGGAGCGCGCAGTGATCTGCACGGGGCGCGTGGGCGCGGGCGCTTCCCTTCTGGCGGGAGCAAACCGCGCCTTCAGTATCTCTTTCAGCATCAGCCGCCGGTTACTCAAAGTGGCCATGTGAAATGGAACGACGCAGCCGCAACGGTCGCAGTCGGCGTTGTCGCCCATCATGCACTTGCCCTTATGCTCGCCCGTGGGCCCAAGCGTGAAGGCTTTCAAGCGAAACTCGCAATTGTCCGTCACGCGCCGCGCATTCGTTGACCTCATCAGCTCAAGCGTCGAGTCCATCATGTTGATCGTGCCCGGGTATTTTCGCTTGAGCGCGAGAATCTGATCTATCAGCGCATCGCGCGTGGGCCAGTCGAGCCAGAGCGCCTCGTCCAGGTTCGTGACAGGCGTGAAGAAGTCGAAGATGATGCCGCCGCGCGCAATCGGGCCCCACTCCTCGACCAGCTCTTCGATGCAATCCTTGGTGATCGTCGTCAGCACGCAGGAGATTTGTATCTTCAGCTCCGGGTGCCTCATCACGTTCTCCTTGATCTTCTGGTAGATGCCCGGCGCGCGCATCCGTGCGAAAGCCTCTTCCGTGCCGTCTATCGAGATGACGTAGTTGCAATCCGTCCAGGGGGGCAGCTCCATCGTGCCGTTGGTGACGATGGTGTTATGCCGGAAATATTTGCGGCCGACTTCGATCAGGTTGCGGCGCACAAGGGGCTCGCCTCCGACCCAGGTGCAAAGCAGCATGGGGTGGCCTGCGGCCTTCATCTCTTCGAGCTTCGCGACCCACCCTTCGACGGACAGCTCCTTCTCGCCCTTGTGGTCTTCGGCGAAGAAATAGCAGTGCTCGCAGCGCAGGTTGCAGCGGTTCGTGACATCAATCGAGCCGACGGCGTACTTTGGCAAGCCCGTCAGAAAGAGGCGCGCGTTCTGCGCTAAGCGGCTAATTCTCCCGGAGAGATTCATCTCTTATCCTTAAATCCCTTAAATCCCTTAAATCAAAGCGACGAGCGCGGCAAGGCAGCAAGGTCAGTACAGCATAAATTAAGAGCGCCAGTCCTGAGCTACAAGTGGGCCGACGCTCTTCAACCGTTCTTCGGACTCGAATCGGACTGACACGCGGAAGAGCGGCTTCACACGGTCGCTTCCTCTTCTTCCGCGATCAGGTAAGGCGTCACGGATTCGGGCCTCTCCCGGTCTTCGGCCAGAATCGCGTTGACGACAGGCAGGCTCAAGCTATGCTTTGTCGTCTTCAAGGGCACGTTCTTGCCCCTGGCGTAGACCGGATGACGACCATGCTCTTCATACCATTGGGCCAATCCGGCGGTCTTGTGCATGTTCTCGATGATCTGCCGCCAGCCCACGCCCGTGTTGTAAGCGCAGAAGGAGATTTCTCCCTCCTGCGTGCCGTACGGGATGACGCACATCTCCGTGCGGCGAAAATCGTAGTTGAAGAGGTCTTGGAACCACATGCCCTCGACACAGAGCACGCGCCAGATGTCTGCGGGGTCATCCGATGCCCCTTGTGTCTTCATCCGGTCGTTGCGGTCGGAATTAGAGTTGGTCGAAGAGGGCTTGAAGAGGTTGATGATCTGCGAGATGGGAAAGCCTTCGGGCGCTCGCTCGGCGTCGAAGTTTCGCATGATCGCCATCGCCAATTGCGCGTAAGAGAGCTTACGACCGCGCGCCGTGTCTGTTATCACGGCCACGTCCCGCATGAACTGCTCGTAGTTGAAGAACTCGAAGAGCGAGTTGAACTCGCCCGTGCGCCGGTTGACGACCAGCAGCGTGAAGATGCCGCAGTTCGGATGACAGTTACAGGACGACCACCCCCACGGCGCGTCCGCTCCCTGTAGCATGTCCATCACGGAAGTAAAGGCCGAGTAGGAGGAGAGCGGGAACCAATCGCGCAAAGCCTGCATGCGCCCCGAGAGTTGATCTTCGAGGTCATGGGCCATCCCGGCGAGCGTATAGCGCTGCTTGACGCGCACAGAGTCGGGCACGTCCTCGTCGCGGCCCGTGAAGGAGACGGGCTGGAAGGCTATGGTCTGAATCTTGTCAATGTTTTTGGCGGCGAACTCGACGATCTGGCCGATGGCGTCGTTATTGATCGTGTTGACGATGGTGGTGACGAGCGTGACCTTGATGCCGACCGAGGCCAGGTTCTCAATCGCTCGCAGCTTAACGTCGAACAGGTTGCCGACGCCACGGTGCTTGTTCTTCTCTTCCGACACGCCGTCGAATTGCAGGTAGACGCCGTGCTGCCCGGCCTCCTTGGCGGCCTTGCAGAACTCTATGTCCTCGGCGAAGCGTATGCCGTTGGTGGCCGCAAGGATGCGGTAGAAGCCGATCTTCTTGGCGTAGGCGACCGCTTCCAGATAGTAGGGCGAAAGCGTTGGCTCGCCGCCTGAGAAGAGGATGATGATCTGGCGGCGCGGCTTGAACGAGACGGCGCGATCAAGAATAGCCTTCGTGTCCTCAAACGTGGGCTCGTGCACGTAGCCGACCTGGTTGGCGTCCATGAAGCACGGATTGCACATCATGTTGCAGCGATTGGTCAGGTCAACCGTCAGCACTGCGCCGCGTCCGAACTGTATATTGCTCGTCCCGTGCCGGTGCACCGCCGAGTCTTCGGCCGTGCGAAAGTCGCGTCCGAAGAAGAGCGACTCGATGCGTTCAAGAAAGCGTGGGTCGGTGGCCATCACGTCCGTGAACTCGCCGTGCTTGGGACAGGTCTTGCGCATGATGACGCGGCCGTCTTCTTCGAGAATCTGCGCCTTGATCTCGCCCGGATGCTGGTGCATCAGGGTCTCAAGCGGGGTCTGCCCCGTTATCACCGCGTCGCGCACCTCTTTGACGCAGCGCGGGCACAAAGAGTCCGTCTCGCGCGGGAAGCCCAGGGGCGGAGCCGTGCGCTCGTAGGATTTCAGGAGCGGGCCCGGAGCCCACTGCGGCCGTATGGCCTCGCCTTCCGGCAGACGCTTGTTGACGGACTGAAAAGCCTTCCACGCCACGTCCGACAGGTTCGAGAGCAGTTTGGAGCTTTTCACCCCACTGAACTTACCCTTTTCAGATTCGCCTCTGCGGAATTGGTCGCTAAACAAATTTTGGTTCTCCTTGGTGGGCCCACTCGCCTTCGCGGCCAGGCGGCCCCGGTCTCCAACAACGAAGGATAGCTATAATTACTGTATTAACCGCACGCTCGCCTCGCGCGCACACTACTACGCGTAAAGCTTTGCAGCGTGACATGATAGTGTCGTTCAGGGGTAAAGGCAAGCGGACAATTGCAGAAAAATCGCGGGCCTTGGGCCACATCGTTGAGCCCCGGTCACTTAGGCTGCTTGCGCCGGGCCCCTGACGGCGCTCGGGAGGCTGTTTCCCGGCCATATTCTCCGGATATGACGGCCCGAGGCCGCTGGCCGAAAGCCGCAGCAGGGCGCGTCCGGTTGCGGCGCGCTCCGCGAAGCATGTACTATCCGAGCCGCGTTTTGCCGTCGGTTCCGTCTTATGGATATTCACCCAACAGCCATTATCAGTCCGCGCGCCGCTATCGCAAGACACGTCCGTATCAGCCCTTATGCAGTGATCGAAGATGAAGTGATTATCGGGGCTGGTTGCGAGATCGGCGCGCACGCCGTCATCAAACGCTTTACGAGCCTGGGCCAGCGCAACCGTATTTACGAGCACACGACATTGGGCGGCGAGCCGCAGGACGTTAAATTCAAGGGCGAGAGAAGCTGCCTTTCCATCGGCGACGACAATCTGATACGAGAGGGCGTGACCATACATCGCGCGAGCGGCGAGGGAGAAGTGACGCAGGTAGGCTCGCGCAACTTCCTGATGATCGGCACACACATAGCGCATAATTGCGTGATCGGCGACGACAATATCTTTGCCAACGAAGTGGCCCTGGCCGGGCACATCCGGGTTGAAGATCACGTCTTTCTCTCGAACAACGTCGGCGCGCACCAGTTCGTGCGCTTCGGACGCTATGCGATGGTCGGCGGCAAGTCCAAGATCGTGCAGGACGTGCTGCCCTTCTTCACGACCGACGGGAATCCGCCGCGCGTGCGCGGCCTTAACCTGATCGGCCTGCGTCGCGGCGGCTTCGACGCACGGGCGCGCCAGCTCTTAAAGGAAGCGTACCGGATTCTATTTCGCCGTGGGCTCGGTTTGGGAGAGGCGCTCGCCGAGATGGCTTTGCTCAAGGACGAGAACGTCAATCACCTGATCGGCTTTATTCGCGAGTCGCGGCGCGGCTTTACGCGCGAGCGCAGGAAAGCTGGAGGAGCCGGGGAAGAAGAGGCGCTCGCCGCTTTGAAGGCGGACGTTTAAGAGGTTCGAGTTATGAGCCAGGAGATGAAAGAGAAGACGGTCGCGGAGCTTGCGGCTCACGTCGGCGGGCGCGCGGTGGGCGACGCTAGTGTCTTGATTAGAAGAGTGGCGAGCCTTGAGACGGCCCAGGCGGGCGAGATAGCTTTCGTCGAAGAGAAGAAGCTGCTGGAAGGCGCGCGGAGCAGCAGGGCTTCGTGCCTTATCGTGCCCGAGGGCGCAACGCTCGACGGAAGATGCCTGATCGAAGTGGCGCGTCCCAAGCTGGCCTTTGCCTTGATCGCAGAGCTGCTGCACCCGCGCAAGCAGTACGAGCCGGGCGTACACGAGACGGCCGTTATCGCGGCGAGCGCACGCCTGGATAGTAGCGCCTACGTTGGCCCATACGTGCGCGTCGGCGAACGCACGAGCATTGGCCCAGGCACACAGATTCACGCGGGCGTGTCAATCGGAGACGATGTTTTCATAGGGCGTGACTGTGTGATTCATCCGAACGTGGTGATCTACGACAATGTCCGTCTGGGCGACCGCGTGCATCTACACGGCGGCGTGTGTGTGGGGGCGGACGGGTTTGGCTATGTGCCCGACGCGGAGAACGTGCGCCATAAATTCCCGCAGATCGGCAGCGTCCTTATCGAAGACGACGTGGAGATCGGCGCGCACACCTGCGTTGACAGGGGCGCGCTCGGGCGGACTCGGATCGGGCGCGCGACCAAGATAGACAACCTCGTTCAGATCGGACACAACGTTGACATAGGCGAGCGCGTCGTCATCGCCGCGCAGACAGGCATCTCGGGCAGCACGGTCATCGAAGACGACGCCGTCATCGGCGGGCAGGTCGGCTTTGGCGATCACGCGCGCGTGCAGAGCGGGGCCATCATAGGCTCTAAGGCGGGTGTCCTTCCCGGCAAGATCGTTAGGCCCGGCGTCTGGTGGGGCATCCCCGTGCAGCCCTTGGAAGATTACAAACGCCTCAACGCCCACATCAATCGCCTCCCGCAGCTACGCGAAGAGGTGAAGCGCCTGCGCGCAGAGATGGAAGAACTGAAGAAAGGGATGAGGGATGAAATGGGTTGACTGAATCGCTCATTGAATCATAATCTTCAATAGCTCTTCCTTCATCCCTCTTCCCGTCGATGCTCCCACTCTCTGACGGCGCGCAGGACTGCGGCTGCGGCGCGGCGCGAGGCCCGTCCTGCTCCGAGCAGGGCCGTCACACGCGCGAGTTCGGCGCGCGCCTTCCGGTTACGTCCTTCGTCCAGGAGGGCCAGCAGTTCCGCAGCCAGCTTCTCTCCGTTCAACTCCTGCTGCATCAGCTCCGTCACAACCCTTTCGCCCGCGATCAGGTTGACGAGGCCGAAGTGCTCTGCGTGTATCAGGCGGCCCAGCGTGTGCCAGTTCAAGGCAGATTCCTTGTAGACGATGACGAGCGGCGTGCCGACGAGCGCGGCTTCCAGCGTCGCCGTGCCGCTCGCCACAGCCGCCGCGTCCGAGGCCGCCAGAGCTTCGCGCGTCTCGTGCTCAGAGATGCGCAAGGTCTCGGGCAGGCGCGTGCCGCGTCGCTTCGCTTCATCAATCAAGGCCGTGACTTCCGCTGCCGTTCTGCTCGGAGCGATGACGAGGACGAACTGCACGTCGGGGCGTGTGAGCGAGATGCGCCAGGCGGCTTCGAGCATCGGCGGAAGAATGCGTTCCAGCTCTTTGCGGCGACTGCCCGGCAGGAGCGCGATCAGTGGGCGCGATTCGTCCAGACGGTTGCGGCGGCAAACTTCGGCGCGCCCGTAGCGCGGGTGGACTTCGCCCGTCAGAGGATGGCCGACGAACTCTACGTGCGTGACGCCGCGCCGCTGATACCAGCTCGGCTCGAAAGGGAGAATGCCGAGCAGGAGGTCTACGTCGCGGCGTATGTTGCGCACGCGATAGGAGCGCCAGGCCCAGAGCTGCGGGCTGATGTAATAGATCACGCGCAAGCCCCGCCTGTGCAGCGAGCGCGCCAGCCGCAGGTTGAACTCGGGCCAGTCCACCAGGATTACAGCTTCGGGCCGCCGCTCTGTGGCGACGCGCTTCAGCGTCTTGAAGGCGCGCCAGAATTTCCGAAACGCGCCAGCCACTTCGACTATCCCCATGATGGCCAGCTCGTCCGCCTGCACGACGGATTCCACTCCCGCCGCGCGCATCATTGGGCCCGTCGAGCCGTAAAGCTCCAGGTGTGCGTGCGGCGCAAGCTCCCTGAGCGCGCGCACCAGCGCGGCGGCGTGCGTGTCGCCCGACGGCTCACCGGCCACGATCATCAAACGAAAGCTCTCGGCGGACTTCGCGCTCATGCCGGGAGACAATAGCACGAGCGCAAGCAGGCAACACACGTTCGCGGAGTGTCGCTCTAGCTCTTCTACCTTCCCGCTTCTGCTTTAAGCCTCTTCCGTGTTAGCATCGGCTCGCCTTTGACGACAACAGGGCGCATTCCACTCGGCTCCGCTCGCGGCGCGAGCCGAGTTCAGAAGAAGCGCCCGCATCTTCTGAACTCGGCCTCTGGAGGTCTTCGTCTAATCTTTGCGCAATCCTGTTTTCGCAATCCATTTGCGCTGTTTGTCGGTCTTCGCCTGCTTCCTGTTGATCTGCCTGGTGCTCTGTGTCTGCCCGCGCGCCCGTGCGCAGCAGCAGACCAATCCAGTCGAGCGCGAGGTCATCAATCCGTTGACCGACACGCCGGACGTGAACCCGCTCAGGCAGGAGCAGCCCGTGCGTGCGCGCCTGCCCGTCAGGACGGGAGACGGGCGCGCGACCGCAGCGACGGACGAGTTGGACGTGCGCGCAGACAAGCTGACGGCGAGTGGGCCCAAGGAGGCGCGCATAGTC
Source organism: Pyrinomonadaceae bacterium (assembly GCA_036389315.1). Lineage (GTDB taxonomy): Bacteria > Acidobacteriota > Blastocatellia > Pyrinomonadales > Pyrinomonadaceae > DASQYE01. The sequence goes on from DASVQF010000014.1 coordinate 79,523, forward strand.
GTCTACGAAGGCAATGTTGACGTACGCATCGGCGTCTATCGCTTGCAGGCCGACAAGGTCACCGTCTACGAAGCGAACAACAGGGTCGTGGCCGAAGGCAACGTCGTGTTTGACCAGGAGCCTGGACAACGCATCACGGGCTCTCGCGCCGAGTGGAATTACTCGACCAAGCTCGGATTTTTCGTCAACTCGACGGGTTTTACCAACCAGACGCAGGACGGCACAGTCCTCTACTTCACGGCCGACAGCGTCGAGAAGGTCGCGCCCGACAAGATCGTCGCCGTCAACGCCGAAGTCACAGCCTGCGAAGAGAACGTGCCGAAGTGGAGCTTCAAGTCCACGCGCGTCAGTATCACCCTCAACGACCGCGTGAGGGTCAGGACGCCGAGCTTTCGCATCCGTGGCGTGCCCGTCCTCGTGATGCCTTACGCTTCCGTTTCGATCAAGCGGCGAGACCGCGCCTCAGGCTTTCTGACTCCGACCTTCAGCGGCTCCGGCAACAAAGGCTTTCGCATCTCGAACGCCTACTACCAGACTTTGGGTCGCTCGGCCGACATCACTTTCCGCAACGACATCTACACTGAGCGCGGACTGGGTTTCGGATTCGACCTCCGCACGCGGGCCAACTCGCGCTCTTCCCTAGACCTAGGACTCTACGCCGTCAAAGACCGCATCTTTGGGCCCGAGGAGAGCCCCGAGAATCCAGACCAGGGCGGCTCGATGTTTTACGTCAAGGGAGTCCATTACTTTCCGAACGGGTTCGTCGCCGCCGCAGACGTGAACATCACTTCAAACCTGGCCTTTCGGCAGGTCTTCTCCGATTCGATCCAGCAGGCCATCTCGCCCGAGGAGCGCTCGCAGCTCTTCATCAACAAGAACGCGGGCGACTACAGCTTCAACTTCCTGGCCCGCACGCAGGTCACTTCTCTGCCCAACGTGCGGGTGCGCACGCGCCAGCTTCCGAGCATCACGCTCGACAAGCGCCCTTCCGCTCTCAGGTACTTCGAGCGCCTGCCCGTCTACTTCTCTTTCGAGGGCGGCCTCGAAGGCGTGAGCCGCAAAGAGACGGTCGAAGACCCCGCGGCATTTCTGGCCCAGGTGGCGGGCGAAGCCATCAACACGCCATCCATCGTGCAACGCCTGGACGTGCACCCGCGCTTCGCCGTCCCCTTTCATTTCGGCGGCTGGTCTGTGACGGCCACGGCCGGCCTGCGCGGGACTTACTATTCCAATTCGATTGACCCGACGACCCGCCTGGTCTTGAGCCGAGATGTCGTGCGCGGCTACGGAGAGTTCGAGGTGGACGTGCGACCGCCCGCTCTGGCGCGCAACTTCCGGCACGGCGACGGCTCCTTCTTCTTCCGCCACGTCATAGAGCCCTACATGATCTATCGCAAGATCGAGGGCATCACCAATTTCGAGCGCATCATCCGCACCGATTACACCGACGCCATAGCCGACACCAACGAGATTGAGTTCGGCATACACAATCGCTTCTTCACGCGACGCTCGACTGAAAACGTGAGCGGCGTGACCACCCCGGCCAGCAACCGCCCGCACGTTCCCCTGGCGAGCCAGCCTTACGAGGCGCTGACCATCACCGTGCGCGGGAAATATTTCTTCGACCCATATTTCGGAGGCGCGCTCGTTCCCGGTCGCCGCAACCAGTTCTATCCGATCAATACCTTTTCGGCCTTCTCTTACGGCGGCGTGCCCCGCCGCTTTTCGCCCGTCAACATAGAGGCGCGCTACCGCCCGCAGCACAACCTGTTCGCGGACGTACGCACGGACATAGACGTGCAGAAGTTCGGAGTGCGAAACTTTTCGCTGACCTTCGGCTTGAACCTGCGCCTGATACGGGCCTATCAAAGCTTCTACTTCACGCGGGCCATCAGCCTGGTTCCGAGCCTCCGCCAGTTCGGCGACCCGTTCGGCCATGAAGTGGGCACACAGCGCGGCTCGCAGTGGAGCCCTTCTGTTTTCCTGGGCAAGCCTGATCGCGGCCTCTACGGCGGCGCTTCCTTCTTCTTCGATTTCCAGAACCGCCCGCGCGAGGGGAACACGTCCCTGGTGAGCGCCGTGCTCACGCTCGGCTACACTTGGGACTGCTGCGCCGTGACCGTGCAGAACTACCACTTCAACGTCGGCCTGCGCAACGAGAACCGGACGGTCTTCAGCTTCCGCCTCAACGGCATAGGCACTTTCGGCACGGAACAGATCGGCCAGCGATTCTGAGAGCGTTTGGCCGCCGCGCTCGATGGGGAATATAATCCGCCGGGCGTGTCCGGTTTCCCGCCTCAAAAGGGGCTGAAGAGCGGGTTCCGGATGCATCCTTCGGTGCGGTATGTGGCATCAAAAGCAACGTTTCCGAACTGTTTGCCACGGAAGACTTTTCCCGACTGCGCCCCCAACTCCGATAGTCTTAAGTAGAATTTGATAATTGCGGTGCTCGTCTTTTAACCTTTCCCCCTCTCTCGGGTCTGGATTTGAGGCCGCCCGCCATCGTCCGTTTTCAGGAGAGCACAGATGTTGCGCGTTCCCCACAATCGTAGAGCCCCCGCGTCCAGTCAAACGAAGTCTCGGAGAAGCCGCTTTCGCCTGAGCTTGACGGTCGCGCTCTGCCTCTTAGCCCTCGCCAGCCTGGCGGCCTTCGGCGTCTCGGCGCAACTCACGGACGGCCCTCCTGCGAACGAGGCTCCCAATCAGGCGGCCCTTCAATCCTCCACCGCGAAGGGGTCGCACGGGGCGGAGTTTGTTCCGGGCGACATACTGGTTCGCTATCGCAACAATCTGGCAGCCAGTCGTGCTGAGACGGCAGACCTCCCGCTGCTCAAGCACGGGCGCGCGATGAAGGTCAACGTCGAGCGCTTCGACGGCTCTCGCCTTGTGCCGGGCTTGCGCATTGCGCGCGTCCGGGCCGAAGAGACGCTCGATGCGATTGCGGCCCTCAAGGAAGACCCCAATGTGCTCTACGCCGAGCCGAACTACATCATGCACGCGGAACTGCTGCCTAATGACGCGCGCTTCGGCGAGATGTGGGCCCTTAAAAACACAGGTCAGTCGGGCAACGTGGGCCCTCCCGAAGATACCCGCCTTGTCAGCGGCACGCCGGGCGTAGATATTGACGCCGAGCTGGCCTGGACAAATTTCAATACCGGCAGCAGCAGCGTCGTCGTCGGCATCATCGATTCGGGCATAGACATTAACCACCCTGACCTGCAAGCCAACATCTGGACTAATCCGGGCGAATCGGGCGGCGGCAAAGAGAGTAACGGAATTGACGACGACGGGAACGGTCGCATTGACGATGTACACGGCTGGGACTTCTTTTCAAACAACAACTCCGTCTACGATGATCCGGCCGTAGACTTTCACGGCACGCACGTCGCCGGAACCATCGGCGCTGTCGGCAACAACGGCATAGGCGTCACCGGCATCAACTGGCAGATAAAGATGATGCCGCTCAAGTTTATCGGCCCAACCGACGGGGGGGACACGGGGGGTTCGACCACAGGGGCAATCGCGGCGATAACATACGCCGTGGATATGCGTAATCGCGGCGTGAATATCCGCGTCCTGAACAACAGTTGGGGCAGTAGCGGCCCCCCCGGGCAGTCCCTCACCAATGCCGTCAACGCTGCCAATAACGCTGGCATCCTTTTCGTGGCGGCGGCTGGCAATGAGAGTACAGATAGCGATGATTCGCCGGGAACGCCCGGAGGTGTTGACGCCCCGAACGTGATTCGCGCGATGGCGACCGACCGCATTGACGACCTGGCCTATTTCTCTAACATCGGAACGCGACTGCCCGGCATAGGCGCGCCCGGCCGGGGCATCCTGAGCACAACCCCGCGCAACTACACGGGCGCGACATATACGGAGGCGGACGGCTCGACCTACAGCTTCTTTGCCGGGACTTCGATGGCGACGCCGCATGTGACGGGCGTCGCGGCTCTCATCCTGGCGCAGTATCCGGGCATCTCCGTGCAGCGTTTGCGCGCCGCGCTCCTCTTCAGCGGCGAAGCCACTGCGGCGCTCGCAGGCAAGACCTCAGGCGGGCGCAGGTTGAATGCCTACCAGGCTCTACTTAACGCCGGTACGACAGATTCCGTCGCGCCCACCGTCAGCGGGCTCGCCGTCGCGTCCCAGAACGGTCGCAACGTCACCTTGCAGTTCAGCGCAGGCGATGACGGCGCTTCCGGTCTCGCCGCTCTCTACGACATTATCTTTACGTCGAGCGCGGGCGGGCAGTATCACATCGGCGCTTTCGCCCCGAGCCTGTTGAGCAATTCGCAGAGCGTGACGGTGACTATTCCTTACAGGCAAACTGCCGGAACCATCACCTTGAACGCGCTTGACGAGGTTGGCAACAGTGGCTTGGCAAGCGTCGGCGTCACAGTAGGCGACACGGTCACGCAACCCTATACCGTCGCCCTGAGCGCAGCCGCCCCGCTTTCGACCGGCGGCACGGGGCTTGGGGTTATCGGCGACGACAAGTACAGGTTCAACTACCAGCTCCCCTTCCCCTTCCCCTTCTTCGGGCAGCCCGTGAGCAGAGTTTCCGTTTCAACGAACGGCGCGCTCTACTTCGCGCCGCCGCCGCAAAGAACCAACGGCGATGCTGACGATGCCGGAAGCTCCGTGCTCGGACTCAATTCTCAGGCGATGATCGCCGGTATGTGGGACGACCTGCGCACAGACCGCTTCAGCGGTGACGTGTTCGTCGTCACCCCCGAAGCCGGTCGCATCATCTTTCGCTGGCAGGGCTCGACCTTCGCCAGTGACACACAGCCCGTCAATTTCGAGATAGAGCTGCGCAGCGATGGAGTAATCCAAACGCGATACGGCAGCGGCAACGGCGGCCTGAGACCCGTAGTCGGTATCTCAAGCGGTGACGCCGATGCTTATTCCGCAAACGCTACGAACGCCTACGTGGTCGGCTCGCACACTTCGACTTCTTCCCTGATAGACTTGGCGAACGCGCAGACAGTGACATTTGCGCCGCAGGCTACGGCTCCGGCCTGCACATACGCTCTGAGCCAGACGGCGCAGAGCTTTTCATCCGGGGCCGCTTCGGGCACTGTCAACGTGACTGCGGGCGCGGGTTGCACTTGGACTGCCGCGAGCAACGATCCGTCATTCATCACTATCACGTCGGGCACGGGCGGCACTGGAAACGGCACGCTCAGCTTCTCGGTCGCAGCCAACGCGGGGGCCGCGCGCACGGGCACGCTGACCATCGCAGGCCAAACCTTCACGGTCACGCAGGCCGCCGCTCCTGCGAGCGTACAATTGGGCCAGGCGAGCTACTCTGTGAGCGAAGGGCAGGCGTTTCTCAACGTCGTCGTCACGCGCACGGGCGACACGTCCAGCGCCATGACGATCAGGTACGCGACCAGCGACACGACGGACGCCAACTTCCGCTGTGACCCGAGCACCGTGGGCCAAGTCACGGGCGTCGCTTCCAGAAAGTGCGATTACCACATAGCTGCGGGCAAGCTGCGCTTTGCTGCGGGCGAGAGCACAAAGCAGTTGACCCTGAGCATCGTAGACGATGTCTTTGTCGAGCCCCCGGAGACTTTCACTCTGACCCTGAGCGACCTGACCATCACCATCGCAGGCATCAACGTCAGCGTCCCTCTCAACCTGAGCGTTCCCGTCACGATCACGGACAACGACGTGGCCGGGACGCCGAACCCGATAGACCAGACAGCCTTCTACGTCCGCCAGCTCTACGTTGATCTCCTGAGCCGCGAGCCCGATGCAGCGGGCCTGAGCGGCTGGACAAATCGCATCAACCTCTGCGGGCAGCAGGGACAGCCTCCGCCTCCCTGTGATCGTGTGACGGTCGGAGGCGACGGCTTCCTGCGCTCGGGAGAGTTCTTCGACCGACAGTTCTTCGTGCTTCGTCTCTATCGCACGGGCCTGGGAAGAATACTTCGTTATGACGAGATAAGCGATCTGGCCTATGTCAGCGGCTTTTTGACCAGCACGGATTTGGAATTGAACAAGCAGGACTTGGTGGCGGACATAATGGCCAGGGCTGAGTTCGCCAGTCAGTACAATGGCCTGCCGAACGATCAGTTTGTGGACAGGCTGTTGCAGACGGCCGTCGTCAGCGTGCCGCAGTCAGTACGAGACGCCTGGGTCTCGGCTCTCAACGCTGGCAGCAAGACGAGAGCAGTGGTCTTCAGAGAGATTTCTGAGCGCGAGGAGGTAAGCGCCAAGTACTTGCACGAAGCGCAGGTCGTGTCGGCTTACTACGGATTCTTCACCAGGAATCCGGACGGGGCGTACTTCAACTACTTGCAGCGGCTCGACGCTGGACAGATTACGCTCGGCGACCTGGCTAATGCTTTCATCAACGCCGCTGAGTATCGCCAGCGGTTCGGCCCCTGACGGGCCCTGTAAATTAATCGAACCGGGGCGCGCGGCGGGCGTGGAAAGCGCAGCGCCTTCCTCTGTGCAGCGCGCGGCCCTGTGTACTTAAGTTCCGAAATCTTGATTCGTTTGCCACCACGTACGGTGTCGCGTCAGCTTCCCGGTCTCAGGAGTGGACGCGTTTAATACGCCTGGAAGCGGTTTCGGGCGCGGATGGTTTCAGGACGAGCCTCGGCCCAGAGGGCGCTTGCCGACTCGTAAGCGCTGATAGAAATAGCTGTTTCGCAGGCTCAGGCCGCCCGCAGCTCCGGCCGCAGCCCTGCGCGTCACTCGCTTTGCCCGTTTGTGGCCTCTGCGTTGCATCAAACAGTGGCCCGGCTGCATATAAAGCGCCGCTCGAATCAGGGGCTCAGAGCCGTTAGCAAGAGTTTTTCAGCCAGAGTCTTTACTATTTTTACTTCCGAAGCCGGGGCCGGTTTTATGCGTCGTCCGATCACAGCACTGATCCTGGTCGCCATCCTCCTGGCCGCGCCTCTGCCTGCCCGCGCCTATACTTTGCAGTTCACAGACGCCTCGGCCGGCGTTCAGATCAAGTGGCCCACTGGCGTTGTGACCGTCGCGCTTTCAAGCTCGGTGAGCGCGCCTCCTTCAAATATCAAGGCCGGAAGCGATGTTGCGGGAGCCATCCGCCGCGCGCTCCTGCAATGGGCCGCCGTCTCCAGCATCCGTTTCGTCGAAACCTCTGCAAACGCGCAATCGGTCAGCCCGAGCACGGGCGGCGACGGCATCAGCCTGATTACCGTGGCCAACACGCCCGAGAACGCAGCACTCTTTCAGGGGAGTGATAGGCCCGGACGCACGCGCGTCTTTTTCGACCCGGCCACGGGCCAGATCAGCGAAGCCGACATTGCCTTGAACCCTGCGGCGCTCTTCTCCACGGACGGCACCTTCGGAACCTACGATTTGGAGTCTGTGCTGACGCACGAGTTGGGCCACCTGCTCGGGCTTGAGCATTCGGGGATGGTCGGAGCGACGATGCAGCCGCGCCTGGCCGTCAACGGCCTGTACACGCTTCCGGCCTTCTCTCCGCGCACGCTCTCTGAGGATGATCGCGCGGGCGTCCGCTCGCTCTACGGGCCGCGCACGGGCCGAGGGGCGATTGCGGGGACAGTCACTTATGCTAATGGCGCTCCGGCTTACGGCGCGCACGTCTGGGCCGAGGACGCGGCGCGGGGCCGCAGCGTCGCCGGCCAGATCACTTCGCAGAGTGGCGCGTATCACATAGACGACCTGCCGCCCGGACAGTATCGCCTCATCGTAGAGCATCTGGACGGCAACATTGTCGCCTCCGAGATAGCCTCCTCGGGCGGCGCTTATGCCGGGCTCTCTAACCCGCAGGCAGCCTTTCGCGCAACCGAAGTGGCCGCACAGGTCAGCGTCACGGCCCAGGCTAATCCGACCCTGCTGAACATCTCTCTATCGAACGGTCAGCTCTTTCTCAACCCGAGGCTGCTCGGCATCAACGGCCAGCTCTCGACCATCGCCGTGCCCATAGAGCCGAGCCGCACCTACACGCTTTACGTCGGCGGCGAGGGCTTAGACCAGGTGAGCGGCGAAGGCATCACGGTCACTTCGCCTTACATTAAGGTCGAGGCGTCGAGCCTCAAATTGCAGCAGCTCGAAGCGACCTATCCCATCATCAGCTTCAACATCAGGGTGGCCGAAGACGTTCCGGCGGGAGAGTATGATCTGCGCTTCCGCTCGGCGAGCGGCGAGGTCTCCTACATCGCCGGAGGATTAACGGTCGATGAAGAGACGGGCGCGCTCGTCCTGGGCCCGGAGGCCGGCGAAGCGGTCGAGGGATTGGAGACAGGCATGGGCGAGGCCGAGGCGCAGTCCGCAGACGCAATATCATACTTGCTGACGCCCTTTGACCTCTCCGCCCGAAGCCTTGCGCCAAACAGCCGCCGCAGCGCCCGCCTCGCTTCGGCCCGTGCCGAGCGGCGCAGCCGGGCAGCAAGCCTAGTCCAGCTCAAGCTCCCCGCCCCGGAAAGGTTCAAGGCTCTCATAGAGCCTCTGCTCGGCCTGCGCGGCGAGCGCAGCCGCCTCGGCCCTTCGTAAGCAATTATTGCGCGCTCGGCCCGGCCCGCCCGGTTTTCTTTGAGGAAAATAGTTTTGCGCTCGCTTGCGCTTGGCCGAACCTTACGCTTAAAATAACGGCTTTTGAAACGTTGATCCGGCGCGCTCGCACGGTTCGGCGTTTTAAGCGACAGTCAAGGGTTTCCTTTTGGCCTCTCTTATTTTTCATCCGTGTTCTTATTTCGGAGGTTTACAGTGAAGCAGTTTCTTCGTTTGTCGTGCGCCAGTCTCGCGCTCATCCTCATTCTCGGCGCGGGTCTTGCGGCCCAGGCACAGACCGACCCGTTCGTCACACAGATCAGCTCTTCAGCTCGTGAATCATTCGCCGGAGGCATGAGCGGTAACGGCCGTTTTGTCGTCATCGAGTCCAACGGCGACATCGCCACGGAGAAGACCGACGCGCGCAACAACGCCGACGGCAACCGCGAGATATTTCTTTTCGACTATGCGCAGCGCCGCATCTTCCAGATCACCAATACTAAGAGCGCGCTGCGTGACGTGGCCCAACCGGCGACGACCCAGAGCAACGTCGCCATCGAAGTCAGCAACAATCGCCCCATCCTCAGCAACAACGCGCGCTGGATAGTCTTCAGCTCGAACGCCTCGACCCCGGCCAACTTTGACGGCAATGACGCGACCAATCGCGCCGCGCTCGCCGCCGACGGCAACCAGGAGTTGTTTCTCTATTTCGTTCCCGCGCCTCCGGCCGCCACGCTTTCGAGCGGCGCGGATCAGCCCTTCACAGAGTTGGCCGGAGGCGAGCTGACCCGCTTGACAGACACTCCGGCGAGCCGCCTGCCCACGGGCGGGACGACCACCCTCGCGCCCTTCGTGGCCGACGATAATCGCGATGCTACGACCAACGACAATGCTTCCGTGATCGCTTTCGTCTCGACGCGCAACCTGACGGGCACTAACGCCGACGGCAACGCTGAAATCTTCATCTTCAGGAGAATCGGTGTCTCTCCCGCTACGGGCAACCTGGTTCAGGTGACGAACACGACGGGCAGCACCGTCTTCAACGCGAGCCCGAACATCTCGGGCATCGCGGGCGGCACTTCGACGATTGCCTTCATGTCCAACGCCAACATTGCGGCCGGAGGCGCAAGCAACAACTCTGACGGCAATGCTGAGGTTTACCTGGCGACTTTTGACGGCACGACCGCGACGGTCACGCGGCAGGTGACGCGCACGGCCGTGAGCGCGACGAACGGGCAGGTGGGAGTCAACATCATGACGCTGGGCCAACACCTCAGTCGTGATGGGAACCTGCTGGCCTTTGAATCCTACGCGGCGCTCTCCGGCGATAGCGCCGTTCAGACGACGACGACTGTTTTCATCTACAACGTCGCGGCCAACAGCTTTACGCAGGTGGGCCCACGCGCCAACAACACCTCGGCCCCGCGCTTTCCGACTTTCACGGACTACGATGCTGCGGGGACGCCCACGACGATCATCTTCTCGTCCTTCTTGAACTTCACCGCCTCGGGCGCTGCGCCGACGACTGCCACGGACGGGCTCAATCCGAACGGGCGGCCGCAAATCTTCTCCGCGCCGGTGGCCGCGCCGACCACTTTCACAAGATTGACGAACACGCCGGCTTTCACAGCGCCGACCGATGTTCCGCCCGCTTTGCAGGCGTTTGCCAGCAACTCGCGCCAGCGCCTCTCCTTTAGTCTCCAACGGACTGAGCTGGGCGGAGGCAACAGTGACGGCTCGACGGAAGCTTATTACCTCCTGACGCAGACGACCACCGAATCCGGCGGCACGCTCTCCTTCTTTACGGGCGCGAGCAATCGCCCTGTGACGGGCCCGAGCCCTGCGCCGACCGCTCCGGCCGTGGCGGGCCTTGCGCCCGGCATGCTCGGCATCGTGCGCTCTGCCACGGCGCTTGCGCCGTCCTTCGTGGAAGCCTGCGCGGGCCTGGCCTGCGCGTCCGAGACCAAGCGCGTGCCCGCATTGCCGACCGAGTTGAACGGCGTCTCGCTCTCGATCAATGGTGGCGCGGCGGGCCTCTACTCGGTCGCCGCCGGGCAGATAAATTTCGTCGTGCCCGTCGGACTGGTGGCTCAGACAGGCACGAACACCTATCCGGTGGTCATCAATAACAACGGAGTGGTGACGCGCGGTACGCTGCAAATCCTCGGCGCTCAGCCCGACATCTTCACGACCACGATGGACGCCGGAGGCCGAGCCGCCGTCACGACCACAGACGGCTTGGCGGAGCCGTTCACAGCGCCCGTCGTCTTGCGCATCATGTTGACGGGCGTACGCGGTTTGACCAAGGCACAGCTTACGGTTCGCATCGGCTCGACAGACCTGACCGGAGCGGCCATTATCACGGACGCTGTTCCGGTCGCAAACGCCACGCCCGGTTTCTATCAGGTGGACGTGCAGGTGCCCGCCTCGCTTGCGGGCGCGGGCGACGTTCCCGTGATCGTGACGGCGACGACCAACTCGACGACGAGTCGTCCGGCCGACACGGCACCGCGCATCCGGATCAATTAAGCCGAGGGCGCACAGGGCAAGCGCGAGCAATTCTTGAGCAGCGAGCAGAAGGTTAAAGACAACTGCTCGCTGCTCAACTCTTTTTTCTAAGCATGCACGTTGGAATTGACGGCTTTCCGCTCGTCGCGCCGAGGACGGGCATCGGCCATTACACTTTCGAGCTGGCGCGAGCGTTGGCCCAGGCGGCTCCCTCGGACGAATTCGAGCTGATCTCGCCCACACCTTCTTCTCTTCCCGAAGAGCTTGGCCCCGGATGGCCCACGAATCTACGCGCGTCGAGCCCGCAAGGGGCGCTGCTCAATCGCCGCTGGTGGGCCGTGGGCCTGCCGCTCTATTTGAGGCGCGCGCGCCTGGACATCTTTCACGGCACGAACTACGAAGCGCCGCTCTGGAATAGCGGCTGCACGGTGGTCACAATCCACGACCTCTCGCTGCTCCTGCACGCAGACAAGCACGAGGAGCGACTGGCCCGGCGCGCGCGCCGACGCCTGCCGCTCGTCGTGCGCCAGGCGTCGATGATTATCACGGCCACCGAGAGCGTCAAGCGCGAAATCTGCGAGCATCTGAAGGTGAACGCAGATCGCGTGGCCGTCACCCCTTACGCGCCGCGCCGAACGCTCGGCAGCGTCTCCCCGGCACAGGCCGCCGAGGTCAGGCGCAGGCTCGGCGTCGAAGATCAATTTATTCTTTTCGTCGGGACGGTCGAGCCGCGCAAGAATCTGACGGCGCTCGTGCGCGCCTTCGCAGAGGTGCTCGGTCACACAAGCTTTCGGCCGCAACTCGTGATCGCGGGTCGCAAGGGATGGCTGACAGACGAGCTGGACTCCCTGATAGAGAGGTCGGGTATCCGAGAGCGGCTGCTTTTGACGGGCTACGTCCGCGAAGAAGAGCTGGCCGCGCTCTATTCATCCTGCCGCATGTGCGTCTACCCTTCGCTCTACGAAGGCTTCGGCCTGCCGCCGCTCGAAGCCATGCAGTGCGGCGCGCCCGTCATCACCAGCAACATAGAAGCAATCGTCGAGACTGTCGGAACAGCAGCCCGCCTCGTTCCTCCCACCGACGCGCAGGCTTTGGCCCAGGCCATCACAGAGCTGCTCCGTGACGAGGCCGCGCGCAGCCGCCTCTCTCAAGCCGGACGAGAGCGCGCAGCCGGCTTCACCTGGGAGCGGACGGCCCAGCTCACGCTTGACGTATACCGCGAAGCTCTCAAGCGAAAGAAGAGGACGAAGCAATAAGCCACGCAGGGGCTTGTGCGCCGTATTCATTCGGCTTCGTCGTAGAAGCTTTGCAGGGCTGGGTGGGCGCGCAGCCACTCGACCGTTTGGCGAAAGCCCTGCTCGAAGTCGTAGCGGGGCTGCCAGCCGAGCGCGTCTTTAATCTTCCGATTGTCGGCCACCCACACGTTAGTATCCCACTGCCTGGCGAGCATCGTGGCCCATTGCGGCGCGGCGCGGATTGAGAGCACGCGCCGCGCCGTCTCGACCACTTCACGCAGAGAGGTCTGAACGCCCGTGCCCACGTTATAAATGGGCCCATAGTCCTCGCCCGCACGCCTCGTCGCCGCCAGCAGATAGCTTTCCGTCACGTCGTCCACGTAGATATAGTCGCGCGCAACTTCGGGACTCACGAGCGGCGGCAACTCTCCTCTCAGGCCGCGCGTGATGAGACGCGGGACGAGGCGCGTGGGCTCTTCGTATGGGCCATAGACCGAGTAGAGCCTGAGCGTCGTGATGTGCGCCTTGCGCGCGCGCGCAGTGTAGCGGCAGAAGAGTGTCGCCGAAGCCTTCGTCACCGCGTAATGACCGTTCGGCTCAAGGGCTTCGTCCTCTGCGGGAGCATGGTCTTTGAAGCCGTACTCTGACGAAGAGCCCGTGTTGACGAACGATTCAAAGCCCGTCTTGAGACACGCCTCGACGAGGTTGATCGTGCCGGTGATGTTTGTCTCGACCATCCTGCGAAGGTCTGTCTGCGAAGCGTAAGCGCCGTGCGCCGCCAGATGAAAAACCCAGTCGGGTCGAATATTCCCAACCGTCTCCGCGAGAGCTTCCGCGTCTTCGAGAGTGACCTCGTGCAGGCGTACGTCCGCGCGTATCTCGTCAATTCGCCAAGAGCTGTGAAGAGGACGAACCAGCAGGTTAACCTCCTGGCCGTCCAGCAAGAGGCGGCGGGCCAGGTTAGCCCCGACGAACCCGGTCGCTCCCGTGATGATGACGCGCTTCATGAGAAGGGATGAGGGATGAGGGATGAGGGATAAAGAAAAAGCATTCAAGCGTCGGAAGCTTTTCTTTCATTCCTCTGCCCTCATCCCTTAAATGAATCCTTTGTAATCGAAGACATCCAGGTATTGCCAGGCGTAGGTGCGAACTTGGTCGCGCTCCTGGGCCGAAAGCTCCTGCGCCGTGGCGAGGTTGGCTTCGGGCGTGGCCCGGCGAATCGTGCCCCAGGGATAAACCTCCTCAAGCTGCGTCCCGTTCCAGGTCGGCGTCAGCAGCGAAGCGGCGCGTTCGAGCCCGAGCCTTTCGCACACAGCGCCCAGGGTTTTCAACGGGTCGGCCATCACGTCTTCGACGCGCACTATATGCAGGCGGTCTGGGTACTGCGCCTTGAAGAGAAGCGCCGAGTATTGATTGAGCGTCCACGCCATCATGTAGTTGTGCAGCGACAGCGGAACGGGCCGCTTCTTCGTGTCGGCGTAGGCAGACCAGGGGTTACGTACTATGTGAAGGACGTGCGCGCCGGGAAAGTCCTTCAGTATCTTATCGGCGTCTATGACCATCACCGGACTGTAGCCGACGTAGACCTCTTCGCGGCCCGTGCGGGCGTAGTCCTTCCAAGCCTCGAAGGTCGCGCGAAAGAAGGCCGCGACGTTGTGGGCCCGCGAGCGGCCCAGTTGCGCTACGTGCCTTTGGTAAGCTTCGGCTCGCTCGTCGTCGGAAAAATCGAAAGGCATGTGACGGAACTTGCTGACGTGGGGCGTGCGCGCCCTCACCTTCCCCTCTTCGTCTATGATCGCCCTGTAGTCTTCGAGTGGAGTGGCGTCGAGCGCAAACACCGGCCAGCGATACTTGACCGGAAAGGTGGAGGTGAAATGATCTGTGACGAGCCGCGTGCCAAGCTGCGACTCGAACGGGTAGACGAACATCTGCGGGTGTCCGTCCAGAAAGCGATGCGTAGTATTGCCGCCGTTCTCGTACATCGCCCCGAGCATCAGTAAGCGAAAATCTTCCATGCCTATAACTCTTCAACCGCCTGGACTGAATTTGATTCCGAGCGCCTACAGTCTATCCCTTATAGTCGTACCATGTCAGCCGCCAGGTCGCGTCCTCGAAGCTCCTGCCCGCAGTGTAATGTTGGCTCAGGTACTCTGCGAGCCAGGGGAAGAGCGGCGGCCCCTCTCTCTTGTATTCGATCAGCCAGCCGCCCCTGCGCACCCTGCTTGAGAAGCGCGAGAGGTAAAGCATCCGCCGCTCTTCGGGGAGCGGTACGAGCGAGTAGAGCGGCACGGGCAGCCAGGACTTGTAAGTCGTCAACACTTCGCTCCGCTCGCCCTGCTTGAAAGTCCAGGCCGAGAGGATAAAGACCTCGTTTGGGCCAATGTAGACCATCGGGTCATCGGGCTGCACCTCGGCCGAGTTTAAGAGCAGGTCTAATTCCACGGCCGAGAGCGGAATCAGTTTTTCGACCTGCATGTAACTGGCTTGCGGCGTGAAGAGATAATCTGTGACGGCGACCTTGTTGGCGAAGACTGCGACCAAGACCACAGTCAGGATGGGCACAAAGCTGGCCTTCACCAGAGCTGTCCACCACTCTTCCCTTCGCTCGCGAGCGAGAAGATAAAGCACCAGCCCAATCGCTCCACAGAAGACCATTCCCAGGTTGTGCACGTTGTTCGGGTGGCTGCGCGAGACGAAATAACTGCACATGGCCCACAGTCCGCCTCCGGCTCCCAACATCAGCGGCAGTGCCGCGTGGCCCGCGTCGTCGCGCAGGATATAGGCCGCCGTGGTAGCGAACGCGCAGAAGACTATCACCAGTACCCAGACCGCACCGTTCACGTCAATGGGAATGGCCGCGAATCCTCCCTTGTAGGCTTGCGCGTATTCGATAAAGGAGCGCCAGTCGGGCGCATGGCCCAATCGTAAAAGGTAGACGCCCACGATCAGCAAGACGCTCGCGACGAGCAGCCCCGGTGGCAGCAGGAGCCAGCGCACGCTCGCAAGGAGCCGCCTCTTGAAAGATGTTTCAGTGGCTCCGACCACTTTAGCCGTCCTTCGCCAGACGAGCAGCGCGAAGGCCGGCAGCCAGGTCGCGCCCGCATAGAGGGCGCTCTCGGCCGACCACAAAGTACCTGTGAGCCACACTCCGCAACCGGCCCACAGCAGCGCGCGATAATGAGAGTCGCGCATCGAGGCGCGACGATATTCCAGAAACAGAATCGCCGCCAGCGCGAACGACCAGCAGAAACGCAATCCCCCGATGTTCGGCAACTGGCTCGGGCCTTCAAAATAGAAGGGCGCAAGGCCCGAGCGGAAGAAGACGGCCGCGAGCGTCAGAGCCAGCGCGAAGCAGAGATTCAGAAATCCCGGACGCAGTGCGCGAAAGAGCGAGAAGAGCATCAGCGCGATCAGAAAATTGACGAGCGCATTGACGAGAAAGAGCGACTGCCAGACGGTCTTGGTCGGCAGCCAGGCCAGCGTGAGCGTGACCAGAAAGCCGTATTGCGAGGGCACGTCCCACAGGAGCCACTCGCCCTGCCTGACCATCTGTGCCGGGCCCGTGAAGAAAGACCAGTGGTGAATCTCGCCGAGACCGAAGATGTGATCCGTGCGGATGCTCGCCATCGCGATCAGGAGAACGGCCAGGATGTTCGCGATCAACTGCCTGCGGTCTCGCGTCTCCTCCTGGGCCTGCACCGGCACTTGGTCGAACAGGTTCCAGATGACGAGCAAGAGAGAGAGCGCGAAGATGATGAATGCCAGGTTGGAGCCCAGGATGAACTCTTCGTAAGTGACCCACCAGATGTACCTGGAAGCCGCGACCCAGGCCATCACTATGACGAACAGCAGCGGGACGGCCCGCAGCAGTTTTCTCCTCACGTCGGCCACGTCTACGTCATGCGCCTCGCCCGCCCGCTTCAAATACTGCGACGTGATGAAGTATTGAACGAGCGAGATGACGAGGACGTATTTGAAATTCCTATACCGAAGCTCGATGACGGGAAATGCGAGGAGAAAGAGCGCGAGGCCGAGCTTCATGTTCGAGAGCGGCGCGTGCATCCGTGGACGCCGAGCGTCTGCGAGCGCGAGCGTGATTAAGAGCGCCGGGAAGACTGTTCCGAGCAGAAGATATTCAGTCCAGTCGAAACTCTCTCCGGCCAGGCCGAAGAGGCTGCCAACGAAGAGGCAGGCGATGGCCAGCCCGGCGATCCACAGCGGCTCTATCACCTCTCGGAGAATCTTGGCCCACCCAGCCTTTCCGCTTGCCTGTTATGAGAAGATTGCTTTCAAAGGAAGCTAGGATGCAGTGGCGAAAGTATAGAATAGCTTTTTTTGACGATCAAGCTTGCGCCTCCGCGAGAGGTCGAACGCGAAGCCCGTCGTGATGCTGCTCTCGACTGCCTCGACGGCGAAAATCTGGTTGCCGTACGGCCACGTCAGACTGCCCAGCACTACGCCCGTCCTCAGGTCAACGGCGTGCACGCCGCAAGTGCTCTTATCCAAATCCAGGCCCGGCGCATAACGGCTGAAGCGCGGGATCACGCGCGAGGTTCCGACAAACGCCACTGAGCCCTGAAAGCAGAGCCCGCGCGTCCAGCCCGGCAACCGGACGACGGGCGTAAAAGCTCCACGCTCCGCGACGCCAAGCTCTCCATAACCGCTGTTGTCCACCCAGACCCGGCCCTCGTGTATGCGCGCGGAGTGCGGGCGCGTCAGGCCGCGCGCAAAGACTTCGCGCGTCGCGCCGGAGAAGATAACGCCGCGCCCGTCCACAGCGAAGTTACGATGTCCGGGCCGCCGCGCGCCCATCCGTTCGGCCGAAGCGGAGAAGTAAGAGCCCTTCAACGTCGGGCCGGCAGCAATGGAATTAAGCTGTATATAGTTCTGCGTGAAAGTTGGCCCAACGGGGCCCTCAATCGCTCGCGGCCACCAGACGCGCTCCACCCGGCCCTGGTCGTAGAGACGCACAATAGCATTCTCTCCGACCGCCGTCGCATACAGGGCGCGGCCGATCAGCGCGAGGTCGTGCAGGTAGAGGCTGCCCGGCAGGAAGCGCGAGCGCACGGGCACGAGCGGGCGATCTTCAAGAGGAAAGAGACTGACATCCAGGCGCTCGCGCAGGCCAGTGACCGGAGCGAGGTCATATACCTGGTTTGGGTTGCGCGTGCTGGCGACGTAAACGACGGCGCGCGCGCGGTCGACGGCTATCCCTGACGGATGCGGCAGGCGCATGAAGGTGACTTTTGGGCCCACGGCGTCGGCGCGCAGGGCTACAAGCATGTGCTCGTACTCGCGCGAGACGAGCAGCGTCATGCCGGTTTCGGCCAGGGTCTCCCAGAAGCGGCCTCGCACTTTGGAGCGAAGAAGCGCCGGGTCGGTCGCGGCGGCCTCCTGCCACTGGCTGGTGATCTGCGCGCCGTCGCGCCACTCGGCATTGTGCCGCGCCCAGAGCCCGGCAAGCTCTTTGCGCGGCTGCGCCTCTTTGTGGTGCGACTGCGCCTTAGCTTTACGCGAGCCTATCTTCATCAATCGCTCTTGCGCTCCTTCATTGCTCGCCACATCTTGTAAGCGCCCCAGTACATCCTCACAGCCGAGCCGTAATTGGTCGTGGATTTGCCCGCGTGACGGCGATGAGAGAAGACAGGGACTTCCAGCACCGGATAGTTCTCGCGGCGACAGATGGCGTTGAACTCTGCGTCGATCAGGTCGTCGTCGCGCGTCAAAGCCATCAGCTTCGAGAACGCGCGCGGAAAGACCTTCGGCGTGCCGTTGATGTCCCAGTAGGAGAGGTCGAAGAGCGCGCGGCATTCCAGGTTGTAGAGCAGTGAGCCCAAGCGCCTGCGCCAGTTATCGCGTATCCTGCGATTGGTCTTGATGACGACTTCCGGGTGCGCGATTGAATAGAGCAGAAGCAGTGTCAGGTCGCGCGGGTTCGTGCGCGCCAGGTTCGTGTAGCAGATGGTCGTGCCGCGCGCCTCCCTGAGCCCGAGACGGACGGCCAGGCCCCACCCGCCGCGCTCGCTGTTGACGGCGCGCACGCGCGGGTTCTCCGCGGCCATCGCTCGGCAGACTTCCTCCGAGTCGTCGCGGCAGCCGTTCGTCACCAGGATGAACTCGTACGGGGCTGGGACTTTCGAGAGCGCGCCCTCGAACTGAGCGACGATCTCGCGCACATATGCGGCCTCGTTGTAAACCGGAAGGATGATCGAGATCAGCGTCGTCTCTGAACTCACCGCGCGACCTCACGCAGTTGCAAAGCCTGTAGGGCGGCGTCCTCAAGCGCCTCGCTCGTCAGCCCGTGTGTGCGATGAAGGAACTGCTGCGAGCCGACCACGCCTTCGGGCGTCTGTCTCACTCCGCAGCGGACGACGCGGCAATCAAGCCCCTGCTCGGCGACCACTTCGCAGACGAGCGAGCCCAGGCCGCCCACGACGTAATGGGCCTCGACTGTCAAAGCGACGCTAAAGCGCGCGAGGGCTTCCGCCAGATCGTCCACGGGCGCGGGCGCAAGGCTCGCCACAACCATCACAGTGCAATTGACGCCCTGGCGCGCGAGCGATTCGGCGGCCGCCGCCACTTCGGAAGTGATGCTGCCCATCGAGATCATCAACAGGTCATCGCCTTCGCGCACGACCTGCGCGCGGCCCAGCTCGAAACGTCCGCCGAGCCCTTTGACAATCGTCTTGTCATCTTTGCCGAGCCGGTAATAAACGGGCCCCGGCACGTCCCAGGTCGAGCGCAGCGCCGCCACTGCCTGCTCATGGTCGGCCGGGGCGATGACGGTCATGCCCGGTTGAACTCTCATCACTCCCACGTCTTCCAACCCGTAATGCGTAGCACCGGCATGCGCGTACTCGAAGCCGCCGCCGACGCCTATCACGCGCACGGGCAGAGAGTGAAGGATGGGCCCATTGCGTATGAATTCGTAGGCGCGCAGGCTGGCGAAGGTGACTATGGAATAGATGAAGGGGCGAAAGCCCGCTTCCGCGAGCCCCGTGGCGAGGCCGACCATGTTCTGTTCCGCCACGCCGACGTTGAAGAAGCGCCCCGGGAATCTCTCGGCGAAAGGCTCCAGGGCCATGTAGCCCAGGTCGCCCGTCAGCAACAGAATCCGCGCGTCCTCTGCGGCCAGCTCGGCCAGCGTCCTGGCGAAAGCGCCTCTCATACTCCGGCTCCGATCTCCAGCATGGCCTGCTCGTACTCGGCATCCGACATGGGCCAATAATGCCACTTGATCTGGCGCTCCATGTAAGAGACGCCCTTGCCGAAGACTGTGCGCGCGACGAGCACGTGCGGCGGCCCGCTCTCAAAATCAAGCCCCTCGATAGTCTCCGTCAGCTCTGCGCGGTCGTGCCCGTCCACCTCATGCACGTCCCAGCCGAAAGCGCGCCAACGCTCCGTCATGGGCGAAAGCGACAGCACTTCGTCCGTGTAGCCGAGCGCCTGCTGGCCGTTCAAATCTATGATCGCCACCAGATTCGAGAGATGATGATGGGCCGCGAACATGACCGATTCCCAGAGCGCCCCTTCGTTGCACTCGGCGTCGCTTACGAGCACGAAGACGCGGCGCGAAGAGCCTTGCAAACGAGCGGCGAGCGCAGCGCCCGCCCCCATCGCCAGCCCATGACCCAGCGACCCCGTAGAGAAGTCCACCCCGCAGAGCGCCCGCTCAGGATGTACGCCGAGCAGCGTGTCGTCCGTGCAATAGGTATCGAGAGACGCCCCGCCCATCAATCCCTTGAGATGCAGCACAGCATAGAGCGCCAGCGCAGCATGACCCTTGGAGAGGATAAAGCGGTCGCGCGAAGCGTCTTCGGGGCTCTCAATCCGCAGCACGTCGTCGTAGAGCGCGGCGATAATATCTGCAATCGAAAGGGCCGAGCCGATGTGGCCGACATTGGCACGCTTCGACTGCTCAAGGATAATCCGCCTCACGTGCCGTGCTTCGATAGGCATAAAAGTGCGCGTAAAGTTCCTTTGTTTGGGCTGTAGCCTGTGGCCCACCCGTTTGTCTCAGGCCGCCACTGACTGAGGAGATAGGACTATAAGAAGATTTGGCGGAATCGGCAAGCCGCAGCCCCGCCCAAACCGGGACGTGCCCCATAATTCCCGCCATTGCTTTTTCCCTCGATCTGGCCGAAGATAATTTTCAAGAGATTGGAGGCCAGCCAAAATTTATGAGCAGCGATGCCGACATAGTACCGACTCTTCAAACCATCCAGGAGAGCATTAAAGCTCTAGCGGAAGAAATGCGCTCTGGATTCCAAGCCATTCATCAACGCCTCGACCGGATTGAAGGCCGCGTCTCAGGCATTGAGCATCAGCTAGAGCAGATGGACATTCGCCTTGACGGGATTGAAGCCTTTGCCAACCAGACGCGCTCCGAAGTGATGTATCTTCGTAAGGAATTTAAAGAGTTCCGCGCGCAGTTCAATCAACCGGCTTAATCAGGCGTCTCATCGTCTTTGGCGGGAATAAAAAGAAGGCTGGCTCCCAAACGAGGGCCAGCCTTTTGTCTTGCTGCCTGCCTGGCAGCGTCTCTCTCAGTAACGGTCGCGGTATTCGGGGGAATAGACGAAGCCGAAGACCATGTCGCGGTAGTTGCCCGTCGTGTTCAGCTTGTTGATCCAGGTCTGGTAGAGGGCGTCCGGGTCGCGCCTGAGATACCCGAAGTACATCATCACGACGAAGGCTTCGTTGAAGAACTTGGCGTCAACTTCGGCGCTCTCGGCGATGTTGCGCAAGACCTGTGCGCGCGTCATCTGCCCCGAGCGCAGAGCGTTAATCAGCGCATCCTTGTTCGAGACGCTGGCTCCGGCCGTCTGAAGCAGAGCGTTGACGAAGGCTGCGGCGTCCGTCAGGCTGTCATACTTGTTGCGGAACTCTGCGCGCGTGACGAACTCGTTGAAGAGCGCAACCTTGCTGGCCTCCTCCTGCTCGGCCGATTGAAAGCCGCTCACCTTTTGCATGTCGGCCATGAATTCCGAATAGTGCGGGAAGCGGCCGAGGCTCGCGGCGTAAGCTTTATAGACCAGGTAGCCGCGACTGCGGAACTCCGGCGAGCGGTAGAAGGCCGAAGAGACTTCCACGCGGTCGCAGCGCGGGTCGTTAGAGCCCAGGCGGCCCTCGTTATTACAGTTGGTCAGGACGCTCAGCCAGCCGGCCAGGCCCGACGGCTCCGGGAAACGCTGAAGGAAATCGAGGTAATGCTGCTCGATGAAGGCGTCGTTATCGTCGTAGGTGATGGGGGTGTTAGTGCCCGGACGCAGGCGCAAAGGCTTGACCCTGACGTTGCCGTAATAAAGCTCGGACGGCAGATTCGGGTTCTCGGTAACGATCTTCAGAGTGGGCGCGCTTTGCTGGGTCTGCCCCGGGACACTGATGGCCATCAGGGCGCATATCAAAACGGCGACAGCAAGCTTCATCATAAACTCCTAAAAAATTTCCAACCGCAGGCTCATCAAAATTATGAAGAGGAATATTGTGTCGAACTACTGTGTGGGGCGGCTTCGGCTTGCACCGAAAATGCAAGCATTATCAGTTTAATCAACCACTTGACGCCTTGTCAATAGGAGCTATTTTGGCCGCGCCCGCGCCCGCCGCAAGAGGAGCGCGGCACAGGCAAGGGCCAAGAGCGAGAGGGCGCTTGTGCCCGCGCCGTAATAGAAACTGCGCGGCCTGTAGGTAAAGCGCACCAAATGTGTGCCCGCCGGAACCCACACGCCGCGCAAGGCATAGTCTGTCTGGAACAGTTGCACGGGAGCGCCGTCAACGGTCGCCGCCCAGCCCGGATAGAAGACATCGCTCGTCACCAGAAAAGCCGGCGCGGGCGAGGTCGTGCGGACTTCCATGATGGAATCCTTCAGCCTCAAGACCTCGGCCGACGATGGGGCGGGCGCGGCGGTCGGTGCAGCACTAGCCACCGCCGCCTGCTTCGCCTGCTCGAAGCTCTCTTCGACGATGGCCGTCTGCGACGGGTCAAAGGCACGGCCTTCGGGCAGCTTTGCCGTCTTGATCGTGCGCAGGGCCTCTTCCGGACGGAGCTGCGCGACATCCGTGACGAGCCAGGCGCGCGGCATGGCCCGCCCGTTCTCGTAGACGCTGGTATTGAATATGTCCTCGACGTGACGCCATGGGCCGCCTTCGATCAGCGTGCTCGTGAGAGGCATGCTGGCGCGGGTCTGCTCGTTTACAAGGCTGACCTTATCTATGGCTATGCTCGCGCCCGGGCCCGTCCATTGGATTTTGACGCTGCTGACCTCTCTGCTCCCGTCCAACGAAAATCTTGTGAGGTAGTTGTGCGCGTCGCACGCCTTCTCTCGCTCCATGCGAAAGCTCGTGAAGACCTGGGCAGGCTGGTGGCGCATCTGCGGTTTCACGTCGGCGCAATCGGCCAGCCATTCCGCAGAGTCGCGCCCGGCCAGAAGCTTTAGCGTCTGAACATTTCCTTCCCTGTCCGTGATGAGGATGCGTGCGACCTCCGTGCCGTCGGCGACGGCTGTCGAGCAGCCAAGCTTGCTGACCAGGGCGATGCTAGTGGCCTCCGCAGGCTTCGGCAGCTTGAACTTCAAAGAGCTGGGCAGCGCCTCGGGCACGCAGCCCACACCCACCCACAGGTTTATGTCCTCCGTTGCCCAGGTGACGCCCTGCACCTCTTTGGTCTGCGCGGGCGCAGCAGCCGCCACCAGCTCGCTTGGAGAGACGAAGAGGTAACGCACGGCCATGAGGTTCAAGCTTTGATCGCTCGTGTTACGCCAGGGTGCGCCGAGGCTCCCGGCGGCCCCCATCGTCACCAACTGGCTCGGCCTGATGAGCGTCAATGGCCCGTAGCCGCTCGCGCTCGGGATGCCCCACATGCGCGATAGGTTCGGAGGCAGATCGGTCGGTGGGCCCAGAGCGCCAAGCGCCGGATAAAAACGCTGGTGCTCCTTGAGGAGCGTCGCCTTATAACTCTCGGCGAAGAGGGGCGAGGCCAGCAGGTTAGTATTGGGCGGGCGAAAATGCCATTCGTACGTCCAGCCGAAAGTGCCGAGGTCTATGACCAGCACTGCCAGGAGAAGGATGGTCGCCGCGATGGATTTTGGCCGCATGGCCCAGAAGAGAAAAGCTGCGGCGGCGGCCAGGAAGACCAGCACGGGGACGCCTATCGTCGGATTGGCCCAGGGGAGCAGCTTGACGCCGCCTACTCCCTTCCAGTTGGAGTACATGTCCAGGCGGGAGTGGATGAAGAAGAGGCTCGCGAGCATCAGAAGCGCGCCCGCCGAGACGACTATCAAGACCAGGCGACGGCTCGTCTCGCGCCGCTCAAGGCTGCTCACGCCGATGCCCGCCAGCACGCTCACGGCCAGCGCCAGTTCAACGACGTGACGTGCCTGCGCGCGGAAGAGCCCGAGGAACGGAAGGCGATAGACTATGCGCGCGAGCGGCGTGGCCTCGCCCATAGCCAGCAGCAGCGCGACCGTCCCGGCGCACAGCCAGAAGATTGCGAACTTCCTGCGGCCTCGTGCGAACAGGCCCACGGCTGCGAGCATCAGCGGCAGCAGGCCGACATAAGAGGCCAGCTCCGTGATATTCCATTCTCCGAAATAGGCGGTCGGCCCCCAGCTCGGAATCCCTCCGAAGAGCACCGGATAGATCAACATCAAGAGCTGGCGGCGCGGGATCGAGAAGGTGACGAAATCTATAAAGCGCAACTCGGCGCGCAGGCTCAATCGCGCCAGCTCGGCAGTCGGAATCAGTTGAATCGCGGCGAGCCCGAGCCCCAAACAGACGACGAGCGCGGCCAGCAAGTAATAACGCCAGCGGCCGACGGGCGCGCGCCAGCCCATGACGAGGACGTAACAACCAGCCAGCGCGAGGCTGTAGAAGAAGATTTGCGAATGCCCGGCCAGCAGGCAACAGGTCACGGCCAAGCAACAGAGCGTGAACCAGCCCGCGCTCATCCTTCGCCTCATCATCTCAAACGACCAGACTATGAGCGGCATCCACGCAGCCGAATGGATGATCGTCGTATGGCCCAGGTGGGCCATCATAAAGCCGCTCATCCCGTAGACGATGCCGCTCACCAGCGCGCCGAGGCGCGATCCGGTCACGGCGTAGCTGTAGCCGTAGGCGAAACAGCTCGCCATCACGTAGGCCGAGACAACAAAAAAATTCCATGAGCCCGGAATCAGGCACAAGATCATCTCGGGCGGATACCACATCATGATCTGCGGGTCTGCGAACAGTGGCGTCCCGCCCAGCAGCATCGTGTCCCAGAAGACGCGCGGCGAATAGTAGGCCGCGACGTGGTAGTTGAGCCCGTCGCCGGGGGCCAGGAGGTGATCGCCGCTAAAGAGCACGGGCGAGAAGAAGGCGAAAAAAAGGAGCGTGAAGAAGAGCAGGACGAAGAGGCAATGCTTGAGCGCGCCGACGAGTGACGGCGTTGGTCTAAGACGCGCGACGAGCTTGGATTTCAGATTCATAGGCGCAAAGGCAGCAGCAGAGCCCGTCACTTCTTCAGCTTGATGACCAACCCGCCGCCGATATACGCAATCTTGAGCGTGTATTCGACTCTGCCCCGGAGGTCGTTCTGCAAAAATTTTTCGATTGCCGGCTTGGCCTCATCCTCGCCCTCGGCGTCATCGACGAAAAGAAAGGTCGGGTCGGCCGTCAAAGCAAGCTGCAAGTCCGCGTACTCGTTCACGGGGTCATGGGCTGCGTCTACGACGACCAGGTAAGAGCGGCGCGGGAGCTTTTTGAGATGACGCAAATCTTTCTTAATCAGCTTATATCTCTTAAAGCCCCTGGCCTTGAAGAGCTGCTTGGCGATCTCCAGGGGGTTCCAGGGCGTCTGGTCATCCTGGCGACGCGTCGAGACGAACACGTCTATGCCTATGAAGCGCGCCCGAGGTGTGGCGCTCAGGTAGGCGTCCGAGCCGGAGCCGGCCAGCACGCCCAGCTCGATCATGGTGGGCGGCGAGATGGTCTGCGAGACGGCGTAGAAGCAGCGATACTTATGCAGGAACTCCTCTTTTTGACGAAGGTAGTGGTGCTGGTCGTATTGCGTAAAGACGCTGTAGAGCGGGTGCGGCTCCCACTTGCAGTTCCGGAGGTTCTCTTCAAACCTGCGGCTGAACTCTTCCAGCGTCCAAGAGGCGGACGGCGGCACGGCCACGCCCCTCAGCTTGTCCCACAGCTCCCCGATACCCATAATTGCGATCAGCTTTCCCTGTATGATCTGTAGAGCCAGTCGGGCCGCACGACCGGCGCGCTGCGAGCCCCTTCCGCGACGGTGCTCTGGCAGAAGATATATTGGCCCAGGTCGGCTGCGCGGTGTCTGACCAGAGGCTTGATCTGTTCCAGTTGGGCGTAGGTGTCTGCGTAGCGGTCGTGCACGTCGGCGCTGAAGATTTGCTCGACCCGGAAGCCGTTGGCCGTGAGCAGGCGATGAAGGTCATGCTTGTTGTATTCGCGATTGTGCCGCCCGTAGGGCCCGTAGCCCGAATAAGGATCGTAGATGTTTTCTCCGCCGATGATCTTGCAGACGTTATCGAGGCGCGCGACGTTCGGCGTCGTAATCACCAGGGTTCCGCCCGGACGCAGGACTCTTCTGATCTCTACGAGGGCGTGGACGGGGTCTGAAAGCAGATGCTCTATGATCTCGCAGAAGAGGACGACATCAATGGTGGCGTCCTCGTAGGGGAAGCTGTCCTCTTCGATGTTGAACTGCTTGTAGGGATACTCTATGACTTCACCCGTCTGCAAGATGGTCACGTTCTGCACGGCCTCCTTCTCGGGGTGGCCGAAGAAGTTTGCGAGGTGCAGGCGCGCCTGCCTGAACTTGTAGAGCAGCGTGGTCATAAAGTAAGGGTTTGCGCCCAGCTCAAGCACGTCCAGGTGCGGACGTTGCGGAACGAGCCCGAGCGTGTAGACGAAACGCTTGAAGTCTTCCATCGCATAACCACGCATCTCTGCGGCGGGGCCGCCCTCGACCAGCACGGACGCGAGCCACTCGCGCAAAGCCTCCTCACTCCACCCCGACGGCAGAGGCAAGGGCGGTGCGTTCAGTAATCGGTCGTCACTCAATTTCTTCACAGCCCTTTCATCTTTGAAGCCGCGCGCAGAAGAGGTAGATGGAGCGGGGGCGGCCGTCTCGCGCCTGCGTTGAGGCTTGCTTTGCGCAGCCTCTTCGACGGCCTCGACGAGCGCGGCGCGAATCCGCTCCGGCCTGTAGTTTTCGAGCACATAACGTCTCCCCGCCTGGCCCATGCGCAAGCGTTTATCCCTGTCCGGCAAAAGCTCTTCGAGCGCGGCGGCGAAGCTCTCGTAATCACGATAGGTCAGCCCCGCGCCGCTCTGCCGCAGGTGGTCGGCCAGCACTTCGGACTCTGCGCTGGCGACGACGGCCGTCTGCTGGGCCATCGCTTCGAGCGTCACGATACTAAAGCTTTCATTGCGTGACGGCATCACGTAGAGCTTAGCGCCAGCCATCAAGCGGAACTTCTCTTCTTCGGGGACGAACCCGCGAAACTCTATCTCGGGATGCTCGGGCACGGCGAGGTCGTCTATGCCGGTCAAGACCAGCCTGAGACTAGAAGGATGATAGGCTTTGTACTTGATGAAGTAGTTGAAAAGCTCCGGGAACCCTTTGTTCGGATCGATCCGCCCGCAATAGAGCAGGTAAGGCGACCTGGCCCGCGCGGGCCGCCGAAGCCTTGTGTCAATGCCCATCGCGACGACTCGGCCCGTCAGGTCTCCCCACAGCTTCTTTGTCACGCGCTGCTCGGCGTGCGTCAGCCAGATCAGGGAGTGCGCACGCTCGGCCATATGTTTGTAAGCCGAAAGATAAGCCGGCTGCTCGTCGTGCAGCGTCGGCGCGAGCAGCGCCGTGCCGGCCGGAAGCTGTAAGAGTCCGAAGTAGGTTGTCGGGTAAAGATAGGTGACGAAGATGATGGCGTGAAACTCGGGCCAATGCTCTTTGATGAACTCCACGAGCGGCTCTGAATATGGGCCCTGGTGCAGGATGAACTCTTCCTGTAGGGGGACGCTCCAACCCAGACGGAAGTCGCCGTTGACGGCTTCTTCAACCCGGCGTCGGCCTCCGGCGGCAAAGGGACTGAAGCCGCCCTTGAGCCGGTCGTGAAGCTGGGCCCAGTAGATGCTGCGCCCCGTCGTGACCTGGAAGCGACGAACGCGCACGCCCTCTCGCCACTCGACACCTGCGGGCAGCTTGTTCGTCCAGTAGGCAGTGTCGAGGGCCGTCGTCGTCAGCACCTCCGTCTCATAGTCATCCTTGAGCAGCGTGGCATACTGCCAGGCGAGCGACTCCGAGCCGCCCACTATGCTCTCATGGCAACGCTGAACGACAATGGCGACTCGATTCATAACAGGCTACTGAGAACGCGCAGGAACTCCGTCTCGATCTTCTCGTTCGTGAACTTCTCTTCATATCGTCGGCGGCCCTTCAAGCTCAAAGCCCCGCCGACATGTTCGTCTTTGACGATCAGGTCAAGCGACTCCGCGAGCAAGTAAGGGTCACGCTCTTGCCAGACCAGACCGGCGTCGGCGACCGTGCCCGGAATGGCCGAAGAGGCATAGGCGATGATCGGCAGCTTCATCGCCATCGCTTCCACCAGCGGCACGCAGAATCCTTCGTGCTCGCTCGTAATCATAAACGCGTCCGCGACCATGTAATAAGCTTTGAGCGCCTCGTCGGCCACGCCTCCCGTAAAGACGACAGACCTTTCCAGGCCGAGCGAGGCTGCCGCTTGTCGCAGCAGCGCGGAATAAGGGCTCAGCCCCTCTCCGCCTTTTCCCACCACGAGCAGCCTCGAATCCTGATTGTAATGGTAGAAGTATGTGGCGAAGGCTTCCAACAGCGCGATGTGCCCCTTGTTCGGACTCACGCGGCCGACGATCAGGATGTTGACCTTGCCGTCCGTGTATCTCTCCAACACTGCGGCGTCGGGCGTGATCGAATTGAGGCGGTCTATGTGATGAAAGGGAGGGACGACGAAGCTGCGCTCGGCACTTGCGCCTTCCGCGATCAACTCCTCCATGTTGTAGGGCGAGTCGGCCAGGTAGAGGTCGTGACCCGAGCAGGCTATCTCCGTCAACTGTTTGCGGCCCGTGACGCACAGGTGCTCGTCGAAGGAGCTGAACCCTGTGAAGAAGTGTGGCGGCGTGACGTTGTGATATTTGATGACAGTCCGGCAGCCGAGGTCGCGCATCAGGTCTAAGCCCTTCTGCCAGCCGACCGAGTAATGATAGATCAGCACGTCGCTGCTCTGATTGAGGAAGCTCTTGAGCTTCGTCAGAGGGTAAACCTTGTAGCCGTTCAGGGCTTCCGTCTCGCTAAAGATGCGGACAGTCATCCCGCGCCTCTGTAAGACCTCGTACATGCCGACTACGTCATTGCTGACGGCGTCGGCAGTAGTCAGGCTCGGACTGAGAACGGCGATACGCATAATAGCTTGATTCTTAAATAGAGCCCCCGTTCACAGTAGGCCGCTGAGAGCGCGCAGGAACTCTGCCTCGATCTTCTCGTTCGTGAACTTCTCTTCATATCGTCGGCGGCCCTTCAAGCCCAGCGCCACGCTCAACCGCTCGTCCCTCGCAATCATGTCGAGTGATTGAGCCAAAAGATAAGGGTCACGCTCTTGCCAGACCAGACCGGCGTCTGCGACCGTGCCCGGAATGGCCGAAGAGGCATAGGCGATGATCGGCAGCTTCATCGCCATCGCTTCCACCAGCGGCACGCAGAATCCTTCGTGCTCGCTGGCGAACATGAAGGCGCTCGACACCAGATAATAGGCTTTGAGCGCCTCGTCCGGCACTTCTCCCGTGAAGATGACGGAATCTTCCAGGCACAACAAGCCTGCCATCTCACGCAGGAGCTTCGAGTAGACTTTGAACTCCTCCTTTTCGGTTCCGACGATAATCAGGCGACAGTTACCGTTGTAATGGTAGAAGTAGGTGGCGAAGGCTTCCAACAGCGCGATGTGCCCCTTGTTCGGACTCACGCGGCCGACCATCAACACGTTGACCTTGCCGTCCGTGTACTTGTCCAGGATATGGATGTCCGCGTTGATCGAGTCCAGGCGGTCTATGTGATGAAAGGGAGGGACGACGAAGCTGCGCTCGGCACTTGCGCCTTCCGCGATCAACTCCTCCATGTTGTAGGGCGAGTCGGCCAGGTAGAGGTCGCTCGCGGAGCGCGCGATGAGCTTCAGTTGATGACGACCCTCGCGGCACATCTCTACGTAACGGGGCGCGACGCCGTCGAAGAACTGCGGCGGAGTGACGTTATGGTACTTGATGACTGTGCGAAACAGGGTAGAGCGCAGCAGCTCAAGCCCGAAGGCCCAGCCGATTGAGTAATGATAGATCAGAATGTCTGTCGGCTCTTTGAGGAAGTCGCAGACTCTCAAGGCGTGACGGATGCCACGCCCCGAAACAGTCCACGCGTCAGCATACAGCTCTACCGTATGGCCGCGCCGCTTGAGGAGATCGTACATCCCCACGCAGTCGTTGCTGACGGCATCGGCTGTCGTGATGGTGCGAGTCAGAATAGCGATTCGTGGCATAGGGGCCGTTATAGCTTTCGCCCCGTGACCGCGTAATCCATCGGGCCGAAGAAGTATTCGTTGAAGCGCTCGGTCAGCTCGTCCTCGCCTTCCACCCTGAGATGTTCCGCCGGATGCAGCCTCATCACTTCGACCCGCGTGAGCCCACGCGATTCGAGTAGGAACTGCACGACGCTCGCGGGCAGAGGATTGCGATGCGTCGGATCGAAGTAGAAGTACTGGCTGCCGACCAGCACGTTCTCCGGGTTCGGCGTCTCGAAGATGACCATGCCGCCCGGCTTGACGACGCGCACCGTCTCGTCCAAGAGCTTGATGAGCGTCTCGAACGGCACGTGCTCGATGAAATGAAAGCCTGTCACGGCGCTCAAGCTCGCGTCCGTTAAGCCCTGCAAATAAGTGATGGCATCGCCCGAGACGACATCCAGCTTGCGCTCGCGGCACTGCTCGACCATCGCCAGGTTCAGCTCTACGCCGCGCGCCTCGAATCCTTCTTCCGCGAGCACCTCCAACCACTCGCCACGCCCGCAGCCGATGTCCAGGATGCCCGTCATGAGCCCGGCTTCCCTCAGAAGCGGGACGTAAATCCTGAAACGCTCTTTGATGTCTTGGCGGCTGCCGCGAAAATGGTCTTCAAAGGAAGCGTAGAGCACGTCCAGGACGTGCGGCTCTTCGCGGGCGAATGTCTCTAGCTGAGCTTGGGCCAAGTCCCCCGGCAGACGCCGCCGCGCTTCTTCCAGCATCATCGTCAGGCGACGCCCCTGCATGACCAGCTCCATTCTGGTCTGCTGTAGCGTGCGCGCGACCTCTCCCACCCGCGCCTCTATCACCTCCAGAAGCGTCTCGTATTGCGCCCCGGCGTGCAGCAATCGCTCGTCGTACTTCTCCTGCGCCTCGCGCTGCTGGCGTGCGCGCTCCTCCTCAGCGCCGAGGTAAGCATGCACGTCGGCCCTGAGTCGCTTCTGTTCTTCGACTATCTCCTGCTGCTCGCGGAAGAGCGCGCCGAGTTGCTGGTGCTGAAGCGCCGTCACCTTCTGGTGCGATTCCATCAGCTCTGTGATCGTCTTTGAGAAATCCCCGGCCATGCGAGTCAGCTCGGCGGCTACTTTCGCAATCTCTTCGGCACGCCGCTCGTCTGCTACGCGTAGCTCGCGCGCCCACTCGGCAGACCACCGGGCCCATTGCGCGCTCTGCCCGGCGAGGGCGTCTCTGATGAGCGCGTTCGAGAGGTTCAGGTGGCCCGCCAGGCGCTCGTCCTGCCCGACTGAATAGGCTTCAAGCTGCCGCTGGCTTCTGAGCAGGACGGGAAGACGAACGAGACTGACGATCAGCTCCGCCAGGTAGCCGAGCGCCGGCACGCGGTAGAGCCGCCTGAGAAAAGCGGGCACGGTGAGCGAGTCAACGCGCACGCCCTGCGCCCTGCCTTCGGGTGAAAAGCGCAAGGAAGCCAGCACGTCTATCTTGTTGAAGCGGCCGCTGCGCAGGTTCGAGAGAAACTCCGCGAAGCCCGCGTCGTCCGGGTCGCGCTTCAGTATCGCGCGGTAAGCGTTGCGGATGAACTCGGCGTCGTGGAATCGCAACAGGTCGTTGACGTGATAATGATCGTCGGCGCGCGGCTCGAACTCGGCCTGCAATTTCAGCTCGGTAATATGGAGGGGCGCAGCCGTCGCCGAGGCCGAAGGCAGAGATACTGCGGAGCCGCCCGGCAGCACGACGGGCGCTGGCAGAGAGGGCTTGCCGTTAGACTTCAACAGCCCGTGCAGCACAGCCGAAGCGTCAATGAGAGACGTGCCGTTGCCGGCCTTACGCCCGGCGGCGGCCTCGCGGATTCTCTCCATCAGCAGCTCTATATTGATTTCGGAATCTTGCGTCTCGATCATCTGACTTCAACATCAGAAGGGGTCTTTAACAACCAAAGACCGTAAGCCTATTTGAAATGGAAGTCAACCGGGCAAAGAAGGGATGAGGGATGAAAGGAAAGCTAAAAGCTCTTGTCTTTTCTTCATCCCTCATCCCTCCGCCCTCATCCCTTATTCATCCTTTCCATTTCTGCCGGGCGCAGGCCGAGCCGCCGGGTGCTGGCGCTGGCGTTGAGATTGGCTACGCCTTCCATCGCCGTGTGGCTCATGACGCGAAAGAAGAGCACGCCGTCAACCCAGTCGAAGCTGACGCCGTCACGACTATGGACTGCGCTGCTGAGGGAATAGAGGTCTGGGGCCAGCCAGCAATTCAAGGCGAAGACGACTTCGACCACTTCGCCGCGCCGCACCTGGCCCAAGACTACCTCAAGCAGCTCCGTGTTGCTGCCGTACAGGTTTATGCCGTGGCGATTGCGTATCAGGAAACCGCAGACGGGGTCGTCCACGTCCGAGTGAAAGAGCACGCGCTGGCGAACGAGGAGCGGCTCGCCGCTCTCCACGGCTTCGACCACGCGGCGCGAAGAGTCCAGCAGCTCTATGCTCAGGAACTCCGCGCTCCCGTCGCCGTGACGATAGAGGGGACGAAGCGGCGGAGGCGCGGCAGCGGCAGCGATGGGCCCACTGGCAACTCCTTCGCCCTCGCCTTCGCGCTCCGCCGGCAGGCTCGCATCGTAAGCCTCTTCGCGCGCCATGACGATCTTCTGGTAACGGTTGAGCACGTCCGCAGGCTTGCCGTCCGACTCTATGCGCCCGCCGTTGAGGAGAATGGCGCGCGAGCAGAGCGCGCGTATCGCACCGGGATCGTGCGAGACGAAAAGAATGGTCACGCCGCTCTCCTGCATCTCCTTGATGCGGCGCGTGCAGCGATGCTGAAAGACTGCGTCCCCGACCGCGAGCGCCTCGTCGATAATCAATATCTGCGGCCGCGCGCTGATCGCGACCGAGAAGGCCAGGCGCACGTACATGCCCGAGGAGTAGGTCTTGACGGGCTGATGAATGAAGGGGCCGATCTCTGCGAAGCGTTCGATCTCAGGCAGCAGCGCCTCTGTCTCGCGGCGCGAGAAGCCCATCAGCGAGGCGTTCATGAAGATATTTTCTACGCCCGTGAACTCCGGGTTAAAGCCCGCGCCCAGCTCAAGC
Source organism: Pyrinomonadaceae bacterium (assembly GCA_036389315.1). Taxonomy (GTDB): domain Bacteria; phylum Acidobacteriota; class Blastocatellia; order Pyrinomonadales; family Pyrinomonadaceae; genus DASQYE01. The sequence goes on from DASVQF010000014.1 coordinate 112,391, forward strand.
AGCGCGGCGATACGTCCCTCGGAGAGCACGCGCCCGTGCGTCGGCTCAAGCGTGCCCGTGATGATCTGCAAGAGCGTTGACTTGCCGCTCCCGTTTGGGCCAATGATGCCCGTCGTCGTCCCCGCTTCGATCTCGAAGCTGACATCCGAGAGGGCCCAGAATTCGCGGTGATACTTCCAGCGCCCGCGCGAGAGCGTCTCCTTCAAACGGTCGCCCGGATGGCCGTAGATACGATATTGCTTCGAGACGCCCTCGACGCTCAGCGCGATGCTCATGCCGAGGGATTGTATACCAGGCAGATAGCAATCAGCGATTTGTTATACAATCTCTCGCCATGATCTCTGCTCAGACAGCGCGGCGGGCTGTGTGGCGTCCCCTTTGGGAGCTGCCGCGAAGGTTCGATTTGATCGGCTCGCTGGTGAGGCGTGAGCTGGCGGCGCGTTATCGCGGCTCGGTGCTGGGGCTCGCGTGGGCCATGGTGACGCCAGTCGTGATGATTGCCATCTTCACGTTCATCTTCGCGGGCATCTTCGGCGCGCGTTTCGGCGCGAATGGTTCGGCCTGGGACTTCGCGCTCTACCTGTTCTGCGGGCTGCTGCCCTGGACGGCCTTTCAAGAGGCGGTTTCCGCTTCGACGCAGACGGTCGTGGCCCACGCCAACCTGGTCAAGCGCGTGGTCTTTCCCTTAGAGATATTGCCCGTCTCGATTGTCTTGACGGCGCTCGTCAATCAGATGTTCGGCACCATCGCGCTCGTCGTCGCGAGCCTCCTTATTCGCGGCGAGCTGCACGCGACGCTCCTCTGGCTGCCGGTGCTCCTGGTTCCGCAGTTGATGTTGACGCTCGGCCTCGCGTGGCTCGTCGCTTCGCTCGGCGTCTTCCTGCGCGACATAGTCCAGGGTGTCGCGCTGCTGCTCACGGTCTGGCTGTATCTGACGCCGATCATCTATCCCGAATCGGTCGTCCCCGCGCGCTTCCAGCCCTTCATCAAGGCCAACCCGTTCACGCACCTCATTCGCAGCTATCGCCGCATCATGCTCGAAGGCGCGATGCCGGACTGGCGCGGGCTGGTCTTCTTCACGGCCTTCGCCCTCACCTGCTTCGTCTTCGGCTACTGGTGGTTCGCCCGCACGCGCAAGAACTTCGCCGATGTAATTTGAGGAGCAGAACTCAGAATAAAAGCCAGTGTCCTGTTCTTATTCTAAGTTCTGAGCTCTGAGTTCTGCACCTCAACTATTCCCATCAACCACCAGAAGAGGAGCGCGACCTCTGCGTCGCCGAAGTTGTAGTTGACGAGTGAGCTGGCGAAGAGACCGGCGAGGGCTCCGGTTGCGCCGAGCAGTAGGCCGTGAGCTTCCGCGTCCACGCTCGCGCGGGCCGCCTTTTCGGCGCGCGTCGTCGTGCGCCAGAACGAGGCCATAATCCATAACCAGAGGAGGAGCGCGGGCAAGCCTCTGTCGAAAGCCAGTTGCAGCGGCGTCGAGTGCATGTGAATAACGTCCTGGCCCGGAAAGCCCCACTCAGTCCAATGCTTCTTAACAGCATCCATTCCATGCCCGAAAAAGGGATGAAGCTTCAGTCGAGAGACGGCCACGCGCGCCACCTGCCAGCGCAAGGAAGTGCTCGCATCCTGAAAAGAGAGCGCGCCCGCCTGCCGTGTGCGCCAGACTGTGAACGCGCCCGCCGCGAGCACGGAGATGATTGCTGCGGAGACGAGCAGGCGCAAACGCCTCTGCGCCGTTGCGCGCCAGGTAACGACCACTGCGCCGAGGGCGAAAGCGACCAGCACAGTACGCATGGCCGTCAGCATAATCCCGAAGGCCAGCAGGGCGCTCGCCGCCAGCATAATTGCTGCGCGCCCGCGTCGCCGCGTCCGACGGCGCAGCTCCGCCAGCCCGAGGCCGAGCGCCAGTTGGGCCAATACTTGAAGTGTCTCCGAAAAGGTCTCGTAGTGGCGCGTCCAGCCCGAAGCGCGAAAGCGACGCGTCGGCCCCGTGCCCTTCAAGCCCGAAGGAGAGGGACGCGCCCTCATCTCTCCATTCAACGGAAGCGCGCTCCATTCGGCGTGCTCGCCCTGCGTGATGAAGCTGACGGAGAGGGGCTTGCCCGCAGGCGCTTCTCTAATCGCCTCGTCTATCTCGGCCACAGAGGAGACGCGCCGCCCGCCCACGCGCCACACCGCGTCGCCGGGGCGTACGGGCGTCAGGCGAAAGGGGCTCTCCTCGCTCATCTCTTCTACGAGGACGCCGCGCCCGCGCGCCAGATCGGCCACGCTCCAAAAGACGCCCGCCACGCCCGACGCGATCATCAACGAGACGAGCGCGAAGATCATGCGCCGCTTCACCGTGGCCTGTGTCAGGTAGAAGAGGAAGAGGACGCAGACGGATTGCAGCTTGGCGAGGCTTACGCTCGGCTCTTCGGAGAGAAAAGCCGAAAGAATCGTCCACAGGAGGAAGAGAGCTATGGGAATATCCTGAGCCGTGCGCCTGAACCCTGTGCTACGGGTGACGAGGGTGCGCGCGAGCCAGCCCAGGGCGACCAGCCCGAGCCCTATCTCCGCGCCCGCTATCGAGTGGGGCGCAAAGACTGCATAGAGGATAAAGCCGCAAACTGCTGCCTGCTCGGCTGCGCGCCGCAGGCGCGAAGACGCGACGCCCTCAGCGCCGCTCCTCTCACTACTTGTGCCCTGTTTGTCCAAATGAAGCCGGAAAGCCCCCGCCGCCCGGGGCCTTGATCGCTTTCACTTAAATTTCAGACTGGCGGAGCCTCGCGGGAGCCGCTCCGATCAGCCCCGAAGCCGGTCTTAAAAGGCGCTCGCAGGGGGGCGCGAGCGCCTTCTCGCGCCAGCCTTAAATGGCTGAGCACCATGTCGTTGACACTCGCCGATAACGCGTGTTAGCGTTAAGCTTTGATGCCTTAGCGTGCGGGCATCAAGGATTCGGAGGGGCCGTCCCCTACGGTCGGCGCGAAAGTTTAGCTGCCGCCGCTCCTCCTCTGGTCACCTATCCCTTTTTGCAGAAACGCCGCCACTCTTTCGACCGTAACGACGCAGACGATTGCCTGATGGGATTTGATAAAGCAAAGGTTTTACGTGCGGCTGAGAAATACCTTGCTCAGGGCAAGATTCCGGCAGCCATCGCCGAGTATCGTCAGATCGTAGAAAACGACGCCGACGATGTCATGGCGCTCAACGTCCTGGGCGACCTCTACGCGCGCGCCGACAAGAAGCGCGAAGCCATCTCCTGTTTCACACGCATCGCCGACCACTATCGTGAACAGGGCTTTGCCCTGAAAGCCATCGCGATGTACAAGAAGGTCGAGCGCCTACAGCCGGGCGCGCCCGAAGTGGCGAGTCAACTGGCCGCCCTCTATGAAGCGCAAGGCTTGGTCGTCGATGCCCGCGCGCAGTACATGACGGTCGCCGAGGCTTACTCACGCGCCGGGCAGATACACAAGGCGCTCGAAGTCCTGCGCCGCATAGCCGACCTAGACCCCGAGAACATAGAGATTCGCCGCCGCTTGGCCGAAGGCTACGCGCGCGAGAATTTTCAAACCGAGTCGGCCGAATCCTACAACAAGGTCGGAGACCTGCTGCTGGCGCGCGGCCAGTACGAACAGGCGCTTGGGCCCTACTCGCTGGTGCTCAACGTCTTCCCCTTCGATCACAAGGCGCTGGCCGGTCTGCTCGCGGCCCACATCGCGCTCGGCACGGCGCAGGAAGCGGCCGAACTCTTAGAGCGCGCCGTCGCCGAGATGCCAGAGGATGCAGAGCTGCTGTCGATGCTTGCGCGCGCGCACGTCGAATCGGGCGACGTGGCTGCGGCCGAACGCTCGACGGCCGCCCTCATCCAGCGCGACAAGGATAACTACCCGCGCTTCGTTGACGTGGCCCGCCTCTACCTGAAAGAGGGGGACGTGGATTCGTGCATCCGCGTCCTGGGAAGCATCGTACAGCAAATGCTGACGGGGCGCGAAGAAGAGCAGGTCATCTCTATCCTGCGCGAGGCGCTGCTGCGCGAGCCCGAACACATTAACGCCCTGCGCCTGCTCGTCCACGTTCATCGCTGGCAGCGCGACGAGGAGAGTCTGCGCATCGCGCTCGAACGCCTGGCGGAAGCGGCACGCAAGGCTGGCCTGGTTGACGAAGAGCGCAACGCGGTGGCCCAGCTCGCGCGCCTCGTCCCCGACAATCAATACTATTACGACCGCCTGGCGGAGCTTGGCGATGCTCCCGCAGAAGCCCTCTACTCGAACGAATCTATCTTCGACACGGCGGGCGCTGAGGCTCCTGCCTTCGAGGGCTTCTCGCAGGGCCAGACGAGCGAGACGACGGCTGAGGCTCCGCCGACGGGCGAGTTCGCCGAGTTCGAGTGGAATTCCGTGGCGAATGAAACGCCCGCCGAAACAGGAGCCGCCCCCGCGACGCGCACAGACCCGGCAGCATCCTTCGCAGACCTCAACGCCGACTGGGCCAACCTGAACATCCCAGACGAGCCCGCGCAAGTATCTCAAGCGCCGCCGACGGCGGCCTCCAATTTTCAGGAGATTGATTTTGAGAGCGTGGCTATGGGAACTCCTGCGGAAGCTCCTGCTCCGGCTGCGTCTCAGCCGCCGTCCGCGACCGACGCAGACCCGCGACGCGAGACGCTGCTCTTGCAGGAGCTTGAGAGCGTTGATTTCTACCTCGCCCAGGGCTACGGAGATATTGCGCAGGAGACGCTCACGATGCTGGAGCGCCAGTTCGGCGCTCATCCGGCCATAGACGCGCGCCGCGCACGACTGGAAGAGAGCGCCGAAGCCGCCTCAGGCCAGCAGGCGAGCGCCTCTACGCCCCCCGCATCAAGCAATACGGAAGAGGATGTGACGGTCGATTTCTCCGGCTTCAGTCTCTATGACATACATGCTGAGGAGGCTGCGGCGGCCGAGGAAGCGCGCGCGCAGAAGGTTGGCCCAGCGCCACAGCCCGCAGCAAGGCCCAAGGCACAAACGGCCGTTCATCCGGAGCTGGCCGATGTCTTCGACGAGTTTCGCGCGGCGGTCGAGGAGGATGAGCCAGCTTCGTCGGATGACGACTACGAGACGCACTACAACCTCGGGCTCGCCTACAGCGAGATGGAGCTGGTGGACGAGGCCGTCGAAGAATTTCAGATCGCCGCCGGATTGGTTGCGCCGCGCGACGGCACGCCGCGCTACCTGCAATGCTGCAACCTCCTGGGCCACTGCTTCATGAAGAAGGGTCTGCCGCGCGTGGCCGCCATCTGGTTCAAGAAGGGCCTGGATGCGCCGGGCCACACGGAGGACGAGTACCAGGCTTTGCGCTACGAGCTGGGCACGGCCTACGAGCAGATGGGCGAGCTTGATCGCGCGATAGAGACCTTCACCGAAGTCTACGGCATCAACGTCACCTACAGGGGCGTCGCAGGCAAGCTCAACGAGTTGAAGAGAATGAAAGACCAGGGCTCGGATGTCAGAGGGTAAGAATTTGAGTTAAGCTGTGTCGAACATCCAATCCGTAAAGTGAGACATCTATAAGTCATGTCATCCAGGCTGAGCGTCATCTTCTACATTATCCTGTGCCTCGAAGTAGGGCTCGTGCTCACGTTCCTGCCGTGGCTGCATGTCATCCCGTTTTTGCCCTCCTTCGGGCTGAGCGATTGGGGCGACAACTATTTCCTGGTCTACGCGGCGCACAAGACGGGACTGTTCGGGATGCAGAGAGCCGTCTCCTCCGGGTGGGTGCGCGGTTCAGTGACGGGGCTCGGCCTGCTCAACCTCGGGATAGCCTTCTGGGAGATGGCCCATTTCCGCCAGACCGTGCGCAAGATGCAAGCAGAGATTCAGAAGCCTTCAGCGCCGAAGAAAGATGCCGCCCCAACTGCCCCCCAAGCTGTCACGAGCGCCGATCCTCTACCTGATAACGAGCGGCGAGACCAGAGCCACGACCACTGAGCAGAGCCCTGAGTTTGAGCGACTGCTCGGGCTCTGCGCGGCGGCCGTCTCCTCTGGCATCTCTCTCATCCAGCTCCGCGAAAAGAATCTCTCCGCCCGCGTCCTCTTCGAGCTGACGACGCGCGCAGCCCGCCTCACACGCGGGAGCCAGACGCGACTTGTCGTCAACGACCGCGCGGACGTTGCGCGCGCAGGCGGTGCAGACGGCGTTCATCTCACCACGCGCTCACTCGATGCAGGCACAGTGCGCCGCGCCTTCGGCCAGGACTTTTTGATCGGCGTCTCGACGCACACGCTCTCCGAGGCCGAGGCCGCGCGCAGGGGCGGAGCCGATTTCGCCACCTTCGGCCCCATCTTCGACACGCCTTCCAAACGCGCCTTTGGCCCACCCGTAGGGCTGGCCCCGTTGAGCGAAGCTGCGCGCTCGCTCGCCCCCTTTCCCCTTCTCGCGCTGGGCGGCATCACCACGAGCGAGAACGCGACCGAAGCCCTTGCAGCAGGCGCACAAGGCATCGCCTCGATCCGCCTCTTCAGCAACGCGAGCGCGCTTCAGGCTATCGCGCAGAGCCTTCGGCTTCCGTAAATTTGACTGAGTTGAAGATGCGCCGGGCAGTCTCTATGTCGTCGGGATTGGTGCTCTCGGCCCACATCCACAATTTGACCTGCGCGTTGGGCAAATCTCCGACGTAAAGATCGGCGTGGTAGGCCGGGGGCTGACCCTCTGCCGCCTCTCGGCGGTAGATGAAGAGCAGGGCTTTGCGCCCGTCAACGAGGGTCTCTATCTCGCGGTAATCCTTCCCGTACTGCTCTTCCCTTTTCTCATAGGCGAGCACGCCCGAAGGCTCGTAGACCAGGTGCAGGCTGAAAGCGTCGTGCTTGTACTCCTGGTAAATATCCTCTATGCCGCGCACGCGGCTCTGCTCCATGAGTGGCGGAAGGTCAAAGGTGAGTTTGCCTTCCGCCTCTACCCTGCGCCAGCCTTCGGGCGTCTGGCCGAGAGAAGAGCGGGTCGCGCCGCAGATGAGCAGGAGCAGCAGCAGCGCGGCCGAGACGAGCGCAAATTTAAGAGAGACTGTTTTCATCTCGCTCTCTCAAGGCAGTCTGCGGCGGCAGCTTCTTGTAGATCAGGACGTAGAGCTTCTTCGCCAGCGCCGGGTTGAGCGTCTGTAGAACCTTGTACTGTTCGAGCGCGGCCTTCTTATCTCCGTTCTTCAGGTGAGCATAGCCGAGGTTGAAGTAGGCCCCGGCGTAATCCTGCTTGAGGCGCGTCGCCTCGCGGTGCGCCGCGATGGCATCTTTCCAGCGCCCGAGGCTGCCGTAGACGTAGCCCATGTTGTTATGGGCTTCGGGCCAGTCCGGCTTGAGGCGAATCGCCTGCTGGAAGGAGGCGACCGCTTCGTTGTATTGGCCCAGGCGGCTGTAGGCGATGCCCAGATTGAAATGGGCCACCGTGTAGTCAGGCTTCAGACGCGTCGCCTGCTTCAAGGGTTCGAGCGCCTCGTTGAAGCGGCCGAGGTTATTGTAGGCCCAGCCGAGATTGCTATAGGCTTCCGCATCGTCAGGCTTGAGCCGCGTGGCCTGTTTGGCTGCGTCAACCGTCTCCGTCCACCGCTTCAATTTGCCGAGCGCATAACTCAGGTTGCTATAGCTTTCGCCGTCCTGCGGATTGAGGCGCACGGCATGCCTGTAGGCGACGACGGCCTCTTCATACCGAGCCAGCTTGCTGTAGGCCCAACCGAGATTGCTGTAGTCCTCTGCGTTCGGTTTGTTCGAGACGGCCTGCTTGTAAGCATCGGCCGCCTCGGCGTAGCGGTTCAGCTTGCTGTAGGCGTCGCCGAGGTTGCCGTAAACCTCCGTGAAGTTCGGTAAGAGACGCTGAACCTCCTTGTAAGCCTGTATCGCCTCAGTGTAGTTTCCGGCGTTATAGGCGGCGACGCCGAGATTGAAATAGGCTTCCGAGTAATCGGGTTTGATGTTCACAGCCTGCTTGAATGCGTCGGCCGCCTGCGCGTATTGACGCAGGTTGTTATAAGCCATCCCCAGCGAGTTGAACGCCTCGGAGTTACGCGGGTCGAGGCGCACGACCTGCTTGAGCGCGTCTGTCGCCTCGGCCCAGCGCTCCATGTTGAAGTAGGCGTCGGCCAGGCCGTTGTAAGGCTCGACCCAATCTGATCTCAAGCGGACGGCCTGCTTGTAGGCTTCGACGGCCTCCGCGTCGCGATTCAGGTTGTAATAGGAATCGCCCATGCTGTTATGGGCTTCAGCATAATCCGGCCTCAGACGAACGGCCTGCCGGTAGGCTTCTATAGCCTTTTCATACTGTCCCGCGTTGAAGAGTTGATCGCCTTCGTCGTTGTAGGCTTCGGCTGTGGGCGGCGGGGGCTGCGCGGGTTCGGCCGGGCGCGCGGGCTCCCTCGCAGGAGGCGTCTCTCTCGCGGGAGTCTCTCTCACACGCGCCGTCTCTCTTCTGGCGACGCCGGGTGTCTTGCGCCTCGGCGGGCGCTGTTGTGCAAGAGCGGGGGCATTGCCCTCATCTCTTGTGATCGCGTTTTGGGAGGTGGGCCCACTCGGCGGTGCTTTCTTACGAGGACGATGTTGGCGGCGCACGGGCTGCTCGCTGAGCGTACCGGCCCCGCCCACCAGGTCATCCGACTCGACGCCTCTCAGGTCTTGGGCCCACAAGAGGGGACGCGCGCCGCCCAGCAGGAACAGAGCGAGTACCAGGTAAATATAGAAGCCGCGAGGGCGACCGATCAGCATACGTTCACCTCCGGCCTCTCATCTTAACCTATCCCGAGCCGCTTTACCGCAGTAAAAATCTCGGGGCAAAAAGCGAACCCGCGCGTGGCCGCCAGCGTATTCCCTGTCAACTTGAATCTTGACAGGGGCACTCAACTCGTCGGAAAGTATGTCCGCCAGCGGCCAGGCCGCCCAAGATACGAAATTATGGATACTCCCGAAAAGATGAATCACACCGGCGCAGAGCCCCGCCAAGAGGGGCGCTGGCTAGACCCGTTGCCGGACGAGCAGGTATCCATCGCGCTCACAGACCACCAGCACATCTCTTTAACCTCCAGGGACGAGAGCCTGCTCTTTGACCTGATTGGCAAGATAGATCACAAGATATTGCAGGGCGCTGCCGTCTACATAGAAGTCGAGGGCACGGCCTACAAAGTCCTCTACGGCATCTACTGGCGCAGCATCTATTCCGGCATAGCCTACTGGGGACTCCGCTGCGAAGCGATTGAGAAAGGGATGTGGGCCCACGGAGGCGAGGCCACGGACAAGGTGGACATTCCCATCTGCAACACGCCCGAGGGCTGGGCCGTCGAAGGCCAGTCGCTCCGCTTCCTCCTCTACAGAGACACGGCCAGCTTCGCTCTCGACACCTGAGTTTACTTTTCCTCCTGCGTGACTTTGTTGAGCGCGGGGACGGCTGCTTGTCCGAATCGCCCTATGGCTTCGGCGGCGTTGAAGCGTACGCGCGGGTCGCGGTCTCTGATTAACTTAACCAGCTCGGGAACGACAAGGTCTGCGTCGGCGCGGATGAGGCCGAGGGCATAGGCCGCGTTATTGCGAACCATCGCCTCCGTGTCCTTCAACAAAGTGAGGAGCTGCGGAACGGCCGAGCGCGCCTCGGGCCCGATGAAGCCGAGCGCGTAGGCCGCGTCCAGGCGAACGAAAGCGTCCGGGTCTTTCAACAACTCGATCAGGATGGGAATGGCCATCTGCGCCTTAGACTTGTCGGCCAGCAGGGCGAAGGCGTGGTCGAGTCGCGCAAAGGATTGGCGCGCGCCCTCCGCCGTCTCGTCTCTCACATTCTTTTTCTTTGGCACGACCTCTTCTTCCGTCACGACCTGCTCGCCATAGAAAGCATTGAGCGCGGCGGCGCGGGCGCTCTCGACATGCTCATAAGCCGCCCGCACATTGGTCGCCGACTCGAAGGGCGTGACGCGACGCATGGCATCTATGCGCGAGCATTGCGCGCGCAAGGTCAAGTCCATCAGCTTGTAGAGATCGCGATTTCGATTTCCGGTGCTGCTCGCCGTGCGTAGATAATCGAGCGCCTCCGTGATGAGCGCTTGGTAAATACCAAGCTCGGCAGCCGCCCCGCCGAACTGGCGCGAGGTCGTCAGGCGTTCGGCCGTTTCCAATCGCTCTTCGATCAGCGTGAGGCTCAAGCGCGTGCGCGCCTTTGTGTCTCTGATCGCAGCCAGGCGCGTGCGCTCCGCCTGCGGTACGTACTTCATCGGGGGAGGCGCTTCCATTTCTTCAAGCTCGGCCCGCTCCTGCGCATGACAGGGCGGCGGGAGAAGCCCCGCGCCGGCTCCAATCATGCACAACATGACTGCGAGCAATGCTTCACGCATCATATCCTCAGAAAGCGCCTCTTAACAGATTCCGAAAACATAAGACTTCGGCCCGTCTGACCTGAAGCCGAAAGCTGTGGAGCAGTGGCTATAGTGCAGGTCGCGCCTCCGTGTCAAGAGTGACGGGGAGATCACCGCTGACCGGGTTGCTATTCTTCGGCTTCTCTTCACTGCTCGCCGTGTGGGCCTTCGCGTGCGGCTTGTACGAGGAGGCTTCGCACCTCTTCGTCCGTGGTCTGCGAGAAGTCTTCGTACCAGAGGCCGACACCGCGAAAAGGCTCGGGCGTCTCGGCGCAGACGACCTCGTCCACTTCCCGTTTTAGCTCGTCGCAGGTCTGTTGGGATGCGACGGGCACGGCGACGACTACTTTTGCCGGTAAGAGCTTCTGCAAGGCGCGGACGGCGGCGCGCATGGTCGAGCCTGTGGCCAGCCCGTCGTCAACCAGAATCACCGTCTGCCCTTCAACGTCCGGCGCGGGACGCTCGTCTCTATAGGCGCGCTCGCGCCGCCGCAGCTCGCGCTCCTCTGCGGCCGCGACCACCTCTATCACTTCGTCCGAGATGCGCAGGTGTCGCACGACATCTTCGTTCACAACGCGCACGCCGCCCGTCGCGATGGCCCCCATGGCCAGCTCCTCCTGGCCCGGCACTCCGAGCTTGCGCACCAGAAAGAGGTCGAGCGGGACGCGTAGCGCCTGGGCCACTTCAAAGCCTACGGGGACGCCGCCGCGCGGCAGCGCCAGCACGATCACCTGCGCGCCGTCGTGGTAGCGCACAAGACGGGCGGCCAAGCGTCGCCCCGCCTCCGTACGGTCACGAAAGATCACGTCTCGGCCTTTCCAGGTTGCGGGGGAAGCTTCCGAGGGATTTATAGGGTGAGCCGATTATATCAACTGAAGCCGAGCCGCCCAAGACCGGCGACCCGAGATTGGCCGGCGGCGAGCGGTCTTATTCCGTGCGCCCGTCCCGTGGCTTTTGAGCAAGGAAGAAGGTGCGGCCAACGTGGTCTGCGAGCCCCAGCTCGCGCTCGGCATCGTAGGCCGAGATTTTTCGGAAGCCAGCTTCTTTGAGCGCGCGCCTGATCTTTTTCGCCGGGTAATACTTTTCCAGGATGCTCGTGTCCGTGCGCTGCCAGTTCTCTCCCTCGCGGTGGAACATCGTGATGTCGTAGCGGGCAACTCCCTTTAGCTGATCGTATGCGCCTCTCAGCACACAGACCTCCGTCTCTTCGACGATGGCGTAGTAGTCTGCCCAGTGCTCAAGAAAAGCCTCCTCCATGTTCATGTCGAAGAGAAAGAGCCCGCCGGGCAGCAGCGCACGATAGACGTTTCGGAAGACTGCCGCCAGCTCTTCTTTCGTCATCATGTGGTTGAGGCTGTCGAAGGTCGAGAGCACTGCGTCGTAGACCGGCGAGAGATGAAAGCGGCGTGCATCGGCTTGAACCAGGCGGGCGCGTGGCGCGGCGCGGCGCGCTTCCCTGAGCATCTCCTGCGAGATGTCGAGGCCCGTGACCGCAAACCCTCGCGCCGAAAGCTCCCGCACCGTGTAGCCCGTGCCGCAGCAGAGATCTAGCAGTCGCGCTCCCGTCCTCACTCTCGGAACCAGCAGCCTGTCCACCACGACCATCAGTTGCGGCGGAACCTCCCGGGCCCAATGGCGGCTGTAGACTCTTGCGAACCTGTCATAGGCCGCTTCCCCGTCACTCTTCGACATGGCCTTCTAAAGCTGCGGGCTGACGGCGCGGCACGTTGACTGTCAGGAAGTCCTGGGCCAGCTCAGTCCTGGGAAAGACGGCGCGCGCTTCGGCGAGCAGCTCGTCGGGTGTGAGCGCGTTGCCGGGCGCGTAGCGCGGGCTCAAGTGCGTGATGAGGAGCCGCCTGGCGCGGGCTTCCAGCGCAACGCGCGCCGCCGCCCGAGCGGTCGAATGCATACTCCTGCGCGCCAGCTCTGTGTCCTGCTCGGCGAAGGTCGCTTCGTGTATCAGGAGATCTGCCTCGCGCGCCAGCTCCACAGCGCCCCGGCAATAGATCGTGTCCGTGCAGTAGGCCACGCGCCGCCCCTTAATGGTGGGCCCACACAGCTCGCGCCCGTCCACCTCGCGCCCGTCGGCGAGCATGACTCTCTCGCCCCGCTTGAGCTTTCCGTAAAGAGGGCCCGGCGGTATCCCTAAAGCGCGGGCCCGCTCGACATCGAAAGCGCCCGCGCGGTCGCGCTCCGTAACGCTGTAGCCGAAAGTCTCTATGCGATGCGCGAGCGGGCGGCAACTGACCCGGAACTCATCATCCTCGAAGACCGTGCCCGCAGCGACCGTGTGCACCTCGGTCGCGTAGGAGAAGCGCGTCTCGGAAGAGCGAGTGGTGGCGCGCACGTAGTCGTCGAGGCCCGCTGGCCCGTAGATGTCTATGCGCTCGGCATGGCCGGCCATCCCGGCCGAAGCCAGCAGGCCCGTCAACCCGAAGAGATGATCGCCGTGCAGGTGCGTGATAAAGATGCGCCTGATCTGGCTCAGCTTCAGCTCGCTTCTGAGAAGCTGGTGCTGTGTTCCTTCGCCGCAGTCAAAGAGCCATACCTCTCCCCTCTGCGGCAGACGCAATGCCACACAGGAGACGTTACGCGAGCGCGTCGGAACCCCGGCGCTCGTTCCCAGGAAGGTTATCTCCAAGAGTTACAGCCGCACCTCCGAAGCGAGATTAAAGAATATACAGCCATCGCTCCCGATCTGTGTAATTAGTTTTGGAACCTTTTCATCTCGCCTGAGTCTAAATGATTGACGTATGATACCTACGCGCATACATCTTCAAACCCGAACGAGGAAACTGTAGCCTTCATGATTCACCTCAAGCCACTTGTCAGCCTGCTGCTCGTCTATCTATCTCTGGTTGGCCCCCTCTTACAGGTTTACGCACGCTCCGCTCCCAACACGGCCGAGCGGAGGAGCACGCCCGGCTCCAACTCCAGAGGGAATGGGCCCATGAGTAATACCGTAGAAGAGTTGAAAGGCTTGCGCTTTCGATTGAGCGAAGGCACGGAACAACCCGCGCAGGCGCAGAACGCGGCGGTCGCGACGGCGGCGCGTCTTTCCGCAAGCGAGACGGAGCAGGTCTTGAAGCGGCTGCCGCCGGTCAAGGCCGAGCAGACGGACACGCAGGAGTTCGCGCTCAAGGATAGGTCGCTGCCTCCGCCGCGCACGGGCAAGACTATCAACGCAGCGTTCCCGCCGCCCGTGGAGAGTGCCGGGCCGGACACGACCGCTAACGTGGGCCCACTGGAAGTGCTGCGCTACAGTCCAGAGGGCGACGTGCCGCTCGCGCCGCAACTGAGCGTCACCTTTTCGCAGCCGATGGTGGCCGTGACCTCTGTCGAAGGCTTGGCCCAAGAGGCCGTGCCCGTTAGGCTCACGCCGCAGCCTAAGGGGCGCTGGCGCTGGGTGGGCACAAAGACTCTGCTGTTTGAGCCCGAAGGTCGTTTCCCACAGGCGACCGCGTACCGGGTGAGCGTGCCGGCGGGCACAAGGTCTGCGACCGGCGCTCAGACGACGAAGGCGAGCGCGTGGACTTTCGCGACGCCCCCGCCGCAGTTGAAGACGAAATTTCCGGAGGACGGCCCCGTACGCAGAGACGCCCTCATCTTCTTAGAGTTCGACCAGCGCATAGACCCGGCCGCAGTCCTTCGCACCGTCAGGGTCACGTCGGGCAGAACCAATCTGAGCGTGCGGCTCGCAACGGCGCAGGAAGTTGAAGCGGACGAAGCCGTGCGCAGGCTCGCGGCCGGGGCGGACAAAGAGCGATGGTTAGCGATCAGGGCTGCCGAAGGTTCCAGTGTAGGCGGACAGTCTGCGCTGCTGCCCGCCAATTCGAGCATCAACGTGACGGTCGGGCCCGGCACGCCCTCGGCCGAGGGCCCACGCACCACGACCGGGGCCGAGACCTTCTCCTTCCGCACCTTCGGGCCGCTCGGCGTCGTCAGGACGGAGTGCGGCTACGAGTGGCGCTGCTCGCCCTTCGATAGCTGGTCTGTCATCTTCACAAATGCGCTCGACGCGGAGGCTTTTCAAAAGTCGAGCCTACGCATTGAGCCGGAGGTGGCGGGCTTGAGGACTTCGGTCTACGGCAACACGCTGAGCATAGAGGGCCTGAAGCGCGGGCGCACAACTTACAGGGTGACGATTGACAAGTCCGTGCGCGACGAGTTCGGGCAGACCCTCGGCAAGGATGCGACCGTCACCTTCAATGTTGGCCCAGCCCCGCAAGCTCTAGCCTCCTCAGGCGAGAACTTCGTCACTTTAGACCCGACCGCGCCGCCGAGCTTCTCCGTCTTCAGCATCAATTACGACCGCCTGCGGGTCAGCCTCTATCGCGTGGGCCCGGAAGATTGGAGCGCCTTCGCGGCCTACATGCGCTGGCAACCGGGCGACACTCAAAAGTCGCCGGGCCCGCCCGGCCGGCAGGTCTACTCGAAGGTCATCGAAGTCAAATCGAAGCCGGACGAGATGGTCGAGACGGCCGTAGACCTCAAGCCCGCGCTCGACGGCGACACGGGCCAGGCGGTCATCCTCGTAGAGCCGCTCGTGCAGCCTAAGAATCCGTGGGAGAGGCGACTCATCAGGGCATGGATTCAGGCCACGCAGATCGGCCTCGACGCCTTCGCCGACCGGACTGACCTGCTGGCCTGGGCCAACTCGCTCAAGGACGGCCGTCCGCTCGCGGGCGTGCAGATGACGGTGCTGCCTTCGGGCGAGTCGGCCGTGAGCGGCCCGGACGGAGTGGCGCGCTTCGCGCTCCCCTCGACCAAGACCGGGGGTCTCAACCTGCTGGTCGCGCGGCGCGGCTCTGATCTGGCTATCCTTCCGGAGCACTACGAATGGTGGAACACTGAGGGCGGCTGGCTGAGGAGAGAGGCTGCGGATTCTTTGCGCTGGTACGTGTTCGATGACCGGAAGATGTATCGGCCGGGCGAAGAGGTTCACGTTAAGGGATGGATCAGGCGCGTCGGCGGAGGCCGAGAGGGCGACGTGGGCCCACTCGCCGGGGCCGCGACGAGCGTCTCCTACAAGCTCATGGACTCGCGCGGCAACGAGGTCGGCAAAGGCGCTCTGCCCCTGAACGCCCTGGGCGGCTTCGATACTGTCTTAAAACTTCCAGGCACGATGAACCTCGGCGACGCACGGATGGAGCTACAGGCCGAAGGCGGAAGCGTGGGCCAAGTCATGCAGCAGACCTTCTCGCACAGCTTTCAGGTACAGGAGTTCCGCCGCCCCGAATTCGAGGTCACGGCGCAGGCGAGCGAGGGCCCACACATAGTCGGCGGTCATGCGGACGCGTCCGTGACGGCCGCTTATTATGCCGGCGGCGGTC
This sequence comes from Pyrinomonadaceae bacterium, assembly GCA_036389315.1. Lineage (GTDB taxonomy): Bacteria > Acidobacteriota > Blastocatellia > Pyrinomonadales > Pyrinomonadaceae > DASQYE01. The sequence continues at coordinate 128,063 of DASVQF010000014.1, forward strand.
TGCCCAATACGGAAGTCACCTGGCATGTGACCTCCACGCCGGCCAACTACACGCCGCCCAATCGCGGCGATTACACGTTCGGCAAGTGGGTTCCCTGGTGGATCGCAAGCAGCGGCGACGGAGAAAGCCACACCGAAAGCTTCACGGGGCGCACGGACGGCGCGGGCAAGCACCGCCTGCGAATAGATTTCGACTCGGTCAATCCGCCGCGACCTTCGAGCGTCACGGCCGAAGCGAGCGTGACGGATGTCAACCGCCAGGCATGGACGGCTTCTGCGAGCATGCTGGTGCATCCGTCGGAGCTGTACGTGGGCCTGCGCAGTGATCGCACCTTCGTCGAGCAGGGCCAGCCGCTCACGGTCGAATCAATCGTCACGGACATCGACGGCAAGTCGCGCGCGGGCCGCACCGTAAGGATGCGCGCAGTGCTGCTGGATTGGTCTTTTAAGAACGGCGAGTGGACGCAGGAAGAGACCAATGCGCAGGACTGCACTGTGCAGTCGGGCCAGGACGCGCCCGTTAAGTGTACGTTCGAGGCTAAGACCGGCGGGACGTATCGCGTGACGGCCCGCGTCATGGATGACCGCGAGAGACCGAACGAGAGCGAGCTGACGCTGTGGGTCGCAGGAGGCAAGCGCCCGCCCACGCGCGACATCGAACAGGAGACGGTCGAGCTGATCCCAGACCGCAAGGAGTACAAGGCGGGCGACACGGCGCAGGTGCTCGTGCAGGCTCCCTTTTACCCGGCCGAAGGCGTCATGACCTTGCGCCGCTCCGGCCTGCTCAAGAGCGAGCGATTTCGCATGGATGGGCCCACGACGACGCTCAAGGTTCCGATTGAGGAGCACTTCATCCCTAACCTCTACGTGCAGGTTGATCTGGTCGGAGCGGCGGCGCGCACGGACGACGCCGGCAAGGCGGACGAGCGTTTGCCGAAGCGCCCGGCCTACGCCAGAGGCGAGTTGAACCTTTCGGTTCCGCCGCTTGAGCGCAGGCTGCTGGTGCAGGCGACGCCGCGCGAGCGCGCGCTTGAGCCGGGCGCTGAAACTACAGTCAACGTCGAAGTGCGCGACGCCGCAAGCAAGCCTGTCGCGGGCAGCGAAGTCGCCGTCGTCGTCGTGGACGAATCCGTGCTCGCTCTGACCAACTACAAGCTGGATGACCCGCTCGCAATCTTCTACGCGCAGCGCAGCGCGGACGTGAGCGATTATCACCTGCGCGAGAAAGTGGTGCTCAGCAATCCGGAGATTTTGATTCAGCAGGCGGAAGCGGTCGGCGGCGCGGCGGGAAGCGCGCCCGTGACTAGGGCCGAGGCGATGGCCTCCGAGGCTCCCCCACCGCCTCCCAAACCCGCGCCGCGTCAACGCAAGAGTGCTGGCGTCATGAACCTCGACGCCCCGGATGAGAATCAAGCGATTCGCCTGCGCGAGAATTTCAATGCGCTGGCCGTCTTCGCCGCCGCTGTGCCGACAGACGCTACGGGGCACGCGCAGGTGCGTGTCAAGCTGCCGGACAACCTGACGCGCTATCGCGTGATGGCCGTCTCGGTGGCTGGCGGGCGACAGTTCGGCTCGGGCGAATCCTCCATCACTGCGCGCCAGCCCTTGATGGTGCGCCCCAGCGCGCCACGCTTCCTGAACTTCGGCGACCGCTTCGAGCTGCCCATAGTCGTGCAGAACCAGACGGACGCGGCGATGACCGTGGACGTGGCCGTACGCGCAACCAACGCCGAGCTGACGGACGGCGCGGGGCGGCGCGTAGTGGTTGCGGCCAATGACCGGGCCGAGGTGCGTTTGCCCGTCGCGGCTTCGCGCGCGGGCACGGCGCGCTTTCAGATGGCTGCTGTGGCGGGGCGCTGGGCCGATGCGGCGGAGATAGAGCTGCCCGTCTGGACGCCTGCGACGACCGAAGCGTTTGCGACCTACGGCGAGCTGGACGAAGGCGCAATCGTGCAGCCGGTCAGAGCGCCCGAGGACGTTTTCAAACAGTTCGGAGGACTGGAAGTCACTACCTCTTCGACGCAGCTACAGGAGTTGACGGACGCAGTGCTCTACCTGATGGCCTATCCTTACGAATGCTCCGAGCAGCTTTCGTCGCGCGTGCTGGCCGTCGCAGCCCTGCGCGATGTGCTGACGGCGTTCGCGGCCAAAGGATTGCCGAAGCCTGAAGAGATGACGGCGGCTGTGGCGCGCGACATCAAGCGCTTGCAGGGCTTGCAGAACCCTGACGGCGGCTTCGGTTTCTGGCGACGCGGCGAGCAGTCCTGGCCCTACGTCAGCATTCACGTAGCCCATGCGCTTGAGCGTGCGCGCGGAAAGCGGTTCGACGTGCCCGGCGAGATGATCGAACGCTCAAAGAGGTATCTGCGAAACATAGACCAGCACATCCCTGCCGATTATCCGGTAGAGGTGCGGCGGGCCCTTCAGGCTTACGCGCTCTACGTCCGCAATCGCATGGGAGAGAAAGACGCCGCGCGGGCCCGAAAGCTAGTAGCCGAAGCGGGGCTTGAAAATCTTTCGCTCGAAGCCGTCGGCTGGCTCCTGCCAGTGTTCTCCAGCGACGCTCCATCCTCGGCCGTGGTGGAGTCTATTCGCAGGCTTCTCAACAACCGTGCGAGCGAGACTGCGGGCACGGCTCACTTCGTCACTTCCTACCGCGACGGCGAGTACCTGTTGCTTCACTCTGAGCGGCGCGCCGACGGAATCATCCTCGAAGCTTTGATCGGAGACCAGCCCGCGAGCGACCTGATTCCGAAAGTCGTCAGGGGCTTGCTCGCGCACCGCAAGGCCGGACGGTGGGAGAACACACAGGAGAACGTCTTCATATTGCTGGCTCTTGATCGCTACTTTGCGACTTATGAAAAGGCGACGCCGGATTTTGTGGCGCGCGCATGGCTCGGCCAGGCGTTCGCCGGAGAGCAAACGTTTAAGGGACGCACGACCGAGCGCCAGCAGGTCAACATCCCTATGCGCTATCTGGCGGAGAACGCGGGCGTCCAGAACCTTGTGCTCAGCAAGAGCGGGCCCGGCCGTCTCTACTATCGCGTCGGCGTGCAGTACGCGCCCGCGAATCTGAAGCTCAGCGGTGCGGACTACGGCTTTACGGTCGAGCGCGTCTACGAGGCTGTGGATAATGCGTCGGACGTGCGGCGCGACGCTGACGGAACGTGGCACATCAAGGCGGGCTCGCGCGTGCGTGTGCGGCTGACGATGGCCGCGCCGTCGCGTCGCTATCATGTCGCGCTGGTCGATCCTATCCCGGCGGGCCTGGAGGCTTTGAACCCGGCGCTGGCGGTCACGGGCAGCATTCCGGCCGACGAGCGCGCGAGTGAAGCGAGGGGGCGCGTGCCGTCTTGGTGGTGGTCGCGTCCCTGGTTCGAGCACCAAAACCTGCGCGACGAGCGGGCCGAAGCTTTCGCCTCTCTGCTCTGGGAAGGAGTCTATACCTACTCTTATGTGGCGCGCGCGACCGTGCCCGGCGAGTTCGTCGTGCCGCCCGCCAAGGCCGAGGAGATGTATCATCCCGAAACCTTCGGGCGCGGCGCGAGCGACCGCGTGCGCGTCGAGTAGAAGAGAGGTCAATGACGGTGCGGCTATGGCCTCACGCCCTCTCTTTTTATTGCAACCCGGTATCAATTCGCGCTCTTGAAACTCGTCACCCGATCAACCGTATAAGCTACTGGGTCGCGATAGAAAAGGAGGCACAACGATGAAAGCCAGAGAGCTGATACCGCGCCTGTTACTCTGTTTATGTTTGGCGCAGATTGCTGCTTTTGCCCGCGACAGCTCGAAGGGTCGAGTTGCGGAGGATAAGACGGAGGCGATAGAGAAAGAGATTCTGCGCCTTGAAGAGGTGGGCAGACAAAAGGCGCTTAAAGGCGACAGCGAGTGGGATGAACTGATAGCCGAAGGAGCTTACATGATCGCTTATGACGGCTCCGTTATCCTCTATCACAAAGGGCAAAGCCTTCCTTCCTTGCCGTTGAAATCCTTCAAAATGTCGGAGATGATCGTCAGGGTTTACGGCGAAGCTGCGGTGGTGACGGGGCTGGCTGAGATTGAAAGCGAGACGGCGCAGCATCAGCCATTCTCATTTAAGATGAGATTCCTGAACGTGTGGCGGAAGTCTGGCGACGGGTGGAAGATAGTGGTCTCCGAGCGGACAGGTGTCAAGCCGCCTCCGAAGTGATTCGATTGCCGGCCAAATCACACGCGCTCTTAAAGCGCACGGCGCACGGTGCGGCGCACGGCCTCGGCCGTCAAGGCGTAGACCAGATGCGAGCAGAGCGAGTAGGCGTGCTCTGAGAGCGGATACTCTGTCGGCTTTCTTGAGAGGCCGAGGGCTGGCACTGTCACTTCGTCGGCGGCGAGCCAGAAGACCGCGCCGAAGGGCAGCCCCGCGAACGCCGTCACCGCCGGAGCCGCTTCCGCCAGCGCGCCGTAGAAAGCGCCCGCGCCCACGCCGAAGACATAATGGACGACCGCGCCGGCCCGCTCCTTTTCGCTCTCCTGCAAGCTGCGATCAAGGACGCCTTCGGTGACGGCCCCCGCGACCTTCTCTGCCGGGTCGTCCTGTTGCTTGATGCCTGGGCCCACTCCTTTAACAGCATCCCTCTCGTCGCTCTCATCGCTGCTCTGCCCTTCGACGTAAGGCTTGATGCCCTGCGCGCCGTGCGGTTTTTCGACGCCGACCTGCTGACGGCTCCACATCGCCTGAAAACGGTTCATCGTCCAGGATGCTATGAGCCCGGCGACCAGGCCCGCCGCCAAACCTTTCAAGAGATCAACGCTTTCGTGCTCGCGCGCAGCCATATCGCTCGGCATTTCTCCCAAACCCTCCCGGAAATCTGTGACAGAATTTTCGCCATCTTAAACTCAGACACATCTGAAAAGCCATCCGGGACGGCCCCTACACTTTTTCACTTGCAAAAGCCTGGCCCGTGGCTCTACTCTTTGTACACCCAACCTCCCCTCTAAAAGCCTTCCCCGAAATTTCCCCCTTAGCCCGAGAGTGTTTGCAGGAGGGAGAACAGATGTCCGGCATCAGACCATTGATCGCAGCGTTGTTATCAATCGCGCTCTTCGGCCCCGTGCTGGCCGCCGTGACGCAGCAACAAAGGCGGCAGCAGCAGCCCGCGCCTACGAACAGGCGCAACGCTAACACTACGGTCGGACAATCGCTGCTGACGGGTATCTACCGGCTCGATACCAAAGGCAGCGACGACCCGCGCATATCGGCTGCGCGCGCCGTGAGCAATTTGCCGCCCGATGTGCAGCGCCGCGTCGTCGAGCACCTGTCGCCGCGCCTGGAATCGCCCGAACAGCTCGCCATCGAACGACGCGGGCGTGTGATCGAGATCGCCTCGTCTCGCGCGCCGCGCATCAGCTTCGAGGCAGACGGGCGCGAGCACGAGGAGCGTTCGGCGGACGGCCGCCCCGTCAGCACCCGCGCCGTGCTCTACGGCGATCAACTGATGGTCAGCACCAGCGGGAGCCCGGACGACGAGTTCACAGTCGTCTTCGACCCGGTTGACCAGGGGCGTCGCCTGCGCGTGACGCGCCGCATCTACGTCGAACAGATCAGGGAGCCGGTCGTCGTGCAGAGCCTCTATAACAAGACTTCGAGCGTAGCGCGCTGGGGCATCTTCGACGAGTCGCGGCAGACGGCGCGCAGTAGCAGCGGCAATACGCAGAGGCGCACCCCTGGGCCCACCGCGACTGCGCCCGGCACGGCCACCGTCAGGCAGCAGCCCACCCCGCCCGTCATACGCGAGCGCCCGCCGCAAGCACCACCGGCCGGGCCCACCACGCGCCAGGGCGACGGCGTTTACGTCCTGAGCGTCCCCGCCGGGACGCAGCTCGTCGCCGTCCTCGCAAGCGACCTCAGCACGGCACGTTCCCGCGAAGGCGACCCGTTTACGATGTCCGTTCGTGGGCCCACGCAGTACGAAGGGGCCACGCTCGAAGGCTATGTCGCGCACATAGAGCGTGGCGGCGCGCTCTCGGGCCGAGCCGAGATGACGCTCGAATTCCGGCAGATCAGGCTGCGTGACGGGCGTACGGCTCCGTTCACCGGCTATATAGAGAACGTGCGGGCCGCCGGCGGCGAAGACGTGCGATTGGGAAGCGAGAATACAGGGAGCGTAGAGGAGCGAAGCGATCAAACGCAGCGCACGGCCGAGCGCACGGCCATCGGCGCAGCCGTCGGCGCGATCATCGGCGCGATTGCCAACGGCGGCAAGGGCGCGGCCATCGGCGCGGCCATCGGCGCGGGCGTCGGCGCGGGCTCAGTCTATGCACAGGGGCGCGACGACCTTGAGCTGCTGCGCGGCACGGAGATGACCATCCGCGCGCGCGGCTCAAGATAGCAGATTCAAACAGGAGAGTCAGGATAAAAGAGAAGCCATGGCTTTTCTTTTATCCTGACAATCCTGTCCATCCCTGCTAATTCTCTTTCCTTCCATCTACAACCTCGGACTTGCGCGGGCGCACCCTGGCATCGTATGTTACAGGCGTTATGTCGAGCATTCCCTGTATCAATTGCGGCGCTGAGATTACGCCCGGCATGAAGTTCTGCCGCAGGTGCGGCCAGCCTTCACTCGACACGACGAGCGTGTCGGAAGCGACGACCAGAGTCTTTGAAGCGACGCGCGAGCCCACGGCAGCGCCCACTCAGACCTGGAACGCACAGCCGACCGGCCCGGCCTACATCGCACCGGGCAGCGCCCAGCCCTTACAGGATGTCAACACCCGCAGCCTTGGGCCCACGGCAGCAGAGAGCAGGAAGACAGGCAAGCTCGTCCTCATGTTCGCGCTCCTCTTCGCCGCCATGCTCATGGCTTTCGTCGTAGGCATGCGTCTCAGCCGCCGCTCGACCGTGACCACTGGGCCCACTGTGACGCCGCCCGTCGTCACCAGACCCGGAACAGACCTTCCACCCCCGCCGCCTCCGCTGCCGCCGATTGAGCAGCCGCCGTCAGCCCCCGGCACGTCTGCGCCCACGAGCGAGTTGATCTATCCGGGCGCTGAGACTGTCACGGACATGAGGAGCGGGCGGGACAACTTCCTGCAACTGCGCACAGGGGACGCGCCCGGCGCGGTCTTGGATTGGTACACGAACAAGCTCAAGGGGGCGCAGATTCTCAGAACGCAAGGCGGCGGCGTCCTGCGCGCAGGCGCGACAAACGTCATCATCACGCCGAGGGGCAGCGGAAGCGAAATCATCATCAAGCAAGGCGGCTAAAAGAGCGTCGTCTTGAGCAGCGAAGAGGGGCAGAGCCGCTCCAGCACGCACTCCGAGCAAAGCGGCGTGCGCGCTTTGCAGACGCGGCGGCCGTGTGCGATCAGTAGATGCGAGAAGGCTATCCAGTCGCGGCGCGGGATAAGCTCCATCAAATCCCGCTCGATCTTCTCGGGCTGTTCGTGTTCTGTGAGCTTGAGTCTTTGTGAGAGGCGCGCGACGTGTGTGTCCACGACTATGCCGGAGGCTACGTGGAAGGCGTTGCCGAGCACGACGTTGGCCGTCTTGCGCGCCACGCCGGGCAGCTCAAGCAGCTCATCGAGTCTCGCCGGCACGCGCCCTTCGTATCGCTCGACGATCATGCGGCAAGCGCCCTGAATCGCCCTCGCCTTGTTGCGAAAAAATCCGGTCGAGCGAATGTCTGCTTCAAGCTCTGCCGCATCAGCCCGAGCGTAATCTCCCGCCTCGCGGTACTTGCGAAAGAGAGTTTCGGTGACGACGTTGACGCGCTCGTCCGTACACTGCGCCGAGAGGATGGTCGCGACGAGCAGCTCAAGCGGGCTCGTGAAATTCAAGCTGCAACGCGCTTCAGGGTACTCGCGTTTGAGCAGGCTGGTGATCTTGCGCGCTCTTTCTCTCTCTTCAACATTTGCCAAGGTGCGTCAAGCCCTCCGTTCCGGGTTGGGCCATTATAGCCGCTTGGGCTCAAAAGAGGTCAGTCATTGACTTCTAAAATCATTTGGCATAGAAGCTAGTAGCTCTACCGAAACCTGCCGCGCCCGTGGACACGAAACGTGCCGCCTGAATCAATCGAACGCCTTCTGGACAGACTGGATGACGTGAAGCGCCGGGCCGGCCGGCCCGGCAGCGAGCAGACCGTGAAGCTTCTGGCCGCGCTGGAAAAGCGCCGCTTACCGGAAGCCGACTCTTTAATTCGCTTTCACGAGATACTTCTCTTCCTGCGCGCCTACCCGCAGAGCCCCGTAGTGCTGCGCAAGGCAGAGCGCGCGCTCATCTCTTTCCCGCGTCGCATCGAAGCGTTCGGCCGTGCAGGCGGCGACCTCCTGGCCTTTGAAGCGCCTGAGATTTCGGGCATCGCCGGGACATCTTTGACCTCCACGTTCAGCTATTACATAGCTCGCTGGTTGGCCCAAAGACACTACGCGGAAGTCTCGATTGATTGGGACGGCTACGAAGAGACGGCGCGGCTCGGGGCGAGTTGGCCCAGGTTCCTCCCGCTGCTCGAAGAGGACGCGCTGGTCGAAGCCAACGTGCCCTATATGGAATGGCTGCGGGCCGCCACGGGCCGCACGCGCTCAGACCTCTCCTGGCTCGTCGAGCGATTCGAGCGCCTGCCACTCTCGGACAGGGAGAAGGCCGAGACGTACGACGCGCTCAAGCTGTGGGTTCGCTGGACGCCCGCGAGTTTCAAAGTCACGCGCACGGGGATGAAGCAGCGCGTGCGTGAGGTCTTCTATCAGACGGAGCCTATGGTGCGCCGCAGCGACGTGTCGCTCGCGCGCGAGCTTGAGGGCTCGGCGCTTCGTTTGAAAAAGCTCTCGCGGCGTGAGGGGGCGCGCATCCTTGAGCTGATACGCGATACTTCGACTATTCGCTATCGCGAGCTGCATGGCTTTACGTTCGGAGACGCCGAGCGCGTGCTGCACGCGCGCGCAGGGAGGGGCGTTGAGTTTTTCTTCAACGGCGTGCCGCCCGACTACCGGCTGCCGCTCAGGGCCTATCACTCGGCCTTCATCCTCAGAAACGGCGTCCCCCTAGGTTACGCCGAAGGCATCTCGCTCTTCGAGCGCATGGAGATAGGCTTCAACATCTATTACACCTTCCGCGAAGGCGAGTCGGCATGGCTCTACGCGCAAATCTTGCGCCTCTATCGCCAGCTCTTAGGCGTGACGGCCTTCTCCGTAGACCCTTACCAGATAGGCTTCGAGAATGAGGAAGGGATAGAGTCGGGCGCGTTCTGGTTCTATCGCAAGCTCGGCTTTCGTCCCGTGCGAGAAGAGCTGATGAGCCTCACCCTGAGAGAAGAGCAGAGGGTTGAGGCTCGACCGGGCTATCGCACGTCGCCGCAAACGCTTCGCAAGCTTTCGGTGGGCCACATGCTTTTCGAGACACCTCCCTCGACTCGAAGCCACTGGGATCGCTTCCAGGTTCGCAACCTGGCCCTCGCAGTCCAGCGCCGCATGGCCGCTCGCTTCGGCGGCGACGCGGCGAAGATCAGAAGAGCTTCCACGGCTTCGGTCGCACGCGCGCTGGCGGTCGAGCCCTCCGAGTGGTCAGAAGCCGAGCAGCGCGCTTTTGAAAACCTCTCGCTGGTCCTGGCTCTGATTCCAGACCTCGGGCGCTGGCCCGAAGAGGAGAAGCGCGGCGTGGCGCGCATCATACGGGCCAAGGCGGGCGCTGAAGAGTCGCGCTACCTGCGACTGATGCAACGCCACAGTAGGCTGCGCCGTGAAATAATCAAGCTGGGCTCTGCTTGAGCGACGGCGGCCGCGATTGTGCCCGAGGCCCTCCGCCCTTGCTTTTGCCGCGAGAACAGGGCAACCTTTTCCGATATGACTAAGGAACACAAGCACTCATCGCTGGATTTACGCGAGATGGCCCGGCGGGTAATGATCGAGAACGGTTTCGAGCCGGGTATGCCGCCCGGAATCGCGTCTGAGCTGCGAGCCCTCGAATCCAAAACGCACGATGTCACTCATGACCCGTCCGTGCGTGACCTGCGCTCCCTGCTCTGGTCTTCGATTGATAACAGCGACTCGCGCGACCTCGATCAGGTGGAGTATGCCGAGCGGCTGGATGACGATCAGATTCGACTCATGATCGGCATTGCCGACGTGGACGCGTTCGTCTCGAAGGGCTCGGCCATTGACCGCCATGCCTTTCGGAACACGACCTCGATCTACACGGGCGTCAAAATTTTTCCGATGCTGCCCGTAGAGCTTTCCAACGAGACGAGCTCGCTGCTTGAAGACGTTGATCGTCTGGCCGTCGTCATAGACATGGTCGTAGACCCGGACGGCGAAGTCCGCTCCAATGACGTGTATCGCGCCGTCGTGCGAAACCACGCCAAGCTCGTCTATGAAACGCTGGGCGCGTGGCTCGAAGGTCGCGCCGCCGCGCCGTCGAAGGTGACGGAGGTCTCGGGCCTCACAGACCAGATACATTTGCAGGACAAGGCGCGCGAGCGTTTGCGCGCTCTACGCCGCCGCAGCGGCGCGCTCAACCTGCAAACCATCGAAGCCAAGCCCATCGCCGTTGACGGTCGCGTCGTAGACCTCGTGCAGGCCGAACATAATCGCGCGCGCGACATCATCGAAAGCTTCATGGTCGCGGCCAACACGGAGATGGCTGAGTTCCTTGAGGGCCAGGGATGGCCCTCAATCCGACGGGTCGTTCGCACGCCGGAACGCTGGCCGCGCATCGTCGAGATCGCCAGAGGCTTCGGCGACAACCTGCCCGAAGAGCCTGACTCGCGCGCGCTTTCGGCCTTTCTCTCTCGCCGCAGGGCCGCAGACCCGGAGCACTTTCCAGACCTTTCGCTCTCTGTAGTAAAACTGATGGGCCCAGGCGAGTACGTGGTCGAGCGGCCGGGCACGGAGAGCGAAGGCCACTTCGGCCTGGCCGTACACGACTACACGCATTCGACCGCGCCCAACCGCCGCTATGCAGACCTCATCACGCAGCGACTCGTCAAGGCCGTCGTCGCGCGCAGGGCCCCGCCCTACACGGAGGCTGAGCTGCGCGAGATCGCCGAGCAATGCACGGAGCGCGAGGACGCCGCCAGAAAAGTGGAGCGCCTGATGCGCAAGGCTGCGGCGGCGTTGCTGCTCGGCGAGCGCATAGGCGAGAGCTTCGATGCGATTGTCACGGGCGTCTCGGCTAAGGGAACGTTCGCGCGCCTCATCTCGCCGCCAGCAGACGGCCGCGTCGTACAGGGCGAAGAAGGCATGGACGTGGGCGACAAGGTGCGCGTGCGCCTGCTCTCGACAGAGCCCGAGCGCGGCTTCATAGATTTTGCGCGCGCAAGATGAGAGGACAGAGAAAGAAGGAGTGCCCTTTTGAAAGAGCTGCCGATTGCATGCGACATGACGGCGCTGGATGGCGCGCAAAGAGAGCGTCAAAAGCTTTTGATGAAGAGACTGCGCGCCTCCGTCGAAGAGACGCTGCCGCTCCCCGAAGGCTACGCTTTTCGCCTCCCCGTCGAAGCCGAGACGATTCTCTTCGCAGCCGAATTCATCACGATTGAGCGCCTCTGCTGCCCCTTCCTGACCTTCGAGCTTGAGGTGGGCCCGGCCGAGAGTCCCCTGTGGCTGCGCCTGACAGGCGGCGCGGGCGCGAAAGAGTTTATCGAAGCCGAGTTCGGGGTCGCCTGAATAAGACGCCGCCCGCAACCTCCCGAATGCTGCGCCCCTGCGCGGGCGTACACCTTTTCGTATCCCCGTACAGTCCGGTGCTTGATTTGAGAACAACGGACGGCCGTTTTACCGGGCTATTATGCCCGTGCGAGCGTGGCATTGAGCTTGCTGTAGTTCGCAGCATGACCACAAACACAGCCATCTACCCCCTCTGGTCAAACATCGGAAGCGGCGAGCGGGCCGAGACGGCGAAGCCGCAGACCGACCGCGCGCTGGCGCAAGCAGCAGCAGAAGGCGACATGAGTGCCTTCGAAGAACTCTACGCGCGCCATAACCGCAGAGTCTATAGCCTCTGTCTGCGGATGACTCAAAACGTCTCGGAAGCCGAAGACCTCGCCCAGGAAGTCTT
>DASVQF010000015.1:0-75888 GCA_036389315.1 Pyrinomonadaceae bacterium
CCGCGACTACTTTCCCGTCCGGCTGAATCACGAGCGCGCTGGCGGAGTCTAATCCGCCGCTGAAGTCTGTCGTCACACGCCCGCTCGTGCCGAAGAAGTCGCCCGGCGTAGTGTCCGTGCCCGTGCCGTCGTCAAGTGAGCCGTTGGTGTTATAGCGCGCGAGGATAAAGTCTGTGCCGTTCGTGCCCGCCACGACTATGCGCCCGTCCGGCTGCACGGCGACGGCGAGCGCCCTGTCGTGCGTCGTGCCGAAGTTGGTCGTCACACGTCCGCCCGAACCGAAAGAGGCGTCGAGCGTGCCGTCTGTGTTGTAGCGCGCAACGGCGAAGGAGGTGTCGGCGCTGGGCAGTTGGCTGAAGTGCGCGCCGGTTTGCCCGACGACGATGATCTTGCCGTCGCCTTGCAGCGCGGCTGCGTTGCCAAAGTCGTCGCCGTTGTTTGCAAAGTCTGTCGAGACCAGGCCGCCCGAACCGAAAGTCATATCGAGTGTGCCGTCAGTGTTGTAGCGCGCCAGCTCGAAGTTTGGGTCTTGCGCCTGGCCGATGCGAATGCGCAGCTCGTTGCGTCCGGCGGCGACGATACGGCCGTCGGCCTGGACGAGCAGAGCCGTGATGCCGTCGTCGTTCAGCGTAAAGTCCGTGATGAGCTTGCCGTCGGTGTCGAAGCTGGTATCCAAGCTGCCGTTCGTGTTGTAGCGGGCGACGCCGAAATCGCGCTGGCCTGTAAGGTTGGCATCCCCGGCGGCCACTATGCGTCCGTCCGTTTGCAGCGCGACGCCGAGAGCGCCGAGGCCGAAACGCCCGCCGGAAAAGTCTGTCGTGACTTTGCCGTCCGTGTCGAACGATGTATCCAGACCACCGTTCGTGTCGTAACGTGCGAGCGCGAAGAAACTGCCTCCGGCTGTCGTGCCCGCACGACCGGCGGCGATGACGCGTCCGTCAGTTTGAATGACGACATCGCTTGCCGCGTCAACGAGGCCGAAGTCCGTAGTGACTTTGCCGTCCGTGTCGAACGATGTATCTAAGCTGCCATCGGTGTTGTAGCGGGCGAGGGCGAAGTTCATGTTCGCGGCTGTGCTGATGGCCGTCTGACCGGCGGCGACTATCTTTCCGTCGCTTTGAATGGCGAGCGCGTTGGCCTCTTCAAATGTGCCGCCGAAGGCCGTCGTCACGAACCCGTCCGTGTCGAAAGAGGTATCGAGCGCGCCCGTAGTGGTGTAGCGCGCAAGCGAGAAAGCGGCGTTGCCGAGACCGCCGACCACTATGCGCCCGTTCGTCTGAATGGCGACGGCGTGTATCTCTTCAAACGTGAGGCCGGGAAAGTCCGTCGTCACGCGCCCGTCCGTGTCAAAGCTCGTGTCGAGCGAGCCGTCAGTGTTATAGCGAGCCAGGGCATAGACGCTGTTGAAGGTCGTGCTATCGCTGGCGAGGCCAGCGGCGACGAGCTTGCCGTCCGGCTGAAGCGCGAGCGCGCGGGCCGTGGCGCTGCTGCCCGCAAACGTCGTGACGACCCGCCCGTCCCCATCGAAAGAGGTGTCCAGGCTGCCATCAGTGTTGTAGCGCACGAGCGCGAAGACGCTATTGAAGGAGGTCGCGGATTCCGAGGCCGAGCCTGCCAGCACAAGCTTCCCATCCGGCTGTATGACTAGAGCGTAAGCGACACCGCCGAGGCCCGTGGGGAAGTCCGTATGCACGCGCCCGCCCACGCCGAACGAGGCGTCGAGCGAGCCGTCCGTGTTATAGCGCGTGAGCGCGAAGTCCGTGCCGGAAGTGCCGGCCACGACGATCCTCCCGTCCGCCTGGACGGCCGTATCGTTGGCCGTGTCCAGTCCGCCCGGAAAAGAGGTGACGACACGGCCGCCCGTGCCGAAGGTCGCGTCCAGGTCGCCGGGCGCTAAGACGAGCGCGCCGACCGAGACGAAGACGGTTTTGAGGATGACGAGCGAAAAGGCGAAAGCGATGGCGAATGACAAATACCTGGTTCGGCTCATGCGCGGGGCTCCTTGAATCTTTCTGGTCTCTAAATACTAACGCACGAAACGTGGGCCCAAACGGACACGGTGGGCCAAAAAAATTTCGGTTTCGCTTCTGGCCGAAGCGCAGGTTGGGCTAAAATGCTCGCTCCTGAAGGGCATATGGGCGAAGGCGAGAGAGACGTGACGCAGATGCTTCTGGCTTGGAGCGCGGGCGAGCCGGGCGCTAAGGACAGCCTGTTTCCGCTCGTCTATGACGAGCTAAAGCGGATCGCGCGCCACTACCTGCGTCGAGAGCGCGAGGAGCACACTTTGCAGCCGACAGCCCTCGTGCATGAAGCTTACCTGCGCCTGGTAGATCAGACGCGCGTCACCTGGCAAAACCGCGCGCACTTCTACGGCATGACGGCGACGATGATGCGCCGCATCCTGGTCAACCACGCGCGGGCCCACGCGACGGAGAAGCGGGGCGGGGCCGCTCGGCGTCTCTCGCTCGAAGAGGCCAACATCTCGGTCGAGCAGAGCGCCACGGACTTGATCGCCCTGGACGAGGCCCTCAACCGCCTCGTCCAGCTTGACGAGCGCAAAGGGCGTGTGGTTGAGTTGCTCTACTTCGGCGGGCTTGAGCACAGAGAGGTGGCCGAAGTTTTGAACGTCTCCGAAAAGACAGTGCAGCGCGACTGGCAGATCGCGCGCTCCTGGCTCTACCGCGAACTCTCTTTAGCCAGCAATTAAAAGCAGCCCACCGAGACCCGAGCCCCCTATGCAATGGCAGAAGATCGAAGAGGTTTTCGATGCGGCACTGGATGTCGCTCCGGCAGAGCGCCGCGCGTGGCTCCTCAAACACTGGGCCCACGACGCAGAGCTTTGCCGCGAGGTTGAATCGCTGCTCGCGGCCGAGGCCGAATCCTCAAACTTTCTCTCCAAATCCAACTTGGCCCAGGCCCTCGGCCTTCTGCTCTCGGATGCGGAAGAGGCGCGCGAAGGGCAGCGCATGGGCCGCTACCGGATAGTGCGCGAGATCGGGCGCGGCGGGATGGGCGTGGTCTACCTGGCCGTGCGCGACGACGATCAGTTCCGTCAGACCGTCGCCGTCAAGGTGGTCAAGCGCGGCCTCGATACGGAAGAGATCCTGCGCCGCTTCCGCAACGAACGGCAGATACTTGCCAGCCTCAGCCACAAGAACATAGCCAGGCTGCTCGACGGCGACGAGTCGGAGGACGGGCGGCCCTACTTCGTGATGGAGTACGTCGAGGGGCTCCCGCTCCTGAAGTACTGCGACGAGCACGGGCTGTCTGTGACGGAGCGCCTGCAAATCTTTCGACGCATCTGCTCGGCCGTCCAGCACGCGCACCAGAACCTCATCATTCACCGCGACCTCAAGCCCTCCAACATCCTCGTCACAGAGGACGGCGAGCCGAAGCTTTTGGACTTCGGCGTGGCCAAGCTTTTGAACCCGGAGTTCGCGGGCGAGTCGCTGACAGAAACCCATGCCTTTCGCGTGATGACGCCCGAGTACGCGAGCCCGGAACAGGTGCGCGGCCTCCATGTGACGACGGCGACGGACATCTACTCGCTCGGCGTGGTGCTCTACGAGCTGTTGACGGGCGTGCGCCCATACAAGCTGAAAGACAGTTCGCCCGCAGAGCTATCGCGCGCCATCTGCGACTCCGAGCCGTCTAAGCCGAGCGACGCGGCGAGCGGCGAGCAGAGAAGCGACCAGCCTCCCTCAAGTGATAGCGACGGGCGAAAAACGGAGACGCGCCCGGAGGTGCGCAACGCGAAGGCGCTGCGCGGCGACCTGGACAACATAGTGCTCAAGGCGCTCCGTAAAGAGCCCGAGCGCCGCTACAAATCGGTCGAGCAATTTTCCGAAGACATCCGCAGACACCTCGAAGGCTTGCCCGTGAGCGCGCGCAAAGACACGTTCACTTATCGCGCGTCGAAGTTCATCTCCCGCCACAAGCAGCCTGTCGCCGCCGCGAGCCTGATTATTCTGGCCATCATCGCCTCTTTAATCATCGCGCTGTGGCAGGCCGAAGCGGCGCGCAAGCAGCGCGACCTGGCCCAGCATGAGAGATTAAGAGCCGAGCGCATCAACCAGTTCTTGCAGCGCATGCTCTCCTTCTCGAACCAGAGCCTCACTTCCGTCTCGCCCGTGGCCCAACGCCGTGACGTGACCGTCAACGAGATGCTCGACCAGATCGCGCCGCAGGTCGAAGCGGAGCTGGCAGACCAGCCGGAAGTCCGCGCACAGGTCTTGCGCACCATCGGCAGCGCCTACGCTTCGCAAGGGCAGTACGAGGCAGCCGAGCGGAACCTGCGCGCCGCGCTCGAAGCACAAGTACGGCTTTACGGAGAAGAGAACGCGGACGCCGCCGCGACCATGACGGAACTGGGCGTGCTCTCTTACCGCCAGGGGAAACTTGAAGAAGCGAGTCGGCTGTTGGAAAAAGCCGTGGCCTTTTATCGAAAGCAAGGGCAGGCGCACGCGCCTGAGTCAAGCGCCGCCCAACTCGCATTGGCCTTAGACTATTGGGGTGTAGTGAAGTTTTATCAGGGCGATACGAACGCCTCTTTTTCGCTCTTGAACGAGGCCCTGCGCATCTCTACGGGGGCGAATCTACAGGGGAGAGAGCGCCGGGTTCTCATCTTTAACAAGTCAGACCTGGGCGGAGCTTTGGTCTCGTTAGGCGATTTCGAGAAGGGCGAGCCGTTGCTGCTTGAAGCGGCCGCCGAGTATCGCCAAATTCCGGGGCCGCCGCCCTGGGAACTCGGCTCGACGCTGATGATGCTGGGCGTCGCCGCACTCAATCAGGGGCGGTTGGACGAGGCCGACAAATACCTGCTCGAAAGCGAGGGCGTGCTGCGGCACACGCTGGGCGATCAGAACGGCTACCTGGCTCAAAACCTGGATCGGCAGGCGGCCCTCCGCTTCAGACGAAACGACTTGAAAGCCGCCGAAGAGAAAGCGCGTCAATCTCTGACCGTCTCTCAAGCTTTCTCTCCCCACAACAACCTTCTGTGGGCTGCGCCGATGTGGACTCTGGGCGATATTCTGATGAAGGGCGGGCGCGCTCGCGAAGCTGAAGACTACTACCGCCAGGCGCTAGCCATCTTCGACCAGCAGGCGAAGAAAAATTACACCTACCTCGTTTCGGTGAAAATTCGCCTGAGCCAATCACTCGTCGCGCAAGGCCGCCTCCCGGAAGCCGGACAAGTCGCCCGCGAAGCCCGCGACGACGCACAGCCCAACCTGGGCGCAGAGAGTCCCTTGACGAAAGCGGCCACGGACAACCTCGCCGCGATTTATGAGAAGCAGCGCAAAGGCGATGAGGCGCGGAGCTTAAGATGAGGAAGTTCTTAAAGGGACAGCTCTTTCCCTTGTCACCTGCCGCCAGTTCTTGCTAGTATCCAACGCCAATGGATTTCATAGAAAAGGCACGCATCATGGACGGGGCGCGCATCAATCGCGCGCTCTCGCGGCTTGCCTCTGAGATTGTCGAAGAGAATCACGGCGCGGGCGACCTTTACCTGGTCGGCATACGGCGGCGCGGCGTGCCGCTCGCCGAGCGGATGGCCGATAAGATCGCCGACCTCGAAGGCGAGCGCCCGCCCGTCGGCATCCTAGACATTACGCTCTATCGTGACGACCTCTCGACGGTCGGGGCCAACCCCGTAGTCAATCGCACGGAGCTGCCCGGCGATATAGAGAATCGTAACATCGTGCTCATAGACGACGTGCTCTACACGGGCCGGACGATTCGCGCGGCGCTCGATCAACTGATAGACTTCGGCCGCCCGCGCCGTGTGCAACTGGCCGTCCTCATTGATCGCGGCAAAGAGCACCGTGAGCTGCCCATTCAGGCCGATTACATCGGCAAGATCGTGCCGACGAAAAAGAGCGAGATTATCAAAGTGATGCTCACGGATTTTGACGAGGAAGAGGGCGTCGCCATAGTCGAGCGCCCCCCGGGGGAGGCTCCCTAGAGAGCGGCCAGCGATGGCCGCTTTTTTTATGTACGCCGAACACTAATCTTTAATGAGCACGAAGCCTGAAAAAGCTTTTACGTTGAAACACCTGCTCGGGATACGCGAGCTATCGGCGCGAGAGATTACGCATGTGCTCGACACGGCCGAGTCCTTCCGCGACATCTCGCGCCGCGAGATCAAGAAAGTCCCGGCGCTGCGGGGGCGCACCGTCATCAATCTCTTCTTCGAGCCCTCGACGCGCACGCGCACCTCCTTTGAGATCGCGGCCAAGCGGCTCTCGGCCGATGCGGTCAACATCAGCGCCTCGACTTCGAGCGTGACCAAGGGCGAGACCTTGCTCGACACTGCGCGCAACCTGGAAGCCATGTCGCCGGACGTGATCGTCATCAGACACTCCTCGGCGGGCGCGCCTCATCAACTGGCCCGCATCTGTCGCGCCAGCATAGTCAACGCCGGAGACGGCGCGCACGAGCACCCGACGCAGGCGCTCCTCGACGCCCTGACCATACGCGAGCACAAGGGGCGCATAGAAGGCTTGAAGGTAGCCATCATCGGCGACATCCTGCACTCGCGCGTCGCGCGCTCGAACATCTATCTGCTGACGAAGCTGGGCGCGACCGTCCGCGTTGCCGGGCCCGGCACGCTCGTCCCCGGGGAGTTTGCCGAGCTGGTCGAAGAGGGTGTCGTTGTCGAGCCGCGCATCGAAGGCGCTCTGGAAGGCGCGGACGTGGTGATGATCCTGCGCATACAGCGCGAGCGGCAGACCTCTGCCTTCTTCCCCTCCATGCGCGAGTACGCCGTGCATTACGGTCTTAACCTGAAGCGGCTTGAGTTGGCCCACACCGACGCCATAGTGATGCACCCTGGGCCCATGAATCGCGGCATCGAGATCGCTTCCGACGTGGCCGACGGCACGCGCTCGCTGATACTGGATCAGGTGACAAACGGCCTGGCCGTGCGGATGGCCATCCTCTACCTGCTGGTCGGAAGCCCGCCGAGCGGCTGATGGGCGCTGACCGACGAATGGAACCGAAAGCATGAGATTGCTGATTAGGAACGGCTACTTGATTGACCCTTCGCAGGGGCAGAACAGCGGTAAGAACCTGCTCGTCGAAGACGGTCGCGTGGCAGGTCTCTTAGATCGCGGCGACGCTGTGCCCGAAGGCGCAGACGTGCTCGACGCCACGGGCCTCATCGTCGCTCCAGGCTTCATAGACCTGCACACACACCTGAGAGAGCCGGGCCAGGAATACAAAGAGACGATTGAGACGGGGACGGCGGCGGCTGCTGCGGGCGGCTGGACGAGCGTCTGCACGATGCCCAACACAGACCCCGTCAACGATAGCCCGGCCGTCACGCGCTTTATCATAGAGCAGGCCGAGCGCGCTCGCCAGTCAAACGTCTTTCCCGTCGGCTCGATCACGAAGGCTTCGGGCGGCGCGGAACTGTCGGAGATGGGCGAGATGAAGCAGGCGGGCATTGTCGCCGTCTCGGACGACGGGCGGAGCGTGCCTTCAGCCGGGATGATGCGCCGCGCTATGGAGTACGCGCGCGGCTTCGACCTCTGCGTCGTAGATCATTGCGAAGATCGCTCGCTCGCACAGGGCGGCGTGATGCACGAGGGACTCTGGTCTCTGCGGTTGGGCCTGCGCGGCATGCCCGCTGCGGCCGAGGAGATGGACGCCGTGCGCGATTGCGCGTTGGCCCAACTGACGGGCGCGCGCCTGCACCTGGCCCACGTCTCTACGCGCGGCGCGCTCGAAGCCGTGCGGCGGGCGAAAGCAGAGGGCCTGACAGTCACGTGCGAGGTCGCGCCGCATCACTTCGCGCTCTCGGACGAGGCGGTCGAAGGATACGATACGAATACCAAGATGAACCCGCCGTTGCGCAGCCGCGATCACCTGGCGGCGATTCTCGAAGGCTTGAGGGACGGAACCATAGACGCCATCGCCACAGATCACGCCCCGCATCATGCGGACGAAAAGGCGCTCGAATACGATCATGCGCCTTTCGGCATCACGGGACTGGAAACGGGTGTCGGTCTTGCGCTCGACCGCCTGGTTCATGCCGGCGTCGTGAGCCTTGAGCGGCTCGTGGAGTTGTGCTCCGTCAATCCCGCGCGCATATTCAAGCTGGACGGTCGCGGCACTCTGAGGCGCGGGGCATGGGCCGACGTGACCATCCTCGACCCGGAGCTTAACTGGACGTTTGATGTCCGCCGCTCAAAGTCTAAGAGCCGCAACACGCCCTTTGACGGGTGGGCGATGCGCGGCGCGGCCGTCGCCACAATCGTCGCCGGGCGAGTGGTCTACCGCCATCCGGAGTTCGGCCGCCTTCATGACCGAGAGCCGCATCAAGAAGAAATGCAGAAGGCAGAAGGATGAATGAAAAGCTCAAACAGCTTCTCTTTCACTCATCATACATCCTTAAAAGAGAGACCCGTTGCGCTCTCCCCTTCGCAACGGGTCTCTCTGCACGGCCGCTCGCTTACGTAATGACAGGAACGGCCGAACTCATTCAAAATTTTGCTGCAAGATTTGATGGAAGCCCGCAGGGGCGCTCTCCCCTTCGCCCGTTGCGGGCTCCCTTCTAACCGGCAACCCGCGAGGGCCGCCGATCTCTTTAATTGCCGCGCACGTTTGCCGCCGGCAGCGAGAGGCTCTGGTTGAGTATCACGCCGAACTCCGTGCCGGGCATGACGACCGCCTCTTTGCCTTTGGAGAAATAGGAGCCGGCGATTCCGGCCGCCGCGCCCACTCCGAGCCCTATGCCAGCGCCCTTGCCGCCGCCCGCGATGGCTCCGATCAGCGCGCCAGTAGCCGCGCCGCCGCCGATAAAGACTATGTTTCGATTCCTGGAAGAGCGGCCCGTGACCTGGCCCTCGTTGTCGTAGCTGACTGTCTCGTTCGACAAGTCCGCGAGCGAGCCGTTGATGGCGCGCGTGAGCCCCGTCGGAAGTTGCAGCGAGATGAAGCTGACGCCGAGAATGCCCGCCTTGCTCTTGCGCTGTGCGCGCTTGACCTCTGTGACGCGCCCTGTGATCGTGCTTCCGGCCGGGATCACTTCCACGCCTTCGGCATAAACAGGGTCAACGACCGTGGTCGTAAAGCGGTCGCCGACGCGTGCCGTCTCGGAGCTGAGCCGCTCATTCATCCGGACGCGAAGCTTGTAACCGGCGTGGATGGTGCGATAGGTGGGCCCGGTGGGCTGCTGAGCGCGCCTGGTCGCTCTGGATAGACGCGGAGCGCGCCGTCGCGTCTGCGAAAAGGCCGGGACGACGCTGCCGGCCATGAATGCCAGAAGAATTAAAAGGCCGAGAGCGCGCCCAGCCAGCTTGCCGTTTCCGTTCCTCATCTCGCTCCTTCCGCTTTCGCGTGCGCCGCCTCGCTTCCTTCTCTCTGAGCTTCAGCCTTTCGGCGGGCGCGCTCGCCTGTGGGCTTGAGCAACGAGCGTGCCAGGCTTCGGCCGCCGGCCGGTGATTAAGGTAAGCTAAATTATTTACGCATTTAGGGCCAGCCGGGGCGAACCCGGCGCGGCACTCTCGGGCGTGAGCGTAGACCATGTAGGTGAAGCTGCACGATATGGTATAAGGGGTGTGGCGGAAGACAGAGGCAGTTTGCGGCACGAGTCAGGGAGATGAGCGTGAAGATGCAGACAGGTTTCGCAGAGCTTGGCGGCGCGCGCTTCTACTACGAGATGGCTGGCGAGGGCGAGCCGCTCGTGCTGGCGCACGCAGGGATATGTGACTGTCGAATGTGGGACGAACAGTTCCGAGCCTTCGCCGAGAGCTATCAGGTGTTGCGTTATGACCGGCGCGGTTTTGGAAGGACTGAGACAGAGGCCGTGCCTTTCTCGCATCACGAAGACCTTTCGGGGCTGCTCAAGTTCTTTCAGCTCGAACGGCCTCTGCTTTTGGGATGCTCGCAGGGAGGAAAGACCGTGCTCGACCTCGCGCTCGAACATCCGGGCACGGCGCGGGCCCTGGTGCTTGTCGCTTCCGCCGTCAGCGGCTTCAATGCTTCGGCGGCGCTTCCGCAGCAATGGGCAGAGCTGTTACAGGCGGACGAGCGAGGCGACGTGGAGCGCGTAGGCGAGCTTGAGCTGCAAATCTGGGTCGATGGCCCGCGTCGTAGTGCCGGGCAGGTTGATGCGCTCTTGCGCGAGCGCGTGCGCGAGATGAATCTCGTTGCGCTGAAGAGAGCTTCCGGCCTAGGCACTGAGCAGGCCGTCGAGCGGGGGGCCGCCGAAAGGCTCGAAGAGATTAGCGTGCCGACGCTCGTCGTCATAGGCGAGCTGGATACGCCCAGGACGCTTGAGGCCGCAGACCTCCTCGCAGAAAAAATTGAGGGCGCGAAGAAGATTCTCATCCCCGGCGCGGCTCATCTGCCCAACATGGAACAGCCAGGGTTGTTCAATAGGGAAGTCCTCGCTTTCCTCAAGAGCTTGAGTTGATGGGCCACAAAGCCTTTTGTCTCTCTAGCGCCGCCTGGACTTGCTCAGAGCTTTTCGGGAGACGCGCAGGTTCAGGTTCTCCTGTTCGGCAAATGTTTGCAGGGCTTGAAGCAGGCGGCTGCGATCCTGCGCGCCTATGACCGCTGCGGCGTCAGCCGTCTCAAGCGCGTAAGGGTAGCCGTTGCCGACGACGCATTCAGCCCTGACCGTATCAATCGTCTCTTCCAGGAGCCCCGCTTCAAAAACCCAGGAGGGAATGTCGAGCCGCGCAGCCATCCCGTCGGCGGTAGTTTGCAGGTAGCAGAAGCCTACGAGCGGGTCGCCGTTCTCGTCCAGGAAGTCATCGCCCAGACCCTTGCGGTCGCAGTAGAAGAAGCTCGTCCGGTCGCCCCAGGAGTTCAAGAGCGCCCCGCCGTCGCCCGCAGTGCTGAGCACCTGCGCGTCGTAGACCGAATAAGAGCTTTTCCATTCGCCCAAAACTTCCAGCAGGTTGACCAGATCACGCGCGTAGCTCGAATCTATGTAGCCGACCAGGGGCACGCCCGTTTCCCTGGACTGCTCGACCAATTCGACTATCGCTTCGACGTACAAGTCCTGTATGGGATTGCGCGGGCGCGCGTAAGAGATCAGGAGCGTGCCGTCGAAAAAGCCGAGGGGCATACGCCTGCCGCGCTCGCGCCAGCCCTCATGACGCTTGAGGAAAGCTTTGAGCACGCGCGTCTCTTCATGGAAACGACGCAGGGCCACCAG
Organism: Pyrinomonadaceae bacterium; assembly: GCA_036389315.1. Lineage (GTDB taxonomy): Bacteria > Acidobacteriota > Blastocatellia > Pyrinomonadales > Pyrinomonadaceae > DASQYE01. The sequence continues at coordinate 11,168 of DASVQF010000015.1, forward strand.
GGAGTCCAGGTCTGTCGTCGCCCGCATGATCTCGGCCGGAGTGATGAGCTTCAGCTCGGCCTCTTTGACGTACGTTCCTTCCCTGGTATGTGGATTCTCGAAGAAGGCTACCTGGACGGCGGCGACGGGAAGCGTGATCTCGCGGCCCGGCAGGTATTGGCTCCCGTCCGCCGCTGCCGTGACGCGACCGAAGAGCACGTCCAGGGCCCAGCGTCGCGCCTCTTCATGCGAGCGCCAGTTCCGCTCAAAGGGGAGGACGGTGGAGCCCCTTTCTTCAAGTTCTGTGGAAGGCAGAGCGCCGGGCGCTGCGGCGGCGCGGGCACGAGAGCTAAGCTGAGCGAAGTCCCCTGCGCCGATGCGCGCCAGGCGTTCGGCGCAGCCGCTCAAGTCCTCGCGCAGGATGCGGTCGAAGGAGATGAACTCCTCGCGTCTTTCCTGAAGCTGTGCGCTGAGACTGTTCTTGAATAACATAAGCCTGCCGCTTTTCCGCAATTCGGTGGAGCCAAGCCCTGCTATCGTAGCTCAATTCTCTTCATTTATGGCAGTCGTCCTGTGAGCCGGCTCTGCATCTGGCAGCAGGAATCCGTCAACCGGCTGCACCTTTCGCGCGCCCTGCTGAAAAGCTGCGACCAACTCACACAGCTTTTCGTTACAGTTGCATGACACATGATAGCGGAGGAATCTGGAATGAAGAGAAGAGACTTTCTGGCTAACACAACGACGGCAGGGCTGGTGCTGGCAGCTTCGGCCATCCCCTTCGCCCAAAGTTGCACGGCGAAATCCAACAACAATAGTGCGGGGGCCGCCGAGACTTCTGCGGACGGAAACAGGCTCGTGCCGCCTGCGAAGGGCAGGATTCCCGTGGCCTTCGCCATCTCAGAGGGCGTGACGGTCATAGATTTTGCGGGCCCCTGGGAAGTCTTTCAGGATGTCATGCTAACGGGGCGAGGGCAGGGCATGGAGCAAATGCCCTTCCAGCTCTTCACAGTCTCGGAGCGCCAGGAGCCGATCACCGGCTCGGCCGGGTTGAAGCTCGTCCCCGATTACACGTTTGAGAATGCCCCGCAGCCGAAGGTCGTCGTCGTGCCCGCGCAAAGAGGCTCGGCAGCCCTGCACGAATGGCTGCGAAAGGTCAGCCGCGCGACAGACGTGACCTTCTCGGTCTGCACGGGCGCGTTCCAGTTGGCCAAAGCAGGACTGCTCGCGGGCAAGGCGGCCACCACGCACCATCTCTTTCAAGATCGCCTGGCCAGCGAATACCCGAACATTGATGTCAAGCGCGGCGTCCGCTTTATCGAAGGCGATAAGATTTCTTCGGCCGGTGGGCTCACCTCCGGCATCGACCTCGCCTTGCGGATCGTCGAGCGTTACTTCGGGCGCGAGGTCGCGCAGACGACGGCAGACTACATGGAATACCAGAGCAAGGGCTGGATGGTCTGAGAGGCGGGCTGCTAATCTTGATAAGCTACGAAGGGATTGCCAAAAGCGGGCTTGGGGGTGGATGCTATGGCTTGATGGAGAGACCATTATCCACAGCGGCCCCCAGGAGAGAGGCTGAGAGCGGCGCGACGACGGAGTGGTGGCTCAAGTGGGCCGTCATCTTCGGCGCGTGGACGCTCTTCGGCATCCTTAACGCCAGCACCATCTATTTCGAGACTCGTTATGTCGGGATGTCTCATTCGTGGTGGCGGATGGTCGTGTGGCAAGTCCTGACCTGGGACGTGTGGGCCTGCTTTGCCCCGCTGATACTCTGGCTGGGCCAACGCTTTTCGCGAGAGCGCGCAACGTGGCCGCGCACTCTGTCGGTGCACCTGCTGGCCTTCACAGTGCTCGTGGCGATTCATACGGCCATAGGCATCCTGCTCACCATCTACATCGAGCCGTTCGACGAGATGGGCAGACCCTACCCGCCGTTTGCCGAGCACTTCCTGAAGCGTCTGACGGGGAACTTCACGTCAGACCTGTTGATCTACGGGATAATCCTCGGCACGGGTTACGCCTTCGACTACTATCGCAAATACCGCGAGCGCGAAACGCTCGCCGCGCAACTCGAAGCGCAACTGGCCCAGGCGCAGCTACAGTCTTTGAAGATGCAGCTTCATCCTCATTTCCTCTTCAACACTCTGAACGGTATCGCCGCGCTGGTGCGCGACAAGGAGAACAAGGCCGCCGTCCAAATGCTCGTCGGGCTGAGCACTCTGTTGCGACACGCGCTTGAGAACGCCGGTCGCCAGGAGGTCTCGTTGCGCGAGGAGCTGGACTTTCTGGAACTCTACTTAGACATTCAGCAGATGCGATTCTCCGACCGCTTGAGAGTCGAGATGCAGATCGAGCCGGAAACCCTGGAGGCGAGAGTGCCGAACCTGATCCTTCAGCCGCTTGTTGAGAACGCCGTGCGCTACGGTGTTGCGCCGCGCGTCTCGGCAGGCATGATCGGCGTCAGCGCCCGCAGAGAGAACGGGTCTTTGCAGCTCAGGGTTTACGACGACGGGCCGGGGCTCGGGCGGGGCTGGATTTTGGAGCAGAGCAAGGGCATAGGGCTCGCAAACACGCGCGCGAGGCTAGAGCAGCTCTACGGCCCCGCGCATAGCTTCGTCGTGCGCAACCGTGCGGAAGGAGGCGTCGAAGCTTTGATCTCGCTTCCGCTCCGCCTCGCGTCCACAGAGGAGAATGGATAAGCCCTCGGCCAAAATCAAGACCCTGATCGTTGACGACGAGCCGCTCGCGCGCCGCAACCTTCGTGCGCTGCTCAAGGACGACCCCGAAATCCTGATCGTCGGCGAGGCCGGAAGCGGGCCCGAAGCCCTCAAAGCCATCAGGGCGCAAGCGCCCGACCTGGTCTTCCTGGATGTCCAGATGCCTGGGATGAACGGGTTTGAAGTCCTGGAAAATCTGGACGGCGAGACGCTGCCGGCCATAGTCTTCGTGACGGCCTTCGACCGCTATGCCCTGAAGGCTTTTGAAGTCCACGCCCTGGATTACCTGCTCAAGCCCTTTGACGACTCCCGTTTTGAAAGGGCGCTCAGGCAGGCCAAAGCCCGGCTCGAACAGCGCGAGATCAAACAGCTCAGCCGCAAGCTGCTGGCGCTTCTGGAAGAGAGGGCGGCAAAGCTCGACGCGGAGCCGGAGCGAGAGCCTTACCTGAACCGGCTGATGGTCAAATCGGCGGGCCGCGTCTATTTCCTCAAGGTCGAGGAGATTGACTGGATAGAGGCCGATAACTATTACGCCAAGCTGCACACGGGGCGCAAAGCGCACCTGCTGCGCGAGACCATGAACGACCTGGAAACCCGCCTAGACCCGGAGAAATTCCTGCGCATACACCGCTCGGCCATCGTCAACCTTGATCGCGTCAGAGAGATGCACCCGCACTTCAACGGCGATTACATAGTCGTCCTTGAGGACGGGACGCAATTGAAGATGAGCCGCAGCCGCCGTGAACAGATACGCGCCATTCTCAAGATCAGCAACCGCTAAAAGAAGGGATGAGGGATGAATAAAAGACAAAAGCTTTTCTTTCATCCCTCATCCCTCCGCCCTTCTTCTTCGTGCAACGCCGGCGGCCCTTTGTGAATCTAAAACTAGTGACCGGCAATGAGCGACGGACGCAGCGGCCGAGCGGCCGGTCGAAGCTTTGAAGTCTTCACGCGACCGCGGTAAAATCCCCCCCTACTGGCTCCTTAAATAATTATCCCGAAGAACCCGTCACGCTTTACCGAGGAGGCTCTGCTATGAACTTTACCCGAAGGCCCTTCCGTTTCCCCTTTTCAGCCCTGGCCGTGATATTCGCCGTGGCGCTACTGTGCGCTTCGCAGACTACGGCGCAGAACGAACACTCCAATATTCGCATCAAGAATTTCGGGCAGATGGACGAGCGCCTTTATCGCGGCGCGCAGCCCAAAGAGAATGATTACGGGGCCCTGGCCGCGCTCGGCGTCAAGACCGTCATTGACCTGCAAACTGAGCCGAAGCCGTATGAGAAGCCTGCTGTCGAGGCTCTCGGCATGCGTTACGTCAACATCCCCATGAGCGACAAGAATTATCCGAAGATGGAGCAGATCAACCAGTTCCTTCAGCTCATGAACGACCCGGCGACAGGCAAAGTCTACGTGCACTGCGCGGGCGGCCGCCACCGGACGGGCGTGATGGGCGCGGTCTATCGCTTCAACAAATATCACTGGAACTATGAGCAGGTTTACAGCGAGATGAAGCAATACGATTTCTACACGCGCTGGGGACACGGAGATATGAAGAAGTTCGTGGAGGATTACTGGCAGCAGATTCAGGCCCACGGCTTTCCCGCGAGCGTCGCGCAATCCGCCAGCGCCAAATAAAAGGCTTCAGTGCTTTCTTCACAAATCAGAAAGGCCGCTTCTCAAATGGAAGCGGCCTTTCGACTTTTTTTGAGCGCCTCGGAATCTCAGCCGTAAATGTAAGCCGGGCTCTTCTTGTCCGTCCATTCGATGCCGTCAATGTGTTCGGGGTCGGCGGCGATGATCTCTTCGCTGAGCTGGTCTGTGTTGGCCACCAGGCTCAAGCAGACCTGGTAGACGATCTTCCCGAGCGGCTGATCGTCCACGCGGTTCAGCGTCCGCAGCTCTGCGCTGAATTGATGCTCCTTGAAGAGGCTCTTCAAGACCGCCTGCGTCTTCTCCAGATCGCGCGTCGTCACCGCCAGCTCCATCGTGCGCGAAGCCTGCCCGGGCTCGTAGTATTCGAGCACCCATAACGTCAGGAGCACGAACAGGCTGAGGATAACTCCGACTTCCAGGTGGCCCACACCCGTCGCCAGCCCGACGGCCAAACTGACGAGCAGGACTGTGATCTCTTTCGGGTCGCGGATGTTGGTGCGAAAGCGCACGAGCGAGGCGGCGGCGAAGATGCCGAAGGCGCGCGCGGCGCTATCGCCGACGATCATCATCAGGGCCGAGGCGACCACCGCCAGCAGGATTTGCGTCTGCGCCACGTACGGGTTGAGCCTAAGCACTGACTTGTGACGGCGCGGGCGGAAGGCCAGCAGCGCCACCAAGAGCGCCGCCAGCGCGATTCTGAGCGTGATGCGCGCCGCGATGATGCCCAGGCCGTCAGAGCTTCCCGCCACCGGCTCCGGCGACCTGAAGATGTAAGACAACAGCGAGCCGTCATCGGCCTGCCTTGTTTGTGCAGGGGCTTGCGGGCCCTGCTGCGTGGGGGATGGTGACGGCTGGGCGTCGTTCGGTTGTGGCGTCGCCGTGCGGCCGAACAGGAGATAGGAGAGCAGGGCGCTCACGATCAAGACCACTGCGAATGTCGCTATCAAAATTCCATTCTGCTTATTCATGTCTCTACTTTCAGTCCGGCTCCTTTCGCTTCGATCACAATTGCTTTCGTCGATCAAACAGGGCCGAGCGCGCACCGGGCTCTATTTGGTGAGCGTGGCCAGCTCGTCTATCCTTTCACGCACCGAACGCCGCAAGGTCTCGGCCTCGGCCGGGCTGTAGTTGGCGGCGCGAAAAGCGTCGCTTATCTGGCGGTCGCTCAGACGCGCGAGCCACCCGGCTATCCAGCGCGCCTCCGCGACCTGAATATCGTCGAATAGCTCCTGGCTCTTCCCCTTATAAAAGAAGAAGACCTGACCGTTCTTGACATCCTCGACGAAGCCTGAGCTGCGATAATCTTCCGGCTCATTGCGGCTGCGCGCGATGCGCCAGAAGCCCGGCACGTCCAGCTTCACCTTGCCGAAGGTCGCGCCCAGATCGCTGATAATATAACGCAGCTCCGTGCGTCCATCCCGCTCGTTTCGCACCTGTAGAATCTTATTGTTCGTGTCCTTAATGTCCCAGTTATTGAGCAGGGCCATCATCACGATCAAGCCCTGCAACTGCTTCGTCCAGAGGAAAGGGTTCTCCCTCCACTTCCATTCATCAAGGCGCTTGACGTTTTCGGGACGGGCCTCGAACCTGACGTTCTCGAAACTGCCTTTGCCGGGGATGGTCGCGCGCGGAGCCAGGTAATTGATCTCCGTATAATAGCCCACGGCCCACAACAGTCGGACGGCGGCCGTCTCCGACTGCGCTTCCTTGCCGACCTTTGCGACCCACACGCGCCCGCGCGCGTCCCTCACTCTGTACTTGGTCGAATACCCGCCCTTCTCCTCTTCGATGAAGGTCAGGCTGCTCAAGTCAGGCTGCATCTCGCGGCCGCCTGGGCCCAGGAAGAGGTCACGCGAAGCTATGTCGACAGGCTCCTGCCACAAAACAGGAGTGCCCTGTGGCCGCTCCTTCTTCTCGCGCGAGCTGCCTTGAGCCTGGGCCGAAACAGTCAATGTCAGGATGACGAGCAGCGCCGCCAGCGAGCGCTCCCCTTCGCTTCGTAGATACATAACTATTGCCTTCCGGGAGAGTATCAGAGCTTCGGCTCGACACTGCCTTCGGAGCAGGCCGAGTCGGTCGCGGGAGAGATATAGAGAGAGATGCCCCGGCACTTGGAAAGAGATGCCACGGCCGCTCTTTATTCGGCGGCGGGCCAGCCCGCAAGGCTCGCCACCACCGTCACCAGCTCGGCCGGCTCGACCGGCTTCGGCAGGTGAATCTGAAAGCCCGCGCGCAGAACCTTCATGCGATCCTCCACGCGCGCGTAGGCCGTCAGCGCCGCCGCCGGCGTGCGTCCCCCCTCTTCGGGCGGTAAAGCCCTGACCTTCGTTATTAAAGAGTAGCCGTCCTCGACGGGCATGCCCAGATCGCTCAACACCACATCCGGCCTCAAACGCTTGAGCATCTCCAGGCCCTCTTCGGCCGACGAAGCCGTGGAGACTCTGGCGGCGCACTGCTCAAGGATTGAGCTGACCAGAAAGCGCGTGTCCTCCTCGTCGTCTACGACGAGCACGTGCAAGCCCTCAAGCGCGGGCGGGCAGTCAAAGCTGACGCCGCTGCTGGCCGTCGGGTGCGCGCTCTCCCTTCTCTGCTCCGTCATCACGCTGGCCGAGCGCGTGGCAATGAGCGGCAGCTTGACCGTGAAGGTCGCGCCAGTCCCGTTCCCGTTGCTTTCGACTTCGACTGTGCCGCCGTGCATCTCTACCAGATGGCGCACAATCGCCAGCCCCAAACCGAGCCCGCCGTGCCTTCTGGTCGTGGTCGAATCCGCCTGGCGAAAGCGATCAAAGATGAAGGGCAAGGCTTCGGGCTTAATGCCTGGGCCGGTGTCGGTGACGATGATCTCGACGTGCGAATCAACGCGCTCCAATCTGACCTGCACGCGTCCGTGTCGGGGCGTGAACTTGATGGCGTTGGTGAGGAGGTTCCAGACCACCTGCTGCAAGCGGTTTGGGTCGCCGGAGACGAAGCTTGTGCCCGAGTCCAGGACGCGCTGAAGACGTATCTGCTTGGCATCGGCGGCGGGCAGGACGGATTCGATGGCCGCCTCGATGACGAAGGACAGCTCCACGGGGCGGACTTCGAGCCGCAGCTTGCCCGTGATGATGCGCGATACGTCCAGAATATCGTCGATCAACTGTGATTGCAGGTGAGCGTTGCGCTGAATCGTGTTGAGGGCGCGCTCCCTGTCCGTCTCCTTGAGCTGGTCGCCGAGCAGCAGGCGCGACCAGCCGAGGATCGAAGTGAGGGGGGTACGCAGCTCGTGCGAAAGCACGGCCAGAAACTCGTCCTTGGCCCGGTTGGCCTGCTCGGCCTCCATGCGCGCCTGTCTCTCCCGCTCTAAAAGATGGGCCCGTTCCTCCTGCGACCGCTTGCGCTCTATGCCGAGGGCGACGGCGTTGGCAACGGAAGAGAGAGCGTCCAGCGTGACCACAGTCAAGGGCTTGCGCGCGAACATCGCCAGGACGCCGAGCAGCCTGTCTTCTATGACGAGCGGGTATCCGGCGAAAGAGATCATCCCTTCACGCCGGGCCCATTCCTGGTCGCTCACCTCCTCGTCGCCGATGACCTGGTTGGTCATGTGCGGGCGGCGGTCGCGGGCTATGCGCCCGATCTTGTATTCGCCGACGGCGATCCTCGCGTGCGACCCGTCCAGGTTCGTGTAGAGCCCCGCGCTCGCTTGCAGCTCCAACGTCTCGCCCTGCTGGTCGAGCGTCCAGATGCGCGCAAACGCCGCGTCCAGGTGTTTGACCATCGCTTCGGCGCAGCGGCCCAGCATCTCTTGCATATCGTCTACGCTGGTGAGGGCGAGGCCGATGTCGGCATTCAATTCGGCCAGGCGCGTCCGTTCAAGCAGCGCCTCATCGGCCCGGCGGCGCTCCGTGACATCGTGGAAATAGACTGAGAGGCCGTCTCCCGAAGGATAGGCGCGTGCTTCAAACCAGCGTTCCGTCGGCGTGTACAGCTCCTCGAAAGTGATGGGCGAGTGCTCTGCGACGGCCCTTCGGTACTGCTCTTCAAAGGCTGTTCCCTTAGTCTCCGGGAACTCGTCCCACATCACCTTGCCGAGCAGCTCTGTCACCGAACGCTGCAAGAGCGATTCGGCCTGCTGGTTCAGATAAGTAAAGCGCCACTCGTGATCGAGGGCGAAGAAGGCGTCCGTGATGCTCTCTAAAAGCCTGTTGACCTGGTTGTGAGCGGACTCTGCGCGCTCACGCTCTCGCTGCGCCGAATCGAAGAGGCGGGCATTGTCTACGGCCACGGCTGTCTGCGCGGCCAGCCCCGATATGATGCGCGCGTGCCTTTCAGTAAAGACTCCCGGCTCAGGGTCGCCGAAGAACAGCCCGCCGAGGACTTCGCCGGAGCGCGAGATGACGGGCACGGCCAGGTAGCTGACCACGGGCAGATGCCCTTCCGGCATCCCGTAATAGGGCGAGTTCTTGCCGTAGCGCGGGTCTTGTCTGACATCGTCGATGCGCACCACGCCCTCGCCGCGAAAGGTTGGCCCAAAGAGGTCTGTCGCGCGCGGCATGGGGAAGTGCGTGAACGCTTCGCGCGGCACGCCCGAGAGCGTGTAGAGCATGTAGGAGGCCCCGCGCTCGTCCAGCACGTTATAGAAGAAGGAGCCGAAGTGCGCGCCCGTGACCTCCGTCGCCACGTCCGTCACAGACTGCACGAGCTTGTGCAGATCAAGCTCGCCCGCCAAGACCTGCCCCAGCCTGTAGAGGGTTTCCGTCTCTTCCGTGGCCTCACGCAGGCGGCGCTCGGCCATCACGCGTGCCGTGATGTCGCGCGCGATCTTAGAGGCCCCGATGATCTTGCCCTCGGCGTTTCTGATCGGCGAGACCGTGAGGGAAATATCTATTATCTGGCCGTCTTTACGGACACGCTGAGTCTCGTAGTGTTCGATGCGCTCGCCGCGCCTGAGCCGCGCTATGATGGACGGCTCTTCGTCATCATGGCCGGGCGGGATCAGCATCAAGATCGGCTGGCCGATGGCCTCTTCGGCCGTGTAGCCAAAGACGTGCTCGGCCCCCTTGTTCCAACTAGTGATGATGCCGTCGAGCGTCTTGCTGACGATGGCGTCCTCGGCCGACTCTATGATGGCCGCCAGCCAGTAACGGGCCAGCTCTCCGCCCTTCAAATCCAGAATCTCTTCTTCCTTCTTTTCGTTGGCGGGCGCTTCAGCTTGCGGAAGTTTACCAGACATAGGCACACTATTGGTCGGGAGCAATAGAAGTAACTGCATGGGGGAAGATTTGGGGAACGAATGGATTATACAGAGTTCGCTTCAGTGTTGTCACGATGATAAGCTTGCTCGCCGCGCCCGTGGGCCCACGGGCGAGGAGGGAAGGGCAAAACAGGGCCGCCGAAAATCAAATGAGACCGGACGGGTCACGCGACCTGCCCGGTCTCACTTTGAAAGCCCACATGCCGAGGGCGGGACTCGAACCCGCACGGCCTCTCGGCCAACGGATTTTAAGTCCGTCGCGTCTGCCATTCCGCCACCCCGGCGCATGCTTGTGGAAGATAACATGCGGGGGCGCGGGGGTTCAAACTTCTTCACACGCAGGGCGGGGCGCGTGTGTTAGAATAGCGGCGTCCCCGTTCGAGCCTTAAAAGAGCACGAAGAGTTTTTGTATGAGCGAAGAGCAGGAAGTATTTCTCCAACACTTACAGAAGGCCGGCCTGAAGCGCACGGCGCAGCGCGACCTGATCCTGGATGTCTTTTTGCGCACGGAAAAGCATCTCTCCAGCGAAGACCTCTATCGCCTGGTGCAGAAGGAAGACCCGACCATCGGGCAGACGACAGTCTATCGCACGCTTAAGCTGTTGAGCGAAGCCGGGCTCGCGCGCGAAGTGCGCTTCGGAGACGGGCGCACGCACTACGAGCACAATTACAAGCACCAGCATCACGACCACATGATCTGCACCGAATGCGGCAAGATCATAGAGTTCTACTCGGCCGAGCTTGAAGCCCTACAGGATCAGATGGCCGCCAAGTACCGCTTCGAGCCGCGCCATCATCTCTTGCGCATCCTCGGCATCTGCGTCGATTGCCGCCGCCAGGCGCGCGAGCGCGGCAAACAGGAGACGAGCGCGCAGCCGCACGTCCACGTCGCCGCCGCCGGAGAATAAAGGCAAAAGGAAAAGGGTCACAGGCCGCAAGCGGAGGATGAAAAGCCCGGCTCTTCATTTTCACTTCCGGCCTGTGACCTTTTTCCTTTTGCCTTTTCACTCTCTCCGGGTGTAATTTCGACCGTGGTCTTCCCTTTCCGAAAATTTAACCGAAGCGTTGCCGAGCAGCAAACAGTCGGCGCGAGACAGATAAAACATGAGTGTAGATATTAAATTTCAACCCGACGGCCATAGCGGCATCGTCGCCGAAGGCACATACCTATGGGACGCAGCGAAGCGTCTGGGCGTTCATCTGCCCGCCGACTGCGAAGGACGCGGCGAGTGCGATACCTGCTCCCTGGTCGTCGAGCGAGGGGCCACGCTGCTCTCCTCCTTGACCGAGGCCGAGCGCAAACAGCTCAGCCCCGAACGATTGGCGGCGGGCGAGCGCCTGGCCTGTCAGACCCGCGTCGAGCACGGAGGCGAGCTGGTCTTGCGCCCAGTGCCCGTCACCGAAAGGGCCGAGACCGAGGAAGAGACCATCAAGGATTTGCGCAAAGAGTTCCGCGAGCTGCCCCTGGGCCGCAAGCTGGCAACGCTGGTCGAGCTGGAAGCAGTGACGATGGCGCAGACCTTGAGCGCGCTCACCAACTCTCCCTTCTCGTTCGTCGAGAAGGTGATGGATTTCATGGCCGGTAAGGGCCGCCTGATGAGCCAGCGCGAGCGCGAAGAGCGCCGGCCCGTAGAACACAGGAAAAACAAGGCGGAAGGATGAAGGATGAAGGATGAATGAAAAGCTCAAAGCTCTGGTCTTTACATTCATCATTCATCGCTGCCGCCTTCATCATAGCTCTTGAACTGTTTGATGAATAAACGCCGATCTCCTTCGCGCAAGACCATTACGCTTATGCTGTCGCTGTCTCTTCCGCTCGGCTTGATAGCCTGCCCCGGAGGGTCTGAGAAGAGCCGGAACGCCGGCACACAGCAGCCCGCCGCTTCCGCCTCTCCGGGCCCACAGGCGAGCCCTGCTGCTGCGCGCGGCGCGGCCTTCGACGCAGAGCGCGCCTTCGAGCATGTGCGCAAACAGGTCGAGATTGGCCCGAGGCCGGCCGGGTCTGCGGAGCTTGCGCGCGCGCGCGACTACATTGTGGGCGAGCTGCGCTCCTACGGCCTCGGCGTCACAGAGGATGAGTTTCGCGCCCGGACGCCCGAGGGCGAGAAGCGCATGGTCAACATAGTGGCCGAGCTTCCCGGTGAATCGAGCGAGGTCTTGATGCTCTCCTCGCACTACGACACGAAGCCGTTCAAGGAGTTCCGCTTCGTCGGCGCAAACGACGGCGGCTCTTCGACGGGCGCGCTGATGGAGCTGGCGCGCGCCATCGCCTCGCAGGGCAAGCCGCGCTACACCTACTGGTTCGTCTTCTTCGACGGCGAGGAGGCTTTCTGCCGCGATTGGGATCAGTGTACTAACCAGGGCTCGCCCGATAATACTTACGGCAGCCGCCACTTTGTCGCGCGGCTCAAGGAGAAGAACGAGACCCGAAGGGTGCGCGCCATGATCCTGCTCGACATGATCGGCTATAAGAACTTGCAGATTCCGCGCGAGGAGTTGAGCGCGCGCTGGATCAACGACATCATCTGGCAGACGGCGCGCGAAGTGGGCTACGGGGCCGTCTTCGTCGAGGGCATGGATTACGTGACGGACGATCACGTGCCGTTCCTGCAAGCCGGAATCGAATCTGTTGATCTCATTCAACTGGGCGGCTACCCGTACTGGCACACGGCCGAAGATACGCTCGACAAAATATCGGCGAACAGCCTGAAGGCTGTCGGTGAAGTCCTGCTCGCCAGCCTGCCGCGCATCGAACAAAGAATTGCCAGCCGCCGCAGCCCGTAAAAACTCTCTCACTTTACGCGTGCCGCCGTCTAAGGGAAAGGAGGAGCCCTTTGCTTCAAGCGACAGACATACTTGTTCCGGTAGATTTCTCAGAGTGCTCGCTCAATGCCGTGCGCGCCGCCGCCAGCGTCGCCGCGCCCGACGGCGACCTCACGCTGCTGCACGTGATAGACGAAAACTTCATACACGACGCGGTGGGCGCGAGCCTCGGTAATTCCGACGAGATACAGGCGCGACTGCGCGAGCGCGCCGAGATTGATTTCACGACCATGCTCGACGGCATGGACTTCGGAACCGTCAACGTCGAGCGCATGATCGTCGTCGGCGTCCCCTTCGTCGAGATTCTCAAGATCACTCGTGACCTGGACTTGCCGATGATCGTCATGGGCGTGCGCGGGCGCACCATCCCGCCCGAAGAGCTGTTCTTCGGCTCGACGGCCGAGAAAGTCCTGCGCGGCTCGCGCGTGCCCGTGCTCTGTCTGCCTTTCTGAACATGAACCTGACCGGAGAGATAAGAAGTTGGCCCAGGGGAAGAAAAAAGTAGCTGTCATTGCGGGCGACGGCATTGGCCCGGAGGTCATCGCCGAAGCCGTCCTGCTGCTCGAACACCTGCGCACGACGCACGGCGTAGAGCTTGACCTGACCCATTTCGACTGGGGCGCGGACAAGTTCCTGCGCGAAGGTGTCTCTCTGCCGGAAGGCGCGCTCGCGATGCTCTCCTCCGAGTTCGACGCCATCCTGGCGGGCGCGTTCGGAGACCCGCGCGTGCCTTCCAATCAGCACGCCGAAGATATTCTCCTCGGGATGCGGCGCGGCCTAGACCTCTACATCAACCAGCGCCCGGTGCGCCTGCTTGGGCCACGGCTCACACCCTTGCGCGACCGCGAACCCCGCGATATTGACTTCGTCGTCTTTCGCGAGAACACCGAAGGGGCTTATTGCGGCGCGGGCGGTTTTCTCAAGAAGGGAACGGCCGACGAGATAGCCACGCAGGAGGAGCTGAATACGCGGCGCGGCGTCGAGCGAATCATCACGGCGGCCTTCGAGTATGCGCGCAGGGCTGGGCGCGGCAAAGTGACGATGGCCGACAAATCTAACGTCCAGCGCTTCGGCGGCGATCTCTGGCAGAGGGTCTTCCGTGAGGTCGCCTCCGGCTACACGGAGATCATGGCCAATCACCAGTACGTCGATGCGATGGCCATGTTCATTGTCTTAGACCCTGCGCAGTACGAAGTGATCGTCACCAATAACCTGTTCGGAGACATCCTGACAGACCTCGGCGCGGCCTTGCAGGGCGGCCTCGGCCTGGCCGCTTCGGGAAATATTCATCCGGGGCGCGTCTCACTGTTTGAGCCCGTGCACGGCAGCGCGCCGCCCTTAGCAGGAAAGGCTGTGGCCAATCCCGTTGGAGCTATTCTCACTGCGGCGATGATGTTAGAATACCTCGGACACGAAGCGGCGAGCCGAAGCCTGGAGCAGGCTGTCGAGGCGAGCGTTCGCGCGGGCGAAACGACGCGCGACCTCGGCGGCACACTCTCCACACAGGAAGCCGGGGCCGCCATTCGCAGGCGAATCGAGAACGATTAGAGCCGATTAATGAGTGCTAAAGGGAAAGAAGCAACGCAGAGACTTCTGGCTATCATCGTCATCGTCGCGATGCTGGCCGTGATGGGAATACCTCCGTCCGTGATTATCTTCTTCGCCATCGTTACCTATTTCATCTGGCGGGCCGTGCAGCGTTCGGAGCACCAGGAGACGGGCCGCATCTTCGAGTTCTATATCGCGGCCAACGACATCCTGCGCGACGAGGAGAGGCGCTGGTACGGCTTCGAGGTGCAGGAGGTCATAGAGCGCGGCGAGCGCCTGCTGCATTCGATGAGCGACCCGCCGCCCCTGGTCTACTTCGCTATGGGCGCGCTCTACAACTACATGGGCGATCACGAAGCTGCGGTCGAGCATCTCTCCTACGTAGTCGAAAACGATCTGGCCGACGAGCGCCACCGCTTTGCGCCCACGCCGGAGCTGCGCCGCTACGTACACATCCTGCGCAAGCTTGAGCGCGAGCCGACGGAAGCGCCGCAGACGATGGCTGCGCTCCGAAGCCTGGATCGCGTGCGCCGCAATCGCGCCGCCTCGATGCTGGCCGAAAGCCGCGCCCGCGTGAGCAGCATCCCCTCGCTCAATCCGGCTGCCGCGCCCCCCACTGTTCAGGCGCGCGAACACTTGCCCGCTCCGGGCGACAGGCACGCGCACACGGCGGCGGCTCCCAATGCTGACCGGCGACAGAGCGCCCAACACGCCCCGCCACCTATCGCCGAAGTGCTGCGCGATGTCTACGAAGAAGAGAAGAAAACGGCCTGAAGAACAACTCGCAGGCTTGGGCCCTATGGTCAGAGTGGGCCCATGCTCGAAACCCGTGCCGCGACTCTCTCCGTGGACTCGGGACGCCTCACACACGGGCCGAGCCTTTGTGAGTGCGCCGCCTCGCAACGTGTGCCGCGCTTAGTGGGAGCAAGAAGTTGGCGAGCGAAACCATCATCGGCAATTACCGTATAGAAGAACTGATCGGGCGCGGAGGGATGGGCGTCGTCTACCGCGCCCGTCACCTGCAACTGCCGCGCGAAGTCGCCATCAAATCCATTGACGCGCGCGAAGAGGGCGACCCCGCGCGTCTCAAAAGCCGCTTTGAAAAAGAGGCTTACATCCAGTCGCAGTTGGATCATCCAGGGATAGTCAAAGTCTACGATTACATCGTCGACAGGCGGGCTTACTACATCGTCATGGAGTATGTCGAGGGGCGTTCGTTGGCCCAACTCCTGGCCCGCGAAGGCGCGCCGCTCGCAATCGAACGCGCGCTCGATTTTTTTGAGCAGATACTTGTGGCCGTCGCCTACGCGCACGAGTTCGTCTACCGTGACCAGGACGGCTCGCAGCATCGCGGGCTCGTTCATCGCGACCTCAAGCCGGCCAACATCCTCATCACTCCACAAGACCGCGTGAAGATCACAGACTTCGGCATAGTCAAGCTGGTCGGCGCGCACGTCACGGATACGCTGGGCGGCTCCTACGGCTCGCCCGAATACGTCTCGCCCGAGCAGGCCGAAGGAAAGCCGCTCGACCAGCGCTCCGACATCTACAGCCTCGGGATTCTCCTCTACGAGATGGTGGCGGGCACGCCGCCCTTCTGGAATAAGACCGGCGAGCTTTCACAAACAGAGATCGTGCGGATGCACATCGAGCGCGCCCCGCAGCCGCCCTCGGAGCGTAACCCGCAGATCGCGCCGGAGCTGGAAGCCGTCATCCTGCGCGCCCTGGAAAAGAGCAGCGACGCCCGCTTCTCGACGGCGCAGGAATTTCTCCAAGCAGTGCGCAGCGCGCGCCGCCCGCGCTCCTTCGTCGGCGAGACGCAAAGGGCCGGTGCGCCCACTGATCGGATAGAACAGGCCGAGCAGTCCGTGCCGCCGGCTTCCCTCTCGTCAACCGGCGCGCCCTCGCGCGAGAGCTACATCACGCAGCCCATAGGCATCTCGATCTGTCCGGCCTGCGGCGCAGAGGTCGCGCCCACGGACAAACGTTGTCGCACCTGCGGGCAGCAGTTGAGCGCTTCGCCCGCGACCGTCAAGTTGACAAGACAGGAGGCCGCCGAGCTGGAGAAGAAGCGCCGCCTGGACATCCTTGTAGCCGCGAGCCTGCTCGCCGTGGTGGCCGGCGTCGGCGCATTCTTTTACGCCTACCGCCTGACGGCTCCCAAACCTACGGCTCCGACGCCTCCGCCGAAGGTTGCCGAATCTCCCGCCTCGACGCCCGTTCCCGCTTCCTCCCTGGTTGAAGTGAAACCGTCGCGCATCACTGTTGATTCAAGTTTCGACGGCTACACGGCCGCGCCCTTGACTGACGGCGAGATGGATGTGCGGCGCATCGCCGCGATGCGTTATAACCGGGGCAACTGGGCCTCGGCCGAGACGGAGACGCCCCACTGGATAGAGTTCGCCTTCGAGCAGCCGGTGCGTCTCGCCGCCGTCTACGTCTACTGGGGATTTGACCGCAACCGCTTTATGCCGTCGCGCCGCGTAGAGTTGCAGTTGCCCGGCGACGGCGGCGCATGGCGCACGGTCTCCACGATGGAGCCGGGCAACGACCACGACCGCATGGCCTTCGACTTCGCCCCGGTCAACGTAGCGCGTGTCAGAGTCTTTCAGCCCGTCAAGGATGGGCCCACCAACAGGCCCTTCGTCATGTGGGTGCGCGAAGTCAAGCTCTTCGGCGTCGGAGAAGACCGCGCCGCTCCGTGAGACTTCTTGAACAATACCAATATGCTTACTGCTGAGATCATCGCCATCGGGTCGGAGCTGTTGACGCCTGACCGGACGGATACCAATAGCCTGTGGCTGACGGAAAAGCTGAACGCCATCGGCATCGAGGTCAAGCTCAAGACCATCGTCGGCGATGACGATGCGCGTCTTGAAGAGGCCATCAAGGATGCGCTCAGGCGCTCGCGCGTCATCATCACGACGGGCGGGCTTGGGCCAACGGAGGATGATATTACGCGCAAGATCGCCGCCCGCGCCCTGGGCCGCCGCCTGCTCTTCAACGAGAAAGTCCTCGGCGAGATCAGCACCAAGTTCGAGCGCATGGGCCGAAGTATGCCCGAAATCAATTCCCGCCAGGCGATGGTCATACAGGGCGCAGAGATTCTCGCCAACCCGAACGGCACAGCGCCCGGCATGTACATAGAGCATCAGAACTGCGCGGTGGTGCTCTTGCCCGGCCCCCCGCGCGAGTTGCGCCCGATGTTCGAGAACCTAGTGCAGCCCAAACTGGCCGCGCGCGCAGGCGATGTCCGGGTCGTGCGCCGCATCCTGCGCGTGGCCGGGATGGGCGAATCGGCCGTGGACGAACGCATCGCGCCCGTCTACACGCAGTACAAGAATCCGCAGACCACCATCCTCTTCAACCGCAGCGAGATTGAGATTCACCTCACGGCCCAGGGAAAAACGGAGCAGGACGCCGAGTTATTGCTGGACGGCCTGGCAGGGCAGATAGAAGAGCGCCTGGGCCATGCCATCTTCGCTTTTCGCGGCGAGAAGATGGAGGAAGTCGTCGGGCTCCGTTTGGCCGTTGGCGGCTTCTCTCTGGCCGTGGCCGAAAGCTGCACGGGGGGACTGATAGCTGAGCGGCTGACGGAAGTGCCGGGCTCTTCCGTCTATTTCAAAGAGGGCGTCGTCGCCTACTCGAACGACGCGAAGATCAGGTCGCTGGGGGTCGAGCCGGAACTGCTGCGCCAGCACGGCGCGGTCAGCGCGCCGGTCGCGGAAGCGATGGCCGAGGGAGTGCGCGAGCGCGCCGATACGGACTTCGGCCTGAGCGTCACGGGGATTGCCGGGCCCACCGGCGGCAGCGAAGAGAAGCCCGTCGGCCTCGTCTTCATAGCCCTCTCGGACGACGCTCACACAGAGCACCGCAAGCTGATACTGCCCGGCGACCGTCACCTCATACGCTGGCGCGCCTCGCAAGCCGCACTAGACCTCCTGCGCCGCCGACTCATCTGAAGGGATGAGGGATGAGGGATGAAAGGAATGCTGATTCGACCTGAATGCTTTTATTCATCCCTCATCCCTTACTTGTCGCGCGCTTCCTTTGCTTGTTATAGTCTGGTCGTTGCTCTTCCGAGGGTTTGACTGCTCTGGGCGTGGAGTGCCTCAATGCGAAGCGTCCTGGTTCTCATCGCCGCGTATCTCTTAGGTTCAATTCCGTTCGGTTACTTAATCGTGCGCGCTAAAGAGGGCGCGGATGTGCGCGAGACGGGTTCGGGCGGGACGGGCGCGACGAACGTCACGCGCAGGGCCGGGAAGAAGGCTGGCATCATCACGCTGCTGCTCGACGCGGCCAAAGGTTTCGCGGCGGTCTTACTGGCGCGCTTTCTGCTCGGCGCAGGCTTTGAGATTAACTGGTGGGTGGCGGCGGCGGCTGTGCTCGCGGTCGTCGGGCATTGCTTCCCCCTCTGGCTTGGCTTTCGCGGAGGCAAAGGCGTTGCGACGGGCGTCGGCGTCTTCCTCGGCCTCTCGCCTGCGGCCGTCGCCGTAGCTCTGGTGTTCTTTATACTCGTCGTCGGATGGACGCGCTATGTCTCGCTGGGCTCGATCACGGCGACCGCCCTGTTCCCCTTGTGCGTCTGGCTGCTGAGCCTCTACGTGAAGCCACGGGGGGCGCTCGCGCCTCTCTTGAGCGCGAGCGTTGTCGGAGGCGCGATCATCATCCTGATGCATAGGGCCAACATCGCCAGACTCGTCGCGGGCACGGAGAGCAAGTTCAAGTGAGAGACCGAAAGCGTATCGCCGTCATCGGCGCTGGCAGTTGGGGCACTGCGCTCGGCATCGTGGCCGGGCGCGCAGGCCACACAGTCCGGCTCTGGTCGCGTAACGCGGAAGTGGTCGAAGCCGTCAATCGTGATCGCGTCAATACGGTCTACCTAGCGCCGCACGAGATACCCGAAGGCGTCCGTGCGACTGCCGATTTGAAAGAGGCGCTCTCCGGCGCGGAGCTTATCATCATGGCCGCGCCCTCGCACGTCACAAGGGAGCTGCTCGCGCGCATGCTGCCCTGTATTGAGCCGGAGATGATCTTTGTCAGCGCGACCAAGGGCATAGAGACCGAGACGGGCAAGCGCATCTCCGAAGTGGTCAGAGATGTCATGGCCGAACGCTTCGACCCGCGCTTCGTCTGTCTCTCGGGCCCATCGTTTGCGCAGGAGGTGGCAAGCGGGCAGCCCACGGCTATCGTCGCCGCAAGCCTCAGCATGGATGACAGCCGGCTGGTGCAAGCTGCGCTCAGCTTTCAAAACCTGCGCATCTACACGAACACGGATGTCGCAGGGACGGAGCTGGGCGGCTCCGTCAAGAACGTGATGGCCGTGGCAGCGGGGATGGTCGCGGGGCTGGGGCTTGGAACCAACAGCGTGGCCGCACTGATTACGCGCGGGCTGGCCGAGATGGCCCGCCTCGCCGCCAGAGAGGGCGCGCGCATGGAGACCTTGATGGGGTTGGCCGGGATGGGAGACCTGGTCTTGACCTGCACGGGCAGCCTCTCGCGCAACCGCTTTGTCGGGCAGGAGCTTGGACGCGGGCGCGCGCTCGAAGAGATCATAACGGGGATGAAGGAAGTCGCCGAAGGGGTCAAGACCACTCGCGCCGTGAGGCGGCTGGCCGCGCGGCTCGGCGTCGAGATGCCGATCACGGAGGAAGTCTACGCTGTGCTTTACGAAGGTAAGGGGGCGCGCGATGCGGCCAATGAATTGATGACGCGACCTTTGCGTGATGAGTTCGACAATTTTGGATTTTAGATTGACGGCAGCCCAGTGGCTTGAAAGTCTGGCTCCCAAAAATTCAAGACGGACGAATCGTTAATCCAGAATCTAAAATCGAAGATTGATTGATGGCTAAGGAAGAGAAAGTCCTGGTGACGAATCGTGCGGCATTCCACGAATATCATATTTCGGATAAGTATGAGGCGGGTGTGGCCTTGACCGGGACGGAGGTCAAGAGCGTACTTGACGGGCGCGTGCAGTTGAAGGACTCCTACGTCGCCGTGCGTGATGGCGAGGCGTGGTTGTTTAATGCTCATATTTCGCCTTATTCTCATGGCAACAGAGCCAACCACGATCCACTGCGCACGCGCAAGCTCCTCCTGCACCGCCGCGAGATTGACCGGCTGGAGCAAGCGGCCACGGTTCAAGGCATGACGCTCGTCGTCACACAAGTGCACCTGCGAAACGGACGCGTCAAGTTTGAGATCGGCGTGGCGCGCGGCAAGAAATTGTATGACAAGCGGGAGACGGAGATGCGCCGCACGGTAGAGCGCGAGACGCGCGCCCAGTTGAAGGAGCGCCAGCGATAAAATGACTATATAGAGAGTGGAGAGGATAAAAAGATGCAAGTGCAAGCAAGCGCGAAGAGCTATCGCGAAGAGGACGTGCAGGCCCTCGCCGTCGCCGTCTTCAAAGATGAAAGGGCCGACGAAGGCTTCCTCAAAGAGCTGGACGAAGCGACGGGCGGCCTCATTAAGTCTCTGATCGAATCGGAAGAGCTGAAGGGCAAGGAAGGCGAGACGGCCTACGTGCACTTGGGCGGGGGCGGCCCCTTGCACGTGCGCCGCCTGCTCCTCGTCGGCGTCGGAGAGCGCGCCGAATACGCCGTCCCACAGGTCTCGCAGATGGCCGGCACGGCCGCGCGCTTCCTGCGCAGCAAGAACGTCAAGACGGCAGCCCTTCTCCCGCGCGCCGAAGGCGACACGGAAAAGGCTGTCGCCGCCGCCGCCGAAGGCGCTGTGATGGGACTGTTTGAGCCGGACAAATACCGCACGGTGGAGAAGGAAGAGCGCACCATCGAGCGGCTCACGATCATCGTCGAAGGCGCGGACGCGGAAGCCATCTCGCGCGCCGCTGAGCGTGGCCGCATCGTCGGCGAGTCCGTCAACTTCACGCGCGACATGGCGAACGAGCCGGGCGCGTACCTGACGCCGACTGACATGGCCGAGCGCGCGCGTGAGATAGCGACGGAGTTCGGACTGAGCGTTGACGTGCTCGACGAGGCGCGCATGGAGCAGGAAGGCATGGGCGCTCTGCTCAGCGTCTCGCGCGGCTCGGAGGAACCGGCCAAGCTCATCATCCTGAAATACAGTCCGCGCGCCGTCGGCGGCGAGGCCGGAGGCGAACAGTCGGACGGCGACCTGCTGGCCTTCGTCGGCAAGGGCATCACTTTCGATTCTGGCGGCATCTCCTTGAAGCCCGGCGAGAACATGGAGCTGATGAAGTACGACATGACGGGCGGGGCCACAGTCCTCGGAGCCATGCGCGCCATAGCCCAACTGAAGCCGCCGATGCCTGTGCTCGGCGTCGTTCCGGCCTCGGAAAATCTCCCCTCTGGTAAAGCCACCAAGCCGGGCGACGTGGTGCGCGCCATGTCCGGCAAGACCATCGAAGTCATCAACACTGACGCCGAAGGCCGCCTCATCCTCTCCGACGCCATCTGCTATGCGAAGAAGCTCGGCGCAAAGCGCATCATAGACATGGCGACGCTGACGGGCGCTGTCTCGATAGCTCTCGGCGATGTCAACACGGCCGTGCTCGGCACAGACCAGCAGTTAATCGACGAGATCATCGCGGCCGGCAGGGAAGTCGGCGAGAAGTTCTGGCAGCTACCCCTAGACAAGGAGTACACCAAGCAGATCAAGTCCGACATAGCAGACATCAAGAACGTCGGCGGGCGCAAGGCCGGAACCATCACCGCCGCCGCGTTCCTCAAAGAGTTCGCAGAAGGCGTCTCGTGGGCCCACCTGGATATTGCCGGCACTGCCTGGGGCGATGAGGCCAAACCCTACCGCGCGAAAGGCCCTACGGGGATAGCCGTCCGCACCCTGCTCAATATCGTGGATCGAGCGACCCGCGCCCAATCCAAAGAGGGCGGGAAAAGCTCTTAGGGCGAAGGGAAAAGGCTGAAAGGAAGGATGAAGAGCATGCTTTTCATCCTTCCTTTTCTCTTTTTCCCGCGCCGCCAGTGTCCTTAATTGTAGACACAAGTGTGCTCATTTGTAGACACCAAAGGGGAGCCCTGCACAAAGTCTACACAAATCTTCTATGAATTCGTGTCATGCTCGGGCTGGCATGCTCCTTGCTAACAATCAGCAAGAGCCAAAGGGTGAGTTCGCCACTCACAAAATTGTCCTCGCCCCCCTCGACGGTCGCATCGAGGCAGCAGCGCCGCCCTTTGGCTCCTCCTCAGCTTCTCAAAACTCTCCCTCCCCAGTATTCATCAGAGCCCCGCGAGGGGCGAGACGAATTTGCCCGCTTCGTGTTATATTGTGTCGTCGAAACGGGCGAACCCTCCCTGCCCGGACACGCAGAAAATTCGGGTGACACAATCGCTCGCTTTCCGGTAGGAGTTAGAGCAAAGCGCGGTGGTTGATTACTATCAGACTTTAGGCATTAAGCGGACGGCTTCGGGGGCCGAGATCAAATCGGCTTACCGCAGACTTGCGCGCAAAAGCCATCCGGACGTGAACGGCGGCTCGGAGACGGCGGCGCGCGAGTTTGCGCTGCTGGCCCTCGCCTACAGAACCCTGAGCGACCCGCAGGAGCGAGCCTTCTACGACTCTCAGTTGGACAAACAGGGAGCTAACGGGAGCAGCGGCTCGGTCTTCGAGTCGAACAACATACACGCGCAGCGCATGCGCAAGGCGGCCGTGCAGGCGCGCTGGGACAGGGCCGTCGATCTAGTTTTGGAGCAGGAGCGGCGCGACGAGGACATCTTCAAGAAGGCTGTTTTTACGACCGTCTCGCTCTTTCTCTCGACCTTCTTCGTAGCCATGCTGAGGCCCCATTTCTGGCACATCTTCGATAGCTGGATGGGGCGCGCCACAGTCATTACGCTCTCTCTGATCGGCATCTGGCATCTGGTCACGCGCCTTCGCGAATACTTTGCGCGCTACACTTATCGCCCGCAGCAGATACACGATTCGATCATGCGCGAGTACGAGAAGCCCGAGCAGCCGTTTACGCGCCTGACCGCCTACGGTTTCCTCTTCATCGGCTACCTGGCAAGCCTCGGTGCAGGTCTCTACATAGGAGCGCACGCAGAGTTCTTCATCGGCGACCTGGGCTACTTCTTCCGCCAGCAAGTGCGCTCTGAGCTGCTGCTCTATCCACCGGCGACGCTGCTCATCCCAGACCTGCTTTTATACCCGCCGATTGCCGTGCTCATAGTAGACACGATGCACACCATCGCCGCCAAGATAGACCCGTGATGAGCCGTAGCACCTCTCCATTGCTCATCGGCGTCATCTCGGACACGCACGGCAAACTTGACGAAAAGGTTTTCAAGCTTTTCTCAGGCGTTCACCGCATCATTCATGCCGGAGACATCGGCGACGAAGAACTGATCTGGCGCTTGGAGGAGGTCGCGCCCGTCATAGCCGTGCGCGGCAACACAGATCGCGCAGACATCTGTTTCCCTTTAGAGCGCCTGGCCGTCATCGGCGGGCGCACCTTCTTCGTGCGTCACCAGTTCGCGACCGTCCAGAAGATGAGCGAGGCGCAGAAGCGCCTGATCGAACAACGCATGCCCGACGCTGTGGTCTTCGGCCACAGCCACCAGGGCTATTCAGAGTCATGGCGCGGCACGCTCCTCTTCAATCCCGGCGGCGCTGGGCCCAAACGATTCAACCTGCCGCGCTCGGTCGGCCTGCTCGAAATCCGCGAAGATCATATCAAAGCGCGCATCATCGGCCTCGACGATTGAAGATAAAAGGGCTGCTCCTGTGACCGGGGCGGCCTCGCCGCGCGGCGGCCGGAACTTTCTTGCTAGAGAAAAGCCCCCTGGTGTATATTGCGCTGCAATCCACGAGCGCGTCGTGAGCGGTAAAACTTTGGGCCGCGCGAGGGCAACCAGCTCTCTTGCGGCCGCGACCCGTAACCTGATTCTGAGACGGAGACCCAAGCAAACGCTCTTGATAAACGGAAAGCGTCGTTCTTCGCACCTGAATACAATCCGGCGACGGCCTCCTGAACGTCGCTTCAGTCAGTTGGCGGGCAACTGACGAGCATGTGCCTGGCCGTCAGCCCTCTGCACTACTTGAGAGAGGAGCACCCAAGAGATGGCCAAGCGATTAACAGAACGCCAGCGCCTCGCCCTCAAACTCGACTCGCTCAGTGATTCGGAAGTCGGGGAAGTCCTGGATTACATTTCGATCATGGAATCTATGCGCCGCGCGACGGCTCTGCCCGGCACATGGGAAGACGAGCTGATAGCCCTTCTGGCCGACGCTCACGAGAACAGGCGGGCGCGGCAGGCTTTCGAGTGGGAAGCTGTTCGCCGCAGAGCCGAGCGGCGCGCGGCGCTGTGGCCGACCACGGCAGCCCGCGCCTGAAACCCTTGATGATCTTACACACGCGTCCCAGACAGGTGGGCCCTTCAGCGCACATGCTCCTTCGTTCGGCAGGCGCGCTGGCGGCAGCTCTTTTATTGCTCGCCACCCTGGCCTCTGGTATTTGGGCCCAACAAGGCCCCGGACAGTCTTCAGGCGCGCTGACTCCCTTGCAGCGAAAGATAGAACGCGAGCGCCGACGCCTCTCCTCTTCCGACGAGGAAGAGCGACGCGACGCCGTGATGCGTTTGGGCTCGATGAAGCGTGCGGAAAGCTCGCGCGCAGCCGTCCGAGCCTTGAGCGACGATTCTGTGATCGTGCGCGCCACGGCCGCCCGCGCAGTTCTCTCGCTTCCCGGCGAAGAGGCCGCAAGCGCACTGCTCGCCTTGCTACAGGACAGGGATGAGTTCGTGCGACGGGAAACGGCTTACGCCATCGGAGAGACGCGCAGCCGCGCCGGTGTCCAGCCTCTCATAGCCCTTCTCCTGAACGATAAGGAGAGCAGCGTGCGCGCGGCGGCGGCGGTCGCTTTGGGCCAACTCGGCGACGAGACGGCTGCCGCGCCGCTCTCCGACAGCCTCAGCCGCCGCGTCCGAGGCTCAGGGCTCCTGAGCAAGGTCAGGCGAAGCAAGGAGCCCGAGAACGAGTTCGTACGCCGTGCCGCAGCGCGCTCGCTCGGGCAGATAGGCAGTCGCGTGGGCGTGCCCGCGCTCATCTCAACTCTCTCTGATGAAGGCTCGGGCGACGATGTCAGGCGCGAGGCGGCACGCGCGCTCGGCCTGATAGCTGACCCCGCGGCCATCCCTGCCCTCAGAGGTGTCCTGACGGCGCGCGACCCTTATCTTTCGCGCCTCGCCTACGAGGCTTTGCTCAGGATAGCGCCTGCCGAAGCGACGCGCCCGGCCTGAGACCGATCGAACGCGGCAAACGAAAAGAGCTGAGCCCTGCGTGAAAGGCTCAGCTCTTATTCTTGTTCGCAAGAGCGATGCTGATTTAGCTTTCAGACTTCTCGCCGCGTCCCTGCCCTTTGCGCGCGACCTTAGTCTGCGCCGGGATGGGGAGGGCAACGCCGCCGGACTTGGTGCGCTCCTCGTCAGGTTCTTCTCTCTCCTCTGACGGCTCATGAATCAGAGCGCCGCCGCTGCGCTTGGAGAAGATGAGCTTGCCAGTCACTTCGTCCAGGTCAACGTTGACCAGGTCGCCGAGGCCCACCTGATCGGTCGCGACCAGGTTCGAGAGCGGGTAGACGAGGAAGCGTTCGATGGCCCGCTTCAGGTGGCGTGCTCCGTACTTGAAGTCTATGCCTTCGCGCAGGAGCATGTCTTTGGCTTGTTCCGAGCACTGGAAGACGAACTTCGTCCCCGCAGACATCATGATGCGATCCTGCACGGCCTGCAATTCGAGGTCAAGAATCTGGCGCAGGTGATGCTCCTTCAAAGAGCGGAAGACCACCACCTTGTCTATGCGGTTCATGAACTCGGGCGAGAACTTGCGCCGCGCAGCTTCGACCGCCGTGCGATAAATCTTCTGGTCAACTTCCGAATCGTTAGGGTTCTTCGCGCCCTTGCCGGGAGCAAACCCGATGCCGCCCGAGATCAGCTCGGACATCTCGCGCGCACCCAGGTTCGAGGTCATGATGACCATCGAGCGTGAGAAATCGACGCGACGATTATCGCCGAGCGTCAGCGTCGCCTTGTCCAGAATGCCCAGGAGCAGTTGCCACAAAGAGTCCGAAGCCTTCTCTATCTCGTCGAAGAGGACGAGCGAGAGCTTAGTCTCTTCCGTGTGCATCCGGTCGAGGTTCTCCTGCGTCAGCATCGGAGAGGTCTCGCGATGGCCCAGGTATCCCGGAGGCGAGCCGATCAGCTTGGCTATCTCGTGTGAGTGCTGGAACTCTGCGCAGTCGATCTTGACGACCGCGTTCGGATCACCGAAGAGCACCTCGGCCGCAGCCTCTATGACGCGCGTCTTGCCGGAGCCCGTTGGGCCCAGGAAGAGCATCGTGCCGACGGGGCGCGACGGCGGGTTCATCCCGGCCAGGAAAATCTGGTAGAGGCCGCTCATGCGGCGCACTGCGCGCTCCTGGCCGACGATGCGGCTCGAAAGCTTCTCTTCAAATTCGAGAGCGCGGGGACTCTTTTGCTCGGGGTCGAGGAAGACCCTGTCCATTATTGTGTCGTTCTGTTTTTCCATTTCAGCAATCATGTCGGCCCTCCTCGCATTAGTGATCTGGGCAATGGTGCTTCGGGCTCTGCGGGGCCTTGTGGAATTCAGTCCACGGTGGCCGATTCCGGCCCCTCCCGGCCGAGCACCCCTCTTCCATCTATGCAAGGAACGAACCGCTAGCTCTTTGGATGCGTTTCGGGCGGACGAGTTTGCTCAAGGCTTTAGGGCCCACGGCCGCCCTCAAGAATGACAGACGCTATATATACGACATTGGAGCAATTGTCACCACAAAATATTCGTGAAGAGTCTTCAAAATTTTTTTGGCGTGGGCCCAGCCCCAGTGCGCGACTGACAAATCATGTCATAGTTTGCTGACAATAAATGGAATTTTGGAAGGCTCCGAGGGCCGCCCTCATGCACCTAAACGTTACACTTCTCAACCAATTCGTTAGAAAATTTTCTCACTTCCAGGCGGCTGTGCGACGGGCCGGAGGAGAAACGGCAGAGGGCGCGCCCTTTAACGGACGCGCCCTCTGCTCGGCAAGCTTTGGCCCAGGAGCCTTTGCCGCTAGTCGTAATACTCCAGGCCCAGATGCGTGATGAGGTCTTCGCCGCGCAGGTGGCGCAAGGTGTTCTTGAGCTTCATCAACTGAATGAAGATGTCATGCTCTGGATAGAGGCCGGGCGCTGTCTGCGGCGATTTGAAGTAGAAGGAGAGCCACTCCTGCACGCCGCGCATCCCGACGCGCTGGGCCAAGTCCAGGAAGAGCGCCAGGTCTAGGACAATCGGCGCGGCCAGGATCGAGTCGCGGCAGAGGAAATCAATCTTGATCTGCATCGGGTAGCCCAGCCAGCCGAAGATGTCTATGTTATCCCATCCCTCTTTGTTGTCGCCGCGCGGCGGATAGTAATTGATCCTGACGACGTGCGAGAAATCCTTATAAAGCGCCGGGTAGACTTCGGGTTGCAGGATGTATTCGAGGACTGAGAGCTTGGACTCTTCCTTGGTCTTGAAGGAGTCCGGGTCGTCTAAGACCTCGCCGTCGCGGTTGCCCAGGATGTTGGTCGAATACCAGCCGTGCAGGCCCAGCATGCGCGACTTCAGCCCCGGCGCGATGATGGTCTTCATCAAGGTCTGCCCGGTCTTGAAGTCCTTACCGCAGATGGCCAGGTTATTCTGCTCGGCCAGTTGCATGAGGGCCGGGATGTCCACGGTCAGATTCGGCGCTCCGTTGGCGAAGGGCACTCCGGATTTCAGAGCGGCGTAGGCGTAGATCATGGAGGGCGCAATCGCCTTGTGATTATCGCGCATGGCCTGCTCGAAAGAGTTGAGGGTTTTATGAACGGCGTGCTGCTTTAAAAATATCTCGGTCGAAGCGGCCCAGATCATCACCAGCCGCGAGCACTTATTGCGGCGCTTGAACTCCGCTATCTCTTCGATGAGCTGTTCGGCCAGCTCCATCTTGTTCGCGCCCTCTTTGACGTTGGTGCCGTTCAATCGCTTGACATAATGCTGGTCGAAGACTGCGCGCATCGGCTTGATCTTCTGCAACGGAGTCTTGATCTGCGCGAGCAGCTCTTTTTCGAGCACGCCCGCGTGCATCGCCGCCTCGTAGGCCGAATCACCGAAGATGTCCCAAGCGCCGAAGACCAGATCATCCAGGCCCGCGAGCGGCACGAAATCCTTGATGAGAGGCACGCGATTCTCCGTCCGCTTGCCCAGGCGTATAGTGCCCATCTGCGTGAGACTGCCGATTGGCTCCGCAATGCCTTTCTTGATCGCTTCGACGCCCGCGATGAACGTCGTGCTGACTGCGCCCAAGCCCACTAGCAACACTCCCAACTTGCCTTTCGCCGGGGCAATCTCCGCGCCCTTTTCAATCGCCATAATCTTTCCTCTTCCTCCGCAAAATTTAGTACCCGTGATGATACAGAACGCCGCCACAGAGCGCCCGGCAAATCTTGCTTAATATCGTCGCTCGCTTGCTGAAAACGGTGCGCGAAGTTCACATTTGCGGAAAAGGGAGAGCGTGAAGGCGAGAATATTTACGGAGTGGGCTGTGCGGAGCAGGGCCGCCGCGTTTGGGAGTCGTGGCGGCCTTGCTTTGCTTTTAGGAGCATTTGGTTGTTACAGGTTCGACCAGGCTGAGGATAGATGTGATTAGCTCTGCTGGCTCGACCGGCTTGGGGACGAACATGTTGAAGCCTGCGGAGAGGGCGCGGGCGCGGTCTTCTACGCGGACGTAGGCGGTCAAGGCGACGGCCGGAATCTGCCGTGAGCCTTTGGCCTCTAAAGCCCTGACCTTGTTGATGAGCGAGTAGCCGTCCTCGTCCGGCATAGCCAGGTCTGAGACGAGCACGTCCGGCTCGTACCACCTGAGCACTTCGAGAGCTGCGGCGGCAGTAGACGCCGTGTGCAGCGCAGCCCCGTACTCGCTCAGGATGACTGCCAGCATGTTGAGAGTGTCCTGGTCGTCGTCAACGAGCAGGACGCGCACGCCGTCGAGGGATTGCGTGCGCTCGGGGCGCGTCTCCGTTTCCTTCGCCGACGATCTTTCCACCTCCGGGGGCCGACCTTTCGGGCGTTCGGCGGGCGTCGCCAGGGGAAGTTGAATGGTGAAGGTCGAGCCGTGTCCACAGCCGGGGCTATCGGCGCGGACTGTGCCGCCGTGAAGCTCTACTAAGTGACGCACGATTGCGAGGCCGAGGCCGAGACCGCCGTGACGGCGCGTGCTGGACGGGTCGCCCTGGCTGAAGCGGTCGAAGATGAAGGGAAGGAACTCGGGCGCGATGCCTTCGCCCGTGTCCGTGACGCGAATTTGCACCTGACGGTCTGCGGCGCGCTCCAATCGCACCTCTATGCGCCCGCCCTTGGGCGTGAACTTGATGGCGTTCGAGAGCAGGTTCCAGATAACCTGCTGCAAGCGCCCGGCGTCGCCCGAGAGGTGGCGGGCCGAAGGGTCTAGCGTGACCGCCAGTTGAATGCATTTTGAATCGGCTGCCAGTTGGACGGCGTCTATGGCGGCGTTGATGACTGCCGCCATGTCAACGGAGCCGACGCTCAAGCGCAGCTTGCCGGTGATGACGCGCGAGACATCGAGTATGTCTTCGACAAGCTGGGCCTGCGCCTTAGCGTTGCGCTCGATGGTCTCAAGGCCGTGGGCTAAGGTCGCCTCGTCCGGCTTGCCCTCTTGCAGCATGTGAGACCAGCCGATAATGGCCGTCAGCGGCGTGCGCAGCTCATGCGAGGCAGTGGCCAGAAACTCGTCCTTCAACCGGTTGGCGCTTTCCGCTTCGGCACGCGCGAGCTGCTCTCTGGCGAGGAGCTGTTCGCGCTCTTCAAGCTTCTGCTGTACCTGCTGGTGAAGCTGCGCGTTCTCGATAATGTCTGCGGCCATCTGCGCGTATAAGTCCATCAAGCGCAGCTCGCGCTCCTGCGGGCGACGCGGGTGGCGGAAATGAACCGAGAGCACGCCGATGATGTGGCCACGGCGCGAGATGAGCGGAGTGCTGTGACAGGCTCTCACCCCGGCCCGCTGCGCAGCCTCTCTGTAAGCGTCAAAGACCGGGTCTCTGTCCACGTCTTCGACCACCACGCGTCGTCGCTGCTCATAGCATGTCCCGCAAGAGCCAGCGCCGGGCGGAATGAAATTCATCTCTTTGAGGAAAGCCTCGTCGAAGCCGCTATGGACTTTGAGGGTGAGCCCGTCGCGGCCCGCCTCGCACAAAGAGAGCAGGCCCATCTCTGTGCCCTGTACGGCCATAGCCGCGCGCAAGACCTCTTCGAGCACCTCTGCGACATCGAGCGTGCTGGTCAGGCCCACGCTCATCTCGTGCAGGCGGCGCAGGTCTTCGACCTGGACTTCCAACGCCTCTGTGACCCCGCGCAGAGCCCGTTCGGCCTCCTTGCGCTCGCAGACTTCGGCCTGAAGCAAGCGGGCCTGCTGTTGAAGCTGAATGATCGCGCGCAGGCGATCTTCGGGGCTGATGAGCGCCGTGTAGCTCTCGGCCGGAATCACGCGCGAGTGCGTCGAGCAGACGCCCTGTAGCGGCTCTGCGTGACCCGCTGTGTCAAAGCCGTTGAGAGGATATGCGCAGAAGAGCTGGAAGGGACGAGTCCTGTGCAAGTCGTTCCAGAGTTTTTCGAGACGAAAGGCTGCCTCCTGGTTTCCCTCTGACCAGAGCAGCATGACCATCTCGCCGAAGACTCGCACGCGCCGCCTGCCCTCTAGGGCCTGCGCGAGCAGCGGGCCGACAAACTCGCCGAAGCGCGCGGGCTCGGGCAGGCCGTCGATCATAAAACGCGAGAGGGCTCCGGAAGCTTCCAGCGAGACATACTGTCCCGCCGCGCCCGCCGCTTCCAGGTCTAAGCCGTCAAAGGTCAGGCGATCTTCAAGCTCCTTCAAGTGCGCGCCCGTGGCCAGAACTATGCAGCCGTCGCCCTCTCTGAGCCCCGTCCCGATGAAGCCGCTCAGCGAGTCGAGCAGGAATTTGTCGGTCTCGTAGAACTGGACGAAATGCTCTGACTCTTCCATGCCGCTCCAATCCGAAAGCGGTACTAGCTCTGCGAGCCTCACGTCACTGGCGACGCTTGGAAACGATCTGCCGGCCGACTCGCCATTATTCCCCTTGCCATTATTCCCTTTGATCAAGAGTAGTATCCACCTATCGCATTATGAAAACGTCGAACTAGAGCTGTTGGCCAACTGCTGCCGAGTGCGCCGATCCATCCCAGAAAAAGAACGCCCCGCTAGCGCGCTCTTCAAGCATCAGTCACATATTATAACGGAGGCTCAAGACACATATTAGCTTTCTTCCAGGTCGAAGTCTAGAGTCTGAAATAAAGCAATGAACAGGATGGACAGAGATTGCCAGGATAAAGAAGAAGAGATGAAGCAAGAACGCTCTCTCTTTTTATCCTGTCCATCCTGTTCATTTCTCTACCGGCTTCTAGGCTTTGACGAGAGCTGAGCGGAAGGCCGTGGGGGTGAGCCCCTTGGCCCGGCGAAAGGCTTTGGTGAAGTGGCTGGAGCTGCTGTAGCCGACGCGGGCGCTGACCTCCGCTATCGAGAGGTCTGTTTGGGCCAACAGGGTTTGGGCCCGCTCGACGCGCAGCGTCGCCAGGTAAGCGTGCGGCGATGCGCCCGTCAGCTTCTTAAAGAGACGCGCGAAGTGGAAGGGAGAAAGATAGGCGGCTGCGGCTATCTCTTCAAGCGGCAGGTCGCGATCCATGTGAGCGTGCATGAGCTCCACGGCGCGGCGTATGCGCCTGTCCACCAGTCCGACGCGTGACAGCTCAAGCTCGTCCGAGCGGCGCACGTTCGCATGATGCCTGAGCAGGTGGACGAGCAACTGCTCTACGAGGGCGGCCATGACCACCTCCTGCCCCGGCTCGTCCGCAGTCAATTCGTCGGCCAGGTCGCGCGCGAGCCTTGAGAGGCGACGATCACCTCCGACCAGGCTTGCGCGAAACGTCACGCTCGTCGTCGCGCTCAGGCGGCGCATACGCGCAGCGCAATCGAGCACGTAAGAGGGCGCGAGCGAGAGCGTCATATAGGGCGTGGGCCCACCGGCCACTTTCGCCACTCGACCGGGGTCTAGGAGCAGCGCGCCTTCTGCGTCAAGCTCGCCCGTGCTCCCGCTCAGGTCGTAACGGGCTCGACCGCCGAGCAGAAAGAGCGTCGTGTATTCGGCGCGGCCTTCGGTCTGCCAGCGCATGCGCCGGGTGTGCCGGTAAAAGATCGCGTATTGAGGGCGCAGAAAGACCCTGTCGGACTGCAATGGACGTTGGCTCATTGACGGATGAATGTACGCGAACGAGCGCCGCGCGCTCAACCGCTGAGCGTCTCACGGAGCTGAGCGGAAGGGCGCATGCGGGCCGGATCGTTCGTGATGAGGCCGTGCATACGGAAGCTCACAGCGCGCCGCACCCAGGCGGGATTATCAACCGTCCACACGACCACACGCAGGCCGGCCTCGCGCGCCGCCTCGACGCTGCGACCGGTCGCGAGCAAACGGTGCAGCGCCAGCTCATCTGCGCGGCAAGCGTGCGCGCGCTCGATCATCTTTCGGATGGAAGGGAAGGGGCGCGTGCGCGTGGGCTCGAAGAGCGCGGCCGTGCGTATGGAAGCATCCACGCGCTTGATCTCGGCAATCGCGTCAAGATAGAAGCTTTCGGCCACCACAGAATCATGAAGGGAGTGTTGACGCACTTGCCGGGCGACCTCCGCCGCCAGCGCGCGGCTTTCATTGGGCCCACATTTCATTTCGACGTAGAGCAGGCAGCGCCCCCGGCCGAACCGCTCGAAAACCTCCGCGAGCGTGGGCACACAGGCTTCCGCGTACTCTCGCCGGGCAGAGGACGGATGGCGCAGGTTGAACCATGTGCCGACATCCATGCGGCTCAACTCCTCTGAAGAGAGCGCAGAGACCTCGTCAGGTCTGCGCCCGGTGCGCTTCAGCGTCGCGTCATGGATGACGACCGCCGCGCCGTCGCGCGCCAGCCGCACGTCGAACTCAATGCCGTCCGCGCCGTCAAGGATGGCCCGCTCAAAAGAGACCAGGGTGTTCTCGGGCGCACACGCGGCGGCCCCTCTATGGCCGATGATGAGAGGCGTGTGCTCGGTTGCGCTCGACATGAGATGAGAGGCTAGCTCTTTGGGCCAAGCTTGATGCTCTTGAGCTTGATGTCGAGCGTGCCCATCTCGTTACTGATATGGGCGCGGACTGGGATGCGGCGCGCGTCGTCCGTGAACCAGATGTACATCTTGCCCCGGCCCTGCAAGAGTCGCCCTTCGCCGAAGATTTCCGGCTCGACCTTGAGCACAGAGACTTCTCCGACGACCGTCTTCATCTTCTTTCTCTCAGTGACCTTGTGCGGCACGCGATAGACGCGGCCCGAATCGCTGACTGTAACCTCCATGCTCTGGCCGAGCGCGAGCGGCTGTGTGCGCAGGAAGTAGAAGACTGAGGCCAAGTCTTGCACCGTGCCCGTGAATGGAGAGGAGATGACGCGCGGCTCGCGCTGTGGATTGTTCGGGTCGCGTTCCGTCCACACGACCTTGCCCGCCGTCCGATCAAAGACAGCCTCGCTCGTACGGCGACGCTCGCCCTGCTCGTCCAGCTTGGTCGTTTGCAGGACGGCGAAAGAGCCAGGGTCAACCAGGGATTCAATGTGCTGGTGAAAGCGGACGCCGAAGAGCTTGCGCAGCAGACCCTTCGAGACGGCATCGACGGTCAGGCGCAGGCTCCGTCCCGTCCCGGCCCCTGCGGAAACGCCCGAAGCGGAAGCTCCAGAAGCGCGCGCGGCGGCAGGCTCAAGCGCGGCCGTAAAGCGCAGGTCGGCGATGTCTATGCCGCGCAGCAGGGCCTTTGTGAACTCGCCTTCGTAGACCAGCTCTTCGCCGGACGCGAAAGGCAGGTTCGGCGTTATCTCCACCCGGTTACTCTCGCTCACTGCCAGAGCGCCCACAGGCGCGAGCGAGCAGAGCATCAACAGAACTGCGCAGCACAGGAACTTCCGACGATACATCGCAAAACTCATCTGACAAAAACCGCTTTCAGGGCCAAGAGGCTCCAGGCGACGAGCAGCCCCAGCGCCGCGCGATACTCTCGATAACGCAGGTACAAGCTCGCATCGAACTTGGCCCCGCGCACACCCTCTGCCCTGTAGGGCGCGAGACGCGGAAGAAAAAGGGGGACTGCGCTTGAATAGCGCCTGTAATCCTCGCCGAAAAGGTGGGCGAGCGTCGCTGCTTCGACGCGCATGACCGGCAAATAGATGCCCAGGAAGAGCGCCGCAAACAGCAGGCCGAGGAGCGGTTGGCCCGAAGCGACCGTAAATCCTAAGCCCAGGAGAAAGCTTCCCAGGTAGAGCGGGTTGCGCGTGTAGGCGTAAGGGCCCGAGACAGCAAGCTCTGCGTTCTTGCGTATGTGCCCGGCGGCCCAGGCGCGCACTCCCAGGCCGAGGAGCGCGATCACGCCGCCCACGGCGAGCGTCAAAGGCCGAGGCCGCGCGAAGATGACGAAGAGCGCGCCGCACAGAAACCCGAGCGGCACTCTCCAACGCTGCACCCATGTTCCGCCCCTACGCGACAACGCCCGTCTCCAAGACCTTTCCGGCCCTCTGCAACCGCTCCGAGACCGCCAGGGCCACGCGCTCCACCTCTATGTCCATGCAGACCCATTGCGAGCAGGAGCGCTTGTGGCAATCGGTGCGACAGCCTATGTCCGTGCGCTCGACGCAGATGTCTGCGGGGCGCGGGCTGCCGTTTCGCCACCACTCGGTCGGCCCGAAGAGCCCGACGACAGGCGTGCCCGCCGCGACGGCCAAATGAGTCGGCCCAGTGTCGCCGCCCACGTAGACCCGTGCCCGCCGCGCCAGCGCGTAAAAGCCTTTGAGCGAGAGACTGGCGGCGCGTGTCTCAGCAGAGCGACTGGATGCCACGACGCGCTCGGCCAGCTCAAGCTCGCCCGGCCCGTAAGTGACGAGAGAGCCGAGGCCCTGACGAGTCCACAACTCGTCGGCGAGCGCGCCGAAACGCTCGGCGCTCCAAAGCTTCGTCGCCCACCCGCCGCCCGGATTCAAGATCGCGTATCCCGCCTCAAAACCCTGAGCAGCCTCTTCAGCTTCCCTCTCATGCTCGGCCCCGGCGGCTATTGGAAACAGCAACTCCTCCGCACGGCCAGGGACTTTAATCCCGAGGGCCCCGCTTGCGAGCAGCAGATTTTTATGGATGACGTGTGTGCGGGGCGGAACGTGAATGGTTTTCGAGAGCAGAAAGCGGCTTGCGGGCTCGCGCAGGGCATGACGAGAAAAGCCGTAGGTGCGACGAGCGCCCGACAGCCTACTGATGGCGGCAGATTTAAGAAGTCCCTGAAAATCGAGTGCGAGATCGAAGGATGAGGCGCGTAGACGACGTAACTGCTGACGCGGTGCCAGCAGCGTCTCCCCAGACATCGGCCAGCGCCTCATAGCCTTCGTGTCGACTTCGATGAGACTATCCACGAACGGGTTGTCTCTCAGAATCTCGGCCGCGCGCCGCTCGACCACCCAAGAGATTTCCGCGCGCGGAAGCTCCCGACGCATCGCCGCCAGGGCCGGAAGCGTGTGGACTATGTCGCCTATGCTGCCCAGTTTGACAATCAGAATCCGCATAAAAGCAGTGGCGAGTGACGAGTGACGAGTGACAAGAGAAAAGCTCTGTTCAGGCTCGTCACTTGTCACTCGTCACTCGTCACTGCCTTTAGGTTCCTCCGAAATAGCTGAACTTCAGGTTGGCCGAGGCCGCCTTGCGCCCGGCTTTGAGTTTGGTGAGCTGGCCTTCGAGGATGATTTTCCCCCATTGATCGGAGTCCAGCTCGGCGAAGACGCCGCCGCGCAGGAACCGCCCCGAGAAGCTGTAGCTCGTGCCGTCCAGGGCCACGGTCGTGAAGGTAAAACGCTCGCGCGCCACGCTCACAGTCTTGAACCTGTAGGTCACGCCCCTGTTCGTGTAGAGGCCGGAGTGCGGGTTCTGGAAGCTTCGCCTGGCGTCGCGCAGGAGTTGAATGGTGCTGATCTCTGAGAGGGCTCGCGGCAGCCTGCCTTCGACGTTGAACTCTCCCTCCGGGTCAAACCTCTGCGCCGCACCCTTCGGCACAGTGGCGCTCTTCCGGGCGGTCTGCCCCATGACGCCCGTGACGCCCATCATAAAAGCCGCGCTCAGGATCAAGAGCGGGGCGAAGCTTCCCGTCACACCCACGCGCCGCAGAAAACGGCCTTTAATCTTCGCGCTCATGTGAAAAACTTAACCCTTCTCAGGAGTCCCTCTCGCCCAACTGCGAGATCATCTCGGAGGTGGAGTGATCTTTGGGGTCGCCGACGATGGCCACGCGACCGCCGTATGATCGTACCACATCGCGTTCGGGAACAGAGTCCTCGGTGTAGTCTGTTCCCTTAGCATGAACTTCGGGTCTCAGGGCGCGCAGGAGCGTCTCGACGGTCGGCTCCGTGAAGATGGTCACGAAATCGACGGGGCGCAAACTGGCGATAATCTCTGCGCGCTCGCGTTCGGGGACGAGGGGACGGCCAGAGCCTTTGAGCGCGCGCACCTGTGCGTCGGAGTTGATGGCGACGACGAGCAGGTCGCCGAGCGCCCTTGCGCCCTCAAGGTAGCGGACGTGCCCGACGTGCAGGATGTCGAAGCAGCCGTTGGCGAGGACTATGCGCGCGCCGCTTCTGCGAGCAATAGCCACGCGGGCGATCAGCCGGTTCCGGTCAAGAATGCGCGCGGCGGCCGTCGCCCCGTTTTGTGTGTCGCCGTTCATACTCAGATTATCCCTGTTCCCAGCGCAGAACCGAAGAGAGCAGCTCTTCCCGGTTGACCGAGGCCGTGCCCCGCTTCATGACGACGATGCCCCCGGCATGATTGGCCAGGTGCGCCGCCTCCGCGAAGGTCGCGCCCGAGGCAAGCGCGAGGGCGTAGGTGGCTATGACAGTATCGCCCGCGCCCGTTCCGTCAATGGGCTCAAGCGCGCCGACGGCCTCTATGTGCAGCGCCGAGGGCGCGCCCTCTTCTATGAGCATCATGCCGTGACGGCCGCGCGTAATCAGCAGCGCGCGGTAGCCGAGGCGCTCGCGCAAGCCTTTGCCTGCCGCTTCGAGGCCGAGCGGGCCAGTGTGATGCAGGCTCAAGAGCTGCTCGAACTCGTCTTCGTTCGGCGTCGCCGAAGTGAAGCCTTTGAAGGTGTCCAGGTGAAAGCGTGAATCGACCAGCACGGGGAGGTTGCGTCCGCCCGCAGCCTCGCGCACGGCCGCAGCCATCTCAGCGTCGGCCACGCCGTAATTGTAGTCGGAGATAATCAGGGCGTCGGCCGTCGCGGCTTCCTCAGAGAGGCTTGCGCGCAACCGCTCGCGCAAGCCTTCGTCTGAAAGCGGCGCGCCTTCGTAGTCAACGCGGATCACCTGCTGGCGCGAAGAGTGTAGCTGCCCGGCCAGTATCCGCACCTTAGTCGTCGTCTGCACGCCGGGCGAAGAGAGAATGCTCCGGGTGCGGACGCCGGAAGCACTGAGCTTGTCGAGCAGCGCGCGGCCGGCTTCGTCCTCGCCCACGATTGCGACGAGCGAGACCTCTGCGCCGAGCGATGCCAGGTTGGCTGCACAATTGGCCGCGCCGCCCGGAACCGTCTCCGTGCGTTCGTGACGGAGGATGAGCACGGGCGCTTCGCGCGACACGCGGCTGATCTCGCCGTAGAGAAAACGGTCTGCCACAGCATCGCCTACGACCACGACGCGCCGCTCGGCAAAGCGGCCGATGATGGTCTTCAACCGCTCGACCTGCTCAAGATTCACTCGGCCTTCATCCTTCTTTTAATATCGCTCGTACTGCTTCGAGTAGATTTTCGGCAACCAGATCGGGCTCGCTCTTCCAGGTCTGGCGCTGGTACTCCCATTCGCCCCGCCCGTAGCCGCTCAGCACCAGGCCCGCGCGCACCCCGGCGTTGCGGGCC
Organism: Pyrinomonadaceae bacterium; assembly: GCA_036389315.1. GTDB lineage: Bacteria > Acidobacteriota > Blastocatellia > Pyrinomonadales > Pyrinomonadaceae > DASQYE01. The sequence continues at coordinate 49,106 of DASVQF010000015.1, forward strand.
AGCTCCACGTCGCTGTAGCGATCACCGATCATCCAACTTCGCGAAAGGTCAATATCGAAATCACTGGCGGCGCGCTCGATCAGGCCGGGCCGGGGCTTACGGCAATCGCAATCGGAGCGATAGGGAGGCTCTCCGACAGACGGATGATGCGCGCAATAATAGATGGCGTCCAGATGGGCCCGCTCGCGCCTGAGCCCTTCTTCCAGCAGCGTGTGCACAGCGCCGATCAGCTCTTCCGTAAAATAGCCGCGCGCCACCCCGGCCTGGTTCGTCACCAGGATTGCCAGCCAGCCGGCCTCGTTCAGGAGCCTGACTGCTTCGCCCGCGTATGGAAAGACCCGATAGCGCGCCGGATGATTGACGTAGCCGACCTCCTCGGAGATCGTTCCGTCGCGATCCATGAAGACTGCCGGACGTTTCACCCTAAGACCTCCTCGGCCGCCCTCGTTCGCTCAAGCAGCCGGACAGTGCGCTCGTAAACCTCTTCCGCCGTGATGGCCGTCATGCAGCGATGGTCAATCGGGCAATCGCGCAGCATGCACGGCGCGCAATCGGGCGGGCGGCGGATGATCTCGGCCAGGGGCGAATAGGGGCGCGTGGTCGTCGGGATGGTTGGCCCAAAGATAACGAGCGTGGGCCGCTCAAGCGCGGCGGCGATGTGGGCCGGGCCCGTGTCGTTCGTCACGAGCACGTCCGCCAGGCTGAGGACGGCGACCGCCTGCGCAAGCTCCGTGCGGCCAGTGAGCATGACGGCACGACAGCGCATCCGGGCTGCGACCTCGCGCGAGACTTCCTCCTCATCGCGCGAGCCTATGAGGAGCACTTGTGCGCCCATTCGTTCGATCAAGAGGTCTGCGAGCGCAGCGTAGCGCTCGGCGGGCCAACGCTTCGCGCGACTGTTGGTCGAGCCGGGACAGAGCGCGACCAACGGAGCAGTGCCGCCCGCCACCGCTCCTTCCGCGCGCAACAACTCAAGAGCCTCGCTGCGCCGCTCCGGGGAGACCTTGAGCGCGAAGCGCGGCTCATGCTCGGCCACAGTGGATGCGCCGTCAAGCAGCTTTTCCAGCTCGGCCACGATGTTGAGATAGTAATAGACCTCGTGACGCTCCGAGCGCCAGCGGGGAACCGCGAGCGGGTGCGTCAGCAGCGCGCGCCGCCCGTCGGTCGCATAACCGAGGCGGAGCGGAACGCCTGCGGCGCGGGCGATCAAGGCTGCCTCGAAAGCGTTCTGAAAAAGCACCGCCAGGTCAAAGCGACGCCTGCGCCACTCGCGCGTCTGTCGCACGACCGCCCCGAGGTCACGCGCCCCGCGATCATAGACGAGCAGCTCGTCCACGAAATCCGCATCGGCGAAAAGCCCCCTGGCCCAGGAGCGCGTCGCGAGCGTGATGTGGGCTTCGGGGAGCAACCGTCGCAGCTCGCGCAGCGCCGGGATGGTCAGCACAGCGTCGCCAACCCAGTTCGTCACGCGTACGACGACGCGCCTGATCTCTTCTCGCTTAATCGAATCTCTTCTCACAACAGGCTTCTTACAACAGGCTGCGCAATCCTTCTTCGACGCCGATCACCGGCTCCCAGTTCAGTTCTCCGCGCACGCGCGACACGTCTGAGATGTAGTTGACGGGCACGGGCGCTGGGACGCGGGCATCTCTGTCAATCACCGGCTCGCGCTCGATCATGCGCCCGACCCTCTCGACAATCTCGCGCAGGCTCAAGGCGTGCTTGCGCCCGCCCCCGAGATTATACAGGCCACTCCAGCGGTCTGAGTCAATAAAGGCGCGGCAGGCGCGCGAGAAATCGTCTACGTGCAGGATGTCGCGCACGGGCGCTCCGCCCAGAGGCAGCCCGATGGGCCAACCGCGCTTGACCGATTCGACGTAGTGCGTCACAAAGCCCGGCTCGTTCTCTTCGGTCGGGCGCGCGTAGACCGTCGAGAGGCGAAAGATGCAGGCGCGCACCTCTCGCTGTCTGGCGTAGTAGCTGACGTAGTGCTCGCCCAGGAGCTTAGACCACTCAAGCGCCGTCTGGCCGCAGTAAGCAGTGCTGCACGACTCCGGTACTTCCACGTAAGCGTTGGCGTGCGAGCCGTAGACATCCTTCGTCGAAGCATAAATAAGGACGGAGCCCGCGCGCATGTGGCGAACGAGTTGGGCCGTCCCTTCGGCATTCGTGCGAAAGCAGCTCTCGGCCCCTTCGGGGTCTTTGTCCAGATGAGCGGCCAGGTGTATCACCACGTCGTAGTCCGCGACCAGCTCCAGGTCATGCGGATTGAGGATGTCCAGGTGCGAGCGGCGCGAAAAATCGTCGGCATTGAAGAAACGGCGGACGTGCGTGCCGAGATAACCGCTGCCGCCTGTGACGATGGTTCTCAAGTCTCTATAACTTTCTATTTCGCGCCGCGCGCTCTTACGACTTCGCGCCGCGCGCCTGGCGTTTCAGCTCCGTGAGCGAATCTGCGCGGCCGATGGCAATCAGCGCGTCGCCCGCTTCGATGGTCGCATCGCCCGACGGATTGAAGACCATCTCGCCGCTGCGACGACGAATCGTGATGATGACGACATCCAGCTCCGAGCGAATGTTCGTGTCGCGCAGCTTGTGGCCGACGTAGTGCGAAGCGGGATCAACCTCAAGCTGCTCGAAGCCGAGGTCTAGGTTCTCGGCCGTGATCGAGTCCATAAAATCTGCGAGCGCGGGCTTGATGAGCGCCTGGGCCATGCGATGACTGCCGATGATGGTCGGGGCGACGACGCGATTGGCCCCGGCCTTAATCAGCTTCGGCTCGGCCTGCTCTTCGACTGCGCGCGCGACTATGTGCAGGTCTCGGCGCAGGTCTCGCGCAGTCAGGACGACGTAAACATTATCGGCGTCGTCGGGCAGACAGGCCGCCAGGCCAGCCGCGCGCTCGACACCGGCCGCGCGCAGCGTCTCTTCCAGCGTCGCGTCGCCCGTGATGACATGCGTGCCCCCTTCCAGGAGGTCTGCGACCTTATTGGCATCGTTCTCGATGGCGACGAAGGGGACGCCCGCGCGCTGCATCTCGCGTATGATGCGGCGGCCCACCCGGCCCACTCCGCAGATGATAAAGTGGTTCTGCAATTTGCTCATCTCGCGATGACGCCGCCGCTCTCCCAGCGTGGCTATGATCTCAGACTGTACTATGCTCTGCACAGTGCTCGACAAAGCATAGGCGACCGTGCCGACGCCTATAATCATGAAGATGGTGGCGAAGGCCCGGCCGTGCGCGCTCCGGGGCGGCTTGTCGCCGTAGCCGACGGTCGTCACCGTCTGCACGGTCATGTACAGGCTCTCGCCGAGCGACCAGCCTTCGATCAGGTGAAAGCCCAGCGTGCCAAAAGCTATCGCGCAGGCGAGCGCAAACAGGGCATAGCGCAGGCGCAGCAGTGGTCTCGCGATGGGACGCGCGGGCTGTGGCATCGAACTCTCGTCGGACAGGCTGCATCAAACCGGCCGGAGGCGAACAAAGGGCCACGGTAGCGAAAGAGCAGGGCAGGTGTCAATTGGAGGTAGACAGCCCGCGCCGTTAGGTTTACAGTTTTAGCCGGTAGGCGGAGGCGCGTGAGAGGAGGAATAATTGTGAGGATGAGAGACATGCTGTTGAAAGCTCTGCCTGTCCTGCTCCTGCTCTCAGCCTTCGCTGCTCCGAGCCAGGCGCAAACGCGCTCCGAGCTTAACAGCCGCTACGGCAAACCCGAGACGCTCTCGCACAAATCCTCAGCGATACTGGTCGAGCGCTACACTGTGCTGACGGGCGTCCGTGCGACCGTCAAATTCGTAGACGGGGAGCGCGCCTGCGAGCTTCGCGTAGAGCCTGTGCGGAAGGCGCTCGTCGGCAACCTGCCAGGCGAGGTGATAAAGGCTTTCGATGCGGCCATGCTGGTAGACGAGCTTGCGCCGGATGCAAAACGCGGTCGCTTGATTAAGTCCTCCAACGTCGAGTTATCGTGCTCGTCCGTCCTCTATCACGAGTACGAGCATGTCATGATTGCCGTCACGACGCTCTGCCCGGCGCAGGGAGGCGGCGTGCAATCAATACAGATACGCTGGAAAGAGAGGGCGTGCGAGCAGATTGACCGCAAAGAGAATGCGCCCGGAGCAGCCGGCGAGCTTGAGTAAGTGGCTTGAGTAACTGATGGCCGTTCGTCATCCACCTGAAAATCGTGTGCCCCCGGTCGCCCGTGGCGGGCGTCCCTCCCGCATAGTCAAGTACGAAGAGCCCGGCCAGGGCTTCTTCAAGCGTTGGGCCAAGCGTATCTTTCGCCCGCCCGTCGTCGTCGCTCTCGTCTTCCTGACCACCATCACCATAGGCATCCTCGGCTATTACTGGTGGGTCTTCTCAACCCGCATAGATCGCCTGCTCAACGGAGAAGTCTTTACGCGCTCGGCAGGCATTTACGCCGCGCCGAAAGAGCTGCGCGTCGGCGAGAATATCTCCGTGGATGAGCTGATCGCTTATCTGAAACGGGCCGGTTACGTGGCGAAAGACCAGCAGGCCGAGAGCGCACGCGGCCGCTTCGCTCTCACGAGCGCGACCGTGGACATAGAGCCCAGCAAGGACGCCACGCTCGACGGGCAGCAGACCTTCCCGCGCCTGCGCGTACAGTTTGCGCGCGGCGGAAAATCGATTGCCGCGATACAGTTTTTGGACGGCGGGGCGCGCTACGACAAGGCGCAGCTTGAGCCGGAGCTAATCAGCTCCGTGACCGGCAGCGAGCGTTCCAAGCGAAAGGTCGTCGGCTTCAAAGACCTGCCCCCGCAGCTAGTCAAGGCCATCACCGTCACAGAAGACCGCTCCTTCTTCGATCACTACGGCGTCAACATTCGCGGCATCCTGCGCGCGCTCATCAGACGTTACGAAGCAGACCCGAACTCGCCCATTGCGCGCCAGGGCGGCTCCAGCATCACGCAGCAGCTCGTCAAGAACCTCCTGCTCTCGCCCGAGCGAACGTGGCGTCGCAAGATCGCCGAAGCCTACATGTCCATCATCATCGAGACGCGACTGACGAAGGAAGAGATTTTCGCGCTCTACTGTAACGAGGTGTACCTGGGCCAACAGGCAGGCTTCTCGATCAACGGTTTCGGCGAAGCTGCCGACGCCTATTTCGGCAAGGATGTGACGACCCTGACGCTGCCGGAGTCTGCCTTCCTCGCCGGAATCATACGCAGCCCGAACCGCTACAATCCTTACAAGGACATAGAGACGGCGACGGCCCGTCGCAATCAGGTGCTTCAGTCAATGTCCGAGACGGGCGCGATCACGCAGCTTGAAGCGGCGCAGGCACAGAATGAGCCGCTCAAGGTCGCGCCGACCAAGGGGCGCGTTGACGCTTCGGACGCGCCGTATTTCGCCGACTACGTACAGGGCCAATTGGATTCGATCATCGGCGACCCCGGAGCGGCGCAGCACCTTCGCGTCTACACGACGATTGATATGGATTTGCAGCGCGCGGCCTATGCGGCCGTGACGAAGCAGTTGGCCGCGCTCGACAAGCTTTACGCGAAGCGCGTCGAGCCCGGCACGCTGCAAGCTGCGCTCATCGCCATGAACCCGCACACGGGCGAAATCGTCGCAATGGTCGGCGGGCGCGATTACACTCGGAGCCAGCTCAATCGCGTCACGGACGCCATGCGCCAGCCCGGCTCCGTCTTCAAGCCCTTCGTCTACGCGACGGCCCTCAACACGGCTTACGACCCCATCCCGCGCGTCATTACGCCCGCCACCATCTACCGCGACGAGCCCAAGACCTTCACCTTCGATAATCAGGAATACTCGCCCGGCAACTTCGGCGACACCTACACGAATGGGCCCGTCACGCTGCGCGACGCCCTGGTCAGAAGCCTCAACGTAGTCACGGTGGACGTGGCTATGGAAGTGACCATCGGGCGCGTGATGAACCTGGCGGCCAAAGCCGGATTGCCGAAAGTGCGCAAGGCTTATCCGGCGATGGCCCTGGGCGCGAGCGAGGCCACGCCTTTACAGATCGCTTCCGCTTACACAGCCTTCGCAGCCTCGGGGACGCGCACCACGCCCGTCGCCATCAATCGCGTCACGACCGGCTCGGGGACGACCATCGCCGCGCCCGCCGGGCAGAAGAACGACGTGCTGCGCCCGGAGGTCGCCTACTTGATGACATCCATGCTGAAGGACGTGGTCAATCGCGGGACGGCTGCCAAGCTGGGCGCGCACGGCTTCAAGAACGTACCGGGCCGCGTCGGGATAGCCGGTAAGACCGGAACTTCGCGCGACGGCTGGTTCGCGGGCTTTACGCCCAATCTGGTCTGCGTCGTGTGGGTCGGTTTTGATGACGGCTCGCAGTTGGGCCTCACGGGAGCAGACTCCGCGCTTCCCATCTGGGCAGATTTCATGGCCAGGGCGCTTTCAGATCATCCGGAATGGAACGGCGACTGGGCCATGCCCGAGGGCATAGAGCAGGCCGAGATCAATCCTCGTACCGGAGGGCTCGCTACGGCCGACGACCCCGAAAGGAGAACGGAGCTTTTCATCAGCGGCACTGCCCCGACCGCGCCGAGCGATACTGTCGTCGAGGACGGTACGACCACAGATGAGACGGATGAGGATTCAGATCAAACACCGTCAGACCAAGCGCCCGTGCTGCCCGATACACCACCCGACGCTTTGCCGCGAGGCCGCACACCCTCAAGACCCGACGGACATGCTGCGCCTTCGGAGGAAGGAACGACCCCGCGCCTCGGCACTATCACTCTCGACATAGACCCGACGACGGGCCTGATCGCAGACCCGACCGTCTGCCCCGTCATCCGCTCGAAGACCTTCGCCATAGGCCAGGAGCCGCGCCAGTTCTGCGGCCCTCAATACCACGGCGGCGGCGCAGGCCCGCCCGGCTCCACACGCCCGCGTCGCGCGACGCCTTGAGAGCCTGCCTTGAGACTGTGAGCCACAAGGTTGGCCGGAGTTTGTCCATTAAAAACGATTGACAACCTCGTAGGCCGTGTCTCATCATTAAATTGTGCCGGGGCTCCCAGCGGGAGCCATCGGGCCGCGACCGTGAGGCATCCTCGCCGGAAATCGCAGCATCTCAGTCCGCCCTCGAAAACCTCGCGGCAAATGAATTGCCATCGCAACTCGCGCGTAATTCTTTCAGGAAGCGTCTGAAGTTTCAGCTTCCAAGCCCCTCTAAATCGCGTGGTTAGTGGTTTACTTACGCCCCACCCGGCCGCCGGGGTCGTGTGCCGTTTTGCGCGGGGCGCGCAGCCGGGAGGAGATTGAAAAGCAGGTATGAAGGTGATCGGAATAAATTTAACGAAAAAGGTTTTTTCCTTCGCGCTCGGCCTCTCTTTTATGGCCGGCCCGTTTGCGGCTTTCGCACGGCGGGGCGAACTGACCAACGCGGTCACGCCCGCCAACTCGTCACTTTCCCTACAGACGCAGGCGGTCAGAGGCATAGAGAACGCGGGCGCGCTCAGGTCTTTCTACGAAGCACTGGCGGCGGTGCGTGAAGGACGCCACGCGCAGCCCATACGCATAGCGCACTACGGCGATTCGCATACGGCGGCCAACATCCTGACGGCGCAGATACGTCGCAACTTCGAGCGCGATTTCGGTGACGGAGCACAGGGCGTGCAGGCCCGCTCGCGCATACTCTACGACGTGCTCGGCATTAACGGCGCGCGCGCCGTGCGCCTGCTCAGTTGGAACGAGCAGAGTTTTATGTCCAGCGTCTCGCGGCGCAATCCAGACCTCATCATCCTCGCCTACGGAACCAACGAAGTGACGGACAATAACTGGAACATTCAATCTTACCAGCGCATGTTCGTGAACATCATGCGCAGGTTTCGCCGTGCCGCGCCGAACGCCTCAATCCTGATCTACGGCCCGCCTGATCGCGCAGTGAGAGGCGCGCTCGGCTGGCAATCGGTCGCAAAGATGACGGCGCTTCTGGAAGCCCAGCGTCGCGCAGGGATAGAGATGGGCGCGGCCTTTTGGAGTTCTTATGCGGCTATGGGCGGCGCTGGCTCGATGAGCCTGTGGGTCGCGAAGGGCTTGGGCCAACCCGATCACGTTCACCTGACGGCGCGCGGCTACGTCCGGATGGGCGACATGTTCTACGAGGATTTTCTCGACGCCTACCAGTCATATGTTCCGGCAGACGACCGCCAGCAGAATGACTTGAGACGAGCTTTGCAGTTTTAATCAGCCAGCCTTCCTCACTTTTCCCGCTTCGAGCGCAGCGCGCAGGGTCTCTATAGCGAGCGCGGCAGCATGCTGCTTGCGAGAAGGCAGACCGTCGAGCGCGCGCACTACGTCTTGACGAGTCAGGCGCGCGGCCTCCTCTATGGTCATGCCTTCGATCATCTCTACGAGCACGGAACCGCAGGCGAGCGTCGGCGGACAGCCGTATGCCAGAAAGCGTGCAGCCTCTATGCGTCCGTCGCGCAGACGAAGCGCCAGGCGCAGGCGATCACCGCAGACCGGATTGGTCTGTTCGGCGACTGCGTCTGCCTCGGCCAGCTCGCCCGCACCGCGCGGGTTGGACAGGTGATCTTTGAAGGTCGTGGAGTAAGACAACGTGTAAGACGACTTCACAGGGTCGAGCCCGCTCCGATGGGCTCTTCGCTCGGGCAGGCACGCTCTGCCTGCGCCTGCTGGTAGAGCGGCGAGAGCTTGCGCAGGTTAGAGACGGCCCTGGGCAGGACTTCCAGGACGTAATCAACATCCTCGGCAGTATTGTCCTTGCCGAAGCTGAAACGAATAGAGCCCCGCGCCAGCTCGTCGTTGCGGCCGAGAGCGCGTATCACAGGCGAGGGCTCAAGCGACCCAGACGAGCAGGCCGAGCCCGTCGAGACAGCCACGCCCTGCATGTCCAGATTAATGAGCAGCCCCTCGCCCTCTATAAAGCGGAAAGAGATGTTCGACAGGTGCGGGAGCCTCTGCGTCGGGTGGCCGTTGAAGACCAGGTCTTCGACACGCTCCGCGACGCCGGCTTCAAAACGATCACGCAGAGCGCGCAAGTGCTCCGTGCGCTCCGCCAACTCTTCTCGTGCGAGCCTGGCCGCTTCGCCAAAGGCGACGATACCAGCGACCGATTCCGTCCCGGCTCGTCTTTCACGCTCCTGGTGGCCGCCTATGTTCTGCGCGACGAGGCGCACGCTGCGCCGCACGAAGAGCGCGCCAACACCCTTCGGCGCATAGAGCTTGTGCGCGGAGAGCGAGAGCAGGTCGCACCCGAGCGCCTCCACGTCAACAGTCATGCGCCCGGCGGCCTGCACAGCGTCCGTGTGCAGCCAGAGGTGGCGACGCCCGCCCGCCCTCTCCTCGCGCACGAAGCGGCCGATCTCCGCGATGGGTTGAATAGTACCGATCTCGTTATTGGCCAGCATGATTGTAATGAGCACGGTGTCTGGCCTGAGCCCAGCGCGCACGTCCTCAAGGCGTACAAGCCCGTCGTCGTAGACGGGCAGCCTGGTGACCTCCCAGCCGCGTTTCTCCAACGCGTCGCAGATGCCGCGCACGCTTGAGTGCTCTATCTGCGAAGTGATGAGGTGACGGCCGTGCGCTTCAGTGGCTTCGGCCAGGCCGCGTATAGCCAGATTATTGGCTTCCGTGCCGCCCGAGAGAAAGACTATCTCGTTCGGGCGAGAGCCTATGAGGGCCGCCACTTCGCGCCGCGCACGGTCTACTGCGGCGCGCGCCTCCTGGCCGAAGAAGTGTACGCTCGAAGCGTTGCCGTACTTCTCCCGAAGGAAGGGCAGCATCGCTTCGATGACACGCTCGTCAACCGGCGTGGTTGCGCTGTTGTCCAGGTAAACTCTGCGTAGCGTCGCCATAATTCAAAATCTGATTAAAGGAAATCGCTCGCGCGGCCTTCAAGTCGCTGCCCGAAAACCCTCGAATCCGGAATAATATCTGCCAACCCCGCAGCCTCGGGCGAGCATCAGAAATTCGGGGAGCGGCGCTTTCGTCCCCCTTCCTTCGCCCCGCTTGCCCTCGCGCACGCTCTTTAATCCGCTTACTGACTCTGGAAGAGTCTAGGGCGCATGTGGAAGGGGCGTCAAGGCGACAAAAGTTTTGCGGCGAGGGGCGCTCAGGTGATAGCATCCGGGCGTCAAAAGCTAGCTGCTTCGGTCTGGATTCAACCGGCCGGCACGAGAGTCGGTCTTTTCGGAGAAGGGACTTCCTTATGAGAAACCTCAAAGCCTTTTTTGCTGTGGCCCTCAGTCTTGCGCTCCTGGCCGTGCCGACGTTTTCCGCGTCGCGTGCTGCGACTCGTGCGTTGGCTACGCAATCGACGAGTGCGCTTGAGCGCGGCTACCGGACGGGATATTCGGACGGCTACCAGGCAGGCTACAGCGACGCGGCGGCGCGGCTTGATCGCAACTATCGCAACAAGGAAGAGTACCAGCGCGCAGATCGCGCCTACGCAGCCACCTATGGTTCGCTGGAAGATTACCGCGATGGTTACCGGCAGGGCTTCGAGGTCGGCTACGACAACGGCTTTGACCGCCGTAGCTTCGACTCGACCATCCCCACAGGCATCAGCCGTCGCGGCACTGTCGCAGCTCAACCGAGCGCCGACGACGATGATTCGCAGAGCAGCAGCAGCAGTAGCTCAAGCACCCGTTCCACGGGCGGCACTACGGGAGCGGGGACTGGCAGCACGCGCTCGACCGGCACAATCAGAACACAGGGCGGCTCCGTGACCATCCCGGCCAACACGGAGATGCGTGTAGAGCTTTTGACCAACCTCTCGACCGAAGCGAGCCAGAAGGGCGACCGCTTCCAGGCGCGCGTCATAGAGCCGCAGGAGTTAGAGGGGGCAATGATTCAGGGCGTCGTCTCGCGCGTCAAGCGTTCGGGACGGGTGCGCGGCGCGAGCGAGCTTCAGCTTTCGTTCGAGCAGATCAGCCTTAACGGACGTTGGAGCAACTTCGAGGCGCAGGTGATAGAAGTCATCTCGCGCGGGGGCACTGGCGTCGGGGACGTGGACGAAGAAGGGGGGGTGCGTGGCACAGGCTCGACCAGAGACGACGTGACGAAGATCGGAACCGGGGCGGCCATCGGCGCGATCATCGGCGCGATTGCCGGAGGCGGTAAGGGCGCGGCCATCGGCGCGGCCATCGGCGGAGCCGTCGGTACGGGCGGCGCAATCTCTTCGCGCGGCAGCGACATTCGTCTCTCGGCCGGGCAGGAACTCAGAATACGCACCTCCAACACCACGCGCCTCCCATAAGGGATGAAGGCAGAGGGATGAAGGATTGAGTCACAAATTCAAGTGAGTCAATCCTTCATCTTCTTTCATCCCTCCGCCCTCATCCCTCATCCCTTCCATGTTGATTACTTTGCTGACTGATTTCGGGACTGCGGATTACTTCGTCGGGGCGATGAAGGGCGTGATTCTCTCTGTCAGCCCGCAGGCGCGCGTTGTAGATATTACGCACGAGATACCGCCGCAGGAGATAGGGGCGGGGGCGTTCGTGCTGATGGCTGTCTACCGCGATTTTCCGGCGGGGACGATTCACGTCGCGGTGGTTGATCCGGGCGTGGGCTCGGCGCGCAGGCCCGTGCTGGTCGTCGCCGGCGGCCACTCTTTCGTCGGGCCCGATAATGGAATATTCAGCTACGTCTACGAACGCGAAGCGGACTGCCGCGTCTTTCACCTGAACCGGGCGCAATACTTTCGCCCACACAGGAGCGCAACCTTTCACGGCCGCGACGTATTTGCCCCGGTGGCCGGCGCTCTCGCGAACGGCACGCGCGCAGCAGAGCTTGGAGACGAGATCACGGACTACGTACGACTGCCACAGCTTGCTCCGCGCACGCTCGCGGACGGAAGCCTGGAAGCCAGGGTGATTCACATAGACCATTTCGGCAACTGTATCACCAACCTGACGCGCGACGAGCTGACCGAAGAGATGATTGAACGGGGCGCGCGCCTCCTGGTCGGCGCGACCGAGATCAAATCTTTTCGCCGTTTCTTTGCCGAAGGGAGCACATCGCCCGGCGAACTCTTCGCCATCTGGGGCAGCGCCGGACTGCTTGAGATAGCCGCGTTGAATGCTTCGGCCGCCAGCCTCCTCGGCGTACAACGCGGCCAGCCCGTCCGCGTCATAAAAGCAGTGTCAAGTGACAAGTGACGAGTGACAAGTGCAAACAGCTTCTTGCTCGTCACTCGTCACTTGTCACTCGCCACTGCCTTTGTTATCTTCGGTTCATCAAAATAGCTAAAGGACGCTCATCATGAACAAAGCGAAGGACGCGCCCACGGCTACGGCCAGTAGTAGCGTCGGCGCGGGGCTCCGTGGCGTGGTGGCCGCCAGTTCGTCCATCGGCGACGTGAACGGAGAGAAGGGCGAGCTGATCTATCAGGGCCTCAATATCCATGACCTCGCCCGTCATGCCACTTTTGAAGAAGTGATCTTTCTCTTGTGGCACGGACGATTGCCGAAGCGCGCGGAGCTGGAAGAGCTGAAGCACGCTTTGGGCCAATCTTACGAGCTGCCGCCGGAGGTCTTGGAGCTGATGCGGCAGTTCCCGCGCAACGCGGAGCCGATGGACGCGCTGCGCACGAGCGTCTCGGCGCTCGGCTTTTACGACAAGAGCGCGGGCGACACTTCGCGCGAGGCGAGCCTGAGGACGGCGACGCGCCTGACGGCGCAGCTTCCAACAATCGTTGCCACTGGTCATCGCCTGCGCCAGGGCCAGGAGCCTGTCCGGCCCAAGCCTGAGCTGAACATCGCGAACAATTTCCTCTACATGCTCAGGGGCGAGATGGCTTCGGAGCACGAGGCCCACGTCTTCGATGTCTGCATGGTCTTGCACGCCGACCACGAGCTGAACGCTTCGACCTTTACGGCGCGCGTCGTGGCGGGCACGCTCGCAGACATCTACGGCGCTGTGACGGCGGCTATAGCGGCGCTCGCGGGCCCACTGCACGGCGGCGCGAACACCAACGTCATGAAGATGCTTCTGGAGATCGGCGAATTAGGCCGCGTCGAAGCTTACATTCAGGAGGCGCTCGCGGCGAAACGGAAGATCATGGGCTTCGGCCACGCAGTCTATCGCACGGAAGACCCGCGCGCGACACACCTGCGCCGGTTCTCTCAGGAGATGGGCGAGCGCGCCGGCTCGACGAAGTGGTACGAGATGTCGCGCAAGGTCGAAGAGGTCATCCGGCGCGAGAAGGGGCTCTATCCGAACGTGGATTTCTTCTCGGCCTCGACCTATTACATGATGGGCATCCCGCTTGAGCTTTACACGCCGATCTTCGCCGTCAGCCGGATCAGCGGTTGGACGGGCCACATCCTTGAGCAGTACGCCAATAACAAGCTGATTCGCCCGCGCGCCGAATACATTGGCCCAAGAGACGTACCCTACGTGCTGATTGACGAGAGATAAGCTATAGGTGACGGTGGGCCACAGTAGTTGAGCCGCCAGCTTCTCCACTAGAGAGGCTGGCGGCTCTTCTCTCGTCCCTTCAAGCTCTCAGCGCGCCCTGGCCTCTGCGACCGGAAGGAATCGCGTGCGCGCCACGTTGAGCGCGCGGCAGCTCACGTCCACTCCCTTGAAAAAGTCCAGCACGGCCGACTGCACTTCGGCGTCGGGCAGCGTCTCGTGCCGGCCATGTTCGACTATGAGGTGCGTGCTGTTGGGGAATCCCCGGCGCACTTCTTCGGCCTGGTAGGGCGGAGAGCCGCCGTCGAGCGCGCCGCTGATGAAAAGGGCTGGAACGGTGCTCCAAACCCTCGAACGAAACTCCGGCCCGAGGTCTGGATGCTGCTGAACTGTTTTTGTGTGCGTTGGCGGCGGCCAGCGAAGCTGCCGCTTTAGTGGCCCGATAAAGAGATGCCCAGAAGCTCAGGCTTCTCCATCCACTTGGCGAGTGTCGCCGGGTTGAGCTTGACTCTGGCGATGAACGCCTCGGTCTCCTGAAGGCTCACGACCATGAGCTTGATGTCTTGTCCATCCTGCATGGCATAGACGAACATCTGCTCGCCGCCCTTGCGCGAACGGACGCGCACGAGCGGCTGCCAGTGCTCGTCCAAAGCCTGGCGGATGACTGCGTTCAGCTCCGTGCGGTCGCCCCGGCCCGTGTCGTTCAATTCCTCGAACATCACGAGCTTAATGCTCTTGACTCCGGCGGGCCGAACCATACGGACGGCGAAGCTGGCGAGGCCGAGGAAGGGGATGCGCTTGCGCTTGGCCTGGTAGCGCGTCGTCAGATGGGTCGTGATCGCTTTGAAAGCGCGGTCTTCGGCGCGCGCCGTCGAGACTGAAAGCGAGAGGAGCGTCGCGCAGACCAGGACGAGGATGAGCCATCTTCTAAATTTGGGTGTCATCTTCTACTCCTTCTGCGTCTTGTCGTCTCGGTCGCGCACGATGTAGAGGTCTGGGATGCCGAAGCTGCCTTCCAGCTCGCTCAGCTTTTCCAGGTCTATGGGCCCAACGATGTTGACGACCGTTAGCTCGGTGTCCTCTGCGGCGATGACGGCGAGGCCGCCGATCTTGTTGCCGTTGACCTGCGTGTAGACATCAAGGTTCTGCCCGCGCCGCTTGCTTCTGACGTTGGCGATCTTGATCCAGGCCGGGTTGTTCAACTGCGAGCGAATCGGCTCGATGTCTGCCTGTGAGTATTGGCCCGACTTCTCGAAAGTGAAATGCTTGACGTAGATGCCCTCGATCTCGCTGATGATCTCGTTGATCTTCTGTTTGTTCGGGTCTTTCGAGCGTTGTAGGAATGGCCGCGCCAGTTGCAGCACCTTCTGGTCTACGGTCACGTCTACAGTCCGGTCGGCGATTGACTCGAACCTATCCAGGCTCGCAAGCTGTAGGCGCGCTCCCTGCCCGAGGGCCGCGCCGGCCGCGCACAGCATGAGCAGCGAGGCACAGCAGATGAGCTTGATTGATCTGTTCAATATTGGTTTCATAACCGCTCCGTTCGTTTGAGTTCCCGGCCTTTAAGACGCAGGCCCGTGCTCTTTGTTAACCTGAATCTGTCGCTGCACCAGATTGAGCTTGCTGCTCGCATAACGCAGCGCCAGCATCAGCTTCTCCGCAGCCTCTTCGCTCTCCCTCATCATCCGCTCCTCGCGCCGCTCCCTGGCCCTTCTCGCCAGGATGATCTCGGCCTGCCCGGCTTCGAGGCGGCGACGCTGCCTGCTCGCTCGCTCCGCGTCTGATCTCACGTCCGCGTTCTGCTTGCCTTGATCTCCGACCGATGGTTGGAAAGACTCGGCCCTTCTGTAGAGCCCGACGAGCGAGACCGGACGCGGCCCGACGATAATCAGGCGTTGAGTCGTCGCGTCGGCCGAGCGGTGCAGGGCGAGCCACACGCCCGCGCCCAAGAGCATCAGGACAAGCACCGCAGCGGCGGCCAGAGTTGGATGGAGCCTCCAGCGAGGCAGCGGGCGCGAGCGGGGCAGCTCAAGCGGCCTGGGCCTATGGCGCAGACGACCGAGCGTGCGTTCCAGTCTCAACACTTCCGCGTCGGGCTCGCCCGAGCGATCCCACAGGTAATCGTCTTTCATGTCGTCTCCAAGACCCCCATCTTCTCCCTCAGCAGCTTCATGCCGCGATGCAGGTTGACGCGCACGGATGCCGGGGTCAGGCCCGTGCGCTCGGCTATCTCGGGCCCGGTCATGCCCTCGACGAAGCGGAGCATGAGCGTCTCGCGATAGGTTTCGGGCAGCGTGCGAATCAGGGTCATGGCCTCTGCGGCCTCCGCGTCCACGCCCTCGCCCGCGTTGTGGGCCAGGTCGAGCGGCAGCTCCTCCATCTCGCGCGAGCGACGGTGATAATCCACGGCGCGGTTGCGCGTAATCATCGCCAGCCATCCGCCGAAAGCGTTCGCGTCACGCAAGCTGTCCAGCCGCTTGAAAGCGTGCAGGAAGACCTCCTGCACGAGGTCGTCCACGTCGTTCCAGGGAACGCGGGCCAGCAGGATGCCGTGCACCATTGGCCCATAGAGGTCGTAGAGGCGGTCGAACGCCTGCCGGTCGCCGCCCTTGACCGCTTCGACCAGCCGGGCATGAGGAGACGCGGCTCTGTGTGGGCCCGCCTGGGCCGCACCCTGACGCGCATTGCTGACGGGGAATAAGTCTGCTATGCCCTTGACCTCGCTCATCTTCTCAACTCAATTGGCCGTCCGCTTGTAATGACGCGAGGGCGCGCGCGAGCGTTAACAGAAAAGCGCCGGTATTAAGAGAGCCTGTTTATAAATCGCTCTCGGTCGAGGGCGGCAAGTATTCCGGCTGTGCGCCTGTCACCGACTGTGGGCGGTTATCTTGCGCCGGATTCTCCCTGTCCGTCAGACGCAGCATCTCTTCCGTGGCCGACACGACGGACACGTACCGTATGAAGAGGGTCGAGACGATCAGGACGAGCGTGCAGGCCAGCCCGCCTTCTATGCCGTAGGTTCCGCCCGTGAGCCACGTCGGGCCACGATCAACCGTCCGCATCAGGGCGTGAGAAGTAATCTCGTTGATGCCGCTCACGGGCAGGCCCATCACAGCCCCCATAGTCCAGTTCCAGGCCCAATGCACGCCGAGCGGGAACCACAAACTGCGCGTGCGCAGGTAAGCCACCCCGAGCCAGATGCCCGCCAGCGCCGTGTTCAGGAAAGCGATGTTGAAGAGCTTGTTGAAGAACCTCAGGTAAGGCGAGGAGAAGAGCGCGTACCCCTCTGGCATGTTCGGGTTGTTCAAGTGAACCCAGCCAAAGAAGAGGCAGGTCAGGAGAATCCCAACCCAGGCCAGCCCCGCGCGCGTCAAAGTCTGCAAAGGATAGCCGCGAAAGAGCGCCTCTTCCGCCGCCCCCGAGCAGATGAAGACCGCAAGCGCCGCCAGCAGAGTCTTCGCCACAGGCGGCAACAGGCTCGCCCCCGCAAACGTGAGACTGAATCCTCCGAGCGCGGCCGCCAGCACCCACGCAAGCAAAAGCGACGCTGCGCCGAGAGCCGAGCCCACCAGCAGGTCACGCAGCCAGCCGCGATGAAGCGACCAGCCGAGGGCGCGAAAGGGCAAGCCTTCGATGAACGCGCCGCAGGCCCAGCCCACCAGGACTGCCGAAACCAGCAGGAAAGCCCCCTGGACAATCCACCCTGCGAGGCCGCCTAAGATAGCTTGCCCCGCTCCACCAGGCATGAGCGCCAGGGCCGTGCGAATCAGGGCTCCCAGAAATAAGAAGACGATCAGGTAGAGGAGCAGGAATAAGAGTAGCCGCCAGCCGCTTCGCAGGCGTCCCGCGTCGTTGAATAGAAAATTGGAAGATTCCATCTGATTGTTTGAAAGGGAAATGAAAACTTGCCCGCTGCTGCGCGCGTATTCTAACCTACGCGAGCCCTCGCTGGCACTGCTTCACAGTACTGAAGCGCGCGCCGCGACGTATGGTAAACTCCTGAAGTCAAGAGCAGTCAAGGCATGAGCGACCGCGTACAAACATCTATTGAAGACGAGCGCAGTGTAGGCCAGGCGTCGCGCCGTCGCACTGCCCCCTGGCTCCTGGGCAGTCTGGTACTGCTCCTGCTCTCGACCTTAGTCGCGCTGCAAGCCTTCGGTCTGTGGACGGTCGTCCCGCCCGACACGGCTTCGGACACGCTGCTGCTCTACGCGCTCTCGTCGCTCAACTTCGCGGCCTTCATCGTCTTCACTTTCATCTTCGTGCGAAGTCTTTTGAAGCTGCGCAGGGAGCGGCGCGAGCGACAGTTAGGCTCAAAGATCAAGACGCGCCTGATCGTCTACTTCATCTCGGTCAGCCTGCTTCCCATCACGGCGATGGCCGTCTTCTCTTATCTCTTCCTCAATCGCTCGATAGAGAAATGGTTCTATCGCCTGCCCGAAGATGTCGTCAAAGAGGCACGCGAGGTGCAGCACCGCGCGACGCTAGACCAATCACGAAGCCTGCGCGAGACGGCCAACATGCTCGCCCTGATGATCGAGGACGAGCCGCGCCTGATGTCCGAGCCTGTCTTGAGCCGCCTGGTCGAAAACGGCCGGCTGGCGGCCATAGAGGTCGTCGCCTCCGACGGGACGATCATTGCCAAGAGCCACTCGCCGACGCTCGCCGCCGAGCGCCTTGAGCTGGAACAGGCCATAGAAGTTGCGCGCTCTTCGAAGGGGAGCGACGTGCGGCTGATGGACGGCAGGGGCTACGACGCCGTGGTCGTGCCCCTGAGCGGAGGCCGCTCCCTGATCGTCGCGCCAGCGCGCCGCTCGGATTCAAACCTGAGCGAGCTGGCCGCCGGGTGGGAGAGCGAATACAGCAAGCTCGTCGCAGACCAGCGCAAAGTGAGACTGTTGGGCCTCTCGACGCTCGGGCTCATGACGCTCCTGCTGCTGTTTGCCTCGACGTGGGTGGCGATTCATCTGGCGCGCGGCATCGCCACTCCGATTCGCGCGCTGGCCGAAGCCTCCAACGAAGTCGCGCGCGGCAATCTCTCTCATCGCGTGACGACGATTGCCGAAGACGAGCTGGCGCTGCTCGCCGAATCCTTCAATCAGATGACGGCGCAACTGGCGGAAAATCGTCGTCGCATAGAGGCCGGGGCTTCTGAGCTGAGGGACAAGAATCTCGCTCTGGAAGAGCGGCGCAACTACATAGAGACCGTGCTGGAATCTCTCTCGACCGGAGTCATCTCTCTGGACGAAGGCGACAGCGTGACGACGATCAACGCCGCCGCCGCCTCGATGTTGATGCTCGAAGACCGTCCGCACACTCCCGTCCCGCTCTCGGAGATCACGAGCGCGGAAGACCACGCCGTCCTTAATCGGCTGCTGCGGCGCGCGCGCCGCGCAGAACGCGCGACCGAGCAGACGGAGCTTGTGCGCGGCTCCGCTTCCGAAGGCGAGACGATTCCGGTCGCGCTGACGGCCACGGCGCTGCGCGCCACATCCACGCGCGGGCGCGGCGTCGTCCTCGTTATGGAAGACCTCTCAGAGCTACTGGCCGCGCAGCGTGCCGCCGCGTGGAGCGAGGTCGCGCGCCGCATGGCCCACGAGATCAAGAATCCCCTGACGCCGATTCAGCTCTCGGCCGAGCGCATCGCAAAGAACTTTCACCGCGCAAATGGTGGTAATGGTGGCGGCGATCATGAGAAGCATGGGAACGGGGCTCGCGCTCAGGAGAGCGCAGAGCGGGCGCGCGTGGCTGCTGTGGTTGACGAGTGCACGGCGACGATCACGCGCGAGGTCGCCGGGCTGAAAGCTATGGTGGACGAGTTCTCGCGCTTCGCAAGGTTGCCGCACGCGCACCTGGAACCGGCAGACCTCAACGAAGTCGTCATGCAGGCCGTCTCGCTTTACGAAGACCGCCTCGAAGGCGTGCGCCTGGACGTGCGGCTGGCGCGCACCCTGCCCCCGGCCATGCTCGACGCCGAACAGCTCAGGCGCGTCATCGTCAACCTCGTAGACAACGCTCTGGAGGCGCTCGCAGGCGTCGAAGGCGAGCGGCGCATCACAGTGGCGACGGCGCACGCCTCGGCGCGCGGGCTCCTCCTGGTCGAGATCGCTGACACGGGCCACGGCATTGCGCGCGATGCTTTCTCGCGACTGTTTCAACCCTACTTCTCGACGCGCGGGCGCGGCACGGGCCTGGGCCTGGCCATAGTGCAGCGCATCATCATGGAGCACGGCGGCCACATCCGCGCCGAAGCCAATCATCCGCGCGGCGCGAAATTTACTATCGAGCTACTACCCGCATCCAATGTCTGAATCCGTTCTCATAGTTGACGACGAGCGCGGCATCCGCGACACGCTGCGCGGCGTGCTCGAAGACGAAGGCTTTATGACCGAAGCCGTGGGGAGCGGCGAAGAGTGCCTCAAGGCGCTTGAGCGCAGGGCCTACGGCTGCGTGCTCCTGGATGTCTGGCTGCCGGGCATAGACGGGCTTGAGACTCTGAAGCAGATGCGCGCCTCGGGCGCTGATGCGGCCGTCGTCATCATCTCCGGCCACGGCAACATAGAGACGGCCGTGCGCGCCACCAAGCTCGGCGCTTTCGACTTCATAGAGAAGCCGCTCTCCATCGCCAAGACCATACTGGCCGTACGAAACGCTCTGCGCCAGAAACAGCTTGAGCGCGTCAACGCCGAGCTGGTCGCCGAGCTGAACCGCGAATACGCGATGATCGGCGAGTCGGTCGCCATGCGCGCCCTGCGCAAGCAGATAGAGGTCGTCGCGCCCACGGACGGCCGCGTCCTCATCTACGGCGAGTCGGGTACGGGCAAGGAGTTGGTCGCGCGCGCCATACACGCGCAGTCGCGCCGCGCCAGCTCTCCCTTCGTCGAAGTCAACTCGGCCGCCATTCCCGAAGAGCTGATCGAATCGGAGCTGTTCGGCCACGTCAAGGGCGCGTTCACGGGCGCGACCACTGCGAAGAAAGGGAAATTCGAGCTGGCGGACGGCGCGACGCTCTTCATGGACGAGATCGGAGATATGAGCGCGCGCGTGCAGGCCAAGGTGCTGCGCGTGCTCGAAGAGCAACGCTTCGAGCCCGTCGGCAGTAACCAGAGCGTCAGGGTTGACGTGCGAATAATTGCCGCCACCAACAAGCGCCTCGAAGTCGAGATCGAGCAGGGGAATTTCCGCTCAGACCTCTTCTATCGTCTCAACGTCATCCCGTTCGAGCTGCCGCCTTTGCGCGAACGGCTCGAAGACGTGCCGCTTCTGGTCGAGCACTTCAATCAAAAATTTTCGACCGCCTACGGCAAGCGGGCCAAGCGTTTCGAGACGGAAGCACTGGACGCTTTGCAGAGCTATTCCTGGCCCGGCAACGTCCGGGAGCTTCGCAACACTATCGAGCGCGTCGTCATCATGCACTCGAAAGTGAAGGTCGGAGCAGGTGATCTTCCGCCGCTCGGCGGTGAAGAGCCGCCCGCAGCCTCCTTCCGCTTTCCCTCGTTCAAGGAGGCGACGGACGCCTATCATCGCGAGTTCATTCAAAGAAAGCTGGCCGAGGCCGAAGGCAACGTCTCGCGTGCGGCCGAGCTGATGGGCGTAGACCGCAGCCACCTCTATCGCCGCATGCGCGCGCTCGGCATCCAGGGACGCGGCGAACGCAGCGCGACCTCTTAAGACGAGGTAGCGAAGAACGATTGGAAATGATCGGAGGGGGCGCGTCTGTTAATTGATCCAGGGAGCTGCTCTTCAATTTTTTTACCGGCAGGAATATGATGAATCCCTTGAGGTCAGGAAACAATCGCTTAGCATTCTCGCCCACCCACGCCACGGCCACGCGGATCAGACCCATTGCGCTGCCCGTAGAACACGGCGGCTGGGGCCTTGCGCTTGAGCCGGTCGTCTTAGGACTGCTCGTCGCGCCGTCTGCTGCCGGCTTCGGGCTGGCTTTTGCGACGATGGGCGCTTTTCTCGCCCGCCATCCCTTGAAACTCCTGGCCTCAGACAGAAGAAACAACCGGCGCTTCCGCCGGACAAAAATCGCTGCCCGCTTCGTGTCGCTTTATGGCGCAATCTGCCTGCTCGGCCTACTTGTCGCCGTCGCGGCTGCTCCAGACAAACAGTTTCTCTGGCCGCTCTTATTCGCGGCACCGTTTGCGGCAGTGCAACTGATCTGGGACGCCAGGGGGCAGAGCCGTGCGTTGTGGCCTGAGCTGGCGGGCGCTACGGC
The DNA here is from genome assembly GCA_036389315.1 of Pyrinomonadaceae bacterium. Taxonomy (GTDB): domain Bacteria; phylum Acidobacteriota; class Blastocatellia; order Pyrinomonadales; family Pyrinomonadaceae; genus DASQYE01. The sequence goes on from DASVQF010000015.1 coordinate 70,720, forward strand.
TATGGCTGCGGTCGCCGCGAGCATGGCGCTGGCCGGCGGTCTCGCATGGCCCATAGCTTTCGGACTATGGGCAGTCCTGGCGGCGCGCGTCGCTCCGACAATCCTTTACGTCCGCGCCCGCCTCACACGGCTGCACGGCAAAAAGGCCGCCTCGGCTCCCGTCATCGCAGCCCACCTCGCAGCCCTCGCCTTCATCATCTACCTGGCTTCGCTCAAGGCCGTCCCCTTGCTCGCCACTGCCGCTCTGGTCGTCCTCTTGCTCAGAGCCGCCATAGGCTTTGTCACCAATCGGCCTCGAACAGCCAAAATCATCGGCATCGGCGAACTCTGCTTCGGAGCCCTGACCGTCCTCACAGTCGCCCTCGGCCACCTGTCTTGACTGAGCCCGGGCATTAAGCATATAGTCCCCATGCTCTTCAAAATCACATCTACTGATTGAATGATCGGCTTTCCGGCAGGGTTAATGAAAATCCCGAAAATTACAACTATCTCGACGTTGAGCATCATCGCCTTAACGCTGCTCGCCCTGGCCTGCGGTAGTGCAACCGATACGACCGCGAACAATTCAACGGCAAACAGCACCAACAGATCAAACACAGCCTCGGTCGTCAATTCCAATCAGACGCCGGCAAATAAGAGTGCCGCTGTCGCAAAGGCTTCGCCATCTCCGGCCGCGCAATCCGAAGCGAGTGAAATCGGGGGAGAGCTGCAAGTCGGAAAAACCGAGTCGGTGATTTTGTATGTCGGCGCGGAAAGCGGAGATTATGCGGCCTACTGTTTTGCCAACGATTCGGAGGCCGGCCGCGCCATCCTGGCCGCCTGCAAAAATAAGGATCAATGTCGAGTCACAGGGACAATTGATGATTCCAGATGTAAAGTTCCCGGCCTCGAAGCAGACCTCTCGGCCAGCGGCAGGATAGTCAAAGTCGAGTCTGTCAAATCGCTCGGTCGCAAAAAGTAATCGAGCACCCGTCAAGACTTCAGCTCTCCTTCAATAATAAAAGAACATGAGAACCAAGATCACGCTGCTTACTGCGCTCATTCTGGCCTTCAGCTCGATTGGCTTTGCTCAGTCGAGGACGAAAGAAATCCCGCCCCATGTAATTGTTAAGAATTTATATGCGGCGCAAAAGGCCGGCTCTGGCCCGTTCTTCCAGACCAAGAGCCGCGCCATCGTCGACAAATACTTTACGAAGAATCTGGCCGACTTGATTTGGAAGGACGCGGTCGCTGCTAATGGAGAGGTCGGGGCGATAGATTTCGACCCGCTCTACGGCTCGCAAGACCCGCAGATCACGGATTTCACCATTATGGAAACGGGCTGGGGTGGCGACAGCAAGTTCGGCCCCGACGACGAAGCCGTCGTGCAAGTGACTTTCAAAGATTCCGGCAAAGAACGCATGATCTCTTACCAGTTCAAACAGGGCACGGACAAGCGTTGGAAGATATATGATATTCATTATCGAAGCGAGGGCGAGCAGCTCAAGTTAGTAGAAATTCTGAAAGCCTCCGCCCGGTAAACAACAGCTTCGGACGTAACAGTGATACTACAGCGATGCAAACAACAACGGGCAGCCCATGGGCTGCCCGTTAGTTATTGAATTGATTGGAGGCGGCGATCGGAATCGAACCGATGAATAAAGGTTTTGCAGTTCATTTTGAGCACATATCACAGAGTGTTATGGAGTGTCATAGGCGCGTAAACATTGATTTTCATCAACGGCATTGTCACTCCATGGCACTCCATGTATGCAGGTAGCTACTACATTTCCTACTACATTGCTTTGTCGGCTTTTATCCCTGAGCACGCTCACTTCTCCAACGGGCTTCTCACACCTTTGCCTCCACGATTCAAGACATGCGTGTAGATCATTGTGGTTGAGATGTCAGCGTGCCACAAGAGTTCCTGAATGGTGCGAATGTCGTCAACATCTTCCAATAGATGCGTGGCGAAAGAGTGGCGCAGCGTATGGCAACTCGCTCATTTTTCAATGCCTGCTTCCTGAATCGCGCGTTTGACGGCTTTCTGCAACCTGTCTTCAGAGGCATGATGCCGCCGACGCTCACCCGAGCGTGGATCGACCGAGAGCTTGGCGGCAGGGAAGACATATTGCCAGACCCATTGAATCGCAGCCTGCGGGTATTTGCGCTCCAGCGCATAAGGTAAATAGACTCGCCCGCAGCCGAGACGCACATCCTCTTCATGCTGCAAACGGACTCTGGCGAGATGATGCCGGAGCGGTTCCATGAGAGGCTGCGGCAGGACAGTGCGCCTGTCCTTCTCGCCTTTCCCGTCGCGCACGATGATCTGGCGGTAATCAAAGTCAAGGTCTTTGACTCTGAGGCGGACGCACTCCATCAGTCGCAGCCCAGCTATGGGTCACTTATAAACGCCCGACCCCTCAACCCATTAAAGTTGAACTTAACAATGTTTCTGAACGCCGATCTGACTCTCGGGATATTACTTTTGATGGCGGGTACGATGGGGATCTCTTCCTCACGAACTATATTTCTTCTGACGGGGCTGGCTTAAGGTATCGCTGTTTTGAACTTGAATCGCCATCTCGCGCAGCGAGAGAATTGCCAGCAAATAGTAAAGGCATTGTGGAGCGCGCACCCAAGTTGAACGCTGAAGGGATAAGAGTTGGAGATAGAGTAGTTTTTGAATACACGCTTGGGTCACATACGGAAACAGAAATAATATGGACTGAAGGCGCGCGTGTTTTTCGCATATATGCACCTTCGTTAAAATACGCTCCCCCCGTGCCCCCTCCATCAGAGAGCAGTTCGGGAATCAGAACGGATTCTGGCGCAGCAGAGCCCCCCACCCTTACGGACACCTCTACAGCGGCCTCTACTCGATCGGCAGATGGGGTTGGAGCGCTGAGCAAGCAACATCTAAGCTGAAGGAGGATTTGAATCGGTTTCACCCTTTCAGGGCTGTCGGTATTAACGGCCAGGGGCAGCGCGTCTCATTAGGAAACAGGTTCAATTTAACCGTTGGCGGGTATGGTAACAATCCCGTCCGGGTGGTTGAGGAAAGCCCCACGACGTTTACTTTGTGGGCTGAACCCGGTCATACGTTCCAAGGGATAGTCAGGTTTGAAGTCATCAAAGACTCAAGCGGCGAGCTATGGCTGAGCGTAGAGGGAAGAGGAGTCCCTCAGGAGCATCCCATGCAGCAGAGATACAACACCGAGTTCGCCTACGGTCTGTGGCCGGCGGCGGCTCTCAACGCTAGGAGGATTCTATCGCAGCAGTAAGGATGGCACCAGCCTTCAATGACTCGCGCCGACACGTGAAGGGCGCGGAGAAAGAATTGGTCTTCTCCGCGCCTGCGGCGTCCTCTGCGTTAAATCTTGCCGTCCGGTAAACTCAACCGCAAACGCTTTAAATGTTTTCAGCGAGATTCTAGATGAAGATTGAGATTCTATTATCGCCGCACCTAACGACGACATGCACCCGACCCGCAACAGCGCGGCTCTTATCCCCAATCTCTTGTGCGGGCGGGTGATGTCGGGCGTTGGGCGCTAGTCTCTTGCGAACGACATGGTGTTAGAATGTGATTGATATGTTCAGGAGGACGTTATGTCTAAAAGGTTAAAAGATTTGAAGGAGCTCAGGATCGAGCGCCCGCCGAGGGTGAAGCTCTCGGCTAAGGAGTCGCTGAAGCGGACGCAGGAATTTGATAAGCGGAAGGAGCGCCTCGTTGCCGCTATCAGAAAGAGCAAGGGTTGAAGTGTACCTGCCTGACCTGCCGCGCGCCGCTTACCAGACCTTGCTGAACGAACTGGCGGAAGAATTCACCTACACTTTCGGCGGCTGCACGATCATTCGCGGGCTCGGTGGCAGTTATCTCTCACAGGCCGGCTCTCAGATTCAGGATCGCATCAACATCATTTACACGGATACGCCGTATGCGTTCGAGGAAAACTTCGCGGTCATCTCCGCATATGCCGAAAAACTGAAAGCTGCCGTCGACACCGCGCTAGAGGAGGAGGCAGTCCTGATTACGGTGGCGAAGATTTACCACGCCGAATGATCCCAGGCTCGCCGCGCTCAACAACGGCGTGCACCCGACCGCCGACACGATGCCTCTCAAATTCCTACCGCGGCTCGGGGCAGCGGGTGATGCCGGGCGTTAGGTGCTCGCCTTGTGCGAGTGCAGACAAATTCTGAGATGAGGAGTAGAGTGTCTTATCGAGGATGGAGTGATTTATGAGCGCGAAAACAGAAGCCATCATTGAAGACTTATATCGAGTGCCAGATAATGGCAAAGCCGAAATTGTGAATGGAGAACTGGTGCTGATGTCACCCACTGGGGGTGTTCCTGGAAGGGCAAGCGGCGAAATCTATGTCAGCCTGCGGGAATACGAACGTCGCACAAAAAATGGTTATGCATTCCCTGATAATGTCGGATTCATAGTAAATCTTCCACATCGGCGCTCATTCAGCCCTGATGCAGCCTTTTACGTTGGAGAATTGAAGGGCGGGCACTTTCTTGACGGTGCGCCTGTTTTCGCTGTCGAAGTTAGAGGCGAGGGTGATTATGGGGCAAAAGCCGAGCGTGAGATGGCTGCTAAGCGCGCAGATTATTTTGCCGCTGGAACGATAGTCGTCTGGGATGTTGACGTATTGAGAGAAAAGGTTGTGCGAGTGTATCGTGCCGATGACCCTGAAAATCCCAAAGTTTACGGCAGTGGTGAAATGTCCGAAGCTGAGCCTGCTGTGCCAGGATGGTCAATGCCGGTTGATGATCTTCTCTCCTAAGCCGCACCTAACAACTCATTGAACCCGACCTCCCTTAGCTTGCCTCTCATGCTCGTTTGTTGGTTCAATTCGTGTTGTCGCTTACGTCGGGCGGCGGGTTAATTCGGGCGTTAGATTCCTGTTGAATGATTAGGTCTAAATCTCCCGATCAACCTTCACAAGCCCTGAGCGCTAAAGTTCATCTTGAGTGCTGCTCCGACTTGAATAGGCTGAGCCCCGCTCAGCCATCGAGCGTTGGTGTGGAGGTGGGTTGCATCGCCATGCGGCGTCGGGTACATGCAATGATAGAATCGAAGGCGGCAGGCTGGGGAGTGGCAGAATGGCAGAGGCGGACGAAATCTAACAACTCATTGGATCGAAGCGCGAGTTAGCTGGTCTCTCAGCATGGAGTTGTGTGTG
>DASVQF010000016.1:0-149725 GCA_036389315.1 Pyrinomonadaceae bacterium
CTTCGAGTTTGTATGTGCCTTCAAACTCGGCGGCCTCGGTCTCCGCCGTGCCGGTCATCCCGGCGAGCTTTTCGTAGAGGCGGAAATAGTTTTGCAGCGTGATGGTGGCGAGCGTCTGGTTCTCGCGCTCGATCTTGACGCCCTCCTTGGCCTCGACCGCCTGATGCAGCCCGTCCGACCAGCGGCGGCCCGGCATCGTGCGCCCCGTGAACTCGTCCACGATGATCACCTCGCCGTCGCGGACGATGTACTGGTGGTCGAGCTTGTAGAGCGTGTGCGCCTTCAGAGCCTGCTCGACGCAGTGGAGCATCTCCATGTTCGAAGGGTCGTAGAGGTTGCCGACGCCCAAGAGCCGCTCGGCCTTGTCCACGCCCTCCTCGGTCAAGACCGCCGAGTGCTGCTTCTCGTCCACCACGTAGTCGCCCGTCACCTGCTTCTTGCCGGAGGCGTTGTCCACCTCCTCCGTGCCGCGCTTGAGGTGCGGGATGATGGCGTCCGCCTTGTAGTACTTGTCGGTCGCCTCGTCCGAAGGGCCAGAGATGATGAGCGGCGTGCGCGCCTCGTCGATTAGGATCGAATCGACCTCGTCCACGATGGCGTGGTAGTGGCCGCGCTGGACGCAGGTGGCGAGGTCGAACTTCATGTTGTCGCGCAGGTAGTCGAAGCCGAACTCGTTGTTCGTGCCGTAAGTGATGTCTGCGGCGTAGGCCGCCTGCCGCTCGAAGTCGTCCATGTCGTTCTGTATGCAGCCGACTTCAAGCCCGAGGAAACGATGAATCTGGCCCATCCACTCGGCGTCGCGCGAGGCCAGGTAGTCGTTGACCGTAACGACGTGCACGCCCCTTCCGGTCAGCGCGTTCAGGTAAGCGGGAAGCGTGGCGACTAAGGTTTTGCCTTCGCCCGTACGCATCTCAGCGATCTTGCCTTCGTGCAGGACGAGGCCGCCGATCAACTGCACGTCGAAGTGGCGCATCCCCGTTGAGCGCACGCTCGCTTCTCGGACGGTGGCGAACGCCTCGGGCAGCAGCTCGTCCAGGATGGCGCGCTCTCGGCGCTTGTGATCTTCCGGGTCTAAGGCATCCGAGACGGCGCGCGCCACTCGCTCTTTGAACTCCGTGGTGCGGGCGCGCAGCTCATCGTCCGAGAGCCGCTTGACCGAAGGCTCCAGCTCGTTGACTCGCTCGATGATGGGGCGAATGGATTTCAGGTAACGCTGGTTATTGCTGCCGAAAACTTTGGTTAAAAACTTGTCAATCATGATCTTTATCTACCTGTCGCAAACTTGAGAGCACACAGTCTGTAAAGGGCCTCCGGCGCGTCGTAAGACGCAACCGAAGGATTGTAAAGGAAGCGATGAAACGGAGGCAAGCGAGTGCAGTTTTGAAGCCGTGTGCTTTAGTCTTCGACGCACTGCTTTGATCTCGGGCTGCTCCGTCAGCAGTCCCCGATCAAAGCTGCGCGCGGCAGGCGTGTGACTACCAGAAGCCGGTTTTTACTGATGAGGGCCCGGCTGTTTTCGTAGACGGGCGCGGCCTCGTCGCTGCTGAGGTGGCAGTCCGCTACCTGAAAGTAGGAGTTGGAGACGGCCGCGAGCTTGCGGGCCTGCTGCGGCGAGAGCTGCTGAACGGTCGCGCCCACGGCCAAAGCCTGGGACTTGCTGACAGCAGTCCGTATTCCCTCCTGCGTGTGAGCATGGGCCATAGGCAGACCCGCCATCGCCAGCCCAAGACAGGCCGAGAGCACAGTCACGAAAAGCGAAGCGCTGGTGATGCGTGGCGTCTGCATATTCGGTAAATCTATTCTAAAATCTAACCGGCCGGAACATATTTAGTGAGCATGCTGGCGGCCTGGGCGCGCGGCATCTTGAAATTGACGACGACCTGCTTGCCGTCCCAAGAGACTTTAGTGCTCTTGTAAAGAATCTCTTCGTCCTGCCCCTTGCGGGCGATAGTTCCACCCAGGAGCAGCAGGTTGTAGCCCTTCGACAACTCCTCGGCGCGCTCGGGCGTTCCGACTTCGGACTCCACCTTGGCCGTCACCTCTGCCTGATCGAGCTTGATGGTGATGCGCAACTGGCGCGCATCTTTTTTCATGAAGCCGAGCACTTTGCTGTCGCCTATGGCTGCGACCAATTCTTTGGCGACATCTATCAGGCGTGGGTCGCCGGTCTTCTGTACGACTACGGGGTCGTGCAGGGTTCCGTCCTCGTCCAGTTGCGCTTCGATCACCATCTCGATAGCCTGGCTCAGGTCAAGCTCGCCTTTGACCTTGCGCTCGTTGGCCCGCGCCAGCCAGTCCTTCAAGGGCTTCTTGTTGATCGCGTCCTCGCTCGGGCGCTCGACGTTATGCTCGGCCGCGATCTTATTCAAATCCTTATCGGCCTCTGCCGGATTGCCGGCCGCCACTTCCGCCGTCGGCGTAGCCCCGGGAGCCGGGCTCGCAGAAGGCGAAGGCTGAGGCGACGGGCTCGCCGAGGGCGAAGGCGAAGGCTGCGGCGTAGGCGTCGGCTTGGGCAGCGTAAAGACCGGAGTTGGCTGAGCCTGCGCTATGATCTGCGGCGCGAGCGGATCGACCATCGGCTGTTCGGGGGGCGCGAAATAGCCTTCCGGATAATGAAACTTCTCATCGGCCAGGTTGATGATCTCGGCGCGCTCGCCCACTTCAGTCCGCCTGTAATCCTCATCGACGTAGCGGGCGTCAGAGAACATGTAGGCTATGTTCAAGGCGCTGCGCACGCCCGGCACGTAGACGGCCGCCGCGACCAACCCGGCATGAAATACGAGCGAGGCCAGGGCCAGGCGCGACATGATCGGCCAGCGCGGCTCACGATTGACCTCGAAATTCTCGAAAAGCTCTGTCACTCTCTTTCACCCGGCGCGCGCTCTGCTCAAAACCGCCCCGGCGCACCTCAATCTTTAGACGCGAGCGAGCCCCCAATCGTTGCGAGGCCCCGCCCACTAAAGGTTAGCACCACACGCGCCCCAAACAAAAGGGATGAAGGATGAAGGATGAGGGATGAGGGAAAAGCCATAAATTTATTAACTCGACGTGCCCATCATTCAACGATTCATCCTTCATCCCTCATCCCTCATCCCTTACAATGACGCCATGCCGCGAACACATGTTAACAGCCGTCGCCGCCGGAGGGGAGCGGGCGAGAAGGGCGAGCGCCGCCGCAGCCGCGAAAGGCCAGGAGAGGAGCGTTCCTCTCGGGTGCGCGAGGATTCGCCCGAAACTTCGTCAGAAGCTAGGCGGCGGGCACAGGGCGGCGGCCGCCCTCTCTCCCGCGAATTGAGGCGGCTGCTCGAAGGCATTGGGACGCCCGCCCCAGCGCCTTTCAAGCCAGACCCGTTTCAGCTCGAAGCCCTCGCCGCGCTCGAACACGAAGACGTGCTTGTGACCGCGCCTACGGGCAGCGGCAAGACCTGGATTGCGCGCGAGGAGATCAGGCGACTGCTCGCGGCCGGACGAAGGGCTTGGTACACGAGCCCTCTGAAGGCGCTGACCAATTCCAAATATCAGGAGTTCGCGGACGAGTTCGGCCCCGAACAGGTCGGCATCCTGACCGGAGACCGCAAGGAGAACGCAGACGCCCCGCTCATCGTCGGCACGACGGAGATTTATCGCAACCAGCTCTTTGACTCTCTGCGCAGCGGCTCGCAGATTCGCGCAGACCTCGTCGTGCTGGACGAAGCGCACTATCTTGCGGACGAAGATCGCGGCCACGTCTGGGAGGAGGCAATCATCCTGTCTCCGCCGCGCATACGCCTGCTACTGCTCTCGGCCACCATCGGTAACGCCGGGGAGTTCGCCGCGTGGATAGCAGAGGTGCGCGGCGTGCGCTGCGGAGTCGTCGAGCGACCGGGCGCGCGTCCCGTCCCGCTGCGCGCGGCCTTTCTCCTGCCCGAAGGAGAGCTGCTCCCGCTCCTGGGCCCAGGCGGAGGCTTGAACCCGGAGATCGTGCGTCTCGGCGAGCGCGGGCAGGAGCGGCGCGAGGCGCGGCCCACACGCAGAAGCGGTGGCTGGCGGCCCCGAGGAAGGGGAGGCCCGCGTTGAAGCTGAGTATGCCGGAGATGCCGCCCGCCTCCCTCCTGGCGGCCTTACAAGCTTACGACCTGCTGCCCGCCATCGTTTTCTTGCCGACCCGTCGTCGCTGCGACCAGGCCGCTTCGGAAGCCGCGCTCGCCCGCCGCAACTCAGACCCGGAGCGCACCACCCGGCGGCGCTCGCTCCTGCGGAGCTTCGCCGAGGAGCACCCGGAAGTGCGAGGGCATCGCCACTGGGACACGATCATTCGCGGCGGCGTTGCGGCCCACCACGCCGGACACATCCCTGCCTGGAAGCTCTTGATCGAGCGTTTGATGAGCGCCGGGCTCCTTGACGCTATCTTCGCGACGGCGACCGTGGCGGCGGGCGTGGACTTTCCGGCGCGCACGGTCGTCATCACCAACGTAGACGCGCGTACGGGCCAGGGCTGGCGTATGCTCTCGGCCTCAGAGCTTCAGCAGATGACGGGGCGAGCGGGGCGGCGCGGACGCGACCGCGTTGGCTTCATAGTCGCCGCGCCCGGCCTTCATCAAGACCCCGAGCGCATAGCAGACCTCCTCGAAGCTCCGCCCGACCCCCTGCAAAGCCAGTTTCGCGCGACCTACTCGACGCTCCTCAATCTCCTGGACGCTTATGAGAGCTTCGCGCACGTGCGCGACATAGCCGAGCGCAGCTTCGCCTTTCGTGACACGAGCCGTCGCATAGCCCGCCTTGAGCGCGAACGCGAACAGAGCGAGCGGCGCATACGCTTACGCCTGGACGAAGCCGGGTGCCGTCTGCCCACTTCAGTCGCACGCGGGCTCGAACGCCTGGCGAGCGCGCGTGCTCGTTTGCTTGAGCGTTTGCCGCAGACGCGCGCCGAAGCCCTCATGCGCTGGCTGGACGAGGCAGTAGTGCCCGGACGAATCGTCGGCGTCGGCCGCACGGGTCGCCGCCTTGTGCTCGTCACGCGCCGTCGCGGCGCTGGTCTGGTCGGCATACGCGAAGACGGCCGCAGCGCCAGCCTTGCGCTTGAGCGCGTCGGTCGTGTCTACGAGCCCGTCTACCCGCTGAACGAAGATCGGGTCGAAGAGGCTTTCGCAGACGTGCGCGAGCGTGGGCGAGAGCTGCTCCTGCACGAGCCCAGGCTCCGGGAGGCGCGCGAGTTCGAGACCGATTCCGTCGAGCTGATTAATAACATGATCGACGAGCTGGCTCCGACCGCTGGCCCGCTGAGCGAAGACGAGAGAGTGACCTGCACGGAAGTGCTCTGGGCCGTCATCGAAGATGCCGAAAGGGTCGAGCGTGCAGAAGCGCGCATCGAGGCTTTGCGCTCAGAGGTGTGGCGGCCCTTCGAGCAGCGCGCGCGCGTGCTCGCGGCCTTCGACTACCTGGACTTCGCTGGCGAGCGTGTCACGGAGCGCGGGCAGTGGCTCGCAGACCTGCACGTTGACCGGACGCTGCTCGTAGGTGAAGCCGTCCGCCACGGCCTCTTCGACGGGCTCGACGTGAAGCAGACGGCCGGGTTGATGGCTGCGCTCGCGGCGGACGCAGACCGCGACTACGGCGAGCTTGCGCTCGACGACCAGATGGTGCAGGCGCTCTCGCGCTTCGACGAGGTGGCCTACCGCGTCGCCACGGAAGAATGGAAGCAGGGGTTGGAGCCCGCGCCCGAGATCAACTTTTCGGCGGCGGCCACGGCCGCTCTTTGGGCCAGCGGCGCTGAGTGGGCCCAACTGGTCGAAGAGTCGCGGGCCGAAGAGGGCGACCTGGTGCGGATGCTTTCACGCACGGGCGAATCATTATTGCAGGTCGCCGGGCTCAAACGGGCGCAGGCGCGCGCCGCGCAGCGTGCCGCGCTGGCCGCCGAAGCGGTCTTGCGCGAGCCGGTCAGGTAAACGAAAGGCAAGGATGAATGCAGAAGGATGAATGATGAATTAAAGAGCTTATCTCTTTTCATTCATCATTCACTATTCCTCATTCATCATTTTTCAAGGGGGAAGGTATGAGACTCACGAAGTTCTTTGGCATTGAGCGCAGGAGCGCGCCCTTCATCATCGTGGCCGTGATCCTGGCAGGCGCATCGTGCCGGAGTAGGATGCTATCTCAAGGAGGGGAACAAGCTGGTATGACGAACAATCAGGGAGGCGCGGCCGTCAACTACGTCGCGCTCGGAGATTCGACAGGCGTCGGCGTGGGAGCGCAGCACGGCGGCTACGCCGTCAGGCTCCTGGAGAGGATTAAGCAGGAGCGGCCCGCGTCTCGTCTCACAAACCTGTGCGTGAGCGGCGCGACGACGGACGACGTGCTGCGCGAGCAGGTGGGCCAGGTGGCTGCCCTGCGGCCGACGCTCATCACGCTCGGCATAGGCATTAACGACGCCGGCCGCAGCACTTCCGTAGACCGCTTCGCGCGCAACTACGAGGAGATCATCAAGCGGCTGCGTTCCTCGACGGACGCGCCCATCGTCGTCAGCAATCTGCCGGACATTTCGCTCGCTCCCGTCGTGCCCGCCTACTTGAGAGACGAGGCGCGACGCCGCATAGAACTCTACAACGAGCGCATCGACGACATAGCCCGCCGCCACGGCCTGCACGTCGTTGACGCTTACACGGCGACGCGTGAAGTCATCCCGCAGCACCCGGAATTCTTCAGCAGCGACGGCTTTCACCCGTCGGACGTGGGCTACGAATATTGGGCCAAGACCATGTGGCCCACCGTCAAGGCCGCGATAGGCGAGTAGCCTTTGGGCCCACGCGCGCAGATTGGGCGGAACACCCGCGTCCGAAATCTCGTATCAGGAAGCAAACCACACCGCGCCGAGCCCAATCGGCAACGTTAATCTGTCCCAGAAGGAGAGTCATAATATGTTGGGGATTGGTTCGTTCGAGACGTTTTGGCAGGACGTGCGCTTCGGCGTCAAGATGCTGGTCAAGAGCCCCGCTTTCACCATCGTTGCCGTCATCGCTCTGGCTTTAGGTATCGGCGCAAACAGCGCCATCTTCAGTGTCGTCAATACAGTCCTGCTGCGTCCCCTGCCTTACAAAGAGCCCGAGAGGCTGGTGATGGTCTGGGAGGACGCGACCAAGCACGGCTATCCGCGCGACACTCCGGCCGTCGCCAACTATCTTGACTGGCGAAATCAGAACCAGGTCTTTGAGGGCATGGCGGCCATCGCCGACCAGAGCTTTAACCTGACAGGCATTGGCGAGCCGGAAAGAATCGACGGCCGTCGCGTCTCCGCGAACCTTTTCTCCCTGCTCGGCGTCGAGCCGGCTTTGGGCCGCTCCTTCCTGCCCGAAGAAGACCAGCCCGGCAGCGGCCACTCCGTCATCATCAGCCACGGCCTGTGGCAGCGCCGCTTCGGCGCAGACCCGGGGCTGGTGGGCAAGCCCTTGAGCCTCAACGGCGAGACTTTCACCATCGTCGGCGTCATGCCGCAGGGCTTTCAGTTTCCGAGCCGTGAAGTCGAAGTGTGGGTTCCCATAGCCTTCACCCAGCAGGAAGCGAGCAGTCGCGGCAGACACTACCTACAGGTCATCGCACGCCTGAAGCCGGGCGTCAGCCTACAGCAGGCGCAGACCGAGATGAGTACAATCGCCGCGCGCCTCTCTCAGCAGTACCCGGCCTCTAATACAGACCTGGGCGCGGCCGTCACGTCGCTGCACGAGCACGTCGCGGGCGATATTAAGCCTGCGCTGCTGGTGCTCTTGGGCGCGGTCGGGTTTGTGCTGTTGATCGCGTGCGCCAACGTCGCCAACCTTTTGCTGGCGCGCGCCGCCGTCAGACAGAAAGAGATAGCCTTGCGCTCGGCGCTCGGCGCGAGCCGCCTCCGCCTAATCCGGCAATTCTTGACGGAGAGCGTGCTGCTCGCAGGCATAGGCGGAGCGGGCGGCCTGCTGCTCTCCGTGTGGGGCGTGAGCCTGCTGAAATCTTTCATCCCCGAAAACGTCTCGCAGGCAAAGGCGATCACGATTGACGGCTGGGTGCTGCTCTTTACTCTGGCCGTCTCTTTGCTGACGGGATTGATCTTCGGCCTGGCCCCGGCTCTTCAAGCCTCTAAGCTCAACCTCAACGAGACGCTCAAGGAGGGCGGCAGGGATTCGGCTGCGGGCAGTCGCGGCAATCGTATTCGCGGCCTGCTTGTGATCGCGGAGGTCGCCGTCTCGCTCATCCTCTTGATCGGAGCCGGGCTCTTAATCAACAGCTTCCTGCGCCTGCGCAACGTTGACCCGGGCTTTCGCTCCGACAATCTCCTGACGATGCAGGTCGTGCTGCCGGCTTCTAAGTATCCGGACGCCGCGCGCCGCGCAAGCTTTTACACGGAGCTGGTGCGCCGCATAGAAGCTCTGCCCGGCGTCAAGTCTGCGGCCGTCACCACCAATCTTCCCCTCTACCGCCAGGGCAATTCCACCAGCATCAGCATCGAAGGCCGTCCAGACCCAGCGCCCGGCCAGGAACAGATCATCGTTACCCGTGTCATCAGCCCGCACTACTTTCGCACGATGGGCATACAGTTGTTGCAGGGGCGCGAAATCAGCGAGCAGGACAGGCAGGACACCACGCCCGTAGTGGTCGTCAGCGAGGCCATGGCGCGCAAGTACTGGCCCACGGAAGACCCCGTCGGCAAGCGCATCAAGACGGGCTCTTCGGCTTCAAACATCCCCTGGATAACGATTGCCGGAGTGGTCAAGGATGTGCGCCAATTCGAGCTGAACGCAGACCCGAAGCCGCAGATGTATCTCTCTTATATGCAGACCGGGTTCTTCGCGCCGCGCGACCTGGTCATCAGCACGAGCATCGAGCCGATGAGCCTCGCCTCCACGGTGCGAAGGACTGTCTGGGAGATAGACCAAGACCAGCCCGTCTCGAACATCCGCACGATGGATGAGATTCTGTCGGAATCAATCGGGCGGCAGCGATTCAGCATGCTGCTCCTGGGCATCTTTGCCTCTGTCGCGCTGCTGCTCGCGGCCGTCGGGCTCTACGGCATCATGAGCTACTCCGTCGCGCAGCGCACGCGCGAGTTCGGCATTCGCATGGCCTTAGGCGCGCGGCGCAGAGACGTGCTTAAGATGGTGGTCAGCCAGGGCTTGAAGCTGGTCTTGATCGGCGTCTGTCTCGGCCTCGTCGTGGCCTTTCTTTTGACTCGCGTGATGACGAGCCTGCTGTTCGGAGTCAGCGCCACAGACCCCGTGACGTTCATCACCATCTCGCTCATCCTCGTCGCGGTGGCCGTGCTCGCCAGCTACATCCCGGCCCACCGCGCGACCAAGGTTGATCCGATGATCGCCCTCAGATACGAGTGAGTTGGAGGCGGTTCTGCGCGCCGCTAGAGGCGGTCGTTAAAATGAGCGACCGGCAGCGGAGCTGTTAAGGCGGGCGTCGCCTATTTATTCAACCCGAATAAATAGGCGACGCCCGCCGGTGTTAATCTTTCGCCGGGCCGAGCAAAGAGGTGGACTCATGATAAGAGAGCCTGATATCGAAGTCCCGCTTATCTCCGTCCAACACGAAGCAGTGTGCGGCCTTGCGGAAGACTGACTGGCCGACCTTTTCTTTATTCAGGGCCGCCTCGACGGCAACATTATCAAACCTGAGAAATTCGGCGATGCCGCACGTCACTCCTTTGAATATTCCGACCAGCAGCCAATCTAAACTCGTCGTGATGTTCGTCCACTTGCTCCTGAGTACCATCTCGTAACTGATTTCTACGTCGCGGTAATACTTCTCCAAATCGCCTTCTTCCTGCTTCCAGCCGCTCGAAAGCTTTTCAAAAAACCTGGCGTCATCCTCTGAAAAGGAGACGGCCGTAAACTTCTCGTCAACGTCTGTCAGCGTCTCGAACCTTCTCGACCTGATGTCGAAAGAAAAACTCTGCTTTGGTATCCACTGGCCGGGTTCGACAATCATCGCCTTAGGGAAGGAGGTATGGAGCACCGTGACGTTAGCGATATTGGCGGTACGCAACAGCTTCGCAACCTTCTGGACGATCTCGACGGCCATGCCTAACAGCTCCTTTTGCTCTTCAAAATCCCGGTAAAATAGTTTGACGAAGCCGCGCCCGCTCTTGAGCAGCAGCGTGTCCTCAACTGCCTGCACGAGGGCCTGCCCGTACTCGAATCCCAGATCGCTGAGCGCCGCGAAGCCATCCGGGCTGGCTCCCTTACTCTCGTCGCGCCGGGCCACCTCGCTGATGAGCAATGAAAAATCGTGCTTGTAAAGATGAACATACTTTTCTTTGAGCTTCCGGCCGATTTTGGTGTTGAATGCCTTGAGAAAGAGTTCCGGCGAGACGTTCCCACGGTCTTGAATCTTGGCCTTGCGGATGGTCTCGGCCCGAGCCTGTTTCTCTTTTACGTTGATTGTCTCATCCCACTTGACTCTTTTGGTGATCTTGTCCGGCACTATCTCATTGGTCAGAATGTTCGGCCTCGCGGTGTAGAACTTGTGGAGGTACTGATCGATCAACCTTCTCCGGCGTTCTAAGAGCTTGCCTCTCTCTTCGTTCCCGTCCGCATCTCCGAGCGCGTGGTTGCATGTTCCCCAGTCCTCTTGCTCTTCGATGTTGTTGATGACGAGGGCCAGAATCGGCAGCGCGGTTTCGATGGTCAGGTTAGCCATCGGCGTCACAGGAATGTTGAGGCCGCGAACCAGCTCGACTTCGTAACTCTGCTGTTTCTCCGACAGCCCGTACTGCGAGATCAGATAGATGGGGATGGAGTGCTGGTAAAGATCGTATAAAAGCTGCTCCATGTTGCTGCAACGCTGCGTCGGGTATGTCCCCGAAGCGTACCCTTCGATGATGACCAGCCGCAACGGGCTACGGCCTTCGCCGGGCGTGCACATCTCTTTCACATTAATCAGCGGAAGGCTCGGCGAAGCGACGATGTGACAGATGGCGGAATTGTTGCAAAAGTCGCTCTTATGCAGCGCGTTGTTTTTGCCCGGTCGCCGCTGTAGCGGGTCTCTCCTGATATGACGCAGGTCGAAGTTCTCGCCATGAGGGCCGACCAGTTTCAAGTAGGGAATCCAGCTCGGGTAGTAGTTGTTGCAGAAAACCCCGTCTATCAAACGGAACATATACTGGCCGCGAATATGCAGGTTTCGGAAGACGAAAGGTTCTACTTCCTTGGAAGGGTTAGAGTTGATTGGCCCAAGCTCGCTGGCTATCTTTCTGACGTTGACGCCGTGATGAATCGTATCGCCGAAGCAGATGAAGGAGTCCGTCAGCGTATGACCGAAACTCTGAAGAAAGTAGAATGCCGCCAGAATGTTCTTCGGCGAATCTGATTTGTTCAGGTCGGGATCCATCCCCGGGATGCTCTCGTCGGGCGGCAGGTTAGACCCCGTGACGATCATCGAACAAGGCATGTGCTGGAACCCGAACGAGAGGGCCGCGACGAGGTAGCCCATCGTGTCCGTCCCTGTCAGGAGCAGGATTCCGAGGATGTACCTGCTTTGAAAGTCCGAGATGAATTCTGAAGAGCTGAGTCCCTGCAACTGCTTCGGGGGCACGTTCAGCTCTGCCTGAAACTTTTTGAATTCCTTATCCTCTTCATCGTAGAGTGCGAAGAGCTTCTCGTCGTCGGGCGTCAGGTTCTTGTCATCACGAGACTTGAGAAAGGGATTGTCGCCGATAATCTGCGGGGCTTGAAAATATTTGAAGACGACGTTATCGACTTTGTCCAGCACGACGTTCCACAACTCGGGCGTGGCATTTTCACTGAAGACCTGATGCTGCTCGGGCAACACTTCCCACATCACTTCCAAATCCACGCTGCTCCCGAGATTGTAAGTATCCTGATACCACTTTAAGAGGCGTCCGGAGAACTCGCTCAGCCTGGGGTCGAATCTGGTCGAAATTTTCGTGACCTTGAGCGGGGTGTTGTCTTTGGTCGTTTCGTCCTCGGCCTTCGCCGAGCCGATAGTCCCGCCACAGTAGAGCATGACGACCGTGGGTCGTTTGGTGTAGAGGTGGGATCTTATCTCCGCCTCCTTAGATCCCGGGGCGGCCAGGTATTCAAAAAATTCCAACAGCTCCCGATGGTTGTCGTCCGTACTGTAACCAATGAATCTGATGTCCAGTTCGGCCGAAAGCTTCGAGATTTTTCTTTCGGTGATGCTTCCCTCCAGGGGAACCAGCGCGAACGCATCCTTCCTCGTGTGTTGCGTCGCCTGGGAGTAAAACTCCCGCAGCGTCACGTCGTCATGACTATATCCTGCGAAAAGCGTGACATCGGCTCCCCGCAAGACTCCTTGCAGGTTCAGCATCGTCGAGGTGGGTGTGTTGTTTTTCTCAGACCTGCCGTATATCTCGTCATACTCCTCTTTGGTCAGCACGATGATCGAATCGGGATCGCTAATGTCGCCGTGTATCTTATAAACAAATTTTTCTTGACCGTGCTTGTCCAGGCCGATGTCGCCGGGCCGGGCGACAAAGAGCGGCCGCGATTGTGGCCCAAATTTCCGCTCATACGCACCCTCGATCAGCGTGTCGTAGTTGGTTGTCACGATTGCGTGCCACGGCAGCGTCACAATCGCCTCGTGAATGGTAGACCCGCTCCTTTCGGCTTCAGGATTGAGTATCGAGTCCAGAATCCTTCGCCACTGAGCCTGCCCGCCACCCGCATCTATCTTTGCCTTTAGAAAGGAGGCGATCTCTGGGTAAAACCTCTTATCTATATCGAAAATATCTGTCGCTTTTTCTAAGGGAGGGTATTCGGCCTCGCTGATGCCGGTCTCCTTCTGCTTCAGCTCGCGATAAAGTTGATCGAGCTCTTCCAGCGAGATCGGCTCTTTCAGGTAAGCATTTGATTGTTCCAATATCTTCTCTAACAAGCCGCGCCAATTCGGCAGACCGGCCTGTATCGAGATGCCTGAGCCGAGGAAGAAGAGGGCGTGTTCTTTATACTCCGAATATAATTTCTTGAATTCCTTGAAAGAGGGTTGGTTCCACCAGGTTGGTAAGCGCCGCATATGGATTTACCTCAGTGAGTCCGAATTAATGAAGGGCATAAAATTAGGAGATCAACCACGACCGGTTAGGGCTGGATGTGGTTCAATGAGGCTGATTGGCAGATACGGATCACCTGCACGCTGACCCGAAAATGTAACCGCCTTTTGTTAACAATCCGAAATGGCCTGGACTTGCCGAAAAGCTTTGAGCTTCGTGAAAGCATGTGGAAGCCACGTTAAGGACAAATGAGATGGCTTCGCTGTCGAACATTATAGCTTCCCTAGACTGTGAAACCAAGAATTCTTTCATTGACAGTTGGCCGGCCCCGCAGCCTGAAGCTATCTTTCTGATGATCCGTATGGGCTTGGTATCAAGCGGCGCTATGCTAGAATGAAGCTGTAGGACGGGGCCCGGTTTGCTCGCTAAAGGATGGCGAGCGAGGGCTCTCGTCCGGCGGAGGTTTGAAAGAGAAGATGCAAGAGACGAAAGACAGGGCCTACTGCGCGGGCCGAACTGTTTGTGATGCGCTGCGCTTTCTCGGCGATGCGTCTTACGCGGTGTTGCCCAGGGACGTGGCCCACCAATTGGCGGAGCTGAAGAAGAATCTTCTGGGCGGCGTGCGCTGGGCCATCGAGAAGAATATCGAATGGATAGAGGCGCGCGTCGCGGGCGGCGACCGCCTGCGCGAAGAGTGGCAGCGCCGCAACGCCACTCACACGACCGGCAAGGAGACGGCCGGAAGCGGCATCTAGATTCGCAGCAGAGAGACCCGAAAATCATGGAAGTCTTACTGGCCGAGGAGTTCGGTTTTTGTTTCGGCGTCGAGCGCGCCGTGGATATGGTCGAAGAGGCGGTCGCAGAGGGCGGGACGATTCGCTCGCTCGGCGCGCTGATTCACAACGCGCAGGAGATGGAGCGGCTCGAAGCCAAAGGCGTGACGACGATCAATTCGCCTGCGGAGGCGGACTCTTCGACCGTCGCAGTCATTCGCGCGCACGGCGTCACGCCGCAGGTGCAGCGCGAGCTTGAAGGGAGGGCCGCGCGCGTCATTGACGCCACCTGTCCTTTCGTCACGAGAGTTCAGCACTTGGCCGAGCGGGCAGCCGCGCAGGGGCGCGACGTGGTGGTTGCCGGAAATCCAGACCACCCGGAGATGATCGGCGTCGTCGGCTACGCGCCCGAGAACACTTACGTCGTCAGGGACGCAGCCGAGGTCGCGCGCCTGCCCCTGTTGCACGCGCCGCTGGTCGTCTCGCAGACGACCATCAAGCTGCAAACCTTTCTTGAAGTCGCAGAGGCAGTGCGGGAGCGCGCGGACGCCGAGCCGCAAGTGGTTAATACAATCTGCTCGGCGACGCGCGACCGCCAGGACGCTGCGCGCGCGCTGGCCGGAGAAGTCGAGGCTTTCTACGTCATCGGCGGCCGTCACTCTTCAAACAGCGTCAAGCTGCTGGCCGTGTGCAAGGAGCAGTGCGAAAAGAGTTTCCTCATAGAGACGCCCGACGAGATCAACCCGCAAGACCTGGAAGGCGTCACCCGAGTCGGCGTCACGGCCGGAGCCTCTACGCCCAACTGGCTCATAGATCAGGTCGTCGAGCGCCTGCGCGCGATAGGATAAATTCGAGCTTCAAGCTTCAAAGCTCAAAGGGTCTGGGCCAATGCTCCTGCATTTGGCCCAGACCCTTTGAGCTTATTCGAGGGAAGCGGCGTTCGATTAGGACGCGCCGCTGAGACGCTGCTTGAGCAGCCACGGCAGCAGCTCTTTCTCCGCCAGCGCCTTGAGCCACACGTTATGGCCCACGCCCTGATATTCGCTGTAGCGCACGTTGCCCTTCAAAGCCTTCAACGCTTCGACCATCTGGCGAGATTCGCTCACGGGCACGACCTTGTCGGCCGAGCCGTGAAAGAGCCACACGGGAGTCTGCGCAACCCGCCGCGCGATTGAAGCGAAGCGGTCGCCCGTGCGCAGCGGACTGCCGCCGCAGATCGAGACCAGCGCCGCAAAGGTGCGCGGGTGCTGCGAAGCCAGATACCAGGCACCGTAGCCGCCCATCGAGACGCCTGTCAGGTAGAGGCGCTCCGGGTCTGCGCCGAACTCTTGAACCGTCTGCTCAAGCGCGCCCGTCACCATCTTGTCCATCTCCGGGTCTGACCAATAGCTTCCCGCTCGACACTGCGGCAGCAGCACTATGGCCGGAACCTGTTCCAGGTAATGGCGCATCATGTTGGCCTGGATGCCTTCGGTTGGCAGAAAACCGCCCGCGCCTCGCTGGTTTATCCCGTGCAGGAAAATGATGACCGGCGCATGAGCCTGTCCCTGAAGACTCTTCGGCACGTAAAGCTGGTAAGTGTAAGAAGTCGCGCCGACCTTAATCGTGCGACTGAGTAAGCTGCTCTCCTGACCTTCGGCCGTGGCCGACCCGGCAGTCGTGAGCAGACTGCCTAGTACTAGTGACAAAAATCCAACACGCATGCGAGATATTGAACCTTCCCCTTTTATTGTCCTTGCTTAGTAGCCTGCTGGCTGCGAGGTGTTGCCTAAAGAAAAGGATGAAGGATGAAGGAAAAGAGCAACTTGTCTTTTCCTTCATCCTTCCGCCTTCCGCCTTCATCCTTGCCCTTATAGAACGCGCATGAAAGCTACCAGGTCGCCCTTCTCCTGCGCCGAAAGGTTCAGCTCCAGCACTAGATTGAAAAACTCCACAGTGTCTTCGAGCGTGAGCAGTCGTCCGTCATGCAGGTAGGGGGGCGATTCCTTGATGCCGCGCAAGGGGAAAGTCTTGATCGGCCCTTGCTTGGTAATCATCATTCCGCCCTCCATGCGCGGCTTGTAGAAGCGTTCGACCATCAGGTCGTGCATCGTCCCGTCCGTATAGAAGGGCGGCGTATGGCACGTAGCGCAGTTGGCCTTGCCGAAGAACAGCTCTTCGCCGCGTGCCTCGCTCTCGGTCGCCTTCCTGCGGTCGAGCCGCCCGTACACGTTCAGCTTCGGTGCGGGCGGGAAATCCAGTAGCTCCTGAAACTCGGCCATCGCATGAATCTGCGAGCCGCGTTCCAGGATGTTCAAGCCCTTCTTGGTGGCCGTCACGGGGTCGCCGTCGAAGTAGGCCGCGCGCTGCTCGAACTCCGTAAAATCTTCGACCGTGCGCAGGGCACGCTGCGAGCCGAAGAGGCGCTGGACGTTGACGCCGCGAAGGCTCGGCGTCTCTATGCGACGGCGGTTCTCCTGCGGGCGGATGTCTCCGACGAGGTGCGCCGCCCCGGAAGTGTGGCCGTTGACGTGACAGTCGAAGCAGGTCACGCCGCGCATGCCGTCCGCCTTATCGGTCTTGCGGTCGGCCGTCGCGTTGAACTGCTGCTGCGGGAATTGCGTGACGAGCAGGCGCAGCCCGTCTAGCTGCTTCGGATTGAGTATCCCGTTGAACAGCTCGTAGAAGTTATCAATCGTCACCAGTTGCCCCTTTGAAACGTCGCCGAGGTCAGGACGCGTGGTCAGAAAAATCGCTGGCGGAAACTCCGGAAGGAACTGTTCGGGGATGTCGAAATCCATGTCGAAGCGCTCTAACCTCGGCAGCAGCTTGATCTCCATCTGCGGGAAGATCATGCCGCCGACGGGGTGGTTGACGTGCGGCAGCGGCAGGTAAGGGAATAAATCTTTCTCCCTGATCTCGTCGGGCGACATGCGCCCGAGTTGCTCCCAGGTGACGCCGGGTTTGAGCCGTGCCGTTGGGCCCACCGGGACGGGCTTGCCGCGCGTCATCTTCAGGCTCGGGTCTGGGCGGGCCTTCAGGTCGTAACGCTCTTCGAGCAGCCGGCGGGCCGAGGCCATGACGCGCGCCTTGGCCGCACGGTCGCGCCGCAAGACGACCTCGAACGGCTCTTCGACTACGGGAGTGAAAGAAGATTGTGGCTCGCTGCGCGACTTTGTTCGATCCTGTGCGCCCGCATGAGGGTTCGAGAGCAAGAGGGCCGAGAGCGCGCACGCAAACGCCAGTATAGCCAGTAGCTTGATGCGAGTCTTGGTGTGCATACTAATCCTTTCAGCCGTGCAGGCCAGCAGTAGTGAGAAAGAACCACTGATGAAGGAAAGCTTTCGATTACCCTGGGATGGAAACTGCCCTACATCATACTCCTTCGCGCCGAGTTTGCAAAAAAAGGGCGCTCGTGAACACCGCCCCGCCCCCCGCGCCGCTTGAAGAAAAATTTGAGGGCTTTTGATAATTTTTGAGCGCCAATTTAAAGACTATCCTGCTATAAGGCTTTATCCTGCGCGCGCTCTCGAAAGACTAGATAGCGAAAGGAGTCGCGCAGTATGAAAAATCTAATCCGAAAACCGGCCTGCCTCGTTCTGCTGATGATTTGGACGGCCGCCGTGTCGTTCGCCCAGGGCCAGCAGCCTTCGGGGACGGCCGCGCAGGAGGCCGACGCGCTCTTCGGCTCACAGAAATGGGCCGACGCGGCCCGCGCTTACGAAGCCATCACGAAGAGTGAGGCCGCCAACGGCCGGGCCTGGTATCGCCTCGGCGTGGCGCTGCATAACCTGGGCCGCTATGCGCAGGCCGTGGAGGCTTATCAAAAGGCGCTCGGCGTCAATCAGAACCCTGTGGGGATGTACAACCTGGCCTGCTCCTACGCGCGGATGGGCGAGAAGGAGAAGGCTTTCGAGTGGCTGACGAAGGCGCTCAAGGCCGGGTTCGCTCAGGTCGCTCTTTTGAAGACGGACGCAGACCTCGCGAGCCTGCGCGACGATGCGCGCTTCACGGAACTGCTCGCGCTCGGAGACAAGCTGACGCGCCCCTGCGCCTTCGGGCCCGAGTACCGTCAGTTCGATTTCTGGGTCGGCGAGTGGGACGTGCAGAATAACGGACAAAAGGCCGGAACCAATCGCATCGAGCGCATACTGGACGGCTGCGTGCTGTTGGAGAACTGGACGAGCGGGCTCGGCGGCACTGGAAAGAGCTTCAATTTTTATGACGCGAGCCAGCGCCGCTGGCAGCAGACCTGGGTGGACAGCACGGGAAACGTCCTGAACCTCTACGGCGAGTACAAGGACAACGCCCTCCGCTTCAGCGGCGAGACGCGCGCGCAAGACGGGGCCAGGACTTTGCATCGCCTCACGTTCTTCAACTTGGGCCCAGACCGCGTGCGCCAGTTATGGGAGCAATCAACGGACGACGGCAAGACCTGGAAGGCTGTCTGGGACGGCACATACACACGCAAGCAATAAGGAGAGGGTAAAAAAACTGAGATGAAAAAAATGGTTCTGATCTTCGCGCCGACGTTCGTGCTGGCGCTGCTAGTCTTCTCGCCCGTGACTGCTGCGGGCCAGGCGGGCCAGAAAGAGAAGGTCTCGTCGGCGCTCGCTTCACTCGTAGAGGCCGAGCGCTCCTTTGCCAGAACGAGCGTCGAGAAGGGCGTGCGCGAATCCTTCTACCAATTCTTCGCCGAGGACGGCATAAACTTTCAGCCGCATCCGACAAAGACGCGTGAAGCCATACGCAAACAGCCCGCGCCGCCCGCGCGTCCTCCGATCACGCTCAACTGGGAACCGGCCTACGCGGACATCGCGCGCTCTGGCGACCTGGGCTACACGACGGGGCCGTTCTGGTTGACAGACCAGGGGCCGCAGCACCGTCCGACGCGCCACGGCTACTATTTCTCGATCTGGAAGAAACAACCGGACGGCAGTTGGAAAGTCGTCATTGATGCCGGAATCCAGACGCCCGCGCCCGCCTCTTCCGCGCCCCCAAGCTTTCGCGCGGCCACTCCGTCAGAGTTCAAATCGAAATCGGCCAGGGCGGACTTGGAGAGCGAGCGCGCCGCTCTTATCAACCAGGAGCGCGAGTTCCTGAAGGCTTCGCAATCCGTCGGTGTCGCGAAGGCGTTTCAGGATTTCATGAGCCCAGAGGCGAGGCTCCATCGCAACGGCATGCAGCCGATGACGGAAAGGGATTCGATCCGCTCCTACTTTTCGGAGAAAGAACGGACGCTCAGGTGGGAGCCGATCAAGGCGGACGTTTCCGCGTCGGGCGACCTCGGCTACACCTACGGCAGCTACGAGGTGAAAGCGGAGGGCGCTTCGGGGAAGACAGAGAAGGGCTACTACGTCCGCGTCTGGAAACGCAGCCGTGAAGGCAAATGGAAAGTCGTCCTAGACACCACCAACCCCGTGCCGGAAGAAAAGGGATGAGGGCGGAGGGATGAAGAAAGAGCGATTGAACAACTCAACGCTTGAGTGATTCAATCATTCATCCCTCATCCCTGCGGCCCTCATCCCTTGCTTTTGCGAGTGTGCGTTGGGCCTTGCGCTGGGCGGCGTGCAGTGGTGATTCGTTTTGTCTCGCCGCCTCGTCGAAAATCTGGCGCAGGGTGGCGGCGATGGCTTCGACGCGCGCGCGCGCCTCTCGGTCGGTTGCGCCACGGTGGCGCATGGAGACGCCTATGGCCCCGCCCGCGTTGATGACGTAATCGGGCGCATAGAGTATGCCGCGCTCGTGCAACGCATCGGCCACCCCCACGTTCTCAAGCTGATTGTTGGCTGCGCCCGCCACTACGGCGCACGCGAGCGTCGGCGCTGACCTCTCGCTCAGCGTCCCTCCCATCGCGCACGGCGCGTAGACATCGCACGGCGTCTCGTACACCAGGGCGGGCGCGACGAAGCGGCATTCCAGCTCTTGGGCCAACGCGCGCATGCGCCCTTCGTCCGTGTCGCTGAGGATCAGCTCCGCACCTTCGCTTCGGAGCATGTGCGCGAGCGGCGCGCCCACATGGCCCAAGCCCTGAACCAGCACCGTGCGCCCCTTGAGCTGCGCGTCGCCGTACCTGTGGGCCAACGCCGCGCCGATTCCGCCCTTGATGCCGAGCGCGGTGTAGGGCCCCGGCTCGATCAACTCGCCCGTGCTTCTATCGAGCCCGTGAACGTAGCGCGTGACCTGGGCCAGCCTCGCCATGTCGGCCGGAGTCGTCCCCAGGTCTTCGCCCGTGCTGAACTGCCCGCCGAGCTTTTCCAGCAACAGCCCGAAGCGATCCAGGAGACCTCTGCGCTCGCCCTCTTCGAGCGGGCGCGGGATTGAAAGCACGGCCTTGCCGCCGCCGTAATGGAAATCCACGACGGCCCACTTGTAAGTCATGGCCTCGGCCAATCGCATCGCGTCGCGCAGGGCATCACTCGTCCTCGGGTAAACGCACATGCGCGAGCCGCCGGCCGATGGGCCCAGCGTCTCGTCGTGCATGGCTATCAAGACCCAGGAGCCGGTCGGCCGGTCATAGTGCGCGACGACCCTCAAGCCTTCCCAGGCGTCGGCCATCTGCCGCAACTCGTCTATCTCGGCGCTGAGAGTTGCGCCTTCAGTCTCGACGCCTACGCCATCTATTATTTCCAGCCTCGCCATCGGCCTCCTCTTTCTCGTGGGTGTGCTTGGCTTGAAGGAAACGCCTGCGGCCCGAACGACCATCAAAAAGCAGACCGAGCAGGTGCGCCGCCCGGCCCATGATCTTAATACGATGAGCGGAAATCATTGTTTCGATGAAAAGGGTCACGCATCTCAAGGACGAGAGGCATCGTATTATGACTTGAGCCCGTTGGGCGCTTGATGATACACGACCGGCGGCGCGTGTGTCCTCAAGAGAGTCTCAATCTTTCTCAAAAAAGTTATCAACCCTCGATGGAAAAAGGACGCGTCATCGCTTACGAGTTCGGCCCCTACAGGCTATTGCCCGGCGAGCGGCTTCTGCTGCGCCGGGGCGAGACGGTCGCGCTGACTCCGAAGGTCTTCGACACGCTGCTCGTGCTGGTCGAGCACGGCGGCCGGCTCCTCGCCAAAGAGAGGCTGATGAAGATGATCTGGCAGGACAGCTTTGTCGAAGAGGGCAATCTTACGCAGAACATCTTCATCCTGCGAAAAGTTCTTGGCGAAAGCCCGCACGATCACCAGTATATCGTAACGATTCCGGGCCAGGGCTACAGGTTCGTCGCAGCAGTCCGCGAAATCCTGCCGGAGGCGGAGGCAGCGTTTCGTTATCGTGACGATGATGGGCCAAGCACCGTGACGGACGCACGGGCTTCCGGCCGGGCGCTCACATCACTCGCAGTGCTTCCCTTCAGGTCTCTCCATTCCGAAGGCGATCACGCCTACCTCGGCCCAGGCATCGCCGACACGCTCATCACACGCCTGAGCAATATCAAGCGGTTGACGGTGCGCCCCACGACGGCCATCCTCAAGTACATAGACTCTCAGCCAGACCCGCTCGGCGCAGGCCGCGAGCTGGGCGTCGACGCAGTGCTCGACGGCCGCATTCAGCGCGCCCAGGAGCGCATACGCGTGACCATGCAACTGATACGCGTGCGCGACGGCAAGACTCTCTGGGCCGAAAAGTTCGACGAAAAGCTGACCGACATCTTCGAGGTGCAGGACTCAATCTCCGAGCAGGTCATGCGCGCGCTCGCCGTGCAGTTGACCTCGGACGAACAAAAGCTGCTGACGAAACGCTACACCGAGAGCGTCGAGGCGTTCCAGCTCTACATCAAGGGCCGCCACTTCTGGAACAAGCGAACGGTCGAAGACCTCAGGCGCGGGATGGCCTGCGCGCAGCAGGCGATTGACATAGACCCGACCTACACGATGGCCTACATCGGCCTCGCAGACACTTATAACCTGCTGGCCGGATACGGCGGTGTCAATCCGAAAGAGACTTTCCCGAAGGCGCGGGCCGCTGCGCTGCGCGCGCAGGAGATAGACCCGACGCTGGCCGAAGCCGAAGCCTCGCTCGCCTTCGTCGCTTACCGTTACGAATGGAACTGGACGGAGGCCGAAGAGCGTTTCCGCCGCTCCATAGAGCTGAGGCCGGATTACCCGACGGCCCATCACTGGTACGGCGAGTATCTGGCGGCCGTGGGCCTCTACTCGCAGTCCATCGCGGAGCTGGAACGCGCGCAGCAGCTAGACCCGCTCTCGCTTCCGATCAACACAGACCTGGGCCAATCGCTCTACTTCGCGCGCCGCTACGCGCAGGCCATAGAGCAACTCTTAAAGACGCTTGAGATGGGCCACGGGTTCGTGCGCGCGCACGTCCTCCTGGGCGCGGCCTATGAGCAGCAGCAGATGTACACGGAGGCCATCGCGGCGCTCTCGCGTGCGAGAGAGCTTTCGGGCGAAAATCACCTGGCAACCGGCGGGCTCGGGTACACCCTGGCCGTCGCCGGCAGAAGAGACGAGGCCCTTGAGACGCTCCGAGAGCTTGAGCGTCTGGCGGCGCAAAGCTACGTCTCGCCCTACACCATAGCTCTCATACACGTGGGACTCGGCCAGCACGAGCGCGCGCTCGATTGGCTCCGGAAGGCATACGAGCAGAGAGATGTCTGGCTCGTCTGGCTGCGCGTGAATCCGAGGTTCGACGCGCTGCGCGCAGACCCGCGCTTCGCGGAGCTGCTGCGCCGCGTCAACCTCGCAGCGTCTTGATCGCTCTCATCAAGCTCACGCCCTCTTCCCAAGTCAGCCTCCCTCCGGCAAACCGGCAGACAAGCATGCTCTGAAGATTCCGGGGGACGGGCACGCCTTCGTCACAGACGAGCAGGACTCGCGCGTCGTAGAAGACGAAGGCCGCGCTGACCTCTATGACGACCTCCTCTTTCAGAAAGGCGCGCCCTTCCCCGTCTGTAGCGCAATCCTCCCCGGAGAGGAATATGACGGCGCGCCCGCAGCGGCGCATGGCTTTCAGCAGATGCTCCGCCACGGGCCCGCGCGCTTCACTGCCGCCGGTGCTGCTGCTGCTGCTCCGCTCGACTATCTCGCTCTCAATACCGGCCAGCTCAAGCGCGACGCGAATCTGCTCGACCATCTCTTCCTTCGCGCAATGAGAGATGAGCAGGCGATGGTGGGCCCACCCGGTTGGCCCAGGCGCATAGGGGGCTGCTTGCTCCGGTCTGTCCTGGGCCCCCTCGGCGGGCGCTTCCGCTTCCTCTATGCGTTGACACGCAAACGTCCCGGATTGCTCAGTGGGCCCAACCTTCAGAACATATTCGGAAAGCTCTTTGCGCTCGACGTGCAGGCGCGCAGGCTGCCCGCGCTTGCCTATGGTCACAGTTCCAAGCTCGGCCGCCTGGCACAGGTGAAAGAAGCAGACGACGCTCGCTTCCATCGTCTTCTCGTCGTGCTCGGCCACGGCTTGCGGGTAATGCTCCTGCCAGTAGGCGGCAACGTCCAGGTGTGTGACCAGCTCCAGCCCGGCGCGCGCGACCCATTCCAGCACCGAGCGGTAGAAGATGATCGTGTCGAGCAGCATGCGATAGATGCGCGCTTCTGGCTCAAGCTGGCGGGCCATCTCCGCGCCGAGCGTTGTCAGTCGTATGCGCTCGCCGTCGCGGCTGATGACGCCCCAGAATTCATAGGCGGCGATCTTTCGCGGGTCAAAGATACGCCTCTGCTCGGAGTTCATCGCGGCGATGAGCGTTAGACCAGCCGCTCTTTTCTTCAACAGGCGGACAAGCTCGCGCACGTCGCCCGCCGTCGCCATCACGGGCAACGTCTGTGCGCCGGCCGCAGCGTTCGTCGCCCTGCGCGGCGCGATCTCTCTCAAAGAGGACGGCGCGCTACGGCGCAGGGCCTCGCGCAAGACCGGCTTGACGCGCGCGCCGGGGCGCGCCTCTTCCGTGTAAGAGAGCCGAGCGGCACACGTTTCCTTGCTCGAAGAGATAGCCATCACTTATGTACCCGGTTTCAATCGCCTGTAGATACCTGTAGATAAAAGTGAAGCGACAGGGGCTTCACCTTCGGCTACGCGCCGTCGTGATGAAGCAGCCTGTAGCGCTTGATCTTCGAGTGCAGCGTGGTCTTCTTGATGCCGAGCAGGCGTGCGGCGCGCGATTGATGCCCGCCCGTCAGCTTCAGCGCGCGACGGATCAGCTCGGCCTCGTAACGCTGCACCTCGTCGTGCAGATGGATGCCGTGCTGGATGTCCAGGGCGCGGACTCTGGAAATCTCCTCGACCTCGGAGAGCAGCGTCGCCGCCAACTCTCTGAGCGTCGTCAGCCTGTGATTCAAGAAAAGCCCTGTGGCCTGTTGCTGCCCGCACGGGTCGGAATTCTGTAGCGCCAGCATACTCTTTCGGTCTCCTCCCTTATTCTCTCGCCAGGAACCCGCCCGTCGGCGGGTAAGGACATTTTTCAGACGTATGATGAAGAAGGGGCAGCAGGGATGTCCTCAAGGGCCGCTCAAAATATCTCAAAAATCATCAAAGCCCGCGCCCCCGTGCGTCAAAAGAAAAATGGGAGGCTGGGCCCATCAGACTTTTGGGCCCACCTCCCTGCTTATCCCCTTTGGCGAAACTCGCAGCGGGGCAGTTAAAAGTCGAACCGGAGCGCCATCTGTATGACGCGCGCGTTATGTGCGAAGACCAGGTCGGGACGGTTGAACTCGGCGCGACCGATGGTGTTGAGGTTGTTCGCGCCCGCCGTCGGTATCGGCGAGACATCGTTGACCGAGCCCGGCACGTACTGCGCGTGGTTGAAGAGGTTGAAGAAATCTGCGCGCAGTTGAATCTTCTTCGTTTCTCCGAACCGGAAGTTCTTGAAGACGGAGAAGTCCACGTTGTTGATGCCGGGCAACTGCAAGGTGTTGCGCGCCGAGTTCGAGACGGCTCCGGGGCCGGCCTGTATGTACTCGGCGTTCGGATTGACGGCCAGGTAGCCGACAGTCCTCGCGGCATTAGATTGCGCGCAGGTGCCGTCGCCGTTAAAGGCCGTGCAGGCGCGCAAGAGCGGCGTCACGGCGCTTCCGGTGTCGCGCACGCCCGCCGGATTTCTGATCGCGCGGTCGGCCGCTGCATCACCGTTCAGGTTAGAGTCCGTGCCGCTCAACACGGTCGCCTTCTCACCCGATTCGAGCGTCAGCGTGCCAGCTATCTGGAAGCCGCCGAGCACTATGCGCAGGAAGCGGTTCCGGCTCTCGCGAAACCACGGCAGCTCGTAGAGGCCGGAGAAGACGAAGCGATGGCGACGATCAAGAGCCGAATCCGCTCGCTCGCGCCTCATGTCCTGAAACTCTTCCGGGCGACGAGGCGTCAGCGCCGTCGAGTTGACTTCAGCCGTGCTGTCGTCGATCAGGTGGCTCCAGGTGTAAGAGGCAGTCCCCTGAAAACCATCAGCGAAGCGGCGTATCAACTGGACTGAGCCGCCGTGATAAGTAGAGTTGCCGTTCGGCAGAAAGGCTATGATGTTGTTGCCCGTAAAGCCTGCGGCGGCGTAAACGGGAACAAAGCTTGAGCGGGCATTGATGGCCGCGAGGTCGAGCGTCAGAGCGTTGAGCTGCGCCTGCGTCGGAGGGGTCAGGAAAGTCGGCAGCCCCCGCAGGTTCGGCGCGACTTTGCCCTGGCGCTGAAGGCGCGTCTGCGTGAAGAGGTGTATGCCGCGCGTGCCCAGGTAGCGCGCCTCCATAGACCAGTTAGTCCGGAACTGCCGCTGCAAGCTCAGCGTCCACGTGAGCGAATACGGAACCTCTTGATCGAGGACGTAAGCTGAAGTGGCAAGTCGTGCCGCCACTGGGTCGCCCCCGGTGGCGACGGGCGTGTTCGGGATGCCGCCCCGGGCCAGGAAGTTCGGCGTCTGAGCGGTCAGGTCAGGAATGTCTACGGTCTGCTGGGCCTGCGGCGGGTTCGACAGGATATAGAGATTGTCGAACACGTAATCGTAGGCCAGCGAGACGCCCGCGCGGATAGAACTCTTGCCGTTCGCGCCGAAGATTCTTCCCAGCAGCCCTTCCGTAAAGTTCGGAGCATAGACTATGCCGAGCCTCGGCGCGAAGTTTTTGGTCTGCGTCGTCGGCTCGCGAAACTCTATCAGTCCGGGCACGGAAGCGAGCGCGTTCAGCCTTTGCAGTCGCGCTCCGAGCGGCACTTCCTGATAGGAATAGCCTATCCCTAAGTTGAGCGTCACGTTCGGCCGCACGCGCCAGTCGTCCTGCGCGAAGGCATAGAGCACCTTTTGATTGCCGTAGTAGGTCGAGCCCCCCACGTTGCGCTGGCCCAGGATGTCCGGGCTCAGGTCGCGCAGGAAAAGATCGGTCGTCGAGTAGTCGTAATCGCCGCGCTCTCTCTGCACGAAACGCTGCGGCGAGATGATGTTGCGGAAGTCGCCGCCGAACTTCAGCGAGTGATTGCCCACCAGGTAAGTCACGTTGTCTACGATCTGGTAGTTGTTCTCGACCGTGATCTGCGGCGCGTTGCCGTTGGGCCCAATGTTGATGCCGAGGTCGTTCAGGTTGATGTTCGGGAAAGCATCCAGGCCCGGATAGGTCTGTGGGCCCACAGGCGTCCTGCTCTCCGAGCGACGATAGGCGATGCGCGTCTCGTTCGAGAGGTTAGACGTGAAGGTGTGGAACAACGAATAGGAGAAGAGACGCTGCTTGATCGGCGCGACGACGAAAAAGACAGGCAGGTTGGCCGTCGGGTCAATCCTCACGTTGTTGGTCAGGTTGAAGCGCCAGCGATGCGTCGTCTTCGTGCTCTGGTTGTAGTCAATGTTGGTGACGACGTTGTTCTGCTTGAGCCAGTTCGGCGACGGGAAAGTCACGTTGCCGATGGGCACGGCCACGCCGTTGACGATAATGTGCCCGGCATCGTTGACCGGCGCGACCGGGACATAGAGGTTAAAGACGGAAAGATTCGTCGGCGATAGTCCGGGTATTGATTTGAGAATCGTAAAGCCCTGGGCCGTCGGAGTGGTGATGCCGCCCGGGGCCGCCGCAAAGCCCTGTTGCAGCCGCTCGTAGGCAGCATAAAAGAAGAGCCTGTCTTTGCCGCTGTGAACTGCGGGGCCGCCTTCGCCGAAGCGCGGCAGGTAGATGGGCCCGCCGAGGTTTGCGCCGCCACGGAAGAAGTCTGCGCGCGGCATGAACTCTCTGCCCGGCACATTCTGCTCGCGCACCACGCCAGCAGTCTTTTGCAGGGTGTCCAGGGCTTGCAAGTAGCGGTTGCGGAAGAAGCCGTAGAACGAGCCGTGATAGTCGTTCGTCCCGGACTTCGTAATCGTGATGAACTGGCCGCCGTTCGAGCGCCCGAACTCGGCCGAGAACTGGTTCTGAATCAAAGAGAACTCGGCCACGTTCTCCGGCGAGACGTAGTTGGAAGGGCCTGTGACAGACTTGTCGTTATTGTCCACGCCGTCAACCATGAAGTTGTTGTTGCGCGGACGCTGCCCGCCGACTGAGCCGCCGGAGCCTACGCCTACACCGCCGGAGCTGCTGACGTTGGCGGCCAGCAAGGCCAGGTTATTAACGCCGCCGCCGAAAGCGCCGCCGACGTTGGTTTGGGCCAACTCGACGACTTGACGCTCGTTAAAGCTCTTGGAGAGCTGTGTGGTCGTGGTCTCGACCAGCTCAGCGCCACCCGCCGAGACGTTGACGGTCTCGGTGGCGACGCCGATCTGTAGCTGCGCGGGCACGTCCGTCGTCTGGTTCAACTGCACACGCACGTCCGTCAGCGTGAGCGTCTTGAAGCTGGGGGCCTCAATAGTGATCTGGTAGTCGCCGGGAATCACATCGCGGAACTCGTACTCGCCGCCCGCAGTGCTCGTCGCCTCAGACCTGTAATTGAGCTTTTGGGAAGAGATGGTGACTTTCGCGCCGGGGACGACAGCGCCGTTCGGGTCTGTCACGATACCGCGCACGCCGCCCGTGGTCTGCTGCGCGACGGCCGTCAGGGCGCAGGCGAGCACACACACAGCCAGCATGACGACTTGCGCGCATGAATGTAGCCTTTCAATCATTGGTAATTTCCTCCAGGTGGCCCTCTTCGGGGCCGGGGTTGCTTTGAATCTCTTTCGTCTAAGAAAAAGCAGTGCTCGGACTGCTCTACGGCGAAGAGAGAAGCGCAACGCTCATGCCGGTGCGGGCGGAGGAAATGGCAAAGGATTGAGTTGAATGAGCTTAGATGGAGGGGCGGAGGTTTTCGTGAGGATGCGGCGCAGGGTTTGCGGCGCTGAGTTATCTTATTAATTAAGATTTAATGGAATATGAATCTTATCGGCCCGGAGCCGCTCATGCGGCGTCCAGTTCGGTCGTCACATCATGCGGCAGCTCAGTGGTCTCGTCTGCGATGAGTTCTTCGGTCGTCACCTCTTCGCCAGGCAGGAGCATGTGTATGAGCTTGTACAGACGGTCGAAATCAATCGGCTTCGTGAGGTAGCCGTTAAAGCCTGCATCGAAGGCCGCGCGGCGAAAGCCGTCGGTCTCGAAGGCCGTGATGCCGACAATCGGCACACTATTCAGCTCGGGATGAGCGCGTATGCGGCGGGTCGCCCCGAGGCCGTCCAGCTCCGGCATGGCTATGTCCATCAGGATGATGTCGGGCCGAGCGCGCACGGCCACGGCCACGGCCTCTTCTCCGTTGCTGGCTGTGAGCACGCGAAAGCCCATGTCCTGAAGCGACAGGCTGATGAGGATCAGGTTGTCGCTCGTATCGTCCACGACCAGCACGGTCGTCTTGGATGCTGTAGTAGTCGCTGCTGTATTCCCTGACGTATTTTCGGTCATCTCTTAAATTCTAATATTAAATCGGTGATCTGTTAATAGCGGGGGCGCTCCGGTCTGCTTTCAGCAGTGGGGGCCTGGTTGTGCTCTCCCCTTCACAACCAGACCCCTCTGCGCACGGCCGCCTACTTATGTTTGAACCGGGGCGACCGAACCCGAAATGTTCTCTCAAAACCCGCCGATAGCTATATCAAGAGCCGTGCCAGACGAGCGCCCCGCACGAAACCGAGAGAATAGGAGCGGGGCGTTACCGATCTACCACGCCAAGCTCACGAAATGGTGGGCGGCCTGCCTGATATGAGGCGAGAGGAAAAGGGCGCGCGAGAGTTCAAATTTAAGTCACAAAAATCTGTTCAGACAGTCAACCGAAACGCCCCGGCCTGCATCTTAAAATCGTTCCCCTAACACCACATTCCTGACCGTACCGGAAGACAATTGCAGTCTCTTTGTATGCCTATGAGAAAAGCGTTCTTCTCTGCGATGCCGATTGCGCTCCTGCTTCTTCCCTTGTTTGCCCACAACCCTTTTCTCTTTCCCGCAAGGCTCTTGCCGAACGGCGGAGAGTTCGCGACCAGCGCCGCCGTCGAGCAGCCCGAAAATGAAGAGGTCAGCCGGATTCACGCGCGTATAGACGAGGCCAAGCGCCTGCTGGCGCGCGAGGGTGCGCCCGGGGCCGAAGAGGTCAGAGTGGCTGCCGAAGACCCCCTGACTTCCCAGCTTCAAGTGCTGACGCTCTCCAAAGATATTTATTTGAAGAAGGATGCCGAAGCGGTCGTCCGCGTAGCGCCCGACCGCCAGCTTCACCTGCGCGTGGCGCGCGCCAACGGCGTCAACACGGCCGTCTACATCTCCGATGACGCGGGCCGCACCTTAGCGCCGCTCGTCGTACAGTACCCGATCAAGCGCGACGGCAGTATCAGCGAGATCGGATACTACAGCTCTGTGCATCCGGCGCTGGAATCGGGCGAGCTTGCGCGCGACGGCCGCGACTACATACACCGCATGCTCAACCTGGCCGCCGCCCGTTTGCAGGAGAAGGGCATCAGCGTCGCGCCCCAGATCATAGACACGGCCGAGCGCCTCTGCGTGGTCGAGCACACGGATCACAAGAGGTTCATGACGGAAGAGCACGCCGCGCTCTTTAACGAGATCACGACGCTCTATTCTTTGAATACGCGCAATACCTATCGCTACTCTGTGAGCACGGCCGGCGCGGGCGGGATGATTCAGATGATTCCCTCGACCTACAAGATGGTCAGAAACCTTCATCCGGAAGCGGAGCTGACCGAGGATTTCGTTACGGGGATGCGCGACCACGCGAACGCCCTGGAAGCCATGCTGCTCTACATGCAGGACACCTGGAACGATCTTCTCAAGCAGGACGAGATCAGGAGCGCCCTTGAGTCAGGGCTGGCGACGCGGGCAGAGCTGCTGGCCGCAGGCTACAACTCCAACCCGGCGCGACTCGCAGGCTACATCGAGCGCGGGGGCAGCGAGTGGCGCTCGCTGATTCCTTCCGAGACGCAGATGTATCTACAGATTCTCGCCGCCGTCGAAGAGCACGTTCCGATGAACGCTCGGACTTAAAAGAAAGCAGAACCGAAACAGGGAGAGACGGGATAGGCAGGATAAAGAAAAAGCTCTTCTTTCATCCTGCCTATCCCGTCTCTCCCTGTTAATTTTTTTTCTCTTAACCTTGCACCTGAAACCAGTAGAAGCCGAAGGGCGCGAAGGCTAGTTGGTAAGGCTCTTTGCCGATCTGCGGAAAAGCAGTCCCGCCGCGCATCTCGATCAGGGAAGCGCCCGCGTATTCGCCGAGGTCAAGCTCGACTGGCTGCGGGAATTGCGAAAGGTTGAAGACGCAGAGCACCGTCTCTTCCCTGTAGGTGCGCGTGAAGGCGAAGATTTTTCGATTCTCCGGCTTGACGAAATGCATCTCGCCGCGACCGAAGACCTGGTGCGACTTGCGCAGGTGAATCATCCCGCGCATCCAGTTAAGCAGAGAGGTATTGTAGCGCTGCTGCGCTTCTACGTTGACCGATTGATAGCCGTAGACGGGATCCATGATGACCGGAAAATAGAGCTGCGCGAAATCGGCCCTTGAGAATCCGGCGTTGCGGTCGGCGCTCCACTGCATCGGCGTGCGGACGCCGTCGCGGTCGCCCAGGTAGATGTTGTCGCCCATCCCTATCTCGTCGCCGTAATAGAGAAAGGGGCTGCCGGGCAGACTGAACAGCAGGCCGTGCAACAGCTCTATGCGACGGTGGCTGTTATCGAGAAGCGGCGCGAGCCTTCGACGGATGCCGAGGTTCAGACGCATCCGGCGGTCTTTGGCATATTCGTCGTAGAGATAGTCTCGCTCCTCGTCCGTGACCATCTCCAAAGTCAGCTCGTCGTGATTCCGGAGGAACATTCCCCACTGGCAGCCTTCAGGGATGGGGGGCGTGCGTTCGAGTATCTCGACGATGGGGCGGCGGTCTTCCTGGCGCAGGGCCATAAACAGGCGCGGCATGATCGGGAAGTGATAGTTCATGTGGAACTCGTCGCCGCGCCCGAAATATTCGACCACGTCTTCGGGCCATTGGTTCGCTTCGGCCAGCAGCAAGCGGTTCGGGTAATGTGATTCCGTGTAGGCGCGCAGGCGCTTGAGGAAAGCATGAGTCTCGGGCAGGTTCTCGCAGTTTGTGCCTTCGCGCTCGTAGAGGTAAGGCACGGCGTCAACGCGAAAGCCGTCAATGTCCAGATCGAGCCAGAAGGAGACGACATCCAACATCGCCTGCTGCACTTCTTCGTTGTCGTAGTTGAGGTCTGGCTGGTGGCTGAAGAAGCGGTGCCAGTAGAAAGCCTTCGCCTCGTCGTCCCAAGTCCAGTTCGAGCGCTCGGTGTCCGTGAAGATGATGCGGGCGTCGGTGTACTTCTGATCCGTGTCGCTCCACACGTACCAATCGCGCTTGGGCGAAGTGGGCGACGTGCGCGCCTCCTGAAACCACGGGTGCTGGTCTGAGGTGTGATTGATGACTAAGTCTGCGATGACGCGGATGCCGCGCGCGTGGGCCGCATCGAGAAAGGTCTTGAAGTCGTCTAGAGTCCCGTATTCGGGCAGCATCGCGTAATAGTCCGAGATGTCATAGCCGCCGTCCTTGAGCGGCGACGCGTACATCGGCAGCAGCCAGATGCAATCAATCCCGAGCCACTGTAGATAATCCAGCTTCTCTGTGAGCCCCCTGAAATCGCCGATCCCATCCCCGTTGGAATCATAAAACCCTCTCACGTAGACTTCATAAAAGACCGCATCTCTGTACCAGAGAGCATCGTCACGAAGCTTGTCAGACTCCGCCATCACCCTTTAAAACCCCCTCGCCGATTGTGTTCCATTTTGACGGCAAGATAGCCACAAGCCCGTCGCGAATGCAAGAGCCGAGAAAGGAAAGGATGAACGATGAATGAAAAGCAGCTCGGCTTTTATTCATCATTCCGCCTTCCGCCTTCCTCCTTTCTCCTTGTCTCGATGTCTCCGCACGCGGGGCAGGTGTGTATCTGAGTGAGTACGCCGCCCATGCCTTCGTCGTCGTCCTGGGCCAACGCCTCGTCTCGCGTGTAATCAATCTTCTCTGCGTGCAGGTTCATCTCAGCGCCGCAGCGGGGGCAGATCATCTTGCTCTCAGGCATCCTTAGCCTCCCTGGTCTACAGACCTTCTGCCGTCGGCGGCCTTCTCTATTCGCTCCTGAAAGTAATCGCGCCAGCTACGGGGCAGAGCCTCCACGCGGGCGGCGCGACGCATGGCCTCGACATCCGTCTTGCCATGTGCGTAGAGCCTGGTGATCTCTGAGACCGTGACCTCATGTGCGTCACGCTCGATCAACTCCATCGTGTCGCCCCGTCCCACTTCGCCCTCTCGGATGACAGAGAAGTAGAAGCCGGTTCGTCCGCTCGCCAGGAACCATTTGAGAATCTCGGGGCGTCCGAACTTGATGCCCAGTTTGTAGCAGGGCATGCGCGGCTGCGTGACCATTAGCTCGGCCGTGCCCGCGCGAAAGCGGTCGCCTATGAAAACGCTCTGTTCATCCAGGCCGAGGGTCGTGAAGTTTTCGCCGAACATTCCCCAGGGCAGATGCATACGGGGCAGTTCCGCGCGCCAGAACTCGTAATGCTCGGCCGGGTAAGCGTAGACAGCCTTCATGGGCCCACCATGCACCGTGAGGTCTGCCTGGCGGTCGCCGTCCAGGTTGAGCGTGCGAAGCTTGATGCGTCCCTCGACCGGCTCCTTGTAAATGCCGGTCGAGACGGCTTCGCCCCTCCACATGACGAGGCGGGGACGACCGACGTTTAAGGAGATGATTTCCATAAGCCTCCGCGCTTTTCGGATTCGCTTCAGAGCGAGACCTGCTCCCGCCCGTACCTGAGAACCTTTGCCATCCAGATCAGCTCTTTCAGGAACTTGTCAATGCGCCCGACGTAGGAGTTGTCCAGCAGCTTTCCTTCCGCGTCGAACAGCTTGTGCGCGCCCGAAAAATTCCCGTCCCAGAAGATCGTCACCAAGCCCAGCTCGCGCATGACCGGCAGCAGGTTCTCGACGACGCGCGTCCCGCCGAAACCGCCGGCCGAGACGCCGCAGATGCCTACAGCCTTGTGTATGTACTCCTTGAGGTTCGTGTCCAGGGCGTGCTTGAGCATGCCCGGATAGCCGTGATTGTATTCGGGCGTGACGATCACCAGGGCGTCGGCGCGCGCCACGGTCGCCGAGAACTGCGCGTCCTTAATCGCCTCGCCCGCGTCCGTCACGGAAAGCTGTAGGTCGCCAATGTCTATGAATTCGGACTGCACGCCTTCGCGCTTTTTGATCTCGTCGAAGACGAAGCGCGCGACGTGCTCGCTCGCGCGCCCCTGCCTGACAGTGCCGAGGATGACGGGAATAAAGATTGGACGCTCTGTGCTCATCAAAATTGGTCTCCTGATTGTGCGCCGTCGTAGAGTAATGCACGCCCCCCTCAACATCAATATAATTCGTCAGGCTTCCCCCTGTCGGCGCGAGAGGACAGGAGAAGGGCCTATGGTATAGGATATAGCTTTAACCGAATTGCCAGCATCGAAGGCTGGAAGAGGAAGCAAGGGGGATTTGAAGGACGTGAGCGTAGCCGAGATTGAGAAGACGGGGCCGACCGATTTCGACCTCGCGCAAAAGGCAGCCGGGGGCGACATCGCTGCCTTTGAAGAACTGTATCGTCGCCACTTCCGGCGGGTCTACTCTCTGGCCCTGCGGATGACGGGAAGTCCGGAGGAGGCCGAAGACCTGACGCAGGAGACTTTCACGCACCTCTACAGGAAGATCGGCTCTTTCCGAGGCGAGTCGGCCTTTACGACCTGGCTGCATCGCATGACCGTCAACCAGGTCTTGATGCATTTTCGTCGTCGCAAGAGCCGCCCCGAATTCACGACAGACGAGGGCGAGACCCCTGTCCAGATCGTGCAGGGCACGGAGAACCAGGACAGAATGCCCATCGTTGACCGCATGATTCTGGAAAATGCGATCACGAAGCTGCCGCCCGGCTACCGCAACGTCTTCGTCCTGCACGATGTCGAGGGCTACGAGCACGGCGAGATAGGCGAGATGCTGGGCATCTCCGAGGGAACCTCGAAATCTCAGCTTCACAAGGCGCGGCTGAAATTACGGGAGCTGATCAGGCAACAGGCGGCCAGGAATTAGAGTCTAAAACCATTCTCCGGTGAATTTTTCGATTTACCTCCGAGAGGACTTAAGAAAGATGGATTGTGCAAAGAGTTTGGAGCTACTGAGCGACTTTCGCGACGGCGTGCTGGAAGAGACGCTCTCTATGGAAGTCAAGACGCACCTCGGCCTGTGCCGTCCCTGCGCGGGAGTGTTTCAAGACCTGGACACGATAGTCCTGGCCGCGACGGCGCTTCGTACAGACCCGGCCCTCAGTTTCCCCGACGAGCAGGTCATCTGGCAGCGCATGAGCCTCAGTAAGGGCACGATTCATTGAAGAGGCCCGTGGCCACTTAGCTGGCCTTACCTGGCCTTACCGAGCAGCCCTTTTCGTCAATTCGTCTTTGACGACCTGACCGCCTTTCATCACAAACAGAACCCGCTCAAGGCTCTCAATCTCGCGCGTGGGGTCGCCCCGCACGGCGATGATGTCGGCCACATGTCCGGCCCTTAGCTCGCCGTAGAGCTTTTCCACTCCCAACAACCGGGCAGCATCCACGGTCGCCGCGCGCAGAGCCTCGACGGGCGCGAGGCCCGCTTTCGTGAGCCACGCGGGCTCGCGCGCGTTCTGCCCGTGCAGGCCCGCCACGGCGTCTGAGCCGGAGACAATCCAGACGCCACCCTGTTTCGCGCGCCGCGCGTTTTCCAGGTTCCCCGAGCGCAACCGCTCGAAGAAAGTCCAGGTCTCTGCGGGGAAGGCGAACTGGCTCTTGTGCTCGATGTAATGGTTGGGCAGGTAGAGCGTCGGGACGAGCGCCGTGTGATGCTCTCTGAGCAGCTTGATCGCTTCGTCGTCCAGAAACGAGCCGTGCTCTATGGAGGCGCAGCCGCCACGCACAGCGGCTTTGACGGCGACGGCCTCATGCGCGTGAACGGCGACAAGCCGACCGGAGCGCCTGGCCTCTTCGACCGCCGCGCGAATCTCCACGGGGTTGAAGCTCGGCTCGCCCCTCTGGTTGAGGCGGTTGAATATCTTGATAACGTCCGCGCCCTCGCGGATGCGCGCGGCCACGAACTCGCGGATGCGCGTGATTCTCACGTCCCTGTCTTCCACGTCCGGAATGTCTGCGGGCAGCATCGGCGCGCCCGAGACCAGCATCCTCGGGCCCATCAGCTCGCCGCGCTTGATTGCGTCGCGAAGCCTTATATCCACCAGGTAGCTCGCGCCCAGGTTACGTATGGTCGTGTAACCGGCCTCAAGCGTGCGGCGCGCATTCTCGGCCGCGTAACGGAGCGTCACGTCGGGCGAAGCATCTTCGCTCAGGCCGAAGTGGCCCGTCTCGTCAAAGTGATAAGTAATGTGCGTGTGAGCATCAATGAGGCCCGGCAGCAGCGTCACGTCGCCGAGGTCTAAGACCTGCACCCCGCGCGGCACTTCCAGGCCCTCGCCGACGGCCGTGATCTTCTCTCCTTCGACCAGGACGACCGCCGGGGAGCGAATGCGCCCTGCTCTCAGGTCAAAGAAGCGCGCGGCGCGAATGGCCACACGTCCGGGAGCTTTAACGGTCTGCGCCGTGTGCAGGGGCGCGCTTCCCTGTGAAAGCAAGAAGAAGAGTAGCAGCAGGCAGCCCGCAATCCGCTTGTTTCCCATTCTGTTCTCCCTCGCTTGTGCTTCTGGTCTTGACCAGCTTGTACACCCTTTCTAAAATAAAGCTCAAGTTCCCCAAAAAAAAGCCCCCGCCGAAAAGTGAATCTTAAAAGTTTCAGGGAGGGAGTACCATGTCCAGTCAGAGAAGCGATAATAGCCAGGGCGATACCGGCACCAGAGACATCACCTACGACTTAATCAGCACGGCTTACCACCTACTGCAAGGCGCAGAGACCATCAACCTCTATATCGCCGACGCCGAACAGGAAGGCAACCAGGAGCTTGCGCAGTTCTTCCGCGAGACGAAGGACGAATACACCCGTCGCGCAGACCGCGCCAAACAACTGCTCGCCAATCACGTCAGCGGGCAGGGCTCGGGACGGGCCGCTTCAGGCTCGTAGCACCGGGAAAGAAAGAAATTAACAGGGATGGACAGGATCAGAAGAAGAGCTATTGCTTCCCTTTCATCCTGCCTATCCTGTCCATCCCTGTTTGAATCTGCTCGGAAGTGCGCTGAGGAGCGCGGCCTGTGGGCTGAGTATGAGCGTGTGCCAGCGCATGAAGCGGCTGATGGGCGGCTCGTTCATGTAGATGCGCTCGAAGCCCGTCTCTATAAAGAGCGTTTCCGGCTGCGGCCATTCGAGCCGCACTATCGGGTTCAAAGAGACCGGGCGGTTGCTGGTCTTCTTCAAAGTCTTCTCGTCATACCTGACCGAGGCTGCGTGCAGCGGCTCAGACAGCGGGATGCGCGCGGCCGTCGGCTTCTCGGCCAGAGCATCATAAATAGCGACATCCTTATCGAAGGCCGTGGCGACCTTTGAAGCGTCCGGCGACCAGACGGGCAGAGCATCCGTCAACTCGTCCGCCAGAAGGCGCTCCTGGCCCGTCAGCTCCACGAGCCTCGGACGACCGGCGGGCCGCAGGTAGGAAGGGTCGCGCGCCTCCAACTCGCTCTCCGTACAGGCGAGCGAGGCGAGCGCATGAGAGTCGGGAGCCCAGGCGAGGTAAAAGTAGATGAGCCCGTCGCGCTCGGTGAGCGGGCGCAGGTCAAAGCCATCGCGGTTGCAGACGTAAATCTGCTCGGTGTTGAAGGAGGGAACGGGAGCGAAGGCCGGCGCGACCGAGGCCGTGGGCGAAGGCGGCGGCGGCACATCTTCGGGAACGCCGACGAGGGCGGGAGGTGTCGGCTGCGCAGCAGGGCTCTTGCGTCCGATGAAGGCTATGTAGTTGCCGTCGGGCGACCATGCGACCGTCTGGGCGAAAGCGCCGTTGAGCCCCTGCGGCAAGAGGTTTCGCAGGAACTTGCCGTCGGCCCTATACATGTCTATGCGAAACAGCCCTTCCTGCTCTTCGCCGGTCGCGTAGAGCGCGAGCACGCGCTGGTGCTCGGGCTGTGTGTCGGGCGAGACGACCGTGCGCAGCAGCGCATCATCCTTGCGATTGGTCTCGAAATCGGCCTGCACGGTGGCGAGGCGCTCGCTCGCGTCCGCAGGCTTTTCGGCCGTGGGCGGCGGGGGCGTGTCGGGCGTAAAGCGATAAGCCAAGCGTTGCGCGGGCACATCGCGCAAAGAGCGCGGCCGCACGCTCTGACGGTCTCCGATGATCGTGCGGCAACCCGCCCCGGCCAGGGCTGTCAGGACGAGCAAGAGCGCACAGAGCGGCAGGCGGCACGCGCTGCTGCTGCTGAGTCTGCTACTGCGGAGGCTGCCGGGCGGCATGCCTGTCCCAACGGCGACGGGTCGCGCAGCAGGCTGCTTCTGCATACTTCTGAAATCCCCTGATCCTGATAAGTGGCTCACAAGAGGCTTTGATGATAGGAACCGGCGGCGGCGCTTGTCAAAGAATCGGGGTCAGGCGCGCGCTCAGCTCAGGGGCGTGCTTTTTCGAGCGGCACGTAGAAGCCTTCACGATTCATAATGTCGCGGGCCAGCTCAGGGTTGAGGGCGAAGACGGCGCGCATGGTGTTGCGCGGCGAGAGATGGTCTTCGTCCGTGTCGTCTTCCTCGACGCAGTTGTGTTCGACGGAGCGGGCTAAGCGTCGCGCTAAGGATTCGGCGCTCGGCGTGCGTGTGACCAGGGCGCTGGTGGCCATCGCGCCGACCAGATCACAGGTCAACTCCTCTGGCCTGTGGCCGTAGATACTGAGGCCCGTCAGGACGCTTGCGCGCCGCCCGACCAGACGGAAGAGCGGGCGCAAGGAGTCTGTCTTTCCGTCCGCGATGTGCACCAGCTCGTGCGAGAGCACGCTGACCATGCCTTCATCCGACTTCAAGCCCGCGAGAAAGATCGTCCCGAAGCTGATCGTGTGCGGGTCGCTCAGGACGACGGCGGCGTTGTCACGCAGCTCCATGTCGGGCTCGATGTTTTTGACGGCCTTGATGCGGGCTATCGCGTCGCGCACTCTGTAGGGGGCTAGACCGTACTGCTCTGCCAACTGGCGCAGGGCGTCAATGGTCAGCTCGCGCGCAATGGGCAGGAGCCGCTCGGCACGACGCACCCCGGCGATTGTTTCGTGATGGCTCAAGGGGAGTGAAGGACGCGCCTGCATCTCGTCTATGGGCACGCTGCCGAGAGGGTCTGCCTCGCGCTCAAGGCAGACGGTGCTCATCGTCCGCTCGATCATCTCGGGCTCGATGGGCGGGGCCATCTCGTGCGAGCGCGCCGCAGCCTGCTGAGTCCTCCCGCTCTGCCTTCCTCGCTGCTGCGCGAGCGCGCCGCTCGCGGGAAGCAAGAGGAGAAGAAGAAGAGGGACGAGGACGCGCGCCCTCAACCTGTCATCAACTACTCTGCAACTACCTATCGCTTTCATCCCTCATCCCTCATCCCTTAACGGTTGCGCCAGTCGGGTTTGCGTTTTTCCATAAAAGCTTTGATGCCTTCGCGCGCATCTTCGGTCTTCATCAGCTCGTTCAAATAGAGGCTCTCGACCTGGCTCAAGGCATCTTCAAACGAGAGGCTGCGCGAAAGATCAATCGCGCGCCGCGTGGCTTCCAGCGACGCGGCGGACAGCTCGCGCAGCTTGGCCAATATCTCTTCCGTCTTCTGCGCGAGCTGTTCGCGCGGCACAAGGTAATTGACCAGGCCCAGGCGGGCCGCCTCCGCAGCGTCAATCAGCTCGCCCGTCAACATCAGCTCGCGCGCACGCTTGTCTCCGATCAGGCGCGGCAGCAGAACGGCCGCGACGGGTGGAAAGACGCCGAGCTTGATTTCGGGCTGGCCGAAGCGCGCGCGCTCGCTGGCGATAACTATATCCACGGCCGCCACCAGCTCGCAGCCGCCGCCGAGCGCCGCGCCGTCAACGACAGCGAGCGTAGGCTTGGCGGCCTGTTCCAGCGCGCGAAA
The DNA here is from genome assembly GCA_036389315.1 of Pyrinomonadaceae bacterium. Taxonomy (GTDB): domain Bacteria; phylum Acidobacteriota; class Blastocatellia; order Pyrinomonadales; family Pyrinomonadaceae; genus DASQYE01. The sequence continues at coordinate 39,163 of DASVQF010000016.1, forward strand.
GATCGCATGAAACGAGTCGAGCATTTGATAGACGGTCTCTTCGACGTGCTCTTCGATGGCGACGCCTGCGCTGAAGGCGCGCGTCTCGGGCCCTGCCTCAAACACTATCGCCACCAGGTCGCGCTCGCCTACGCACTCTGAGACGGCCGCGCCGATCTCCCTCATCATCCGGATGTTGAAGACGTTGAGGGGCGCGCGCCTGAAGCTAATGCGCCCGACGCGGTCTTTGATGGAAAGATTGATGTGCTCGTAAGTCATCCGAAATCGACTTATGTTAGTAGTAGCCTGCGCTACTGACCTTCTTTCTGCGCGACCTGCCGACATCATAAAAGGCGGAAGGCCAAAAAGAGAAGCCCGAAGACGAAGAGATAAGAGTAGCAATACCGGGAAGATTCCCTTTACCGCGCGAGAAATCCTGAAAAAGGGGCGGACGCCCTTCTCCTCTTTGAAAAACTTTCGCAAAGAAACTCTTCTAAGATCGAGCGTCCGGTAACAATCCGGGAGGTTTACAAAGATGAGTATTGTCACGTGTCGCCGCTGCGGCGCGAAAAATCGTGTGCTTGAAAGCGAGGCCCGCGAGCGCCAGGCCGTCTGCGGCAAATGCGGCGCGCCGCTCTCGGCCGCAAACTCCTCCGCTTCTTCTCCGGCGCAGGAGTTTGATACGAGCCGTCCGCTGACCGTCACGGACGAGAGCCTCAGACGCTTGTTGGCGGATGCCGAGAGTCGTCCGGTGCTGGTCGATTGCTGGGCTCCGTGGTGCGGGCCGTGCCGCATGATCGCGCCCGTGCTCGATCAGTTGGCGGCGGAATCGGGCGGGCGCTATGTCATAGCCAAATTGAACGTGGACGAGAACCCGCGCACCTCGGCGGAGTTTCGCGTCCAGAGCATCCCGACCTTACTTATCTTCCGTCAGGGGGCGCTTGTTGATCGGATGATCGGCGTGCAGTCCAGGCAGGCGATTATCTCGCGTCTCGGCTGAGGCGCGAGACTTCGCCTCGCTCGCACATCTCTCTCGAAGCGAGAGAGTGTGTTTGTGTGCGCCGCGCGCCCCGAGCCCTTTTCTCATACTCTTTTCGACCGAACACTTCGCCGGACGGGCGTTCCGAGGCAGAATATTTTAATATTACTGTGCTTATGCGACGTTCTCCGCTGCTGGTCATCTTCATTACGATCTTCATTGATCTGGTGGGTTTCGGCATAGTCATTCCGGTGCTGCCCTTTTATGTCGAGGGCACACGGTTCAATGCGACGCCGCGCGCCGTCGGGCTGCTGTTTGCTTCCTACTCCGTCATGCAGTTGATCTTCACGCCGATCCTGGGAAGGCTCTCGGACAAGTATGGGCGCAGGCCCGTGCTGTTCCTGAGCCTGCTGGGCACAGGGCTAGGGTTTTTGATGATGGGCTTGGCGACGACGCTCTGGATGCTTTTTGCCGGACGCATCATAGACGGCATCACGGGCGGCAACATCTCGACGGCCCAAGCCTACATCGCGGACGTGACGACGCCCGAGAACCGCTCGAAGGGGATGGGAATGATCGGCGCGGCCTTCGGCTTGGGCTTCATCTTTGGCCCGGCCATCGGCGGTATACTGAGCCGCTGGGGCATGGGCGTGCCCTTCCTCTTTGCCGCCGCGATGGCCTTCGCCAACGCCCTTTTGCTCTACTTCACGCTGCCCGAAACGGTCACGCCCGATCACCCGGCGCGCGCTTCCGTAGCGTCTGGCCGCTGGTCGCAACTGCTGCGGGCGCTCAAGCAGCAGCGCCTCGCCTTCGTGCTCGTGATCTATTTCCTGTTCGTCGTCGCCTTCTCGATTATGACCTCTTCGTTCGCGCTCTTTACGATGTATCGCTTCGGCTACGACGCGCATGACACGGGCTGGCTCTTTATGTTCGTCGGCGTCGTCGGGGCGATTATCCAGGGCGGGTTGATCGGTCGTCTGGTCAGGCGTTTCGGCGAAGTGGCGCTCGTCGTCGCCGGGTCGCTCCTGTTTGCCGCGAGCCTCTTCATCATCCCTCTGACCAGCCCGCAGACGGGTCTGTTGACGCTGCTCGCGGTGGGCGCGACTTTCGCCGTCGGCAATGGGCTGGCGACTCCTTCATTGACGGGATTGGCGTCGAAGAGCGTCGGGCGGGGCGAGCAGGGCGGCGTGCTCGGCGTCACGCAGTCCGTAGCAAGCCTGGCGCGCACGGTGGGCCCACTGATCGCTTCCGCAGCGGTCTACAGCGCCGTGGCGACTCTTGGGGCCGACCGCAAGATACATAACATGAGCGACCACTCCTTACGCCTGACATTCTGGACTGCCTCGGCCATCATGTGCGGAGCCTTCCTTCTCTCCCTCTATTTCGCGCGCACCTACCAGGCCGATTACGAGCTTACCGAGCGGAGCATAGAGGTCGGCGGCTAATCAAAAAGCTCTATTGCCAGATTGAGGGAAGCGCCGACTCGTCCAACTCTATTACTTTCGCGTCGGGCAGGATGTGCAGAACGCGTGCGCCTCGCGCCTTGAGAGGAGTTGAGAGCAGGCCGACCCTGTGACAGTTGGCGCGCGGCCGAGCATGGCTTGTGAGCGGCTGCGATTCCGAGCACATGATGGCGACGCGCACTTCAGCGCCAAGCTCCATGATGCGCTCTAGCCCTCGCGCCAGCTCCGGGGGCGGCGCAACCACCTTTCCGCCGCACTCCGGCAGGTGCTCATAGCCTATCCCACTATCGCGCAGCAGCTCCTCAAGCACTCGCCCGTTGTACTGCGGCCAGCGCGAGCGCGCCACGCTCCGCACGTCACACACAAAAGCTATGCGGTGCTCCCTGAGCAGCTCAAGAAAGTAGGAGAACGGATGGCGGCCGTGGCCGATGCTGTAGATTGTCGTCCCCATGTTGAGAAAAAGATGAAGGATAAAGGAAAAGCAGCTTATCCTTTATCCTTCCTTGTGCCTTGCTTTCAGCTCCGCGCGTATCTCGTCAATCGAAAGCTCGACCAGGCGCGCGCCCGTGAACATCTCGTCCTCGGTCACTTCACGGACGGCGAAGGAAGGCGGCGTGAAGCGATTCATCTCCTCGTCGGTCTCGAAGCCTGTCTCGGCGAGGACGAGGCCCCAGAGAGAGCCTAGAAAGATGTCTATCGAATACCTGCGCCCCTCGTGCTCGAACGGGTAACGGTTCTTGCGAATCTCGTTGCCCTCGAAGACGGACAAGACCTCGTACTCGGCCGCCGAAAGATAGATGTTGGTAATGATGGTGCGGGAAAAGTCGGGCGGGGCGGGAGCATACTTCTGCGTCAGCTTCCAGGTACGCTCCTTCGTCCGGGGCACGCGCACTCTTCGCAGGCGCAGGCGCGTCCCCCCGATGTAATTATCCCAAATCTGCACATGCTCGCTCGCCCGCGTCAAAGGCTCCGGCAGGTCTCGCAGCAGAAAGCGGCGCTCGCGCTCGACAAGAGCGTACTTACTCATAAGACAGTGACAAGTGATGAGTGACAAGTGACGAGTAAAGACAAGACCTTCAGCTTGTCACTCGTCACTTGTCACGCTTCACTGCTTTTAAGCCACCAGTTCTTCTTCGCGCTCGCGCAGGAACTCTTCGGGCGCGACGATGTGGCCGGCGATGGCCGAGGCGGCGACGACGTAGGGCGAGGCCAGATACATCTGGCCGGGGCCGCTGCGTCCGGGGAAGTTGCGGTTCTGCGCGCTGACCACCACCTGATCGGGCGAGCTGGATGCGCCGGGCCCGGCCTTGATGCAAGCGCCGCAGCTAGGGTCTATCAACTGCGCACCGGCGCGCTCGAAGATTTCGATGTAGCCACGCTGACGAGCGTACTCCTTAATCCGTTGCGAGCCGAATTGAAGGAAGAGCTGGACGCCGGGAGCAACCCTTCGGCCCTGCTCGACGGCGCGCTTCAAGACGGCAGCGTACATGTCCATGTCCGCCATCTTGCCGCCCGTGCAGGAGCCGCCGTAGGCTATGTCTATCTTGACTTCGCCGGGAAGCTCCGTGATCTGTATGCCGTTGCGCGGGTCGCCGGGCGTGGCGACCATCGGGCGAATCTCGTCCAGGTTGATCTCGAAGACCTCCGCATACTCTGCGTCGGGGTCGCTCTTGAGGAACCCTTTGCGCACCTCTTCGGCGTCCAGGCCGCGCGTGCGCGTGATGTAGTCGAGCGTCACTTCGTCGGGCTCTATGATGCCGGTCGTGCCTCCGGCTTCGACGGCCATGTTGGTCAGCGTCGCGCGCTCGTCCATAGGCCAATCCTTCAAACCCTCGCCCGCGAATTCGAGCACCTTGCCGATACCCTTACTGGATTTCATGTACGGAGTGGCGAGGATGTAGAGCATCACGTCTTTGGCCGTCACGTCCGAGTGCTTGCGTCCCTTCAAGACGTAGCGCACTGTCTCGGGCACGCGGATGCGTATGTCGCGCGTATACCAGGCATTGGCCATGTCGGTCGAGCCCACACCGAAGGCGAAGCAGCCGAGCACGCCCGCCATGCAGGTGTGCGAGTCTGTGCCGATGACTATCTGGCCGGGGAGCGCGAGGTCTTCGACCACCGCGTTATGACAGATGGCTTCGGAGCCTCCCGACGGGTTCTCGCCGTAGAGTCGTATGTTCTGGCGCGCTGTGAACTCCGCCTGTGTGACTGCAAGACCGTTGGCGCGCTCAAGCAGGCCCATCTCGCGCTGCTTCTCGGGCATCACCTGGCCCAGGAAGGTCAGGTGATCGCGGAAAGCGAAGACGGACTCGGGCTCTGTGACGCGCGCTTGCGCGCCGAGCGCCTGGCGGAAGAGCGCGTCGGCCATCGGCGTCACGTACTCGTGCGAGAAGCGCACGTCCGCGACGGCAAAGAGCGCGTCGCCCGGCTTCACGGCCTCGACGCCCACTTCTCCTGCGCGCACGAAAGCATGGCGCGCGATGATCTTCTCGACAATCGTCATCGGCCGCCGTCCGGTCTCAATGGCGGGCGGCTGCACCTGGCCCGCGAGCCGCGCCTTGTTGTAGTTGAAGAGGCCGCCGTATTCGACGATTGCTTTCGAGATCGGGTCTAGGCCGCGCGTGAATTCTTCGAGGGGTATCTCTTCGCCGCGCCGGATGCGCTCGATGAGGCCGAAGTCCGTGGAGGTCAGGAGTCCTATGTTCTGCGCGTTCTGCCCGTAAATCTTCTCGATGGACTTGGCTATGACCAGCTCAATGCCAGCCCACTTCTCTGCGTAGGGCGCTGTCTCGCGTGACGAGCCGCAGCCTTTCGAGAGACCTGAGACGACGACCGAGAAGCCGCCCTGCTTCACTTCATCTTTCTGCACGGCCCCTTCGCGCATGCCGACGTAGACGTATTGGCCCAGGGTCTCGTCGTAATAGAAACAGACCCAGCCGGGCGTGATCTCGTCCGTCGAGATGTTGCTCATCAACGGGCGGTCAGGGTCGTAGGGCAGGTCTTCGCCCGCGAGCTGGCGGCGAATGAGCGAGGTGTCGTCTGTCAGGAAAAGAATGCGCCCCTTAAAGCCGATCCGGTCGGGGCGCTTCTGCGGCGTCTTCTCTGCTGCTGCGGTCATTAATGCTCCTTCAAAATGCTTTCTCTAAAGATGGACAGTTGAAAGGTAATTATAACCGGAAGCCGCCTGATTCCAGAAAGGCGAAGGCCGCAACGAGAATCAGGCTGGTTCTCGTTGCGGCCCCGGTTTCGGTTATTGGCGCGAGCTTACTCGCCTGCTTTCGCCGCTTCGGCCTTGTTCGGCTGCGGAGTAACTCTGAGGTACGGCTTATGAGCTTTCCACCCGGCAGGGAATTTCTCCCTGGCCTCTTCGTCCGACATCGAGGGGACGATGATTACGTCGTCGCCGTCTTTCCAGTTGACGGGCGTGGCGACGCTGTAGTTGGCGGTCAATTGCAGAGAGTCTATGACGCGCAGGATTTCGACGAAGTTGCGGCCGGTGCTCGCCGGGTAAGTGAGCATCAGCTTGACCTTCTTGTCCGGCCCGATGATATAGACCGAGCGCACCGTGAAGGTTTCGCTCGCGTTCGGGTGAATCATGTCGTAGAGGGTCGAGATTTTGCGATCAGGATCGGCGATGACTGGAAAGTTCAAGGCCGTCCCTTGCGTCTCTTCGATGTCCTGGGCCCACTTCTGATGAGAATCGGCCGGGTCTACGCTGAGTCCTATGATCTTCACGTTGCGGCGGTCGAACTCGGGCTTGATGCGCGCGCACTCGCCCAGCTCTGTCGTGCAGACGGGAGTAAAATCTTTCGGATGAGAGAAGAGCACGGCCCAGCTATCGCCGATCCAGTCGTGAAAGCTGATCGGCCCCTCTGTCGTCTCGGCCGTGAAGTCCGGCGCGGTATCGCCTAAACGAATAGCCATTGTCTGTTTCCTTCCTTTAGCATCGCTGAAAAGTGCGAGCCTCTTGGGGCTCGTCGAACGAGAGTTGCCATCTGGTGTTCGGAGATTCAGGCTTTTACACCCGAACCGGCGGCAAGTCAATAGCCCCCGCGACCAAAGCCTTAATTGCTTTTGAGCCCGCTCTGCCTGGCGAACGTGGCGAAGTCATAGTAATCAGTCCACCGCCTGATCCTCTCCTTTTCAAACCCGAAGACGGAAGCCCCCCGGACGGAGATTTGCCTGCCCTCGGCTCCGGGGCCGGATTTGGAGAGCCCCGAAAAGTGCTGCTGCGTCACGACCCAGTTGCCGCAGACGATTCTATTCTCAAGCTCGATCTTGATATTGGAATAGTGCCCTAACAGCCCCTCCATGAGCTTCCTGATCTCGGCCTTGCCCTGCGCCTTGAGATGAAAGGTCGGGTCTTCAAAGAAACAATCGTCCGCCAGGAGAGCCAGAAGCCGCCCGGCATCGAGAGCCATATAAGCAGCATAGAACTCGTCTACGACCTTTTCGAGTTTGAGAGGAGCGGCGGCGACGACGCGGCCCGTCAACGTCTGGGCGGCCGCCAAGCCTATCAACGCTGCGCCCAATGAAGTCCCTGAGCGATTGAGGAAGAAACGGCGGCTAAATTTTTCGGGAGTAGTCAGCATGAGAGATCGGCTCCTTCGGTGGTTGTCCTGGCGATGGGTAAGAGTCAAAGCTAGGTACGCAGGGAGAGTTATTCAGGTTTCTCCGGTGTTTTGAACGAAATCCGATTTATCGTGCGACCTCGACCCTGAACGGGGCGAGGTCGTGGCCTCTCTTTTGCTTTTAACCCTGTAGCCGCTTTGGTTTGATACGAAAACCGTACACGCACGGGCTTGAAGGGCGTGACGAGAGAGCGGCGAGGGTTCTGTTTTAGCACAGTAAGCTGGAGGAGATAGAGATGGGGATCATTGCATACATCATTTTGGGCCTGATTGCGGGCCTGATTGCGAAGGCGATTATGCCGGGCAAAGACCCTGGCGGCCTCATTATCACGACGCTGCTCGGGATAGTCGGCTCCATCATTGGCGGCTTTATCGGGACTGCCCTGCTCGGTTACGGGCGCATAGATTCCATCGGTGACGTAAGTCGGCCGGGCTTCTTTATGAGCCTGATCCTGGCCGTGGTGGGCTCTGTCATATTGCTGGCCATCTACAGGCTCATCCGTGGCAGAAGCCTGCGCGTCTGATTCGGTTTAGGTGCGGCAAAAACTTGAAAGGCTCGCCGGGCCGAGAGCGAGCGCGCTCCGAAGGGCCCGGATTGAGATGTCCGAGACCTTCAGCCCTTCGTTGGGCCCAAAGTTTCGGACGTGATGAAACAATCGCGGACGAAGAAGACGGTAGACAGGGAAGGGTAAAAAGACCGCGACAGTTATCTTAACTTAACAGCTCAGAATTGGAGGATTTGAAATATGTCAGAATCAACAGCAACTTCGACTGGACGCTCACGCACGGTGACGGGCCTGTTCAGAGACAGAGAGAGCGCCGAGCGCGCTTATGGATCGCTCACCAGCCGTGGCTACAGCCAGGATGATGTGAATCTTCTGATGTCGGACGAAACACGCCAGAAACATTTCGTGGACGGAAGAGAGACCGAGCTTGGCAACAAGGCTCTGGAAGGCGCGGGCACGGGCGCGGCCATCGGCGGCACGGTCGGCGCGACCCTGGCAGCCATCGCAGCCATCGGAACCTCCGTGGCCTTGCCGGGCCTGGGGTTGATCGTCGCCGGGCCGATTGCCGCGGGGCTCGCAGGCGCGGGCGCGGGCGGCGCGACCGGCGGCATCATCGGCGCGCTCATTGGCTCCGGTATTCCTGAAGAGCGTGTGAAGGATTACGAGGAAGGCATCAAGCAGGGCGGCATCGTGATGGGCGTCAACGCGCGCTCGGATGAGGATGCCGAGTATTTCGAGAATGACTGGAAAAGCAATCGCGGCGAGCACGTCTACCGCTAAGCTCTAGCCAGTAGAGCATTGTCCCGAAAAGCAATCCGGCTGCCCTGGCGCGTTTTCCGTAAACGTCGATGGGTGGCCGGAAACTTTGACCAGAGGAATGCACAGGAGGAATTACATGCGACGAACCTTAGCTCTCCCGGTCGCGCTCGTCGTCGCCAGCTTCCTGGCTGGCTGCGGCGGAGACGACCACGCGAACTCTAACAACAGCAACGCGACGCGCAACAGCGCTGTCCAGACCAACGCCAACATCAGTCCGACAGCGAACGCCAACAACGTTCCGTCGAACACGGCCGTCGTCACCAACAATAACGGCAACGCCAACACGGCCGGTGTCAACACGCTCAACTCGAACGGTCGCAACGCCAACAACGGAAACAGCCGCAACGGCAACGGCAACAGGTAGCGGCGAACCGAAGCGAAAGTAAAAAAAGGAAGTGGAAGACGGAAAGCCATGCTTTTCGTCTTCCACTTTTTTCTTTCTCTCTTCACCACGACGGACTTTCATCGGCTCGGCAAATCGGAGAGGCATCCTCGATCTCTTTATCTACATCTCTCTCGGTGGTAGCGCGACACTAGACCTCGCAGGTGACAAACTGCCCGGAGGTGTCTCCCCTGATCGTCTGGCAGGCACACAGATGCCTTTTTAGAGGAGGATATATGTCGCCACTGGCCCACAAGACGCCGTCCCGCACCTTTCGACTTTTCCTTTCACTCTCGCTTCTCCTGTGCGCTTTCGCGGCCACCATCACGGCGCAGGAAGGGGCTTCATCGGCAGGGGCGGCCCGCGCCCGCTACCTGTCCGAGGTTGGAGTCCTGCCCGCTTCGCGCGAGGTCGCGGTCGAAGATTTCGTCAATTATCACCGCCATCAAATCGGACGCCCCAAAGTGGGCGAGGCCGTATTGATGGACGTGCGCTGGGGAAACCCCGAAGTCTCGGCCGCCACGGGCGAGGCCGTCTTACAGGTCGGCTTCAGCACGGCCCTGGCAAACGACCGGCAGCACTTGCGCCCGCTCAACCTTGCCCTGGTCATTGACAAGAGCGGTTCGATGGCCGACGCGGATAAGATGTCTAGGGTCAAAGCGGCGCTCCTGACTTTCGTCTCGCAATTGCGCGAGACCGACACGCTCGCAATCGTCGTCTTCGACTCCGAAGCGCAGGTGCTTCGGAGCGCGCGCCCGCTCGGAGACCGCGAGGCCGTCCGGCAGTTGATTCGCGCAATCGAGCCGGGCAGCTCCACCAATCTTCACGCCGGACTGATGCTCGGCTACAAGGAGGCGCTCAAGGCTTATAACCGCGAGGCGACCAATCGCGTCATTCTCTTGACGGACGGCATAGCCAACCGGGGCGTCACAGACCCGGCCGAAATAGCCCGCGAGTCCCTGGCCTTCAACGATAAAGGCATAGACCTTTCGACCATCGGCGTCGGGCTAGACCTGAATAAAGACCTGCTTCATCAATTGGCCAGGAGCGGGCGCGGCCTCTTTCATTTCGTGGCCGACGCGCAGGACATAGAGAAGGTCTTTCTCAAAGAGGCTCAGAGCCTCATCTCTCCCGTCGCCAGCGACCCCGGAGTCGAGATCGAATACGACCAGGGGCTTGAGCTGGCGCAGCTCTACGGCTACGAGCCGCAGGTGCGACGGGGCAGCATCGCTCTCAAGCTCGACAACATGAACCAGGGCTTAACCGAAGTCGTCCTCCTGCGCTTTCGTCTCGCAAGACGAGCACGGACGGGCGAGCGCCTCAGAGTGGGCGTCCGTTTCAACTATTACGACCTTGAGCAGAAGCGGCAGGTGACGAAGAGCGAGGAGACGTTTCTGACCGTCAGAGAAGGGCCGGCCCCGGACATGTTGAGAGACAGCGAGGTCGGCAAGAACTACCACATAGCGCAACTCGCGCAGGCGATTCGCGACATGGCTGCCGCTTCGGAAGGAGGCCGCTTTCAGGAAGCCGAGAGCCTGTTGACCGCAGCGATTGCCGCCACCTACGGGCGCTACCCGCACCTCGAAGACGAAGACATCAAGCGCACCCTGATGGTTGCGCAGAAGTACCAGGACATCCTCAGAAAATACAACCAAAGGCAGTGACAGGTGGTAAGTGACAAGTGACGAGTGAAAAGCTAAAATTCTTGTCTTAACTCGTCACTTGTCACTCGTCACTTGTCACTGCTTTCTTATGTCTGTTCGGCTGTGGTTCACGCTTTTTCTGTGCGGGGCGAGTTTGGCGGCGCTGATCGCCCCGCACCCCTGGACTGTGCGTACGGGCCTGGTGATCTTCTTCGCCATCCTCGCGGGTCTGGCTTTCGGCCGCCTCCTTTTTCGCGTGAGCAATCAGCGGCGCACAGCCACGGGGGCCGAGCGCTCGCCGCAGAGCCTCTCAGCGCAAGACCTGCCGGACGAGGCGGAGGCGGTTGACGCCTCGGCGCTGCTCAAAGCGACGATGAAGAACATGCGCGAGGGGATGCTGGTCGTGGACGAGGCTATGCGCGTGGTCGCATCGAACCGCACGGCGCGCGAAATCTTCAGCCGCGTCGAAGGCGCGCTCGAAGGGAAACGGCTGAGCGACCTGACGCGCAACCCGGCAATCCACACGGCATTCTCCGAAGCCTTCGAGCGCAACTCGCGCGCCGACGCCAAGGTCGAGATGCAGGCCGCAGACCGCAGAACCTTCGACCTGCGCGTCGTCCCGCTGCACCTGAGCGGCGACATCAGCACGCGCGGGGCCGTCGGCGTCTTTTTCGACATCACGCGCCTTGAGCGCCTTGAGCGCGTGCGCCAGGAATTTCTCTCCAACGTCTCGCACGAGCTGCGCACGCCCTTGACCGCCATCATGGCTTTCGTCGAGACGCTGGAAGACGGCGCGATCAACGATGCTGAGAATAGCCAGCGTTTCCTCACCGTCATTCGCCGCAACGCCGAGCGCATGCACAACCTGATTGACGACATCCTTGAGCTTTCGGACATAGAGGCCGGGACTCACAAGGTCACACCCGCGCCGGTTCGCCTCTCGGAGTTGGTCGAAGATGTGAAGACGGCTCTGGCCTCGCGCGCCCGCACGCGTGGTGTCACGCTCCGCAACGAAGTCGCTTCCGACGTGACTGTCTTTGCCGACGCGCGTCGTCTCGAACAGATGCTCACGAACCTGATTGATAACGCGATCAAGTTCAACCGCGAGCAGGGAACCGTCACCATCAGCCACGAGCGCAGCAGTAGCAGCAGCGACGGCCCGAACGCGCGCGACCGCATCAGCGTCGCAGACGCGGGCGACGGCATCCCGGCCGAACACGTCCCACGCATCTTCGAGCGTTTCTACCGCGTAGACCGCGCCCGCTCTCGCAACATGGGAGGGACTGGGCTCGGCCTGGCCATCGTCAAGCACCTGGCCCTGGCCCACGGCGGCGAAGTCAGCGTCCGCTCGACGCCCGGCCAGGGCTCCACCTTCCGGATAGAGCTTCCAAGCCTGCCCGACGAGCAGCGAGAAGAAGCGGCCGAGGAACAAGCCGCTTCCATCGCCGCCACGAATCCTTAAACGGACTCACGTTTGGGCCAACGCGCTTCTTTTATCCCGCCAGTCTGATGCTGCCTATGATCTGCTCGAAGGCCGGGCGGTAAGTCTCGAACTCGTCTTCGGGGGCCATCGTGATGAGGTAAAAGAGCCTGCCGTCGGAAGTGGCCGTCGTGTAGATGACATCTATCTCGACGACGCCCGTGACGGCCGAGGGGCCGGCGACGATCGTGGCGTATCCGCGACGGCCGCTCCCGAAGTTGATCGGCTGCGGAGCGCGGGCCACGCGAAAGTCCGGGTTCATCTCTATCTGCTGCTCTATGAAGCGGGCGTTTGCGGATTCGAGGTCGCTCGCGGCGGGCGCGACAGCGCCGACGAAAAGCCCGTGCGTGACGAAGACCGCGTCGTCCTTCTGCCCGTAGGCTCCGCGCGGAGCGAAGATCATGTTCACGTCGTCCGAAGTGAGCGCATCCCAGTTATCAGGATAAGAGAGCGAGAAGGAGCCGTCGCGCGCCTGGAACTCTCTCGTCGAAGATGAAGGCGCTGGTGGGCGGGCTCCGGCGTCGTTGTCGTTCGGATCGCGTGGGCCCTTGCGCTGCGGCTCGTTGGACTCGTTGAGCGCCTGGCGCTGTTGTCCAGTGAGGAGCGCCCTGACCTGCTGAAACTCGTTCGAGTCGCGCACGGGCTTCTGGCTCAGCCTCACCGTCTCCAACACTTTGTTGATGGTCGCGATGCGATTGCCCGGGTCGGGATGATCGCTCATGAACTCGGGCGTGCGCTGGCCGCGACTGCGCTCCTCAATGGTCTTGAAAAAGTTGGCCATGTCGTGCGGGTCATAGCCGGAGTTGACCATGATGTGCGCGCCCTCCACGTCGGCCTGCGTCTCGGCCGTGCGCCCGAACTTGAGGAAGACCATGTTGGCCCCTGCGCCGCCGATGGTCTGTACGATCTCGTCCGCGCTGCGGCTGCCGCCTGCAATGGTGCGCAGGATGTCTATGCCGCGCTGCGCGACGTAAGCCTTAGACGCCTGGTTAGTGCCGTGGCGCAAGGCTACATGCGCGATCTCGTGCGCGACGACGCCCGCCAGCTCGCCCTCGTTCCTGGCCGCCGCCAGCGTCCCGGCGTTGACGAAGATGTAGCCGCCGGGGAGCGCAAAGGCGTTGATCTCCTTAGTGGCTATGACGGCGAACTGGTAGGTGAAGGGAAAGCCCGGCGCTTTGGCCGACAGACGCTTGCCTAGCTGCTGGACGTAAGCGTTGATTCTCTCGTCGCGCAGGAGCGGCACTTGCCGCGCTACTTCCTGGGCGGACTTTCGGCCCAGCTCAATGTCCTGCTCGGGCGTGAAGAGATTAAAGCCTGTCTTGAAGTGCGGCGCGGGCCGCCCGCCCGCTGTCGTGCCGCTTTCGCTCCCTCCGCCGCCGCCCAGGAGCCCGCGACAGGAGAGCTGCACCACGAGCAGCAAAAGTATAAGCAGCGTAGCGACGCGTCTTCGTCTCAGCATGGATGTCGTTCTTCCCCCTTGCCCAAATGGAGATTCAATTTTAGGGATTCGCGTTTCGCAGGAATCTTAGACCATTAACCCTGCAACTGCTACCATAAATTGAGGACGACTATAGATTAGTCGCGGCCTGCCGCTACTGACCTGCTGCCCGGTTGTATGATAAGGTTCTTTCCCAAACGCGCACGCTTCGCTGTAACCGGAATATCGAATGGCTTCCCCAAAGCTTGCTTCTGCCGTCGAGTGGCTGGACGCCCGCATCGCGCATGACCCGGAGATAAATGCGCGCCTCTTCGAGCGTCTGCTCACGGCGCAGCGCGAGCTTGGTCTGCTGCACGGAGAGCGGCCGACGTGCCCGTACCTGCGCCCGCTCATCCTCGCGCGCTCGCAGTATGAAGAGATCGCCACGGCCGCCAGCGTGCTCGCCGCAGCCTTCGAGCGCATGGGCGAGGCGGCGCTCTCAGACCCGCGCCTGCTGGACGAGCTGGCGTTGACCGAGCGCGAACGTCTGATGGCCACGTTCGATCCGGGCTACGAGAAGCTCTGCGTGACGAGCCGCCTGGACGCCTACCTGGACGGCGACGAGTTTAAGTTTCTTGAGTACAACGCGGAGAGCCCGGCGGGCGTCGCCGATCAGATGCAACTGGAAAAGGTTCTCTTCACGTTGCCGCACATGAGGGAGTTCCTGGAGCGTTACGCGCACTGGACGCCGCGCCCGCACCGCCGACTGCTGCGCGCGCTCGACGCGGCGTACAGGGAGTGGGGCGGCCGTCGCGCGCGCCCGCAGATCGCCATCGTGGATTGGGAGGGCGTCTCGACCGCGAGCGAGTTCGAGGTCTTGCGCGAGTACTTTGAAGGGGAAGGCTACGCGACCGTCATCGCAGACCCGCGCGCCCTCGAATACGACGGCGAGACGCTCAGCGCCGGAGCCTTTCGCATAGACGTGCTCTACAAGCGAGTCGTCATACACGAGTTCCTTGAGAGGTTCGACGAAAGGCATGCTATGTCGCGCGCCTACGCGGAAGGGAAAGTCTGCATGGCGAACTCTTTCCGCTCGAAGTTGGCCCATAAGAAAGCGAGCCTCGCCATCCTCAGCGACCCGGCCTACGAGCATCTCTTCACGCCCGCGCAACGCTCCGCAATCGCGCGCCACATCCCCTGGACGCGGCGCGTGCGGGAAGGATGGGCGAGCTACGGGGGCGAGCGGCGCGACCTGCTCGAACTCATCAGGCGCGAGCGCGAGCGGCTGGTCTTGAAACCGAACGACGATTACGGCGGACATGGCGTGCGTATCGGCTGGGAGACGGACGCGGCCGCGTGGGACGAGACCATAAGTCTGGCGCTTCAAACTCCCTTCGTCGTGCAGGAGCGCGTGGCCGTTCGCAAAGTGCGAATGCCGGGCTTTACGGCAACAGGCTCGACGGCCAGCGGCATGGAGGTCGAAGAGCTGTTCGCAGACTTCAATCCCTTCCTCTTTCTCAACCGGGTCGAAGGCGGCCTCGTGCGGCTCTCCTCCTCCTCGCTCTGCAACGTCTCAAGTGGCGGAGGCGAGACGGCCCTGCTGGTACTTGAAAACTTCTGACCGTTCAGCGGCCCGAGACGAGAAACACATCCCACGCCCAACGATCAACTTTTGCGTTTCTCTCATCATCCACCTTGGCCCGATACCGGAACTGATTGCCGTTCTGGTCTACCTTCTTCGATTCTTTGTAGTCCAGGCGCAGCCTTACAACATCTAACGAAGGTAAAGTGTAGAGTTCGCTGGATTCAGAGATGCCGTTATGATTTATGTCCTGCCAGAGCCGTAAACTGTAGTAGACGGCATCGCTGCCATCTATGACACCATCAGCACTGCCGCCCTGCTCCGGCTTATCATATTCGGCCAAGGCAAGGAAGCCGTTCGGGCTGTCTGAGGTTGGCTGCGGGGTGAAATTGCCGAATAGTTCCGTCCCATTGTCAATCATGCCATTGCCATTGCGGTCAAGAGCGAGCCACGCATCGTCCGAGCCTGCGACAGTCCAAGAGAGATTCTTCGCGACACCATCGTTGTTAAGATCGAAGGAGACCCCGCCCGCGCCGTTAGTCAGACGAAAGCCGTCGCCCGCGACATCAATAACTATTGGGCTTCCGGCTTGGCATGCGCAATCGGGGTAAGGGGCCTGAACCGAGCCCTCGCCACACTCCTCCAATGTCGGGCACTGCTCAGTCCCTCCTCCAACATCTGATAAATTAAAGGCGTCATCATCCCAGAGATACTCCTGACATTGACATGAGCCATCGGAGAAAAAATATCCCCAGGGGCAGGCTTGTTGCAAGCATGTGGAGCCGGGCAAACGTTCGGGATAAGGTAACAAATCCGGCAACTCATTCCCAAGAGCTGTCTTGAATCTGCTGTCATGGCCGTTTTCGCATTTCTGACCCGGAATCACCGACGTGGTGATACCTGTATTACAGCTGGCAATTGTCAGCCTCCCCTCAAGAAAACGCAGATCACCGGAAGTCCGCTCACTGGACGAGACACAAGTCCCTCCACTGCGAGCTGTATCAGTCGCGTCCCATCTAACTTTATTTTTGACATTATCCAATCAGCATAATTTATTAGCGAGCTGGATAAAGCCTAGTGAAGCATACTTATCCGACCGCGTGCAATATATCTTGAACTCTCTTCCGACCGCGCCATTCTGTTTCTCCTGAGACCAAGGGACATTAGGGATATAAGTAAAAACGCTTGCGTAGGAGATGGTGGCGGATGTGAATACTAAAATGTAGGAGATTATCTCACACCCTGTTCTATTTCTCATTGTCCCTCCCCTTAAATCCGTTTATTACTTTAGTGATCCATTGTTTCGGTTCATCCAACTGCGGGCCGATCATTTGACCATCTTCGAGGATCACTCCGTCAATTGTGATGTTTACACTTGAGAGAAAGTCGAAGGAGATTTTTTGGGCCATTAAGTGTCGGGTCTCTTCAAAAGGGGGAACTCTGTTAGAGAGCCTTACCCGGTCGATGCCTACACCGGCGAGCCAGTTTGAATGTGGAGGTATCACAGGATACCTGGCTAAGAGTTCTTTAATCTTGGTAGGACTTGTCTCTAACGAAATGTTGGGGTCGCAGATTATCTCTCTGGCTACCTGTTTTCTCCCGTCTTCTGACGTGAGTTCATAATGAATCACAGCAGCTATAATGTGGTGTGTGCCTTCGTTTGTGAGAACAACTTCTTGCCATGATCGGTTCGGGTAGGCAGGTCTAAGCTTAAGACCTATTTCAGCCAGTCCTGTTGTCGTCACAATAGGGTTTTTGACCGTTGTGGGTTTTCTCATCAAACTTGCGAGAGCCACTAAAATGAAAAATGAGGCGGCGATAATTATAGTCTTATGTAGCAAAGTTCAACCTGAGGGAATTTGAGGTTTAAGCTTGGACAAGAGCAAACTCTATGCGGAGTGAGGCTCTTGCATAACGAGCGTCGAGCTCGGGGAGATTACTCTTGAAGATTATGCCTGTCAAGAGCACTCATTTATTTTCCTGACAACATATGGAAACCAGTTCCTCCCCGCTTGCCCCGGACGAAAAGCTTTAGGTAGTCTCTCCCGAGGAATATTTAAGGAGAAAGGGACAACTGTGCAGAACGAACAACTACCCGACGGTATCAGTTTTGTGACGGCGGCGGACGGCATAGAGGAGTACCGGATGGAGAACGGCATGAAGGTGCTGCTCGTGGAGAACCGCGTCGCGCCGGTGGCGACCGTGCTCGTGCTCTACAAGGTCGGCTCGCGCAACGAGGCCGTGGGTTACACGGGCTCTACGCACCTGCTCGAACACATGATGTTCAAGGGCACGCCGACCTTCAACAAGGCGAGCAATACGCAGATCGCCGCGACCCTGCAAAAGATCGGCGCGGACTTCAACGCGACCACTTGGTACGACCGCACGAACTACTTCGAGACCGTGCCGTCGGACAAGATCGAGCTGGCGATACGCCTGGAAGCAGACCGCATGCGCAACTCCCTGATCGCAGACGAGGACAGGCAATCGGAGATGACGGTCGTGCGTAACGAGCTTGAGCGCGGGCAGAACGAGCCGACGGAAGTCCTCGACGAAGCCGTCTATGCGACGGCCATCCGCGAGCATCCCTATCATCATCCGACCATCGGCTGGCGCGCGGACGTGGAGGGCGTGCCCACTTCACGCCTCAAAGCCTTTTACGACACCTTCTATCACCCGAACAACGCGACGACAATCGTCGTCGGAGACTTCGACCGCGCCGAAGTGCTCTCGCTCATCCGGAAATATTTCGGCCAGTACGGGCCTTCGTCCGAGCCGATCCCTGAAGTCTACACGGACGAGCCGCCGCAGCAGGGCGAGCGACGCCTGGTGATTCGTCGCGCGGGTGAACTGGCCGTCGTCCAGATAGCCTTTCACACGCCCGGCGTACTGGGCCAGATGAACGTCCTCTCGAACGAAGAGCTGGAGCGCCGCGCCGCAGACCCGCCCGCAGAGAATGACATCTACCCGCTCGTAGTCCTCTCGGTTGCGCTCTCGCACGGCATCACGAGCCGCCTCTACCAATCGCTCGTCGAAACGCAGTTGGCCGTGCACGTCTACACCAACGCGGATCAGCATCGTGACCCTGGTCTCTTCAACGCCGTGGCGATGGTGCGGCCCGGCGTCGAGCCCAAAGAGGTCGAAGACCGTATCCTGGCCGAGCTTGAGCGGGTTGCGCGCGAGGGCTTGACGGAAGCAGAGGTCGAGAAGGCCAAGCAGCAGATCATCGCGCAGCAGGCTTACAGCAGCGACGGCACATACGCCATAGCCGTCCTCTTGTCCGAGGCCGAAGCCATAGCCGACTGGCGCTTCTACAAAGATTACACCACGAACATCGCCCGCGTGAGCGTCGCCGACACTGCGCGAGTCGCGCGCACCTACTTCACGGAAGATAATCGTACGGTCGGTTACTTCATCCCGAAGCAAGCCGGGAGCGGCAGCGACGGGAATGGAGCAGGCGGCGCAAAGGCTGCACGCGCGCGCTCTCTCTTTCCGCGCGGCGTCAAGTTCTACGACGAGCCGGGGGAAGAGAGTGGCGAGCTGCACGATGGGGGCCACAGCGGCGACCGTCAAGCGGGCGGCGGCAGTTCATCTGCGGCGGAGCCTGGTGGGCCAGGAAGCGCCGCTTCATCGAATTTAGCCGCGAAGGTTGTGCGGACGCAGCTTGAGACGGGCGCGACGCTGCTCGTGCTGGAAAATCACGCGACCCCGACGCTCTCCTTGCGCGGCTCGCTGCGCGCCGGTTCATATTTCGAGCCGCGCACGCGCCCCGGACTTGCGAGCCTCACGGCCGGGATGCTTGAGCGCGGAACGAAGAAGAGAGACAAGCTGCGGCTCGCCGGAGACCTGGAGCGTGTCGGGGCCGAGCTGGATTTTTCGACCGATCCGTTTGCCGTCGGCTTCGCCGCGCGCGCGCTCTCGAAAGATTTGCCGCTCCTGCTCACGGCGCTCGCAGAGCAGTTGCGCGAGCCCTCCTTTCCCGCTGACGAGTTGGAGAAGCTCAAGCAGCAGACCATCGCTTCCATTCAGGAACAGCAATCGAACACGCGCTATCGCGGCTACGAGCGCTTCTCGGGCCTCATATTCGACGCCGAGCATCCCTTTTACCTTCCGCCCGGCGAGCGCCTCATCGAGAGCATCAACTCGATCACCGTCGAAGAGGTGCGCGACTTCTACGAGAAATATTACGGCGGGCGCTCGCTCGTCGTCGCAATCGCGGGCGACGTTCGTGCCGAGGACGTTAATCTTCAGTTCGCCGCCGCCTTCGAGACTTTCGGCGGGCCCGAAGCGATTGAGATTAACGTCCCAGACCCGCCGCCGCAGTCGGGCCCGCAGCGCGAAGTAGTGCTGCTAAAAGATAAAGCCAACGTCGATGTCCTGCTCGGCGCGGCGGCCCCCCTGCGGCGCTCCTCCGAAGATTATTACGCGGCGATACTGGCCAACAGTGCCCTGGGCCAATCTACGCTCTCGTCGCGTTTGGGCCTACAGGTACGCGACCGTGAGGGCTTGACCTACGGCATCAACTCTCTGTTTCGCGCGCCGTCGCTGGCCGCCGGGCCGTGGTACGTCGGCGTCTCCGTCAATCCGCAGAACGTCGAGCGCGCTATCGCCTCAGCCCTCTCGGTCATTCGCGATTACGTCGAGCACGGCATCCGTCCCGACGAGCTTGAGGACGAAAAGGGCGCTGCCATAGGCGCTTTCAAAGTCTCGCTGGCGACCAACGCGGGGCTGGCGCGCGCCCTGTGGAACGCAGAATTTTACCAGTTAGGGATAGACTACATAGACCGCTACCCGCAGATCATTCAGGCTGTGACGGTCGAAGAGGTCAACGCGGCGATCCGCAAATATTTCCGGCCCGATCACCTGACCATCGTCGTCGCGGGCGATTACCAGGCGGAGCTGGCCGCCCCGGCCTCCGCCCCCGTGCCGTAAAAACTGAAGGAGCTGAAAGGCAAAAGTATGAAGGCGGCCGCGTCCCCCCAAAGGTGCGGCCGCCTTTTTATTTTCGCGCGAGGACAACCCGCGCCGCGCCCATGTATTCAAAGCCTGAAAACACCTCGCTTGCGAAACTCCTGCTCGAAATTTTTAGGAGGTCTTCAGATGCGTCCCAAGCCTTCCCTGCTCAGCCTTTCGCTCCTGGTTGCAACCCTGATCTTCGCATCCTCGGCCTACGCCGGGCCGACGCCCGAGGCCCTGGCTCGCCTCGCCACTTCGGAGAACGCCGCCGAGTCAGGCGCGGCCATCACGGCTCTGCGCCGGATGGGCCCGGCGGGCCTGCGCGCCATGTTAGAGGTCTACGGCGCTGAGATAGAGCGTCATGCGCGCGAGGCGGCGGCGGCGAAAGACGCGGGCCCGGAGTGGCGACGCCTGGCGGCGGCACTGGATTCCGTCAGCCAGCAGCGAGACAGCTATGCTTCCGGTCTCTACTGGTACACGGACTTGGAAGAGGCCAAGCGCGCCGCGCGCGAGAGCGGAAAGCCCATCCTCTCGCTCAGGCTCCTGGGCAATCTCAACGAAGAGTTTAGCTGCGCCAACAGTCGCTTCTTCCGCACCGTGCTCTACGCCAACAGCGAAGTCTCAAGCGTCCTGCGCGACCGCTTTATCCTGCACTGGAAATCTGTCCGCCCGGCCCCGCGCGTGACCATAGACTTCGGCGACGGGCGCAAGCTCGAACGCACGCTCACGGGCAACAGCATCCATTACGTGCTTGACCCTGCGGGGCGAACCATAGACGCGCTGCCCGGCCTCTATGGGCCAAAGGCTTTCCTGCGCGGGTTGGCCCAGGCCGAAGAGCTGGTCAAAAGGACTCAGGGTTTGAGCGAAGGGGAAGAGGCAATGCTCTTCTATCGCTATCACACGGCGCGCATCAACCTGACGGCGGCCGACTGGTCAGCGGACGTGCAGAAGATCGGAGGCAAAGTCCCGAACACTGTGCTCGCGCGTATTTCCGCCAGACGCCAGAACCCGACCGCGATGGAGGTCGCTCCCGTCGCGATGACCAAAGCTGTGACGGAGGTCAGCATCCTGCGCGGCATCACGACCGACGCGAGGGAATTGGCGGCCGCCACGGACGACGCGGCCTGGGCCAAGATCGCCGCGCTCCATTCGGAAGACGCGCGCCTTGACGAGCGCAGCATAGCTCTCGTCCGCCGTCACACTCCCACCCTGAGTGAGACAGTGAGCGTGGGCCAAGCCCCGGATCAGCTCTCGCGAACAGTCGAAAACCTTGAGCGCAACATGGCCCTCGACACCGTGCGCAACGAGTACGTGCTGCGCAACAAGATACATGCCTGGCTCGCCACTGGCCCAAGAAACATTGGAGTCGAACACTTAAACGAACGAGTCTATGCGGAGCTTTTCCTGACGCCCGGCTCAGACCCCTGGCTCGGGCTCTACTCGCCCGACGCCTACACGGCTTTGGAGAACGGCGGCATCGTCAAGTAGATCGGCAACCGACACGTTTCCTTTTAGCACTGAAGAGCCCTTGATGCAGGTCATGGGCTCTACCTTTTTCGCCCACAGTTCGCTGCAACTATTTTTCCGGTGAGCGGGCGACGAGTCTTGATCTGGCGGCCGTGACTGTGAGAGTATTCGCGTGCGATCAAACAGAAGGCCCTCGCGCGCCGTCTCTCAAAAGGAACCGAGCTTGCTTTCCAATCTGCGCCCCCGGAAGCTGAGTTGCGCCGCCGTCACGCGAATCGTGCTGGCGGGCCTGCTCTCGCTTACGCTGCTCTCAGGCATTGTCCCAACGGGCGCGCTCACTTCCACAGCGCAGCAGACCTGCACCATGAGTTGCTGCGTGGGCAAGCCGCCGCACGCGCCCGGCTCCTGCGGCGCGGCCTTCTCCGAAGCAGAGCACCACTCGGACGCGGAGCAACAAGGGGCTTCAGCTACCGAGACCATAGAAGCCACGTCGCACTGCGGAACAGCCACAGCCCACACTGCTCGAAATGAAGAGTCTTCGCCAAAAGCCTCTTCGAGACGCGCGTCCAAGTCCGAGACAATCCTGACGGCGCATGTGCTGACGACGCCGTGCTCGCCCGAATGCGCTGCGGCTGCCGCCACAGCCTTTTCACACGCCAGGCGCGCACCCGACACAGCCGCGCTGGCTGCGACTAAGCGGCCCTTCGCGCACGGCTTCGCTTCGCTCGCGGAACACACCGTCGGGCTACAAAAACTCTCCGCCGCGCAGGGCCGCCAGGCAAGCCCACGCGCCCCGCCCGCCGCGCTCTAAATCCTGCCAGTTAATCGTTGACCATCAAGCTTCGCTCTCTCGAAGGCCGTCTTCCGCTCTACGACGCGGAAGTGGGCCCAAAGAGGCGCGCACGAGTCACCTTTTCCATTGACCGCCAGCCCGCCGCTTCCCTGTGCGGGCGCGGTCTCGATTGGACTTGGCTCTAAGGGCTCACAGGTCAACGGCTCTTGATGCTTTCCGGGCCTGAAAGGCTCGGAACCTATTACTCGCCGGAGTATAAAGCCATGATCTTGAAATCAGGGCGGGGGTCGCGTTGGGCCAACTTCCTGTCCGTCTGCCTGGCAGTGGCCCTGAGCCTGTGCGGCGCATGGACGGGGCGCGCGCTGGGCCAACAGGCCGTCACTTCTGCCACCCTGAGCGGCAAAATCCTGGACGCCGACGGCGCAAGCATCCCC
This sequence comes from Pyrinomonadaceae bacterium, assembly GCA_036389315.1. Taxonomy (GTDB): domain Bacteria; phylum Acidobacteriota; class Blastocatellia; order Pyrinomonadales; family Pyrinomonadaceae; genus DASQYE01. The sequence continues at coordinate 61,694 of DASVQF010000016.1, forward strand.
GGCGCACAAGTCACCATTACCAGCCTTGACACAAATCAACAGCAGACGGCTGTGAGCAATGCTGAGGGACGTTACCGCTTCTCTTATCTTCCGGTCGGCGCATACGAACTGAAGGCTGAGCGCGAGGGCTTCAACGTCTTTCGAGAGCAGCTCACGCTGACTGTGGGCCAAGCGTTGGATGTCACCGTCAGGCTCTCCGTCGCGGGCGTCACAGAGGTCGTCAACGTGACGGACGACATCCCCGTCATCGAAACCGTTCGCACGCAGGTCGCCGGGACGATTGCGCCCAGAGAGATTGATCGTCTGCCTTTGAACGGTCGCAACTATTTAGACCTCGCCCTGCTCGTCCCAGGAGTCTCGCGCACCAACATCAACAGCAACCAGCGCTTCGCAGAGACTTCGGCCGTCCCCGGCACAGGCATCTCCGTCGCCGGCCAGCGCAACCTGAACAATAGCTTTCTGGTTGACGGCCTCTCGGCCAACGACGACGCGGCAGACCTGGCCGGAACCTTCTACAGCCAGGACGTGATTCGCGAATTCCAGGTGATTACTTCGGGCGGCATCAGCGAGTTCGGGCGCGCATCGGGCGGCATCGTCAACATCATCACGCAATCGGGCACGAACGACTGGCGCGGACGCCTCTACGGCTTTTTCCGCAACCAACGCCTGGACGCCCGCAACCCGCTCTCGCCGCGCAAAGACCCTCTGACGCAGGCGCAGTACGGCGCGAGCGTCGGCGGCCCGCTTCGTCTGGACAAGACTTTCCTCTTCGCCAATTTCGAGCAGACGCGCCGCCACGACGGCGGAGTCATCACGATCACGCCCGCGAGCGTCGCTGCCATCAACGCGCGGCTCGACGCGGTCGCTTACGTGGGCCCACGCATTCAGACCGGAGTCTACCCGAGCGGCTACGACGTGACAGACTTTTTCCTGCGCGTAGATCACAAGCTGAACACGGCAAACCTCCTGTCAGCCCGCTACAACCTCTACAGCATCTCAAGCCCTAATGCGCGCAACGTCGGCGGGCTCAACGCGACGAGTCGCGGCACAGCACTTGAGAGCTTCGACCAGACGGCCACGCTCAGCAACGTGGCGACGCTCTCCCGAAAGACCCTCAACGAGACGCGCTTTCAGTACACGCGCAGCCGCCTCGAAGCTCCGGTCAACGACTCCGTGGGCCCAGCCGTCAACATCAGCGGCGTCGCCAGCTTCGGCACGGCGACCTTCTCGCCCACTGCGCGCGACGTAGACCTCTTTCAACTGGTCAACACAATTACAAACGAGCGCGGCGCGCATTCCCTCAAAGCGGGCGCAGACTTTCTGCTCAACCGTGCGAACATCACTTTCCCCGGCGCGCTCCAGGGCGTCTACAGCTTTCCTTCGCTCGCGAGCTTTCAAGCGGGCGTCTACACCAATTTTCAGCAGGCGTTCGGGGCCGTCTCGCAGTTCCAGTCAAACCCGAACCTCTGCCTCTTCGTGCAGGACGAATGGAGAGCGCGCAGTGACCTGACGATCAATGCCGGGGTGCGCTACGACGCGCAGTTTCTCCCTGGGCCTACTGGGACGGACGCCAATAACTTCGCGCCGCGCGTGGGTGTGGCCTATGCGCCCGGGCGGGGGCGGACGGTTGTGCGCGCCTCTTTCGGCCTCTACTTCGACCGCATACCACTGCGCGCAACCTCGAACGCCTTGCAGCGCGACGGCTCACGGTATCGCGTCGCGGTGCTCTCTTTCGGCCAAAGGGAAGCGCCCGCTTTTCCGCGCGTGCTGGACAGCTTTCCGCAGGGCTTGCTGGCGAGCGTGACGACCATTGACCCTCAGATCAAGAACGGCTACAGCGAGCAGGCGAGCCTGCAAATAGAGCGCGCTCTGCCCGGTCACGCTTCGCTCTCCGTCGGCTACCTGCACCTGCGCGGCCTGCACCTGCTGCTTTCGCGCAACGTCAACGTGCCGACCGCGCCCGCTTCCGCAGGCATCCCGAACCTGGGGCGTCCGCGCTCGGATTTCGCCAACATCAATCGGTTCGAGAGCGCAGGCGACTCTTACTACGACGGGATGACCGTCTCCGTGAACAAGCAGACCGGGCGCTGGGCCCAGTTGCGTCTCTCTTACACGCTGTCGAAAGCGATTGACGACGCGGGCAACTTCTTTTTCTCCACGCCGCAGGACAATTTCAATCTGCGCGATGATCGTGGGCTTTCGGATAATGACCAGCGCCATCGTCTGACCTTGAGCGGCTCGCTCGAAGTTCCGGCCGTCAAGCGGGGGTCGAGCCTGAGGCACGCGCTCGCGGGCCTTCAGCTCAGCTATATTTTCACCTACGGCTCACGGCTCCCCTTCAACATCCAGACGGGCAACGACCGCAACTTCGACACGAATAACAATGATCGCCCTCTTGGAGTGGGCCGCAATACCGGGCGCGGCTTCGACTTCGCTTCTTTCGACCTGCGCTTGAGCCGCAAGTTCCGGCTCGCGGAGCACCTCGGGCTTGAGACAATCGTCGAGGGCTTCAACCTGCTCAACCGCGCGAACCTGCAAATCCCCAATAGCACCTTCGGGCAGGGGAGCACACCGCTTGCGAGCTTTGGCCGTCCGAATGCGGCTGCGGACGCGCGCCAGTTTCAACTGGGCCTGCGCTTCAACTTTTGAAAGAGAGAGAACCGCAATGAGGAAACTGAGGGCAATACTGATCTGTCTCTCGCTCCTGACGCTCATGTCTGCGTGCGCGCGCTACTTTGATCGAGGGGCCGTGAGCATCACGCGACTGGGCCCACCCGTGCGCGTCTCTCCGGAGCAGAGCGACGCGGCCGAGCCCGTGGTCGCCGCCGCGAGCGACGGCACAGCTTACATCGCCTGGGTGGAGCACAGGCCGCGTAAGGAAGCTGACCTCCTGGTCGCGCGCTTAGACCGCGAAGCGAACAGCGTGGGCCCACCCGTGCGCGTCAATCCGCGTGGGGGTGAAGCAACGGCCTGGCGCGGCGATCCGCCGACGCTCGCGGTCGCGCCCGACGGCGCGCTCTACGTCGGATGGACTGCGCGCGAGGCGAGCGAGGGACACGCGACGACTCTCTATCTTTCGGCCTCGCGCGACGGCGGACAAACTTTCGCGCCGCCCGTCAAAGTCAACGACGACGAGCAGCCAGGCGTTCACGGCATGCATTCTCTGGCGGTCGCGCGTGACGGGCGCATACATCTGGCCTGGCTCGACGAGCGCAACCTGGGCCAGGCGGAAGCGCCCGGCGCGAGCCCTGAGGGCCAGAAGAAGATGGAGCAGATGGAGCGTAACCGCGAGGTCTTCACGGCCTACTCGGCGGACGGCGGGCGCTCTTTCTCTCGCAACCGTCGCGTGGCGGCCGAAGCCTGCCCGTGCTGCAAGACTGCTGTGGCGGTCTCAGGGGACGGCCGCGTCTACTTAGCCTGGCGACAGGTCTTGCCCGGCGAATACCGTCACATAGCAGTCTCTTCGTCAGGCGATGGGGGCGAGACTTTTTCAGCCCCCAAGATCGTGAGCGACGATCAGTGGGTGATCGCCGGATGCCCTGTCTCCGGGCCCGCGCTCTCGGTTGCGGGCGACGGCACGCTCGGCGTGATGTGGTACACGGCGGGCGAGCGCGGCACGCCCGGCCTCTACTGGGCCCAGTCGAAGGACGGCGGCGAGAGCTTTTCCGAGAGCAGGCTTTTCGCTCCGGGGCAGGCTTTCGGCACTCCGCTCCTGCTGGCCCATCGCGGGGAGAATAACCTGGTCGTCTGGGCCAACTACGAGGGCGGCGCTCAGCACGTGATGGCCGCGCCGCTGCTTGCCGCAGACAGGACGGGCACGCCCGTCGTGGCGAACGCGGAGCTGCCCTCGGCCGCGACCTCCGGCGACCAAATCTTCATCGGCTTCATCATCAACGCCGATGACCGGCGCGCCATCTGGGTCTTACGTGCGAAGCCGCCGATGATGGCCCAGGGCGCAGGCGCGGCCCACGCCTTGAGCGCGTCGGAAGGTTTCCCCGTAGACTCTATTGCATCGCGGCGATGATGGCGTCGGCAAACTCCGTGGTCTTGGCTTCGCCGCCGATGTCGCGCGTCCGCACTCGTCCTTCCTCGAAGACTTTGAGCATCGCCGTTTCAACCGCCTGCGCGGCGTCGCGCTCGCCAATGTGGCGCAGCATCAGGATGCCCGATTGAAGCAGGGCGGTCGGGTTGGCTATGCCCTGGCCGGCGATGTCCGGCGCGGAGCCGTGCACGGCTTCAAAGACTGCCCCAAGCTCGCCTATGTTCGCCCCGGGGACAAGGCCGAGGCCGCCGATCAAACCGGCGCACAAGTCCGACACGATGTCGCCGTAGAGATTTTCCAGCAGCATGATGTCGAACTGTTCGGGGCGCATGACGAGCTGCATGCAGGCGTTGTCCACGATCTTGTCGTCGGCTTCGATCTCCGGGTAGCCTTCGGCGACTTTGCGAAAGCAGTCGAGGAAGAGCCCGTCCGAGAGCTTCATGATGTTGGCCTTATGAACGGCCGTGACTTTCTTGCGTCCCTCGCGCCGCGCATACTCGAAGGCGAAGCGCGCCACGCGAGTCGAAGCCTTCTCCGTGATGACCTTGATGCTTTCGACCACGCCGGGGACGACGACGTGCTCGATGCCCGAGTAGAGGTCTTCGGTGTTTTCGCGCACGACGACCAGGTTAAGCTCCGGATAGCGCGACGGCACGTTGGGCAGCGCACGCACGGGCCGCAGGTTGGCGTAAAGGTCTAGGGCCTTGCGCAATCCGACGTTGACGGAGGTGAAGCCTTTGCCGACGGGCGTCGTGATCGGCCCCTTGAGCGCGACCTTGTTGCGGCGAATGGAGTCCAGAAGCTCTGCGGGCAGCGTGTCGCCGAATTTTTCGAGCGCCTGCGCGCCAGCGTAATGCGTCTCCCAGGCGATCTGCGCGCCCGTCGCTTCGATGATTCGCACCACGGCCGCCGAGACTTCGGGCCCAATGCCGTCGCCCGGTATGAGTGTGATAGTATGTTTTGACATAAGAGTAGGAGCCAGAACTCAGGACTTTGGAATTCAGAAGGCAGAAAGAAAGCGGTGCTCAGTAATCAAGAATCAGAAGAATACCGCTTTTCTTCCGTGTTCTGAGTCCTGAGTTCTGACTTCTGTAGTGGGCCATCATACCAGCAACTCTCTATCAATGCGAGATCAGGAATCGTTGGACACAAGAGGGGAAACGGCGGGTTGGGCCGATGCTGTGATTGTTGGCGGCGGCGTCATCGGCCTCTCGATTGCGCGCGCTTTGGCGGGCCGCAGGGTGGGGCGCGTCCTCTTGATCGAGCGCGGGCGAGTGGGCGCGGGCTCTTCACGCGCCGCCGCAGGGATGCTCGCCGCGCAGGCCGAGGCCAACGCGGCGGACGATTTTCTTCGTCTGACCTGCGCGAGCCGCGACCTCTACCCTTCATTTGCCGACGCGCTGCTGGAAGAGACGGGCCTCTCCATTGAGCTTGAAAGGACGGGCACGCTCTACCTGGCCTTTACCGAAGAGGACGAGGCTGAGATAGCGAGTCGCCATGAGTGGCAAAAGCGCGCGGGCCTGAACGTCGAGGCGTTGACGGTTGACGAGGTGCGTCATCGGGAGCCGAACGTCTCGCCGGAGGTTCGGCGCGCGCTCAGCTTTCCGCAGGACGTGCAGGTCGAGAACCGGCGGCTCGTAGCTGCGCTGGCCGTAAGCCTTGAGCGTGCAGGCGTGCAGCTTGTGACGGGCGTAAGCGTGCTCTCGCTCATGGTCGAGCGCGGGCGCGTCACAGGCGTCGAGACCTCGCGCGGGAAGCTCTCCTCGCCCGTCGTCGTCCTGGCGGGCGGCGCATGGACATCTTTCATAGAGCATGGGGCGGCTGGGCCCATGCCTTTCCGCGTCGAGCCCGTGCGCGGGCAGATGCTCTGCTTTGAATCGAACCCGCGCGCCTTTCGTCACGTCATCTACAGCCCGCGCGGCTACCTTGTGCCGCGACTTGACGGCCGATTGCTCGCGGGCTCTACGACCGAGCACGCGGGCTTTGACGCGAGCGTGACGGGCGGAGGCGTACACACGATCAGCAAGCATGCTTTGGAGATTGGGCCCATCGTCGGGCGTCTGCCGCTACAGGACGCCTGGGCTGGCCTGCGTCCGCGCGCGACCCTTGATGATCTGCCTGTGCTCGGCGGCTCGGCGGAAGTGGGCGGGCTCTATTATGCGACGGCTCACTATCGCAACGGTATACTGCTCGCGCCCTTGACGGGCGAGCTGATCGCGGACGAGATCACTACGGAGAAGCGCCCGCCTTTGCTCGAAGCCTTTACGCCCGACCGCTTTCGCGAGAGCGTCCGTGTCGGTTAATCAAGAGGAAAGAATTTTTTTGGAAGGTATGAAACGGTCACTCGCCTACGCGCTCCTGATCTTGATGGTGGCAGCAGCACTTGGGCCCACGGCAAAAGCGGCGCAGGATGGAGAGTCTAAGGCCGCGCCGGGTGCGGCCTCTCCTCCTCCTGCTGCTGCCGCTCCTGCGACGACAGTGCCGGCGGACAAAGGCTCGGCCCGTGCGCTTTTTGAAGAGGCTTCCGGCTATGCGACGAAGAAGTTCACGGAGTTCGCGGCCAAAAAAGTTCCTTTCGACCCGAAGCTTCTTGAGAAGACCTTGCAGGAGCAGCGCGAGATGGCTGCCCGCTACGCCAACCAGCTCGGCACGCGCGAAGACCTTGCGGGCGAAGACTTCTACTACCTGGGAATGCTCTACAACATGGCAGACATTCCGGGAGGAACGCTCGACGCGCTGAAAAAATATATGGCCGCGAGCGCGGAAGCCTCGGGCGAGCACGCGCAGGGCGCGCGCTACATCGTGGCGCTGCGCGCCGCTCGTCTTGATCGCCTTGAGGAGGCCGAAAGCGCGCTCGCAGCCTACGCGAGCCACGAGCCGCAGAAGCCGAGCGAGCGCGCCACTATCGAGAAGGAGCTGACGAGGGCTTACCGCAAGGCCAAACTGCCTTTGCGCGCCACCGCTCACGCCGAGCAGGCATTCAAAGCGGCCAAGCTTGTGCAGCCGACGGCCCAGAATCCGACGGCGCGCGACTTCTCGCTCTACACTGCGGGGACTGCCCTGGCAGAGCTTTACGCCAACGCTCAAAGGACGGACGAGGCGACGGCCGTCCTCGACGAGATTCGCAGCGGCGCGCTCAAGAGCGGCTCGCAGCGCCTCTACGCGGACGCGACGGCCAAGCTCGCCGAGACTTTGATCGAAGCGGGCCGCAAGCCCGAAGCCATGAAGATGATCGAGGAGTCCATCGCCTTCGTCAACAAGAACGTTGAGGACACGAACCTTCAACGCAACCTGCTCTACAGTCTGGGGCGCAAGAAGCGGCAACTGGCGATCCAGGGCGAGGTCGCGCCCGAGATCCAAATAGCGCAGTGGATAGACCAGGAGCCCCTGAAAATATCAGACCTGCGCGGGCGCGTCGTGCTCCTGGATTTTTGGGCGACCTGGTGCGGGCCCTGCATCATAGCCTTCCCGCATCTCAAATCCTGGTACGAGAAGTATAAGGACAAGGGGCTTGTGATCGTCGGCATGACGCGCTATTACGGTGTGGCGGCCGGGCGCGAAGTCAAACCGCCGGAAGAGCTGACGTTCGTGCAGAAATTCAAGAAGCAATACGGGCTGCCTTACGGCGTCGCTATAGCCGAAGGCGAAGAGAACATGAACAAGTACGGCGTGACGGGCATCCCGACCGCCGTCCTCATTGATCGTCGCGGCATAGTCCGCTACGTAGACACAGGCGGCGACGCGGGCACAGCCCACGACGTAGCCGCCATGCTTGAAAAGCTGATTCAAGAACAGTGACGAGTGACAAGTGACAAGTGACGAGCAGGAAACTGCCTTTAACTTGTCACTCGTCACTTGTCACTCATCACTGCTTTTATGCGGGCTTTGATCTATCGCGTGCATCTGTGGCTGGGCTTAGTGGTGGCCGTGCCTGTGCTGGCCTGGGCGTCGAGCGGGCTGCTCTACGCCTGGCCCAATGCGGTCGAGGGCGGGAAGGTCGAGAGCATAGATGCCGGGCGTGTGAAGGTCTCTGCGCCGGAGGCTCTCGCGCGGGCCAACGAGTTCGCGGGGAGGCGCTTGCCGACGACCGCCCTGACGCTGCTCGTGCGCGACGGGCGGCCGGTCTATCAGGCTGTGGGCGGGATGGGCGCTGACTCGCTCTTGATTGATGCCGAGACGGGCCAGGTCGTGCGGACGCCGCCGCCCGGCTGGCTGACGCGTTACTTCCGGCAGGCCCACTTCTATTTCTTCGCCGGGAGCGCGCAGGTCTACCTGCTGATAGTGATCTCTGCGCTGGCCTGCCTTTCCGCCCTGTCCGGCATCTACCTGAACGTCTCTTTGTGGCGCAGGAGGAGAAGGGGCAGACCGTAGCCCCTGAGAGGAGGTCGCTCGCGCCTGCGCCTTGAGGTGAAACCTTTGATATACTGAAGGGCGGTATCCTTTCCGGTTGGTCGCCGAGGGGCCAGGAGGCCCGAATTTCCAACGTCCCCTTTAATAATGCTTATGGAAAGTTCCAATATCACCATTCCGATTGCTTTCGCCGCAGGCTTTCTTTCTTTCATCTCGCCCTGCGTGCTCCCGCTCGTCCCCGGCTATATCTCCCTGATCTCGGGCGTCAGCATTGATCGCCTGAAGGGCGAAGACGGCTCGCGCGCGAGCGCACGCCGCGCAGTCATCTTGAACTCGCTGGCCTTCAACGTCGGGCTCTCGATGATCTTCGTCTCGTTGGGTGCTGCGGCCGGGTGGCTCGGCTCTTCTTTTCTGACGAACCCGTGGCTGCGCTTCATCGGCGGCTTCATCATCATAGCCTTCGGCCTGCAACTGGTCGGCGTCCTGAAGATCGGCGCGCTCTACAAAGACACGCGCTTCTTTTCGCAGCAGAAGCCGCGCGGGATGCTGGGCTCGCTGACTTTGGGGATGGCGTTTGCCGCCGGGTGGACGCCGTGCATTGGCCCAATCCTCGGCGGCATCATCGGGCTTGCGGCCACGAGCGGCGGCTGGAAGAGCGGCCTTATACTCTCCTCCTTCTACGCCGCCGGACTCTCCATCCCGTTTCTTTTGACGGGTCTTGGCATTAACCAGTTCCTCGGCTTCTATTCACGCTTTCGCAAGCACCTGCACAAGGTCGAAGTGGTCTCAGGCGTTATGCTGATGGCAATCGGGCTGGTCGTGGCCTTCGGATACACGACGCGCCTGACCAGCTCAAGGCTCGCCGCCTGGCTGCCGAACCTGGAAAGCTGGATCAAGGTCGAGCCTGCGCCGACCAACGCGACCGCAAAGCCAGCGCCCGGCAACTCAGCCTTTGCCGCCGCGCCCGACTTCACCCTGGCCAAACTGGAAGGGCAGCCGCTTCGCCTCTCAGAGTTGAAGGGGCGCGTCGTGATGCTCAACTTCTGGGCTACCTGGTGCGGCCCGTGTCGTGCGGAGATTCCGGAACTAAACGCCATGCAGCGCGAGATGCGCGATCAAGGCTTGACGATCATCGGCGTCTCGTGGGACGACACGGTCGAGGGCGTGAGGGAGTTTCAGCAGGAGGTGCCGCAGGAATACACTATCCTGATGGGCGGCGAAGAAGTGCAATCGCTCTTCGGCGGCATCCCTTCCTTGCCGACCACTTACATCATCGACCGCGACGGTCGCATTCGCCAAAAAATCATCGGCGCGCGCGGCCGCGCAGTCTTCGAGTCGGCCATCAAGCCTCTGCTCGACGAAGCGCCCGTCACGGCGAAGAATCAATAACAGCCGCCGAAAGCCGCTTGTTCAGGAGTCATCATCATGGGCAGACGTTTCCTCTTCATAGCTCTCGTGCTGGCGCTCGCGCCTGCGACGGCGTGGGCCCAGGCCGGGCACGAATATGCGCCGCTGCAAGAGAAGACGGTTAATTACAAGGACTGGACGTTAAAGAGTTTGAAGGACGGAGCGCCCGTCTCCTTGCGCTCGCTCACGGAGGGCAAGCGCCTGGTGCTGGTGGTCTATTTCGCGGCCTGGTGTCCGAACTGGCGCAACGAAGCTCCCATAGCAGCCAGCCTCTACGAGAAGTACAAGGCCAGTGGCCTTGAGATCATAGGCGTCAGCGAGTACGCTGCGGCCGCAGACGTGCGCGCTTTCTTCGGCGAGAAGGGAGCGCCCTACCCCGTGGTCATCGAATCGGAAACGCGCGAGGAGCGCGACAAGACAGCCCATTACAATTACCGCCAACTGACCGGCGATACGCGCCGCTGGGGCTCGCCCTGGAACATCTTTCTTGAGCCGTCGAAGCTTCAGAAAAAGGGTCATCTCCTGACCGAAACCGCCTGGGTGGTCAACGGCGAGCTGATCGAGGCGGATGTCGAAAAGTTTATCCGCGAGCGCCTCGGCCTCGACACCAAGTCCCTGCTCAAGGCCCTCGCCAAAGAGCAGCCCGTCACGCCCTGCAAGTCTAATTAATCAGGTCGGGCCATTCGTCCTGAGTCGTGAGGGGCGCGGGCGAGGCGTGATGGACGATCATGCGCCACGCTTCGCCCGTGCGCCGAAAGATGTTTGTGGCCTGTGCTGCGGCCGCGATCAATCCTTCTCCGGTCATCATCGAGATGATCTCGGTGCAGGCGACCCAGGCGACTTCGCCGGCCACATGGATGCGCTCATTGCTGGAAGCAATCGTCATGGAGTCCGTGACGGAGAAGATCATCACCCAGCTTTCGCGTATCCGCTCGTAGCCGAAGATGGCTTCGCGACCGGGATGCACGCAGACAGCCTCCTCCGTGTCCATCCACACCTCGTCCATCTCGCTGATGTCGAGCGAGTTCATCGCCGCGTAGAAACGGTCGTTGGCCTCAAGCGCGCCCTCTTCGTCCGTCATCCCCGCCTCTCCATTTTTCAATCAAACCGCACTACTGCTAAGATGGCTCGTTTCCTTAGTTCATCCGAGCGACTTGTACTGCCGAGCTATACTGCATGAGACTTCGCCTACTTTATCACGGACACTGCTTTGACGGCGTTGCTTCGGCCGCCGTCTTCACCAGGTTTTACCGCACGCAGGTCGAGCCCGGCGCGGACGTATCCTACACGGGGCTGCTGCACAGGCCCGGCGCGCTCTTCGACGAGGAGATGTTTGACGGCGACGAGAACGCGATAGTCGATTTCAAGTACTCGACCTCCGAGCGCCTGACCTGGTGGTTCGATCATCACCAGTCGGCTTTCCTGACGCCCGAAGACCAGGCGCACTACGAGCGCGACCGCTCGGGGCGGAAATTCCTGGACGCTTCGCGCAAGTCCTGCACGGAGCTGATCGCCGACGTGGCCGACACGCGCTTCGGCTTCCGCGAAGAGATGCTTGAGCCGCTCGTCGCTTGGGCCCACACGATTGACGGCGCGCTCTACGAATCGGCGGCGCAATGCGTGGAGCTGGGAGCGCCCGCCCTGCAATTGATGCAGGTCATCGAGAGCGACCCCGAAGACCTCTTTATCGAGCAGGTCATCAGAGAGCTGGCCGAGCGCCCGCTCGACGATGTCTCCCTGAGCGTCGAAGTGCAGCGCCGCTTTCGTCCGATCTTCGCCAGGCATCTTGAGACGCTCGAAACCATCCGGCGCAAGGCGCATTACGCGAACGGCGTCGTGCGTTTCGATTTGGTTGACGACCACGTAGAAGGCTTCAACAAGTTCATCCCTTACTACCTCTATCCCGAGACGACCTATTCGGTGGCGCTGACGCGCGGGCCCTACCGCACCAAGATCAGCGTCGGCTCCAATCCGTGGAGCCCGCGCCCGCGCACGCACAACATAGCCTCGATCTGCGAGCGTTACGGCGGGGGCGGCCACCCTGTTGTCGGCGCAGTCTCATTCAAACCCGAAGAGGTCGAGCGGGCCCGCGCCGTCGTGCAGGAAATTGTTGCGGAGCTATCGGGCGTCGGCGTAGAGTAATTGACGGGAGGGCTTCATGCGCCGCGTACTTACCTGCTTTTCATTAATCGTCTTCGCACATCTCGTGCCGGCGACAATTACCACTTCACGCCCGCTGTCAACAGAGTGTCCGACGATCACCATCGAGACTCCGAGCAGTACTATCTGCCCGCATGCCAGGGCTACTTTTACGGCTGGCATCGTGGGCGGCGACTCGAATAGTCAAAGACGCTTTCATTGGACGGTCTCGTCTGGAAAGATCATCAGCGGACAGGGAACTCAGACAATCACGGTAGCGACGGTCGATGACTACGGTCGCGGGGAGGACAGCACCACGGCAACCGTGGAAGTTGCCGGTCTGGGCGCGAGCTGTTCCAACACGGCTTCCTACACCGTTCGGGCAGACGCATTCTGTCAGGAGAGAAAGTTTGACGAGTACGGCGACCTCTCTTTCGAGGAAGAAAAGGTCAGACTTGAGAGCTTCATCAATCGTTTACAGAGCGACACGGACACGCTCGGCCTGATCGTCTTCTACGCGGGGGAACACCAGCGCGCAGGCGAGGCCGAAGCGCGCGCCGAGCGGGCCAGAGACTACCTGGTCAACCTGCGCGGCATGGATCGCATCGCGATGAAAGATGGCGGCAGCCGCAAGTCATTGACAGTCGAGTTGTGGGTCATGCCGACTCGCTTGCCTTCTGTCAACCACTCGCCGCACGCTAACTAACGCGCCATCAGCTCTTCGATCTCCTCCGGCTGCTTGGGCACTTTGCTTGAGAGCACGCGCTGTCCGTCTTCTGTGATGAGCACGTCGTCTTCTATGCGGACGCCTATGCCGCGATATTTTTCGGGGATGCCTTCCGTATTCTCTGCGACGTAGAGGCCGGGCTCGACCGTGATGACCATGCCGGGCTCAAGGCGGCGCGACTCTCCGTCGTTGTAGTAGCGGCCCACGTCATGCACGTCTATACCGAGGAAGTGGCCCAGGCCGTGCATGTAGAACTGCTCGTACTTCTTCTCCTCGATCAACTTCTCGGGCTCGCCTTCCAGAAGCCCTAACCGCACCATGCCTTCCGTCAACATCTCTATCGAGTGGCTCTTCAGCTCCTCCATGCTGACTCCGGGCCGGGCCCGCCTGACACAGTCAACCTGCGTCCTCAACACCAGGTCGTAGATGTCGCGCTGCGCCTCGGTGAAGCGACCGTTGACGGGGAAGGTGCGCGTGATGTCCGAGGCGTAGCCCTGGTATTCAGCGCCCGCGTCAACCAGGAGCAGATCGCCGTCCCTCAGCGTCGCGTCGTTGTTGATGTAGTGAAGCACCGTGGCGTTGGGCCCACTGCCGACGATTGAAGTGTAGGCGGGAGCCGCCGCGCCGCTCCTTCGGAAGATGAATTCGATGAGGGCTTCGATCTCGTACTCTTTCATACCGGGGCGCGCGGCCTTCATCGCTTCGCGGTGGCCCTCGGCGGCGATGTCGGCTGCGCGCTGCATCAGCTCCACTTCGTCGGCGCTCTTAATCAATCGCATCTCATGAAGGATTGCGCCCGTGTCTATGATCGCCTCGGGGGCGTTGATGCCTTTGCGTCCCATCGAGCGCATGCGCCCGATCTGGCGCACGATCATATCGTCAAGCTCGGGGTTTCCGCCGCCGATGCGATAATAGAGATTGCGCGCGCCGTTAATCAGGTCGCCGAGCTTTTCCCTGAACTCTTCGACGGGAAAGGCCGCGTCCGCGCCGTACTCGGAGACTGCGCCTTCGACCCCGGCGCGTCTTCCGTCCCAAATCTCTCTCTCGGGGTCGCGGGGGCGGACGAAGAGCGTGAACTTCTGCTCCTGCTTGGGTGTAATGACGGCTATGGCTTCAGGCTCGTCAAAGCCCGTCAGGTAATAGAAGTCCGAGTTCTGGCGATAGCGATAGTTAGTATCGTTGGAGCGCGTGGCTTCGAGCGCGCTGCCGATGATGGCGACTGAGTCCTGGCCCAGGCGATTGATGAACTCTGCAAGCTGCGGTCTTGGCATAAAAGGCTTCTCCTCTTACGGACTGGATACTCGGGCGACACTGTTGGCGAAAAGGCATTGTAACCGAGAGCCAGGAAGGAAAGAAACGGGCGCGCCCCGTCGGCCTTTCGCTCATCCCCTTTTTGAGCGATAATCCAGGGGCCGAAAAAGGGTTCGCTACCTATGAGCACGAAAACGCTGGACAGGGAAACGGGGTCGCCCGCAGAGATTGTGTCGCTCGACCCGGCGACGGGCGAGGAAGTGGGCCGTGTGCGCGTCGCTTCCGCTGAAGAGGTCGCGCGCTCAGTCACCGTTGCGCGCCGGGCGCAAAGCGATTGGGCAGGGCGCTCTTTCCGCGAGCGCCGTACGGTCGTCATGCGTGCCCGCGCACTTGTGCTCGACGAGATGGAGGAGCTGGCCCGTCTTATCTCCAGAGAGACGGGCAAGCCAGTGACGGAAGCCTTCTCGACCGAGATAACACCGACCCTAGACCTGATGCAGTTCTTCGCGCGAAAGACTGCGCGCCTGCTCCGCCCTGAGAGAATAGGGATCGGCCAATACGGCCTGATGGGGCGCTCCTCGCGCATCGTTTACAAACCCTTAGGCGTGATCGGCATCATCTCGCCCTGGAATTTCCCCTGGGCCATCCCGCTCGGTGAAGTCGTGATGGCCTTAATGGCCGGCAACGCGGTCGTCCTCAAGCCGAGCGAATTGACCCCGCTCACAGGGCTCAAGATTAAAGAGGTGTTCGACCGCGCCGGACTGCCTGAAGGCTTACTGCAAGTCGTTTCGGGAGGCGGCGAGACGGGCGCGGCCCTGATCGAGGCCCGCCCCGACAAGATCATGTTCACGGGAAGCGTCTCGACAGGCAAGCGCGTGGCGGAGGCCGCCTCTAGACACCTGATTCCCTTCGTCCTTGAGCTTGGCGGCAAAGACCCCATGATCGTCTTCGAGGACGCAGACCTGGAATCGGCCGCGAGCGCCGCCGTCTGGGGCGCGTTCGCCAATTCCGGCCAGGCATGCGCTTCGGTCGAACGCCTCTACGTCCACGAAAAAGTGGCCCCGCAGTTCATCGAGCGCGTCATCGCCCGCACGCGCGCCCTGCGCCAGGATGCGGGCGTCAAAGAGGAGACTGACATCGGCTCGATGTCCAGCGAGCGACAGCTCTCGATTGTCGAAGATCATGTCAAGGATGCGCTGGATAGCGGGGCCCGGGCGCTCACGGGCGGACGACGCGCGCCGCACCTGGCGGGCCCTTTCTACGAGCCGACGGTGCTTGTGGACGTGACTCAGCAGATGAAGGTCATGCGCGAAGAGACCTTCGGGCCGGTGCTGCCCATCCTTACTTTCAAGACCGAAGCGGAGGCCGTCCGCCTGGCCAACGATAGCGTCTTCGGACTGACGGCGAGCGTCTGGACTGGAAACCTGGCCCGGGGCCGACAGATAGCCGAGAGCCTTGAGGCCGGCACTATCATGGTCAACGAAGTGCTCTACACGCACGGCATAGCGCAGACGCCCTGGGGCGGGGTCAAGCAGAGCGGCCTGGGCCGCACGCACGGGCGGCTCGGGCTCCTCGAACTGGTCACGCCCAGGCACGTACACGTCAACCGCCTGGCCCGCATTCCGGATTTCTGGTGGTTCAGCTACACGCCGCACGCCGCGCGCCTGTTTCGGGGTTTTGCGCGCCGTTTTGCGACCGGAAACCCGCTCCAAACCTCTCTGCTCCTGCCCGATATGGTGCGCCGCCTCTTCGAGCGCCGCCGCTAAAGCCGCTAAAACGGGCTGCGATCATCCTGCTGCAAAAATATTTTCGTATTGCAATATAATTTGCAGTTCGCCGCTTGCATTATATTCGACTTATAGTTATACTGCGCATCCCCCTGAAGTTCAGGTGTGCTGCCTGTAACCACAAACCATCATCCTTGTCCCGGAACGTGGGTCGGGTGTCAAGGATCGGCTCAATAAACACAAATTCATAACCTCGCGCTTTCGGCGGAGAGTTACGTCTGCTTTACCTTATAGACTTGTGCCGTGGGCATATTTATGTGTGTCATCATTCCCCCTGGAAATCGAAGCCGCTCGGCGAGCGCGCTTCAGTCTCACAACCCTTACTTATCAATCTGAAGGAGAATAAATGAAGAGAGTTTTCGCGTTGTTTCTTGCAGTTGCTCTGTGTGCTATGACGGTCGCCTCCGTGCTGGTCTTCGGCCAGCAGGGGCGCGCTCCCCTGGCCGGCCCTTCCGCCGGTCGTTTCTCAGACCAGACACAGGCGGCTGCCCATGCCAATCGTCCCGAGTACGCCGAAGGGCGTTATTTCGTCTCTTTTAAGAACGGCGTCACAGCCGCCAACCGCGCGATGGTCAAATCTCACGGGGCGACCGTGCATTTTGAGTTCCCCGATCAGCGCTTTATCGCGATAGAGCTTCATAATCCGAACCAGCTCGCCGCGATTCAGAACAATCCGAACGTCGAGTACGTCGAGCAGGAGCCGATGCGCTACGCCTTGTCGGAGCTGTCAGACCTTTCGACGGCCGAGCTTACGCCGACGGCGACCAACGGTCTCTACGGCCTGGTCACCACGAAGTCCACCAACGCTCACTCGCGCGGCTACACGGGCGCGAGCTTCAAGGTAGGCATTGCCGATACGGGTCTGGACTACACGCACCCGGACATCGCCGCCAACTACGTTGCCGGTTACGACACGTTCGAGAAGGACGGCAATCCCTGGTGGAATAACGACCCGCTCGAATCGCACGGCACGCACGTCGCCGGAACCGTTCTCGGCATCCGTGGCAACAGCCAGGGCGTGTACGGCGTCGCCTACAATGCGCGTCTCTATCACGCTCGCGTCCTCCGTGGCGATGCCGCGAGCGGCACGGCCACGGGCTCCAGCTCGGGCATCATGGCGGGCGTCAAGTGGCTCGTCTCCGACGCCTCCGGGCCGCAGGTCAACCTCGTCAACATGAGCCTCGGCGGCAGCGGCGGTTCGCTCTCCGAGCAGCGTTTCTACAACGACTGCCGCAACAAGTACGGCGCGATCATCGTGGCCGCCACCGGCAACGACGGCTTTACGAATCAGATCAGCTACCCGGCGGCCTATACGATCAACATAGCCGTCGGCGCGGTCGATCAGAACAACGTCATCGCCAGCTTCTCCAACCGTGGCACGACGGCGATAGACCTCGTCGGCCCCGGCGTCAACGTCCTCTCCTCTGTGCCTCTCGGCCAGGGCTCGGACTCTTCCGTCACGACCTCCTCGACCTTCAAATCCTATGGGATGGAGTTCGCCGGTCGGACGAACGGCACGACCGGCACGCTCGTCAACTGCGGGCAGGGCCAGGTCGGCGAGTTCCCGGCATCGGTCGCCGGTAATATCGCGCTCATCCAGCGCGGCACGATCAGCTTCGCCGACAAGGTACTGAACGCGATGAACGCCGGAGCGACTGCGGCTATCATCTACAACAACGCGGCCGGAGATTTCGGCGGCACGCTCGGCACAGCCACCACCGCCGACGGCCGCGCCTGGATTCCTGCCGTCTCTGTGTCGGACACGGTGGGCGCGACGCTCGCGGGCCAAGCCGGAACGAGCGCGACGGTCGTCAACCGCGCCGTCAACTGGGACTACAACAGCGGCACTTCGATGGCGACGCCGCATGTGACGGGCGTGACGGCCGTGCTCTGGGCGGCCAATCCGACCTACACGCCTGCGGCTATCGAAGACGCCTTGAAGAAGTCTGCGACAGACCTCGGCGCTGCCGGCTACGACACGACCTTCGGTTACGGTCTGGCCAACGCCGATGCCGCGCTGGCGCGCACCGGTAAGTAACGCAGGTTCGCTTGACGGGGAGGCACTGCGCCTCCCCGTTCTCTTGCTCTCCGGGCGCGGAGTTCTCGCGCTGCGCTCGGAGCGTAAGACTCGAAGCCCTCGCACCTCTCAACCCTCCAATTAGAGCGAAGGAGTAAAGATGAAAAAATTGGTTGCCTTACTTGCGGTCATCGGCCTCTGCGCGATGATCTTCATTTCGGGTTCCGTTCAGGGTCAAAACAAGAATAAGCTTCACAAAAAGGATAAGAAGGTCGAAAACAGCTACATCGTCGTGCTTGAGGATTGGGCTGTCGGCGAGAAGGGCGAGCGCTCGGCTGCCAAAGATATAGCCGACAACCTCTCGGCGATCTACGGCGGCAAGGTCAAGCACGTCTACAAGCACGCCGTCAGCGGCTTCTCCATAGAGGGGCTGTCCGAGGAACAGGCCCTCGCCCTCAGCGAGGACGCGAGGGTCGCGTACGTCGAAGAGGACGGCATCATTCACGGCGACACGACGCAGACGGGCGCGACGTGGGGGCTCGACCGCATAGACCAGCGTGACCGTCCGCTCGACGGCAACTACACCTACACGCCGACGGGCGCGGGCGTTCACGTCTACGTCATAGACACCGGCATTCGCACCACGCACACGCAGTTCGGCGGCCGCGCCAACAAGGTCTTCGACTCGATAGGCGACGGGCAGAACGGCAACGACTGCGCCGGGCACGGCACGCACGTCGCGGGCACTGTCGGCGGCAGCACCTACGGCGTCGCCAAGGGCGTGAGCCTTCATGCCGTGCGCGTGCTCGACTGCGCCGGCAACGGCACGGACTCGACCGTGATCGCGGGCGTTGACTGGGTGACGGCAAATCACCAGAGCCCCGCTGTTGCGAACATGAGCCTCGGCGGCGGCGCGTCCGCGACGCTCGATACGGCCGTGCAGAACTCCATTAATTCGGGTGTGACTTACGCGATTGCGGCGGGCAATGACGGGCTGGATGCCTGCGGCTATTCGCCTGCGCGCGTGGCGGCGGCGATCACTGTCGGCAACTCCAACAGCTCCGACGCTCGCTCCTCGACCTCGAATTACGGAACGTGCGTTGACATCTTTGCGCCGGGCTCAAGCATTACCTCGGCCTGGTACCTGAGCGACACTTCGACCAATACGATCAGCGGCACTTCGATGGCGGCGCCGCACGTGGCGGGCGTCGCGGCGCTCTACCTGCAAAACAACCCGACGGCCTCGCCCGCGACCGTGACGAACGCGATTATCAGCACCTCGACCACCGGACGCTTGACGGGCATCGGCACGGGCTCGCCCAACCGCTTGCTCTACTCTCTGCTGACGACGGGCGGAGGCACGGGCGCTCCCTGCACTTCCTGCGAAGCCTACAGCGGCTCTCTCTCCGGCACAGGCGCTTACCAGTACCAGCCGAACGGCACGTACTATTACAGCTCCGTCTCGGGCACTCATAGAGGCTGGCTGCGTGGGCCCACTTCGGGTGCGGACTTCGACCTGTACCTGCAAAAGTGGAACGGCTCGACGTGGGTGAACGTGGCGAGCGGTGTCAGCTCGACCTCGAACGAGGATGTCTCCTACTCGGGGACGGCCGGTTACTATACGTGGCGCATCGTTTCCTACAGCGGCAGCGGCAGCTATAACTTCTGGATGCAGCGGCCATAGCAGGGAAAAGTTAAGTGGGAAAAAAAGGATGCAAGGTGAAGGGGGAGCGTGGTTCCTCTTTCGCCCTGCATCCTTTTTACTTTTGCCACGCTTTTCTTTAGGATGGTTCATCTCGGAAGTGACGAGACTTTTTTGTTGAGAGGCCGGAAAGCAACTTGCTCGGACGCTTGATACGCGCGCGCGAGCGCCATCTTTCGCAGCGCGATAGGAATAGGATTGTGCGCCCCTTTGAATGGGGCCTGTCTTTCATCACGGAGCAGGCCGCAGGCTCCGACCCGCGCCAAGTCCTGCGGCGACACGCGCAGCGTGCGCTTGAGCGAAGCGCGGAGTTCTACACGCTGCCTGAAGTCTCTGACTATCGCTTGGTGGGCCAAGACCTGACCTGGACGAGCGTGGTCGAGACGCCCTCGCCGGAAAACAACACAGTCCGCGCGCACTTCTTTCCCGCGCCGCGCCATGAAGCTTCGAGGGCTCACGCGCGTCGCCCGGCCGTCGTCATCCTCCCGCAATGGAACGCGCAGCCAGACAGCCATATGGAGTTGTGCCGTGTGCTCAACCGGCTCGGCATAGCGGCCCTGCGCGTGACGCTTCCTTACCACGAGGCACGCCGTCCGGCCGAGCTTGAGCGGGCCGATCACCTGGTCAGCTCGAACATCGGCCGCACGATTCAATCCATGCGGCAGGCCGTTTTGGATGCGCGCGCGGCGGTGCGCTGGCTTTCGACCGTGCGAGGCTACGACCGCATCGGCATCATGGGCACGAGCATCGGCTCCTGCACGGCCTTCCTCGCCTACGCGCACGAGCCGCAGATAGACGTAGGGGTCTTCAACCACGTCTCAGGTTATTTCGCGGACGTAGTGTGGCGCGGCATCTCTACGCGTCACGTCCGCGAGGGGTTCGGCGATGCTTTGACCCTGGAAGAGCTGCGCGAGTATTGGCTGCCGATCTCGCCGCTGCCCTTCATCACCCGCTTGCGCGAGACACGGACGCGGCCGATGCGCTTCATAGCCGCGCGCCACGACCTGACCTTTCCCGTAGACCTCTCGCGCGAGGTGATCGCCGAGACGCGCCGCGCCGGACTCCCTCTCGATGTCGCCTGGCTTCCCTGCGGCCACTACACGAGCGGCGAACGCCCCTGGGTCTACCTCGACGGCTGGAAGATCGCCTCCTTCTTCAGAAAGCACCTCTAAAAGGAAATGATGAAGGCGGAATGCGGCAGTGATGAATGAAAGGCAAGCTGCTTTTCATTCCGCATTCATCCTTCTGCATTCATCATTACTGTTATATACTCGCCGGGCTCTCAATTGTCTTTGAACCCAACCGAGAGAGGAGACCTCATGCCCTTCTATTACGACATCGACGGCCGGAAAGAGAGTGAGAAGAGGATTGCCCAGGGGCTGCTCAGGTTGAAAGAGGGTTTCGCCAAGAACAAGCAGCCGAAGAGGACTGTGACAGAGACGCTGCTGCTGGCCACCTGGAACATACGCGAGTTCGATTCGTCGAAATACGGCAAGCGCGGCAAGGAATCCATCTTATATATCGCCGAGATCGTCTCGCAGTTCGACCTCGTGGCGATTCAGGAAGTCCGCGACGACCTGACTGCCCTGAACGAGCTGATGAAATACCTGGGCGGGTGGTGGAAGTACCTGCTGACGGACGTGACGCAGGGACGGCAGGGAAATCGTGAGCGCATGGCTTTCCTCTACGATTCACGAAAGATCAACTTCGGGGGCTTCGCCACGCAGATCGTCGTCCCGCCCGTGCAGAAAAAGGGGAAGCTCTTAGTGCCCGCAAAGCAACTGGCGCGCACGCCCTTCATGGTCGGCTTTCGCGTCGGCTGGTTCAACTTCACCATCTGCACGACGCACATTCTCTACGGCGAGGCGGTGGCCGAAAACCCCGAGCGCATAGAGGAGATAGAGGCGCTCGCGAACTTTCTGGCAGAACGCGCGACGGAGAAATACGCCTGGTCTAAGAATATGATCCTGCTGGGAGACTTCAATATCTTCAAGCCCGAAGACAAGACGCTCGCAGCCATCACCCGCCAGGGCTTCTTTGTCCCGAAGCAGATTCAAAAACTTCCTTCCAACGTTCCGCAGAACAAGCACTACGACCAGATAGCCTTCATCGCGCCAGACATTCAGGATCAACTTGAGATGTGCAACGCGGGCGTCGTCAATTACTACACGCACGTCTATCGTCCCGAAGACGAGGAGATGTACAGCGAAGACATGGGCACAGCCTACACGAAGACCAAGGAGGGGAAGTCGCGCGACAAGGCGGCACGCACGCGCTACTACAATGACTGGCGCACCTACCAGATGTCAGACCACCTGCCCCTCTGGATCGAGCTACAGATTGATTTCGGCAAGCAATACCTGGAAAAGAAGGTGAAAAGGGAGCTGGCCCCGCTGAAGTCGCCGACGCATCACCTGTGAAGGGCCCAGGCGCGCACGCGAGGAGCCGCGCCTTCACCTCCTTTCGAGCGAGTCCATGAAGAGGGCTTCGACGCGCGCGGCCGCCTCGCGTGCGCGCTCCAGCAGATCGCCTGCGCGCGAGCGATGCTCTGCGGTGAATTCTTCGTCCTCTATCTCGGCCGTGTTGACGAGCACGTTGTAGCGCGCCGAGGTGACGGCGGCGAGCGCGAGCTGTGCGCCCGTGGCCGCGTCCGAGAGCGCGTTGGGGTTTCCGATCTCGGCCAGGGTCTCCAAAAGCTCCAGGACTTGCAAGGCGACTCCGGCGACCTCCAAAGGCACAGTCGCAGCCCCTTTGAGCGCAGCCTCGACACGGTTGGCCCGCGCGCTCCTCTCGTCTTCGTCACCTTGCGGCAGCGCGCGCGCATCCATCACGCGTTGAAAGCTCTCGGCATCACGCGCGGCCGCCTGCCGTAAGTGTGCGCGCAGAGGTTCCAGCTCGGCAATCGCGTCCTCCATCTCTCTTTGCACGTCACGATATTTTTCACGCCCTTCGGTGAGGCGCGCGACCATCTCGCCCAGAGCCGCGCCGAGCGATGCGGCCTGTGCTGCGGCCGCGCCTCCGCCGGGCGCAGGCTCTCGGCTCGCGACCGCTTCTGAGAACTCCCTGACGCTCTCCGTCTCTCGCTTACCGGCAAAGGCCGCCTCGATGCGATTTTCGAGGACGAGGCCGGGCGAGAAATTCTCTATCTGCAAGAAGAACTCTGCTGCGCGGTCTAGGGCGGCCTGCGGAATGAGGCCGACGATCTCGCTGCCCGAGACGCGAACGCCGTAACGCTCGGCCTCACGACGCACGGCCTCGAAGGCGTGGTGAAGCTGCGTCCGCTCGAAATCGACCAGGTTCATAGAGACCTGTACGAGAGCGCGCGTCTGAAGCTCGAAGCCGAGCGCCTTCAGATAGCGCAGGCCGCCGTCGCGGCCCCGCACGGCGCGCGCAATGCGCCGCGCTACACTGATGTCGTTCGTCTGAAGGTTGACGTTGTAGGCGACGAGGATGGGCCGCGCGCCGACCACTATGGCCCCCGCGTTCTGGTGCAGGCGTGATGGGCCCATGTCGGGCGCGCGCGCCTCTACGCTCACGATCTCCTCACGCAGCAGTTCGTAGCCGCCGCGCCTGACATCTTCCAGGTTCACGCGGTCTGGCCTGCGCGCCGCGCGCTCGTAGAAGTAGACCGGAATGCCAAGCTCACCGGCTATGCGCTCGCCCGCCCGGTGGGCCAACCCGATGCAGTCCTCCATCGTCACGCCGCGCACGGGCACGAAGGGCAGGACATCAGTCGCGCCCAGGCGCGGGTGCTCGCCCGTGTGGCGGCGCAGGTCTATCAGCTCCGCTGCAAGCGCGACCACGCGCACGGCGGCTTCGACCACCTGCTCGGCCTCGGCGACGAAAGTGATGACGGAGCGGTTGTGATCGGGGTCTAGGTGCGTGTCGAGCACGGCCGCGCCCTCGACCGATTCGACCATGCGCGCCAGCCGCTCGATCACTTCGGGCCGGCGCCCCTCGCTGAAGTTCGGTACACACTCGACCAGACGTTCTGCCCTCACCATCTAATCCATCTCCATCATTGCCCGACATGTGAGGCGCGCGGGAAACAGAAAATTTCTTGACAATACCACTCGCCCCTGCCTAAAGTCTCGCCAAATAAATTTGGGAAAATCCCCCGGATAGCCTTCTGCAAAGCTGAAAAGCATATTTGTCGAGCCTCATGACTGTGCCCCGGCTTAAAGGAGCCCCCCGTCACCTTTGAGTCTCGCATTAACCTCATCTTGGGCCGGTACGACCGCGCGCGTGCCTTACCGGCAGTTGATACGAAACGCTTACAGGAAGGAAATCTCTATGCGCCCGCTCCACCTGTCGAAATATACCACTCGTCGTTTCCTGAGCTTAACACTGGTCTTCTCCTTCTGTTTACTTCTTCTCTCAGCCCTACCGGCCGTCGTTACTGTTCCGGCGGGCGCGAAGGATGCCGAAGGCAATGACATCCCGCAGAATCCGGTCGCGCAGGTCGTACCCGTCATCGCGCTCGGCGCGGCTTATCGCCAGACCAATTTCATCTCCGACTGGCCCGGCGTAGGCTTGATCCAAGACCCGCTGCTCGTGAACCCGTGGGGCATCTCGATGAGAAACACGAGCCCCTTCTGGGTCGCCAATGAAGGGACGCGCACCTCTACGCTCTATCGCGGCGACGTAGGGGGAAGCCCGCTCGTAAAGAACACCGGACTCTCGGGTATAACCTTTCCAAGCTCTCTGCCTACGGGGACGGTCGGCAACACGACGAGCAGTTTCGTCCTCCCCGGCCCATGTGCGAGCCCTCCATGCACGGCGCAATTCCTCTTCGCCTCCCTTAATGGCGACATCCTGGGCTGGAACTCGAACGCGCCCGCCACAGGCTCAACCACAGCAGTCGTCGCCGCCAGCGACCCAACCGCCGTCTACACGGGCCTCGCCCTAGCCACCAACGGCGGCACGAGCCGGCTCTACGCCGCAGACTTTAAGAACGGCCAGATTGATGTCTACGACGGCAACTTCACTTTGACGAGCGTGCCGGGCGGCTTCGCCGACGGGAGCATCACGCCCGGCTTCTCCCCTTACAACATCCAGGCGATCACCATCGGCTCCGTTACCTGGCTCTACGTCACCTATGCCAAGGTGGGCGTCGGCGGTCGCCCCGAAGACGGCATAGGCAACGGCTTCGTCCGCCGCTTCGACTTCGACGGCGTGGTCGATGCCGGCTTCGCCATTAACAACGGGGCGCTCAACACGCCCTGGGGATTGACGCGAGCCCCGGCCAGCTTCGGCATCTTCGGCAACGCGCTGCTGGTCGGCAACTTCGGCACAGGCAACCCGAGCATACACGCCTTCGACCCTAATACGGGCGCTCTGCTCAGCGCGCTTCAGAACGAGGCTGGACAGGGGATAGTCATCAACAGGCTATGGGCGCTCATCTTCGGCAATGGCGGAAACGGCGGCGACCCCAACACGCTCTACTTTAGCGCAGGCATCGGCGAAGAGGAGCACGGCCTCTTCGGTAAGCTTCAGCCGACGACCGCACAGGCCACCTCGCTCGTCCAGTTCGGCACAGCCACCACGAGCATCAGCGAAGCAGGCGGCCACCTGGACATCACGGTCACGCGCGATGGTGATACTTCAGGGACGGCGACGGTCAACTACGCCACCTTCGACCAGAGTTTGTCCGGTCATGCCTCGCAGAAGACCGACTATGAGCTGGCGGTCGGGAGGCTGACGTTTGCGCCCGGCGAGACCTCCAAGACCTTCCGCATCCTGATCGTAGACGACCTCTTCGACGAGAACGACGAGGTGATAGACCTGATGCTCTCGAACCCGACGGGCACTGGTGTAGGGCTCGGGAGCCCGAACACGGCCCAGGTCACAATCCTGGACAACGACACGGGCGCTCCCGCCTCGAACCCGATAGACGGCGCACAGTTCTTCGTCCGCCAGCATTACCTGGACTTTTACAACCGCGAACCCGAAGCAGGCTCGACTTCTCTCGTCAACCAGATCACAGCCTGCGGCGCGAACGCGCAATGCATCTACCAGAAGAGGGTTGATGTCTCGAATGCCTTCCTCAGCTCGAATGAATTCCGAGAGACCGCCTTTCTGGATGTTTTCACGCACCTGGCGGCCTACGGCACGCGGCCGCTCTACGGCCAGTTCCAGATCGGCACGCAGGCCCTTCAGCGCGGCGTAGTCTTCGGCACGCCGGAGACTGCCGCGCAGCTCGAAGCCAGCAAGCAGGCTTACTTCAACGAGTTCGTCACGCGCCCCGAATTTGTCGCCAGATACCCCGCGTCGCAGACCAACACGCAGTTTGTCGAGGCGCTGCTCGCGAGCGCCGGTCTCGCGCCCGCCCAGGTGCGGCTCTTCCTCGTCAACCTGACGAACGCGCAGGAGAACCCGCCGGCCACTCCAACAAGCTCGAACGGCGGCGGCCCGCGTCCTGCTTCATTCGGCACGGCGCGTCTGCAATTCAACGCGGCGCAGACGGCCATGACCTTCAGCTCGACCGTCAATAACATTGACTTCACAGGCTTCCAGACGCCGGGCGAAGCCAACGACAACCTGACCGTCGCGCACATCCACGCGGGCCCGTCCGTCACGCCTGCCGTAAACGGCCCCGTCGTGTGGGGCTTCTTCGGCACTCCGTTCAACGACAACAACCCGAACGACCAGGTGGTGACTCCGTTCACCTCAGGCGTCGGCGGCAGTGTGAGCGGCAAGTGGGACGCGCCCGAAGGCAACGGCACGACGCTCGCGGCGCAGCTCTCCAACCTGCGAGAGGGGCGTGCCTACGTCAACTTCCATACGGCGCAGTTCGGCGGCGGCGAGATACGCGGCAACATCCCTGCGGCCACGTCCCTGCGAGACGCGCTCATCGCCGGATTGAACGGCGGGACGGAGACGCGCGCCACTGTGCTCCGCAAGGTCGCAGAGCAGGAGGAGCTGCGGCTGAGAGAGACGAACGGCGCGGTCGCGCTGGTCGGCTTCTTCGAGTACTTCAGAAGAGACCCAGACCAGGACTCGTTCAATAAGCTGTTGGACTGGCTCAACTCCTTCAACGGGGACATCAACCGCGAGACGGCCAGAATCTTCATCACGTCGCCGGAATACCGGCAACGCTTCGGCAGTGACCCGCCGGGGCTCTTCGCCAATACCGCGCCGGACGCCGTAGACGACACGGCACTGACGGCCATCAACACGCCGATCAGCATCAACGTGCTCGCCAACGACACGGACTTCGAGAACGTCTCGCTCTCCATCAGCGGCGTCACGCCGGGCACGGGCGGCACGCCTGCCATCGTCGGCAACCGCGTGCTCTTTACGCCCGCGCCCAACTTCACGGGCACGGCCAGCTTCCAGTACACCATCACGGACAACGGCACCAGGCCCTTTGACTCTGTGAATCCGCTGCCCGACCCCAAGTCCGACACGGCGACCGTCCAGGTCACGGTCAGCCAGTTCTTGCCCTCGACGATTCAGTTGAGCGCCGCAAGCTACGGCGCGGGCGAAGGGGACGGCCGAGCTACGTTAGTCGTCACGCGCACGATTGCCACAGCCGGCGCTACGTCGCGGGTCGATTACGTGACGAGCGACTCTGCGGGGCTCAATAACTGCAACGTCAATACGGGCGATGCTTCGGCCCGTTGCGACTACACTGCGGTCGGGGGCACACTCGTCTTCCTGCCCGGAGAGACGATGAAGGCCATCACCATCCCCATCATTAACGATGTCTATGTCGAGGGGCCGGAAGTATTGACCTTCACGTTGAGCAACGCGGGCCCGGACACGCTGGGCGCACAGAGCAGCGCGAGCGTCACCATCACCGACAATGATGCTGCTCCCGGCGCGCCCAACCCAATAGACACTCGCTCGTTCCTCGTCCGCCAGTTCTACCTGGACATGCTCAACCGCGAGCCAGACCCGCCGGGCCTGGCCGCATGGCTCAACCGTCTGAACACCTGCCCGCAGCCGGGCGAGACCATTCAGAACTGCGACGAGATAGAAGTGGCTTCGGCCTTCTTCCGCTCGCCGGAGTTCTTCGACCGGGCCTACTTCATCTACAAGTTCTACGAGGCTGCGCTGGGTCGTCAGCCGCAATACGATGAATACCAGAGAGACCTGCGGAGGCTGACAGGCTTCCTGACGGCGGAAGAACTGGAACAGAGAAAGCAGCAGTTCGCCGAAGAGTTCGTCAACCGCGCGGAGTTCCGCTCGCTCTACGATTCGTTCGGCAGCGGGCAGCCGTTCGTGGACGCCGTGCTCTCAAGAGCAGGGACGGCAAGGCCCGGAGTCGGAGCGGCGACGGTCGTGACCTCGAACAGGGTGAGTGTGATTAACAGGATGGCAGCCAGCCAGATCACCAGGGCGCAAGGCTTAAGAGAGTTGATGGAAGCGCCTGAGATCAGCCAGCGGTTCTTCAACAAGGCGTTTGTGGTCGTGGCATACTTCGCCTTCCTGAGGAGGAATCCGGACATCGCCTACCTGCAATGGATCAACCTCCTGAACACGACGGGAGACTACAGGGAGATGATAAGAGGCTTCTTGCAGTCTGCCGAGTATCGCTTCCGCTTCGCGCCGACCTAAGCCTGAGAGGCCCTCAAGCAAGTACCGCGAGGGATTAAAGGTGAAAGGCCATAGCAGGCATTAAGGCTATGGCCTTTCAGTTTTCAGGCGCAAAGCGGGCGGCCGATGTTAATATAAGGGCTGACTGCTGAATGCTTCTTTATGTCTTCCAATCGCTTCATCAATCAACGTAAGAATGCCTGGCAGCGCCTTGAGGATTTGCTGGCGCTGTTGGATCGTTCCTCCCTGCGTCGCCTGCATCGGGAAGAGGTGCGCGAGCTGGGACGCATTTACCGGCGCACGGCCTCAGACCTGGCAATAGCGCGGGCCGAATCTCGCGACCCGCGCCTGATTAATTATCTCAACAGCCTGGTCATTCGCGCGCACGGCCGCATCTACCAGGCAGACGTGCAGGGCGGCCGCCGCCTGCACCATTTCTTCACGCAGGACTTTCCGCGAACTTTCCGCCGCACGTGGCGCTACACGGCCGTCACGTTTACTTTCTTCTGGCTCTTCTTCGCCGTCGGGTTTTTGGGCACGTGGCGCGACGCGGACTTCTCGGAGTTCGCGGGCGTGAGCCCCGAGATGCGTTACGTCGTCAACGCGCGCATACACTGGTGGGAGACTTTGAACGAGGCGAACCAGATCGGCTCCAGCCAGATTTTGACGAACAATATCGGCGTCACCTTTTACGCTTTCGCCCTCGGCGCGCTCTTTGGCGTCGGCACTCTGTATGTGATGGCCTACAACGGCGTGAACTTCGGCGCGGTCTTCGCGCTGGTCTACCGCGCGGGCTACGGCAACGAGTTGCTTAAGTTCGTCGTCGGCCACGGCGTGATAGAGCTTTCGTGCATCTTCATAGCAGGAGGCGCGGGCCTGCTTGTCGGAAGCGCGCTGCTCATGCCCGGCGACCTCTCGCGCGCAGACGCCCTGAAGACGCGCGGCCTGGAAGCGATTCGGCTGATTGCAGGCTGCGCCGCGCTGCTCGTGCTGGCCGGAATCATCGAAGGCTTCATCTCGCCCGCGCCCATCAATCCGGCGATCAAGTTCGGCGTCGCCGTGCTCACAGGCATAGCTCTCTACAGCTACCTGCTGCTCGCGGGAAGGAATGATGAAGGATGAAGTAAAGACAGCTTGCTTCTCATTCCGCATTCATCAGTCATCATTTCCTTAGAGCAGTCCGCGTTCTTTAACCTGCAAATATTTTTCGAGGAGCGCGGGCGCAAGCGCCGCCGCCGTCACGTCCAGCGCAAGGCCCCCTTGTGATTCAACCAATCGCAGCGCCGCTTCGCGTTGATGGATGATCTCTTCGGCGACAGATTGCGTGAAGAGGTCTTGCGTGGTGGCGGGCGTGTGGCGGACGACCTCTTTCAGGTCGCGGTCGCCGATGGTGACGACGAGCGGGAGATGGCGCGGCCGCAGCAGCTTGAGCGAAGTCAGAAGCTCGCGCGAGCCCTCTTCGTCCACGAGGTCTGTGAGGACGACGACCAGAGCGCGCCGTTTGCAGTTGGCGGCGATGAACTCGAAGGCCCGCGCATAAGAGGGCTCGATCATCTCGGGCTCGACGGCGTGCAGGGCTTCGAGCGCGGCGTCCATGTGCTCTGAGCCGCGCTTGGGCGGCAGGTAGGCTTTGATGCGGCGGCCAAAGACGACAATGCCTGCGTTGTCGCCACCGCGCGCCGCCGCAGACATCAGAGCGAGCGTGGCGTGAATCGCCAGGTCTAGCTTGGTCTCGCGCTCTATGCGAGCCGTCATCAAGCGCCCGGCGTCGAGGGCTACGAGGATGGTCTGGTCGCGCTCGATCTGGTACTGGCGCGTCGTGAGCTTGCCACGCCGGGCCGTCGCCGTCCAGGAGACGTGGCGCAACTCGTCGCCCCTGACGTAGTCGCGCAGGGATTCAAACTCGCGCCCCTCGCCGCGCCAGGAAGAACGGCGATGCGCCGACACTAGGGAGCGAGCGCCCAAAGCCTTCAGCTCGGCTTCGCGCGCCCGCCGCATGTTCGGATAGACCTTAACGACCGTCGGCTCGCCCGTCATCGTCTGGCACCACGCCAGATTGAAACGGGAGAGGTAACGCACGGCCGTCTGGCCGAACTCGAAGCGCCCACGCTTGGGCGGCTTCAACTCGTAGACGAGCGAGGCCGTCATCTGCGCCTCGACGCGAATGCGCGCCTCGCGCATCCCCTTAAGCTGCATCTGCGGCGGATACTCATCCTTGACCCAGAGGGTCAACGCTCGCGGCGTGCTGTTTGAGACCGTAACGCGCACCTCCGTTTCCGCGCCGACAGCAAAGCGCCCGCCGAACTCGCGCTCGACTCTCAAGCCCCTGGGCCAGGGGCTCATGCGCGCATCCACGAGCGCAAAGGTGAGCAGCACTATGTCATAACCGAGCGTCAGCCAGCGCAGGCCCGGCCGCCCCCACGAGAGCGAAAGCGGAATGAAGCCCACGGCCAGCAAGACGTAGAAGAGCTTGGTGAAAACGAAACGCATCAATCCAAAATCTAAAGCGGGCTTATCTCGGCACTTCGACGGCCTGAAGGATGTCTGTGATGACGGCGTCGGGAGTTGCGCCGTCAAGTTCGGCCTCGGCGCGCAGGGCCAGGCGATGACGAAGGACTGGGCGCGCTATGTCGCGCACGTCGTCGGGCGTTGTGAACTCTCTGCCGCGCAGGGCCGATAAAGCTTTGGTGCAGAGCAGCAGCGCGACCGAAGCGCGGGGGCTCGCGCCGTAGAGCACAGACGGATGGGCGCGCGTGCGGCGCACAATGTCAACGACGTAGTGCTGTACGCCCTGCTCCATGCGCGCGTTGCGGACTTCCATGCGGCAGCGCGAGATGGCGTCGGCCTCGGCGAGCGGGCGTATGTCAACCTGTTCGAGGCGGCGCGCGTTAAATCCTGCGTCCCAGTTGGCGACGACCTGCTGCTCAGCCCTCTCTTCGGGGTAGTCAAGCAGGATTTTCAGCAGGAAGCGATCAAGCTGTGCTTCCGGCAGCGGGTAAGTGCCCTCGTACTCGATGGGGTTCTCGGTGGCGAGGACTGTAAAGAGCGGCGAGAGCGGGTGCGGCTCGCCGTCAATCGTGACCTGCCTCTCTTCCATCGCTTCCAGCAGAGCGGCCTGCGTCTTGGGCGGCGTGCGATTGATCTCGTCCGCCAAGAGAATGTCCGTAAAGATTGGCCCACGCCGGAGCGTGAAGTCTGAGGTCGCGACGTTGAAGACGTTCGTGCCCGTGATGTCGGAAGGCATCAGGTCGGGCGTGAACTGTATGCGGCTAAAGCCTGCGCCGATGATGCGCGAAAGGGTCTTGACGGTCAGGGTCTTGGCCGTGCCGGGCACGCCCTCTATGAGCGCATGGCCCTCGGCCAGCAAAGCGACCAATATCTGCTCGATGGGCTCGTCCTGGCCGACGACCACCTTGCGCAGCTCCGTCAGAATATGTTCGACAGTTGAGGAGACGTATTCAAGCATTTTGGATTTCAAGCTTCAGATTTAAGATCGGCTCGCAATTTCAGGCGACTAAGGATATGTCTTTCAATCCAAAATCCAAAATCTAAAATCCAAAATTGTCTTTCGCCTGTTTGATCTCGCGCGAGCGCATGCGGAGGCCGAGCGTGCGTTCCACCTCGCGTAGGCGCTTGACCAGCTCAAGCGAGCGGCGGGCATTGGTGGGCCCACCCTGGATGGTCTCTTCGCAATCGCGCATCAGGGTTTCCAGTTGCTCGCGGTTAAGGGAGGAGCGCGCGGCGACGCGGGCGGCGATCTCAGCGCGCGTGCTGTTGTGCTCGACCCCGGCGTAGCGCGCAAGCACGCGCCGCGTCCTCGTATAGATGTTTTCGATGGCCAGATCGTAGGCCCGCGCCCGCTCTTGCAGCTCAGCCATCGAGGCGACAAATTCCAGGCTCGAACGCCTGTCCACCACGGCCAGCGGGAGAGGGCGCGCAAACCTTCGCCCCCTAGTCCACAGCACCAGGAGGACGAGAAGCGTCGCTTGGCCCAACGCGGCGAGAATGGGCGTGCCCTCGAAGTAGGCGATCATCTCGTTACGGATGATCGTGTGGCCCTGGTGATACTCGTCGAAGGCTGTGAGCCCGCCGCCTGCGACGAGGTTGAGGGCGAGCTGTAAGTTGTCTGCGCGCGCAAGGCCGGTGTTGGCGACGATGAAAGGGTCGCTGAGGATAATGATGCGCCCAGCGCCGTGCGGGTAATCCGCAAGCAGCGGGCCGCCCTGACCGGCCAGGTGAACGATGGGCGCGGGTGATTCCAGGGCAGGGCGCACAGCAGGCTTGGGCTGCGGTGACGGCGCGGCGCGAGGTATGGGCGAAGGCTCTGCTCTGGGCCCAGTCCCGGGCGCAGGTGGCGGAGGCTCTTCGCTCGCCCCTTCCGGTGCGGGTGAATCATCTTCGGAGCGGACGGTGGCGACGTTTGCTGCCTCCTCGCCTGCACCAGCTTCCTCATCATCCTCGCTCTTCGCGCTCTTTCCGGCGCGGGCAGCCCTTTCGGCGCGCTCTTCGTCCGGCTGCCAGATGTGTATCAGGGCGGCGAAGCGCGACGGCAAGACCGTTTCGACCGCGCTCGTGAGCGAGGTGGGCTGCGCCGGGCGCGCTAAGGGGACGCCGGCCGTCATCGCTTCGGGATTATCCGGTTGGGCATCCGGCGTCGGGTACTGTTTAAGCTCTGTGGCGATGCGCCAGTTGCCCGAAGGCGGAAGCAGTCGCGGGTTGGGCCTGCGGTCGATGATCACGAGACGGCCGCCACGCTCGACCCACAAAAGCAGGCTCTCGATCTCTTCAGTCTCCAAAGGGATTTTCGGTTGCAGAAGGACAAAGGTCTTGGGCTTTGCGCCGCCAGCCTTGACGAGCGCGGCCGTCTGTTCACGCCAGCGCGTCACCTCGCGCCCACTCTCTTGCAGAAAATCATAGAGCGCGCGCGTCCCCGTCGCCCCGGCGTTATAGGTCGAGCGGTCTGGTTCGTACTCCGTATCGGGCGTCTTCTCTATCTCCACGTACGAAGCCGCGTTGAGCCCGATGAGTGCTAAGAGCACGACGCCGATGCCGATAATGATGCCGAGACGCTGGCGCATAATTTAAGGGATGAGGGCGGAGGGATGAAGAAAAGCATTCTTTTCATCCCTCCTTGATCGCTTGTTGGTAATGCATGCGGAAGGCTGCCCAGTCACTCAGCGTGCCGGGGGCGTAGCCGTACCAGTGATTCTCGAAACTGTCGGTTAGCACCCGCACCTCCGAGTAAATAGTGCTGTGGTCGGAGAGCGCGCGCAGGTAATCGCGATTGGTCTTGTGCTGCGCGAGACGGAGCAGTTTGCGGTCGCCCAGCTCGCACAGCAGCGCTATGTAGCCCTTGCGAATCGCTCCACGGATGTCGCCCGAGCGGGCCAGGCGCTCGGCTTCGGCCAGAATGTCCGAGGCCGTCTCGTCCGCCGCCAGGCGCTCGCCCAAGACGACGCGCGCTTCACGTTTCTCTCGCCGCTTCCTGCCGCGTTGACGAAGAAAGCGCGGCAGGAGCTTCCAGCCTGCGTAGGCTATGACGGCGAGGGCGAGCGCGATGACGATGATCTGCGCCAGGTTCGACGCGAGGGGTATCCGGCGCGCGGGCTCTCTCTCGACGGGTTCGCTTTCGGGGAAGAGACTGCGCAGCCACCGCTTGAATCGTTGCCAGAGACGCGAGAGCGCGCTCTCCTCTGCGGCCTTGTTGTATTCGGAGCGGCGCAGGATGGTCGCGAGCCGAGCCTTCTCTGCATCCTTGTCTCTCGCGCCGCCCGCACGCGTTTTCAGCACTTCGTCTACGCGCTCGCCGAGAGCGTGCAGCCGCTCCGTCATGCTCGCGAGCACGCCTGCGCGGCGCGCATCCGAAGGCGAAAGCTTCTCATACTCCTTGAGCGCGTCTTCGAGCCAGGAGTTGTTGACCTCCATTGGCCCACCGTTCCACTCGACCGCGAGCCTGGAGGGAAGCGTCCTTCGCACCGCGCGCAGGACTGAAGCTGTGCGCGCGGCTTGCTCTCGTTCGCCCGTGCCTTCGTCGAATGAGGCGAGAGAGTCCAGGGCCATAGTGGCCTGCTCTATGCGCGCGCGATATTCGGCCAGCGAGACGGTGGCCGCCGCCTCTGCTCCCGCCGACGTGAACAGGAGCAGCAGCACAGCGCAGGGCACAGCGCGCACGTATCCTGCGACGATCTGCTTCCTCTCACGCTGGGCCAGGCTGGTCATGATAGATGTCTCGGTGGCGCACCTTCTTCTAAGTCAGCGCAGGTTGAGCACGGAGCCCTGGGGCGCAGCAGGCGCGGGCGCGGGCGCGTTTGTTCCCGTCACGAGCGCCGGAATGTAAGAGGCCGTCTGCGCGCCCGTCTGCTCCGGCATTGGGCCCAGGCCCCGCGCGGCCATCAGCTCTATGTCATAGCCTTCGTACCTCACGCGCTCGTCAACATAAAGCAGTGACAGGCCGAGCGTCCAGATAGGCGCGAGCAGGATCGAGCTTGATTGGCCCAGGACGCTGTAGCCGATGGCGTACCAGGCGGGCCACGTCGCGGCGTTCCACGGAGTCGGGTCAATGCCGTTTAAGTAGCCGTACCAACCGAGCGGGACGATCAGAATCATCAGCGCCGAATAGGTTGCGAACCAGGTGAAGAGAAACATCGCGATCAGGCGGCGCACGTTGCCGCGCGCGAGCACGGAGCTGCGGCTGAAGGCTTCAAAGACGCCCTTGCCTTCGACCAGCATCACCTGCGGCACGTAGACGAAACGCTTGATGAGAAAAAAGAAGAACCACAGCGAGGCCGCCACGGAGGCCACGAACGCCAGGATGGCAAAGACCACCGAGAGCCAGTTGGCGACATACATGAAGACGACCGTGCCGAGCGCCAGGATGTTGAAGAGAAAGAGCCATGCGAAGATTGCCAGGATAGCCGAAAACACTACCCACATCCCGACCAGCACAGAGGCCAGCAAGAGCCCCCAGAACCGCGCACGCACATTACGGTAGGTCGCGCGCGCCGAGACCGGCTCGTTCCATAGAAGATGGGTCACGAGGTTGCGCGTCGCTCCGCCCATCACGACCAGATTGAGCAGCATCCCCGTCAGAAAGAGCACGATCCCTGTGACGAGCATCATCACGTAGACGGCCAGCGAGACCTCGCTGCCGGTCGCCATCAACTCGCGCCACCCAATCGTCAACATCACGTAGCCGATGGTCGAGACCACGGCGGGCGGCGCGTTGATGCCGATTAAAGTGAAGAAGTGGCGACGGTAGAGGCGGACGGCGCGGTCAATCAGGTCGCCTGCTCCGAGTGGCTCCAGAGATAGTCGATTGACTGCTGTCGGCGTCACCATTTTTACGGAAGTTAACCCTGACGTGATCGTGCCTGCTTCTCAGCTTACGGCTGCTGAACGGATTCTATCATAGGAGCCGTGGGGCACAGAGAGGCGCTCTCGGCCCGGAGGCCGCTGGAATGCTTGCTAAAGGCGCTTCCGGAGCCCATGGCTGCGGGCCCCTGACGAACCCTTTTCGCCCCCGCGCGGCGCGTGGATTTGATTTCCAAATCTTTGGATTTATTCTACCTTTCGGATAAAGCTCATCCAAAAAATCAACGCTCGCCTCCAAAAATACTGAGAAATTTCGAGTGCGCCATTTTTGCACCTGTGGAACGGCTCTTGCAAATGCTGAATTCCCCACTTTTTGCATTAAAAATTCAGGGCTCAATTACAGCAAATAGAGGGCACTAGGAACCACCTAGACAATTTGAAGGAGACTACCTATGTACCAGTTTAATCTTTCGGGAACGGAGCGCCTTCATAAGCGGAACCGGCCGATGCTGCGACTCGTCGCAGCCATCTGCTGCCTGCTTATGGCAACGGCGTTTGCGTTCGCTCAGGGCACTCGTGGCACCATCAGGGGTAAAGTCACCGACCCGAATGGAGCAGTTGTTCCCGGAGCAACCGTCAAGCTCATTGACGTTGCCAAGAACCAGGAGATTCGCACCGTAACGGCGGACGACCAGGGAGAGTACGCGATACTCGAAGTCGAGCCCGCCACCTACGATGTGGTCGTCACCGGGGGCGGCTTTTCCGAGGTGCGGTTCAGCAACGTGAAGGTCGAGCCGAACCGCAACGTCCAGCTCGACGCTCCGCTCTCGGTCGGAGGCACCAGCGTCACCGTCGAGGTGGCCGCGACGGCCGAGATTCTAGACCGCGAGACGCCGACCTTGGGCACGACCGTTGAACAGAGGCGCGTAGAGGGCCTGCCGCTCAACGGACGTAACCCTCTCGACCTGGCGCTCCTGCAACCCGGCGTTGCGCCCGTCTTCCAGCCCACGGCCGGTGTGACAGCATTCGGCACGGGTCTCGGAATTCGTGTTAACGGATCGCGCGGCGTCGAGAACAACGTGCAGCTCGACGGCTCCAACAATAACGAGGTTCCCGTCGGCGGCCTGGCTTCGGGCCAGCCGAGACCGGACGCCATTCAGGAGTTCCGCGTTCTGACCTCTAACTTCGAGGCCGAGTTCGGTCGCAACACCGGCTCCGTCATCAACTTCGTGACCAAGAGCGGAACCAACGATTTTCACGGCAACGCTCGTATCTTCTATCGTCCAACTTTCCTTTCGGCCGCTCGCTATTTCGACAATCAGAGAACCACGCCGCTGCGTGGCACAGATGATTTCCGTCGCACCTTCGAGCGTAAGGAGATTGGCGGCAACATCGGCGGCCCGATCTACATGCCGCGTTTCGGCGAGGGCGGCGACCCCATTCACAGCGGACGCAATCGCAGCTTCTTCTTCGTCGATTACGAGCGCCGCGCTCAGCTCATCGGAGACTCCAGAGTCATCACGGGTCTTCCGTCGGCAGCCGAGAAACAGGGCCTCCTGACGGTACGTAATTTCTTCCCGACCAACGACGCAGACGTGTCGCGTCGCAGCCTGCCGATCCTGATCCGCGACCCAACGACGGCGACGGCGACGAACCCGCTCGGCAATCCGTTCCCGGTCGTTTCGGGTAATCCGAATCAGCCGAACGCGACCGTCGTGCAGCAGATTCCGCTCAACCGTTTCTCGCCGATTGCTCGCTACTACCTGGATTTCATCCCGGCGGGCGATGCTTCGGGCAGAGCCGGTGTGGCGGCCAATGAGACCACCAACAACCACTATTTCACGATGCGCCTGGATCACCTGATCAACAGCGCGCAGACCTTAAACTTTACCTTCAATTTCTTTGACCAGAACGTGCTGACGCCGTTCCCGTTCGGCGGCCCGCCCAACGGTTCCGCCGTTCCGGGCTTCCCGTCCCTGGACAAGCGCCGCACCTACAACTACGTCGTGCGTCACACGTACATGATCTCGCCGACGCTGGTCAATTCGTTCCTGGCTTCGCTGGCCCGCAACCAGCAGCCGAGCCTCTCGCCGGGCAACACGACGCCGCCCTCGGCCATCGGCTTCACGGGCAACTTCGTCGCTAACCCGACGTTCGCCGGGCCGCCCTACATCCGCCTCTTTGATCGCGGACTGGCCTTCGGCAACACGTTCCAGGGGCCGCAGGCTCGCGTCAGCTCGAACTGGCAGCTACAGGATTCCGTCTCCTGGGCCAGGGGCGATCATCGCTTCAAGTTCGGGTTCGACGGAACGAGGTTCATGAACGACCAGACGTTCCTGTTCGTCAACCAGGGCATCATCCAGATGTCGGCCACGCTGCCCGGCAATACGACGGGCGACGACCTGGCAGACTTCCTGATCGGCGGCTCGCCGGCCACGTTCCAGTTCGGAGCCAACGGCCTGCGTGACTTCCGCCAGACGGCCTTGGCCCTATTCGGTCAGGACAACTGGCGCGTCAACGATTCGCTGACGCTTTCTCTCGGCATCCGCTGGGAGTACAACTCGCCTTTGACGGACAAGTTCAATCGCGTGGCCTACTACCGTGCCACCGGTCAAAGATCAACGCTGCTGACGACGGGCGCTCTGCGCAGCTTCGAGGGCGCGCCGATCACCGTTCCGGCAGGTCGTTTAGCTCCGAGAGGCTTGCTCTACGTGGGCGATCCCGATCCAATTCTAGGCGGGACGATCACGCCGGGCGGCATCGAAAAGGACTGGAACAACTTCGCTCCGCGCTTCGGCTTCGCGTGGTCGCCGGCAACCAGGGAAGGCTCTTTCCTTCGCAGGTTGATGGGAGACCGCACGACCGTTATCCGTGGCGGCTTCGGCGTCTTCTACGGCTCGATCATCGGCGACACGGCGCTGCAACAGCTCTCGGCTCCGGGCTTCTCCGGAACCAACCAGTTCACGGCTAACGGCAACGGCCTGCTCGCAGACCCGTTCGTCCCGGCCGATCCTTTCCCGCTCTACTGCAACGGGCTGGTATCGGGCACGCCGCAGTCCCAGTGCCCGGTCAATAACGGCACGATTCCCAACCCGTTCATCGCGCCGCTGGCGGTGTTCGCGCCAATCTCCTCGACTTCGCAGGCGATTGACCCGCACCTCAAGACGCCTTACGTACTGCAATGGAACTTCACGATTGAGCGCAGCTTCCTCAGGGACTACTTCCTGAGCCTGAGCTACGTCGGCAATCGTGGCCGTAAGCTCTACAACCGTGAGCAGTACAACCCGGCGCTGGGAACGACCATTCCTTTCCCGGCTGGCGTCACTCCGCTTCCGGTCAGCACGGCGGCGGCCAATATCAACAGCCGTCGCGTGAACACGGACTTCTCGGTCTCGCTGCCGGCTCTGGTCTCGGCGGGAACCTCCGACTACAACGCTTTTGAATTGAACTTCCAGAAGCGTTACAGCAAGGGCTCGCTCTTCCAGATCGCCTACACGTTCTCGAAGTCCCTGACGGATTCCGATACGCAGCGCAACCAGCTCGACCTGGTTGACCGCAAGATCGGTTACGGCCTGTCGAACGATGACGTTCCGCACCGCTTCGTGGCGAGCTTCATCTATGACCTTCCGTGGACGGAGAACTTCCACGGCATCGCCAAGACGGTGCTGGGCGGTTGGAGCGTTGGCGGCATCCTGACTCTTCAGTCGGGCACGCCGTTCAGCGTCACCAACAGCACCAACACGACGGGTGACGGCGGTGCGACTCTGAACTTCGCGGACTTGGGGCCTGAGCCCTTCATCAACACCGATCCGCGTGCCAATAACAACCGTGCGTTCAATGCTGATGCTTTCAGGAACGCCACTCTGAACGGGGCCATCTCTTCGACGAACTTCCGTCGTGGAAGCTCCGCGAACAACCAGTTCCGCTTGAAGAACGGCATCAACAACTTCGACCTGATCATCGCCAAGAAGACTCAGTTCACCGAGCGCTATGGCCTGGAGCTCAGGTTTGAAGCTTTCAACGCCTTCAACCACGCCCAGTTTGCGACCGTTGATCTCAACATCAACAACATCGTACGCAGGGCCGATGGTACGGCTGACCCCGAGAGGAGCACCTTCGGTAAATTCCTCTCCACGCGCGAGTCACGCGTGATACAGCTTGGCGCACGCTTCTCCTTCTAGCCTCCGGCTAAAAAGATTAGCGTGACTATTATGGCCTGCCGGATCAGATCCGGCAGGCCACTTTTTTTCGCGGGTTTGAGTTGGGCCCGTCAAGGCCGAGAGGCGCTCCCCTTACTCTGTTCTGATTTTCGCAGCCGTTCGACAAGGCTGCGGGCAATATCGGCTTCGGCCCCGTTGGGCACGAGGGCCAGGTATTCCTCCAGGTGTTTGATTGAAAGCTCGCGCTGACCCTTGGCGTCAGCAAGGCGGGCCAGCGCGAGATGAGCGCGCGCTGCCTTCGGCTCGTCCAGCTCTATGGCCCGCTTGAACTGCGCCTCGGCGGCGTCGGGCTGCTCTTCTATGAGCGCCCACCCGAGATAGAAATGGGCAGCCCAGTTTCCTTCCTCCATTTCGAGCGCCGACCGTAGCTCCGCCTCGGCCTCTTTGCGGCGCTGTAGCTCAAGGAGCACCAGCGCGTGCTCGACCAGCGGCTCGGCCCTCTTGGGCGCAATCTGTCGCAACTGGCCCAAGACGGCCTCGGCCTCCTGCAAACGCTTCTGTCGCCGCAGCTCCCGCCCCAAATCCAGCCGCGCCATGTAATACGAAGGGTATGCCTTGATGGCCTCCTGGAACTTTGCGACGGCGCGCTCACGGTGGTCATCGGCCTGGGCCTTGAGGCCCGCACGATAAAGCTTGACCGCCTCTTTAGGGGCGTCCACGTCCGGGTCGACCTCGATCACTCCGGGCCGTGGCGGGGCCGCGAGAGGCTTGAAGGGAATATCTATCTCGACGTGGAGGACTGCGGGGCGCTCTCTGGGCAGAGGCCGGACTTGAAAGCTGGTGCTGGTGGCTTCAAGCTCG
The DNA here is from genome assembly GCA_036389315.1 of Pyrinomonadaceae bacterium. Taxonomy (GTDB): domain Bacteria; phylum Acidobacteriota; class Blastocatellia; order Pyrinomonadales; family Pyrinomonadaceae; genus DASQYE01. The sequence goes on from DASVQF010000016.1 coordinate 101,989, forward strand.
GCCGTCTGGTAGGTCTCTATCAGGTATTCGCCTTCGGGCACGAAGTTAAAGACAAACTCGCCGCGCGAAAGACTGAAGGTCTCGCCGATGGGCCGTCTCGAATCGGCGCGCAGCAGGCGGACGTGTATGTTGCTGGCGGCCTGCCCGTTGCTGGCGTGCAAGCGCCCGTCAATCTGGTGGTAAACCGTCGTTGCGGAAGACTGTGCGTAACCTGAGCCAGCGCCGGCCAGCACCAGAGCAAGCGCCAAGCCCACCCCAAGCAAGAGTCGTCCTGTTCCGGGCATAAAATTCCTCCCCGAGCATACTTGCTGGAACCGGACGGGCGCGCTCTTTTGAAGCCGCGCGGGAGCTATGGGCCCACGCCCGCTTGCTTAGCGCAAGGGCCTGGGCCCGGAACTGCTTACCGGCCGGCTCATTTAACAACCGTGAAGTCAATCACCTGCGTCGCGGTCGAGGGGCGTGACTTGTCTTTGATGAGCAGGTCTGTCACGACCACTTGCAGGATATAATCTCCGGGCACAAGGTCTGGCCCGACGCGGATGCGCCCGCCCGCGTTCAGGCGCTTCATGTCCGTCTGCTGGCTCGCATCATAGGGCAGCACTTTGCCCGTGAAGACCAACTGGCCGTCGCGGAACATGCGCATCTGCGTTTGAAGCTGCGGGCGACCGCTCGCCTTGTCAAGCTGCGCGTTATAGATCGTGTAGCCGTAGCTCAAGATCATTCCCTGGCGAAGCTGGCGCACGGCCGGGCTGGCCTGCATGTCCTGCGTGTCGGTCGGCTGGCCCGAGCCCGCCCCCTGCCCCGGCGTGGCCTCCGCAGAGGCCGCGACAGCCTTCGGCGCATTCGGGTCTGTGCCGAGCAGGACTATCCCTGAAAGCACCAGGCGATTACGAGTGAGGTCGGGCACTTCTATGAAGTGGCCGGCCGCACCGAGCAGCTCAGACTTGGCGTCGCGGACGGCGACACGTAACTGGTATGCGCCCGGCTGCTTGACCGGAACGTTGAGAATATAGACCAGCCCGTCTTTCAAAATCTGCTCGTAGGTCTTGTCCTTGGCGATAATCGTTTGAGTGTTAGTCAGCGGTTGGCCCACGACCGAGCCGTTGTCGCCGATGACCGTGATGAGCATGTCTATCACGGCCTTGTAGGAGCCGTCCGGCTCTTTCGTAAACTTCAGGTCGCGCGCGTTGACGTGCAGCAAGGAGCGCATGAAAGAGCCAGTCTTCGCGTCGTCGCCGAACAGCGAGGTCAGGCGCAGGTGGACATCGCCCGAAGAGAAAGGCGAGACGAGCGCCGCCGTGAGCTGTTCGTCGCGCGTGGCCTTCTTCTTCCGCGCATCCTCGTAGGAGACGCCGTAGAAACCTGAGCGCGAGCGTACGCGCAGGCCCGAGCCCTTGACCTTGACCGTCAGCTTGTGAAAGCGCCTGCGCCCGGTGGCCGGGTCAATCGTCGCTTCTTCCGGACGATAGCCGATCAGGTAATAGCCCTTCTGGTCTTCCATCAATTGCTGGATGCCCGAGGCCAGGTTGTTCTGGTTGCGCAGGTAGAGCCCGCCCGTCTGCTGGGCCAGGTAAGAAAGCACGCTCTGCGATTCAAAAAACTCCGCGTTGCGCTGCTGCATTAATAGGTCTAACTGACGGAAGGCGGCCACAGAATCTATCTCGGCCCGCTCTCCCGGCGTGAGCTGAACTCTGGCCGAGTCGGGCGCTGCTCTTGAGCGGGTCGGGTTCTGCGGCTGTCCGGACGGCCCCGCAATCACCGGAGCCCTCGTCGGGTCGCCGCCATAAGGGTTGATGCCGGGTTTGTCCGAGGCGGTCAGCGTGAGCGGTTGCAAGCCTCTGGCATCTATCGTGTAGACGACGGCAGAGGCGCGATTGGATTGATCGGCGAGCTGTTTGATGGCCGCCAGCACGCGCTCGCTGCGCCCCTGGTTGGTATGGATTTTGAATCCTTCGGAGATGAGTATGACGGCCTTGCGTCCGGGCAACTCAGTGAGCCCGCGCATGACGTAGTTGAGGATGCCGATAGTGCCGACGGCGAAAATGTCCTGGCGAAACTCCTCGAACTCGGCGATCTCACGCGGGGCCGTTTCGCGCGCTTCCCAGGACTGCATGCCTATATTGGGCTCTATGAACGGGCTCAATCCGCTGCGCCCCATCGGGTAATAGCGCACCTGCTCGATGGCCGCGTAGAGCTGCTGCTTATTGGTCGTGATCTGCTGAAGGACGCCGACGTTGCCGCTGGAACGAATGATCGCCACCTGATCGCCGGGCTGCATCTGCTCGTCCACGAATTTCTTCAAGGCTTGCCGGACATATCCTATGCTCTCGAACGAGAGCCCCAGATCGTCTACGACGAAAGTGATGGTGCGGCGCACCTGCTCGGGCCTCAGAGGCGGCGGCGCGACCGTCGGCGCGTTGGGCCCGGCGGACGGTGTGGCCGTTGCCAGGTTCCGTTCCGGAGAGGTCGCGGCGTCAACCGAGATGTAGGCGAAATTGGTGATCGCCTGTCGCTTCCCGTCTTCCTGCACCTCGAAATCTTCCGGGCGCAGATTGGTTACTTGCCGCCCGTCCTTATCCAGCACCACGACATCCACCTGCACCAGGTTCGTCGTCACGGTGACTACGTCCTCGCCTCCCTGCTGCTGTTGCGGCGATGGCGAAGGTGATTGTGTTTGACCGGCGACGGTAGCACTCAATAGGAACATGAGTAAGGCGACTAGAAAAGGCTGTGGCTTCATAGCAGTCCCCGCTCTCAGATCAGATTTTTGCCGCTATTCTAGCCTTTTTTAGGCTCATGGTCTAGGTATTCAACGTCTGGGCCCAACACTTCTGCGATCAGAATTTACAAACGCTGAACCAGGCTCGCACGTACGAAATTTTGGAGGCCGCCGAGAGAGGAGTAATGGACGCGCATGGGCCCATTACCCGGCGGTGAGCATGTGGGCCAATGAGGGGAAGTCCAGAGCGTGAACGGGAAGACCTAACTGCTGCTTCAGCTCGCCGAGCGTCATGCCGTCGAGCATCACATCTTCGCCGCTCTTAATCATCGAGGAGGGGATAATCACACTGTCGCCCCGCACACGCTCGCGCGCCGCCAGGAGGTCTCCGCCCGTCAGGAGCCCGGCCACGGAAACATCGCCGCCGAAGTAAAGATTCTCTACGCCGAGGACGTGCAGTCGCGTGCGGAAGCGCGTGTTCAGGCGATCAATCCAAGCCTTGAGCACGGGCGCGAATAGCATCCCCGTCATCACCGTCGCGTGCCACACGGGCGCGGGCCGCCCGGCAGCTTCACGCCGCAGCAGGCGACGCCAGAGAGCGCGGAACTCGTTATCGAAGGAGCGCACCATGCCTATGCCGTCTTCGATCTGCGGGTAATCGCCGTAATGCTTTCGCGAGGGCACGCGCAAGCCCGCGCGCAGGTATATCTCGTCGCCGAGGAAAGCGAAGGTCGTCCCCATGCTCTGGCGAAACTCACGCTGAAGGCGTGTGACCTCCCTGATCGTGCGGCGGCAGAACTCCGGAGTGACAGGCGTCAATCGCTCGTCCGTGTTGTAGCGGGTGAGCCCCAGCGGGACAATCGCCACGCTCTTGATGCGCGGATGATCTGCGGCCAGGTCTCTCACCGTGCGCTCAAGCACCGCGCCGTCGTTGATCTCCGGACAGAGCACCACTTGCGCGTGAATCTCTACGCGAGCGTCCATCATGCGCCGCATCTTGTCGGAGATGTCCGCGCGCTTGCGATCAATGCCGAGGAGATGAGCGCGCACGTCCAGGTCTGTGGCGTGAACGGAGACGTATTGCGGCGTGAGGCGCTGCTCGATGATGCGGCGCATCTCATCTTCGGTGATGGAAGTGAGCGTCGTGTAGTTGCCGTAGAGAAACGATAGACGGATGTCTTCGTCGCGGATGAAGAGCGAGGGGCGCGCAGTCTCGGGATTACCCTTGCAGAAGCAGAAGATGCATTCGTTGGCGCACTGGCGCGGAACTATCTGCTCGAAGCCGAGGCCCAAATCCTCGCCCTCTCCACGCTCGATGTCCAGTTCCCATTCCTCTCCGCTCTGCTTGCGGACTTCCAGCAGAAGCTCCGTCTCGCCGCCCGTGTGAAAGCGAAAGTCCAGGTAGTCGCGCACTACGCGACCGTTGACGCGGATGACACGGTCGCCCGCCTCAAGCTCAAGCTCGGCGGCGAGGCTTCCGGGCGCGACCTCTGTGATCTCGACTCCGCGACGCCGTATCTGTGTCACGGCCGGAGCGACGGCAAACTCGTACATCAGTAAAACTCTTCTCTCAAATACTTCCGGCTGATTGTCAGCCCGGCCCTTTTTTCAGGCCCCTCAGGGAAACAGCCAGTGTAACAAACTCGCCCCCGTTTGTTTAGTTGAGCGGGCTCGGGCTCACAGGACGGCGGTCTCTTCGATCAAGCGGCCTTCGACGAATCTTTCGGCCCTCAGAGGCGTGGCGTCAATGGTGCGCGAGCGCCCGTCCAGGATCAGCTCTGAAATCATCTTGCCTGTGGCGGGCGAATGCATGACGCCGTGACCGCTGAAGCCGTTGGCAAGGTAAAGCCCCTTGAGGCCGGGGGCCGCGCCGATGATCGCGTGATGATCGGGCGTCACCTCGTAGAGCCCCGCGCGGCAGAGCGCCTCGTCCACGGCCACTTCGCGCAAGGAAGGCACGCGCGCGTGTGCGCGAGAGAGAATCTGTTGCGTGAAGCGAGGGTCAAACTCGGTCTTGAAGCCGGGCGATTCGTCCGGCGTGGGCCAGGCCAGCAGCACGCCCGAAGGCTCGCGCGAGGGCGGCTCGCGGCGAAAGTGAAAGCCGTCCGACATGTCTATGACCATCGGCAGCGGTAGGGGCAGGGCGTCGGTCGGTTTTGTGATGACGAGTTGCCGCCTGAGCGGCACGACCGGCAAAGAGAGTCCGGCCAGGCGGGCCACTTCGCCCGCCCAGGCCCCACTGGCATTGACCAAGACGCGCGTCTCGACACGCCCGCGCCTGGTCTCCACGGCGCACACTTCGCCGCCCGCAGTCTCTATCCCTGTGACTTCCGCGTTCAGCCAGACTCTTGCGCCGCGCTCTCGGGCGCGCTCGGTAAAGCCGCGCAGCACCTTCAAGGGTTCTATAAAACCGTCCGTCTGGCAGAAACTCCCGCCCAGGACATCCTCCATGCTGAGCTGCGGAATGATGGCGCGAATACTATCGGGCGTTAACAGCTCCACACCTTTAAGGCCGAGCGCCGTCTGCCGCTCCCTGTTCCGGCGCAGGTAATCCAGGTGCGCTTCGCGCGTTGCGACGAAGAGGTAGCCGTCCGCTCTGTAACCCGAAGCATGGCCCGTCGCTTCTTCAAAGCTCGCGAAGAAGGGGATTGAATAGAGCGACATCTCGATATTGATCGCGGTCGAAAACTGCGCGCGCACTCCGCCCGCGCCTCGTCCCGAAGAGCCGAGCCCTTGCGCCTCTTCCCGCTCGACGATCAGCACGTCGCGGCAACCCGCCTCCGTCAGGTGATAGGCGCAGCTTGCCCCGACGATGCCGCCGCCGATGATGACCACCTCAGCAGTCTCTATCATGGACATCCTTGAGGGAGAAATTAACAGGGATTGTCAGGATAAAGGAAAGACCTATTGCTGCTCTTTCATCCTGTCTCTCCTGTCCATCCTGTTTGAATTCCGCTTTCTGTCGAGCCGGAGGCGGTTTCGTACTCGCGCAGCTTGCGATAGAGCGTGCGCGCGGAGATGCCGAGGATGGCCGCCGCACGTTCGCGGTTGCCGCCCGTCTGCTCCAGCACGCGAAGAATGTGCTGGCGTTCCAGCTCGTCCAGCGTCGCGGGCGGCCCCTTCGGCGCGAGCGTGGCTCCGGCTGCCGGCTCCGCCAAGCCGCCCGGGCCATCCCCTCCGCCCGGAGACGGCAGCACTTGATCGGCCTCTATCATGTCGCCCGTCGAGAGGGCCGTGGCGCGTTCCAGGCAGTTGCGCAGCTCTCTGACGTTGCCGGGCCACGCGAAGGAGACAAGGCGGCGACGCGCTTCCTCAGACAGCTCAAGGCGTGGACGGTTGAACCGTTGGCGGTAAATCTCTAAAAAATAGTCAATCAGGTCTGGGATGTCTTCGGGGCGCTCGCGGAGCGGCGGGACGTAGAGCGCCACGACGTTGAGACGATAGAAGAGGTCTGCGCGGAAGCGGCCCTCGCGCACGTCGTCGGGCAGATTACGGTTGGTGGCGGCGATGACGCGCACGTCCACGCTCTGATCGCGCGTCGAGCCGACACGACGAAAGCGGCCCTGTTCGAGAAACTGCAAGAGCTTGACCTGCATCGGCAGCGGCATCTCTCCGATCTCGTCCAGAAAGAGGGTCGAGCCGTCGGCCGCTTCCAGCAGCCCGCGCTTGAGGGCGGAAGCGCCCGTGAACGCGCCGCGCTCGTGGCCGAAAAATTCGGACTCGAACAGAGCTTCGGGCAGCGCGCCGCAGTTGATGATGATAACGGGCTCGTCGCCGCGCGCGCTCCGAGCGTGTATGAAGCGCATGAGCACGTCTTTGCCCGTGCCCGATTCGCCTGTAATCAGGATGGTCGTATCGAGGCGGGCCGCCGCTTCCGCCTGCGCCACTATGCCCTGCATGACGGTGCTTCTGTAGATCATCGGCGGCACGCCCATCTCGTCCGTCTGCGGCGAGCGCACCACGGCGCGCAAAGAGGCATTCTGACGCACGAGCCGCCGCTTCTCGTCCGCCTTGCGAATGACCGCCTCCATCTCGTCCAGCGTCGAAGGCTTGGTCAAGTAGTCGTAAGCGCCCAGCCGCATCGCCTCAAGGCCGGTCGGAAGCGAAGTGTCGGCGGTGAGCATAATCACCTCCGGCGCGTCCTCTATCTTCCTGATCTCGCGCAAAGCGTCCAGGCCCGTCATCCCGGGCATCTGAATGTCGAGCAGCACAACGTCATAATCCTTCTGCTGCAAAGCCTCCAAAGCCTCCTGCGCGCTCGCCGCCGGAGCAGACTCAAACCCCGAGCGCGCGAGCTGATCCGTTACCAGCTTGCGCAACAAATTGTCGTCGTCAACCACGAGCACTCGAACTCTTCTGACCATAAGGATGAGGGATGAGGGATGAGGGATGAGGGATGAAAGAAAAGTAATGGGTCTTTCTTTTCATCCACCATCTTTCATCGTTCTCTTATCCCTTTGTTCCCTCCTTTAGCTTTTACGTTCTTGACCATTGTAACGAACATAGCTATTAGTTCTTCAGCCTCATCGTGCAATGTTTTAATCCTAGTGATGGAGAAGATTTTTGCCTCGACAATCAACTCCAGCCAGTAAATTGTCTCTTCGAGTTCTTGTAATCCGCCTTCCGGCTTGCTGACAAAATCTGCGTCTGACTTGCCACGGCAAGCTTCGTGATAATGTGCGCCAACAGATGTCCCGGAGCGCAATATTTGCTTGCCCAGCACTTGCGCTTCAATATCTTTGGGAAGAGCCGTATAAAGCTTAATGATGCGGAGTGCGAAAGCTTTAGTCCTACCTCTTAAATCTTGTCTTTCATCCCTCCTTTTCCGGTGCGCGACGCGGGAGCCAGAGGCGAAAGCGGCTGCCGGCGTGTTGCTTGGATTCGACTGTGAGCGCGCCGCCCAGGGCTTCGGCGAGCGTGTAACAGATGGCGAGGCCGAGGCCGGAGCCTTTGCCGGGATCTTTGGTGGTGAAGAAGGGGTCGAAGATGCGTACCAGGAGTTCGGGGGGGATGCCGTGGCCTGTGTCTGTAATCTCTATCACGACGCGCTCGCCCTCGCGCATCGTCTGGACTGTGATCTGTCCCTGATTGCCGACCGCGTCGAACGCGTTGCTCAAAAGATTGTCGAGCACTTGCCGCACCATGTTGGCGTCCGTCGCCACTTCGCCAACGTTTTCGTCCAGCTCGACCGAGACCACGACCTCGACAGTTTGCGCGCGCTGCTGGGCCAACCGGGCGCACTGCGCGACGAGCGCATTGATGTCGCAGGCGGCGCGCACGGGCCTGCGCTGGCGCGAGAGGTCTAAGAGGCCGCGCGTGATCGCCTTGCAGCGCAGGGCTTGGCGGATAATCTCTTCGAGGTAGAAAGTCCATTCCCGCTCTTCGGCGAGCGCGGCCGTGTCAGGCGCGCCGCGCAGGTCGCGCAGCGTCGCCTCGGCGCAGGTCGTGATGGCTGCGAGCGGATTGTTGATCTCATGTGCGACGCCTGCGGCCAGTTGGCCCACGGTCGCCAGGCGGCGCGAGCGTGACAATTGCTCCTGCATCTCGGAAAGCTCCGTCACGTCGCTCCACGTGATGACGCTTCCGCCCGGACTCGCAGGCTGGTCTAGGGGCGCGACCGCGACCAGGTAACGGCGGCCGTCCTCGGCCTGAAGCTCGAAGGAGGAGGAGGCCAGTCCAGTGGATTTGCCCATGTGGTAGGCGGCGGCGCGCTCGCCGAAGAGGCGCGCGAAAGCGTCTGCGCAGGAGAGCCCTATGGTCTGAGAGGGCGAGAGGTTCATCATCTCGGCGGCGTGCGCGTTGCAGCGCACGATCTGCATCTGGTGGTCGTGAACGATAATGCCGTCGGGGATGGCGTCGAAGGTCTGCTCCCAGATTCTCTTGCCCGTGCTCACGATCTCGACCAGGCGCGCGTGATCGAGCACCATCGCGGCCATCTCTCCCAAATTCTCCAAAAGATGGCGCTCGTCCTCCGTGAAGCTGTGGGCCGCGCGAAAGCCTACGACGAGCGCGCCGAGCATCTCGCCGCGCGCCTGCAAGGGAACGATCACGACATCACGCACGCCCTCTGAGCTGTGCAGGGGAAAATCCTCCGCCGGAAGCTCCGGGCGCACGCCTATGCCTTCGATGATCGTGAGCTTGCCGGAGGCGGCCGCCTGCTCGTAAGAGTGGCCGCGAAGGGGCAGCGTGATGCCCGGCACGCTCTTGAGCGATTGCGAGTGAAAGCCGCTCATGGCCTGCCACACGATGGTCTTCTCGGCGAGCGAAAAGATGGCGACGCTGGCCGTGTCCGCGCGCACGACGCGTCGCACGGTCTCGACGACCGTACGCAGGGTAGCGGCGCTCTCCGATTGCGCCTGCTCGTCGGACGGCGCGCTGTAACTGATAGCGCCCGACTGCTCGCCACGGTTTCGGGCGCGCGCGTCTGCCGAATCGTCCGCCTCACTGCTCATCACATCTCACCACATGGGCCCATGACGGTTAAGCCCGCCCCGGAAACGCCTGGGCTCTTAGCGGTCGAGAGTTTACCACATCATAACTCGCGCCAGTGCTGCCACTGCTGTCGCAGTGCCGTGATTTTCCTTCACTTGGTCATCCGAAATGGCGCTTGACGCGCCGGGCCCCTTCGTCATTGCCGCCCTTCACCTTCGGGGACGGGCCCGGCACGCGCGTTGCCAAAGCAGGATGAGGAGGCGACCGTTTTATATGAAGCTGCGACCGTTCATCGCTTTGCTGCTTGTGATTACGCTCGCGCTCGCTACGGCTGCGAGCCCCGTTCAATCACCGGAGGCCGAGACCGTTGACCGAGGCGAAGAGAAGCTGACCGCCGAAGAGGAGCGAGAGGCGCGCTTGGTGGCCGCACGCTTTATCAAACGCTGGCAGGAGACGGAAGACATCGGGCCGCTCGTAGACGAATTCTTCATCGCAGACTTTGTCGAGCGCCTGCGAACGGAGCCGGAGACGCTCTATTTCGCGGAGCTGAAGCCGGAGCTGCTCGTCTCGGAGAACGGGGATGACCTGCTCAAGTACTACGTTGCGATGACCAACTCGGTGCGCCTCATCTTCCGCATCTGCCAGGTGTACGAGGCCACAGGGCCGGAGGAAGAAGGGCGTGACGGCCCGGAATGGTACGAGACTATTCCTGCCGGAGTCTGGAACGTGCTCAGAAGCAATCCCATCATGGCAGAGGTTCTTGCGGAAGAGATGGGCGCGAGAGACGGCGCGACGGGTGAGCAAGACGCTGCGCGACGCGCGGAAGCGAAAACCATCAAGAGCATAGAAGAGTTGCGCAGCCTGACGGCGACACTTGAACAGGCCAGCCTGCTCTTGCGCGACCATCTGAAAACGCTCCCCTCAACACCCCCGGAGAGAGAGACACAGAGAGAGCATGAAGGCCAGGCTGATGCAAACACCGCAGAGTCAGATGACGACTTGAACCCGCGCCTGACAATCCTCGGCGGCGACTTCTTCAACTATCCGGCGGGCACTCGTCTCGTCTATTTCCACCTACTGATGTTTCGCGTAGACCTTGTGCGCGTCGGTCAACACTTCAAAGTGCTCTCCGTCTACATCCAGAGCGACTGACGTGCTGCGGCGCGAAGCTCCTGCTAAATGAGAAGGGCGGCTCACGCGGCCGCCCTTCGTCTGCGTGATGCTCTGTGCTTTCTAATCCGCTTTCGGTGCGACCGCGCGGATGGCTTCGGAAACGCCGTCGGAGTACTTCTTGAAGTTCTCGTTGAAGCGGCGGGCGAGGTCGCGCGCCTGGCGGTCGTAAGCCTCTTTGTCGGCCCAAGTGTTGCGCGGTTGGAGGACTTCCGGAGGGACGCCGGGACAAGAGAGGGGAACGCCGACTCCGAAGACGGGGTCGGGCCGCGTCTCCACTTGAGCGAGCGTGCCCGACAGGATGGTGCGGATCATGGCGCGCGTATGGGCGATCTTCATGCGCTGGCCCACTCCGTAGGGCCCACCAGACCAGCCTGTGTTGACGAGCCAGCAGTCCGAGTTGTGCTCGGCCATACGCCTCCCCAGGAGGTCTGCGTAGACGCCCGGATGCAAGACCATGAAGGGCGCGCCGAAGCAGGTCGAGAAGGTCGCCTCGGGCTCTTTGCCGAGGCCCTTCTCTGTGCCCGCGATCTTCGCCGTGTAGCCGGAGAGGAAGTGATACATGGCCTGCTCGGGGCTGAGTCGCGCGACCGGGGGCAGCACGCCGAAGGCGTCGGCCGTCAGCATGATGATGTTGCGGGGATGGCCGGCGTAGCCCTCCGGCTGGATGTTCGGAATATATTCGAGCGGGTAAGCTGCGCGCGTGTTCTCGGTCTTCGACGCGTCATCGAGATTGAGAGCGCGCGTCTCCGGGTCGTAGACGACATTCTCAAGGACGGTGGCGAACATGCGCGTCGTGCGATAGATGTCCGGCTCGGCTTCCGCCGAAAGACGTATCACTTTGGCGTAGCAGCCGCCCTCGAAATTGAAGACGCCGTCGTGCGACCAGCCGTGCTCGTCGTCGCCAATGAGCCTGCGCTCGGGGTCTGCCGAAAGAGTGGTCTTGCCCGTGCCCGAAAGACCGAAGAAGACGGCCACGTCGCCAGCCTCTCCGACGTTCGCAGAGCAGTGCATGCTCATCACGTCGCGCTGCGGAAGCAGGTAGTTGAGAATCGTAAAGACGCTCTTCTTCGTCTCGCCTGCGTAGGAGGTTCCGCCTATGAGGACTAGGCGCTGGCTGAAGTCTACGAGGATGAAGGTGGGCGAGCGCGTGCCGTCGCGCTGCGGGTCTGCGTGAAAGCTCGGGAGATTGATGACCGTGAATTCCGGCTGGTGCATCTCGCTTGTCTTTCCTTCATCCGCGTTGATGAACATCGTGCGCGCAAACAGCGAGTGCCAGGCAAGCTCCGTGATAATGCGAACGGGCAGGCGATAGCGCGGGTCTGCCCCGGCATAGGTGTCCTGGACGAAGAGGTCGCGCCCGCGCGTGTGAGCCATCATGCGATCTTTGAGAGCGTTGAACCGGCTTTGCGAGAACTCCTTATTGACTTCGCCCCACCAGACCTTCTCCTCGCTCGAAGGCTCGCGCACGATGGCCTTGTCTTTGGCGGCTCGTCCGGTGTGCTCGCCCGTGTCTACGATGAGCGCGCCGTGGTCTGAGAAGATGGCTTCGCCGCGACGAGTGATCTCTTCACAAAGCTCCGGACGGTTCAGGTTCCAGTAGACGGTCGCGGCCGCGTCGATGCCGTAATTGTCCAACTCGTACCGTGTGCGCTTGCGACCCTTATGCTCGGTCACAGGCTCTCTCTTAAGTGAAGTCATAGATGCTCCAGTCAATAGATGAAAATGGAAAGTGACGCGCCCGAAAGCCCCTGACAGTGGGCCCAGAGAGGATTTCTAAGGCGTAAAGAGTCTCAGCTCAGGGCCGCCTCACCTCTGTTCTTCGCGTGCCAGGCGGCGCTCGCGCGCCAGCTCGCGCAGGGCGACGACCAGGTCGCGAGCGGCGCGCTCCAATCGGTCGGCGCAAGCTTCAAGGCCGTCCGTGTCTGTGTTGGTGCGGACGGCGACGGCCGCGAGCGCCTCCTCTATCTGCCCCGTCACGCGCCTGGCCTCGGTCTCGGCCTCCTGCTCGGCGCGCGTCATCGGAAAGTCTGAAATCTTTGATTGCTTATTCATAAGTGAAATGATCGGATTTCAAAAAACCTTTGCTTGAATTGCATGCCACAGTTTTGCGAGGCGTGTCGCTCAGTCACCGAAGAGCCGCGCGCGTCGGGCCGGAAGAGCTTATCAGGTACGAAAGGATTCCGGGCGTAAGCGGTCTTGCGGTCTCATAAATCATTGATGGGGTCGGTTTCAAGCTAAGCACTTTAACATTATCGCCCCGCCGCCGACAAGAAAGGGAGAAAAGGGAACAGAGGAAGATGAGAAGCATACTCTCGCGTCTTCCGCCTTTCCCTTTGCCTTTTCTCCCGCTCTTCTGTTAATAGCTTTCGAGGATGACGAACGCGCCGGGCAGAGAAGCCTTCACGAGCAAAGAATGGAGACTGATCGAGTCGCTTCGGACTCCGCGACAGGTGCAGCGTTACCTGCGCACGCTTCCCTATAACTGGGAGCGCGAGGGCGAGACGCAACGCTCCTTTCGCGAAGTCCTGCGGCGCGGCAAAGCGCATTGCATGGAAGCCGCGCTCCTGGCCGCAGTCGTCTTAGAGCAGCACGGCTACGCTCCGCTCCTGCTCAGCCTCGAATCACAGGATCAGCTAGATCACGTCGTCTTCCTCTTTCAAAAGAATGGCCGGTGGGGCGCGGTCGGCCGCTCGCGAGACGTGGGCTTGCACGGGCGCTTGCCCGTCTTTCGCTCCGTGCGTGATCTGGTGTGGAGCTACTTCGATCCTTACGTTGACCTGACGGGGCGCATCACGGGCTACGCCGTAACGAATCTCTCTGTGCTCGGCGGCTACGACTGGCGTTTCTCGCCGCGCAATCTCTGGAAGGTCGAGAACCACTTGCGCGAGATAGAGCACAAGCGCCTGCGCTCTTCCGAGCGCAGATACAGGCGACTGCTTGCGCGCTACAAAGAGTTTCGCCGCCTTCACCCCGGAGAGTCGCCCGCCTACTTCGCAGACCGCGACAAGTGGATGCTCTAAACCCGGCCGAGGCGCTGTCAAAAAAAACTTTGAATTTGTCGGGCCCGGAGGCGTAGAATGTGCGGCCATAGGCTACTCGGAAAGCGTCTCGCAAGCGGCTTGCTCCAAGCGACAATTGCAACCTTAATCAGAGGAAAGAGCGGGAATGCGACTCGACTGTTGGAAAAGCGTGGGCCGGACAATTCTCCTGGTGCTCTGCGCCGCCCTTCCGGCCATCGGCCAGGACATCCATGTGGAGATCGGCAAACGCAGCACCGCGATTACGAAGGATTGCGAGGCCATCACTCCGGCGACAATCGAAGGCACGCTCGATCTCACGGCGCTCGTCAAGGAGGCGAACTGCAAGGGCTCCGGCGACATGCTGATCGAATACACTTACGTGATGGAGTTTGCCAAGCGCAGGAAGAATAAGGAGCGTGAGAAAGAGGAGCGGAACATCTACGAGGTTTACATCCCGACCTTGACGACGGGCGCGCGCGCACGCGGCGTGCTGCTGTTGACGAGCCGCAACGGAGTGCCCCTGCCGCCCGAAGAGCTGGAACGGGAGCGTTGGCGAGCGGGCGAGCGTCTGGAAAAAGCCGAGGACGAGATTGCACGCGACGCTCGCATCCAACCCGCGCCAGCGCCGGAAATGCGCGCCGGGATGCTGCCCGTCGGGACTTACCAGCGCACCGGAATCAATCTCAACACCATAGGCTTCAGTCGCGGCGGCGCGTCCCTCGACATTCGCACTTTCCTCAGAACTTGCGAACTCAAGTTCCTGCGGCGCGAACAGGTTGGTGGGCGCGACACGCTGGTACTCAGCTTTCGCCCCCGCCCGGAGGCACGCTTCACGGACAAGGAAAAATATATAGCGCAACTGGCGGGCACGATCTGGATTGATTCCGAGGACAGGATAGTGACGCGCCTTGTGGGTTGGCCCACGACCACTACGGGCGACGCGGAGATGGCGAAGGCCGGCTCCGAAGAAACGGCCGGCGTGACAACTGGCGAAAGACCTCCGGCCGTCTACCTTGAGATGACGCGCCTGCCCGAGGGTGTGTGGCTTCCGCGCACGTCACGTATCAACGGCGCGGACTACCCTAAGCTGTTCGACCACGTCACCTACGACTCGACGATCACTTACAGCGAGTACAAACGCTTCTACACCGAAACGAAGGAAGTGAGGATAGAAGCGCCGAAGGCTGCTCTGCGAACACACAAGCCCAACTAAGCTTTCTTCGCCGGAAGACAAGATTACGGCAGCGGCACGGTGCGTCGTCGTCGCGCGCCCCAGAGCGTGTGCGACAGCACTGCTGCGAGGATGATCGAGCCGCCCAGCAGGGCCCAGCGCGAAGGACGCTCGCCCAGGATGAGAAAGACCCAGATGGGACTCAAGATCGGCTCGATGTAGCTGACGATGCCTGCGTCCAGTGAGCGCACGCCGCGCGCCATCCCGAGCGTGAACAGCGTGTAAGCCACTCCGATCTGAACGACGCCCAGGTATGCGACCGTCCACATATCCCAGGCGCTCGCCTGCGCGACATGCTTGAGACTCGCGGAATCGCTCGCCACCAGGACGGCCGTCACCAGCACTATCAGCACGTTGCCGTAGATGACCGAAGAGGCGCGGTTGACTTCCCTGGCCCGCGAATGGCGCAGCAGCAGGATGTAGAAAGCGAAGCAGAGGCCGGAGGCGAGCGCCGTGATGTTGCCCAGCACATCTTCGGGCCGGAGTTGGCCCACGAAGAAGAGCGACATCCCGGCAAGACACGCGCCGACCACCGCTAGATCGCTGCCACGAAACCTCTCCTTGTAGAAGATCGGCTCAAGCAGCAGCACGTAGATCGGCGCGGTGTATTGCAGAAAGATAGCGTTGGCGGCGGTCGTCAATTTGGCTGCGAGCACGAACAGCAGAAGCAGCGCCGCATAAAGGAGGGACGCCAGCGCCGTGATGCGGTTGAAGCCGAAGCCCTCGCGGCGCGTGAAGAGCGCGACCGTCAGGGCCGCCAGCAGCGAACGGCCTAAAGAAAGCTCGAAGGCCGAAAGGGTCGTCCACTTGATAAAGAGGCTGCCCGTGCTCCACAAAACGGCCGCCGCCAGGACGAACAGAATCGGCGACACGGCCGAAGCTTTATTCTCCGCAACCACTCTAACGCCCAAAACAAATTGTCCCCTCAGTTATTGACTACTCTCCTAGCTGCCCGCCTGGCTCGCCGCTTCCTGCGCTTCCGCCTCTTTCTCGCGCAGGTATTTGCCGAAGACGCCGTTCCACGGCGGGATGACTATCGAGACAGCGCCCGTGCCCTGGGCCATGCAGGCGAGACGGATCAAAGGCTTCGGCTCGTCCGTCACTACGTAGCCGAAATCCTTCATCTGTTTTCCTTCGCGCACGCTCACGGCAGAAAGTTTCTCCGCGCCGCCGAGCACGCCGACCCAGCAAGTGCCGCAAGAGGCCGAGCGGCACTCGACAGGGATGGGCCCTTCGATGCAGCGCGGGTCTACGGCACGCCAGTCGCGCGATCTGTCCCTGGCCGCACCCGAAGCAAGCTCCTCCTCGTGAATGAGCTTATAACTTGCGCGCTCCTGCGTCTCGTCGTAAGTGACAGTCCACTGCTTGTCCACCGTTTTGAGAAAGCCGAGCAAACCCTGGCTGTCATCCTTCGCGCGCTCACGCAAGGTCTGTTCGGGCGACCGCTTAGCAACCCTCGGGTCAAGGTTGATGCGACCCGGCGCAGCCTTGAACGCTTCGATCCCGGCCTGCGTAACCGTCATGAAGGCCGCGGCGGTGAGCCCCAGGAGCAGAGACTCTTCGACTTTCAGCCGCTTGGCCGCAAGTCTTGCGACCTCTCGTATCTGATCTGGCAGAGCGGCGGCCGCCTTTGCATTGAAAGCTGCGGCATGCTCCTCGACACCCCTTTTGACCTCGGGCCAGTAGCGATGCCCGTACAGAAATTTGTGCGAAGAATCTATCTGGTCTCGCAGGTGGTAAGCGCCCTGCAACAACAGGCGGCGCGCCAGAGCCTCCGGGTCTTCCGCCTCTTTGAGCGCGCGAAAGAGCTTGAGCGGATAGAAGGCGAACCAGATTTGCGTGGCCGCGCGGTCTACTTCGTGTACGGAGGGAAGAAGCGCCTCAAGGCTCCGCTTCCACACTTCCTCATCCTGTCCATCCAGAAAATCTTGGAACCTATTCTCGTTATCAGTACTCATAGTAACTCCGGTTCAAAATTGATCGCTTGATCGAAATCCGATACTTTAACAGCATCCGCCGCCATGCTCAAATGGACAGCTTCAAGCAACAGGCGCAGCAAGAAAAATGTAGAGACGGAAACACGTTGACGCTCCAAAAAGTTTTCTCTAATATTCGGCCCATCTCACTCCCAGCCCATTTAGGCCCTTGAATAGGAGATAAAACTATGAGTAAGAAAATGCTGCTTCTGCTTCTCTGCTGTAGCGTGCTTCTGACGCTCGGCGTGAAAGTCGCCATGAGCCGGAGAGCGCCGCGACAGGTTCCTTATACGATTGTGTGGAGAGTGACGACGACCGACGCCAACGGCAACGCCGAAGAGGACTATACGGAGACACGCTATGTTTCCTCAAACGGTAACTGGCACACGATCAAGCAGTACCCTGACGGGCAAACGCAGGAGGGCTTCGCAGAAGTCGGTCGCGGCGTTTTCGCGCTCAGCCCTAAGCATCAAAAAATGTTCTTCCTCTCGGGGCATGACGTGTCTAAGGCGGATGCGGAGAGCTTGCGCCAGAGCCCGAACTTTGTGCGGACGGAGACGATTCTCGGCTACACGGCCTATGTGAGCAAGCAAGTGCGGGAAGGCACGACCCTGGAAGTTTATCGTGTTCCAGAGTTGGACGGGGCACAGGTCAAGCACGTCTTTAACAACGGGTCTGCAACGGTGGTCTTTGAACCCGTGAGCATCCTTGCGGGCGAGCTTGCTGCCGATAAACTCAGGCATAAGGAATATCCTATGGATAACGGCGTCTACACAGAGACGCACGGCGAAGCGCCTCAGTAGAGTTCAAAAGTAGAGCTTCTGTTTACGAGCCGTCGCGGGCCGATTCGCCTCGCGACGGTTTTTTTCTGTAAGGCCGAAGCGTTGCTTGTGCTGGCGTCAAGCGATGGCGCGCTTCCGGCCTACCGCATCGCTTTCGCGCTCGTTTATAGTTATCGTCGTATGTGACGAATCGAAGGTGGGGGCCGAAGCGTGTATGAAGTCTGTTGAGATGGCCGGGCCGTTGATGATGATCGGCGGGGCGGAAGACCACGAGGGGGATTGCAAGATACTGCGCGAGTTCGTGCGCCTCGCGGGAGGCGCTGAGGCCCGTCTGGTCGTGATCGCCGTCGCCTCGCAGAAGCCCATGCAGACGGCCTCCGCCTACGTGGAGGTCTTTAACCGGCTCGGCTGCCGTGATGTGCAAAGGCTGAACGTGTACAGGCGTGATGACGCCAATGCTAAGAGCGCCCTGCAAGCTGTCGAGGGGGCGACGGGCGTCTTCTTCACGGGAGGGAGCCAGGTGCGTATTACGCGCGTGCTCGGCGGAACGAAGGTTGACACGCTGCTGCATCGCAAGCATGAGGAAGGATTGGTGCTGGCCGGAACGAGCGCCGGGGCGGCCATGATGTCCACGATCATGATCTTGGGCGGCATGCCCGAGACGGCCTTTCGCGTCGGCATCGTTGACCTGGGCCCAGGGATGGAGTTTATCTCGGGCGTCCTGATAGACCAGCACTTTGAAGAGCGCGGCCGCCTGCGCCGCCTGCTTCAAGCCGTCGCACAGTACCCGCGCGACCTCGGCCTCGGCATTGACGAAAACACTGCTCTGGTCATACAGGACGGCGTCGGAACTGTTCTCGGCGAGGGCTCCGTGACGATCATTGATGCCGGAGACCTGAGCTACACAGACCTGCCCGGCCTCAAAAAGAATGACATCCTGACGCTCTGCGGAGTGAAGATTCACATCCTCGCCGAGGGCTACCGCTTCGACCTGCGCAATCGCATGCCTCTCGTCGAGGGGGACTCTGTAGAGACGATCAAGATTAAAGAGACAGCAGAAACTTTGCCGTAAAAGTTTTGTGATCTAATCACCGCTCTTGCCAGTACGGAATCGTACAGACTCGCCCGCTCTTGCCCTGATATAAAATCGCTCATTCCCCCGTTATGCCCGGCCTGACTTCAGGCTCGCCGGACATCGCGGGTTTTTTGATGAGCAAGAAAAGCTTATCCGGACAAGGAGGTCGCACAGGGCCCGAGGCGGTTACGCGTGCGACCAGGGAACGAGCAAGGGGAGGTTGAAGGGTGAGGCGACGCTAAGGCGGGCTTCACCCTTCATTTTCTCAGCCACATCGGGCCGAGAGCTTCTGACAGGGAGCAAGAACCGCAGATGAGATTGACGAGTGAGCACGGGCGTCTGGTGGCCATCGGCGGCGGCGAAGATAAGGAGGGCGACTGCAATATCCTCGCCGAGTTCGTCCGCCTCGCAGGCCGTGGGCGCGCTTCGATAGTCGTCATGACGGCGGCCACAGACCACGGCCCCGAAGTCGGCAGGGAATATACTTCCGTCTTCAAGCGCCTCGGAGCCGGATCCGTCAAAGTCATAGACATCAACAATCGTGAAGACGCGAGCAATCCGAAATACCTGAAGACGCTTGCCGAGGCGAACGCGGTCTTCTTCACGGGCGGCGACCAGCTTCACATCACGGCGCTGATCGGCGGCTCGGGCATGGACGCGCTCCTTCACGAAAAATATGCTGAAGGGATGCTGATCGGAGGAACCAGCGCCGGAGCGGCGATGATGTCCAACTCCATGATCGTCGGCGGCCCTCCCGAAGAGAATCCGCGACTCGGCACAGTCGAGATGGGCCCAGGCGTAGAGTTTCTCCTCGGCGGCATGATCGATACACACTTTTCTCAACGCGGTCGCTTCGGCCGCCTCCTCACTGCCGTCGCGCAGTACCCGCACGATCTCGGCCTCGGCATTGACGAAGACACCGCCCTCGTCCTCATAGACCATCACTTTGAAGTCATAGGCAGCGGGGCCGTCACCGTCATTGACGCCGGAGACCTGACCTATACGAACGTGCCCGACCTCAAGAGGGAAGAGAGCCTGGCGCTCTACGGCGTCAAGGTACACGTGCTGCCTGCCGGTCATCGCTTCGACCTTGAGAAGCGTGAGCCCATCATCGAAAAGCATGCCCCGGAAGAGCACGAAGACCCTGAGCAGCGCAACACCCTGCGCAAGAAGGCGTCGAACAAAAAGGGAGCGAAGAACAAGGACGAAAAGAGAGCTCGGGCGGCAAGCTCCAAGGGATAACTATGAGATTAGACAAGATCAGGGCTCTGCCCGGCCCGAACATCCACAGTCATGGGCCGGTGCTTGTCGCGCGCATCTATCTTGAAGATTTGACCGATAAGGAGAGCCGCGAGATTCCCGGCTTCAACGAAAGATTGCTCTCTTGCCTGCCCGGCCTCATAGAACATCGCTGCTCGCGCGAGCGCCGGGGCGGGTTTGTCGAGCGGCTTCACGAAGGAACCTACTTCGCGCACATCACGGAGCACGTCGCGCTTGAGCTGTCGGAACATGCGGGCATCCCCGCCTCCTTCGGCAAGGCGCGCTGGGAGGCAGACCCGGGTTGTTACAACGTCGTCATCGAGTACACGGCAGAGCACGGCTCGCGCTACCTGCTGCAACTGGCCGTCGATCTGGTGGGCGCGCTGGTCAGAGACGAGCCGTTTCCGCTTGAGGAACGACTGAGTGAATGCCGCCGCATCGTCGCCGACACGGAGCTTGGCCCAAGCACGCGCGCCATCGTTGACGCGGCGGTCGCGCGCGGCATTCCCTACTTTCGTATCGGCGATGCGAGCCTGGTGCAGCTCGGCTACGGGCGAAATCGCAAGCACATACAGGCGGCCATCTGCGATGAGACGCGCGCCGTCGCCGTCGAGGTCGCGGGCGATAAAGAGCTGACCAAGACCTTGCTCGATCAGGTTTCCATCCCTGTGCCACGCGGCATCACTACGAAGAGTTGGGCCGAAGCCGTGGACGCGCTTGAGCGCATAGGGCCGCCCGTGGTCGTCAAGCCTCTGGACGGGCGACAGGGCAAAGGCGTCTCGCTCAATCTGACTACGCCGGAAGAGGTGGCGCACGCCTTTCACATCGCCGCCGCCTATTCCGATCACGTCCTCGTCGAAGAGCTTTACACGGGGCGTAACTATCGCGTGCTCGTCGTCGGCGACCGCATGGTCGCGGCCAGCGAGCGTTTTCCCTGCCACGTCATCGGGGACGGGCGTCACACCATCGCAGAGCTGATAGAGATTGCTAACAGTGACCCGCGCCGTGGCGAGGGGCACGAGAAGCCTCTGACGAAGATCGTGCTGGACGATGTGATTATGGCTCACCTGGAGAAGGTCGGCCTGACGCTCGATCACATTCCGCCCGACGGCGAAGTGACCGTCCTGCGCGAAGGCATAAACCTTTCGACCGGAGGGACGGCCGCTGACGTGACAGACATCGTGCACCCGAGCGTGGCGCGCATGTGCGAGCGCGCCGCGCGCGTCATAGGCATGGACGTGTGCGGCGTAGACCTCGTGCTCAAGGACATCTCAGCGCCACTGACGCGAGGCAGCGGCGGCATCATAGAGCTTAACGCTTCCCCTGGCCTGCGCATGCATCTCTATCCGAGCGAGGGACGCGCGCGCGCGGTCGGCGCGGCGATTGTGGACTTGATGTATCCGGAGGGGACGACGGCGCGCATACCGCTCATCTCCATTACGGGGACGAACGGCAAGACGACCGTCACGCGCATGATCTCGCACGTCATCGGCGAGGCCAGCAAAGTGACGGTCGGCATGACGACCACGGACGGCATCTACATCAATGGTGAGCGCATAGTCGAAGGCGACACTACGGGGCCGCATTCGGCCCGCACGGTGCTTGCAGACCCGTCTGTGGACGTGGCCGTGCTTGAGACTGCGCGAGGCGGCATTGCGCGTCGGGGCTTGGGCTACGACTGGTCTGACATTGGCGTGATGACCAACATTGGCCCAGACCACATCGGACAGGACGGCATCCGCAACGTCGAAGACCTAGTCTACATCAAGTCGCTCGTGGCCGAGCGGGTGCGCGAGGGCGGCACGCTCATACTCAATGCCGACGACGAGCACCTGTCGCGCCTCGCGGACGAACCGCGCGTGAGTCGTACTCCGAAGCAGGTCGTCTACTTCTCGCTGCACGAGAACAGCCTGGTCGTCAGGGCTCATCTGGACGGCGGCACTGCCTACTACCTCAAGGGCGGCTGGCTTACGGAAGCGCGCGCTCAAGCGGAAGAGCGTGTCGTCGAGGCCGAAGCGATTCCGGCGACGCTCGGCGGCGCTGCCGAGTTTCAGATAGCCAACGCCCTGGCCGCCCTGGCCGCCTGTCGCGCCTACGGCCTCAGCACAGAGCAGGTGGCATCCGCTCTGAAGAGTTTCCGTAATGACGTAGCGGACAATCCGGGCAGAACCAACCTCTACCGCACTGCCACGGGCGGCTACGTGCTGCTCGATTACGGCCACAACCCGGACGCCTTCAAAGCCATCTGCCGCATGGCTTCGCTCTGGAAGGGGCAAAGGGTGACGGGCATTATAGGCGTGCCGGGAGACCGCGACGACACGGTCATAGAAGAGGCTGCGCGCGTCGCCGCTCACGACTTCAATCGCCTGGTCATCAAGGAAGACAAAGACCTGCGAGGGCGTCGCCCGGGCGAGGTGGCGGAAATGCTGTGCCGTGCGGTGCAGGCGGAGGTCGCCGGGCGCGAGTGCAGAACTGTGCTCGACGAGACGGAGGCGCTCACGCAGGGGCTTGCACAGACGGGAGAGGGCGACGTGCTCGTCATGTTCTATGACACGCTCGCGCCCGTGCTCGCAATCCTCGAACGCTCGGGCGCGCAGCCTGCCTCGACCGTCGAGCTGGCGACCGTACACCGCTCCGCCGCCACGGCCTGAGCGCGGGGAAACGTTGACCGCTTATGACGAGAAAACACGGGCCCTGGACGATCTGCGGGTCGGTCGAGAAATACCGCAACCAATTTATCGAAGTCATAGAGGATCAGGTGATCGAGCCCGGCGGAGAGCCCGGCTCCTATGCCGTGGTGCGTATGAAGCCGGGCGTCTCAGTCCTCGCCCTGGACGAGGGCGGGACGCTTTACCTGACCAGGCAGTTCCGCTACGCCGCCGGGCGCGAGAGCGTAGAGGCCGTGAGCGGCGGACGTGACGAGCACGAGGCGGCGCGCGATGCTGCCCGCAGAGAGCTGCGCGAAGAGCTTGGAATAGAGGCCGAGGAGTGGACTGAGCTGGGAGTGATTGACCTGGACACTTCAATCGTCAATTGTCGCGCGCACCTGTTTCTCGCCCGCCGTCTGAAATTCTCAGAGAAGGACGAGGACGCGACTGAAGAGATCGAGCCGGTGCGCCTCGCGCTCGCCGAGGCCGTCGGCTGGGTGATGGAGAGCCGTATCACTCATGGGCCAACCTGCGCGCTCATTCTCAAGGCGGCCCGTCTCTTGTCTGGGGGCGGGGGGCTGTGATAAGTTTCCTCGCATAAGTAAGCCGGGTTTTGCGCTCTCGACTTTCCACCTGACTCCATACATATCGCTATATTTTGTTAACCCGAGAAGGTGGAGGAATTAAAGATTCATGGAAGTTAAGAGACCTGCATCCGCTAAGAGCGGACGCACGTTCGATGGAGCCTATGGGTTTTCGTTCGCGATTGGCCTCGGCCTGGTACTCTTTATCGCCGGCCTCGTCCTGAGCCTGACTCTGGGCGAAGGCTCCGGCACGGGACTGCTCTTCGGCATTCCGCTGCTCCTGGCCGGATTGATTCTTCCTCTCTTCATGATGCGCGACATCTTTACCGGGCACAATGTCGAGAGCACCTGTCCCAGTTGCGGGACATCCATTAAGACCTCGGACGCGACCATCAGGCTGAACTGCCCCGGCTGCAACCGGCAACTCCTGGTTCAGGGCGACAAGTTCACCCTGGTGAAGTAGGCCGCTCGGCCCCCCTAAAGCTCAACCGCGACACTCCAAAGCGTCAACGCTCGCGTGCGCCGGAGTGTGCCTCGGAAGCGGTCTCAAAGCAGGCCGAAAAATAGCAGAGGCTTCAGAAATCTTCTTTCTGAAGCCTCTGCTATTTTTTTGGTTTCGATCTTGCGGGCCCCCTGGCCCACTCTACTTAAGGCGCTCGTTCCGGGCGGGCGGCTGCTCGGTGGTGAGCGGGGGTCTGGTCGCGTAATCGCTGAAGGTGAGGGCGAACATGATCCCGATCCAGAAGAAGCCGGAGACGACTATTACCCAGATGAGGCGCGAGCTGTAGCGGACGTGCATGAAGTAGAGCACGACGAGCGTCGCCTTAATCACCGCGATGGTCAGGGCGATGACCGTGTTCGCGCCGTGAAACAGCACGTTGTCCAGGTCTTTATTGGCGACCCACACGGTCAGCAGCGTCCCGACCATCAACGCGCCGAAGATCACAAAGTAGACCCGCCTTGAAACGATATGCTCAGACATAAGCGATGCGCCCCTTCAGTGTCCGCCGCCGACGTGCCTGCCCAACAGGTACAGCAGCGGAAAGAGAAATATCCAGACGATGTCAACGAAGTGCCAGTAGAGACCTGAAATCTCCACGGGCGCGTGATACTCGGGCGAGAAGCGGCCGCGCCAGGCATGATAGAGGAGCCAGGTCATAATCCCCAGCCCGATGATCATGTGCAGCGCGTGCAGGCCCGTCATCGCGAAATATATCCAGTAGAACATCTGCAAGTGCTGCTCTGCGACGCCGTGCGGAAGCTCGCCTTCCCACTTGAACATGCCCGCTGCGGGAATCAGGTGATCGCGGTACTTGTCGTAATACTCTATGGCCTTGATGACGAGAAAGGTCGTGCCGAGCAGCATCGTCGCGATGATGAAGAAGACCTGCGCGCGACGCACTCCGGTCTGCGCATAGAAGACTGCGAGCGCCATCGTCAAAGAGCTGACGATCAGCACGACCGTATTGATCGCCCCCATCGTGAGATTGAGGTGGTTGCTCGCGGCCGCGAACGCCGCCGGGTACTGCGCGCGGTAGAGCGTGTAGGCCAGAAAGAGCCCGCCGAAGAACATCACTTCCTGGATGAGAAAAACCCACATCCCGAGGTTGCCCGCCTCGCGCTGCTGCTCCATGTTGTCGAAATGGTGCTGCAAGGCTGAGTGCGCCGAATCGTGCGCCCCGTGTGCTCCCGTGTGCGCTGCGTCCATGTGACTCGTAGCCAATTTTTTATTCCCCCCAATCTAATCTTCTCAAACGGTGGCGGGCGGATAGTCGGGTCGGTCGCCGGGCTCGAACTTGCCTATGACCTGCAACTCTTCGGGCGGCGCAAACTCGTAGGCTTCCCACGTGACGACGGGCGTGACCTCGAAGTTCTCGGTCGGCGGCGGCGAGGCCGTGCGCCATTCAAGGCCCGGCAGCATCCAGGGGTTAGCAGCCGCCACTCGCCCGTAGCGCATAGACCAGATCAAGTAGATCATAGGCATCAGCACGCCGAGGCCCAGTATGGACGCGCCGGCCGAACTCATCACGTTCAAGACCTGGAACTCCGGAGCGTACATGTGATAGCGGCGCGGCATCCCCATGTAGCCCAAAAGGAACTGCGGGAAGAAGGTCAGGTTGAAGCCGACGAAGACCACCAGGGCCGCGAACCTGCCCCACCCTTCCGGATACATGCGCCCCGAAATCTTCGGCCACCAGTAGTGCAGGCCGCCCAGGTAACCCATCAGCGTGCCGCCCACCATCACGTAATGAAAGTGCGCGACCACAAAGTAAGTGTCGTGCACGTGTACGTCCAATCCCATCGCCGCCAGAAACAGTCCGGTCATCCCGCCGATGGTAAATAGCCCGATGAAGCCCAAAGCGTAGAGCATGGGCGTGTCGTAAGAGATCGAAGACTGGTAGAGCGTCGCCGTCCAGTTGAAGACCTTGACGGCCGAAGGGATGGCTACGGCAAATGACAGAAACGAGAAGACCATCCCGGCGTAGAGCGACTGGCTGGACACAAACATGTGATGCCCCCAGACGAGAAAGCCGAAGACCGCAATCGCGATGCTCGAAAAGGCCACGAAGCTGTAGCCGAAAATATTCTTTCGGGAAAAATTGGCGATCAACTCGCTGATGACGCCCATCGAGGGCAGAATCATGATGTAGACCGCCGGGTGCGAGTAGAACCAGAACATGTGCTGGAACAAGACGGGATCGCCGCCGAGTTGCGGGTCGAAGATGCCTATGCGAGCGGTGCGCTCAAGGGCCAGCAGCAGCACCGTGATGGCGATGACGGGCGTGCCCAAGATCATAACCAGGCTCGTCGCGTAATGCGACCAGATGAAGAGCGGCAGGCGAAACCAGGTCATGCCCGGGGCCCGCATCGTGTGAATCGTGACGATGAAATTAAGCCCCGTCAGGATCGAAGAGAATCCGTTGATGAAAACGCCCAAGCCTGCCAGCGTGACGTAAGAGTTAGAGTAGGTCGTGCTGTAGGGCGCATAAAACGTCCATCCGGTATCGACGCCGCCGCTCACCAGGGCCCACAGCGTAAAGATGCCGCCGACGACGTAGACGTACCAGCTCAGCAGGTTGATTTTCGGGAAGGCAAGGTCTTTCGCGCCGATCATAATCGGTACGAGAAAGTTCCCGAGCACGGCCGGGATGGCCGGTATCAGGAAGAAGAAGACCATCAGGATGCCGTGCTGCGTAAAGACCTTGTTGTAGGTGTTGGACTCGACCAGATCGCCCTGCGGCGTCAACAGCTCAAGGCGAATCGCCATCGCGTAGATGCCGCCCAGCAGGAAGAAGAGCGTCACCGAGCCCAGATAGAGCAGGGCTATGCGCTTGTGGTCTTTGGTCAGGAGCCAGGACGCTATGCCGTAACGCGCGTTCAGGTAGTTGACGCGGTAATTGGTCGGCGTGACCGGCTCGAACGGTGCTGATGTTGTTCTTGTATCCATAGTCTTAAAAAAATTATTGCCCGAAAAAAATTATTGCCTACGGCCTGCCGCCGCCCGTGCGCGTCGCAGGCGTCGTGCCCGGGCTCGATGCAGGCTTGGGCGGCGTCGCCCCCGACGGATTCGTCTGCTGCGGCCCAGCAGCAGGGGTCGCGGAAGTCGCCGGGCCCGTCTGCGGATTGTTTGAGCGGGCCGGCGCGCTCGTCTCAATCCCGGAGGTCTTGCCGGGGCTGAGGGATTTGATATAGGAGATGAGCTGTAAGAGCTGCTCCTCGCTCACCTGTCCCTGGAAGGTGGGCATGATCGGCTGAAAGCCGCGCACAAGCTTGGCGCGCGGATTGAGGATTGACTCTCGGATATAGTCCTCGTTGGCCGTCACGCTCTGCCCGCCGTCGAGCAGCACCGTGCTGCCCAAGAGCCCCGTGAGCGCGGGCCCACGTCCGCCCGTGCCATCCTCCTTGTGGCAGGAAGCGCAGCCCAGAGTCTCTGTGAAAAGTCTTTGACCGGCGGCGACGGGAGATTCCTGGTTGGCGTTGCCGCTCAGCCAGTTCTCGTAATCGGACGGTTCCATGACGACCACGGAGCCGGTCATCCCTGAGTGGTTAGTGCCGCAATACTCCGCGCAGAAGAGATGATAACGGCCCGGCTTAGTGGCCTCGAACCAGATGTAGGTGTAGCGGCCGGGCACTACGTCCGACTTGGTGCGAAAGGCCGGGACGTAGAAGCTGTGTATGACATCTTCGGTCGTCATCACGAGCTTGACCTTGCGGCCCACGGGCACGTGCAGCTCGTTGATCTCTCGCTGTCCCGTGAGGTGCTGGAACTTCCACATCCACTGCTTGCCGACGACGTAGACTTCCAGCGCATCTTTCGGCACATGGTACTGCGTGACCACCAGGCTCGCGCCCCAGACGAAGATGCCCATCGAGATGATGAAGGGAATGATCGTCCAGAGCGATTCGAGCTTCAGGGAGCCGGCGATGGGACGCGGAATCTCGAAGGGCAACTGGCGGCGATAGCGTATGATGAAGAAGATGATGACGGCCGAGATCAGCAGCACGAAAAAGGTCGTCACGCCGACCATAAAGAGATAGAGCGCGTCCACCTGTCCCGAAAAGGTGGAGGCAGAATCCGGAAAAGGAATCCATGACTGCATGGCCTTAAGCTGTTCCTCCTTGATTGAGGCGCGCGTCCGCCGCTGCCTGAGTCGAACCCGTCCCCCGTCGTCGCAGGAAGAGGAGCAGCGACGCGATGCCCGCCACTGTCAAAGCGCCGCCCCACTTGTAGAGATTAATCACCCACGCGAATTTGCCCGTCGAAGGATCATAGTGATAGCAGTAGAGCAACAGTTGATCTACGGGCGAGCCGATGCGGCCGGCCGAAGCTTCCACCAGCGACAGGCGCACATCCCGGGGCGCGTACTCCACGCCGTAAAGGTAGTGCGAGACCTTGCCCTGCGGCGTTAAGACCATAATGCCGGAGGCGTGCGCGAACTGACGCGTCTGCTCGTCGTAGGTGTAGCGAAATCCGACCGCCTCCGTCAGGCGCTTAATCTCCGCCTCCTGGCCCACCAGAAAGTGCCAGCCCGCTTCCGCGCCCGCCCGGTTGAGACTGTGTACATAGCCGTTCTTCTTCTTGCGCGCCAGCTCCGGCCCCTCGCGCGGGTCGAAGCTCACCGTCAGCACATCGTAATCCTCTCCGATCTTCAGAGACATGCCCTTCAGGCTTCCCACGAGCGCGTTCAATATCTGGTTACAAAGCATCGGGCATTCGTAGAAAACGAGCGAAAGGACGACGGGCCGCCCCGATTTGAAGTAATCGCCGAGTTGTACTCGCCTGCCCTCTGCGTCCGTGAAAGTAGCGTCGAGCGGAAGCTGTGCGCCGAGCTTCTGATCTATGCCGACGTTCAGGAGCGCAGGCGGGAGGCCAGTCTGCGGCGGATTGCCGCTCGCATCACGCATGGGCCCATAGCTCGGCACGGGCACGCGCCCCTGCGCCTGAGCGGAAGGAGAAAGACAGGCAAAAGGCAAAAGTATCGAGGCTAATAATAAGAGCACGCGAAAGGGGCGCGCGCCCGGCGCAAGCGGCTTTGCTTTCTCCCCGCAGGGGAGCTTTCTGCTGATTGCTGATTGCTGACTGCTTACTAACTTCATTGATCTCTCTTTTCCGTCTTCTGACCGGAACTCTGGTAAGAAGGGAGGTCAATCCCGCCCTGAATGCTTAAAGAGTTCTGGGTTTGCGGGCGTGTGGGCAATCCTTTCTCGATGAGCTGACGCTTGGCCTCTTCGATAGGGATCGAGACGACCTGCCCGTTCTGATCTTTCTGTCCCTCCTTCAAAACTTCGTCCCAGTGCTCTCTCACAAGCTCCATCTCTTTCTTCGGCTCTTTCAGAGAGAGGTCAACCGCTGGGCCGTCGCCCGTCTCGGCCTCCCAGCCGGGCGCGGCCTGCAAACGTGGCTTGGGCGGCAGGCGCTCCTCATCGGTCAAGGCCATCGGAGCCGGCGGCGGCGTCCTTCTGTCCACGCGGCGCTCAAGCGTCTTGAGCATGAACCACATCAAGACGTGAACGATGCCCGCGAAGATGAGCAGCCCGAGGGCGAAGATCAGGATGCCTTTGACGTTGACATCGCTCTCTTCGTGCGTCACGTCCGGGTTCTGGATGTGGGAAACATCCGGCGTCTCGTGTATATCGTCGCGCCGACCATGCCTTGCCATAATCGAAATCCCCCGCTACTTAAATGATGAAGGAAGAATGAAAAGCACGCTGCTTTTCGTCTTTAATTCATCCCTCATCCTTCATCCTTCATCCCTTCTAATGCCCGCCGCGATGGCGCGCTTCGATGACGCCGGGCAGTTGCGGGTCATTGAAGGGAATCAGCGGACGCTGCTTCAACTGCCAGAGAAAGAAGGCCAGCCACAGGCCGCCGACGCCGATGGGGGCCACCACGTCCGTCCAGCTCAAAGAGAAATGGCCCTCGCTGAACTTGGGCGCGATCAGCCAGAACAGGTCAACCAATCGCATGAAGAGCACGAGGCAGGCGACCAACGCCAGCCGCCGCGCGTTGCGCTTCAAGTCTCTGGACAGCAGCAGCAGAAACGGCAGCGCGAAATGAAGCACGACCAGGGCGAGCGCCACAGCGCCCCAGCCCCCGCGCATCCGGTACAAATACCACTTGGTCTCTTCCGGGATGTTGCCGCTCCAGATAATCAGGAATTGCGAGAAAGAGAAGTAGGCCCAGACCATGACGAAAGCCAGCAAGAGCTTGCCCAGGTCGTGAAAATGCGACGGCGCGACCACCTCCGACAGCGGCTCGCGGCCCGCGAGCAAAGCCATCACGGCGATCACGAAAGCGAAGGACGAGAGGGCCCACGCCGCGACAAACAGCAGCCCGAAGATGGTCGAGAACCATTCCGGGTCAAGCGACATCACCCAGTCCACGGACGCGAACGTCACCGTCAACACAAAGAGCACCAGCCCCGGCCCGCTCAGCTTCGACATGCGCTTCGTGAAACGGCGCTCGGCCGTCCTGTCCTGCTCGCGCGACCAATGGTTGAGCAAATAGGCGAGCCCGCCCCAGATTAGAAAATAGATGAGCGCGCGCACCAGGAAGAAGGGCACGTTCAAGTAGGCGCTCTTGTGTTCGAGTATCTTGTAAAGGTGCTGCTCCTCTTCGCCTCGCGCTCCGGCCAGCTCCTTGATGTGCGTCCACTCGTAGAGGTAGCCCATCCCGAAAATGATCGGGACAAACAGCACGGCCATCAGCGGAAGCGTTCGTGTGCCGGATTCGAGTACACGCCGGATGACTAGGCCCCAGCCTCCGCCCGACAGGTGTTGCAGCATCAGGATGGCCAGGCAGCCGAGCGCGATGCCCGTCCAGAAGACGTAGGCCAGCAGATATGAGCGGAAGAAAATCGGCCGTGGGCCCAGGAAGAAACCGAGCGCCAGAATCACCGTAAAGATTGCGCCGACGATCAATGCCAGTTGTTGATAACGCCCGGCTTCCTGCGGAGTTGTGTAAGCAGCGTTCATCTCTACCTTTGTCCTTCGCCTTCCGTCCTCGGCCGCGCCTGGACGCTAGTGTCCGGCTCAGTGGCCGGATGGCTCAGTTGCAGAGCGCGTATGTAGGCGACTATGGCCCACCTGTCCTGAACGGGAATCTGTTGCGCGTAAGCGGGCATGGAGCCCCAGCCGTTCGTCATCACGTCGAAGAAATGGCCCACCGGAGCATTCTTCAAAGTCTCTGTGTGATAGGACGGCGGCTGCTTGTAGCCGCGACGCACGATCATCCCATCGCCTGCGCCCGTCGCCCCGTGACAGATCGAGCAGAAAATCTGGTAACGCTCCTGCCCGCGATCAAGGACTTCCCTGGTGACGGGGAAAGGAAACGTATCAACGTCGTCCGGAAAAAGATTGCTGCCGGAGCCCGCGCCTTGCGCGCCCGTCGCAGCGCCGCCCGGCTGCGTACCCGACTGCGTGCCACTCTGTCCGGAAGAAGTTGTGCTCGCGCTGCTCGTCGTGGTCGCGCTGCTGCTGCTACTACTACGCCCCGCCGCAGCCTTCTTCCCCGTGTATAGCTGCGTATCTTCGCGCAGGTAGCCGCGCGGCACAGTTCCGGCGACGAGCGGGCGCGAAGACATTCCGTCTTTGAAAAACTTGCTCGGCTCGTAAGCCTCGTAGCGCGGCTGATCCTGCATGTCCATGCGGCAGGCCGTGGAAAACGTCAGGCAGCAGGCCGCCAGCGCCAGGCAGTAAAAAGCCCTGCGCCCGCGTAAGCCTTTCTCCCTTTTCGCTTCTGCCTTCTCTTTATGCCTCGACATCTGTGATTCCTCGCGGGTTCAGGCTGGCCAGAAACCTCTCCGTCTCTTCACGATCAAATTTCGGGTCGCGCGCTTCGATGACCAGGAAGAAGCGGTCGCGCGTAGCCAGCGCGAAGCGCTCGACGTTGAAGACCGGATGATAGGGCTGCGGCAGCTTGTTGAGGGCCAGCATGCCGAAGACTGCTGCGAAGGCCGCTGCCAGCACAGTGCACTCGAAAGTGATCGGGATGAAAGAGGGCCAACTGTGATAGGGGCGGCCCCCGACGTTGATCGGATAGTCTATGACCTCCATGTAGTACTGCATCAGGTAGCCGCCGATGCAGCCGATGATGCCGCCGATCAAGACTATCAGCGGCAGCCGCGTGTGAAAGTGCAGCGCCTCGGCCAACTCCTCTATCGGGTAGGGCGAGTAAGCGTTGATCCGACGATAGCCCGAGTCATAAGCCTCGCGCGTCGCCGCGACCACGTCGGTCGGATTATCGAACTCGGCCATCAGGCCGTAGAGCGGTGGATTTACTTCCATAACCAACCTCAGATTCAGATAGCGTCCAACATCTGCTTTATGCTACTTCTTCCTCCACGTCCGCCTCCGGCAGAATCGTCCGCATCTCGAAGATCGAGATGATGGGCAGGAAGCGTATGAAGAGGAACATCAAGCTGAGGAACAGCCCGATGGTTCCGAAGAACATCGAGAAATCCCACATGGTCGGCGAATACATGCCCCACGAAGAGGGCAGAAAGTCGCGGTGCAAACTGGTCACGACGATGACGAAACGCTCCAGCCACATGCCTATGCTGACGATGATGGAGATGATAAAGACCAGCACGACATTTTTTCTGACGCGCTTAGACCAGAGAAACTGCGGTGTCAGTCCGTTGCAGAAGATGAGCATCCAGTAGTACTTGCCATACGGGCCAAACACCCGGTTGGCAATCATATACTGC
Source organism: Pyrinomonadaceae bacterium (assembly GCA_036389315.1). Lineage (GTDB taxonomy): Bacteria > Acidobacteriota > Blastocatellia > Pyrinomonadales > Pyrinomonadaceae > DASQYE01. The sequence continues at coordinate 134,098 of DASVQF010000016.1, forward strand.
TCGAAACTGTTGGCGCTGTACCAGGCGAAGAACGCCTCCATCAAGTAACCGTAGAAAACGATCAGCCCCGTCGCCAGCATGATCTTCGCCATATTGTCTATGTGGCGCATGGTGATGAAGTCTTCGAGCCCATAGAGCTTTCTGAGCGGGATGGACAGTAACAACACCATCGCAAAGCCCGCGTAGATCGCTCCGGCGACGAAGTAGGGCGGAAAGATCGTGGCGTGCCAGCCCGGAAGCTGCGCGACCGCAAAGTCGAAGCTGACGATGGTATGCACGGAGAGCACCAGCGGCGTCGCCAGGCCAGCCAAAAGCAGGTAGGTCGTCTCGTAACGATGCCAGTGGCGCGCGCTCCCCCGCCAACCCATCGCCAAGAGTCCATAAGCGATTTGAAAAGGACGGCTGCGCGCGCGGTCTCTGAGCGTCGCAAAGTCAGGGATTAAGCCGACGAACCAGAAGAGGGCAGAGACGGTGGCATAGGTCGAGACGGCGAAGACATCCCACATCAGCGGGCTTCTGAACTGCGGCCAGATGCCCATCGTGTTCGGGTAGGGGAAGAGCCAATAGCCGAGCCACGGCCTTCCGACGTGCAGCAGCGGAAAGAGTCCCGCGCAGGCCACCGCGAATAGCGTCATCGCTTCGGCGAAGCGGTTGATCGAGGTACGCCACTCCTGTCTGAACAGGAGCAGAATGGCCGAGATCAGCGTTCCGGCGTGGCCGATGCCGATCCACCACACGAAGTTGATGATCGGGAAGGCCCAGCCGACCGGAACGTTCGTCCCGAAGATGCCGATGCCCTTGAAGACCAGATAGGTGATCGTAATCAGAAGCACCTGCGTGAGCATGAAGGCCAGGGCGAAGCCTATGAACCAGTAGACAGGGGTTCGGCGGCGAAGCACCAGCGCGCTGATCTTGTCCGTGACCGAGGCGAAGGTATGGCCCGGCTCGATCACCGGCACGGCCGTCCCGTGAATGCGTACGTCCTTATGTGGTTCGTCAACGTCTGCCATGATACTTTTTAAGCCTTCCCTGAGATTTCCGGGTTCGGGTTGCGCAGCGACGACAGGTAAGTGGTGCGCGGCTGCGTGTTCAAATCCGAAAGGAGTCCGTAGTTGCGCTTGTCACGCTTAAGCTCAGCGACGCGACTCTGCGGGTCATTCGCGTCACCGAAGACTATGGCCTGCGTCGGGCACACGCTCTGGCAGGCGGTCTGTATGTCGCCGTCGCGGATAGGGCGGCCTTCCTTCTCCGACTCGATCTTGCCCAGCTCTATGCGCTGGATGCAGTAGGTGCATTTCTCCATCACGCCGCGCGAGCGCACAGAGACCTCCGGGTTACGCATCAACTGGTAAGTCGGCGTGTTGAAATCCTGGTAGAGCATGAAGTTGAAGCGCCGCACCTTGTACGGGCAGTTGTTGGAGCAGTAGCGCGTCCCGACGCAGCGGTTGTAGACCATCACGTTCAAGCCTTCGGCATCATGTACGGTCGCATGAACGGGACAGACGGGCTCGCACGGCGCGTTCTCGCAGTGCATGCAGGGCACTGGCATGAACTCCGTTGCATCCGGGTGCGACGGCTCACCTTTGAAGTAGGTGTCAACCCTCAGCCAATGCATCTCGCGGCTGCGCTCGACCTGCTCTTTGCCGACCACCGGGATGTTGTTTTCCGCCTGGCAGGCCACCACGCAGGCGTTGCAGCCCACGCAGGCGGTCGTGTCAATGGTCATGCCCCAGGCGTTCTGTTTGGAATAATCATAGGGCGGGTACATAGACCACTCTTCGCCCGGCTTGTGCTCTTGCGATTCGCCGCCGCCGTGCTCAGCGCCGCCTCCGCCTTCGGCTTCCTTCAAGTAATCGGCGAGCATCCCGGCGCGCACTATGTCACGATTCTCCATGCCGAAGTGCAACTGCGTGGTGGCGAGCGAATAGAACTCGCCCGTCCCCGTCAAGCGCGCGCCCACGTCGGCCCACGGCGCTCCGGAAGTCCGAATCGCGTAAGCATTAAAGCCCTTGCCGTTGCCGACCCGTCCGGCGCGACGCCTGCCGTAGCCTAAGTGAACGGTGGCGACGCCGTCGGGCTGGCCCGGCATAATCCAGACCGGGACGTTCGAGAGCGTGCGCCCCTGGTAAGTCAGGTTGACCGTGTGTACCTTCCAATCGCTGCCCTTGACGCCCTGATCGTTCTTGAGCCCGAGGCGATTGGCCGTCGTCGGGCTCAGCAGCAAGGCGTTGTCCCAGGTGATCTTGGTCAAAGGCTTCGGTAATTCCTGAAGCCAGCCGTTATTGGCGAAGCGCCCGTCGTAGATGCTCGGGTCTGTCCGAAAGACTATCTCCAACTGATCTGCGCCCGGCGCAGTCGCCGCAGCAGGCGCGCTTAACTGGTTGGCCCAATCGCCGCGCAAGGCCACGGTCTTAGGCGGCAAAGCAGAGTTGGGAACCACTCCATCATGCACGGCCCTGCGCCACAGCATCTCGAAGTCGGTCGAGGCGGCGGCTGCTGCGGTTGTAGACGACGAGCCCGCCGGTGTAGACGAGCCCGCTGCCGGTGCGGACGGTGATGCGGATGGAGTCGCGCCGGAGGTGTTGGAGGCTTGATTGCTCGCGCCGCTCGCGGCTCCGGCTGCGCCTGCTCCTGTTGCTGCTGCCGTAGAGCCTGCGTGCCCTCCACCAGTCGTTTGTCCGGCGCTCGCCGTGTTCGAGTTCTGCGAAGCGCCGCCGCCGCTCGCTTGTCCGCCGCTGGTAGATGCCTGCTGAGTGCCGCTGCCGCCCTTCATGTTCTTTTGCCAGTAGTCGCGCAGCAGGTCGTAGCCCGTGCGGCTCTGGTCGGTCGAAAAGACAGCCAGCAGCTCGTGCGCAGTCCTGCCGCCGTAGAGCGGAGCGATCAACGGTTGAATGATCGAGACAGTCCCGTCGTGCCCGCGCGTGTCGCCCCACGATTCGAGGTAATGCGCCGCCGGAATGTGCCAGTGGCAAAGCTCAGAGGTCTCGTCCTTGTAGAGGCTCAGGTGTACGCGCCAGGCCACTTTCTTCAGGCTCTCGCCGAAGCTCAAATCCACGGGCGCGGTGTAGACCGGATTGCCGCCGAGAATGACCAGGGTCTCGACCTGCCCGGCGTTCATGTCCGCGACGAGCGTGCGAAGCGACTGCACCTGATCTTCGGGAAAAGCTTCAATGGGGTCTGTGTAGATGACCGTCTTTCCGACGTTGCCGAGCGCCGCGTTCATCGCGTGGGCCAGGGCATGAACCGCAGGCGATTGCTCGTCGCCCGGAATGATTATGGAGCGGCCGCGCGACTGTTGCAGGTCGCGCACGAGGGCTGCGGCCCACCAACCGTACTGGCCTGCCCCTGCGCCCTGTCCCCCTGGGCCCAGGTTGACGCCGAGCCCGCTCGCCACGGCGCGCACGAACCCTTCGATCTCGCTCGGACGAAGGGCCAGGCGGTGGTCTGCTTTCGCGCCCGTGTTCGTCATCGTCGTCTCGACGACGTAGAGGCGGTTCATTTCGGGACGCTCGTGCGTCGGGCGGCGGCGGCTGGCGAAATCGGCCGCGTAGGCTAGGCTACCGGGGCCGCAAGCCAGAAAGTCTGAATCAATCGAGAAGACGCGCTCCGCCTGGTCAAAGCGATAGATGGTATTGACCGCCTGTCCGAAGGCCAGCATCGCGCCGCCGTGTGCGCCGTTGCGCGCCGCCGGCTCGTATTGATGAAGGCGAGCCTGCGGCAAGTCCGTCATAATGGCTTTCAGTTGAGCCGCGAGCGTCGGCGACGTGACGGTCTCGGTCAGGAACCGCAAGCCCGCACCTTGCCGCGCGCGCGCCGCATCGAGCGCCCGCTTGACATCATCCAGAAATCCAGACCAGGGCCGATCCATTTCGCGGAAGGTCGGCGTCTGCGAGCGGTCGGGGTCGTAGAGGTCTAGCAGAGAGGCTTGCGCGAACAGGTCTGTCGCGCCGCGACTCGAAGGATGCTCTGGATTGCCTTCGAGCTTGGTGGGCCGCCCCTCGTTGCTCTTGGCCAGCAGCCCTACGGCAGTGCCGCCCAACTCGAAGGCCGTGGCGAAAAAGAGCGGCTTGCCCGGCACTATCTCTTCGGGCTGGCGGACGTAGGGGACGATCTTTTCGGGCGGCTGGTAGACGCAGCCGCTCAGGCCCGCGAGCGCCAGCGATGCCCCCATCAGCTTCAGAAACGTGCGCCGCTCAACGGGCGAATCCCATTCTTCTGCGGCGTGCGGAAACTCGCGCGCGATCAGCTCGCGAAACTCTTCTCGGTCGGCCAGCTCTTCGAGGCTGCGCCAGTACTTCTGGCCGTCCTGCTGCTGCTGCTCGCGGCCCAGGATGCGGTCGCGCATCAAACGGAAGTTAATATGACGGTCTTGGGAAGCCATCTGCTTATCCTTATGAATTACCGATGACAAGTCGAACAGCTTGTCAGGGACTCGACGCTGCGTATGTGATAGGACTTCTTCAGCTCGTTGCCCTGGGCGATCTGCTCGCGGCTGGTGTTCTCGCGCGGCCAGGCCATGTTGAAGATCTGCTCTTTGGGCCGGAGGAAACGCTCGGGCGACCGGTGGCATTCCAGACACCACTCCATTTGCAGCGACGAAGCCTGTAACATCAGCGGCATGTCATCGACCTTGCCGTGACAGGTCGAACAGCCCACCCCCTTGGCGACGTGTATGCTGTGATTGAAATAAGCGTAGTCGGGCAGGTCGTGGACTCTGACCCACTCGATAGGCTTGCCCGTGCGCCAACTCTCCCTCACAGGCTCAAGATAAGGGCTCTCGGCCCAGAGCTGCGAATGGCAGTTCATGCACGTCTGGGTCGAAGGCATTCCGGCGCTCGCAGAGGTCTCGACGGAGGTGTGGCAGTAGCGACAATCAATGCCGTCGTCCCCGCTATGGTGCTTGTGGCTGAACTGCACGGGCTGCTGGCGCTCAGTCCATTGCCCAGTGCTCCAGGAGGAGCGGTTGATCTCGGCCAAGACCCAGACGGCTGCGACGAGAATAAAGACGGCCCCGAAGATGGACAGTCGAGCGAGAAAGTTGGTGCTGTGGTGAAAAATCTGTGGCATCGCCGCAAACCTTTCCTCTTAACCGTTTAACTGGTCGGGGGCCAGGCAGATAGTCCTCTGGTTACGTACTGCGTTGTTTGGGAACGGGCACAAAAATGCGGAAGGCGCTCGACTCTTATCTGCGGAACACCTGTGCCTTGTTCTCCCCACTGGTTTTCGTTGCCATGAAATTTCCCCAAGTGATACTACTTTTTGACCTGATGTGCAAGTTTTCACTTAATGAATTTCCGAACCGCCCGGCAGTGACGTGAGCCGGAGCCTAACGCGCAATTGACACGAAAGCATGAAGAAGAGCGCATAAAAGCAGGGATGAAAGAGAAAAAGGATGACAGCGCAGCTCTCCGGGTTGAATCATCTCAACCCGGAGAGCTGCGCTGTCATCACGGAAAAAATTTGCTGGCTTGAAAAAAAATTAATGGGGAGGCGAGATGTGGTAATTCTCCGAACCCCCTGTTACCACATAGCGCCTCCCCATGCTCTTCATCGGTAGGAAGGAGACCATCTTACGCCAAGACCAGAATGAAAGTCGGTACGGAAGCGCACTAAACCGTGCTCTAATGTCTAGGTGGCGATGTGCCCGGTGTCTATGAGGTCTGCGACAGTCCAGCTCGTCGGGTAGCCGTACATCAGTATGCGCCCGGCCGGGTCTGTTTCGAGCAGGCGGAAGGCCGTCGCGTTGCGCTCGGCCAGGACTTCCCTCTCGCCATGCAGCTTCCAGTCTTTCAGGTAATAGAGCAGCGAGGCGCAGCCTTCGGCGGCGCAGGCCACGACCTGCGTCCCGTCCGGAAACGCATAGATGCCGCGCTCCTTCAACGAAGCCGTGGCGAGAGTGTGAGCATCTTCTCTATCTGTCGCAGGCATTGTTCAGAAAAGAATCGAGCCGCCCCGTTAAAAAAGCCGATGGGTGAGCTTGCAAGAAACTCACCCACGCCTTCCTTTTCCCCCCTGCGCACGCGTCGCTTGACAGTCAATAAACACTCTCTGAGCGCGCTAGTGCCAGCAGGGCTCCGTCTCAAGAATCTCATGCGAGCCGCCATCCGATGAGGCCGCAAACGAATGATGGATTATTAACAAAAGGAAAACGCTCGTGTCTGTACGTTTACGAACTTATTTTAGAGATGAGAAGAACGCTTGTCTGCGCGCGCGAGTCTTTCGTCTCCTCCGGATTATTGATCGGCGGACTCTTCATCGAAAACGCTCTGAAACTCCTTGCGCACGATCTGGTAGCACTCACAGGAGGCTTCTTCCAGGCCCTTGAAGTCCAGGATCGTGATGTGGCCGCGAGAGTATGTGATGAGGCCGGCCTCCTGTAGCAGGCCGGCGGCCTCTGAGACGCCCGCGCGACGTGAGCCGAGCATGTGAGCGATGAACTCCTGTGTGAGCGGAAGCTCGTCACGCTCGACGCGCAGCCGCGCCAGCAGCAGCCAGCGGGCCAAACGCTGATCTACGTTGTGCAGGCAGTTGCAGACGGCCGTCTGCGCGACCTGCGCCATGAGCGTTCGCATGTAGCGCAAGACAAGCGTTTGCAACTGCCCGCCCCGCTTGAACTCTTCTTTGAGCGCCACGGTGGCGATGCTTTGGGCCGTGCCCGGAATTTGAACTATCGCCTGCGCCCCGGCCCGTTCGCCTTCGAGCAGGGGCGAGATGCCGACGACGCCTTCACGGCCGACGACGCCGACTTCGACGCTCGCGCCGTCGGACAGGATGTTGAGCAGAGAGACCAGCGCCGTCTCGGGAAAGTAGATCCGTTCCACGGGCCCGTCTATCTGGTGAAGGGTTTGCTCGGCTTCGAGCGCGACGCGCTTGAGGTACGGCGCGAGCCGCGCCAAATCCTCACCGTGCAGCCCCGCGATAATCTTGTTATCGCCCTCTGTTTTAGGTGCTTCGGCCATCTCTTCTTAATGCGACTGAAACCGGGCCCGCCGGAATTGATGCGCCTGCTTTCGGGAGCTTATGAAAGTGTGAAGATGGAGTGAGAGCAAACGTATACGGAGAAGAGCTCACCGGGCGCGCGTCGTGCCGTGATGGAGCGACCGGGAAGGGCGTCGGACGAGGTGGCCCACCTCGCCCCCCGCCTCCCCGAGCTGTTCTTGAATCCGCCGGCTCTCTTCGGGCTGATCGTGCGTCGAGGGACTGGTGTCGCCCCTCTCCATCACATTTTGAAGGCTCCTGAACTCTCTGGCCTGAACGGCGTAGCACTCGCAGGCGGCGCTCTCAATCCCTGCGCGGCATTCGATATGTATCCTGCCGCGACTGTAGCGGATGGCGTGCCTGTTTTGAAGCGCGCGTGCGGCGACGGTCACTCCGGCGCGACGTGCGCCGAGGCGGCTCGCGATGACCTCCTGCGTGAGCGCAAGGTCTTCACGGCCGACGCGGTCATGAATCATCAGCAGCCAGCAGCATAAACGCTGCATCACAGTATGGCGCGCGTTGCAGACGGCGCGCTGCGAAATCTGCGCGATCAACGAACGGTAAGCTCTGAGCACTGTCCGCATCACCGTCTCGTCTTCGTGTAAGAGCCTCGCCATCTCTTCCGTCTGCATCCTGAGCGCTGCGCCTTCGAGCTGCACGCGAGTCCAATACTGAGCGCGCCCCCCGCTGACGAGACCCGCGATGCCGACCAAGCCTTCCCTGCCGGTCATGACGATCTCGGTCGTCGCGCCGTCCATCATTATGGCGAGCCCGGAGACGACTGCATTCAACGGGAAATAGACGTGATTGATTTCGCCCTCGGTCTGGTAAAGAACTTCGTTAGGTTTCAGCTCGACCGTCTCAAGGTGCGCGAGCATCTGCTCCTGCGCTTCGGCTGTCAGGGCCGAAAGCAGAAAGTTCTCCCGCAAAATATCCCTTGGCTTGGAGGACGGCGCAGACACTTCGTAAGCTCCTTTCGATAAAGAGCAGACCGGAGTCAGGGGCTAAATTTTTCCAGAGCACACAATGCTGGTTAGAGAAAGCGCAAAGAATCTTTCATTATGCAGAGTTGCCAAAGATTGACCTTATTATCCTTGCTGCCAACCGCTTAGTCAAGATTCCGCATCGGCTACGCCTTGACAGTATCATGTCGGGCGGGCGGGCCCGGTAATGTCCGGCTGCGTACGGACGCTCTTTTCGGCCGCTGCATACAATCCAAGCACCCAATCCCTTGATTAGCGAGAACCGAAATCTTTATTATCGGCCCAAACTTCTGAGGGGAGGAGCAAGTCAATGGCGACAAGGGAGAATCGAAGCGGGCAGGCGTCGGGCAAGGAAGGACGCACGCGGCGCGTGAGCAAGAAGGATCAGATCATCGCGCTCTATCTGACGGGGATGAACGAGGTCGAAGACCTGGCCATCATCACGGGCTCCAGGCCGAGCTACGTCGGCTCGGTCTTGCAGGAGTCGGGCCTGATTAGCAGCTACTTCGACCTCTACACCTCGACCGCTCATCCGATGAACGTCTACTCGAAGTTCTTCGCGGGCAAGCTCGGGTTCAAGGACGAGGAGACTGCTCAAAGCAGCGTCGAGCTAATCAATCGTCTCTACGAACAGTTCGAGCTTGCCGGGGACAGGGCCGGGCAGCATCACGCCCTGGCAATGGCGCTCGTCATGTTCGACCGCGCGCGCTGGACTGGCAAGGGAAGAGAAGCGGACATCTTTCGCCACTGGCTGCTCGCGCGCCTCAGCGAAGCCACGCTCGACGCGCAACAGGCCCCGGAGCTTGAGCCGGAACCCGCTCATGGCTGAGGGCCCGGCAATGAACAGGGCCGGGCTTCTCGCCTCAGAAGCCCGGCCCTTTTACCTGCCCCAGCTCGTTCGACAGTTACCCAGGCTCAACCGAGAGCCAGGGCGACTGAAATTAAAGTCAATGCCGGACAGTTGCGGCATTGACTCGCTGTTCCTCGGCTCCCCTCCGTCGCCGGTAAAGACGGTTCCCCGCGCCTGCCCAAGTCAAGAACTCGCAGCGCCCGTGAGGCGCACGGAAACTCTGACCTCATCCTGAAAGCCATATCCGTGGAGTAGCTCGACTGGATTTGAGTCTATGGCCCTGTAGTGAGTGAGTCTGTACGCTTCCGTAACTACCAGGAAAATATTTAATGGCCGTCAGGATGCATGAGGACGAGGGTCGTAGCTCGCGCCGCGAGAGGGTTCAGCGCATGGTCGCTTCCTGCTGCGCGGCGTCGCGGGCGAGCATGGCAGCGCCAATGGTGACGGCATCCGTGCCGAGCGCGGCTGCGGCTATCTGTGTCGCTTCAAAGCAGGGCTGGAAGGAGCGCCTTCCGGCTTCGCGTATGATCGCGTTCAGGATCAGCTCGCCCGCCTCCATCACGCCGCCGCCGAGGACGATGCGCTCGATGTTGAGGAGGTTGATGACGCTGGCGACGGCCGCGCCGATATACTTGCCCGTACGCTCGATCATCAGGAGCGCGAAGTCGTCGCCGTTCTTGGCTTCGCGCGCGATGTCTGCGGCCGTGAAGTCACGGTTCAAGGCCAGCTTGGAGAGCGACGAAGTGTTGTCGCGATAGAGCCGCTCGTTGGCCCTGCGCACGATGTTGGGCGCGGAGGCCACAGTCTCAAGGCAGCCCGTGTTGCCGCACACGCACTCTACGCCTTCGGCGTCAATCGTGATGTGCCCGAACTCTCCGGCAAAGCCCGAAGCTCCGAACCACAGTTTCCCGTCGAGGATGATCGCGCCGCCAATGCCTGTTCCGATGGTGATGTAGAACATGTCGCGGCTGCCCCGTCCGGCCCCGACCTTGTACTCGCCGTAGGCTGCTGCGTTGGCATCGTTCCACAGCTCCACCCTGAGTCCTGTCGCCGCCATCAGCTCCGGGTGAAAGTCTCCGTGCACGACCGACGGCAGGTCGGTCGAGATGTAGACCCTGTCCGTGCGCGGGTTGACCAGGCCGCGCACGCCTACGCCTATGGCCCCGACGGTGGGCGACGCATCGCGCAGCTCCATCACGAGCTGGGCCACCTGTTCCGTCAGATGACCGGCATCAAAAGGGGCCTCGCGTCGTTCGAGCAGGCGGCCATCGTCGGACACGACGGCCGCGCGCATCGTATTACCGGAAAGGTCAACTCCAATATAGCTGGTTTCAGACGCCATCTTTCTCGCTCAGGGCTCGCCTTCAGTGTCTCTCGAAAACTTTCAAACCTGTGGCCTGAAGCTAATTTGTGCGCTCTCGCGGGCAGGAAGCGCCGTTATTGTAATAAACGGTTTGAGGGGGTGTCAAACAACGGCTCATCCGTGTAGAATGAAGCGCGGGACGAGATGGAGATAAGATCGATCTTATTGCCGACGGATTTCAGCGAGTGCGCCAACTACGCGCTCTCCTATGCGGTCTCGTTTGCGCGCCAGGCCGACGCCTCGATTATCTGCGTGCATGTGATCGAGCCGGTCGTGCCGGCGGTCGGCTACACGGGGATGGCCGAGCCTTTGCCGATGGCCGACATCAGCGATCAACTGGAATCGTCGGCCGAGCGCGAGCTGCCGAAGATCGCCGAGTGCGACGAATGCAAGGGGCTCAACGTCGAAGAAGTGATCGTCCACGGCGATGCGGCTTCGGAGATCGTCCGCGTCGCCGCAGAGCGCGGCGTTGACCTCATAGTCATTTCATCGCACGGGCGGACGGGCCTCGGGCGGATGCTCTTCGGCTCGACGGCCGAATCCGTCGTCCGTCACGCGCCGTGCCCCGTGCTCGTCGTCAAACCACCAACTGAGAGTGAAAAGTGACGGGTGGCGAGTGACGAGAGAAAAGCTTCTGCTCTTCTCTCGCCACTCGTCACTTTTCACTGTTGTTACATGGATAGCCATCCTTTATACGATCTGATCGGGCAGTACGGGCTGTATGCTGTATTCTTCCTCGCGATGATCGAGGGGGACATTACGCTGCTGTTGGCGGGCGTGCTGGCGCACAGCGCCTTCTTCGGCGATTACAGCTTTGCGAAGGTGGTCTGCGCGGGGACGCTGGGCGGAGTCGTGAGCGATAATTTCGCCTACGGCATGGGGCGGGGCTTCGGTAAGGGCGTGCGCAACTTTCGCTTCTACTGCATGGCCCGGCCACGCTTAGAGCGGCTGACGGACAAGTTCGGCCCGCTCTCGATCTTTCTCTCGAAATATATCTACGGGCTGAGGACGGCCTCGTGCGTCTTCTATGGCGTCGGGCGGATGCCTTACCTGCGTTTCCTGCCGCTCGCCTTCGGCAGTTGCTTGGCGTGGGTTTTGATCCTGGCGAGCGCGGGTTATTTCTTCAGCGGGGCGATCACGCGCTTCATCGGCGACTTTCATCAGATAGGCTACTTCCTGCTCGTCCTCGTAGTCGTCGGCGTCGTCGGCTTTTACCTGGCCGAGCGCTTCTGGTTCTCGAAGAAGGTCGAGGAGGCAGACCCCGCCACGATTCAGGAGTTCGAGCAGGCCGCGCAGGAGAAGCTGCACGAGATCAAGGAAGAGATTCAAGAGCGCATACACTTTAAGCCGCAGCTCAAGCGTCGCAAGGACGCGCCGCCGAAGCAGCGGCAAAAAGCACGGCGGGGCCGACGGAGACTAAAAGAGAAGGCAGAAGTTGGAATGATGAAGGATGAATGAAAGCCGTGCTGCTTTTTCTTCAGCCCTCATCACTGCCGCATGCATCATTATGATAATTGAATCATCTGCGCCGACGCGCGTTGACCTGGCCGGGGGAACCATTGACATCTGGCCCTTATATCTTTTTCATCCGGGCGCTTCGACCGTCAACTTCGCCATCTCTCTGCGCGCCTCCTGCCGCATAGAGACGCGCGACGACCGCCGCATCATCCTTGAATCGCGCGACCGCGAGGTCTCTTTCGAGACCGAGCTTGAGGCCATCGAAGACCTCATCCGCGAAGAGCGCCTCGAACTGATCTCGAAGCTGGTGCATTTCTTCAAGCCGACCGTCGGGTTTCACCTGATAGCCGAGAGCCAGGCTCCTGCGGGCGCGGGGCTGGCCGGCTCCTCTGCGCTCAACATAGCCTGCATCGGCGCGCTCAACCAACTGGTCGGGGGACGCTACGACCGGCGCAAGTTCGTCACCCTCGCCGCCAACATAGAGACGACTGTGATTCGCGTTCCGGCAGGCTTTCAGGACTACTACTCGGCCCTTTACGGCGGAACCTCCTGCATACACTTTCGCCCAGACGGCATAGAGCGCGAGGCCCTGGAAGTGGACACAGAGACGCTGGAGCGCCGCATCTGTATCTGCTACACGGGCGAGCCGCGCCTGTCTGGGACGAACAACTGGGAGATTACCAAGAACCACATTGACGGCGACCCTTACCTGTTCGAGATTTTCGACGGCATACGCGATTCGTCTCGACAGATGCGCGACGCGCTGCTCAAAAACGACTGGCAGGCCGTGAGCGAGACTATGCGGCGTGCCTACCCGAACCGCAAACGGCTCGCGCCCGGCGTGACCACTCCGCAGATGGAGATGCTGGTGCAGAAGGCACAGGCTCACGGTGCCGAGGCGGCCAAAGTCTGCGGCGCGGGCGGCGGCGGCTGCATAGCCTTCTTCTGCTCGGAAGGTCGCCGGGCGGATGTCGAGCGCGCGCTTGCTGAAGAAGAGGGCGTCGAAGTCCTCGACTGGAAGATCGATCAGCAGGGCTTGACCGTCAACGTTAGTTGAGCGGGGGAGCAGCCCTCGCGGGGCTCGCACTCTCCATTTATTCGGAGAACATTCAACTGCCGGGCTTCGTATCAAAATCGTGACGGAAATCTTTTGGAGGCCACCAATGTATTGCTCTTTCTGCGGCACTGAATCCACACCGGGACTCAACTACTGCAATCGCTGCGGCGCGAGCCTCGGCACGCAAGAGCTGGCGACGACTTTCATAGGGCTCGCCAAACCGACCTTTATCCTGAGCATCTGCGCCACCCTGATTACCCTGTTCGGATTCCTGGCGCTGATTAAGGGCGCGGCCGAGCTGGCGAGAAACGAGTTCGGCAAAGACCCCGTGATGGCCATGATTATATTTGGGATGATGACCATCCTCATCATCGACATCATGCTCATCAGGCAGGTGTCGCGTCTGGTCACAGCCTCGATAGAGTCGAGCGGTCTCAAGCGGCCGAAGCCGCTCGGCCAGCCCAAGCAGACCAGCCGCCAGCTCAACGCGCACCACGAGCCCATCCAGAGCGTCACGGAGAATACGACCCGCACCTTCGAGCCAGTCTACAGAGAATCGAACAGGTAGACGGCTTCGGCCGAAAGATCGTGAAAGCGAAAAAGAGCGCGAGAGCCAACCGGCCCTCGCGCTCTTCTCTTTTGACACCTGTAGAGGCTCCGGCTATTTCCCTTCGGGCGTGCGGCTGTCCGGGGGCGCGCCGGGCGTTAGCTCCGTGGAGGCTTCGGGCGCAAGGTCTGAGACGGTCTCGGCTCCGGCGGCGGGCGAAGCCGTGGCTGCCGCCGGGCTCAAGGGCGCGGCCGATGCCTGGCCCGTCGCAGCCTGCGCCTCTGCTGCGGGACGATGGCGGTCTGCTTCCGCAGATGAATCTCGCGCCGCGCTCGCGCCGCCCGGGCCCACGCCCGGCGCGCTCCTTTGTGCTGCGGGCGCTGAAGGCTTGGGCGCGGCAGGCTTGGCAGCAGGAGCCGCCGTTGCCGCAGGACTCTTCGCCGGAGCGGGCGCATGATGAGCGTGCTCTTCGACGGGGACGAGCGTGCCGCGCTCGCTCATCTTGAAGGCCGGGAGGGTTCCTCCGGCAGCTTGCAGGATGGCCATCAGCTCTTTTTCGACGAAGCGCGACTGCTTCTGAGGATCGCGCACATGGCCGAGCGGTGGGCCCATGTAGAGCGTGCCGCAGGTCTGGCACTTGAAGAGCACGTCGTCGCCGCGCAGGTGCTTTTCGGCCTCTTCGCCTCCCGTGCGCAACTGCTTCAGATGACCGTTGCAGAGCTTGCCCTTCTCGTTCTTCTCGTTGCAGACGGTCTGCGCGTTGGTGATCTTTTTCGGCACGCCCGGCTGCGACGCTTGCTGCGCGGTGGGCGCTTCTTTGGCCACCGGGGCGGCGGCCGTTTCATTGTCTGACGGATTGGCTGACATGAATCCTAATATAAAGGAAAACGGGAAAAGGAAAAAGTAATTCCTGCCTTTTGCCTTTTACCTTTTTCCCTTTACCCTATATATTTGTGCGCGCATGTTGAAAAAGTTGCTCGGTGCTCTGTGGCGAGGCGCGCCGAAGAGCCTGCGTCGCTGGAGCGTGCGGCTTGCGGAGCCGCGCTTCACAGTGACCACGGGAGCGGTCGTGCTGGACGAAGAGGGGCGCGTGCTCCTGCTCGAACACGTCTTTCGGGCGGGCGATGCCTGGGGCATTCCGGGCGGCTTCATCGAGCGCGGCGAACAGCCCGAAGAAGCCATCCGGCGAGAGCTGCGCGAAGAGATTGGTTTGGAGCTTGAACAAATCGAGCTGGCCTTCGTCCGCACGCTCCGGCGGCCGAGCCAGGTCGAGATCATCTTCCGCTGCCGGGCGCGCGCACAGTTGGGAGCCCGGAGCCTTGAGATCAAACACGCTGAATGGTTCCCGCTCGATCAATTACCCGGGGGACTGCGGCGCGACCAGCGGAAACTGATCGCGCGCGCCCTGGCCTGAGCACTGACCCTCTCAAGTAGGAGATTAGAAAATGGTGAACCTGATTCCATCACCCGAAGCAGTGATGCAAATCTTGAAGCGCACGGGCGCTTATCGTGAAGGCCATTTCGTTTACCCGTCGGGCAAGCACACGCCCCACTATTTCCAGATGCCTCTGGCCTTCCGCTACTACGACACGGCGCGCGTGCTGGCCGTCGCCCTCTCGCGCAAGCTGAGGCTGGAGAAGGACGTGTCGAGCGCGCTCCCGAAGGTCTCCATCATCAGCCCGAGCCCCGGCGGCATCCCCGTCGCCTTCGCCGTGCGCGAGGCGCTGACCGCCGAGCAGATTTACTGGGCCGAGCGCGAGGAGGGCAAGCGCATGTTCCGCCAGTACGTCCAGAAAGGCGAGGTGCACCCCTGCGTCATCGTGGACGACATCTCGCGCACGGGCACGGCGCTCAATGAGACGGTCGAGATTGTCCAGCAGCTCGGCGCGCGCGTCATCGGCTGCGCCGTCATCGTCCGCTTCCGCGGCTCGGCCCCGCGCCTCGAAGTCCCCGGCGACGAGCCCGTCCCCATCCTCTCGCTCGTGGAATTCGACGCCAAGTGGTACGACACCGGCGACGCCTGCGCCGACTGCAAAAAGGGCGCGCCCGAAGAGCACGTCCGGTTCTGATGAACCGGAAGGCAAGAGGCGAAAGGCAAAAGGCAAAAGTGGAAGACGAAAGCCGCGCCGTGCGGCCCGCCGTCTTCACTTTTGCCTTTTGCCTTCTTAAATTTCGTGCCGGTTGGAGAGGGCCTTGTCCATCGTGACCTCGTCCACGTATTCGAGGTCGCTCCCGACGGGCATGCCCATGGCGATGCGGGTGACGCGGACGCCGAGGGGTTTGAGGAGGCGGCTGATGTAGCTGGCCGTGGCCTCGCCCTCGGTGTTGGGGTTGGTGGCGAGGATGACCTCGCGCACCTCGACGCCGTCGTTGTTCTCGGGGCGGAGGCGCG
>DASVQF010000017.1:0-41323 GCA_036389315.1 Pyrinomonadaceae bacterium
ATCCCCACCTTCCTCCGTTTTATCAACGGCAGTCTCAACCGAGTGCCCGGCCGAACCGCTGGCAACAGTTGACAAGGGTTGCGCTCGTTGCGGGACTTAACCCAACATCTCACGACACGAGCTGACGACAGCCATGCAGCACCTTGCACTCTGCCTAGGTTTCCCTAGGAGGCCCCATCTCTGGGGTTGTCAGAGGCATTCTAGCCCAGGTAAGGTTCTTCGCGTTGCGTCGAATTAAACCACATGCTCCACCGCTTGTGCGGGTCCCCGTCAATTCCTTTGAGTTTCAGTCTTGCGACCGTACTCCCCAGGCGGAATGCTTAAAGCGTTAGCGACGGCACCCGAGGACTATCTAACCTCGGACACCAAGCATTCATCGTTTAAGGCTAGGACTACCGGGGTATCTAATCCCGTTCGCTCCCCTAGCTTTCGCGCCTCAGCGTCAGTGTCGGCCCAGCAACCCGCCTTCGCCGCAGGTGTTCCTCTTGATATCTACGCATTTCACCGCTACACCAAGAATTCCAGTTGCCCCTTCCGCACTCTAGCACGACAGTATCACTTGACCGTTCTGAGTTGAGCTCAGAGATTTCACAAGTGACTTGTCGCGCCGCCTACGCGCCCTTTACGCCCAGTAAATCCGAACAACGCTTGCTCCCCCCGTATTACCGCGGCTGCTGGCACGGAGTTAGCCGGAGCTTACAAATGGTACCGTCATCGTGAAGGGTATTATCCTACACTTATTCTTCCCATTCTTATGAAGTTTACACTCCGAAAAGCTTCATCCTTCACGCGGCGTTGCTGGGTCAGGCTTTCGCCCATTGCCCAAAATTCCCGACTGCTGCCTCCCGTAGGAGTCTGACCCGTATGTCAGTGTCAGTGTGACCGACCGCCCTCTCAGGCCGGTTACAGATCGTTGCCTTGGTAGGCCATTACCCTACCAACTAGCTAATCTGCCGCAGGCTTCTCTTCAGGCGCGAGGACATTGCTGCTCCCCCGCTTTAACAACTGTCTCGATGTCGAGCCGCTGCATTATGCGGTATTAGCAGCCGTTTCCGGCTGTTATTCCCCACCCGAAGGCAAATTACCTACGTGTTACTCACCCGTGCGCCACTCTACTTTCTCCCCGAAGGGAGATTTCGCGTTCGACTTGCATGTCTGAGGCACGCCGCCAGCGTTGATTCTGAGCCAGGATCAAACTCTCGTTAGAATTTTGATTCTGGAACATAATCTTAACTACTGGTTGTAGTATCCGATTATGACTCTTCAAAAAGAGTTTTACGCGAAGCTTTATCGCTTCGGCGTTTGACTCCCTCAAAGTCATTAACATGGACACGCTCTATCTAGTTTTCAAAGATCGCTTTCCAATTTCTCCGAATCCAGACTTAGGTGCGCCTGAACTCGTTTTCGTTGCTTCGGAACCGCCTTTTTCTTCCGAGCGATTCCTCTCGATCAGTGAATCCATTTTGTTGCGCGAGGATTCACCCCCGTTGCCCTACAGACGACTTTTCCTCGTCCCAAGCAAAACGTGATATTAATCAAATCCCGTCTGCCTGTCAAGCACTTTCTTTCCATACCCAAAATCATTTTTCAGGGATGAAACAGCCGCTCCCTCGCAAAATCTTCTACTTGAGAGAAGCGGCTCCGTAACGTGCTCTTTGTACTTGGATGTCAACTGCCGTGTTTCAGGCAAAGAGGCATTATAGGCACGATTCCTTTTTTGTCAAGCGGGCAGCTCAAAAAATTTATCACCTTCTCCGGCGGCCCCTCGGCTGCTCATTCGGCGCGGCGATTTTCAGCACGCCTCTATCGTCCCTGTAGATGGTATAGGTGGCGTCCGTTTTTTGGCCGCTGTCGTCCTGTATCTTTACCGTGAAGCTCTTATTATCGCCTCGCCCTTCGACGCGTAGCGGGAGAAAGCCTTTGAGGTCAGGGCTGCGATAGGCCGTGTAGTGTTCCTGGCTGATCTTGTCGTAGCCGAGCACGTAGATGCGGTCGAAGTCCGGCTCGTCCAGTTTATGCGGCTCGTTCGAGCTGCTCTTTTCCAGGATGACCCAGCTACCGGGCTTGGCCTCTTTGCCTACGTCCTTATCTTTCGCGGCCGTCTCTGTGCTCGCTTCATCGTCGAGCCTGTGCCAGGCGACGAACTCGCGCCCCGTGCGATAGAAGATAATATCGCTCGGGACTGTCAATTCAACCTGCTTGCCGTAAATCCATCCGGCGGGGGCGGGCGAGATGGAGGGCGCGAGCCGAACCTTGTACCAGAGTTCGTTTGTCTCTTCGGGCTCTTTCGGCCCCTCTGTCTCTTTTCTCCCGGTGTTCTGCTGGGCTGTCCCGGCCTTCGGCGCGACATCGCTTTCGGGAGCCTCTTCCGTCTTAGGCTTCGGCACACGTTTCCAGCCGACGATCTCAAAGCTTGAGCCGCTCTCAAGCTTCATCAGGATATTATCGCTGTTGCTGCGGTCGGGGCTGAGCCGCAGATTAGTGCTGGCGCGTAGCTGTCCTGTAGCCTGAGCAGCCGTATCCTTATCTTCTTCCGCGAGCTTGCGCGAGCGGTCGAGCACTTCGAGGGGCATGACGTTTCGCGCCTCGATCCACCCTTCAGTGTTCTCTTCGTCGTGGGCGCGGACGCGCAGCCAGCGTTCTTTTGTTTCTTCGACCGTGTCTGAATCGAGGATGTCAACGACATCGCCGCGATTGACTTCGACGAGGTCTGCGGCGACGACTGCGGTCGAGCTGCGCACCTGAGCGCGGCGCGCTATAACGACGCCCGTCTCATCTTTTTTCGCGAGCGTATTGCAGCCGGTCGCGACAGCGGCGATGGCTAGAAGAAGGATTAATCTAAGCTGCTGTATCTTTCGCTGGTCGCTCACTAGAGTTTAACTCGCTCCGACTCGATTAATGACTGTGGAATATTATTGGCCTGCGCCTTGAATGTGCCTGTGCCCGGCGCGCGATTCCGCATTGTACCCGAATTTGCGTAATAAATCGCGCTGCTCGCGCTTCAAAGAACCTGCGACAGAGAGATGCGTGCGCACGCCTCCGCTCTCGATTCGCAGGCCGAAGGGCGCGACGGCTGCCGCCAGATCAATCGGGCTCGCGCTCTCCACGTAGCGCCTCGTAAAATCTCTCATCTCGGCCTGTTCGTTCAAGGCGTCCAGGACTGCCCTGTTGCCGTCAGTCCTCGCCTCTTCCGACCGATGCTTGCGAAAGAGGGCGCGATAGACATCGTCCAGAGAGCGCTTGCCGCCGCTGCTTTGCCTCAGCGTCAGGTCGTAGAGGAATGCGACCAGCATTCCCTTCTGATAGATGAGCGCAGGCGAGCCCGTCCAGCGTCGCTCCGATTGAGCGACGAGCGAAAGCTTATCCCTTTCGCGCGCCGTAGCGTAGGCATCGAAGGAGCGCCCGACGGCGTCCAGAAAATCCTCGAAGATGAGAAGGTTCAACTCTACTGCGGCTCTCATCGCCTGATACATCGTGAAGCCTTCGTAAAACCAGCCGTACTCTCCGTCGAGCGCAAGGGCGTTGGGAACCCACAGGTGAAATAGCTCATGCGTGAGCGGCACGCTCAAACGGGCCAGGGCGGCGACTTTCGAGGGCGAGCGTCCAGAGAGAAGCATGACTGTGCGCCCGCGCGTCTCGGCGCTCCAGCGTTCCAGGCCGAGGGGGCGCGGGAACGGAGAGAGGGCTAGCATCACGCGCCCCTGTACGCTTCCGCCGAACGTCTCGGCGTGCTCTTTGAGAATGCTTGAGGCCATGCGCGCAGCGTCTTCGTCCGTAAAGGCCCACTCGCCCGTCGTCACGAAGCTAAACTCCATTGGGCCCACGGACGAGCGCCGCTCGCGCAAGGCGCGGCCGACGAAGAAGACTGCGCGCTCCGCGTCTTTGATCTCATATCGCCCGGCAGCTTCCCTCGTTTCGGTCGTGCCTGCGTTCCAGCCGGGCGGTAAGACCAGAAGCATGGTGGCGCTCGTAGCTTTCCCGTCTCCTGAGAGCGGTAGCAAGTCTCCCAGCATCAGAAATCCCTGATCGGCGTTGAGCCAGGAGACGTAGGCGGCATCGGTCGCCATCTCCGGCGCGTCGAGCTTCACTTCGTAGCTGAATCTGGTGGCAGGGCTCTCCGACTTCCACTCTCCCGGCGCGAGCTTACGCACGGAGACGACGCCGCCCCCGGCATCCGCCAGCGTCAGGTTCTCTATACGCTCGCCGATGCCTATGACGGAGGCATATACGTTGCGGAAAGACCAGATGTTTGTCGCGCCTGCGCGCTCTCCTTCGACCTTCAAGCGCGGCGGCGAAGCCTGTAGGACGCTGATCGTGGCTTTAACGGACTCCGCCCTCACGCTCACGCAGCAGCAGGCCATGAGGATTAGCAACGAGAGACTGGCGCGGCGCGGAGAGCGAATTGACAGCGGCAGGCGCAGGTGTTTAAATTCCATAGAATTGATCGGACTGTAACATAAAGCTTCAAGCAGTGACCAGTAAGACCGAATCAAGATCGAGCCGCCGGCATGGGCCCGTGACGCGCGCTCTGGCTTTTCTCCTGTTCGCCCTGATTCTTCACGGCGCGACGGCTGAGATTCTGCACAAGCACGGCGGGCTTTCGTCCACGCGAGCCGAAGCGGTGACAGCAACGCCGTCGGCGAGCGATTCCGGCGGGACTGATTCTTCTTCGCAGCAGACGCTCACGCGCAACGACTGCGCAGTCTGCCAGCTTCACCAGCACTTATCCCAGACGCTCTTCAGCGCGCTGCCCTGGACGGCCCCGCCGCCCGAGCAGTTTACGCTGACGGCGGCGGGCTCCGTCTCCTATCTTTCTCCGACGAGCAGGGCCCGGCGCGGCCGCGCTCCACCACCTGCCTCTCTACTCTAAGCCGCACGCGAAGAGTGCGCCCTCAGGGCGCGCATCTCTTCAACAAGCCATGTTCGGGCGCTTCGGTTGCCGTCTTCGATCTACATCAAGCCACGCGTTTGATGATTGAAGCCGCGCACCGCCGGCGACCCGGCGCTCCGGCTCCTTAATATTTCGTAGAGAGGCAATCATGATGAATTACCGAACCAGCATCTATTTTATCGCGCTCCTTCTCTGCGCGCCGCTCCTCGTTTCCGTCTCGGCCGGCGCGCAAACGCGCATCGGCACTATTCAGGGCACAGTGAAAGACCCTAACGGGGCGCTCGTGGCGGGCGCGAGCGTGACCGTGAGCCAGACCGTCACGGGCTATCAACAGACGACGCAGACGGACGCCCAGGGCAGCTTCAAGCTCGTCAACATTCCCTTCAACAGCTACCTCGTGCGAATAGAGGCCGCAGGCTTTCAGGCAGCCGAGCAGCATGTTGACCTGGAAAGCGCCGTGCCGACCAGCCTCGACATTAAGCTCGCCGTCGGCGCGACGACCGAGACGGTGACGGTCGAGGCAGGCGAAGATCATGCAGAGCATGACAAAATCTCTTCCGATACGGACATCTCTCAATCGGTCATAGAGCACCAGGCGGGCGCGGCCCCCTCGCGCGGCATCGAGTCAATCGTCGCCTCAGCGCCCGGCCTAGCCCCGGACGATAACGGCCGCCTTCACCCGCGCGGCTCCGAATCGCAAGTCCAGTACGTAGTGGACGGTGTCCCCATCACCGACAACCTGTCGGCCATCTTCTCTACAAGTTTGGACGCGCGCACGCTGCGCACCGTGGAAGTGATGACGGGCGGCATCCCGGCCGAGTTCGGCGACAAGCTCGGAGCGGTCGTCAACGTCAACACGCGCTCAGGTCTTGAGACTCCGACGCAGGGCGGGCTGACTTTTTCCGGCGGCAGCTTTTCGACGGGCGAAGTCGGCGCGGACTTCTCCACGCGCACGGGAAAGTTCGGCTTTCTCACGAACCTGACGGCGACCACGACGCAACGCTTCCTAGACCCGGCGACCATCGAAAACTTTCACAACTTCGGGCGCACGGGCAAAGGTTTCTTTCGCCTCGACTATCAGTTCGATCAACGAAACTCTCTGCGCGGGACGTTTCTCTTCGGCGGCTCTAACTTCCAGGTTCCGAATCGCCTTGAGCAGGAGATAGCGGGCCAGGATCAGCGCCAGCGTCTTCGCAACAGCTCGCAGTTCATCACCTACGAGCACATCTTTTCGCCCAACGCTTTGGGCCAATTCTCTTTTTTCAATCGCTACAATACGGCGCGGCTGACCAGTAATCCGGAATCCACGCCGGTCGTCGCCGCGCAGGATCGCAGCCTGCAAAACACGGGCGGCATAGCTTCCGTCTCTCTCATACACGGCTCGCACAATATCAAGTTCGGAGGCCAGCTCACCTGGACGCCCGTGCGCGAGCAGTTCAGCTTCTACACGACAGACCCTTTTGCAGACCTGGTGGACGAGAATGGCGAGAGCGTGCCCAACCCTGTCAATGCTTTTACGGCCGCTCGACCATTCCTCTTCGACGGGCGCAGGACTGGACGCATGGTGAGCCTGTACGTGCAAGACCAGTTCACGCCGGTTCGCAACCTGACGGTTTCGGCCGGGTTGCGCTACGACCATTACAGGCTCATCATCAGCGAGGGGGCCCTCAGCCCCCGCATAGCCATAGGCTATTACATCCCGCGCACACAGACGACGCTGCGCGCCTCCTACAACCGCTTTTTCCAGCCGCCTCCGGCCGAAAACATTCTGCTCGCAAGCTCCCCTGAGGCGGCTGCGCTTTCGCCGCTCGCCGTGCTTGAAGGCCAGTCGGGTGTGCGCCCCATCCGGCCCGATAAGCAGAACGTCTTCGAGTTGGGCGTGCAGCAGCAGCTTTCGGGCCACCTTCGTCTCAACATGATGGCTTATCAGAAGCGCATTACGAACTTCAGCGATAAGGATCAGTTCTTCGACACAGGCGTTATCTTTCCGATCTCTATCTCTTCGGGGCGCGTGACGGGCACGGAGGTAAGGCTTGAGACGACGGACATTAAGGGCTTTCGTGGCTTCGCTTCTTACGCCAACGCGCGGGCCTACGGCGTGACGCCGATCAACGGCGGGCTGTTTCTGGGCGAAGCGGTCGAGAGCCTGGACGAGCCGGGCCTGATCTTCGCCAACGATCACGACCAGCGCAACTCTCTGCAATTCCAGCTCAGCTATACGCACAAGCCTTCTGGCATCTACGCCATTTTCGGCGGGCGCTACGATTCGGGTTATCCGACAGATGTCGAGCCGGGCACGACGCTGGCAGATTTCACTGCGCAAGGCTTCGACCCGCGTCTCTACGACGAGATAGATTTCCAGCGCGGTCGCGTGCGTCCGCGCACCATTCTGGATTTCTCCATCGGGGTTGACCTGCTGCGCAAGGAGCGCACCTCGCTCAACCTCCAATTCGACATCCAGAACTTGACCAACGAGCTGTATCTTTACAACTTCGAGTCGGTCTTTAGCGGCACGCACGTCGGCCCGCCGCGTCTTTTGAGCGGGCGGCTGGCCCTCCGCTTCAAATAACGCGAAAGAGAGCCCACGCTCTCAAGCGCCAAATAAATCGAACCACGGCGGCCCGTCCCGCGTACAAGCCTTTTGTCATAGGCATCAGCAGGGCGGGCGCGGTCGCGTTGACAGTCGGCGGCGCTCGCCACTACAATGCGTTTCGCTCGTCTCGCCTCCTGTTTTCAGGGCCCTTTTGATTGTTTTCGACCGAGAGGAATCAAACGTGAGTCTGGTCAAGATCATAGTCATCACCATCGCCTTGATCCTGAGCATCCTGCTGTTCGGGCGCTTCCTGTTTTAGCCCGGACGCGCGGCATGACCCTTCTGCGTCCCGCAACGCTTAAACGGAATCCGTCGGGGTCGCGCACTTGCGCTCAAGCCCTGCTCAAAGCCCGGCCCCGCACCCTGTTTCTCCGAGCCCCTTCTTTACTGCTCTCATTAGCCGCCTTGTGCGTCACCGTCTCAGCACAACAGCAGCAGACGACGCCCGACGACCCCGCAGAAGTGGTCAGAGTCCGCACAGACCTCCTGACCATCCCATTTTTCGTCACAGACGGGCAAGGCCGCCGCGTCGCAGGACTCGCGCAAGCCGATTTCACTGTGCTTGATGACGGGCAAGCTGTTCGTGTGGAATACTTCGCGGCCGGGACAGAGCGAGTCGCGCTCCTCTTCGCCCTGGATTCTTCGGGCAGCGCCCGCGACATTATCACGCACCAACGTGAGACGGCACTGGCCCTTTTCTCTCGCTTCGGTCGCGGCTCAAGGGTCGCCGTCCTGCGCTTCTCAGAGAAGAGCGAACTGGTTGTTCCCTTCACAGCAGACGCCCGCGAGCCCCGCAAAGGATTTTCCCTGCCCGCCGTGGCCGGACAGCACACGGCCATCTTCGACGCCGCCGCCACGGCCGTGCGAGCCTTCGACT
This sequence comes from Pyrinomonadaceae bacterium, assembly GCA_036389315.1. GTDB lineage: Bacteria > Acidobacteriota > Blastocatellia > Pyrinomonadales > Pyrinomonadaceae > DASQYE01. Next base: position 8,362 of record DASVQF010000017.1, read on the forward strand.
CTCGCGCGAGCGACCCTTCCGAGCGCCGCATCATCGTCCTGCTCAGCGACGGCCTTGACACTGCGAGCACTACCAGGGCCGACGCTGTGATCGGCGAGGCGCGCGCGCGTGGCGTCTCGCTCTACGTCATTCATCTCTTATCCTTCATGGCAAGCGACAGTAGTCTCGTCGCCCGTCCCGCCGCCAAAGGCTTTCGAGAGCTGGCCGAGCGCACGGGCGGCGCTTACTTCCGAGTCGGCGACCCGAAGTCCGCCCTAGACCCGCGCGCCGAGTACGACCTGACACCCATCTTCCGCGCCATCGAAGAAGACCTGCGCGCACAGTACGTCCTGGGCTATTATCCGGGCGAGCTTGCGCGCGACGGGCGCACACATCGCGTAACGATCAACCCCGTCTCAGGCAAGCGCAAGCTGCGCATACATCAACTGCGTGAGACTTACAATTTAAAGAAGTGATGAGTGATGAGTGAAGAGAACAGAGAAGGCTTGCGCGCGGTTCGCCGTGCGCTCTTGAGCGTCTCGGACAAGACCGGCATCGTCGAATTTGCGCGCGGGTTACTGCGCTTCTCGGTAGAGATCATCAGCACGGGCGGAACCGCTCGTGCGCTGCGTGATGCCGGGATAGCCGTGCGCGACATCTCTGACGTGACGGGCTTTCCGGAGATGATGGACGGCCGCGTTAAGACTTTGCATCCGCGCATACACGGCGGCCTGCTCGCCCTGCGCGACAACCCGGAGCACCTCGCGGCCATGCGCGAGCAAGGCATCGAGCCGATTGACATGGTTGTCGTCAACCTTTACCCGTTCGAGCGAACGGTCGCAGGCGAGGGCGTGACGCTCGAAGAAGCCATCGAGCAGATAGACATCGGCGGCCCGGCAATGATTCGCTCGGCGGCGAAGAATTTCCGTGACGTGACTGTCATCGTCTCGCCCGATTATTACGCGCAAGTCATCGAAGAGATGCAGAGAACGGGCGGCGCGACCTCGCTCCAACGCCGCTCCGATCTAGCGACCTATGCTTTCCGTCGAACGGCGATGTACGACCTGTTTGTTTCAGCATATCTTTCGTCCGGGAGAGATCAACAACCCTTCACCGGCATACACGCTGTCGTGGGAGGAAGCGGAACAGGCGGAACTGCTTCAGTCGCGCAGGGCGGAGGAGGCGGCGGTATTGTTATTCCAGACCCGCAGGCCATCGAAAAGGCTGACTCCCTTCCGGATTACGCTCAGTGGACTATACGCAAGGCGAGTGATCTACGTTACGGCGAGAACCCGCACCAGCGCGCCGCTCTTTATCACATGAGCGCGCACGGCGGCGTCGCGCAGGCCGAATTGCTCGGCGGCAAGGAGATGTCCTTCAACAACTATGTTGACGCGGATGCTGCATGGCAATTGGTCTGCGATTTCGACGAAGTGGCGTGCGCTATCATCAAGCACACGAACCCGGCGGGCGCGGGCTTGGGCCAATCGCTCGAAGAGGCTTACCGCCGCGCGCTCGCAACCGACCCCGTCTCGGCCTTTGGCGGAATCGTAGCCTTTAATCGCAAGGTTGACGAAGGGGCGGCGCGCGCCGTCACCGAGATTTTCACGGAGGTCGTCATCGCGCCTGATTATGACGGTGCTGCGCTGGAAGCTTTGAAGACGAAGAAGAACCTGCGCGTGCTGCGCGCGGGCTCGACGGAGCGTGCGGCCGGGCTGGAATACAAGCAGATCACCGGAGGGATGCTCGTCCAGACGCGCGACTCGCACCGGCTGAACCCGTCAGAGCTGAAGGTCGTCACTGAGCGCGCGCCGACGGAGGAGGAAGTGCGCGCGATGCTGTTTGCCTGGACTGTGTGCAAGCACGTCAAGTCGAATGCCATCGTGTACGCGCGCGAGGGGCAGACCGTGGGTGTCGGCGCGGGCCAGATGTCGCGCGTGGATTCCGTCAAGATCGGGGCGATGCGCGCGCAGTTGCCGCTCGCCGGCTCAGTCCTCGCCTCCGACGCCTTCTTTCCCTTCCGCGACGGCATTGACGAGGCGGCCAAACACAAGATCACAGCCATCATTCAACCGGGCGGCTCCGTGCGCGACGAAGAGACCGTCGCCGCCGCCAACGAGCACGGGCTCGCCATGCTCTTTACGGGCGTGCGCCACTTCAAGCATTAGAGCCGGCGGCTGATTGCTGATCGCTGAAGGCTTTCTTATAATCGTCGGTACTTGCGCCAGGACGGCCGATCACGAAGCGTCTCTCGGAAAAGCTATCCGCGCTATTTTGTCAGACAAGGAAATAAAGAGCATGGCAGATTTTGAACCCGCCCCGACCGACAACAGACAGGACTCCGTCCGCTGCCGCTATTGCGGCCAGTTGAACCAACCGCGCCCCGAAGGAGGCACAGCCAAGTGCGGGCGTTGTCGCCTGCCCTTGTCGGACAAGCCGCACAAGAAGTTCGCAGAGCTTGACAAGCATGATTATGTGCATCCGGCAGACAGCCGCGCCCTCGCTGCCCTGCGCACAATTCCGGGGATTGACTCGGCCCTCAAGAAGCTGCTGGAAGTGACGGGCGAATCGGCCATCCGCGTCATCTTTACGGCGAGCGCCGTCAAGGTCACACCCAAACAATGCCCAGACCTCTATGCCAAGCTACAGGTCGCCTGCACTACGCTCGGCGTAGACATGCCGGAGCTGTTCGTGCAGCAGAGCCCCATCGTCAACGCCTTCACGGGCGGGGTGCGCCGCCACGTGATAGTGCTGCATTCATCCCTGCTCGAACGGCTGACGGACGAAGAGGTGCTCGCCGTGGTCGCGCATGAAGTGGGCCACATACACGCCGAACACGTCCTGTACCTGACGGCGGCCCGTTTGATCGAGGCGCTGGCGAGCGCGGCCCTGGCCTCCGCCCCGATTGCCGCTATCGTGACGCAGATTTTGACGGGCACAATGCGTGCGGCGCTTCTGGCCTGGGCCCGCAGGGCCGAGCTTTCCTGCGACCGCGCGGCCCTGCTGGTCACCCAAGACCCGCACGTCATCGGTCGCACGATGATGAAGCTGTGCGGCGGCACATTCGCTTCGCGCATGGATTACGAGGAGTTTCTGGCGCAGGCGCGCGACTTCCAGAAGAATTACGACGAGAAGGCGCTCGACCGCTTCTGGGCCGACATCATCACTTCAGGCATGACGCACCCGTTTCCCGTCTGGCGCGTCTCTGAGATTCTCAAGTGGGTGGATAGCGGCGAGTACAAGCGCCTGATGACAGACGAGCCGCAGAGCGTCGCGGCCTGAAGCCTGAGAGCCTGAGAGGCGAAAGTCCGGGGCTGTGGCGGCCGCAACAATGGAGTGTGGCTGCCACGGCTGCCGGCCGCCGGTCATGTGACTATAAGCGGAGACGGCTTTAGATATGATTGTCATGTAAGGGAGACTCGCATGCGAAAGCTTATCTTCCGTTTCACCGTCGCGCTTCTCTGCTTCGGCCTCGGCTTAGGGGCCATCAGGCTGACGGCCCCTCTTCGTTCGCTGCACACTCGTCAAAGCTGGGTTCAGGATGAGGCCGCCGCACCTCTATTGGGGCCCGGCCTTCCAGCCAAAGCCCAGGCGGCTTTGATTGCCGAGACTGTCGAGAGCTTGCGCCGGATCGAGACGGAGCATTTCGACAACAGGATTGCGCCAGCCGCCAAACCGCTTCTCACCCGCCTCAAGCATCAACTGATCGAATTATTTCATAGTGAGAACACACCCAACCCGGAAAGGACTTCCATCCCGGCGCGGACTGTTCAGACAAACATCCTGGAGCGGTTGAAAGGCGCGGGCGTCCCTGTTCGGAAGTGGGAAGACATAGCCTATAGCGACGGCTATTTTCAAAAGCCTTACGCTTACGGCGACATCTACGGCATCACGGTCGAAGATGTCGCAGGCCATCCTGAGCTTCGTGTGCTGACCACCACGCTCGGCATCAACTGCGGCGAAGACACCTCTTTCTACCTGTTCAAATATGAGGACTCTGAATGGCGGCTCGTGCTCGCACAGGAGTCGAACGACTACGACGAGGTGAGCGGCGGGCAGGGCCAGTTTCAATATGCGATTTCGCCTCCGGATGCGCAAGGGGATTTCTTTGTCGTCACGGCCAGCATTAACCCGTGGTGCAGCTCTAACTGGCAAAGCATCAGGTACAAGGTCTTTCGCCTGGGCGCAGACCCGTTCCGGCCACGCACCATCCTGAGTGACGAAGATTCCATCTACCTGCGTGACAATGATCTGCCCTACAAGCTTCAAGTCAGAAGGGACGGGTTCAGGCTTGAGTTTGAGGGTGAAGGCAGCCCCGAAGAGGTGACGCACACGCATGTACTCAGATACACGGTCGCCGGAGACCGGACAACAAAGATCGGACGCTAAACCGACAAACACTTTCGAGCGAGAGCTGACATGCTACAAGACAAACTGGGCATCATCTTCGGCGTCGCCAACAAGAGGTCAATCGCGTGGGCCACGGCGCAAGCCCTGCACGAAGCGGGCGCGCGCCTGGCTTTTACATACCAAGGCGAACGGCTGAAAGAGAACGTCGAAGGGTTGACGCGCGACATGGCGGGCTCTCTCGTCCTGCCCTGCGACGTGACCAAAAAGGAAGAGGTCACGGAGGCGTTCGCACGCGTGGGCCAGGAGTTCGGCCGTCTCGACTTTCTCATTCACAGCGTCGCCTATGCTCCGAAGGAAGCCCTTGAGGGCGCGTACGTCGAGACGGCCCGCGAAGACTTTCTCACGGCCCTGGAAGTAAGCGCCTATTCCCTGGTCACAGTGACGAGCGCCGCTCTGCCCTTGATGACGGAGGGCGGAAGCGTGGTCTCGATGAGCTATTACGGGGCGGAGAAGGTCGTGACCAATTACAACGTGATGGGCGTGGCGAAGGCTGCGCTTGAGGCGAGCACGCGTTACCTGGCGGCCGATCTGGGCAAGCGCGGCGTCAGAGTCAACGCGATCAGCGCCGGGCCGATCAATACTCTGTCGGCGCGCGGGGTGGCGAACATGGGGCTCATGCTCAAACATCATGCGGAGCGCGCGCCGCTCGGGCGCAACGTCGAAGCGCGCGAGGTCGGCAATACTGCGCTCTTCCTCTGTAGCCACCTCTCATCCGGAATAACCGGCGAAGTAATACATGTGGACTGTGGCTACAACATCATGGCTATGTGAGGGGGAGCGTTGATGTCAGAAGACGAAAGGGATGTGCGGCCGGGCCCGAAGGTCACGCAGGACGAGCAGCTACTTGAGACGCCTAAGCAGGAGGACTTCACGCGCTCAGACACATGGCGCGTGCTGCGCATCACGGGCGAGTTCGTCGAAGGCTTTGACAACCTGGCTTCGGTGACGCGCGCCGTAGCCATCTTCGGCTCGGCGCGCACCTCTGCGGAAGACCCTCAATACAGGGCCGCGCAGGAGACGGCTGCGCTCCTTGTGCGCGCGGGCTTCGGGATCATTACGGGCGGCGGCCCAGGGATTATGGAAGCGGCCAACAGGGGCGCGTTCGAGGCGGGCGGTCTCTCCATCGGCTGCAACATAGAGCTGCCCTTCGAGCAAAGGTCTAATTCATACCTGACGCGCTCGCTGACCTTCAAATACTTCTTCGTGCGCAAGACCATGTTCGTCAAGTACAGCATGGGCTTCATCATCTTTCCCGGCGGCTTCGGCACGCTCGACGAGTTGTTCGAGGCGCTGACTCTCATCCAGACGCACAAGATCAAGAACTTTCCCGTCGTCTTATTCGGCTCAGATTACTGGGCCGGGATGATCGAGTGGCTCAAGGGCGTGATGCTCAGGGAGGGCAAGATCGTGGAAGAAGACCTCAGGCGGCTACACTTGACGGACTCGCCGGCAGAGGTGGTCGAGATCATCAGTCGCAGCCAGGACTCGCTGCGCAAGCTCGACAAAACAGTCTCGGACGAATACGCGAGCGAAATCTCCTAGCGAGACGTTCTAGCGTCCCTCATCAGTCGCCGCGTCCTCGTCCTGCTCGCCGGTATCGGCTGCGGCCGCGCGCTGCGGCTCGACCGTTTCAGTCAGCCATGAGAGGTAAGGTATGGAAGCTGCCATGATGGGCAGAGCGATGATCTCCGGCGTCTCGTAACTGTGCAGGGCGCGCACCTCTCGCTCAAGCTCCTCGAATTTAGCCTGCGTGGTCTTGGCCAGCAGCAGCAGTTCCGGGTCGCGCTTGATCTGTCCCTGCCAGTGATAGATGGATTCCATCTCCGGCATGATCTGGACACAGGCGGCGAGCCGCGCGCCGACCAGCATCTCCGCCAGCCGCGCAGCCTCTTCCTTACTCCCGGCCGTCATCAAAACCAGAATCGCGTCCGTCATTCTGCATTTTCTTCCGTGTCCTCTTCGAGCGTCGTGCCTGTGAGCGGCGTCGTGTCGCTGCCGAAGAAGGCGTTGTAGAGTTCCTGCGCGCGATCCAGGTCGCGCTCGTCCACAAGGACGACTGCGCCCGGAGAGGTCGAAGAAAGAAGCGGCGAAAAGGCGTCCATGCCGCCCGATTGCACGGCCGAGCGGATACCGTTCTGGCGTAGTATGTCGTTGACCATCTCGGCCTCGGCCGGAGAGCCGACGTTATGCAGGGGCACAAAACGCGCCTCGCTGTGGTCGCGCAAGGTGTTCTCCGTGGTCAAGTGCTCGACCAGTTCCGAGCCATCGTCAGGACAACGCTCAATGCCCGCCTCGTATTCGGATTCGCAAACAGGACAGAACATAAATTCTCCCCGGAACTACGGCTAGAATATTGTTTGACAGCAAAGACCGGCCCAGTGTAGCGCGCCGTCGTGCGCGGATGCAAACCACTCATCCGGCATCAATCACCTGCTTTACTGCTTTTCTGTTGCTGCGCCGATGGCGCGCTCGAAGGGAATCTCCTCGAAGTGCGTCATCTGCTTGAAGGCGCGAAAGCGGTCGTTGATCTCCTGGTGTGTAAGGCGCTGGACGCGCTCTGTGCCGAACTCCTCGACGTTGAAGGAGGCCATCACGGAGCCGAAGATCATGGCGCGGCGCATGGCCGCTTCGTCCAACTGTTCCTGGCTCGCCAGGTAACCCATGAAGCCGCCCGCGAACGTGTCGCCCGCGCCCGTCGGGTCAAAGACTGATTCGAGCGGGTAGGCCGGGATGGCGAAGTATGTCTGCGGGGTAAAGAGCGCCGCGCCGTATTCGCCGCGCTTGACGATCAAAGCCTTCAGGCCCCAGGAGAGAATCTCGCGCGCCGCCCGGATCAGGTTCGGCTCGTTGGTAAGCTGACGCGCCTCGGCATCGTTGACGATCAAAACGTCCACACGCTTGATCGCTTCCAGGAGCGACTCGCGCGCAATGTCAATCCACAGGTTCATCGTGTCGAGCGCGACCAGCTCAGCGCCCCCCACTTGCTCGCGCACCTCGCGCTGAAGATCTGGCTGGATGTTTCCCAGGAAAACGAGGCGCGAGCGGCGCGCTTCTTCCGACAGCTTCGGCTTGAAATCCGCGAAGACGTTGAGCTGCGTGTCCAGGGTGTGCGCCGTGTTGAGGTCGTAATCGTAGCGGCCGCGCCAGAAAAAGGTTCTCCCTTCCGGTATGCGTTCGAGGTCACTCGTATTGACCCCGTGAAGATTGAAGACCTCTTCTTCCTCGCGGCCGAAGTCGCCGCCCACGACGCCCACCACCCGCACGTCCGTAAAGAAGCTTGCCGAGATGGAGAAATGTGACGCCGACCCGCCCAGCATCTTATCGCGCTTGCCGAAAGGAGTCTCGACGGCGTCGAATGCTACAGACCCGACCACCAGCAGGGACATATTGTTTGATCGCTCCTCTTGAAAGGTTTCCTCACAGCTTACTTTTTGGGCCCGAGGCGGGCCAGCTCTTTTTCCGCCAGCTTGCGAAAATCGCTTTCGGGGTAATCCTGTACGACGCGCGAGAGATAAGTGCGCGCGTCCTCGCGGTACTTATCCGGCGTCATATCCTTCTTCGGCGCTTGCTTGCCCTTATGTTCGGACAGGTAGAGGCTGCTCGCCCCGGCGTAATAGAGCACTTCGTCTATACGCGAGAAGTTCGGATTGCCCGCGATGATCTCCTCGCAACGGTCTAGGGCCGCGACGTAAGCCTTCCTCAGCTTGAAATAGAGACGCACGGCCTCAAGGCTCTTCAAGGAATCCTTTTCCAGGTCTGGGTCGCGCACAGTCGAAGGGTCTGGCCCACGCACCGCGCCGCTCTGCGCCCGCGCAGAAGGGGCCGCAAACCCGAGGGCCAACACCACCATCCCCATCATTAAAACAACTCTCTTCATACAAACCTCCGTAAGGCAGTGAGAAGTGACAAGTGACGAGTGACGAGAGAAAAGCTGTCTTGCTCGTCACTCGTCACTTGTCACTCGTCACTGCCTTTAATATCGCTTCGAGTTTCTTCGCTGTCGCCGGGGGCCAAAGCTCAGGCGCGGTGAAGATGGCATTCTTCAGGGCCGAGCCGCATTTGCAGCCGCGCGGCCGTGCAGCAAGACGGCGGACTGCCTCGCGCATGATAATTTGCGCGTTGCGGACGTTCTTGTTCAGGTACTCGACGACCGTTTCGACCGAGACGGCGTCGTGATCTTCGTGCCAGCAGTCGTAATCCGTGACGAGAGCGAGCGTGGCGTAGCAGATTTCCGCCTCGCGCGCCAGCTTGGCTTCTTGCAGATTGGTCATCCCGATCACGTCCATCCCCCACGAGCGATAGACGTTCGATTCGGCTTTAGTCGAAAACGCCGGGCCCTCCATGCACAGGTATGTCCCGCCGCGATGCACGCGCACGTCTGCCGCCCCGCAAGCACTTTCGAGCACGTCGCCAAGCTCGCCGCAAACCGGATGGGCGAAGGTGATGTGCGCGACGATGCCTTCGCCGAAGAAGGTTGACTCCTGCGCGCGTGCGCGCGTGCGGTCGAAGAACTGGTCAGGGATGACCATATCGAGCGGCGCGTACTGCTCCTGCAAAGAGCCGACGGCCGAGGCCGAGAGTATGCGCTCGACCCCGAGCAGCTTCATGGCGTAGATGTTGGCCCTGAACGGAAGCTCCGAAGGCGTCAGGCGATGGCCGCGTCCGTGGCGCGGCAGAAAAGCCACTCTCACGCCTTCGAGCGTGCCGGTGATGAACGCGTCCGACGGGCTGCCGAACGGAGTATCCACTTTGACTTCCTCTATCTCTTTCAACTCCGGCATCTGGTAGAGGCCGCTGCCGCCGATGATGCCGATCTGCGCTGTCGCCATACCTTTCCTCTCTTCACTCTGAAGTGGATGAAACATTACAGCAAATCTTCACGCTTCATAGCCGACCGCGCGCAGCCGCCCGCCGTCTTCAGTCAAACGGCAGAGCGGCGCTTCCGGGTCATGATAGAAGAGGCAGACCCAGCCTTCGCGTGCCGCCTGCGGCAGGAGCCGTCGCTTGGCTTCGAGCGTCTCTACGGGATAGAGATCATAGCTCATGATCCAGGCGAGCGGCACGTGCGCGGCCGTCGGCACAAGGTCGTAGAAGCCGTAAAGCGTGCGGCCCGCGCGCTCCAATCGCAGGCATTGCATCGTCTGCGAATGGCCCGTGACCGTCTCCATGCGAAGGCTGGGCACGACCTCGTAATCAGCCTCTCGCAGCTCCAACTGGCCGCTCTCTTCGACCGCCCGCCAGTTCTCAGGCAGGTAGCTGGCACGGTCGCGCTCGTGCGGAGCGTTGGCGTGCTCGAACTCTGCGCGCGAGACCAGGTAACGAGCGTTGGGGAAAGTCGGCACTACCTGGCCGCTCGCGGCGTCCAGGGTCGTGTTGCCGCCGGCATGATCGAAATGCAGGTGCGTGTTGACGACGATGGTGATCTCTTCGGGGCCGCGGCCGGTCACGTCGCGCAAGCGTTGGCCCAGGGGTCGCTCGCGAGCGATGCCGTACATCTCCGTCTGCTTTTCAGACCACTTGTCCCCGATGCCTGTCTCTACGAGGATGCGCTCCGTTGGAGTTTCGACGAACAGGCAGTTCATGTTCAGGCGAACGCGGTTCTGCTCGTCTGGCGGCGAGACCCGCGACCAGAGAGCACGCGGCACGACACCGAACATCGCGCCCCCGTCGAGGCGAAATTCGGTGTCTGGCACGACCTCTACACGATAATCCCCGAAACGCATCCGGCTCTCTCGTCCGCCCTCGCTCAAAGTCTATCTTCAGGGAGTGCGGCGACGCGCGCCGCCTTGCTGCGCGGCGGGCGGCTTCGGCCCTGAGGCCGTCCCTCTCTGCTGCCCAGAAGGAGGAGCGGGGCTCGTCCCCGAGCCATGAGCGGGCGCGGAGGGCGCTGCTGCTGCTTCTTCGCCTCCACCGGGAGGCATCATGCCCGGAGGCAGGCCGGGCATGGCGGGCATCTGCGGCGCGGTGACTGAGAAGTTCTCCGCGACCTGGATGTTCGAGCGATTGACTATGTCGTTGATGAGCTTCTCTTCCTTCTCCTGCTCGATGGCGGCTTTGGCCTTGTCGCGCGCCGTCTGCTGCGGTGGGCCCATCGGGTTATCTTCTTCGCCTTCGCCCGAGGCGAGCAGGATGTGGCGGGCATGTACCTGCTCTTCGGGCTGGCCCTGTGCGTTGGTTCCGTTGCGCCGCTCGTCCATCTTGATGATGTGATAGCCGAACTGCGTCTGGACGACATCGCTGACCTGGCCGGGCTGAAGCGCGAAGGCTGCGTCCTCGAAGGCTTTGACCATCCGCCCGCGTCCGAACCAGCCGAGGTCTCCGCCCTTATCCTTGTTGCTCGGGTCTGTCGAATACTCTTTGGCCAGCGTGTCGAAGTTCTCGCCCGCGCGTGCACGACGGACAAGCTCTTCGGCGGTGGCGCGCGCCTGCTTGGGATCAAGCTCAGGGTGTTTGGCCAGGTAAGCGTTGATCTCGGCCTCTGTGGCTTTCGAGCGGTCGGCCAGATTCTTCTGCGCGTATTCGACGGCGAGGGCCCGCGCCTGCTGAAGAAGTATCTGAAGCTTGACCTCCGGCTTCTGGTCAACTCCGGCGGCCACGCCCTTGCGCTCGGCGATGAAGACTTGGCCCATCTGCTGCCTGACCTGTTGCAGTTGCTCGGGCGGTATCTGCTGGCCCGCCATCATGGGATTCTTGGCGAGCACGTCCTTGATGAACTGATCGAATTTCTCCTGCTGTCCGGGCTCTTTAAAGAAGGCTTCGATCTCCTGGTCTGAGACGAGCGCGGAGGGCGGAGTGCCGGGCGAGGCTTTCTGCTGCTGGTCAAGGTAGCTCTGCGCGATGACGACGGCGCGCATCAGTTCCAGTTGCCGCTTCATCTCAGGGCGATCAGCAATGCCTGCGGCCTTAGCCTCTTCGGCGAGCGCAAGCATCTGGCGAATCTGTTTGGCCAGGTCTTTGCGCGCCTCTTCGTTCGATGCGAACTGCATCTGGGCCTGGGGGGGCAGGCCCTTGACGATCATCGACATGTCGTCGGAAGTGAGGGTGATGGCCCCGGCGCGGCGCGCCTGTACCTGCCAGTAGATCAGACCGGCGGCGAAGAGAATCGCCACGGCGGCGGCAATCCATGCTTTCGTAGTTGAACTCAAAATACGTATCCTTTCAATGTTGGCTGGCTGGTGTGTGCTCGACCAGTTCGAGGAGCACGCCCTGAGCCGATGATGGATGAACAAATGCGACCAGACAGCCGCCCGCGCCCGTGCGCGGCACTTCGTCAATCAAACGCAGTCCTTGCTCTTTCAAACGCGCGAGGGTCGCGCGAATATCATCAACGCGCACGGCTATGTGATGAAGCCCCGGCCCCCTCTTCTCTAAAAACCGGGCGATTGGCGACCAGTCGCCGGTCGGCTCAAGCAGCTCGACGCGCGTCTCGCCAACGGGCAGCATAGCCACCCGCACGCCCTGCTGCGCGACCTCTTCCGTCTCCGTCACTTCCAAGCCCAGCGCGTCGCGCCAGAACCGGAGCGCCTCAGTCAACCCGCGCGTCGCAATCCCTAAATGGTCAATCTTCATTTTATCTATCGTTCCGCTGGCCTTCATGTCTAACGGGTTGCAGCAAAGGAGGCTAGAAGCTCTTCGACGGCCGAATAGGGGTCACGGCGCTTGTCGGCCACCTCTGCGGCGAGGGCATCGAGTCTTTCTGATGCCTGATCGGCGCTGAGGGTTCGCGCGAGCAAGCGTTCGCGCAGGAGTTCCAGTATGCGCCAGCGCGCGATGGCCTGGCGGCGCGGGCCCGTCGCCTTGCCTTCACGCTGAAACTGGTAGTAGCTCTCAATCGCCGCAGCCAGATCGTCAATCCCCTTATTCTCGGTCGCCACGGTCTTGACAATCGGCGGATACCAACTGTCGGGCCGCGCCGCCAGCGACAGCAGCGCCTCCAGCTCTTTCTCCGTGCGCAGGACGCCTTCGCGGTCGGCCTTGTTGATGACGAAGATGTCGCCGATCTCCATGATGCCGGCCTTGATGGCCTGTATGTCGTCGCCCATCCCCGGAACCAGGACGACGACGGACACGTCCGCTGTCTTGACTATCTCGACCTCGTCCTGGCCCACGCCGACCGTCTCGACGATCACACGCTCGTAGCCCGCAGCGTCCAGGATTGCCACGGCATCCACGGTTGCGCGGGCCAATCCGCCCAGGTTGCCGCGCGTCGCCATCGAACGAATAAAGACGCCCCGGTCGAGCCCGAGCGTCTGCATGCGTATGCGGTCGCCGAGGATTGCGCCGCCCGAGAAAGGGCTCGACGGGTCAACGCAGATAATGCCCACGCGCTCCTCGCGCTCGCGATACAGCAGCGCCAGCTTATCCACGAGCGAGGATTTGCCAGCGCCGGGCGAGCCCGTGATGCCTGCTATGACCCCACGTCCGGTACGCGGAAAGACGGCCTTCATCAGCTCGGCAGCATCCTCTGCCCCGTCCTCGACCTTCGAGATGGCTCGCGCCACGGCGCGCACATCGCCCGCCAACACTCTTTCGCTCAACGTGGAACCCATAAAGACAGTGATGAGTGACGAGTGACGAGTGACGAGAGAAAAGCTTTTTCTTGCTTGTCACTCGTCACTTGTCACTTGTCACTGCTTTAACAGTTGCTTGGCGATGACCAGGCGTTGAATCTCGGACGTGCCTTCGCCGATGGTGCAGAGCTTGGAGTCGCGCCAGTATTTCTCCGGCGGATAGTCCTTCGTGTAGCCGTAGCCGCCGTGAATCTGTATCGCCTCTTCGCAGACGCGCACGCTCATCTCAGAGGCGTAGAGCTTGGCCATCGAGGACTCCTTCGTCACGCGCTTGCCCTGGTCTTTGAGGTACGCGGCGCGGTACATCAAGAGGCGCGCGGCTTCGATCTGCGTCGCCATGTCGGCCAGCTTGAACTGTATGGCCTGGAACTCGGAGATGGGCTTGCCGAACTGCTCGCGCTCGCGTGCATAGCGGACGGCCGATTCATAAGCGCCCTGCGCAATGCCTAAGGCGAGGGCCGCAATCGAGATGCGCCCGCCGTCCAAAACCTGCATCGCCTGCAAGAAGCCTTCGCCTTCGGCTCCGAGCCTGTTTTCGTCCGGCACGTAGCAATCTTCAAAGACCACGCTTGCCGTCTCCGACGCGCGCAACCCCAGCTTGTTCTCCTTCTTCGACGGCGCGAAGCCCTTCATCCCCTTCTCGAAGATGAAAGCCGTGATCCCTTTATTCCCCTTCGAGCGATCAGTCGAGGCCACGGCCACGCAAGTATCGGCGTGAATCGCGTGCGTGATGAAATTCTTCGAGCCGTTGACGATCCATCCGCCGTTCCGGCGCACGGCCGTCGAGCGTGTACCCGAAGCGTCGGAGCCTGCGCTCGGCTCGGTCAATCCCCAAGCGCCGAGGTGCTCGCCTTGGGCCAACGGCACAAGGTACTTGCGCTTCTGCTCTTCGGTTCCGAACGTGTAGATGTGGTTCGAGCAGAGCGAATTGTGCGCCGCCACGGAGATGCCGACCGAGCCGTCCACGCGCGACAGCTCTTCGATGATGGTGACGTACTCTATGTAGCCGAGCCCTGCGCCACCATACTCTTCGGGAAAGATGACGCCCATCAGGCCCAGCTCCGCAAGCTTCGGAATCAGCTCGACGGGGAAATGCTGCGTCTCGTCCCACTCGGCGACGTGCGGCGCGATCTCCGCTTCGGCGAACTCGCGCACGCTCATCCTGACCTGCTGCTGTTCTTCGTTCAGCTCAAATTCCATAACACCCCCAAAGACAGTGATGAGTGACGAGTGACAAGTGAAGAGTGAAAGCTCTCTTGCTTATCACTTGTCACTCATCACTCATCACTGCCTTATTGTACCTTAATCTCGTCGCCCGCCGTGACCGGCGGCGCGCCCTTTCGGCGTGCCTGCGCGCGGCGACTGCTTTCGCATCGCTTTCATAAAACGAGAGACTTCGGCGGCGGTTAAATGCCGCCACTGCTTCGGCGCGAGGTGCTCGTCCGAGAGGAAGCCTATGCGGACGCGGCGCAGCTTTAAGACGGAGTGGCCGATGGCGTCGAACATGCGGCGAATCTGTTGATTGCGCCCTTCGTGCAGGACGACCTCGAACCAGGAGTTGGTCTCGGACTCTTCAAGCCGCTTGATCTCGGCGGGCGCTGTGCGCGTGCCGTCATCTAAGACTATTCCGCGACACAGGCGCTCTATGGCATCATCGCCAGGCACACCCTTGACCTTCACTTCGTAGACTTTCGCCACGCCGTTGCGAGCGGAGGTGATGTAGTTTGTCAGCTCGCCGTCGTTGGTGAGAAGGAGCAAGCCTTCCGTGTTGAAGTCTAAGCGTCCGACCGGATGAAGACGACCGAAGGAGGCCGGCAGCAGTTCCGTCACGAGCGGGCGGCCTTCCGCGTCGGCGAGGCTCGTCAAATAGCCGCGCGGCTTGTTCAAGAGCACGTAGATTTTCTCGCGTCCCTTGAGCGCCGGATTAATCAAGCGCCCGCGCACCTTGATGTGGTCGCGCGCGGGATCTGCCTTCGCGCCCAGTGTCTTGACCACCTGCCCGTTGACCGTCACTTCGCCCGCCGCAATCATCTCCTCGGCATGGCGACGCGAAGCTATTCCGGCAGCGGCGATCAGTTTTTGTAAACGCTCTTCCAGCTCTCAGGCTCCTCCCGCGAGGTCTTCAAAGTCTTCGATGCTCGGCAGCTCCGTCAAGTCTTTCAATCCGAATTGCAGGAGGAACTCCTTAGAGGTGCCGTACATCATGGGCCGCCCGATGGTCTCCTTGCGGCCGCAGGCTTTGATGAGCCGCTTGTCGAGGAGCGTCTTGATGGCCGAGGGCGATTGCACGCCGCGTATTTCGAGAATTTCGGGGACGGTGATCGGCTGTTTGTAGGCGATGACGGCTAAGGTTTCCAGTGAGGCGAGCGAGAGCTTGGCCGAGGGGCGCGATTTGAGGAAAGCGCGGACGTGCTCGTGATGCTCGGGGCGCGTGGTGATCTGCCAGCCACCGGCCACCTCGCGCAGTTGCAGCCCGCCGTTGCGCTCGTTGAACTCGCGGGCCAGCTCTTCGACAGCAGTCTCTATCCAGCCGCGATCTTCCTTGAGCACGTCTGCGAGCGCCCTGGCGCTCAGGGGCTCGTCCGAGACGAAGACGAGCGCCTCTATGATGGCCATCAGTTCTGCCATGCTGCGCACGCCAGGGGGCGCGTCCTGCCCTTCCGCCGGGCTTTCAGCTTCGACCTGGCCCACCACCTGCTCGGTGGCCCAAGCCTGCGCGGCTTCCAGAGCATCCTCTGCGTCCGCGTCGTGGATGATGACGCCGTCGTCTTCCTGTTCATCGCCCGTGTCGTCCAGCAGTTCTGCATCGAGCGTGGTGTCGTCGTCTTCAACGAGGGCTTCGTCCTGTTCTTTAATCTCTTCTGTCATGGCTTCTGTCAGGGTTGCGGCTCAGAAAAAGGTTTAGGCGCTGGCGACGGCGATGATCTCGCCGAAGGTCTCGCGCTGGATGAGAGAGATTTCCGTCGTCCGTACGAGTTCGAGGACGGAGAGAAAGGCCAGCACCAGCTCGCGCCGCGAGCGTGCGCGCCCGAAAAACTTGATAAGGTTCAGCTCGCCCGCCGACAAGACCATGTTGCGCAGGCGTTCGAGCATCTCCGCCATCGTCATCTCGTCGCGCTCGATCTCCAACAAGACCTCTTCCTTGCGACGCGCGAGAATCTGCTGAAAGACCTTCAGCAGATCGAAGAGGGCGACAGAGATTTCCGGGTTCTGCTTGTCCGTCTCGATCTCGGCACGACGAAAGACGGCCTGCTCGACAGTGGCGCGCGACCAGAGCATCTGCGCGGCGGCCTTGTATTTCTGATGTTCGAGCAGTTGGTTAATCAGCTCGCGTCGCGGGTCGTCTTCCGCTTCTTCCGCGCTTTCGGCGAGCGGGTCGCGCGGCAGGAGCATGCGCGACTTGATCTCGATAAGTGAGGCCGCCATCACTAAAAAATCGCCGGCGACGGCGATGTCTAGTTCCTGCATCAACTCTAAGTAGCGAAGATATTCGTCGGTGATGCGCGCGACCGGAATATCGTAGATGTCCACCTGCTCCTGCCTTATCAGGTAGAGCAGCAGGTCTAGCGGCCCCGCGAACTCGCCGAGGACGAGCCTGAGCGAATCGCCGCTCGCGTCGGCCATAATCTCCGGGCGCGCTCCGGCGACGCTGATGGTTGCGGGCGGCGGCTGCTGAGAGCCCTGCTGGCTAGTGGCATTAGTGGCAGGGCCCGCCGACGGCTCCGGTGTCTCGTTCATAATCCTCTCCAAGCTTTTCAGTCCTTCGAGGAGCGCGCTCCCGTGATGCCGACGCGCGTCCTGACCTCTTCATAAGTCGGGCGCGCAACCGCGCGCGCGCGATCACGTCCTGCGCTCAGGATTCGATCAAGCTCAGCGTCGTCAATCTCCCTCATGCGCTTTTGAAAGGGGGCGAGGAATTCTATGGTCACGTCTGCCAGCTCAGACTTGAGTTGCGCGTAACCCTTCCCGGCGAAGTGCTCTTCGATCTCCGCGCGCTCCCTGCCGGTCAACAACTGATAGATCGTCAGCAGGTTCGTCAGGGCCGGGCGCTCAGGGTCAAAGCGAATCTCCGTGCCCGAGTCCGTCACGGCGCGCTTGAATTTACGCCTGATGGCATCCTCGTCATCGAGCAGGAGGATGCTTCCGTGCGGGCTCTCGTCCGACTTGGACATCTTCTTCGTGGGGTCGTCCAGGGCCATGATGCGCGCGCCGACCTTCGGGATAAAGGGCTCGGGCACGCGGAAGGTCTCGCCGTAGTCGCGATTGAAGCGCACGGCTATGTCGCGCGTCAGCTCAAGGTGCTGCTTTTGATCTTCGCCGACGGGCACAAGGTCTGTTTGGTAGAGCAGGATGTCCGCGATCATCAACACCGGATAGTCGAAGAGTCCGACCACTGTGTTCTCGCGCTGCTTGCGCCCCTTCTCCTTGAACTGCGTCATGCGATCAAGCTCGGACATGCGCGTGATGCAGTTCAGTATCCAGGTCAGCTCGGCGTGCTCCGCGACATCGGATTGAATGAAGACGGTCGAGACCTCCGGGTCAATGCCTGCGGCCAGGTAGATGCGCGCCAGCTCCCTGGTCTTCTCCGCCAGCCTTTGCGGGTCTTGCGGAATGGTCAGGGCGTGGAGGTTGACTATGCAGAAGAAGCTCTCGTACTCGCGCTGCAACTCGACCCAGTTGCGCAGCGCGCCCAGGTAATTGCCCAGGTGAAGCTCGCCGGTCGGCTGTGCGCCGCTAAAAATTCGCTTTCGCATGAGATCCAAACAGGTCGGCGCTCGGGGCCCCTTGCCAGCGCCGCTCACGGAGCAATTCAAAGGTCAAGCAGGAAGTCAAGAAACATCTGTACGGGGCCGAAGATGGCGCGGAAAAAGCCCATGTACATCAACACCATCAAGATCATAAAGCCATACTGCTCCATCACGTTCAGAATGGGGCGGAAGCTTTCGGGCAAAAAGGTCTCAAGAATCTTGCTTCCGTCGAGCGGAGGAAACGGCAGCAAGTTGAAGATCGCCAACGAGACGTTCATCACCAGCGAGAAGTAGAGGAACATCACTACGGGAGTGCGCAGCGTCTCCGAAATTGCCATCCCCAGCCCCGTGTACTGTAAGACCTTGAAGATCAGCAGGGCGAAGATGGCAATCGTCAGGTTGGCCATGATCCCGGCACCGGAGACCATTACGTTCGCCACATCTTTATTGCGCCAGCGCAGAGGATTGACGGGCGTCGGCTTGCCCCAGCCGATCAGCGGAATGCTCGCCGCAGGCCCCCCGAGGTGGCCGAAGATGAAGGCTGCAATGGGAATCAGCAGCGTCCCGATAGGGTCTGTGTGCGCTACCGGGTTGAGCGTCACGCGGCCGAGCAGTCGCGCCGTGTCGTCGCCGAACTTATTAGACATCCAGGCGTGCGCCGCCTCGTGCGCCGAGATCGCGAAGACCAGCACCACCATGTAAATGATTAATTGTCCGATCAGCTCAGGGCCAAACATTTGCAGCCACCCAACCCGCCGTCAAAGCGTCAAGCAGATGAGGCAAAGTAGCACGCGCATTTCGTCGATGTCAAAAAAGCTTTAGCCGACGAGCGTCCCATGTATGCCGAGGGGCAGGCTGTAGACGGCGTCGCCCGTCGCAACCACCATGTCGCCCGCCGCGCTGAAAGCCAGGCCGACGACGTTCATCCCGGCCACTGCCACCTCGGCCTCGCCAGCGTCCGGCGAGATGCGTACAATGCCGCGCCGCCCGCGCAACGATGCCGCCACGTAAAGATTGCCTTCGCGGTCGAAGGCCAAGCCCTGCGGCCGGCCCAGGCCGCGATAAAAGAGGCTCGCTTCCCCGTTCTGGTCAATACGCATCACGGCATCGTCGCTCGAAACGGTCGGCCCCGTCACGTACAGCGCATCGTCTGGCCCGAACGCCAGGTGATAGGCCGAGACGGACGGCTCAAGCTGGGCCCAAGCCTTTTCTTCTCCGATGCCGTTGATGCGATAGATGGTTCCCGTGCGGTCGCCGACGTACATGCGCCCCTCGCGATCAAAGGCGAGGCCGGTGGCCACTCCAAGGTTCTGCGCAAACGCGACGGCCTCTTTGAACGGCGTCACGCGGTAGACGATTCCGTCCAGGCGGCTCGTCACGTACATCTGCCCCGAATGGTCGAAGGCTATGCCGGTCGGATTGGTGATGTCGCCTGAGAAGTCGGCTATCTGGCCCGTCTGGTCTATGCGAAAGATCGAGACGGGAAAGTGCTGGCCGCGAGAGCCCGAGCGCGTCACGTACAGAGAGCCGTCGTCCGGGTCGAAAGCCGGATTGGCTACCGGATGCAGGTCTTCGGCCAGCTTGCTGCCCACCAGGAAAGTAGAAGCCTCGCTCTGCTGGCCGCCGCTTTCAAGCACGACACTCGTCTCGCCCCGCGCGCTCGCTTCGGGCACGAGCGCCAGCGCGCGCCGGGTCGAGAGCCCGACCAAATGGGCCCGCTCGCCGCCGAACAGGCAGGCGCAAGACCTTATCTCGCTCGTATCCAGGCCGGCGCATTCGACCGCCACTTCGCCGCCGGGAATCCCGGCCGGCGGATCAACGCGCACAATTCGCCCCGCTCTACTCATCAAAGGCTTCTCCACATAATCCTCTAAGGCTTGCCATGATACGACGCGGGCGCGCGGCATGTCTAATTTGGGCAATAATATATTTGACTCACCAAACGGTACGGAGTAGAGAGGTAGTAATTAGGGACAGCAGGGCGCAGGCTTTAATTTTAGAGCGTGTGACCGTTACCGCTTAATAAGCGAGCAAACTCTTTCTTCAGAATCGAGTAACATTCACAAGATGCGGCTTCCAGCCCTTCGCGGTCGAGGATAGTGACATTACCGCGCCTGTAATTTATTAAGCCCAACTGTTTGAGTTGACCTGCGGCTTCGGTGACGCCTGCGCGACGCACGCCCAACATCTGACTGATGAACTCATGCGTTAAGCCTAATTCCTTCGAGTGTGACCTGTCCTGACTCATCAAGAGCCACTTCGCCAGCCGCCCGTCCACGCCGTGTGCGCGATTACATGCCGCGCCCTGCGCTACCTGCGTGAGGAAGGCTTGCGTGTACCTGAGCAGTAAGTCCTGCAACTGCCCGCCCTTCTTAAACTCAGCCTTGAGCACGTCGGCACGCATTCTCAACCCGTCACCCTCAAGCTGCACGATAGCTTCAAGCGGCGTAGCAATGCTGCCCAAAAAGGCGCAGACGCCGAACATCCCTTCATTGCCTACCATCCCGACTTCAACGCTTTCGCCATCCTCAAAAGTGGAGACGATAGAGACAGCCCCGCTATTGGGGAAATAGACGTGAGTGATGGGTTCGTTGGGACGGCAAAGGATTTCGCCGAGCGGCATCTTGACGTATTCCAGACGAAGGGCAAGGCGCTCGAACTCGTCACGAGTTAGTGCGTTGAGGATTCGATTTGCGGTTTGAGTGGCTGCTTCTAGAGTAGTAAACATTGGACTGAGCCTTTCTGTGGCTGTGCGTTGAGTCGTAAAAGACAGCAAGCAGCACAAGGAGAAGGTCGTTAGGCTAGTCCCGATGTTGGGTGTTGGCTCTGAAAAAGAACGGTTTGAAGTACGTAAAGACTATAGCACATATTGTCCATAATGAACACTCTGGGCCAGCGACGGACAAAAGAGTTGGTAATATTTGTACTGACAAATAAAATTGGCTGTGCCATCGTTCTCGGTTCAAATAAGGAGAACAAATGATGAACAGCGAACAGGTGAAGCAGCCGACTATCTTTCTCATCGAAGAAGACGACGAGACGCGCAGACCGCTTGTGGAGAATCTACGCAGGAACGGTTACCGCGTTATTGTGGCGATAGATGAAGAAGACGCGCTGGAAAGAGTCGGCGATGGACATATACGCGCTGATTTAGTGCTAGTAAATCTCGTCAGGAAGCCTGTAGATGAACTGTTAAAAGTGGGGCGTAAAGTCCGCGAACACGCGAAATATGACGGGGATACACCGCTTGTCGTGATGCCTGAGAAATACAGCAAGGATGTAGAAGGCACGGACGTGAATATTGAAGGCAATGATTGGATACATTACCTTGGAGAAGACCTAGACCAGTTGCAGAATCTTCTAGCCCGCCTGATATAAGCAGCTTGGTAGATAACTAAATGCCTTCATATTGATTCTGGTGAGTCAAATATATTATTGCCCTAATTTGGCCCGTCTGATTTATCCCCGGCCCGCCGATAAAAAGTTCCCGCGCCTCGGTTTCAATGCTTGACTGCGCCCGCGCTATGCTATAATCGGCCGCCGTCGAGGTCGTATCGTGCGCCCGCTGGAGAGCACAGACGAATGTTCCCGACGAACATTCCCTGTTCGGTACGACGACGCTCGACGACCAAAATCGCAATGCTCAAGCGACCAAGCGCCATAGCTGCGCAGAGCAACACAGACCAGTTCGACACAGCGTCCGACGCCTACCGCTCGCTCCACTATTCCTGTAACTACAAGCCGTCAGCCGTCAGCGATGCGGCCGGAAAACTGATGCCCGCGCTGAATCATCAAATAGAGGCTGATGGCTGATGGCTGACGGCCGAAGGCTTTTTGGAGGATTAGAGTTATCAGTAACGTACACGGTAACACGCAGGGGTTGAAACAGAACCAGCTTCGCCGCATTCAGAAGCTTTACGACCGGCGCATCGCACCGCACCAGATCGTGACGCCGGAGTTTGCCCGCCACATGACTGAGCTGTCGCACGAGACGCGACGCCAGATCGGCGTGCTGGTTGATCGCAAGGGTTATATCGAATACGTCGTCGTCGGCGACGCGCGTCGCATAGAGCTGCCGGATTTGAAACGTACGCGCGTGGCCGCAGACCGTTTCCGAGGCTTACGCTGTGTGCATACGCACCTGCGCGGAGAGCACCTGACGCAGGACGACCTGACAGACCTCGCGCTGCTGCGGCTGGATTTGATGGTCTCTTTGGACGTGGACGAGCGAACGGGGCTGCCCGGCATGGTGAGAGCGGCGCACCTGCTGCCGATGACCGTCGAAGAGCTGGACGCCAAAGATGGCGCGACCGAGCCTTACGCTTTCCTTGAGCCGCGCATCCCTTCGCAGTTGGACGTGGATTTCCTGGCCCTCATCAACTCTCTGGAAGAGGAGATGGCGCGCAACCGCAGGGCCACCAGACGGGCCGAAGCGCGCGACCGCACCATCCTCGTGGGCGTCACTACAGGGTCGCTCGCAGAAGCCGAAGAGTCTATGGCGGAGCTGACGGAGTTGGCGACTTCGGCGGGCGTGCTCGTCATGGATCAGATTATTCAAAGGCGTCCGGCCATTGACCCGCGCACGCTTCTGGGTCGCGGCAAGCTGGAAGAGCTGCTGGTGCGCGCCCTACAGCTCGGCGCTGACCTGATAGTCTTCGACCGCGAGTTGAGCCCAGCGCAGGTACGCTCGCTCTCGGAAGCGACCGACCTCAAAGTCATAGACCGCTCGCAGCTCATCCTGGACATCTTCGCCCAGCGGGCCCAGTCGCGCGAAGGCAAGATTCAGGTCGAGCTGGCCCAATTGAAATACCTGCTGCCGCGACTGATCGCCGGGCACGACTCTGCCTTCTCGCGCCTGGCGGGCGGCATCGGCGGCCGTGGCCCAGGCGAAACCAAGCTCGAAACTGACCGCCGCCGCGTGCGCGACCGCATTAACCGTTTAGAGAAAGAGATCGAAGCGCAACGCTATCGCCGCCAGGAGCGGCGCAAAAGTCGTGAGCGCAGCGAGTTTCCCATCATCTCCATCGTCGGTTACACGAACGCAGGCAAATCCACCTTGCTCAACACGCTGACGGCGAGCCGCGTACACGCCGAGCAGCGCATGTTCGCCACGCTCGACCCGACCTCGCGCCGCCTGCGCCTGCCGCGCGAACAGGAGGTCATCATCAACGACACAGTCGGCTTCATACGCGACCTGCCGCCCGATCTGCTCTCGGCCTTTCGCGCCACGCTCGAAGAGATCAGCGATAGCGACCTGCTCATACACCTCGTAGACGCAGCCAACCCGCGCTGGCAGCAACAGCTCGAATCGGTCGAAAGGATTCTCGGCGAGCTTGAGCTGGGGCGTATCCCGCGCCTCCTGGTCTTCAACAAAGCAGACATCGTGCCCGCTGCCACCATTCAGGCCATGTCGCGCCAAGCGTCACAGAACGGCACGCGCGAAGTGATCGCCGTCTCGGCCACCGCGCCCGAGAGCTTGCGGCCCATGCTTGAGCGCGCAGGGGCGCTGCTCGCCCGCAACCTCGTGGAACAGCCCGTCGTGGGCCCAGGAGCAGCAGCAGCAGGGCGCGGGCAGCCGTCCCTGGAAGAAGAGGAAGCATACACAGCGCAGACAGTTAAATGAGCACACGTCGTCCACGTTTCACTTCGCGCCTGGACAGGGTACGCAATGCCGTGCTCGCGTTCGTGATGCGCCCGCTGCATCTGCTCTCGCCGGGCGCGCGCTTCGGCGTCGGGTTCGCCGTGATCGTCTTGACGACGACGGTGCTGCTCTTCAACAGCTACACGCGCGTCCCCGCGGAGTTTTATCGCGAAGGCGATGTCGTGCGCCGCACGGTCATCGCGCCCGAAGACATAGCGGGCGTGGACATCAAGGATTGGGTCGCGGAGAAAGAGCGGCTGCGCCAGGCGGCGATTAACAACACGCCTCCGGTCTTTAACTTCGACCCGACGCGCTCGGAGAGCGCCGCGCAGAGTTTTCGCGCGGCGTGGGAGAACCTCCAAAGCCAGCTCGAAATTCAGGACGCGACGAAGCGTGGGCCCAGGTGGAACGGCGAGGGCGTGACCGAGAAGGCCAGTCTTGAGATCGGGCGCGTGCTCGCCTCGCGCCGCCTGGATGCGAGCGAGCTTGATCGTCTGACGGCTTTGCTGCGCGAGACCGGCGACCGCTACATCTACGACGACCAGGACTCCGAGCGGCTCAAGGGCCGCATCATCCTCTTCGACGTGCGCAACCCGAGCACGCCCATGAGCGCGTCGCTTCCGCCGCAGCGCATGATGGCGCTCTCGACGGCGCACGGCGATCTGAGCTTTCGCATCTCGCAACTGCCGGGGTGGACGCACGAGCAACAGTCGGCGCTCGTGGCAGCGATGCTGCCGCTCGTCAAGCCGCACCTGATCTTCGACCAGAGGGCGACGCAGCTTGCTCAGGAGGCGGCGGCCAAAAGCGTGGTCGCGCCTCCGATCTCGCTCAAGCGCAACCAGGTCGTCGCGCGCGAAGGCGACACTGTGACCGAGCCCATGCTCGCGCAGTTCCGCGAGATACGCGAATACGAGCGCACGGGCCGCCCCTGGCATCACCTGATCGGTTTAATCTGCGTCGTCACGGCGATCTTCTGGGCCGCCTGGAAGTTCGCAGAGCACCGCAGCCGGACTGCCAACCTGACGCTCTCAGACCGCAAGGCTTTTGTCCTCGTCGGGCTCTCCGTGATCGTCGAGACGATCATCATGCGCGTCTGCTTCACCTTCTCCGAGAGCATCGCGACGCAGAGCATGCACGCTCCCTATAACGACCCGACGATCTGGAACTTCGCCATCCCGTTTGCCGCAGCGGCGCTTCTCGTCACGCTGCTGGTTGACACGCAACTCGCTTTAATCACCGCGCTCATCACGGCTCTGTTCGCCGGCATCCTTGCGCCCGACGGAGTGCTCAAGTCCCTGTACGCGATGATCTCTTCGTCGTTCGCCATCTACGGCATTGGGCGCTACCGCGAGCGGCAGTCCGTGACGCAGGCGGGCTTGATCGTCGGGGGCGCGAACGCCCTGATGGCCGTCGCGCTCGTCGCCTACGCACAGCAGGCTTTGACGCTCAGCACAATCCTTCTCGCCCTCGCCTGCGGCATAGTTTCGGGACTCCTGACGGCGACTTTTACGGCGAGCGGGCTCCCCGTCAACGAATCGCTGTTCGGCATTCTGACCGACGTTAAGCTGCTGGAATTGTCGAACGCAGACCTGCCCGTCCTGGGCCAACTGGCCCTGCGCGCGCCCGGCACTAACCAGCACTCGCATGCCGTGGGCCAACTGGCGGAAGAGGCCGCGCGCGCCATCGGTGCGAATCCGCTGCTGGCGCGCATCGGCGCGCTCTATCACGATATTGGTAAGACGGCTGCGCCCGACATGTTCGTCGAAAACCAGCAGGGCGAGAACCCGCACGACCGCCTGCGCCCGAGCCAGAGCGCACGCATCATCACGGCCCACGTCACCTACGGATTGAAGCTCGCCCGCGAGATCGGTCTGCCAAAGCAGATCACGGACTTTATCCCGCAGCATCACGGCACGCGCACCCTGCACTTCTTCCTGCGCAAGGCACAGGCGCAGGCCGCGCCCGGCGAGGAGGTTGACGAGGCCGAGTTTCGCTACCCCGGCCCGAAGCCGCAGTTCAAGGAGTCGGCCATTATGATGATCGCCGATTCGTGCGAGGCTGCGGCGCGCTCGCTGGCCCACCCAGACCCGGAGAATATCCGCACCATCGTCAACAAAATCGTTGACGCCATCATCAGCGACGGCCAGTTGGACGAGAGCAACCTGACCTTGAGCGAGCTGCGCACCATACGCGAAGCGATCATCACCGCGCTGACGGCCATCTATCATGCGCGCATAGACTATCCTGGCTTCAACCCGCCCTCGATGACGGGCGCGCTTCCCCCACTGCCCGAAGCGCAACTGGACACGGAAGAGCGCGGCGTGAGCTACAGCCGAACCTCCGAGATTCCGATCAACAAGGGCGGCGAGGTCGAAGACGAAGCCCTCACGCGCAAGACCGTCAAACGCTAAACCGAGCCCGTCGGACGCGCGTGTAGCTACGTTGTCGCCCGCAAAATCCTCATTTCCGCTCAATACAGCGTCAATCTCAGGCTCCACAGTCTCATCTGCACGCTCTTTAAAGCCAACTGCACGCGCACAACTCCCATCTGCACGTGCAGAAGTCTCATCTGCATGCACACAACTGTCATCTTGACCGACACAAGTGTCGTCTACGCCTGCACAACTCCCATCTGCATCAACATAACTGCCATCTACGCGCACACAACTGCCATCTACATGCACATAAGTCTCATCTGCAAGCCCATGACTTCCGACTGCGCGCGTGAAAGTCTCGAATGCAGCGGCAGCGGTATGGAATGCAGGCTCAGCGAGAGGCCGCGCCTGGATTTCGACTTCAACCTGCTTCTTTAGAATTTGGCGTGCAGCTTGCCGTAAGTGGTCTGTAGGTCTTCGGGGATGACGCGCGTCTCGGAGACTGTGGACATGAAGTTGGAGTCGCCAGTCCAGCGCGGCATGATGTGCAGGTGTATGTGGTCGGCGACGCCCGCCCCGGCCGAACGGCCGAGGTTCATGCCGAGATTGAATCCGTGCGGGCGGTAGGTCTCGCGCAGGATGGTCTGGCTGCGCTTGGCCAGCTCCATCATCTCGGCGGTCGTCTCTATCGGAGCCGCGTCCAGTTCGCCCACGTGCGCGTAAGGAACAATGAGCAGATGGCCGCTGATGTATGGATAGATGTTCAGGACGACGAAGTTGAACTGCGCGCGATGGAGGATAAACTTGCTCTCGTCCGTGCCCGGCTCCTCCTGCAAGCGACAGAAGACGCAGGAGGGCGTTTGACGCTTCTCCTCACTTGAGCCCGATTTGATGTAGTCGTACCGCCAGGGGCTCCACAGTATGTCCACTTGAACGCCACCTCAAGCGCCGCCCGCGCGCTCTTGTTAAATGGCAGAAGGCGTAAAGTCTTCGTTGCTGCTACTACCGCTGCTGTCGCCGCCGGCTTCCGTGCCGCCGGTCGATTCAGGAGTCTCAGCCGCAGCCCCCTCTTCGTTAATCAGCTCTTTCAGCTCCTTGCCGGGCTTGAAGTATGGGACGCGCTTGGCAGGAATGTTCACGGGGTCGCCGGTCTTGGGGTTCCGTCCCCGGCGCGCTCCGCGCTCGCGCACGCGGAAGCTGCCGAAGCCGCGCAGCTCTATCTTTTCACCGTGATTCAAGGTTTCGATGATGCTTTCGAAGACGATCTCGACCAGCCGTTCCGCATCTTTTTTGGTCAACTCGGCCGCGCGCGCGACATCTTCGACCAGTTCCGCTTTCGTCATGCCGTCACCTCGCTGTCGGACAAAGGCAATATTGCCGCAAAGGCCCATAGGGTGGGCCCAGTACAAAGCAAGCTCAAACATGTGAGGGATATTCCCGGTGCGCCTACAGTAGCAGAAAACGGCGACCTCCCGCAAGACTGCAATGCGCTGAGAGTCAACATCTTACACGCCCGCCCGGAGGGATAGTAAAAGAGCGGGCCTGAGTGGAAGCCAAAGTGTCAGGGCTTCCCTTCAAGACCGCTCTCAAGCGCGATCAGGACTCGCCGGGGCAAAACGGCTCTTACTCGCGGTCATCCTCGTTGGTCGGCCGACGCAAGCCCGCCAGCTCGCCTAAAGAGGCCATGCCGCCCCCGGCCTCAGACGAATAAGTCTTCGTGTCAATGATCGGCTCGTCGCGGCCCACTGCGCGGGCAGACAATCCGATCTTCTTCGACTCCGGATCGATGCGCAGAATTTTGAAGTCCATCTCCTGGCCCAACTGCACAACGTCTTCCGGCTTCTCCACTCTCTCGTCCGAAAGCTCCGAGATGTGGCATAAGCCTTCGAGGTTGTCGTCCAACTCGACGAACGCGCCGAAGTTGGCGAAGCGCGCGATCTTGCCGCGCACCACGTCACCAGGCTTATGCGCCGTGATGAAGCGCTCCCAGGCGTTGGGCTCAAGGTCTTTGATCGAGAGCGAGAGCCGCCGGTTCTCCGTATCAATCGAGGTGATAACGGCGTCAATCTCCTGCCCTTTCTTGAGGACTTCGCCCGGGTGCTTGATGCGCTTAGACCAGGAGATGTCCGAGACGTGGACGAGCCCGTCCACTCCGTCCTCGACCTCTATGAATGCGCCGAAGTCGGTCAGGTTACGCACGCGCCCGTGGACGCGCGAGCCGACCTGATAACGATCCTTCAAGGTCTGCCACGGGTTTGATTGAATCTGCTTCATCCCTAAGCTGATGCGGCGCGCTTTTGGGTCTACGCTGAGGACTTCGACCTCTACTGTATCGCCTGGACTGACGAGCTTCGAGGGGTGCTTGACGCGCTTAGACCAGCTCATCTCGGAGACGTGGACTAAGCCTTCGACGCCCGGCTCAAGCTCTATGAACGCGCCGTAATCTGTGACGCTCGCGACCTTGCCCGTGAGTCGCTTGCCCAAAGTGAAGCGCTCTTCGATGCTGCCCCACGGGTCTGGCAAAAGCTGCTTGTAGCCCAAAGAGACGCGCTCGCGGTCGCGGTCGAATTTCAGCACCTTGACCTGCACGGTGTCGCCGACCTTGAACAGCTCCGCCGGGTTCTGCAATCGTCCCCAGGACATGTCCGTCACATGCAGCAGCCCATCTATGCCGCCCAGGTCAACGAACGCGCCGTAGTCGGTCAGGTTCTTGATCTGGCCCTCGACGATGATGTCCTCTTCGATCTGGTTGAGGGTCTCGCCCTTCTTGCCTTCGTTCTGCTCTTCGATGACGGCTTTGCGCGAGAGCACGACGTTCGAGCGCTTGCGGTTGAGCTTGATGACCTTGGCTTCGATCTCCTGGTTACGAAGGCTGTCAAGGTTTCTGACGGGCCTGGTGTCCACCTGAGAGCCGGGCAGGAAGGCCGCGATGCCGTCTATGTCCACGCGCAAGCCGCCCTTGATGCGCTCGGTGATGCGCCCCTTGATGGGCGTGCCTTCGCTGTAAGCCTTCTCAAGCTCGTCCCAAGCCTTCATGCGGACGGCATCGGCGCGCGAGAGGACTGGAAAGCCCTCGTTTGTCTCCATGCTCTTGACGAGCACTTCGACTTCGTCGCCAGGCTTGACGGTCAACTGGCCCGCGTCCATAAACTCTGCCTGCGGGACGATGCCTTCGCTCTTGTAGCCGAAATCAATGACGACGCCGCGTTCCGTCACACCGACGACCGTGCCGCGCACGACCTCGCCTTCCTGTAACTGTGTCGCCTGTTCCTGCTCGAACCTTTCCAGCAGCGCGCCGAAATCCGAAGGAGCTTCTTCATCCTCATCTTCGGGCGCGCTCATGCGTGCCGAAGCGGCGCTGGCTCCCGCGCTGCTGTTGGTGGTGGCAGCCGGGCGCTGTTCGTTGCCGGACGGTGCTGCGGCGGATGGTTGTTCGCCGCCTTGAGTTTGGTTGTTATTGGCCTCGCCATCGGTCGGCTTGGTATCTTCGGTAGACATGCGGACTCCTGTCAAATCTCTCTTGCTTTTGGCGGCGCGTTTTCAGAGCTTATCGCGCCATACCCGATCACGGGGCGCGCTCTCCGGCGAGCATCCTGAGACTGCTTGCAAGCAGAGCGTCAAGCGGCAAGGGTGCTTTCCTGGACTGTGGCGATTCGTGTCGGAGAGCTTCGAGGTGAGGAAGGGAGCAGTTGAAAGTTGGAAAATGGTTAAGTTAGTTTCGATTTCCGTCGCGCCCGTAATCACCCGCTTGATCCGACTCGCTCACCCGCCGCTTTGACCGGGTAGGTGGGCAATGTACACGCCAAAATGAGGGCCTGTCAAGGCGATAAGACAATTCCGGCAGAAGATGGCGGGCCCAGGGCGCATGGGCCAAAGCAGCGTCCGGCCAGGCATCAAGAAATGACTGGCCGGACGATTTCTCCGCTTCACGCTTTCCGAGCCGACGACCGCGAAGGCTAATTGCCGCCGCCGAAGGCTGTGCCCACGCCGCGCTCGGCGATATAGATTCCGGCCGAATGCGAACCGACGAAAAGCCTGTTGGCGCTGCGCGGGTCGAAGGCCAGCGACCAGAAACGCTGGCTCGGCAACCGGGAGTCCTGCGGATCAATCCTCAGCCAGGTCAGACCGCCGTCAACGGAACGATAGAGACCGCCGCCATTCTCATAAGCGCTGCCGGCGAAAATCTCGTCGCTGTTCTGCGGATTGATGAGGATGCTGGCGTAATCGCCGTAGGGCAGATTGCCGCCCCTGCGCGTCCAGCTCTGACCGCCGTCGTGTGAATAATAGAAGGTCTGCTTCGTGCCGACGAAGATGCGCCCCCCGCGCGTTTGATCTTCGACGATGGCGCTGATGGGAGCATTCGTCGGGATGCCGGAGACTTGCTGCCAGGTCTCGCCCGCGTCGCGCGAGACCAGAACGCCCGAGATGGCTGTGCCGACCCAGATCGTGTTCGGATTCTGCGCGCTCGTCGAGACGCAGAGCGTGCGCGTGTCAAACGAGCCTGGAAAGGGCAACCGCTCCCAGCCTGCGGCCGGGTCGTAGCTGCGGAACAGCCCGGCATTGGTTGCAGCCAGCATACCCGTCCGCCCGTTGCGCTCGTCGTAGGTGCGAACCAGGGCGTTGATCGGGTCGCTCAGGAAGAGCGGAGGCTGCGGCAGCTTACCGGCTGGCGTGCTCGTTTGCACTCCCCCGGCGAGCCCGAGCGCCACGAGCGTCGCATCGTCGAGCGTGCCCGTCACGTTAATGCCCTTTGCCGCCTGGAAGCTTCTGAGCGCGCTCACAGTGCGCGTGCCTGCGTTGCCGTCAGGCGTGCCGACGTTGTAGCCTGCGGCGTTCAAAGCCTCCTGCGCACGCTTGACCATGTCGTCGCCGCGCCTGGTGGCTGCGGCCGTTGCCGCTCCTCGCTGCCCGCGTCCCCTTGCGCCTCTAGACTTGGGCGTTGGCCCAACCTTCGGCGCATTTATCGGAGCCCAGGACGCGCCCCTGTCCAGAGAGCGATAGACGCCCAGGTTCGTCCCCAGGTAGATCACGTTCGGGTCGCGGTCGTCCTGTAGGATGGAATAGCTAATCAGACGGTTCGGCATATTACGCATAGAGGGCTGCCAGGTCTGGCCGCCGTCGTTGCTGACGAAGAAGAAGCCGCCGCCGGTCGCCGTGTTGATCGTCGTCGCATAGATGCGGCCAGGCTTCTCGCGGTCTGCCAGGATAGAGTTGGCGAAGCGCCCGCTGTAGCCGCCGTTGCTCGGCGCAAAAGTCTTCCCGCCGTCGGCCGAGACCATCACGCCGTAGTTGTTCGTGCCGATGTAAATGGTCTGCGGATTCTTCGGATGAACCGCGATGGAGTTGATCTCAAGCTGCTTTGAAGTCGTCAGCATCCAGGAGTCGCCGCCGTTGGTCGAACGCCAGAAGCCTTCCGTGGTTCCGGCAAAGACCAGGCCCGGAATCGAAGGGTGTTGCAGGATGGCGCGCGTGCGCCTCGACTGTGAAGGGATGCCCTGCACCTTGCGCCATTGCGCGCCCGCATTGCGCGTCTCGTAGATGCCGCTGCACGCCGAGGCTATGACGTGCTCGGGATTGCGCGGGTCTATGTTGATGGCGAAGATGTCCGAGTCGTCGATGATGCCTGTCTTGATGATGTTCCAGGTTCTTCCGCCGTCCGTGGATTTATAAGGCAAGTACCAGGTGCCCGCGTAGATCGTGTCCGTACCGCGCGGGTCTATGGCGAGCGATTCGATAGCCGTCGTCCCGAACGGAGAGGTCGCCGTCCAGGTCTCGCCGCTGTCCGTCGAACGATAGACGGTGCGGTTCGTGCCCACGACCAGTACGTCCGGGTTCTGCGACGATTGCGTCATGGAGTGAATCGCCTCGCCCTTCAGTTGATTCGATTCGCGCCACGTCACACCGCCGTCCGTCGTCTTAAAGAACCCGCCGGGATCTTTGTGGCGATGGCCCGAAGCGTAGATGACTTTCGAGTCGCGCGGGTCAACGATGATGTGATCCAGCACCAGTTTCGGACGATTGAAATTGAAGAGTAAGCGCCACTGCTGGCCGCCATCAATAGAGGTGTAGATTTGCCCGTCGAGGGTGCCGAAGTAAAAACGCTGCGGGTCGTTCGGATCGACCTCAAGGGCGCGCACGTCGCCGCCCGTCGGGCCCGTCACGCGCCAGTCCATAGCGTATTGCGGCGCGGCTTCGGTGCCGTCGCCAACGGGTGCGGCCGTCGTCTGCTCCTGCGGCAGGGCCGTCGCGACGAGCGCGAAAAGCAGGAACAGTAAGAAGGTGCGTTCTATTAATCTAATCATTAGTCGTCTCATCGGGGTTTTCTCTGCTTAGGATTTATGGGAGAGCAACAAACACTACAAAAAAGGGGCCTTATCAACCGAACCGTTTGTCTTCATCCGTAGGATGCTGCCCACGGCGGAGTCGGTTGTACCAAACTAACCCATTCCACACTGTTAAGCAAAGCGAGAGCGGGCGATGTTTCTACCGAATACATCGCCCGCTCTCGTTCTAAGCCCGGCGTCTCTCTACTGCTTTGCCTGAGACGCGAGCGTGTTATCTATCGCTTATTCGTCGTCACGACCTCGTCGAGGCCGCCGTGTCCTCCTCGTCGCCCTCGGCTCGCACGGCACGGTGTCCGTAGTCGAGGCCGTTACGGCCGGCGCTCCCTGCGGCTGGATCCACAACTCGACCGTCAGGTTCTCCTTGCACCCGCCGTCTATCGTTCTTAGACGACCCGCGTCAATGCCGCGAGTGTTGACCAGGTAGTTCATGGCCCTGTCAGCTCTGGCTTGCGCCTGACCGGCCGGGCCAGTCCTCGCTCCATAAGCCACGATCACTCCCGTCGCTCCCGGCTCGTTCTGCAACTGGATGGCGAAGTTGTCCAACCGCGCCTTCTCGTCGTTGAACCGGATGTCGCCGTACTCGTCGAACTTACGTGCGAGTATGTTTTGACCAACAGTGAAGGAGCAGGAGGCTGTGCGCTGGCATTCCGGCGCTAACCCTCCGACTTCCACCGTCGCCGTGATCGTCTGCCCTCCGGCTCCCGTCGTGTCCACCGTGATCGACGGCGTCCCTTGCCCGCCGCTGATCGTCCCGCCTGAGACACTCCAGTTATAGGTCAGCGTCATGTTGGGCGGCCCACCCGAAACATTCGCCGTCACAGTAGCCGACTGTCCCAACTCTACTAATGCCGTCGGACAATCCACCGTGATCGTCGGACACAGCGGCACACAGTCG
>DASVQF010000018.1:0-1550 GCA_036389315.1 Pyrinomonadaceae bacterium
ACGCGCCGTAATCTTTTTGTATGTCGCGCGACCATAACTCCTTACCGTCGAAGTCGAAGCCCTTGAGTATGCCCGTGCCCGTCATCACATAGACGCTCTTGCCGTCGGTCACGGGCGAGGGCGAAGACATGTTCTGCTTGCGCTGGCGGTGGTTGCCGCCGCCGAGCAACTTCTTCCACGCGAGCGTGCCCTTGCCGCGCTCGACACACCACAGGAAAAGATTGTCGCCCTCCGCGACATTGAGAAAAATGCGCTCCCCCCACACGATCGGCGTCGAACCGCTGCGGTCGGGCAGCGGCAACTTCCACGCGACGTTCTCCTGTGCGCTCCACTTGAGCGGCAGGTTGCGCTCGTCGCTCGTCCCGTTCAACTGCGGCCCGCGCCACTGCGGCCAGTTGCCCGCCCGCGCGGCTGGCGAGCACGCGACGACGAACACCACGATCAAGGCGAACAGAAAGTTTTGACGGCGCATGAATTTCCTCCTCCATCGAAACAGACTTAGAGCTGGTTGCAAAATTAACTTTTCAGATAGCGATGCGCGATGATGGCACAAGCCAGCAGCATCAGAGCTTCATGGGTGCTGGCGCTCGTCTCCTCGCGCATCCTCAGCTTCCTGAACTGATGGAGCCATGACAGCGAACGCTCGACCACCCATCTTGTCTTCCCCAGTCCACTCCCGTGCGCGGTGCGGCGCTTGGCTAAGACCGGCTCGATCCCCTTTTCCTGAGCGCGCGCCGGTGCGGCTCGCTGTCATAGGCGCGGTCGCCTTGCACCTTCTCCGGCCTTTGGCGCGGTCGTCCGCGTTTGCCCCTGACCGGCGGGATGCTCTCCATCAACGTCAGCAGTTGCGTGATGTCGTGGCGGTTTGCCCCCGTCAGACTCGTCGAGAGCGGGATGCCTCGACCCTCTACCAGCAGATGGTGCTTGCTGCCGAGTTTGCCCCGATCTACCGGGCTTTTGCCGGTCTTCTCGCCCCCGTGACCGGCTCGCACGCTGGAGCTATCAACGACTGCTCGCTCCCACGAGAGTCGCCCCTCGGACTGAAGTTCCGAGAGGATGCTTTGCCACAGCCTGCGCCAGACGCCACGCGCGTGCCACTCAAGCAGTCTGCGGCGACAGGTATGACCCGACGGGAAGTCGCTTGTGGCGGGCAGAGACTTCCACGGCACGCCGGTCTTGAGGACGAAGACGATGCCGGTCATCACCTTGCGCGCGTCGGCGGGCTTGCGCCCCGCGTGCTGGACGTTGCGGCTCTTCTTCGCCTTCGGGAGCAGTGGCTCGATGCGTTGCCACAGTTGATCGGAGAGGATCGAGTCGGACATACGGCTTACCCCTTTGTCTGAAGCGATCTTCTATCTTATGCTTTTTCGGCCTTAGCTCCTTTTAATTTTGCAACCAGCTCTTATTAACTTGTGATGCATCCTGAAAATCCACAATCTAAAGGCCTCAAAAAAGCCTCAGACGATGAATTGTCTATCATACTAGAAGTGTGGGGCGCAATAACTAGAAATAGTCTCATAAATACCCCGTCATGCTACGATTTATTGCAT
>DASVQF010000019.1:0-69970 GCA_036389315.1 Pyrinomonadaceae bacterium
TCGGGCGACCCGGCGGACCGCCGCCTGGACGAGGGGGCGCACGAGGCTTACGTCGTGCCCGAAGGCTACCGCGGCATACAAGAGACTGTCGTCGGCCCGGGGCGCTACTACGTCAACACGCTCGCCATCAGCCCCATCGTCATCCCGACGACGAACCAGACGGTCGAGTGGACGGCCGGCGAAGTCAACCAGTCGTTCAACCCCTTCGAGGTCATCTCGAAGGACGGCTTCACGATGCAGCTCGAAGTGCGCGTCGTCTTCCGCGTCAAGCCGGAGGACGCGCCCTTCATGGTCGCCAAGATCGGCTCCATCGATAAGCTGATTCAGAACGTGATGCATCCGCTGATTGACTCCATCTTCCGCAACCAGGCTTCGGAGTCCTCGGCAATGGCCTACTTGCAGAACCGGCACGAGGAACAGGAGCGAGCGGAGGCGCGCGTGCGCGCTCACCTCTTGAAGTATCACGTGGACGTAGTCAACGTCCTCATCTGCCACATACATCTGCCCGAAGAGCTGATGAAGACGCAGACGGAGAAGATTCTGGCCGAGCAGCGCCAGAACATGTTCGACGCGCAGCGCGAGGCCGAAGAGAAGCGCATCCAGCTTGAAAAGACCCGCGCTCATGCCGACAACCAGCGAGACTTGATGGCGGCCACGGTCGGCGTCGAGATCGCCGGTAAGCGCAGCGAACAGCGCAAGGCCGAAGCGGACGGCGAGGCCCACTACATACTGGCCACGGGTAAGGCAGAGGCCGAAAAGATGCGGCTGATGGGTGAAGCGCAGGGCGTGGCCTATCACGAGCAGGTCAACGCGCTCGGCGCGCAGGGCGTCGCGCTCGTCGAGACCTTGAAGGTGATCGGTGAAAAGGGCGTCCGCATCACTCCCGACGTGATGGCTTCGGGCGGCACGGGCGACGGCGCTGGGGGCCTCGGCACGCTTCTGTTGCTGAACCTCTTCCGCGACCGCTTGAACCTGCCCGCAGAGAACGGCTCGAAGGCGCAGGTCAAGTAAGGCGGCAGCAGATAAGTATTGACGCGCGCTTTCGGGAGGCGTAGAATCCGCGCCAATCGGACGGATGGCTGAAGGTCTCCGTCAAGTGTCGGATGAGTGAGACATCCGATGCGCGGTTCTCAAGTAGGAGCGGCGGTAGGCAGCGAGGACTACCGCCGCTTTGGTTTGCCTCCACCACTTTTGAAACAACCTCCCTGCTTTCGGCCTGGCGCATAATAAAGGAGCCTCTATCACGGGGAAGCGTGATAACAGTCGTCCCGGAACTTTCCGAACAGAAAGGCCCCACCAATGATGATACTAGTCAGATTTCTTCCGGTTGCCTTCCTTCTCCTGACGCTCTTCTGCATTCCCGCACTCGCTCAAACCTCCGAACGTCGCCAGACAAATTCCACGTCTCAAGCTCAGGAACAGTTGCTCGCCCTGCCGGCCGGGGCCAATTCGATAGAGACGGTGGCAAACGAGCTTGAGCTGTTGCGGAAATCGCTGCAAGCCTTGAACGCCCGCTTGCGCGAGATCAGCGAAAAGGTGCTCGCGCCCGGCTCAAGCGCGGCCGGAGACAAACAAGATCGCCTCACGCGCAGCCTAGACCTTTTAACCCGTACGGAGCAGCGCGCCGAAGTCCTGCGCAAACAGCTTTTTGAATTGATAGAAAAAGAGACCTCTCTCAAGACCCGCCTCGTGCAGATAGACGAAGAGCTGCGCCCCGAGAGTATCGAGCGCACCATGAACCTCATCGGCACGACGCGCACGGTCGAGCTGCGAGACACTCGCCGCCGCGTCCTGGACAACGAGCGCAAAGGTGTCGAAAGCCTGATGATTCAAACCGGGCAGAGCCGCCTCCGCCTCGAAGAGGACGTGAAGCAGGCCGACTCTCTCGTCTACAAAATTCGCCAGCGCCTCTTCCCCCTGATCGACAGAGAGATTGATAAGATCGAGCCCAACTAGAGAGCGCAAGCCACACCTCCTCTCCCATCTCGCCGCCCCGATCATACATAGTTTCGTCGGACTCTCCGAAATTATCGTCAAGGCTCCTGCTTCCCTCCCGTGGGCCCACCTTCGGCACGACTCTCATTCATGCAGTGAACTGCACCGCTGAGCGAACTTATCAGGCGGCCGCGTCGTAATGGGTCATGCCTTTCGCAACTCTTTCGTCAATCCGCATAGGAGGAAGCATAAATGTCTCTGGCGCGTCTCTGCCTTTTCGTCCTCATCCTTTTATCGCCGCTCGTCGTCTTGGGCCAGTCCGAACAGTTCGAGGTCGTGAAGGTCTCGGACGGCGTCTACGCCGCGATTCGCAAGGAGCCTTTCACGCTGACGACCAACGCCAACAGCGTCTTCATCATTAACGAGGACGATGTCATAGTCGTGGACACGACGCTGACGCCCGGCACGGCCAAAGAGCTGCTGGCGGCGCTCCGGCGTCTCACCAACAAGCCCGTGCGCTACGTCATCAACACGCACTGGCACGACGATCACATCTTCGGCAACCAGGTCTTTCGCGACGCCTTTCCCGGCGCAGAGTTCATAGCCCACGCCCGCACGCGCGAGTATCTTCCGACCACCGGCCTCGCCAATCGCAAACAGGCCATGTCCGAACAGGGTTATCCCGGATTCATAGCGAGCCTGCGCAGCCAGTTGGAGAAGGGCGAGAGCCTCTACGGTGGGCCCATGAACGAGGAAGAGCGCGCGGCCTTCGCCGCCGCCATACAGATGGCCGAACGTTACATGGCCGAGAACCCTGCGGCGCAGGTCGTGCTGCCGACCCTCACGGTTGAAGACCGCCTGACGCTTCATCGCGGCACCCGCACTATAGAGATACGTTATTTCGGGCGCGGCCATACGAGCGGCGACATAGTGGTTCATCTGCCCAAAGAGGGCATCCTGATTGCAGGCGACCTTGTGATCTGGCCCGTGCCTTACGTCGGCAGCCCTCAATCGCATCCGGGCGATTGGAGCGCGACGCTCGAAAAGCTTGTCGCGCTGCATGCTTCTGCGATCATCCCGGGCCACGGGCCAATCCTGCGCGATGATTCTTATCTGAAACAGATGGCCAGGCTCTTCGCTTCGATCAAGCAACAGGTCGAAGCATCGGTCGGGCGCGGCGAGACTCTGGAGCAGACGCGCAAGAGCGTGAACCTTGACGAGTTCCGAACATTGTTTGCCGGAGATTCGAGGATGCGGCGGCTCATCTTCGCCAACTACGTACGCGGCCCCGCCGTCGAGGCGGCCTTCCGCGACGCGACGGCCAAACCTTGAAATGAGGGGACGGAAATTAGACCGGACGGCCCCGCAGGCTCTATTTTTCGAGGTACATCTTGGCGGCCATCTTGGCGAGCTTCCACATCTTGGCCCATTCGATGCGCCCTTCCGAGTCGCGCCCGCGCAGCTTGTCCAGGACGAGCTTGCGGAACTGCTTACCCTCGCGTCGCAGCATGAACTCCTTGGCGTAGGGCCTGGCCGTGTCGAAGAAGCTGAAGCCCGGGTCTGTGACGATGCCTATGCCTTCCAGGGTCATCAGCGCGCGGATGATGTAGGTGAAGTTGGCGGGCAGGCGGAAAGGGTATTCGTACATCACTTCTGCCAGGTCATAGGTCAGCTCTTTGAAGTTGATGTCGCCCAGCTTCAGATTCAAGTAGTGCTGAAAGAGCCCTTCGACCACGGGCCGCACCTTCTCAGGGTCAACGCCGGGTTTGAGGAAGTTGAGATTGATTAAGTCCTGGGCCAACCCGTGCACGTCGCGGCCGACGACGTGAAAGAAGGCGTCGATCATCATCGATTGCAGGCGCGGCGTAATCCTTCCGGTCATCCCGAAATCGAAGAAGGCGAGGTGTCCCGTGTCCATCACCAGCAAGTTTCCGGGATGCGGGTCGGCGTGAAAGAAGCCGTCTTCCAAGAGCTGCTTCAAGTAGGTCTTGACCAGCAGGCGGTTGACCTTGACGGGCGAGATGCGGCGCGCGCGCAGGGCTTCCAGGTCTGTGACCTTTGTGCCGCGTATGAACTCCATGACGAGGACGTGACGCGTCGAGTGCGACCAGTGTATGCGCGGGACGTGTATGGCGCGCCAGGTGCGAAAGTTCTCGCGAAAGCGGTCGGCGTTGCGCCCCTCCTGCGCATAATCCATCTCTTCATGAATCGTCTCGTCGAACTCACGGAGCATTCCTTCCCAGTCGGCGTTCTCGTTCGCCCGCGGGAAGAAACGGTTGATGAGGCGCACGATGCGGCGCAGGATGGAGATGTCTAGCCGGATGATCTCCCGGAGGTTGGGCCGCTGCACTTTGATCGCGACCTCTTCGCCCGTGTGCATGCGCGCGCGATAGACCTGGCCCAGAGAGGCGGCGGCAATCGGCTCGGCGTCTATCTCGGCGAAGGCTTCTCGGAGCGTGCGGCCCAACTCCTCCTCTATGCGCGCATAGGCTTCGGTGGTGGGAAACGGCGGCACTTGGTCTTGTAGCGTCGCCAGCTCCTTGACGTAAGCCAGGGGCAGGAGGTCGCCGCGCGTGCCGAGTGATTGACCGATCTTGATGAAAGTTGGCCCAAGCGCGATGAGGTTCTCCTTGAGCCAGCGGGCCTGCTCCTCTAAACGCGCCTCCTTAGCGGCAGTCCCTTCGCCGCCGCGAAAGATGAGAAAGCGCAGAGCGCGGATGAAAAGGTCTAGGGCGCGGCGAAGGGCGTCGCGGCTCCATTCCTGAAAGAGCGCCAAGCGGCCGCGAGCGCGGGCCTCGTCGCGCAGCCGCGTACTGACGCGACGGTTGAAGCTGCGGCGAATATCATAATCGTTCAGGAAGAGGTAGAGCGACAGCATGCCGAGCACGCGCCCGACCTTGAGCGCACGCCAAAGCCCACGCAAGCCTTGCCCTTCGACCTCTTCAGCAGGGCTCTCCGGATGCGTGCCCGGCAGGAGAATCAGCGGTTGATTGTTCTTCTCGGAAGCCGGCGCTAAGGGCGCTGGCGGAAGAGAGCGCGCTCGACCGTTACCGTCGAAGCGCACGCTCGCGCCCCTCGGCCCCGCCGCAAGCCCTCTTTCCCTGTACTGCTGCTCCTGCTCCTGTGCCGTTGCTGCCATAACTCTCTTTAAAGCTACCCGAAACTTGTGGCGATCCTGTGCCGAAAAGCAGTGAAAAGTGACGAGTGACAAGTGATGAGAGAAAAGCTTTCGGCCAGCTTGTCACTCGTCACTCATCACTC
This sequence comes from Pyrinomonadaceae bacterium, assembly GCA_036389315.1. GTDB lineage: Bacteria > Acidobacteriota > Blastocatellia > Pyrinomonadales > Pyrinomonadaceae > DASQYE01. The sequence goes on from DASVQF010000019.1 coordinate 5,197, forward strand.
GCCACTGCTCTTATGCTATGGCCAGCGAGCGCCTGACGCCGCCGTGCTCGAAATAGTTGACGGCGCGCGCGTGGTCTCGCTCGATCTGCCGTCTCAGCTCTTCGACGGACGCAAACTTCCTTTCGTCACGCAAGCGATGCAGGAAGCGGACGCGCAGGACATCTCCATAGAGGTCTCCTGACCAGTTAATTACGTATGTCTCGACGGAAGGTTCCGCATCCTCTGTAAAGGTCGGGCGCGTGCCGACGTTTGTGATGCTGCGTCGCCACGCGCCCTCGATCAGAGTCGCCGTCACGTAAACTCCGTTACGTGGTATGACGCGATTTTGCGGGCGCAGGTTGGCCGTCGGGAAACCCAGAACGTGCCCGCGCTCCTGCCCGCGCACGACCTGTCCTTCAACACCATAAGGACGGCCCAACATGCGGCGCGCCAGATTGACGTGGCCTTCGGCGAGCAGCCGTCGAATCAGGCTTGAGCTGACGCGTCGCCCGCGCAGTTGCACCTCCGGCACTTCGTCGGCGTGAAAGCCAAGCTCCGCTCCAACCCTTCTGAGCAACTCTATATTGCCCTCGCGCCCGTGCCCGAAGGCGAAGCCCCGGCCGAGGTAGACCTCGCGGGCATGCAAACGCTCCCACACCACGTCGCGCAGGAAATCGGCCGCCCGCACTTGGGCGAAAGCCTTGTTGAAGCGGATGACTATGGTCTGCTCAAGGCCGAGCATGCTGAAGGCTTCTATCTTCTGGTCGAAGGTTTGCAGCAGCGGAGGCGCGCTCTCAGGATGCAAGACGGCTCGCGGGTGCGGGTCGAAGGTGATGACTGTCGGCACAGCGCCGACCGAGCGCGCACGCTCGACCACCGTCCGCATGATGAGCTGATGGCCCAGGTGCAGCCCGTCGAAGACGCCGAGCGTCAGCACGGTCGGCCGCGCAATATCAGCATTATCGGTTCCGTGAAATAAACGCATAAGAGCAGTAATGAGTGACGAGTGACGGGCAAATCAGCTTTTCTCTCGTCACTCGTCACTTGTCACTCGTCACTGATTTCCAGTCCGTCGTAGGCGAACTCGACGCCGCGCGGCAGCCTGACGGAGTCGCGCGCGTGTTTGAAGTCGTGCGCGATGTGCGTCAGGTAGGCGCGGCGCGGCTTGAGATCGTTGATATAGTCGAGCGCGCGCTCCAAACACAGGTGTGTCGGATGCTCGCGGAAGCGCAGGCAGTCGAGCCCGAGCATGTCCAGGCCGCGCAAACCCTCCATCGCGGCGGGCGGAATCTCGCTGAGGTCTGTCGCGTAAGCGAAATCGTTGAAGCGATAGGCGACCACGGGGAGGCGTCCGTGAATGACTTCGAGCGGCGTCACCCGAAGGTCACGGCCGAAGAGAAAGGGCGCGCCCGGCAGAACAGTGTGGGCCAGGACTTGCGGCAGGCCGCCGCCGAAATGCGAAGGCTCGAAGATGTACTGAAAGATGCGGCGGATGTCTCGCCACGCGCGCTCGTTGGCGTAGACGCCCAGAGCGCCGTAACGAAAATTCAGGGGCCGGATGTCGTCCAGGCCGAAGATGTGGTCGGCGTGACAGTGCGTGATGAGCACGGCGTCGAGCCGCTTCAATTTATGACGAAGAGCCTGCTGGCGAAAGTCCGAGGAAGTGTCTACGAGAATGGTCTGGCCGGCGTGTTCGACGAGGACGGAGACACGCAGGCGCTTGTCGCGCGGATCCGTCGAAGTGCAGGTCTCGCACTCGCATCCGATGGACGGCACGCCCGTAGATGTTCCCGTGCCCAGGAAAGTCAGTTTCATGAGAAGCTCTTCGGCCGCCCGGCCCCGGCGCTCTACTTCCCTCCAATGATGTCGCGGCCCGTAAAGCCGCGTGGGCCACCAGTGGGCGGCGCGGCGCTCGTCAAAGAGACGTACTGCATGCGCAGGTCTGAGAGCAGGCCGTCGAAAATCTGCTGCTCCTGTGGAGCCAGATTGCCGCGCGTCTTCTGGCGCAGCATCCCGAGCACGTCTATCCAGTGTTTGGCGAGCGGCAGGTCAAGGCCGCGTTGGCCCGTCACAGGATGCTCCATCATGCCGAGCGCGGCGGCCGCATTGGAGGCTATGGACATCAGGAAATTGATAAAGCTCGCGGGGTCGTCCGCGCCCGGAACATCTTCCCCGGCGTAAAGGTCTTCTTCCTGCCGGGCGTCGGAAGAGGAGCGCCCGTCTTCCTCGCGCTCGCTCGCAGCCGTGGCCGAGCGCGCCTCGCTTGCATCGCTTAGCGTTCCGGTATCCGTTGCAGTATCGGCGGCCGCTCGCGTGGCATCGGCTGCGGGCTTCGCGGCCGTGTCGGCAGAAGCGGCGGCGGCTGGCTGTGTGGCTGCGCTGCTGCTGCTCTGGTCGGGCGTCTCCTCGCGCTCTATCTCGCGCGGGGTTCCGTCAGGGTTAAATAAACGACGATCTTTGACTTTGAAAGTGGGTTGTTCTTCGCTCATCTCGACTTCCCCGTCAGCGCCACCGAGAGAGGGTTCGGCGCAAGGCGGCGCTGGCGGTCTTTCCTTCTGTTTCAGCTAATCTTTACAAGATAGCCTGGATGGTAGCACTTCACTGCGCGCGCTCGCAAGAAAGGGCTCGGCCGGGGACGGGCCCGCCTCCGCTTGGAGCCTTTAGCCTTTAGGCTTTAGACTTCCTCTGTTTTCCGTTCCGAGATTTTGAGAGTTCCGCTATTCGAGAATAGAGCCATGCCCGCTTCATTTGATGATCTGGTGGCGCTGATGGCACGCCTGCGCTCGCCCGAAGGATGCCCCTGGGATCGCGAACAGACTTACGCGACGCTCGCGCCGATGCTTTTGGAGGAGGCTTACGAAGCATTCGAGGCCGTCGAAGAGGCGCGCAGCGGTAGCCCCCTTGAGCTAAGGGACGAGCTGGGCGACCTGCTCTTCCAGATAGTCTTCTACGCGCAGGTGGCCAAGGAGCGCGGCGACTTTACCGTTGACGACGTGACCGACGCCATTCATGCCAAGATGGTGCGCCGCCACCCGCACGTCTTCGCCGACGCCGAAGCAAACGACTCCACGGAAGTCCTGCGCAACTGGGAGGCGATCAAGGCCGAAGAGAAGCGCGCGGCCGGGCGGGAGGCGAAGGCCGAGAACGCATCTCTTCTCGACGGCGTTTCGACGAAAGCGCCCGCGCTGATGGAGGCGCATCAGCTCTCGACTAAGGCCGCGCGCGTGGGCTTTGACTGGAAGCGCGTCGAAGACATCTTCGACAAGCTGCACGAGGAGATAGACGAGCTGCGCGAGGCCATGCGCGCGGGCGAGCAGGAAGTCACAAAGGAGGCGCAGGCGCAGACAGGAGCGCAGACAGAGGCGCAGCGGGAAGCGCAGCAGGCGCGTGTGCGTGAAGAGCTTGGCGACCTGCTCTTCGCAGTCACAAACATCGCCCGCCATCTAGGCGCAGAGCCGGAGGCCGCGCTCAAGCTTGCCAATCGCAAATTCCGCCGCCGCTTCCGGCACATAGAGCGCGGCCTCGCGGAGCGTGGCCGCACGCTCGACGCCGCGAGCCTGGACGAGATGGAGGCTCTCTGGCAGGAAGCTAAAAACAGCGACGGGTGACCGGGTGACAAGTGACTGGCCGATGGCTTATGCTTTCTCGGTCTCTCGACTGACTCTTCACCGTTTTAGGTTTCAGGAGGTTCTCGAAAAAAAGCAATGGCACTCATACCCTTCGTCAGGAATTACGAAGACCTTTCGACGGATCGCGGCTTCCAGTTCAAGTTCTATTGCGACAAGTGCGGCAACGGCTACATGTCGCGCTTTCAGACTTCGACTATCGGCACGGCCGGGTCGCTCTTGCGCGCGGCCGGAGACCTGTTCGGCGGCTGGGCCAGCTCGGCCGGGAATTCCGCCTACGAGATGCAGCGCGCCGTCGGCGGCAAGGCGCATGACAACGCGCTTCAGGCCGCCATCGAAGAAGGCAAGCAGCACTTTCATCAATGCTCGCGCTGCGGCAAGTGGGTCTGCCCGGAAGTCTGCTGGAACGCGCAGGCCGGCCAGTGCGAAGAGTGCGCGCCCGATTACGGCGAAGAGCTTGCTTCCTCGCACGCACAGGCCAAGGCCGACGCCGCGCGCGAGCAGCTTCATGAGAAGGCCCGGCAAACAGACTACGCCTCGAAGATAGACATGAGCGCCGACTCCCATGTGCAAGCGCCGACGCGCGCCGCGCAAGCCACGGCGCGGCAGGCTGCCAACTGCTCCGCCTGCGGAGCCGAAGTCGGCAAAGCCAAGTTCTGTCCCGAATGCGGCACGCCGACAAGACCACAGCGGCCCACCTGCCAGGGCTGCGGCCACCAGCCCGAAAGCCCGACCAAGTTCTGCCCCGAATGCGGCGCGAAGATGCCGCTCATAGGCTAAAGCGATAAGGAATAAGAAGCCCCGCAGGAGCCGTCGTCAAGACGGCTCCTGCGGGGCTTTGTTCTGCGCACGCCTCGCGCCGCTTCTTATCAGTCGTTGAGCTGAATGGAGCCGAGGACGCGGTTGAAGGCTCCCTGGAAGCTGCGATAATCGCTCTGCGGCGCGACCGCGATCATGTAGAACAGCGTGCCGTCGCGCAGCATCGTCGTGTAGACGTTGACGATCTCGGGCTGTCCCGTCACCTCGTTGACGTTCGAGAGCGTGATGGCGAGCGCCGAGCGACCGGCGATTGAGCCGCGCTGGTAGCCGCTCTGCTGTCGCAGGTTGCGGCTGCCCTGGGCCAACTGGCTGACGAAGGCATCGGTCGCCTGCCGCAGGTTGCGGCTCTGCGCCTGGGCTATGCCGAGGTTGACGGCGTGCGTGAAGGTGTTCTGCCCGTACCCGCCTTCGGGCGCGAGCCAGATGGAATTGCCCGCAGGCAGCTCGCGCCAGTTTTCGGGGTAGCTGACGCGGAAAAGCTGGCCGCCCGTGTAAGTCCTGTAACGCGATGAAGGATAGGAGACCCGTCCTATCTGGCCGCCGTAGCCAGCGCCTTCGCCCTGCGGGTACTGCTGGCGATTGCGCTCTATCTCGGCCATCGAAGGCGCTGCGCCCTGGCCGCGCAGGCGCGCTTGAACCTGCCGAAACTCGGCAGTGTCTCCCACTGGATTAGAGACGCGCAGCATGGCCGCTTCCTGCATGATGCGCTGGTAACGGTTGGCCGGGTTCGGGTGGCTGCTCAGGAACCCGCCGCCACCGCCGCCTTGCTGCTCTATCGTGCGGAACATGTTCGCCAGGTCGCGCGGGTCGTAGCCGGCGCGGGCCATGATCTGCGCGCCGAGGATGTCGGCTTCCGTCTCGTACTCGCGGCTGAATTTCGTCAGCACTGCGGCCGAGCCGATCTGCCCGGCCTGCGCGACTGCGCCGCCGATAGTGCCGCCGAGGATTGCGCCGAGAATAGCGCCGCCGATCGCGGGAGCCTGCGCCTTAAAGCCTCCGGCCTTGGTGGCCTGCGCCGTGCCGTGGCGCAGCGCGACGTGGCTCAGCTCATGCGCCATCACGCCCGCCATCTCGCCCTCGTTGCGCGCGGCTTCGATCATCCCGCGATTGACGTACATGGGCCCACCCGGCAGCGCGAAGGCGTTGATGTCACGCGCGTTGACGACCTTGAAGTAGTATCTGAATTCCGGATGCTGAAACTGTGGGGGAATGGCGTTGACCAGACGATGACCGACCTCCTGAATGAAGGCCGTGACCTCCTGATCGCGCAGGATGGGCATCTGCTGCTCGACCTCTGCGGCGGCCTGTTGGCCCACCTTGACATCGTCGCTGATGCTATACCTGTTGCTGTGCAGGCTGATCTGGGTCTGCGCCAGTGCGGCCGACGGCGCGACAAAGATCGCCAGAGCCATCAACCAGGCCAGCAGCGCACGTCCGTGACTTTGATTCTTTCTCATTCTCTCCCTCCTTCAGAAGTGCGCTTCGTTTTGCCATCCTTCGGGCAAAGCATCGGGTAAGCGCCTCCATCATTACAGATCAACTGAAAAAGAGCGGCGCGGCCTCTCGAAAGGTTCGAGGGCGCGCCGCTCTCTCTAGCAAAACGTCTCCCCCGAAACCCGCAAAACTCGCTGCTGCCATACGCGCAGGGGGAGAGAGCGCGTTAATCTCTACCAGAAGGGCCGGCGAGTTAAACTCGCGCGCGCCCGCTTTGTTACTGGCTTAAGTATGATGAATCCTAGCATAAAGGGGTTGGCCCCGTCACTACTTCCGCCATCACTCATGGCCTCGCGCGACGCCTGTGCGGAGCGCGTCTTCTATCGGTTCTCCGCGCGCCGGGAAAGTTTTGCCTGAGATTGTCCACATTATCGGCAAACTTTACGGTCGCCCCCTGGGGCGGTCGCGGAATCGCCACGGCCGTGAAGGGGGATGTCTGTGCCTGCGTCGTGATCTCTCCGCGCGCGGGCGCGTGTTCGCTGGCTCTGACGGTCAGTTGACGGGCGTCGCGGCTAATCTCCGTAATCGAGATGCTGTAGCCGCCCGTTGGCTTTTGTCCCTGAAAGACGACGACGACCGCTTGCGTGTCGAAGCTGATGTCGGGAGCGGGACGGCCCGCGCCGATCATGCGCCACACACTTAACCACTCGTCCCTGTCCATAATCAGCAGGACTGAGCGCGCGCCCGTATAGCTGCTGTATGCGCCGGTCGCAAGCACTGAGAAGTCCAGGGCCCTCTGCGATTCCGGGCCGACCCTCGGCAGCACTTGACCTGCGCCCGCCGCGCCGAGCATGGCCTGCCGGATGAGCCTGAGCGGCGGCATGCCGTAGCTCAACAGGCGATCATGAAATTCGCCGAGGTTGAAGGATGGGCCCACGCGCGCCCGCCAGTCCTCGCGAAGCTTAAGGATTTCCATCTTCCCGAGCGTGTAGACCAGATAGGTCGGGTCAACCGTTCCGCGCCGCGCCTCGCGCTCGGCATTGACCTTCTCCAGGTAGCCCTCGCGCATAAAGAAATCGACGGCCTCAGCGTAACTCATCCCTTCGGTGTGCAGGCGCAGGCCGACGACGTAACGACAAAGACGGAGCAGCGCGGCGTTGAGTTGAGCGAGCCGCAGGCGCGGGTTATTACCACCAAAACCTTCGTCGAGCATCATCTGCTCGCAGTAGTGGGCCCACCCTTCGACGAAGCTCGCCGCGCCGAGCGCCGTGCGCACGCGCGACGGCTGCTGCCGCAGCTTGAGAAGCTGGTAGTAGTGGCCCGGAAAGGCTTCGTGAATAGATGTGATCTGAAGGCTGTAACGATTGTAATGGCCGAGGTGCTCTTCTCTCTGGCGCTCATTCCAGGCGGGGTCTGGCGGCGTCAGGTAATAAAACGCTTCCGTCGCAACGTGCTCGAACGGGCCCGGCGTGTCCATCGAAGCGAAGGAGAGCGAGCGCGCATATGCGGGAGTCTCTGCGACCGTCAGGTTCTCGCTTTGCGGCGGCGTCAGGATATTTTGCGTGCGGACGAAGGCACGTATGCGATTAAGCTCTGCGCGCGCTTCGCCCACCAGGCCGTCGGCCGTCGGGTGATCTTGCGCGAGCAGGCGCAAGGCGTAAATGATGCCACGGCCGGGCGCGACCTCTTCGGCCACGGCGCGCATCTCGTCCTGCGTGCGCCTCAGCTCTCTTTCACCATTGGCGAGCAGTTGCGCGAGCGGAGTCGAGACCATCTCTTCATAGAGCAGCTTGCGGCGAAACCTGTCTGCGCCTATCGCAAAATTGCCCGCAGAGCGCGGCAGCAGGTCGCGCTCAAGCCAGTCCACGAAGGATGAGAGCTGAGCGACGGTGGCTTCGTTGGAGGAGACGACTTGCGCGCGGCGCTCGGCGGTGAGCCTGCCTCCCGATGCGCGCTCGATCATCTGCGGCACGACGCGCGAGAAATAGTCGAGGCTGCCGCGCGTCTGCGCAATCGCCATCTCGGTGTAGATGCGCGGCGGGTTGTCGAGGTTCGTGCGCGCTTCGGCGAGCAGCCTGGTGATGGCCTGCTCGCGCCGCAGGAAAGCTTCCAGGCGTTGCTCTATGGGCGCGTAGTTGCGCTTCAGGATATTGTCTATGCTCGAAGCGGCCAGGCGATTGTAGAGGTTCGGGTCGCGCTGCCACATACGCACGTCTTCAAGCTCAAGCAGTTGGGCCTGCGCGTGCGCGACGAGCACCTGGTAATCAAGGCGCGCCTCATCCGTGAGCGCGCCGGGCCAGATACGCATCAGGGCTTGGAGGACAAAGCGCAGGCGACGCACTTCTCGCGCTACGCTCGTGGCGCTGCGCGATTCGAGCTGCGCATCATACTCGTGCAAGCCCGCGGCCGTCGCTTCCGTCGGATTGAAAGCGTAATAGCCGCGCAGGTAGCCTTCGGCCAGTTGACGGAAGCGCGCATTGACGCCGGCCGCAGTGACTCTCCCGCGCTGGCCTGCGCCGCGACTAGAGGACGGAAGTGCAGACACTAGAAGGCAGGCGAGCGTCAGGACGAGAAAGTTCTTTTTCATCTCTTACTCACGGCAAGGGGAGATGACCACCGGAAGAGCTTAACACAGAAGCGCACGCGGGGGAGCCCGGATTACTTGTTTCGGATTACTTGCGCGGCTCGATCTTCTCGTTGAGCCACTTGGTCAGATCGTCCAGGGGAGCCAAGCGATGCTCGTCGCCTTTCCAGACGCGAATGATCGAGATGATGAAGAAGATGAGCGCGGCCAGGCCGAAGAGCACCGAGGCGAGGCCGATCATGGCCGAGGCTATGCCGCCGATGGTGCTGCTCGCGAGATTGCCCGCGAACTTAATAAGAAACCCGATCAACAGCACGACCATGTGCAGGGCCAAGCCTTGCGCGGCATGAAAGCGCGTGCGGACTTCGTTGCGCGGCACCAGGAACAGCTCTATCACGCCGAGGATCGCGCCGATGTAGAAGGGGATGTAAGGCAGAATCGTCGTCACGTTCTCGGGCAGGTTTATCCCCGGCACTGTGCGCGACGTTGGCGGCCCCGAAACCGCTGCCGGCGAAGCAGCCGCCGTGGCCTGTGGCGGCGCGCCGTAAGCGGCCGGAGGATGGGCCTGCGGCGGCGGCGGGATAAAGACCGAAGGGTAAGTGGCAGAGATCGGCGGATGGTCGTAGCGGCGTGTCGGAGCCTCTGTGTGCTCGTCCCGTCGCGCCTGCTCGTTGGGCGTGCGCCCCACGTCACGGGTCGCGCCGCCGATCTCTTCCGTGGAAGAGGACGCGCCGCGCTGTGCTCCCCACACGTCTTCCGTGCGCCTGGCATAGTCAGGGTCTAGAGGATTGGTGTCGTACTTGCTCTTATCGGCCATCACACAATCTTTCTACGTCGGCCGCGCGCCTTTAGTTCGCCGAGAATCAAAGTCATTCGCCCGCGACACGGTATTCGACTCGCTCCCACTCTGCGCGCCGCTCGTCCAGGCGAAAGGCGCGCAGCACAGCTTCACTGCCGCTCAAGCCAATAATAAAGTAAATCGCCGCCGGATAATAGGCCAGGCGCACGTCCTGTTCCGAGGGCAGAGGGTCTTCGGAGCGCGGGTGCGAATGATAGATGCCGAGCAGTTGCTCGCCGCGACGACGCATACTGCGCTGCGCCGCGAACAGCTCTTCGGGCGCTGCCTCGTAGGCGACGCGCGGGTCTGCGGCCCGGTTGCGCAGGCGGTAAACGGTCGCCGCGCGCAAAGTCTGGGCCGAGCCGCCCACCAGCCCGCAGCACTCCAGAGGCTCTGCCTCGCGTGCGTGCGCGTACATTTCCGAAACGTGTGCGCGCAGGAGCGTAATCATAGAAAGAAATTAAGTTCGCTCTAGCCTTCCGTGGCGGCTGCGCGGGCCTGTGCGCCTCCACTGGCTGCGGCTTCTTTAATCAGGCTGCGGCCGATGACTAGGCGCTGAATCTGGTTCGTGCCTTCGTAAATCTGCGTGATCTTGGCGTCGCGCATATATTTCTCAATCGGGTAATCCTTGCAGTAACCGTAGCCGCCGAAGAGCTGCACGGCGTCGGTCGTCACGCTCATCGCCACGTCTGTCGCAAAGACCTTCGCCATCGCCGCCATCTTCGAGACGTTGCGTGCGCCCGCGTCGATGGCACGGGCCGAAGCGTAAACCAGTTGCCGCGCCGCTTCGATCTTCGTCGCCATGTCCGCAAGCATCCACTGTATGCCCTGGAAGGAAGCGACCGATTGCCCGAACTGCTCGCGCTTGGTCGTGTAGTCAACGGCGAGGTCGAGCGCCCCCTGGGCCAACCCCAAAGCCTGAGCGGCGACGCCGGGCCGCGCCAGGTCAAGCGTCATCATCGCGTGCTTGAAGCCGTGCCCTTCTTTGCCGCCCAGGAGATTCTCTTGCGGCACATGGCAGTCACGAAAATGAAGCTCGTGCACAGGCACGCAGCGTATGCCCATTAGGTCTTCCTTCTTGCCGATCTCGAAGCCTTCAGTCCCCTTCTCGACCAGGATGGCCGAGACGCCGCGCCCGCCCCTTTCGGGGTTGGTCGAGCAGAAGATGGAATAGAGCGTGGCCGCGCCGCCGTTCGTGTTCCACTTCTTATCGCCGTTCAAAACGTAGAAGCCGTCGCGCAGCTCGGCTCGCGCCTTGAGGCTTCCGGCGTCGGAGCCGGCCGCCTTCTCCGAGAGCCCGAAGGCCATCAGGGTCTTGCCCTCCGCCACGCTCGGCAGATACTTCTGCTTCTGCTCTTCCGTGCCGCCGACGATGATCGGGAAGGAGGCCAGGGCGTTGACGGCATAAGTGACGCCCACTCCGCCGCAGGCCCGCGACAACTCTTCGACGACGATGCAGAGGTTCATCACGCCGCCGCCGCGCCCGCCGTACTCTTTGGGAATCCACACGCCCATCAAACCGGCGTCCTGCAAGGCGCGCACGACAGACCACGGATACTCGGCCTTGCGATCAAGCTCTGCCGCCACGGGCCGCACATGCTTGTCGGCGATCTCGCGCGCCTGCGCACGATATTCAAGGTTCTCTTTCGTCAACAGTTCGTCCACGTCTCTAGAGTCTCCTTATCTCACATCTCTCTTTCAATCTTCTCTTTTAATTTCAAGTTTCAGTTCTTCCAACTGCTTGGCGTCAACTTCGCCGGGCGCGTCGATCATCAGGTCTGCGGCCGAGGCGGTCTTCGGGAAGGCGATCACGTCGCGAATGTTTTCTGTACCCGCGAGCACCATCATGAGGCGGTCTATGCCGGGCGCGATGCCGCCGTGCGGGGGCGTGCCGTATTCCAGCGCGTCGAGGAAGAAACCGAAGCGCCGCCGCGCATCCTCTTCCGTCATGCCGAGCGCCTTGAAGATGAGGCGCTGCACGTCGCGGCGATGGATACGAATCGAGCCGCTTGCCATCTCCACGCCGTTGATGACCGGATCATAAGCCTTCGAGCGCAACTGCCCGAACAAGTGCGTCTCGCCCTCTTCGACGGCGCGCTTGAGGAGCGGCAGGTCTTCGTCGAGCGGCGAGGTGAACGGGTGATGCATGGGATAATAGCGCCCGTCATCTTCGTGATACTCGAACATCGGAAACTCAGTCACCCAGAGCGGCTTGTACGTGCCCTCTGGAATCAGCTTTTCACGACGGGCCAGCTCGTTGCGCAAAGCGCCGAGGCTCGCCGCCACTGTCTTCTGCCGTCCCGCGACGATCAGCATGGCGTCTCCCTTTTGGGCCAGCGCGAGGTCTGCCATGCGCTTGACTGCTTCCGGGCCCAGGGCTTTCAAGAGCGAGGACGAAAGCTCGTCGCCGAGCTTGACCCAGGCGAGCGCGCCCGCGCCGTAACGCTTGACGAACTCTTGCAGCTCGTCCAGGCTCTTGCGCGAAAGAGACGCGCCGCCCCCGAGCACTATTGCCTTCACCCGCCCGCCCGCTTCGAGCGCCTGAGCGAAAGGCGCGAAATTGGTTCCTTCGAGCGCGGGCCCGAGGTCGCGCAGCTCCATCCCGAAGCGCAGGTCTGGCTTGTCAGACCCGTAACGCTCCATCACTTCCGCGTAAGAGAAACGCGGGAACGGCACGCTCAGCTCGACATCAATCAGCCGGAAGACGCGCGCGAACAAGCCTTCGACGAGCGTGTAAATCTGTTCGAGCGTGGCGAAGCTCATCTCCACGTCGAGCTGCGTAAACTCCGGCTGGCGGTCGGCCCGCAGGTCTTCGTCGCGAAAGCAGCGCGCGATCTGAAAATATTTATCCAGCCCCGCGATCATGCACAACTGTTTGAAGAGCTGCGGCGATTGCGGGAGCGCGAAGAATTTGCCGGGCTGAATGCGCGACGGCACGATGTAGTCGCGCGCGCCTTCAGGCGTGGACTTGATCAGCACGGGCGTCTCGATCTCGGTAAAGCCCTGCTCGTCCATGTAGCGGCGAATCTCTGCGAGCACACGATGACGGAGCCGCAGATTTCTTTGAAGCTGCGGCCGTCGCAAGTCCAGGTAGCGATACTTCAGGCGCAGGTCTTCGCTCGCCAGCGCGTCCGAAGTGACGGTCTCAAGCTGAAAGGGGAGCGTGCGCGAGTCGTTGAGGATGAGGACTTCGCGCGCCTGGACTTCCACCTCTCCCGTCGCGATCTTAGGATTGCGCTGGCCCTCTTCGCGCAGGACGACTTCGCCCGTGACGGCGATCACGTATTCGCCGCGCGTCGTCTTCGCCTGAGCATGGGCCTCGGGCGCGTTCTCCTCGTTGACGACGACCTGCGTGAGCCCGTCGCGGTCGCGCAGGTCTATGAAGGTCAGCGGGCCAAAGTCGCGGCGGCGCGCGACCCAGCCCATCAAGGTCACTGTTTGTCCGACATCCTCTCTGCGCAGAGCGCCGCAGGAATGCGTGCGCTCGCGGTTTCCCAAATCATCCAACATGGTTTTGCTATTGTCTCTTCCCTATCTCAGAATCTACGAAATCCTGCGCCTCGTCAAAGCGGCTGCGACGCTCCGAAGCCTGTGCTGCTTCGCTTCCTCCGGCAGCATCCTGAGCCAGGTAGGCGTTGAACTGCGAGCTTGCCCCGCGCGGGATGCTCAAGGTCTGCCACTCCGTAGAGCGCAGGTGCTTGGCCAGGAAAACTATCTGCCCAATGTGCTGTGCGTAGTGCATCATCTGGCGGTTGATGGCTTCGACGACCGTGTGCGCTTTGCCGCGAATCAGGACTTGGCGCGCGAGGTCTGCGGGCTCTAAGGGCTCTATCGCCCCGAAGACCTGGGCCCAGCCGCGCTCCCAGTAGGCCATCATCTCTGACCGAGTAGTATCCGGGCTGAGGATGAATTCGCTGTCGCGGTTGCGCGTGGGCTTCTCGCCGTCCGTGGTCAGAAAATCCGTCCAGCGTGAGATCATGTTACCGGCCATGTGCTTGATGATGACGGCAAGGCTATTGGACTCCTCGTCAATCTTCAAGAAGAACTCCTGGTCGCTCACCTGCGCCAGAGCCCTTTCGGCCAGCTTCTTATAGTCGCGAAAGTTCGCCACGGCATCGTCAATGTAGTTTCGTCCGACCGCATCGTCCATCTTTCTCTCTTTAACCTCCGCTCAATTTTTCGTTGACGGTCTCGGCCACGCGTGCGCGCGGCATGACGGACTGCTCGCCCGTCCGCATGTCCTTGAGCGCGACATCGCCGGACTTGCGCTCGTCCTCGCCGATGACTGCGACGAAGGGAATCGCTCGCGACGAAGCATACTTGAACTGCTTGCCGAGCTTATCCGCCTCCGGGTAAAGATCGACGCGCAGGCCCAATTCGCGCAACTCGCTGGCGAGCTTGAGCGAATCGGCAACGGACGATTCATCCCAGACCGTGACCATCACTTGCGCCGGAGAGTCGAGCAGGTTTTTAGGGAACATCTCGCGCTCCGTCATGACGACGATAATACGTTCCAGGCCGAGAGAGAAACCGCAGGCCGCAACGTCCTGCCCCGAAAACATCCCGACCAGATTGTCGTAACGGCCGCCGCCGCCGAGGCTCCCGGCAAGGTCTGGCACGCTGATCTCCATGATCGCGCCCGTGTAGTAGGAGAGGCCGCGCGCAAGACTCGGGTCAACGCGCACGCCGATGCCAGTCGCCGCAGTGTAGCCGATAATCTGTCGCAGCTCGTCTATGCCGCGCGCTCCCCGGTCATGATCGCCGACAAATTCCAGCATCCGCCCGAGGATGGCCGCGTTCAAAGCCTCGTCGCTGCGTTCGGCAATGTCGTCTACGGAGAGTTGCGCGGCATGCTCAAGCGCGCCGATGGCCTCAAAGAAGCCGAGCAGCCTCTCGGCCGCACCGGATTGCAGGCCCCGCTCCCGGAGTTCCGCCGCGACGCGCTCGCGCCCGATCTTGTCCAGCTTATCCAGGGCGACGAGCGCCTCCGTTTGCTTCTCCTCTGCGATGCCCGCCGCGTCCAGAATCCCTGTGAGCGCCTGGCGATGATTGAGACGAATGGTGAAATTCGAGAAGCCGAGCTTGGAGAGCGCCTCGCTCGCCGCCGCGCACAACTCCGCCTCGACAGTCATCGAGCGCGAGCCGAGCACGTCCACGTCGCATTGATAGAACTCGCGAAAGCGCCCGCGCGCCGGGCGGTCTGCGCGCCAGACCGGCTGTATCTGGTAACGCTTGAAAAACTTCGGAAGTCGCTCGCGGTACTGCGCGACGACGCGCGCCAGCGGCACTGTCAAATCATAACGCAGCGCGAGGTCTGCCTCGCCCGTCCGTTCATGCTCGCCGCGCCGGAGGATTTTAAAGATGAGCTGGTTGCCCTCTTCGCCATACTTGCCCATGAGGGTCTCTATGTTCTCGACGGCCGGAGTCTCAAGGGGCTCGAAGGCGTAACGCTCGTAGACCTCTTTGATCTGGGCGATGACGTACTCGCGCCGCCGCACTTCCGCAGGGAGAAAATCGCGCATGCCGCGCGCCGGTTGTGTCTTCGCTACACTCATTTTGGCTGCATGACTTCCAGGGTAGAGAACCCGGTTATCATAACCCGAATTCTCTCATCTCACGAAGGCAGGGCACTCTCGGACTTCGCGTGTTGGACAAAACAGGAAATTTAAGAATAATGACACGGGCGTTTTAGTTATCGTTCCGGCCCGGCCGGAGATTAAGTCCTGGGCCCAACACGCAAGCGAAGATGAGTGCCATATCGAGCGCCGAACAGATGAGATTCGAGCCCGTGCGGGCGCAGACCAGCCTGGCGCTGCGGAATCTCGGCCTCACGCTCCTGCTCGCGCTCGTCTCGGTGGTCGTGGCCGGTCTGCTCTGGGGGACAACCGGCTATCAGGTCTTGATCGTGGCGATGGGCTGGCCGCACATCATCCTGGGCTTCCTCTTCTACTTCGGCAAAGTCCTGCGCGGCGAGTGGCACGCCCGCTCCTCTTTCCTGATGCTGGCGCTCCTGACGCTCATGTTGTGGGGCGCGCATTACGCCTATACGATCACGGGTTTCATCTCCATCTATTTCACCTACCATGTCTTTCGCGACGAGGTCTTCATCTACTTTCAGACGCGGGCCCGTCACAGGCTAAAGCGTGCGGTTCATGTCGCCGGGCTAGTGCCGTTCATCCTGCTGATGTTCATCATCACAGACCCGCGACCGCAGCATTATCGTCAAGACCTGCGGCGCGTAGAGCTGACGGGCGCGCAGGTCTCCGCCGAAGGGTGGACGCTTATCCCCTTTGACCCGATCTCCTATTCGCGCGGGAAAGATTTTTATTTCTACGTACAGACGCCAGTGGCCGAGGACGCGGGCCTCTATACGACGCTTGCGACCGCCACAGACACGCGAAGCGATGGCGAGATACGCGTCTCGGACAGGCAATGGGCCCAGGCGCGCGACATACTCTTCAAGCCCTACTACATGGGCGACGAGCGGCCGCGCCGGGAAGACCTGGCGGCTTCGGGACAGACCGTCATGGTCGCGCTCACGGGCGGCCACCGCGTCGGACAGACATTTACAGCCGAGCGGGATGGCCTGGCAGGTGTTTGGATTCCCACGCGAAGCGAAAGGGGCCAGGCAGCGGAGCCCGCGCGCTTCGTCTTCCACCTCACGCCGGACACTTCCCTGCCGCTCGCGCCGCTCTCGCCCGGGTTGAATGCCATGCGCTTAGCCCTCGTCGCGCTCCTCGCCGTCATAGTGCTCTGGAAGGCGCTGCCGCAGCTCAGGCGGATGCGTACCTTCTGGCTCTACTTCCTGCTGCTGGTGGCCATCTTCGGCGTGCTGCAAAAGGCCATCAGGGCGGGCGGCGGCGCGGGCTACGAATTTCCGGTCATGTTCCAGATGGTCGTGGTCTTTCACTATTGGAGCTGGTACGTCTTCTCGTTCGACAAGCTGAGGGCCGGGTTGGCCCAACCGCCGACGACGACTGTGCCTGCGCGGCAATCGTCTCTCTACGAGCGGATGCTCGTAAACTTGCGAAGCCTGCCCCGGTTCACGGCGCTCGTCGTCGCGCTCAATCTCATCTCTCTGGCCGGAGTCCTCTGGTATTCACGGCTGCATGGGCCCGCCGCGCTGCGCTTCGTCTTCGATTACAACTACTTCCTCTACTTCCTGGTCTTTCACGTGACCTTCAGCTTCGGCCCCCGACAAAGCCCGCGTGAGGCCAAAGAGAGCGTGCCGGCTTAACCTCTCGATTGTTCGCCGAGGTAGATGCGCGTGTATTCGATATAGTTGCGCCAGAACTGTTTCAGCCCCGCGACCTCTTCATCAGTCAACGGGCGCTTGACGCGCGCGGGCGAGCCCATGACGAGCGAGCGCGGCGGAATCTGCGTGCCGGGCGTGAGCAGGGAGCCCGCTGCGACGAGCGACTCGGAGCCCACTCTGACGCCGTCCATGACGATTGCGCCGATGCCTATCAGGCTTCCGCGCTCGACATAACAGCCGTGCAGCGTGACGTTATGGCCCACAGTCACTTCGTCTTCGAGGATAGTGGCGTGCGTCCCAGTAGAGACGTGAACAACAGTGCCGTCCTGTATGTTCGTCCGCTCCCCGATGCGTATGTGAAAGACATCGCCGCGCACGACCGCGTTGAACCAGACTGAGGACTCTGCGCCGATCTGTACGTCGCCGATGATCTGCGCGCTCTCTTCTATAAACGCCGTCGGAGCGATTTGCGGATGGATGCCGCGAAATGGTCTGATCATAATCTCTGAAAGGATGAAAAAAGTGTGGCGCTTAGGGCGCTCGCTTGAAAGCGGAAACGGTAGCATGAGGAGCCCCGCGCGACAAGCAGGCAGGCTTTGTTGACAGCCCCGGCGGCTGCGTGAGAGAGTGCCGCAGCGTGTTGAATAAGAGCACAAAACAGAGTTTGCTTCCGGGCACGCATTGGTGGCTTGTCTTCGTCGCGCTGCTTTTGACGGCCGCGTGCGGCGGCTCGCTCTACAAGGTGCGCCCGCGCGTCGAAGCGCCGCTGCCGCCTTCGGCGCGCGAGGGGCGCGCGGCAGGTCTACAGGTGCGCGCAGTGCCTCTCTTGACGGACGAAGAGAGCCAGGAGCTATTTGAGGCCAACCTGCCGCTCAGCGGCTTGCTGCCCGTGCGGGTCGAAGTGCGAAACGAGAGCGGCGCAGCAGTGGAGCTGAAGCGGGCCCGTTTTCTGTTGCGCGACGAGGCGGGCAAGGAGTGGAAGCTGCGTTCTGCGAAGCAGGCCGTCTCGCGCATACTCGAAGCCAACGAGGTGAGCTTTTATAATCCTTCCTCGCGCAGCGAGTTCGAGGAGCGTGTGCGCGCTCACGCGCTCGACCTTGCAGCGCCGCTCGGGCCCTCGGAGCGTCGCCAGGGGCTCCTGTTTTTCCAGACGCCACGCAAAGAGCCGGTCGAAAGCCCGCGCGGCCTCCTGCTCACAATAGAGAAGTTGGCCCAGCCGATAGAGCTACGCCTGGACTAGACGCGCTTGAGAATAAAGATATTGACACGCTCTCTCGTTTGACTCTATAAATAAAGCTATCGGGCCCCGATGCCCGGTTCATGCCCCAACGGGTGTTCAAGGAGCCTCACCAGCTCAAGCACCTTCAAAAGCCAAAGCCAGAAAAGCCTATTTGAGCTTTACCTAGCATCTCTTTCTGCGTCTTAGCCGTAAGGCGCGGACATCACCGATTAACGGCACACCCGCAGCGATGCGGGGTCGCAAAGCCAGGAGTCTCAGCGGAGATCGTCCGGCTACCGAAGTGAGGTTCCGCAATTGAAAAATCGAGTCAGGCCCGAGCGCCACACCCTTCGCTTCCTTCCTTCCATCCTTCGCTCAACCTTCTCTTCCAGAGCGGCAGCCCGTCTGCTCATCGCCGGCCTGGGGCTGGCCCTGCTCTCGGTTTACGCGGGCCGTCGCGCGCCTGAGGCGCAGGCTGCCACGGCTCCTGCGGCCTGCGAATGTAATCGCAATGCGCCGGACGTGATTCATGCGCGATGGATGCCCAACTCATCTTTGCGCGTGATGTTCAGGCGCGGCGATTTCTCGGCGGAAGAGGTCGCGGCCTTTCACGACTCTATACGCTTATGGCAGGCCGTGCTCCCCTCCTCGGGCACAGGGATAGACCTGCAAATCGGCGGCGAGGTCGCGGGCAACAACTGCACGAGCTGCATCATAGTCAAGCGCAAGGCCGACATGCAGGGAACCTTTGCCGCCCTCACGCTGCTCTCGACGCAGGGCGATCTGTTTCAAAAAGCCGTCATCAATATTAAGAGCGATGTTCACAAGACCGTCTTGTTGCGCATGCTGATGACGCACGAGCTGGGCCATGCCTTCGGCCTGGACGATTGCCCCGAATGCGCCGGGAATACGACCGTGATGAACTCCGTCAACAAGTATGCCTTCGGTAAATTCTCTTTCCTCGCGCCGCGCAGCAAGATGGCGAGCGCGCCGACCCGTTGCGACATAGCTCGCGTCTCGGCGGGCTACGCGGGCGCGACGACTGCGCTGGCCCGCGCCGCCCTGAACGTCCAACCGCTCAAGGCCCAGGCGCGCGTGCAGCCGGCGAGCGTCAGCACGTCTCCCGTCACGACAGTCAAGCCGACGGTCAAGCCTGCTCTAACGGTCGTCAAGCCGGCGGCGGCGGCGGTCGCGTCGCAGATGGGCTCGCGACAGCACGCGAGCCGCGCCGCCGCCCATTCTTCCTTTCAGATAGGGCAGCTCGCCGTGATGGATAGCCTGACCCAGCACGATTAAGGCGGGCCCAAAGCGCAGCCATCCTGCTTAAAATTTCGAGGGGCGATCAAACCTTTGGTCGCCCCTCAAATTTTTTCATCTTCTTTTCGGGAGGCGCGCTTCGGTTGTCGAATGCTGAAACATTGTTTTATATTTGCTGCCGGTTCACGGGCCCCGGTAGCCGCGCGGGCGTCCGTGGGCCTGGCACGGATTTATCTTGGTCGGAATTTATCGTTCGCGCTCGCCAGTTCTTCCCGACATCTACTTGCCGCCAGAGGATCAGAATTTGAAAGACCAGACGCCGGGTGGGCCCATGTCAGTCGCCCTGCGCCCCACCGGGCCGGAGGACGAGCCGTTTCTGTTTGACCTCTACGCCAGCACGCGCGCCGAAGAGATGGCCGAGTGGGGCTGGACGGAAGCGCAGCGGGCGGCCTTCCTCAGCTTGCAGTTCACGGGGCAGCAGGCTTCTTACCGGATGCAGTTTCCGCAGGCCGCGCACAGGCTCATTCTCTTTAACGACCGGCCGGTCGGGCGCATCATTACGCTCAACACGGATGAGGAAGTCAGGCTCGTAGACATCTCGCTGCTGCCGCAGCACCGCAGCCTCGGCATCGGCTCCCGATTAATCAGAGACCTCTGCAATGAAGCGGCCGCGCAAGCGAAGCCCTGCCGCCTGCGAGTCCTCAGGACGAACCACGCGGCCGCGCGTCTCTACCTGCGCCTGGGATTTGTCCCCGACGGCGAAAGCGACACTCATATGCAGATGGAGTGGCGGGCCGAGGCGCGATGAATAGCCGCAGGCGCAGCCGGGCCTGATTTGCCGGCCTTGTCTTGAAGTCGGCTTTCAGTTAAAGATTTGAAGATTAATGAGGAGAGGTGATCCCGTAAATGCTGGAGAATTTAAACCTGGAAAAGTTCTCGCAACACTTGAACTCGAAATTTATCGTCAAGCACGAGTCCGGCACTACAATCGAGCTGAAACTGATCGAAGCGAAGCCATTAAACAAAGTCCCGACCTACGAACAGTTCTCGCTCCTGTTTCTCGGCCCCCAGAATGCTTTTCTCCCGCAGGCCATCTACAGCTTCGAGCATGAGCAGCTAGAACCTTTCGAGATGTTCATCGTCCCAATCAAACAGGTGGCCGAAGGGTTTCATTACGAGGCGATCATCAATCGCCCGCTCTAGCTTCGTAAGCGATCAATGAAAGTAATATCCACGAAAGTAATCACGGCTCTGCTGATCTTGCCGTTTCTGGCCGCCGCCTCAGCGCCCTCACTGCCTGCTCAGACGCGACAGCCCGCCGAGGCCCGAAAGGCCACGCCGCAGCCGCCACAGCAGCCAGCATCCGAAGGCGAAGAGATCGGAGAGGACGAAGTGCTGCGGGTGACGACCAACCTCGTCTCCGTGCCCGTCAGCGTGATGGATCGCGACGGCCGCTACATTTTCGACCTCAAGCAGGAAGACTTTCGCATCTACGAGGACGGAACCGAGCAGCAAATCTCTCATTTCAGCAACGTCGAGCGCCCCTTCACAGTGGTGATGCTGATGGACAGCAGCTCCTCGACCGTCTCTTACATAGGCCAGATCAGGGAGGCTGCGGCCGCTTTCATAGCTCAACTGCGAGGCAATGATGCGGTGCTTCCCATCAGCTTCGACGGCTTCATGCACCCGCTCCTGAACAGCCGCACGAGCAATCGCCAGGCGCTTCAGGCCGCTTTGGAAAGGCTGCGCACGGACGAGGGCAGCAACGGCACACGCCTCTACGACGCAGTGGAGTTCGCGGGCCAGCTCCTCAAGCGCATCCCCGGTCGTAAAGCCATTCTGCTGTTCACGGACGGCGATGATACCTGGAGCAAGGCGACGATGAAGAGCACGCTCGAAGAGGCTGCCGAGCTTGACGCGCTGGTCTACACGGTTCACTACGGCTCTTCGCCTTCGGCCCAGTACCTCGGCTCGCTGGCGGAAAAGACGGGCGGCCACTTTTACCAGGCCGACGATCTTGAGGCGGTTAAGCGCGCCTTCGCGGCGGTCGCCGAAGAGCTGCGTCATCAGTACTCAATCGGCTACTACCCGAAGAAGTCAGCGCGCCGTGGCGAGGAACGAGAGATCAAGATCAAGGTCAACCGGCCGAACGTCTCGGTCAAAACGCGCAAGTTCTACATCTACTAAAGACGAATCATAAAAAGATGACCGCCCTTTCAATCAGCTTTCGCCCCGTCGCGCCCGCAGACGAAGCTTTTCTGATTAAAGTTTACGGCAGCACGCGCAGCGAAGAGTTGGCCCAGGTTCCCTGGACTGAAGCCCAACGGGAAGCTTTCCTGAAGATGCAGCTCGAAGCGCAGCAGAGCCATTACAAAGGGCTCTACCCGACGGCAGACCATCACATCATCCTCGCCGAGGATACGGCGGTCGGCCGCCTCTACGTCGCGCGTCTCAAGGAGCAGATTCGCATCGCCGACATCACGCTGCTTCCTGAAGCGCGCGGTCGCGGCATCGGCACCAGGATACTCAAAGACCTGATGGCCGAAGCGGCCGTCGCGGCGAAGCCCGTGCGTATCTATGTCGAGAGCTTCAACCCTTCGCTGCGCCTCTTCGAGCGGCTCGGATTCTCCAAGACGAGCGAGCAGGATTTCTACTGGCTGATGGAGTGGCGGCCCGAAGGCTTGATGTGAACGGGCGCGCCCGCACGCACGAGAGAGAGCGCGCGCGTGCCTCTCTTCGCGGCAGACTTCTGCCTGGCCCCGAACTTCTGCGGCAAGATGATCGGGGAACGGCCGTTCGCGCGAATTGTAGAATTAAGGTTTGGGTCGCAGCCAGCGTTCTACGAAAACGGCTGGAATATTAATTGAGCCGGTTAATGACAGCTTCGTAGTACTGGCCCTTGCCTCTCTTAGTCATGCCGACAGGCACTAAGAGCAGGTTGAATGTGCCAAGCGCGGCGTGCTTAAACTCGTAGACATCCTGCGAAAGTCTCTGCTGGCCGCTAAAGACAAGCGCAAAGCACTCCTTGCCGGGTACTTGCTGATCTGGAACGGGCCCACGGCTGCTGACCTCGACCAGTTTCACTTCGACGGCCCGCGTGCGCTTGGATTGAACAACGAAGGCCGTGTTGAGATAGGGGGCAAAGGTGGCTTTGCTGAGCAGCAGCGCCGGTCGCGCCGACGTGGCTTTGCCAGTCGCGGCAGTCGGGGCAGTCCCGCCCGCGACTCCCTCGGCAGCGCCCGACGGCGCAGCCGGTGCTGCCGCGCCTTGTCCGATAGCGGTCACGGCTGCCTTCAGCGGAAATCCGGCAGCGACGGCAACAACAGAGCCGACTTGAAGGAACTTTCGTCGCGAAATAGACATGGGGGGTCTCCTCTGGATGTGTTTGATTGATGCGTCCTGGACGCGAGGTACACTTGCTTTTTGCGAACTGGCAGCTATTTGATTACACTCGGCATGAACAGGTGCTTCGAGGTTGGCGCGATCACCAAAGCCACGGCAAGTGCCTGCCCGCAACGTAACCGTGGGTGATTGCGACGAAGACTTCTAACAGCTAATCGTTTCCCAGTCAATTTTTTTTTGCGACCATCATCCCCAAACGTACAACCCAAGTTCCCGGCCCGAGCCCTCGGAGCGCATACGGCGCGTGGGCCAATCGTGGGCCAACTTGTTGAGGATACGGCGATAAAGAATCCCTGTTCGGAAGGCTGCGACCCAGCGGTCGCGCCCGTCATTAATGTTCTTGAAGGAGCGCAATGATGCTTTCATATCTGAATCTCAAAGCTGGTCGCCCCCGGCGCAAGCAGAGGGCGATGCTCAATTGGCCCAAGCGGACGGCGCTGATCGTCTCGCTCGCCGCCGTCTGCTTTGCAGCAGCATTCGTCTCGCTCGGCCTCGTGTCGCAGGCTTCACAGCAGGCGGCCACGCAGAAAGCCTCTCTCCTGCTCGGCGCGAACTTTCGCATCTCGCAGGTTTCGAGCGTGGGCCTGGATCGTGACGCCAGCGCCGCTGCTGTGGCTTACAACCCGGAAGACAAGGAATACATGGTGGTGTGGGGAAGCAACGGATTGAGCGGAGCGCAGATGCGCGGCGTGGGCGAGATTTTCGGGCGGCGAGTGAGCGCCGCGACCGGCGCTGGAGTGGGCGCGGATTTCCGCATCTCGAACATGTCGGACGAAGGGAAAGATCGCTCGGGCTTTGGGCCCAAAGTCGTCTACAACCAGACTTCACACGAGTATCTGGTTGTCTGGCACGGCCAGGGAACGAACACCTCTGCGGACGCCACCTTCGAGATATACGGTCAAAGGCTGAGCCGCACGGGAACAGAAGTCGGCAAAGACTTTCGCATCTCGAATACGACCGACCTGGGGAAGATTATGGGCTCTTTCGTGCGCGCCAGCGCCCACGCGGACGTGGTCTGGAACAGCACGGACAATCAATATCTGGTGGTCTGGGATGGCATGGGCCAACCCGACGAGATCATCAGGACGGAGGTTTACGGGCAGCTCCTCAGCGCGGCCGGTGAACTCTCGGGCAAAAACTTTCGTATCTCGAACACGACCGATCAGGGCGCGGAATTCAACGCCACGGGCCCGGCCGCAGCCTACAACAGCACGAACAACCAGTACATGGTCGTCTGGACTGGGCCATTCAAGAACAAGTCGCAAAACGAGATTTGGGCCCAGGCGTTGACCTCGCAGGGCGCGCAGGTCGGCAAGGGCAACGGCGACTTTATCATCTCGCAGGTCACGACCAACATCGGCACAGACCGCGACGCCAGCGCTCCGCAGGTCGCCTACAGCGACGCCCTTAACGAGTACCTAGTGGTCTTTCAGGCCAATGCCGTGGCGGGCGTTGACAACTCGGAGGCCAACGAAGTCTTCGGCCAGAGAATTAACGCCGCGACGCTCTCGGAGGTGGGCCCTAACGACTTTCGCATCTCCAATACGCCGGGCAGTTTCAGAAATAGGGCCGACAGTCCCAGAGTCGCCTTTGACAAGCAGGAGAAAGAGTATCTGGTCGTCTGGCGGGGGGTGCGAGTGGATGTCCCGTTCGAGATTTTCGGCCAGCGATTGAGCGTCGAGGGGAGCGAGATCGAATCGGACTTTCAAGTCTCGGACATCGCGGCCACGGGCAAGGATCGGGGCGTCAATACGCCCGCCCTAGCTTACAACAGCGCCGCAAGTGAATACCTGGCGGTCTGGGACGGCGACGGCCTTGTGGGCCCAACAGGCAAAGGCGTGCGAGAAATCTTCGGCCAGCGCATCAAGGTCGCGGCCCGCGCGCGATAGTGATGGCGGGGCGAGAAGGTGGGCCCATTGAGAAGGCGTGGGCCCACCTTCTCGGCTGGCCCGGGCGGCTTCAGCCCGCCGTCGCCTTCGATTAGGGGTCTGCGCGCCTGACATTTATCTTTCTTGCAAAGGCCGTAGCAAAAAATCCTTGACAAGTAAAGAGACCTGCTCTATCGTACGCGCGCTTTCATTCTTTTGTGTGAACCTCGTTAGAGTTACTGTCAAGGTTCTCCTCGTGCTATCAATCTGAAAAGGGCAAAGCAGCTTCAATTGTCAAAGTGCATGCAAGACGCGCGCTCGTCTGGCTTCGAGCTAGAGCGTTACCCTTCATTTCATTAGCCTATCAACTCCATCTGAACTCTAAAACGTAAAGGAGAGAGGACTATGGCCGAACCTTTTCTAAGTGAAATCAGGATCATGAGCTTCAATTACGCACCGCGCGGCTGGGCGATGTGTAACGGTCAGTTACTGCCGATCAACCAGAATCAGGCCCTGTTCTCACTGCTGGGCACACGATATGGAGGCAACGGGCAGACCAATTTCGCGCTCCCAGACCTGCGCGGGCGAACGCCGATTCATATGGGCCCAAGCAACGAACTCGGGTCAAGGGGCGGCGAGCAGGCGCACACTCTGACGATTTCGGAATTGCCGCTGCACACTCACCTCTTCAATGCATCGAACACGACGGCGACGCTCGATAACCCGGCGGGCAACGTCACGGCGAACAGTAACCCGAATAACATCTATGCGCCGACATCCGCCCTGACGGCCCTCAATCCGGCGACGGTCACCAATGTCGGCGGCAGCCAGGCCCATCTGAACATGCAGCCGTTTCTGACCCTCACCTTCTGCATCGCACTGCAAGGCATCTTCCCGTCCCAAAATTAAGGAGATAATTATGGCACAACCCTATGTAGGTGAGATCAGGATGTTCGCTGGTAACTTCGCTCCGGCGGGCTGGATGTTTTGTGAAGGGCAGTTGCTGCCGATTTCCGAGAACGAAACGCTCTTCCAGTTGATCGGCACGACCTACGGCGGCGACGGCGAGACCACTTTCGCCCTGCCTGACCTGCGTGGCCGCATTCCCATCCACCAGGGCAACGGATTCATTCTGGCCGAGACCGGCGGGGTCGAGGAAGTGACGCTCACGGTGAGCCAGATACCGGCCCACTCGCACGCCATGCTCGGCTCCACGGATATTGCCAACACCCCCAATCCGGGCGGGAACCTTCTGGGCCGCTCGGGCCAGGTGCTGATGTTTTTCAACGGCTCGCCGTCGGTGGCGATGAGCCCGCAGATCATGGGGCCCGTCGGCGGCAGCCAGCCGCACACGAACTTTCAGCCTTACCTGTGCGTCAACTTTATCATCTCGTTGTTCGGGATCTACCCGCCACCATCGTAAGGAGACTATTATGGCCGATCCTTTTGTCGCTGAAATCAGAATCTTCCCGTTCTTCTTTGCCCCCAAGGGCTGGGCCTTCTGTGACGGGCAGCTCCTGCCGCTTTCACAGAACACTGCGCTCTTCTCGCTCCTCGGCACGACCTACGGCGGCGACGGCAAATCAACCTTCGCCTTGCCGAATATGCAGGACAACGCGCCGATGCATCCGGGCCAGGGCCCCGGTCTCTCACTCCACGACCTGGGTGAGACGGGCGGAACCCCTTTCGTCACGCTGCTCGAATCGGAGATTCCGGCCCACGCGCACGGGGTCATGGCGGGCGGCAACTTCGATGTCGGAGACACCAACGTTCCGACCGCCAACATCATGGCCAAGTCTGCGAGCGGCTTCGCTTATTTCGGAGCGCAGAACTTGACGCCGATGTCGGACGAAACTTTGACGCCAGCCGGTGGAGACCAGCCGCACAACAACATGCAGCCGTACCTGACCCTGAGTTTCTGTATCGCTCTTCAGGGAGTTTTCCCGCCGCGAAGCTAACGCGCGGCCGCGACGCTTGAAGGGAGGCCGCCCCTCGTCAAGCGCATTATGTTGTAAGCCTTCGGAGTAAGTCATCTGCGAGAGACGTACGTTGAATCAAGTCATCAGACCAGATCACAGGATTCAACGTACGTCAAACGCCGCCACTAATCAGCATTACATCGGCCAGACCGGAGCATCGCTTTCTACGGCGTGATACTCTCCCGCCCGGTCGGCACGTCAATTTCCACCGCGCTGTGATTCCAATCAGCAGTGCTTTTTCTGGAAGGAGTTCCCCTGATGCTTCACAACCAATCCCGAAATCCCTTCAATCAAGAAACAAAGAGACGAACGGCTAGACAGCCCCTATTGATCGCGCTGCTGGCCTTCGTCGCATTGGGGGGAGTTCTGCTTTCCGTGTCGTCTGTCTCGGTCGTGCATTCGAGTGGCTCGGCCACCGCGAGCGCCCGAGAGACCAGCGAGCCTTCGATCAACCCGGCAATCGGCGGCGCGCCCCAAGCACTTCGCACAGCAGAGGCGAAAGGCGAAGCGGCGCGCGCGGGCAGGGGATCGAATTTCCAAAATCTATTCGCCGCGCTCCTGCGTGGCCAAAAAGTGAGTGCAAGCCGCGACGGTCGGCCCATGCTCAGCCACGCGCTTCCAAACTCGAACCTCTACCCGAGCCTGGTGCTCCCGGCCTTGACGGCGACGAAAAAGGATGCGCTGCTAATTGATAACAACAGCGATGGGATAGCCAACCCTGGCGAGACGATCAAATACACCGTCACGATCACCAACAGCGGTACGACTGACGCCACAGGCGTAGTCTTCAACGACACGCCCGACGCCAACACGACGCTCGTCAACGGCTCCGTCACCTCGACGCCCATAGCCGTCGACGATTCTTACACGGCCACCGGCAACGTCCGCATCAGCGTCCCCGCTCCGGGCCTGCTCGGCAACGACGAAGACCCCGAGGGCGACACCCTGACGGCGAGCGACGGAAGCTTGAGCGCCAACGGCGGTAACGTCTCCGTCAGCTCCGACGGCAGCTTCACCTACAACCCCGCGCCGGGATTCGAGGGCACGGACACCTTCAACTACACCGTGACCGATAGCCACGGCAACACTAACGTCGGCACAGTGACCATCACCGTGAGCGGGATGATCTGGTTCGTCAACAGCAGCGCCGCTCCGGGCGGCGACGGTCGCTTGACCTCGCCTTACAACTGCCTGGTGGGCGCTGGCTGCTACTACACGGCAGCGCCCGACGACCCGAACGACAACATCTTTCTCTATAGCGGCGCTTACACGGGCGGCGTCACGCTGCTCGCGGGCCAAAAGGTGATCGGGCAGGGCGCGACCAACTCGCTCGCAGTCATCGCTGGCATCACGCCCGCTCCCAACAGCGACCCGCTGCCTTCGACGGGCGGCGCAGACCCGGTGATTACGACCGTGGCGGCCTCGACCAACGCCATCAACCTCGGGACGAACAACCTGCTGCGCGGCTTCACGATCGGCAACACGACCGGCGCAGGCATTTCCGGCAGCGGCTTTGGCTCGCTCATCGTCCGCGACCTGACGGTCAACGGCACGGGCCAGGCTCTCAGTCTCAGCACGGGCTCGGTTGACGCAGGTTTCTCCACGCTGCAATCGATCAACAGCGCGACGACCGGCATCGCGCTGTCGGGCGTCTCCGGCAGTTTGACGACCGGCTCGACAGACATTCAGAACCCGACCGGCGTAGGCATCACCGTCTCGAACTGGGGCGCTGGCGTAGGCGGTCTGAACTTCGGTAACACGACCGTTAACGGCTCGGGCAGCATCGGCGTCAGCATCTCGAACACCCTGGCGAGCAGCACCGGCAACATCACCTTCGCAGACCTTGACATCGCGCCCGACAATAACCAGCGCGCGCTGGTCATCTCCAACGGCGCTTCCGTTGCGAGCCCCGGCACGATCACCGTCACGAGCGGCGCGATCAGCACCGTCAACGCTCCGACCAGCGCCATCGGCATCACGGGCGCGTCGGCTGCTCTGCGCACGCCGATCAACATTACGCTCGACAGCGTCACGGCGATCAACACGCTTTCGACGATTGCCAGCGTCATCAACGTCGCCAACACGACGGGCGCTGGCTTCACCGTTCAGGGCAGCGGCACCACCGCAGGCTCCGGCGGCACGATTCAGTTGGCCCAGCAGGGCGCTGTCTTCCTCGCCGCCGACAACGTCACGCTCAAGAACATGATCTTCTTCAACGCCAACACGCTGGACGGAGGCTTGACCTGTTCGAGCACG
The DNA here is from genome assembly GCA_036389315.1 of Pyrinomonadaceae bacterium. Classification (GTDB taxonomy): domain Bacteria; phylum Acidobacteriota; class Blastocatellia; order Pyrinomonadales; family Pyrinomonadaceae; genus DASQYE01. Next base: position 33,713 of record DASVQF010000019.1, read on the forward strand.
AACGTGACCAACTGCAAGGGCGCCATCAACCTGAACACCGTGGCGAACGCCACCCTCGACAACGTCTCCATAGACAAGACTGCGGCGTCGGCCTTCGGCACGGAGTACGGCATCTTCGGCCGCCTCGTCTCAAATCTGACGATCAATAACAGCACGGTTCAGAATCAGGGCGACGGCAACAACGAAGGCGACATGAGGCTCTCGAACCTCTCGGGCACGAGCGCGATCACCAATTCGACCTTCAGGTTCGGCTCCTTCAGAGACGTGGACATGGTCAACGACTCCGGCACGCTCAGCCTGACGATCAGCAACAGCACTTTCAGCGACACGCAAGGCTCCGGCGTCGGCGCTGACCTCGTTTTCTTGCGCGCGCAGACGACGGCCAACATGACCGTCAACGTCACGGGCAGCACGTTCCTGCGTCCGAGGACGGCCGGCCTTTCGGTGGCAACGGCTGGCAGCGCCGTGGCGAACGCCAACATCACGGGCAACACCTTTGACCCGACTGCGCCCGGCACGGGCCGCGCCGTTGACCTTTCGGCGCAGAACACCAGCACGCTCAACTTCAACGTCAACAGCAACACGAAGGTTTATGCCAGCGGCGGAAACGCCATCAACGTCTTCGGCATTGACAGCGCGGTTCTACAGGGCCGCATCAACAACAACCCTGACATCCAGATGGGCGGAGCCGGAACGGCGGGCACTGCCGTCTTTACGCAGATCAACAACAACGCGACGCTGGCCGTCGAGGTCAGCGGCAACACCATCTCCAACGTCGGAGTCGATAAAGGCATCCACGCCCTCTCCACCCTCAAGCCGAGCGGGACGGGCGGACGCATTGACGCCACCATCACCAACAACAACGTGACGGTCAACGGCGCGAGCACCTCTGGCATAGACGTACAGGCCGGAAGCAACGCCACGGACACCAACGAGCTGTGCGCCAACGTGAGGAACAACACGGTCAACAGCGCGCCCTTCCCCGTTGCCTTCAAGCAGCGCACGGGCGCGGCGGGCGCGACCGTTTTCCTCGACGGCTTCGTGACCGACGCCACGACGACCTGGAACAATAACGGCAACACTCCGCTCAACTCCGTCACCTCGACCAACGTCGGCACGCTCACGGGCGGCGTCTGCACGGCCCCGAGCAACCCGTCGGCGATGCTCATCAATCCGTCGAAGCCTGCGGCGACCGTAGCCAGGGCGGCAGCAGCGCCCGCGACACCGCTTCTGGCGGGTGGCCGCATGCAGACAGTCAAGCTCCCGCTCCTAGACCTGGCAAGGCTCATGAGCCCGGCCAGCGAGACGGCTCGCCTGAGCCACGCTCGCAGCAACAGGGCCGCAAAGCCTGCCGAGAGACGCGAGGCGGCCGCGATGAGCCACGCCGTCAGGACGCGCCCGTTGATGCTTAAGCCGAGCCTGGCGGGCGGCGTGAGCCTCAACATCGGCACTCTCCCTGCCGGAGAGAGCATCACCATCACCTTCAACGTGACGATCAACAGCCCGCTCTCTCCGACCAACACTACGCAGGTCGCCAACCAGGGAACGGTCTCGGGCAGCAACTTCGGCTCGATAGTCACGGACGACCCGGACACGGGCGCTCTAAACGACCCGACCGTCACGCCCGTCGTCAACCCGAACAACCCGCCCGATGCCGTGGACGACACGGCGACGGTGGCCGAGGACAGTGGTGCCAACAGCATTAACGTTCTCGCCAACGACTCGACCGCGCCGGACACCGGAGAGACACTGACGATCACGGCTGTGACGCAAGGCGCGAACGGTTCGGTGGCGATCACGGGAGGCGGCACAGGAGTCAGCTACACGCCGAACGCCAACTACTTCGGGCCGGATTCCTTCACCTACACCGTCAGTGACGGCAACGGTGGAAGCGATACTGCCACCGTCAACGTCACTGTCACGGAAGTCAACGACCCGCCGGTCGCCGTCGATGATGCGCTTTCGAGCATCGCTGAGGATTCGGGCGTACGCACCATCCCGTTCGCAACCTTGACGGGCAACGACTCGGCCGGGCCCGCTAACGAGAGCGGCCAATCGCTGACCATCATCGCGGTCGGCAACGCCATTGGCGGCTCCGTTAGCATTAGCGGCACGGACGTGCTCTTTACGCCGACGGCCAACTACAACGGCCCGGCGAGCTTTGATTACACAGTCCAGGACAACGGCACGACCAATGGCTCGCCCGCTCCGCTGACTGACACGGGCAGCGTCAGCTTCACCATCACGGCGGTCAACGACCCGCCCGATGCTGTTGACGACGCGGCGACGGTCGCAGAAGACAGTGGCGCTAACACCATCAGCGTCCTGTCCAATGACACCTTCGCTCCCGACGCTGGCGAGACCTTGACGGTCACGGCTGTGACGCAAGGCGCGAACGGTTCAGTAGCCATCACGGGAGGAGGGACGACCGTGAGCTATACGCCGAACCTCAACTACTTCGGGCCGGATTCGTTCACCTACACGATCAGCGACGGCAACGGCGGCACCGATACTGCCACCGTCAACGTCACCGTCACCAACGTCAACGACAACCCGACGGCCAATGACGACTCGGCGACCGTTGCCGAGGATAGTGGCGCAAACTCGATCGACGTGCTCGCCAACGACAGCATCTCGCCCGACGCTGGCGAGACGTTGACGGTAGCCAGCGTCACACAGGGCGCGAACGGTTCGGTGGCAATCACGGGAGGCGGCACAGGAGTCAGCTACACGCCGAACGCCAACTACTTCGGGCCGGATTCCTTCACCTACACCGTCAGCGACGGCAACGGTGGAAGCGACTCGGCGACGGTCAGCATTACCGTCACCAACGTCAACGACCCGCCCGATGCCGTTAACGACACAGCGACGATGGCCGAAGATAGTGGCGCGAATACGATCAACGTGCTCGCCAACGACACCTTCGTGCCGGATGCGGGCGAGACGCTGACGATAGTGAGCGTGACACAAGGCGCGAACGGTTCAGTAGCCATCACAGGAGGAGGGACGACGGTCAGCTATACGCCGAACCTCAACTTCTTTGGGTCGGATTCGTTCACCTACACGATCAGCGATGGCAATGGTGGCACTGACACCGCCACGGTCAACGTCACCGTCACGCCGGTCAACGATCCTCCTGTAGCCAATGCAGGCCCGGATCAGACGGGCTCATGCACGGGCGTCGTGACGCTGGACGGGACGGCAACGAGCGATGTTGACGATCCCAACAACACGTTGACGTTCGTCTGGAAGGAGGGAGCGACCATCATCGCGACGGGCCCGAACCCGAGCGTCGTCCTGAGCGTAGGCGTGCATAACATCACGCTCACGGTAACAGACCCGCACGGTGCTTCTTCGCAGGACAGCGTCGTGGTCACGGTCGTGGACGACTCGTTGCCGACGATCACGCTGACGAACCAGACGTACTCGCTCTGGCCACCTAACCACCAGTACGTGAACTTCACGCTGTCTCAGTTCGTCGCGAGCGCCAGTGATGCGTGTGACCCGAGCGTTGACATCAACGACGTGGTCATCGCGAAGATCACGAGCGACGAAACGGAGAACGGTAACGGCGACGGCAATACGCTGAACGACATCATCATCGCAGCCGACTGCAAGTCCTTCCAACTGCGGTCGGAGCGTCAGGTCAGCGGTAACGGCCGCGTCTACACCATCACGTTCCTGGTCAGAGATACGGCCGGTAACACGACGACGGCGACAGCCAAGGTGATAGTGCCGACCAACAACAACGGAGGCGCTATAGACAATGGGCCCAACTACACGGTCAACAGCACTTGCCAGTGATCGTGCAGTCGCATAGCACCCGGCGTGGAGAGATGGACGCTTGCACAATCATTAGCGTCCATCTCATCCACGAGACTTGAGCCGCTTTGGCTGACCTGAAATTTTTCAGCAATCGAGAGGAGTTTATAATGAGAATCTCACGCGCAATTCTAAATACGAAGTTTGGCTTTCGCCTGGCGACCGCCGTGGCCGTGCTCTGTGCTCTGGGCACGATGACGCTGCTCTCAGGCGCACCGGCTCCGACCGCCAGCATCACCGTTGTCAACAATTCCGGCTGGGAGATACGCCATCTCTACCTGTCGCCGGTCGATAACGACAACTGGGGGCCGGATCAGTTGGGCGACGCGGACATCGGCCCCGGCCAGAGCGTCACGATCAACGTCTCCTGGGATCAACCGACCGTCAAGCTCGTGAGCGAGGACGCGGACGGCTGCTTCCTCTACAAGACCGTGGACGCGACGACCAACTCTGTCTGGACGATTACGAGCGACGCGACCCCCAACTGCGGGAGCTAGCCTGAACGGGCGTGAGGAAGCTGCCGGGGCAGGCGCTCTGCCCGGCCCGGCAGCCTTCCACCCGGCCTCGGACGAGCTTGGGGGGCGGAGCCCCCCTGAAATAAATTTGTCCGGATATGGCCCAAAAGGCAAAAGGGCGCTGGTCAACCAGCGCCCTTTCTATTACAATTAAGAAGTCAAGGGCTGCCTTAAGGAGCAGCAGCGGGGCCTTGGGCCAATCCGCACAGAAACGTTTGCCTGCACACGGTTCGCTAAACCAGCATAAATTATTGACGCACCCTGAACTCTAGCGTAAATTACACAAGCGTTCCCCGACGGATCGTCTGAACTGTCTCGCTTTTGCACTTCCTTAGATCGGTCACACGTTGTCACCACCCTCGCGCGGCATAAACGAAACGAGTCGCTGCGCTTTGTTTTATACCGGAAGGAATCCCCTAAAATGTCTTATGCCCACCTGTCTGACCTTCGGACTAAGCTTGCAACCAAATTAGCTACAAGCAAGAAGGCTCTGTTACTGTCCCTGCTTACAGCCATCGCCCTGGCGGGCGTAGTCTTTTCCGGGTCTTCTGTGCATTCGAGCGACTCGCTTGACGCGGCAGCGACGCAGTCGGGCGAGAGCGCTCCAGTGAGCGCCGGGCAAGATGGTGCCGAACGCCGAGCACAGGCGGCGAAGACCGGGCAGGCGTTGGCCCAACAGGGTCGCTCTGGCTCTTCGGGCAATTTCCTTCCTCTCAACATCGGCAATCGACTGGCGACCGCACGCAGCGCGGAGCGCCCGCATCTCAGCCATAGTCCTGCGCTGAAGTTCTTCCCGGCCCTCGCCGTGGGCCCAATCACGGTCTCCATGACGGACGCGCTCGTCAACGATGACGGCGATAATAAGATCGACCCGACCAACGGCACTCCGGCGACGGAAGAGCGAATCACCTACACTGTCACGATCACCAACACGGGCTCAGACCCGGCCACCCACGTCAAGTTCAGCGCCCCCATAGATTCGCACACGACGCTCGTCCCGAACACGATCAACACCAGCCCCATAGCAGGTACCGATAGCTATTCGGCCAGCGGCAATATCCCCATCTCGCTCAACGTTGCGGGCGGCGTGATGGCCAACGACTTTGACCCCGATACGGGAGACAAAACCGGCGTCACCGTGACGGAGGTTCAAGGTTCTGCGGCCAACGTGGGCGTAGCGACGAATACGACCCAGGCGGGACGCGGTGGCGTCAAAGGCTCCGTCACGCTCTTCGACGACGGCCACTTCACCTATGAGCCGCCTCCTGGGTTCACGGGCGACGATACCTTCACCTACAAGATCACCGACGCCAAGGGCGCCACGGACACGACGACCGTGACCATCACTATCACGGGCATGGTCTGGTTCATCCAGAATGGCGCGCCCGGCTCAGGCATCGGCACCTTCAGCAACCCGTTCAAGACTATCGCAGCCTTCAACACGGCCAACACCAGTGGCACTACGCCCGACCCGAAGAACGGCGACATCATTGCGCTCCGCACGGGCACCTATTCCGAGACCGACGGCATCAACCTTCGCAACACGCAGAAGTTGTTCGGCGAGGCCATACAATTCAACACGGTCTTTACGGCCTCGACCAATAGCAGTTCTGCCTACAACACCTTCGCCAGCGGCACGGCCACCGCGCCGACGATCAACACCACGGGCGGAAACGGCATTGACCTTGCCGACAGCAACACCGTGCGCGGCTTGACCGTCGGCAACACGCCAGGCTTCTTCGACTTCAGCGGCGGCGCGGTCGGCTCGCCCGTCATCGACACCGTCAGCGTGACGGGCACGGGTGGTGCGATCAACATCGCGACGAGCGGCGCGTTCGGTGCAAACGTCAACTTCTTGACGCTGGAATCCTCCAGCTCGCCCACGGCCAACATCAGCCTGGTCGGCGTGACCGGAACGCTCGGCGTCACTTCGGGCGGCGCGGGTCTTTCGGGAAGCGCGGCCAGTTCCAATGCCATCCACATCAGCGGCGGGTCTGTGAGCCTGAGCTATCCGGGCAACGTGACGAAAGCCAACGCGGGCGCGCTGCTCAACGTGACGGGCGGGCACTCCGGCACGCTCACTTTTACGGGCACGCTGAGCGCGACGGCGGGCACAGGGCTTCAGTTCACCAACTCCGACGGCACCTATAATTTCAACGGGACGACGACGCTCAACGGCGGAGACGCCGGCATTGACATCGGCGACTTGGGGGTAGCAGGCACAGGCTCGGCCGGAACCTTCTCTTTCAACGCCAACACCTCGATCACCGACCCGACGAACGAGGCGATTGCCATCTCCTCAAGCGCCACCTCGCCGAGCGCGCCGACCGTCACCTATTCCGGCTCGTTCTCGAAATCGAACGGCACGCGCGGCATCCTCGTTCAGAACAACACAGCAGGCACTACGATCAACTTCGACGGCGCGAGCGCGACCGAGACCAAGTCAATCAGCACGTCGGGCGCGTCCAACGCCATTGATCTGCTGAACAACTCCAACGCGACGATCAACTTTACGGGCAACAACCTGGTGCTGGCGGCGAGCGGCTCCGGCGCTGGTCTGAACGCGACGGGCGGCGGCACGATCACCGTTCAGGGCACGGGCAACACGATCTCGACCGCGACGGGGACGGCCCTCAACGTCGCGACGACGAGCATCGGCGCGGGCGGACTGACCTTCCTGAGCATCTCTTCAAACGGCGGAACCAACGGCATCGTCCTCAATAACGTAGGCACGGGCGGCCTGACCGTTACCGGCACGGGCACGACCGCAGGCTCGGGCGGCACCATCCAGAACAAGACGCAGGGCGCAGTCTTCATGACCATGAGCAACCTCTCGCTCAAGAACATGAACTTCACCAACGCGGGCAACGGCAGCGGTACTTGCAGCAACGTCGAGACGACAGCCTTCAACGACAACTCTGTTCTGAACAGCGGATGCCAGGCGGCGATCAACCTGCGCGGTGTGACGACCGCCACCCTGGACAGGCTGGTCTTGGACGGAGGCTTACAGAACGGCATCAACGGGCAGACCGTTTCCGGCCTCACGATCAGCAACAGCACGGTCAAGAACTTCGGCGACAACGTCAACGAAGACCCCCTGCGCCTCTTTAACGTGACGGGCACCTGCTCGATCACCAATTCGACTTTTCAGAACGGCGGCGAGTTCCTCGCCGACATCAGAAACATCACGAGCACAGCCCTCAACCTGACCGTAAACAACGTGATCTTCACCGACACGGACACGTCTGCCTTCGGCGCGGCCGGTTTCTCCATTACGGGTGCGGGAACGTCAAACATCACGCTCCTCGTTGACAACAGCACTTTTACTAAAATCGTCAATGCCGCGTTTCAGGTGATCGGCAAATCTACAGCCGTGATGAACGTGGACTTCACGGATAGCAGCGTCGAGCAACAGACGGCGGCGACGGGCAGGTCTGTGGACATCGGGGCGCAGAACTCGGCCCAGATAAACTTTAACGTCAATCGTAATTCAAAACTTTATAGCAAGGGCGGCACAAGCGTTAATATTTACAGCTTTGACACTGCGACCATACAGGGCCATGTCAACAACAATACTGACATCCGTTGCGGCGGCGTAGGCTCTCCGGGCACGGGCGTCTCTTTCCAGCCGCAAGACGATTCCGTCGGGAGAATCGAGATTGCCAGCAATACTATTTCACAGATCGGCAGTACGACCGACGCGGGCATCCGCATACTCGCCTTCGGCGACGGCGGGAGCGAGGTTGACGCCACGGCCGATGCGACCATTACGAACAACAATATCACGCTTATTTCCAACGGCCTGACCGGAGGTAGCTATATCGGTGGTCTCTTCGGCGTCCAGACCCAGGCGGGGTCGAATGCCACCGACTCCATCGAGACCTGTGCCGATCTACAGAACAATGCTGTCAGCGCTACGCCGAACGCCATCAACGGCACTGATAATACTGCCCTTAGAACCCGCGAAGGCAGCGCTACTTCCCAGCTTTATCTTGAGGGCATGTCTGCCGGGGCAAGTAATGCGGCAAGGGCACTGAATACATGGACGGCCCGTGGGAACACACCTGCCCACAACAGTGCCAGTGACGCTGCCGGCGCACCAAACTATAGCGCGCCGCCCGCAGGCGCTCCTTATAACGGAGTGTGCCGCACGCCGACGAACCTGACGGCGATGCTCAACCTCGGTGACGATTTCAGAAACACTGTGGCGCAGGTGAGCGCGCCGCCCGAGTTCGTCTCCGGCACGGCGACGCTTTGGGCCAGCCTCGCGAAGGCTGAGAACAATCCTGCGTCCGGCACACGCCAGATCAAGCGCATCAGCGACCTGCTCGCACGGCAAGCGCGCACGACCATAGCCCTCTACACTGAGCGGCCGCGCGTCATTGACGAGCCCGTACTCGAAGGCTTCGCCTCCGCCGCCATCGGCGCAGACCCGCACGCCTCGCTCGTCGCAACAGACGCTTCGGCGACCGGCGTAGTGGCCGCAGCCGTGCAGCAGCCGGTTGTCGAAACGCCTGCCGCAACAGCCATCAATGCGACGGCGCAGGCTGGGACGGAAGCGACCAACACGGTCGCCCGCGCCGCCAGCCAAACCGCCGAGACTGTTGCCGCCGCGCCTCAGAGCAAGCGCCGCGACATGATCTTGAGCCATGCCGTGAAGATGAGAACGCGCCCGAGCGCTCTCGCCGCAGCCGCCGCTCTCGTCTCCGGCGAGACCGTGACTGTAGACGGTGGCGCAGGCGTGTCACCCGCCAACAGCGGATTCACGCTGCCCGGCAGCAAGACCATCACCATCACCTTCCAGGTCACGCTGAACAACCCGCCGAACGTCACCTTCCCGTGGCCGACGGGCGGGCCGCAGGTCAGCACACAGGGCACAGTGACGGCCGACGGCCCCGTCAGCGTCCAGACGGACGACCCGACGCCGCCCGCGCCGCTCACGAACGGCTCGACCGATCCGACCGTGACCTACGTTGACCTCTTCAACTCGCAGACGGCTCTCGCGAGCGACGACGACACTGTGAATCAGAACGATTCCGTCACCTTCACGGCGACGGTCTCGCTCAACCCAGTGGGCTCGCCTGCTGGCACGCCTCCGACGCCGACCGGGACGGTTGATTTCTACGACGGGACAGCGGTTCCGGCCAACGCCATTTCGGGTTGCACCGGCAAGACGCTCGATGGCACGGGCAAGGCTACTTGTACGACCTCTTCCCTGCCTGCCGGCGTCCATACCATCACGGCCGTATATAACGGCGACGGCAACTACGAGACCAGCACGGGAACGACCTCGCAGACCGTCATCGCCTGCGCGACCAACCCCGTAGTCACCAGCACCTCGGATGATGGCAGCAATCCGGCGACGCTGCGCTATGCGATCACAAACATCTGCTCTGCTCCGAACAACAACATCACCTTCAACCTCGGAGCCGGGCCGCACACGATCACCACGGCAAGCACGCTGGTCATAGCCAAGAACGTCAATATCACCAACACGCTTTCGGGCACGAACGGCACGGTGACGATTGATGCGGGCGGCGGCAACTTCAACGTCTTCAGGGTTGACAGCCCCGTCACGTCGGCCAGCATCTCCAACCTGACCGTGACCGGCGCGAACGCGACTTCGATCAGCGGCGGCGGCCTCCTCGTCCAGAGCGGCACGGTCACGCTGACGGGCATGCTCTTTACGGGCAACACGGTCATCAACGGCGACGGCGGCGGCGTCACAGCCGGAAGCAGCTCGACCGTTAATATCCGCAACTCGACCATCTCCGGCAACACGGCCCGCGAAGGCGGCGGCCTCGCCAGCAGCGGCGGCACGTTCGATCTCCTGAACGTGACGATCACGAACAACAACGCCAACGGCAACACAGGCACAGGCGCTTGCCCGGCCGCAGGCAGCATCAATGGCGCTGGCGGCGGTATCGACACCAACAACAATATAACCTACGTCACGAACACCATCATTTCAGGCAATACCGCCTGCAGCCCGGCACAGAACGCTTCCGGCGCGTTCACAACCGTGAGCAACGACGTTTTCGACGGCGACCCGAAGCTTGCCGCGCTCGCCGATAACGGCGGTGTGACGCGTACCCACGCGCTGCTGGCCGGTAGCCCGGCGCTCGATGCGGGCGACAACGCGGCCGTAGACGCCGTGCCTCTGACGACAGACCAGCGCGGCACGGGCTACGCTCGCAAGCGCGATGCGGCCGATTCAGGCACGACGCAGACCGTGGACATCGGAGCCTTCGAGGCCGATCCTTCTATAGAGGACATCCAGAACAAGACGACTCCCGAGGACACTCCGCTCGTCTTCACCATCCAGGTCGGAGACGGCGATGCGGCGGCCACTGCTTTCGATTCGATCACCGGCACTTCGAGCGACACGGCGCTCGTTCCCAATGCCAACGTAGTCATCGGGGCGGGCAGCGGCGGCGGTGGCGGTGGGCCCACGCGCAGCGTGACCATCACACCGGCGGCCGATAAGTCCGGCACGACGACCATCACGATCACGGCCACGAAGACTATCAACGGTACAGTCCTGAGCATGTCGGACAGCTTCGATCTGACGGTGACGCCGGTCAACGACGCGCCGACGGTTACGGCCGACCCGATTGCGAGCGTGGCGGAGGATTCCGGCCAGCGAACAATCCCGATCTCAGACCTGCTGGCAAACGACCTGAAGGGCCCGGCAGACGAGAGCGGGCAGACCTTGACGCTGACGGCAGTCGGCACTCCTGTCGGCGGCACTGTCAGCAACGACGCCACAAACGTCTACTTCACGCCGACCGCTGACTTCAACGGCGCGGCCAGCTTCCAGTACACCATCACTGACGACGGCACATCTGGCAGCCCCGCAGCAGCCGACCCGAAGGTCAGCAGCGGCGCAGTCACCTTCACCATCACCGAAGTCAACGACGCGCCCACGGCCACGGCAGACAGTCTCACGGCCGTCGCAGAGGATTCAGGCCAGCGAGCCATTCCGTTCTCTGACCTGGTGACCAACGACAGCAAGGGCCCGGCTAACGAAAGCACCCAGACTTTGGTCGTCAAGACTGTGACCAACGCTGTCGGCGGCTCGGTCGTGCTCGACACGCCGAACAGCCAAGTGCTCTTTACGCCTGCGGCAGACTTCACAGGCACGGCCAGCTTCGACTACACGGTCGAGGACAACGGCACGACCAACGGCTCGTCCAACCCGCAGACGAGCGCGGCGGCAGCCACCGTCAGCTTTACGGTTACGCCGGTAGCAGACGCCCCGTCCGTCACAAATGCCACGACCAACGAGGACACGCAATCCACCTCCGGCCTCGTCATCAGCCGCAACGCCAATGACGGGACAGAAGTCACGCACTTCAAGATCACCAACATCACCAACGGCACGCTCTTCAAGAGCGACGGCACGACGCAGATCACTAATAACAGCTTCATCACCTTCGCCGAAGGCCAGGCCGGCTTGAGGTTCACGCCGACGGCAGACCTTTACAGCCCGTCAACCACCTTCAGCTTCCAGGTGCAGGCGGCGACCGACGGGACGGGCACGGGCCTGAGCGCCGGTCTTGCCACGGCGACGATCACGGTCAACGCCGTGGGCGACACTCCGTCCGTGACGAACGCGACGACCGACGAGGACACGCAGTCCACATCAGGGCTCGTCATCACGAAGAACGCTGTTGACGGTGCAGAGGTGACGCACTTCAAGATCACCAACATCACCGGCGGCACGCTCTACAAGAATGACGGCACGACGCAGATCAGCAATGGCGGCTTCATCACCCTTGCCGAGGGCGGCCTCGGGTTGAAGTTCACGCCGACGGCAGACCTCGTCGTTCCCGGAAGCTTCCGCGTGCAGGCGGCCTTAGACGGGACGGGCACGGGCCTGAGCCCGAACTTCGCCACGGCGACGATCTTTATCACTCCGATTGCCGACACGCCGTCTATCACTGCGACGACGACTGCCATCAATACGCAGTCCACGTCCGGCCTTGTCATCAGTCGTAACACGGCTGACGGTGCTGAGGTGACGCACTTCAAGATCACCAACATCACCGGCGGCACGCTCTACAAGAACAACGGCACGACGCAGATTAACAATGGCGACTTCATCACCTTCGCCGAAGGGCAGGCCGGATTGAAGTTCACGCCCGGACTCAATCTGAGCACTTCGGGAGGCGACACCTTCGGCTTCGACGTGTACGCTGCAACGAACGGCTCCGGCGCTGGCCTCAGCACGGGCTTTGCCTCCGCCAGCATCACTGTCGATTGCCAGACGGGTCTGGTCGTCACGAGTACGCTTGACGATGGCTCGGCGGGAACGCTGCGTCATGCCGTCCTCTTCTCTTGCCCGGGCAGCACGATCACCTTTGACTCGACGGCCTTCGCCGCCGGAGGCAGTCCATACACGCTCACGCTCGGCAGCGAGCTGTTCATCAACAAGAATTTGACCATCACAGGGCCGACGGCGAGCCGTGTCATTCTCAGCGGCGGCGGCGCGACGCGCGTCTTCTCCATCGCCTCGGGCTTCACGGTCAACATCTCTAACCTGACGGTCAGCGGCGGCCAGGCCAATATGGGCGGTGGCGTCTACAACCTGGGCAACCTGACCATCAGTAACATGACGTTCACGGGCAACGCTGCCGTGGGCGGAAGCGGCGAGGGCGGCGCTATTGACAGCGAGGGCGGAAGCCTCACGCTCGTCAACAGCACCCTCAGCAACAACACTGCCGAGACGGACGGCGGCGGCTTGCTCAGTTGCGGCAACTCGACCGTCACGCTCGTCAACGTCACCATCACAGGCAACCGCGCCGACTCGGACAACAACGGCTCGGGCGCTGGCGGTGGCATAGGTCAGGTGAGCAGCAATGCTCTCACCCTGCACAACACCATAGTCGCTGGAAACTTCAACGAGGACGGCGCGACGGATACGCCCGACGATGTATTCGTCAACACGTCGCTCTCCAGCACTATCAACGCCAGCAGCTCTAACAACCTGATCGGCGTTGACACGGGCGTCGCCAACATCAGCAACGGCTCCGGCGGAAATCAGATCGGCACGAGTGCCACTCCGCTGGATGCTCGCCTGGGCGCGCTCGCCTCTAACGGTGGGCCCACTCAGACGCACGCGCTGCTGGCGGGCAGCCCCGCTCTGGATGCGGGCAAGGATTCCGAGGCCGACGCTGCAAGTCTGACGACAGACCAGCGCGGCGCGGGCTTCGCGCGCAAACGTGATGCGGCGTCCGACGCCGACACGACGCAGACCGTGGACATCGGAGCCTTCGAGGCCGATCCTTCCATCGAGGACATCTCGGACAAGGCGACGACCGAAGACACTGCGCTGCCTACCTTCACCTTCAAGGTAGGGGATGCGGCCACGGCCTTCGATTCGATCACGGCCACTTCGAGCAACACGACGTTGGTGCCCAACGCCAACATTAACGTCGGCGCGGACACGGCTTCGACTCGCACGCTTTCGATCACACCGGCCGCGAACCAATCGGGGACGACGACCATCACCGTGACCGTTACGAAGACCATCAGCGGAACGGCAGTGAGCACGTCGGATACCTTCGTGCTCACGGTCGGCACTGTGCCCGACACACCGTCCATCAGTCCTGCGAGTACCGAGGAGGACACGCAGACCACATCAGGGCTCGTCATCACGAAGAACGCTCTTGACGGTGCAGAGGTGACGCACTTCAAGATTACTGCCATTACGGGCGGCACGCTCTTTAAGAACGACGGCACGACGCAGATTAACAATGGCGATTTCATCACCGTGGCCGAAGGCGGCGCGGGGCTCAAGTTCACGCCTGCGGCCAACAGCTTCGCCGGAGGCAGCTTCCTGGCGCAGGCTTCGACCGATGCCGTAGGAACCGTGCTGAGCCCGACTGCGACCGGGACGATCACGGTCAACACGGTCGCGGATACCCCGTCTGTGACTAACGCCACGACCAACGAGGACACGCAGACCACCTCCGGCCTCGTCATCAGCCGCAACGCTGCTGACAGCACAGAGGTGACGCACTTCAAGATCACCGCCATTACGGGCGGCACGCTCTTCAAGAGCGACGGCACGACGCAGATCACCAATAACAGCTTCATCACCTTCGCCGAAGGCCAGGCTGGCTTGAGGTTCACGCCTGCGGCCAATCTGTTCAGCCCGTCAACCACCTTCAGCTTCCAGGTGCAGGGCGCAATAGGCGCGGGTGGGGCCGGTCTGAGCGTGAGCGCCGCCACGGCGACGATCACGGTCAACACGGTCGCGGACACCCCGTCTGTGACTAACGCCACGACCAACGAGGACACGCAGACGACGACAGGTCTGGTCATCACGAAGAATGCTGTTGACGGTGCTGAGGTGACGCACTTCAAGATCACGGCCATTACGGGCGGCACGCTCTTCAAGCATGACGGCGTGACGGCAATCGGCGACGGGCAATTCATCACCGTGGCCGAGGCGGCTAACGTCGGCGGCTTCGGCTTGAAGTTCACGCCTGCGGCGAACTCCAATACGAACGGCAGCTTCACCGTCCAGGCATCGCTGAGCGGTACGAACGCTGGCCTCGGCGGAGGCACGGCCACGGCCACCATCACGGTCAACAACGTCAACGACGCTCCGACTCTGGATGCTATCGGAGACCTGACGATCAACGAGGACGACCCGCAACAGACGGTCAACTTCGCGGGCATCACTGCGGGGCCGTTCGAGACGCAGACGCTCACGGTCACGGCGACCTCGAACAACACCGGGCTGATTCCGAACCCGGCCGTCAACTACACTTCGCCCAACGCGACCGGCACGCTGACGTTTACGCCTGTGGCTAATCAGAGCGGCTCGGCTCTGATTACCGTCACGGTCAACGACGGCGGCGGCACAGCCAACGGCGGAGTCGAAACGGTGGTGCGTACCTTCACGGTCACGGTCAACGCCGTCAACGATGCTCCGGTCAACTCCGTGCCCGGCGCTCAAGGGACGGATGCAGACACTCCGCTCACCTTCTCTGCGGCCAATTCCAACCTCATCTCCATCTCCGATGTGGATGCGGGCGCGGCGGCGATGAGGGTCACGCTCTCGGCGACGAACGGTACGCTGACGCTCTCCTCGACGGCAGGACTAGCCTTTACGGCCGGCGATGGAACGGCGGACGCCACGATGACCTTCACGGGCACGCTTGCCGCCATCAACGCGGCACTGAACGGCATGGTCTTCACGCCCACCTCCGGCTTCGACGGCGCGGCGAGCGTGCAGATCACGACCAACGACCAGGGCAACGCGGGCGCGGGCGGCGCGCTCTCAGACACGGACACCGTCCAGATCACGGTTGACAAGCGCAGCTTCCGGTTCAGCCTCAGCGCCTACACGGTCGGAGAGGCCGAAGGCCGCGCTCTGATTACGGTCACGCGCACGGGCGGCACGGGCGGCACCGCAAGTGTTGACTATGCGACGAGTGACCTGGCGGGCCTGAACCTTTGCAGTGTGAACACGGGCGACGCCTCTGCGCGCTGCGACTACACGGCAATCGGCGGCACGCTCATCTTCATGCCCGGCGAGTCCTCTAAGACCTTCACCGTGCCAGTCATCAATGACGTGTACGTCGAAGGGCCGGAGGTGCTGACGCTGACCCTGAGCCATGTGGTCGGTGACATAGCGTTGGGTGCGCCCGCTCAGGCGACCCTGACGATCACGGACAACGACAACACGCCGGGGGCCTTCAACCCGATAGACACGCGCGAGTTCCTGATTCGCCAGCTCTATCTGGACACCCTGAACCGCGAGCCGGAGCCTGCTGGTCTGGCCGGCTGGCTCAACCGTCTGAACACTTGCCCGCCGCCGGGCGAGACCATCCAGAACTGCGACGAGATAGAAGTGGCCTCGGCCTTCTTCCGCTCGCCGGAGTTCTTCGACCGGGCCTTCTTCCTCTATAAGTTCTACGAAGCTGCGCTGGGTCGTCAGCCGCAATACGATGAATATCAGCATGATCTGCTTCGTATGACCGGCTTCCTGACCACAGAAGAGCTGGAACTGAGGAAGCAGCAGTTCGTGGAAGAGTTCGTCAACCGTCCGGAGTTCCACTCTGCCTACGATTCGTTCGGCAGCGGGCAGCCGTTCGTGGACGCCGTGCTCGCAAGAGCAGGGTCGGCGCGACCGGGAGTCGGAGCGGCGGCGGTGACGACATCTAACAGAGTGAGTGTCATCAACCGTCTTGGGGCGGGACAGATCACTCGCGCACAGGCAGTCAGGGAGTTGATGGAAGCGCCTGAGATCAGCCAGCGGTTCTTCAACAAGGCGTTTGTGGTCGTCGGATACTTCGCCTTCTTGAGGAGGAATCCTGATGCGGCCTACTTGCACTGGATCAACATGCTGAACAATACTGGTGACTACCGCGAGATGATTAGAGGCTTCTTGCAGTCGCCGGAGTTCCGTCTCAGGTTTGGACAGATGTAAGTCCGCTCGACCCTGGACTTTAGGACGAAAGAGCCTCAGCAACACTGCTGAGGCTCTTTCCTTTCAGATTAAAGGGGCGCTAATGAAGATGACGGAAGAGGAGAACAAGAGAGTGGTGCTCGAATACGTGGAGGCTTTCAATCGCGCAGACATGGAGGCGCTGCGGGGTCTCTTTACGACAGACGCGCTTATCTACGGCGTGCTCGGCTGGGGCGGCATGGACAAGGTCGTCCCTATCTGGCGCGAGCTTCACGAAGCGTTTGCCGTCAGGCTACAGGTCGAGGCTTTGATCGCCGAGGATGAGCAAGTAGCCGTTCGCTACACGGAGCGCGGCACGTCTGTCGGCCCCTTCCGTGGACAGCCCGCGACGGGAAAGTCTTACGAGATAGTCGCGATGGAATGGTTCATCATCAAGGAGGGCAAGATTCACAGGCGATGGGGAGCGCGCGATTCGGCCGCGCAATCACGCCAGATGGGTCTGCCCATAGGATAACTCGGCTCATTGTTGATTGAAGCTATGAAACTAAGAGTCTGTGTTGCGGGTGCTACGGGTTGGGTCGGGCTGCCTCTGTGCCTGGCTGTTTCGGGGACGGACGACCTGTTGCTTGCAGGAGCCGTCTCTCGCACGCACAGGGGGCGGAACCTTCAGGAGATTGCCGGAGACGCTGTGCCTGAGTTGACCATCAGCGGGTCTGTCGCAGAGGCGCTCGACGGTGCGCCCGTGGACGTGATGGTTGATTACACTAAGGCCGACGCGGTCAAGGCTCATGTGATGGCGGCCGTCGAGCGGGGCGTGCACGTCGTCATAGGCTCTTCGGGTTTGACCGAGCAGGATTTCTTAGAGATAGACCGTGCCGCCCTTGAGCACAAAGTCGGCGTCCTGGCGGCCGGGAACTTCGCCATTACGGCCGTACTGCTGCAACGCTTTGCGTGCGAGGCTGCGAAGTATCTCTCGCACTGGGAGATCATAGATTACGCCTCGGACGCCAAGCAGGATGCCCCGAGCGGCATGACGCGCGAGTTGGCCCACCGGCTCGCAGAGATCAGAAGGCCCGAAACGACCCACCCAATCGAAGAGACCATCGGAGAACGAGAGAGTCGCGGAGTGACCCTTAACGGGAGTCAGATTCACTCCCTGCGCTTGCCCGGCTACGTCATCGCCGCCGAAGTGATCTTCGGTGCAGGGGACGAACGCTTGAGCCTGCGCTACGATGCCGGAGCAGGTGCAGCGCCCTACATACAGGGCACGCTGCTGGCAATCCGTAAGGTACGCGAACACGTCGGCCTTGTGCGCGGGTTGGATAGAATCATGGATTAAACAGGCCCCACGCCCGCGCGCAATTCTGAGCACCCATGCACAGATTATTAGCAGGCGTGCTAAAACTTTGCGCGCCCGCCCCAGATAATTAAGCACGCGCGCACCTGATTTGTTAGGGGCCCGGTCTTCTCCTGCCCTGCAAAGAAATTCTTTCTCTGCGCCTTGTATGCGATATGCTTCGCGCGCGACCTCGCGCTCCGCAGGGAGGGGCAATCTTTCATCTATAACCGCTTGCAACTGGATGTAGCCTTCCGGCAGAGCAGTCATGTCAGTACCGCCTGCGGTAGGGGGCGGGCTACTCTTTTCTCAAGACCTTGAAGGAATAGTCCGCGACGCTCTCGGCTTGCCCTTCGGGCGCGGGCGGGGTGACGGTCAGGATGTAGTCCTGGCGGTTGAAGATGTTGGTCGGCAGGAGAAATGTGATGGAAGTGCCCGCCGCCGTCCGCCGGGCCTTTTTGATGACGCCGCCCCAGACCTCAGCGCCGTCCACTGTCTGAAGCGAGATACGGTAGGCGGGATGGTCTGTGCGCCCTAAATCAACTCGGAAGCGCACGGCCCGTTGGCCCGGACTTATTATCAGAGGATCACTCTGCTGGCCCACGCCTCTGACAAGGTTGAAGGGGAGCACATAGGTTGCGATGGACGTGGACAGCTCGCTGCCGGTCGAGCCTCGCGGTTGAGGGGCTTGGCGGCGCTGCTCTTCCCTGAGCGTGCGGGCCAGTTGCTCGGCCTCTGACAGCTCGTTCTGTTTCCGCTCTAAAGCCTCATTTAGCTGCTGGACATCTGTGCGCAACTGCGCTTCCTGTTGCTGTTGATGACGGAGCTTTGCCGCCTCCTGCTCCTGTAGTTGTTGAGCTTCCCTCTCCTTTTGCTGCAAGGACGCTTCGGTGCTTCTCAGTCGCGAGCGCAGGCGCAGGTTCTCGACGGCCAGCCACGGGACGCCTAAGACAAAGAAGAGCGCCAGCGCGGCAAAAGAGAGTTGCCAGACCCTATTCCGGCTTCGCCCGCGCTGCCAGAGAGATTGCCACCAGGAGGGACGCGCTTCTGCTTCCGTCGCCGTTTCTGCTTCCGCGTGCGCCGCCGCGACCTGCGCCGGCTCTTCCAGCATGGCGCTCATCACAGCCCTCGATAATTCGACCTTGCGGCGGCCCTCCGGCGTCGCGAGAAACTGCGCCTCGAATTTCTCGCGTACCTCTTCGGGGAGCTGGCCCTGCACGTAACCGTCAATCAGCTCGCCTTCGGCGGCCAGGAACTCCTCAAATAACTGGTCATCATGAAAATACTGCTCCTCGACAGCTCGACGCTCTTCGGCGGACAGTTCCCCAAGCAGGTAACGAACCATCACTTCATCTTTGTCGCCGACGTTTTGCACAGAGACAAACACCCCTCTTATATTAATGCAGGGAAACGGGAATCATTTCTCGGTCGTCACCGATCTTTTAGACATTTATCCACGCAATCGTGCAGTCTTTTCCTGATCCGAAAGGCCCTTAAGCGCAGGGCTTCTATCTTGATATTAAGCTGTCGGGCGAGGGCCTGGCGGCGCTCCATTTTAGAACGCTCGTCGGTCTTGCAGTAAGCTACGATCAAAGCGCGGTCGGCTGCGGGCAGGCTCGTCAGACATTTCTGACTGCACTCAAGACGCAACTCGGCCGTTTCATCTTGCTCCTCCACCTGCTCGGACGAAGTAGGCAGGGAGGCGAACGAGCGCCGCTCTCTCTCCTGTTTCCTCTCGTACTCTTTGTGCACCAGTCGGGCCACACCGTAGAAATATCCGACCAGGTTATCAATCCGCTCGCCCTGGTTGATTTTCCTCGCGACCCTGTCAATGGTCTCGTCCGTCAGCTCTTCCGCGGCCGAGCATCTCTGCCACTCGAAATACCTGATTAACTTCAAACGAATCCGCTCATAGCTCTCTCCAGGCTCTTTGGGAGTGCCGGAATCAAGAAGGATGAACAGATTTTTGAGACCTTCCATCGCAGCGTTCCGCTCGGTCGCTTCGCTCATGGTTTCGAGAGAGCCGCCAATATCCTACGACAAATGGGCCGGGGCAGTATAGACTTGCCCGCAACAGCAGACGTGGCCCGGAAATATTTTGACTCGGCAGTCACTCTAGGGTAGAAAGATCAGATTAAAGGAGGCTGCTATGTCTGAGCTAACTACCAATGAAGATGATGATGATCTGGATGTTTCGCTAAGCGTATTCGAGACGCCCATAGACCCACTCTTTCCCCGTCGCCCCAACGTGGTCTCGCGCAGAAGGCATCAGCTTGAGATTGAAGTCACCGTCAACCGGCTTCCGGAGGGGGCGGGCCTAATCAGTATCAGCGCCGACGTGGTCGAGCTTGGCCCGGAAAGGTTGGGCCACCAGGAGCACAAGTTTCGTCCCATCAGGCGTTGGGGCAGCAACCCCGGACAGGAGTTCGAGGTCGATCCTGACGAGTTGCCGGCCACATTCAAACTCATCGTCAGCAAGATACCCGGAGACGATCATCTCGGGCAGGGGCCTTACGACGCCTACGTCACAGTATCGCTGGGCGATTCGCCTGAGACGGACAGCGCAGGCGGCATCCCTGTTATCACTAACCGCACCTTCGGCATTCGCTTCGATTCTATGTAGCGGACTTCGGCAGGACTCAGAAGTTCGCCCGGAAACAGCATAGCTCTCTTCGACGATGAGAGAAGAGGCCGCGCGGCCTCTTCTCTCAAGAGGTTCGGTGTGTCTCACGCCAGCTCCGCTTTCAGAGGAGGAGGAGTATGAATCAACGAACAAAGCGACCGGATTATAATATTTATCTGGCGGGGCGTACGTTCGACCCCTCGGGCGAGCCTTTCACTCCGCCCCCGGCCAAGCCTACATACTACTTCATACAGTTCACCAGGCCGCTCACGGAGGAGGAGCGCAATCGTCTCAGGGAGAGGTACGGGCTACAGCTCAACTATTACATCCCCAACTACACCTATGTCGAGCCGCTGGACTTCGAGAAGTGGAAGGCGATTTCACACTACGAGCTTTACCGCACCAGCACTCCTTATCGCCCGAACGATAAGATTTCCCCGGAGATCGAGCCCGAAGACGAACCTCAACCGAGAGAAAAGGGCATACTGCTGCGCGCCCTGCTCTTTCCCGAAACCACTGACGAAGCCATAGCCAAAATAATTAGAGTCATAGAATCGCTCAGAGCGAAGGAGGCCAGGAACGCCAGGAGCGCCGGGACGACCCCGAAAGAGTACAAATCTGCTAAAGGGTACAAATCTGCTGCGGTCAAGATCGTTGACGACCGCCGTCTGGGCGGCCAGCTTCAATTGATATTTACCCTGCCTTCGACCGAGCCGCTGCTCCGGATTGCCGAGATTCAAGAAATACAGTGGATCGAAAAAGCCACCGGGCTGAAGGCGGACTCTCCCCAGCAAGCAAACCTGGTCGCCGGAACCATACAGTCCGGGACTCCCGGCATCACGCCCGTCTGGGAGCATGGCATCAACGGCCAGAATCAAACCATCGGCATCATAGATGTGACTCTCATCAATTTAAATCACTGCATGTTCAGAGATGCTGACGGGATAGAGATCGGCAGCTCTCATCGCAAGATGGCCGGCGTGCGGCGCAGCACGAGCCATTTGGACGCTCACGCGACCGTGGTTGCGAGCATCGCCGCGGGCGATGAGATCGGCAACCCCGGACTGAACGACGACCGGGGAATTGCCTGGGCGGCCCGGTTATCTTATGACGACCTGACAATCGTCAGCAATCACTTGAAGACTTTGCTTGAAGTCCTGAACGACGAGTCTCAGGATGGGGCCAGGGTGCACACCAATAGCTGGCATGACGACACCAGGCGTTATAACACGACCGCTTTTAGCGTTGACAGTTTTGTCTGGCTCAACGAGATGAACTTCGTCTGCGGCTCGGCGGCCAACAGCGGCTCGGGTGAAAAGCTTGGCCCGCCGGGCACGGCCAAGAACGCCCTGTGCGTTTCCGCCAGCCGCCCGCACCCCAATCACACGCTGCACGGCGACGGGCGGAGTGGGCCCACACCGTCCCCGGACGGCAGGCGCAAACCGGAAATCTGCGCGCCCGGCTGCGGCATCAACGCCGCGACCACAGATCAGGGCTGCCTGTGCACCAGCCAGAACCCTTGCGCTACGAGTTGGGCCACGCCGGTGATTGCGGGCGCGGCGGCGCTGGTGCGCCAGTACTACTTGGAAGGCTTTCATCGCGCAGGAGTCCAAGACCTCTCGCAATCTCACGAGCCGACGGCGGCGCTCGTCAAAGCTACTCTCTTGAACTCGACTGTTCCGATGGAGTCTGTGGCCAATTACCCGAACGGCAGGACTGGATGGGGCCTGGTGAAACTGGACAACACGCTCTTCTTTGCCGGAGGAGCGCGCCAGCTCTTCGTCGAAGACGTGCTCAATGCCGACGGACTAGATGCCGGGCAATCGCGCACGCACAATATCAGCGTCACGAGCCAGGATCAGCCGCTCAAGATCACGCTCGTGTGGAGCGACCCGCCCGCACGAGTCTTCGCGGGCCGAGCGAGCGTCCACGACCTCAATCTCATAGTCACTTCTCCCGGCGGCACGGACGTGTATCTCGGCAACGCTAATTTCGTTGACGGCTTTTCAAAACCCAGGACGCCAAGCTCGACTCCCGATAACAAGAACAACGTCGAGATGGTCATCGTCCAAGCTCCCGCGCCCGGCCTCTGGACGATCACAGTGGAGTGCGTCGGGGCCAGTATGGGCAAGCAAGGCTACGCGCTCGTTGCGACGGGCTCCCTGGCGGGTTCCCTGGACTGATTACCCTCTGTTCACCTCCGGGCCCAGTGAGTTACGGCCCGGCTCGCCAGTCTCCCTGTAGCATGAAGGCGGCCCAGAAGTAGGGCGGCTGCCCTTCCGGCCTCCTGAGCATTTCGAGCTGCGAGGCGCGCAGGGCCGAGGCGGGCGTCATCTGCTCTCTGAGCATGGCCTGGTAAAAGTACTTCATGAACTTTGCTGTGGACGCATCGTTGACTTGCCAGAGGCTTGCGACCACGCGCTTCGCCCCGGCATACATGAAGCCGCGCGTCAGGCTGATTAATCCTTCTCCGCGAACCTTCCTGCCGACTCCTGTCTCGCACGCGCTCAGGACGACCATGTCGGCCGGCAGATTCAGGTTATATATTTCGTGTAGCTGAAGGAATCCGTCCTGCGCCTTCCCTTCCTCGTCAACCATCGAGAGCAGCAGTCCGGACAGCTCAGGGTGCTCGTCGTTGGTTAAGCCGTGGGTGGCGAAGTGGACTATATGGTAGCGAGCGAGCAGGCCGCTCGCGACGGTCTTGCGGCTGGCGTCGAAGTCCAGGACTTTCATTCCGTTCGGCGGCTCGACGAGGGCTATGATCTGGTCTGCTTCGCGCCGCGTGAACGGCAGGCGCGCGATGCGCCCTGTGGAGTCTGTGACGCTTGCCCCACGGGTCGCGGCAGTGACGGGCTGTGAGAGTCCCGCTGGCGATGCGGCGTTAGCGCCGCCCGATTGAGGCTTAGCCCTTTTCCCCACGGCGACAAGCCGCGCGCTCTTAACTCTCTCATCGTCTTTATCGAAGACGGGGTCGGCCAGTACGACCACACTCTTCTGCGCAGCCGTGCCGGTCTGTCGAGTCTGCTCGCGCCGCAGCTCTGCGAGCAGTGAAGCGGAGGGCAGCACTACAAGATCATAATAGGTTATGAGCGGCACAGAGCCGGTGCTTGGGCCCATTGTTGGCGGCGCAGCTTCCTGGCCCCTGGCCCCGCTCCTTTGCGCGACCGTCAGTAATGAAAAGGGGATGTACTGTAGCTCGCCGTCGCTGACGACGGCCAGCCGCTTTGCCTCCGAGCGCGCGGTCGCTTTTCCGAGCGCGAGCATCTCGCTCAAGAGGGCCGCTGTTTTCCAGGCATCCGCGTCGGCACGCTCGACGCGCGTCCTCGTCTGCTCATAGCTCTCATTCTTCACGGCCAGATTGCGCGCCGTCAGCAACTCTCTGAGGCGCTTGGCGGCCGTCTCTATCTCAGCCCTTTTCGGCAGCACGTATCTGGTTACGGAACTGAGCGTCACGGCCCAGAGGTAGCTGCGCTCCTCGCCGAGCGAGTATTCGAGCAGCAGGGTTTCTGGGTCGAGCAGTTTCGCCTGTATCTCTTCGACGCCGAGCGATGCGGGCTGCGTCAGAGCAGCATAGGCCGGGCTCTTCTGCAAAATCTGCTCCTCTATCTTCTGGTAATTCATCAGGAGCAATCTGATGCGGTTCTCGGCCTCTTCCCTCTGCGCGCTGTTCCGAGCGTCTCTGAGTATTCGTTGCTGCGACAGGGCGGTCAGCTCTCTTTGGAGGTTCTGCTCCTTCTTCAACAGATCGGCGTCAACGCCCCGGCGGATGTCTGTGCGCGCCTCGATCAAGGTATCAAGGAGCGCGCGGGCCCGTGCGCGCTCGCTCACCGAGAGCGCCGTTTTATCCAACCCGGCGGCGGGCATCTCGTCATGCATCCGCATCAGGAGGTCTATGTAAAGCTCGTAGTATTTCTGTGCGGAGGCGAAATAAGAGATGCGCAAGTATTGACTGGCGATCTTCGTTCGCAGGGATTCGATGACGGGCAGGGCCGCTTCCAGTTGCTTACGCGCTTCGGCTAAATTGCCGCGTCGCTTCTCCACGCGCGCTATCTGGTAACGTGTTTCCGCTTCGGCAATCCTGAAGAGGTCGCCTTTCCAGATTTCGAGCGCGGCGTTCAGATTAGCGAGCGCCTTCTCGTCATCGCCCGCCGAGAAGTATGCTACGCCCAGGTTGTGAAGCGTGCGCCCTTCGCCGACGCGGTCGCCCGCCTCGCGCTGTATCTTTAATGCCGGATTGTAGTAACTGCCGAGCGCCAGGTCGTATCTGCCCAGGGCCGCATAGATCATTCCCATGTAGCTGAGCGTCTCGGCTTCTCCGATAATGTCCCCGCTCCCGCGCTGAAGCTTGATGGCCCGGTCGTAATGAGCAAGAGCCTCCTGGTACCGGGTCGAGGAAAAATGTATGCGGCCGATGTCGTCTAGCGTCTGGGCCGCGCGTCGCTGATCTCCGATCTCCTGCTGAAGCTCAAGCGCCTCGTTGTAATGGGCGACGGCCTGCTCATCTTCGCCGAGAATATAGAAGAGGACGCGGCCGACGATGTTCAGGGAGAAGGCCAGCCCCTTGCGATCATCGACGAGCTTTCTGATCTCAATCGCCCGCATGAAATAGTCGCGCGCCTGTGGCCCATCACCTTGCAGGTAATAAACCCTGCCGATCTCGTTTAAGGCGAAGGCCAGATATTTCTGGTCGTCCAACTGCGTGAAAAGCTCCTGGGCCTGCCGGTAATTGGAGAGCGCCGTTTCGTTATCCCCCAGAGCAAGCCTGCACATGCCCACGTAGAGAATGGTCAAGGCTTCATTCAGGGAATCGTTGTTGGCGCGGAAGAGTTTGGATGCGGTTTCATACTGGCCCACGGCCTGCTGAAGCTTCCCCGTCGTGAAGTAAGCATTCGCGAGGCTGAGCAGAGCGATGGCCTCGCCTTCCCCATCCCCGGCCGCGCGCCAGAGACGCAGCGCCTCAAGATATTTCTCGATTGCCTGGGCCAACGACGCGGCCGTGTCCTGCTTCAGCAGTTGCTTCCCCGCGGCGAAGCTCTGCTCCGCGCTCCAACGCGCTTCATCCTCGGACGTAGCAGGACGAACGTCAGCAGCTTCCAGCGTGTAACGGCCCGCCACGGCCCTTTTCTCCCGCGCCTTGACCTGTAGATAATATTCGCCCGTGCCATCCGATATTAAAGAGAGCCGCTCGCTTCCCCGCGTGCCGTTCGCTTTATCTACTTCGATGAGCTTCTCGCCGCCCTTCCTGTAAACGCTCAGTACCACGTCAACGCCCGATTGCTTAATGACCAGGCGCAAATATCTGCCCGTCGGAGCCGCAAACGAGTAGTCATGGCCTTGCCCGCCGGCAAGCTCGCGCTCGACGGGCTTTCCCGTCAAAAGCGTCTGAGCATTCTCTTCAAGAGGGTTTTGACCTCTCAGGGGCGAGCCTGCTCTTTGCTGCTCGCGTGCGATTGAGATGGTTAGGAGGGCGCTCGTCAAAAGGCAGAGCTTGCACGCGGAGAGTAGCTTTAGCTTAAAATGAGTAGTAAGCGCGTTCAACTTATTCACCTACCTCTCAGCATCAGTCCCGTAGCAGACCGCTTCATTATACCCGAGCCCCGGCGTCTGAGTTGCTCCCCAGATAAAATGCAGGTGGGTTTGTAATATTATTAGAGAAGCCGTTAGACAGATTACAGCTTCAGGACACTAAGTATCTGAAGCAAGAGTAAAGGAACATGCGAAACAACATCTTCCCAAGCGGAAGTAGACGATGAACCTGAAGTGGTTAAACACCTGCTTATCGCCCTCTTCTCGCTTTAGCCACTTTAGCTTCTCATCAGCGATGATCGACCTTCTATACCCGTCCCAACTGAAGAACCAATCCGGGCTGAGCGTCACGTACCATTGCTTGCCGAAACGCTCGAACTGAACGCCGAACGCCAGATGCTTGCAACTGAGAAGCTCATCCGGCCTGTTATTCTTCGTCGTCCGCTCGAAGACCGTGCGCTCTATCGATCTGGAAGCCTTTAACGACCTTGAGCAGATTGCTGTAATCGGTGATGTCCGTGTCCTTGTCGAAGGTAAATTATGAACTTCCGCAGAGTGTCTTTTACCTTCTCGTTATTCTGCGCGGTTGTGTGCCGACATCTGTTGGCAGTATTCTAGCCCTCTGATTTCTTAGCCGAACTGCTCACCAAAGATCATAGGAGAAGGCATGGCATATAACGAGCAGAGTATAAGTCTAAAATATGTACAGAAGTTCGGCCCGGAACTGGAAAGAGCCGTCGTCGCCGCTCTCAACTGGCCGGGAGGTAGGGATCGCGTAGTCTACTATCAGCATGAAGAACTCAGGCTCAAATACGATTTGCAGGTGGATGCATACTATCCAAATGCGGCTACGCCTCAGGTATTTGTATCCGTAACGTACTGCGAGCCTGACAAACCGGGACACAGCAATGAGAACAAATTGCAGTTGAAGCTCGGCGAGTTGATGCTTTTGAAGGCTCGCTTCCCGGAGATTGCATCAGTACTGGTCATCGGCGGGAACCGTGAGACGTGGTTGCCTTACGTCCTCAAAGCGTTTCAATTCTTTTTCGACCGGACAATCTTCGCTTGGGAGGAGGGCTTCGATGTCGCCATCGCCGAACTGCGTGATAAGCCTACGAGCGTAGTCCGAAAGCACGAAGAGGTATGGCGGCAACTCGCAGCCGAGTGGAGCGCCGTCAAGCTCTGGAGTGGCGTGCCGATTACCTCGTCGCTACGCAGGAGCATGTGGGAAGAGATGAGCGGGATAGGCTGCGAGGGGCAATTACCGGCCGATGTGTCAAATGAGGTCTTCCACCATTGCATGCGGGCGGCATTTGATCGCCATAAAGCCACCCGTGGCCGGAGCGGTAAGGAGTGGAGCAATTACATCAATAATAACTGGGCCAAACTCTGGCAATCACGCTCTTACTTTAACCCTGCCGAGGCGGCTATACAACTTTCGCTGGATAAAGCCGGATTAGCTTATAAAGGCGGGCTGGCCAGGGACGAGCCCGTGCCATCTCTCATTCATCATCTCGGCGGCAAAGAGGTGGACAATACCAAAGTCTCGGAGGACTTTGTGCTCTACTCGCAAGCATTAGACATGCCGGTCTTCATTCAGTCGAAGGCGACTGGTGGAGGCGAAGCAGAACACGGTAAGAACATTCAGAATCGAGCCAAAGAACAGGTAGCGCGCAGCCTGTTCTACCGGGGCGGACTCGACGCCGAAGGCAACATCGTCATCCGTCCGAAAGATTATTACTGGATCGGCATACTCGACGGCAACTGGGGAGTCACGAAGAAGTCTCCACTGAAGTACCTCCACATGTTGCAGTGGGCGGGCTATAATGCCCTCTTTCCCGCAGACTCCCTGGTTAACGACGATCTTAGCCTCAGAGACGTGAACAGCAGCCTGCTCATTCAAGAGTTGCGGAGAATAGACTGCATAGCCGATCCTGGGGTCTTCAGCCGGAAGTGGGGGGAGTGGCGCAGGACGAGGATGTACAGTGACTCGGACGAGTTCACTTTAACGCCGTAGTACGACAATGGATTCTCGCATAGGGATGCGCCCGTAGCGCCTCATCTGCTGCGGGCTATTTCCTTTAAGGCGCGTCACGAAGATGCGCTCGACGTTGTAGTCGAGCCTTTCCGCGATGAGCGCCAGCAGGTGATCGACGGGCACAACCACTCCTCCCCACCTCGAATTGCCGACCACGAAGGCGAGCTTGCCGCCCGGATTAACGGCTTCCCGCAAAGTCTCAAGGGTGTTACGCAAATCATCGAAGTAGCCGCAGACCATGTGCGGAATCTTAGCATTGTTATTCTCAGTCAGCTTAATGGCCTCAACTATCGTCTGCACTTCAGGGATAGCTGAGATGGCTTCCTTCTGTAGATTGCTCTCTACGTGAGAGCGAAAGGATGAGCGCACCAGCGCACGATAATCTTTGTAGGTCGAAAGAAGCCGCAGGATGCCCATCTCGGCCTTCTGTTGCGCGATGTAATTGTTGCGGTTCAGGTATGGCGGTGAAGTGATAACGAAGTCGGCATGACGGCCCGGCGGTATTGTGACCGTCGCATCGAGACAGTATGTCTCACAACTCGCCAGCGGCTGTTTGAATGGGGCGGCCTCGACATCTGACCTCATCAACTCCAGCTTCTCCAAGAGAATGGGCTTGAGATCGCTGGATGAATCGATGGTGGTGATGTTAAGGCGGCCAATGCCAATGTGCTCGATCTTATTCAGGAAGCGGTAGTGCGAGCCGTGCTTGCGGATCTGGCTCACGTCTTCGAGGATGCTGACGAGACCCAACAGCAGGAAGTCGCGCAGGTGTTGGCCGAGCTTCTGCTGCATGATCCAACCGCGCCAGCCCATCACCTGTTTCAGGATTTCAGGCGCATATGCCTGTTCGAAGAAGTCATGGAATAGCAGCCCTTTCGCAGGTTCCGGCTCCGGCCGAGCCCGTCCGACCGTCTCGATGACTCGGCGCAGTTCTCCTGTGCTCCAAGGATAAACCTTCAGCCGCGCGACCCACTCCATGAACGGCGAGATCTCCGCGCCGAAAGAGGCGATGCCGATCTGCCGGCAGGATAGGAGCGTAGTGCCGCTCCCGGCGAATGGGTCGTAAATGACTGCGCCTGGCTGGACGCCGAGTTCATCGATCAGATGTTTGACGAGTTCGCCGGAGTAACCCTGTGTGTACTTGTACCAGCGATGGATGGGCGCGGACTTGTTGTTGTTGAAGGTTACGAGCGAGCGGAGGTTTTCTCGGTTGCGATGTAAGGGATAGTACTGCGGCAACTCCACGGGCATGTACTGCCGCAGTTGTTCGGGCGTGAGTTCGACAGCGCGCCGATGATGCTCGTCACCATCCGCATCTTCGTTAAGCGCGGCCGCCATCTTCCCATCGGCCGTCGCTCCTACAACATCCTGATCCCGGCGTTCGGGATTCGATATGGCGTGAAAGATATCCAAGTGCTGGCGGATCTGCCCGCGCATCTCTTCAGACAGGCCGAACGCCTTCGCCACAAGCCCGTCCATCTCATCCCACTTTTCGGCATCGAAGGGGTGCTCGTTCAACGCCTGCGCCAGTAGCAGCGCCTCCCCGTGCGCGGCCTTTGTGAAGCTCGGCAGGCGCACGCGCTTCAGGTGGTGCTTGAGCACACGAACCCATCCGCTGTGCAGTTGCGTTGCGGTCAGGCGTAACTGGAACTCCATCGTGGGGGTGCTCAGGACGGCCGCCCAAAGCTGCAGATCATCCGCGCTCATGTCGGCAGGAGCGACGAAGGCGTAGCCTGAGCACAAGTTGTATCGCCCCTCCGTGTCGGCCGCGAACTCCGCCCAGGGCATCATCTCACGCGCGAGAATCTTCGGACGGTGCTGCAACTCCAAGTTCTGCGACCGGCTGTAGCCATACCAGGGCGTGCCCGCTTCAAGATCGCGCTCTGAAAGCTCCTGCCGATGTCGCTGCAAGTAAGCCCACGCCCCCGGATAGTTCTTCTCAAGCTCATCCGGCCTTAAGAGCGTAACCCCGGCTTGCTCCCCTGAGCGATACAGCCACAGCAGATGCCTGTTCGAAGGAACGATGCGGCAGCGGCGGATGTTCTCGCCCGTAGCGTAAGGATGGAGAAGCTCCGGCTCTATCTCTTCTACAGCGCTCCCCCTGATGACGAACACGTGGTTCGCGCCCGTGCGCACGCCCTGGCTGATATTCGGGAACACGTCGATCAGGCGGGGATGTTGCGGCCGGTGCATTAGGCGCAGAATCTCGTCGTGGCTTTCGCCCGCAAGATTCCACGGGACGCTCTGCAGCCGTTCTAGCGGGATCTGGGTCTTCTGCCCCAACTCCAGATGCTCGCCGCGCTCGTTCCATTTCAGCCCCGGCGGGAATTTGATCAGCGTAGTAGGGCTGGTCGGCGGCAGCTTGGCGAAGGTGATGGCGCAGATGTAAGTAGTCTTGTCAGGAAACACCTGCCCGTCGCCGAAGTCCATGATTTCCAGAATGCGCGATGAGGTCGCCAGATGTTTGCAGATTTCGCTGCCGTAGCGCGAGACCATGAACTTGTTCGAAACTACTAACGAGCCTATCCCACCCGGCGCGAGCGCGCCTAGCGTGTGCGCTAGAAACAGGACGACTAGATCGAAGTTCCCTGCAGTGAACTCAGGGTACAGCCCTTTTAGCGTCCGGGCGTAAGCAGCGTTCAACAGCTGTGAGCGGATGTAGGGCGGGTTGCCTACGATAAGATCGTAGCCCTCCGCAGGAACGCCGAGAGTCTCGTCGAACAGATCGGTCTGAACTTGGCGCAGATCCGTCAGCGTGTCTAGAGATTCGATGACGCATGGCCGCCGCCCTACCGCATTAAGACGAGCCAGGCAGACGTACTCCGGGCATGAGTCCGTGCCCACAATCGTCGTGTCTTTCGGCAGGAGATTTCGTAGTTGCGCGAGGAAGGCACCGGGGCCACAGCTTAGGTCGCCAGCCAGCGAGGGTTCACCCTTGCCGGGGTTCAGTCGCCTCCAGTGTCGAATAGCCTCATAGGTGATGCGATACGCCAGCCAGTCTGGCGTGAAGATGGCCCCCTTCGCCTTGGCTTCATCAGGGGCGAAGAGGCGCGCTCCGAGGCTGTTTATGGATTCCCCTTCAGCCTTAGAATCGGCGCGCATCCCCTCAAGCTCTGCCAGCGATAATCCCGTGAACCACTCGCGGAACTCTTCACGGAATTTTGCCGGCAGGACATCAACGGCCTGATTGATTTCTGGGGCGCGCAGGATGGCGGCCGGAGCCGCCCACATCTCATCTGAGGGTAGCCGCTCCCACGCGCGTAAGATGGCGAAAGAGAGGGCAGAAAACTTTGCTGGAACTGCCATCGGTACACTGATACTATAAGTTTTATCAAGCTCCACATCAAGGGATGAGTTACAGCACAACTCCCTAAACTGCACTTTTCATGGTTTATGCTTCCGAATTCAAACTTTATGCTTCACCCGATACACATTTAGAGTTTCGGTGGGGTTACCCCATGCTGCCCTTGATATTTTCCTCCCCGGTCCTTGTAGGAGACTTCGCAAACCTCGTCTGCTTCAAAGAATATAACTTGGGCTACTCCTTCATTAGCATAAATCTTAGCAGGCATCGGAGTAGTATTTGAAAACTCCAACGTGACGTATCCTTCCCATTCAGGTTCGAACGGAGTTACATTCACGATGATCCCGCAGTTATGAACGAATACGCCAGCGTTGAGGGCGAAGTTACCCGCCTCAGGTACTGTCAAACAGTACACATCGTGGTCGCCAGCGATCTCGCGCACTTTGGAGACTTTATAGCTCTTGAGATGGAACTGAGGTGGAGTAGAGAGCCAGGGCAAATCTGAACGGCTACCAGTTAAATGCCTCGGCATATTGAAAGAGGAAGTAAATTGATAGGCAGCCTCATATCCTTCTACGAATTGTCGGTTCAAAGACATGAGCGAATGACCAGGCCTAAGGTCATTCGCTTGAAGCATTCTGCCATCGCACATCATGAATTCGTGGTCGGGGGTACAGTAAATAGAAGTTTCGGTATCAAGAATAACTTCAACTAGAGAATCACGACCAATAAATCTTGGATTCTCAAGTTGCGTTACAATCATCCGCCCCGTGGGACTGATGCTGTAGCCTTGAAAGGTTTCTCCGCTGTCAGCACGCCGAGCCATCTCCTCAAGCGTTGGCGCAGTACCATCAGCTAGCGCCACTCGGGTATCGCCGCGAAAGCACCGTGCGTAAGTGCTCTTGCCTAGACAAATTGTCATGACATTTCGTGGTATACGGAAATACTCTACCGTTCGGGCAAGAGCAAAACTGTTCGGCGGGATGATGACGTGATCGCTTTTAATATCTACAAAACTTTTGGAATCAAAATTCTTTGGGTCAACAACCGCACTGTACACGTTGGTGAATAGTTTGAATTCATCAGCGCACCGTACGTCGTAGCCGTAGCTTGATGTGCCATAAGAGACGATCCGTCTCCCATCAATCTCTTTAACCTGATTTGGCTCAAACGGCTCAATCATGCCGTGCTCTTGTGCCATGCGGCGAATCCATTTATCCGATTTGATACTCATTTGTCTTGCTGTTCTCCCAAGAAGATTGAAAAGCTGCCGACCCGATGTAGATGAAATTTAGAACTATAGTAGCTTGAGGCCCCGGCAGAGATGATGCGGCGGCCTTCTATCTCGCGCACCAGTTGCGGGTTGAAGGGTTGAGTGAGCTGTGCGGCTGCGGCCATGCGGCGAATCCAGCGGTCTGATTTGACTGTCACGTGGTCTCTTAGCGTCCCGGTGATCTTATTTGAAAGAGCCCGCACAGCATATAAAGAACCGTGGCGGGTGACAAGCGAGCAAGGCGCGTGGAGTCAGAAAAAGCGTCGCTTGAGACGCCTTTCAAATCACTCGCTGCCCGAAGCTTTTTTGATGCGGAGTGTGCCGTCGCCGACGGTGAATGAAAGCTGTGGGCCGCCGGCACCGGCTCGCGCTTTGATCGAGCGCGGGGTGAAGGTGGTGCGCTCGCACGGCTCAAGCGTGGAGTATTCGTTCTCTATCTTTCCCGTGCGCAGGATGTCGGCGTTGATGTCGCCGCTGTAGCCTGCGGGCAGCTCCAGAGTGAGGTCGCCTGTGGCGAGCCTGATGTCTGCGCCCGCGCCGCGCCAGCTACGCGCAGAAATCGTCACGTTCAGCTTGCCAGACCCGACCGTTGCTCTCAAGAGCCCGCCGGCAGGATTGATCGTCACGTCGCCTTCGAGCGCGTTGAGGTTAACGGAGCCTTCGACTCCCTTCAGGGTGATGGGCCCGCGACCGGCATCAATCTCTATGTCCGTGATGGCCGGCACGCGTATGCGATAGTCTATCTTCCAGGGCAGGCCAAGGAGCTTTTTGGGAAAGCCTTTGGCCGTGCGCTTCATGAAAGCTTTGTCGTGAGTGCCGGTGGTCAGGATGCGCAGGCGGTTGGCATCCTCGTCGAGCACGAAGCCGTTCACGGCGGCGAGACGCGCGAGGTCTTCTTCCGTGTCTGCCTTCAGCTCTATGTCGGCCGTGATGTCAACTTCGCTGCGGGGCCAGGCTTCTATCGTGATGGAGCCTGCGGGAGCGCCGAGGATGGTCAGGGAGCTGCCGTAGCCGAAGCGGCGTACCTCGTGACGAGAGGTCGTGCGCGTGAGCTTGGGCGCTGCCGCCGGAGGAGCGGATGCATCCTTCTGCTGTTGCGCGCCCGCCGCTGTGGTTACTAACAGCAGAGCTATGCAGACCTGAAGCAGGCGGGCGAAAGAGCCCTCGGGTGCGATGATAATTTTTTTGGCCTGGCACATAGGAGCGGCTTAAAAACCGGAAGGGGACGCCTCCTTTGATCTCGGGGAGAGATCATAGCCGGCGTCCCCTTTAAAGGTAAAGGTCTCGCAAGAGCTCCTTCAGCGGCGGAAGAATTTGATGCTGCCGCGCAGGTTCGTGACCGTCAGCGAGGCTCCCCCGTCGCCGACGTTGCCGACGACCTTTCGGCCCTCGCCGATGAAGCTGAGGCCCCCGCTCGGGAATGGGCCCAGGGCTATGTTGCGCGTCGGCGCTGTGGCAACCAGGCGAAAGGCAGCGTTGGCAGGGATGCTGATGCTGATGTCGCCCTGCGTCGAAGAGAAGACGTATTCGCCGCCCGACATAATATCGCCGTCATAAGTGATGTTGCCCACTGTGTTTTCCGCCAGCACAGTCCCGGCGCGGATGCCCGTCAGCTCTATATCGCCCTCAAAGGAGCGGGCGCGCACACGGCTTCCAGTCACGTCGCGCACGATGATGTTGCCGCGACGGGTGACGATCTCTACGGTCGAGCTGGATGGAACCCAGATTTGAAAGTTAACGTCGCCGATCTCTCCGCGCCCGCGATTGTCGTTGACGACGTTGATGACCAGGGCGTCGGCGCTCTGTGCAGGGTTGAAGCGCGCGGCGGGCGAATCCATGCTGGCCGTGACTTTGATCTCGTTGCGATCCCAGGCGAGCACCTCTATGCGTCCGAAGCGATTGACCAGCTCAAGGCGCACGTTGCGGCGCGCAGGATATTTGCGAGAGAAGCTGCGTTGAGCGGAAGCGTCTGTGGCAAGGGAGAGCGAGAGGACTGAGAGGGCTGCGAGGACGAGGAAGGCGCGTCCTCTCCTCTTTCTAAATCGCGCGTCGGGGATGCGAATGTTCATCTCTGGGCTGCTCACTGCTTTCGTCTGACTAAACCGTTTTCCGTTCGTGGGAGACAAGTTCTTCAGGCTGCGCGGAGTGGGCCCATAAGAGAGCGCGCCGCGAGCAGCCAGGCTTTCATCCTCTCATAGATCGGAGAACTCTTTGAGAAGCTGCATCTTTTCGTAGAGCGCAGAGTTGAGCATCTCTTCCGAAACTTCGTCGTGCGGATTGACCAGAAGCTGGTTGCGCGAATCGGCGACGGCCTGATTGATGACGGCCAGGTTACGCTCGAAGGACTGGCGCGTCTGCGGGCTCCAGCGAGCCATCTGCTGCTGTATGCGAGCGTTCCAGTACTCTATCTCCATCTGCTGAGGGCGCACGCGATCATCCACCGTAAGCATGGTTGTCGGCGCATTGGACTGGCGAGCCGAGGAGGGCGCAGGCTCGCTCTGGCGGGCCGACTGAGCGCCGAGGTTCTGCATGCGCTGGACGCTGAAGGCTGTCGCCAGCGAGACGACCAGGGCTATGGCCGCGATGGCCGCCGTCAGTTGCGGCAGGGAGAGTTCCCAGCTACGGTTCATCAGGCGCGACCACCAGTTCTCTTGCCGCCCTTCGACGGTTGAGGAGGCCGTGGCCGCCAGGACGGCCGCCTGCTCGCTCTCGATGATATTACGAATGCGCAGCCACAGGGCTCGCTCGTTCGGGGGCGCTTCGTACTCGCCGCGATGTTCGCGACAGTAACCGAGAATGGCGTCGAAATCATCGCGCGCCGCCACACAGGAGAGACATTCTTCCAGATGCGCGTTCAAAGTATGGCTCTCGTCCGTGCTGAGCGCGCCGTCGAGAAAGTCGCTGAGCAAGTCTTGGCACTTCTCGCAGTTCATCTTCTTTGTAACCTCTAACACTGGCCGCGTCGCCGGTTTCCGAATTGGGCTCTTTGGGAGAGCGCCCGTCGCGCGGCCCTGTCATGCTCTTGCTTACGCAATCTTGGGGAGACTGCCTGTCTTTTAGTGACGCCGGAGCGGGAAACCGCCGGCCGTCCAAAGGGGTTCTTTTGTCCTTTTGCCGCCGCGAGGCACCTAGACCCTGTGGGTTGGTCTCCGGCTTAAACCGGGCGGACGTTGTTGGAAGCTATTCCGCCTGATTCTGTTGCCTGAGCAGTGTTCTTAATTTCATCCTCGCCTTGTGCAACTGTGACTTACTAGTCCCCACACTGCATCCCAACATCCTCGCGATCTCTTCGTGCTCATGCCCCTCCACATCATGCAACACAAAGACTGTCCTGTAACCCGGCGGTAACTGACTGATCGCCTTGTCCAACGCAATCCTGTCCATCACTGGCATCCGC
>DASVQF010000020.1:0-49739 GCA_036389315.1 Pyrinomonadaceae bacterium
GAGGGATAATGAGTATGCGAGCGAGCAGATGGAGAGGCTGAGGATCAGCAACAACCTGTTCGAGGACATCAGCAGTGAGAGGTGGGGAGGGGGAGGGATATTCTTGCAACTGACGGAGACTTCCTCTGTCACTGTTGACCACAACACTGTCCTGCAGAGCGGGATGGTCATCTCGGCTTATGGAGTGGGGAACACGGGCTTTGTGATGACCAATAACGTGATGGCGCACAACGTCTACGGGATATTCGGGAGCAATCAATCGCCCGGCATGGCGAGCATCAATGTGTACCTGTCTGGAGCGGTCATACGTAAGAATGTGATCGCCGGGGCAGATAGCAGCAAGTACCCGGCAGAGAACTATTACCCGGCCCTGCTCAATGACGTGCAGTTCGTGGACAGGGCTAACGGCAACTATCGCCTGGCGGCAACCAGCCCTTTCAAATCCGGGGGAACGGACGGCAAGGATGTCGGCTGCGATTTCGACGCCCTGGCGGCGGCTCTGGCGAACGCGCAGCCTAGCCCTACGCCCACACCTACACCTAATCCCACACCGACCCCAGCACCAACGCCTACACCGACTCCCACGCCGACGCCCATGCCTGCTGGCGGCGCTGCCACGTTCGTCAAGACGGACACGACGACTCAGGGCAACTGGAAGGGCGTTTATGGAAGCGACGGTTACGTCCTGATTAACGACGGTGTGAAGTATCCGTCCTATGCGCAGGTGACTGCGAACGGCCAAACTCCATACGTGTGGGCCACGTCAACAAGCGATGTGCGAGCCGTGCAGAAAGCCTCCGCCGATGGTCGTCTGGCGTCCTCGTGGTATTCGGACAATGGCTTCAGCATTGATCTCAATCTCACGGACGGCCTCACGCATCAACTGGCGCTCTATTGTCTGGATTGGGATGACAAAGGACGCGCTGAGCGGGTTGAGATGTTCGATGCCGCGACCGGCGCTCTGCTCGATAGCCGCAGTCTCTCATCTTTCGCTGGTGGCCAGTACGTAGTCTGGAACGTCGCGGGTCATATCAGAATCAACATGGTGCTGACGGCTGGAAGCAATGCTGTCGTCAGCGGGCTATTCTTTGGCCCGGTCGGCGCGTCAACAACTCCGACGCCGAATCCCACTCCCACGCCGACACCGACTCCCATGCCGACACCTACGCCGACGCCGACGCCCGTGCTTGTGTCGCCGCCGCTTGTTGTCGCGGCGCTCGGCACGGCGACGACTCTGGCCGCTCAGACGAGCAGCACGGAGGCGCAGATAGCCCCGCTTGTGACAGGCATCGAGCAGGCCTACGCGGCCTTTCTCACCGAAGCGACTCGCTTCGGCACGTCGGCGGCCGAGATTGATAAGGCGCTGCTCGCCTCGCTCTACTTTGCGCGGGCGGCCCAGGCGCTAGGGGCGAAGAATTCCGGCGCAGGCGTCCAGAATCGCCTGCAAGTGGCCGCCTACAGACTCGGACAGGCGCGAGACTTGATGACGCCCGGAACGACGCAGAATATCAGCGCGCAGACGGCCCATGCTTCCATGCTGAGCACGACTTTTATCATAGGCAACGCAGATACACGCTCGGAGGCGAGCCTTGCGCCCGTGCTGGCTCCGTCAAGCCTCGGCGTAATCCTCGGCGACCAGTCGCAAAGCCCGCTCTCTATGCAGACGAGCACGGCTGCGCAAGCGCCGGGCGGCTCTCTGCCGTATGAGCTGGCGGGCGTGAGCGTCATGTTTGGCGGACAGGCGGCGCAACTGCTCGCCGTCTCTCCCTCGCGCATCACTTTCCTGGTTCCGGCCGGCTATACCAGCCCGAACGCGGAAGTGATTGTGACCTTGCAGGAGGGCTATGTGTCGCGTGGCAACGCGGGCGTGACACGCGTAGCTCCGGCGCTCTTTACGGCCGACGGCAGCGGCGCGGGGGCCGCCCTGGCCTTGAATGCCTCGAACTTAATGCCGGGCCCCTTCGACGTTACCACACAGCGGAACCTGAGCACTGACAAGCGCACGCGCCTCATCATGTACGGCACGGGCGTAAGCGGCGGGGCGGTCAACTCTTCTGCCGCCAATGATATACGGTTGGACAACGGCGGCGTCGCGGCGAACCTGTGCGAGTCTGTCACGGTCGAAGCGCGCACGGGCGGCGGCGTCTACCAGCTTCCGGTCGAGTTCGCAGGCGCTCTCGGCAGGGTTTCCGGGCTCGATCAGCTCAACATAGTCCTGATCCCTGAGCTGCGCGGGGCCGGAACGGTCGCGCTGACCTTGATCGTCGGCGGGCAGCGCAGCAACAGCGTAACCATCGCCGTGCGCTAGGCCGCAGGCGAAAAGAACGAACCGGGTAGGGAATCAAAGAAGGGCGAGCCATCGGTTGAAAACGGGCTCGCCCTTCCGCCTTTGGGCCCGGCCCCGCGCCGTAAATAATTGTCTCGCAGGGAAAGCTTTCGCTTGTCGGCCGGGGCCTTATTGCGCTAAGCTTTAAGGCGAGGCGCATCCGGTGCGGGGCTGCGCCGATCAAGTCATAAGGGGTTCCTGCATACAAAAGGCTTACACGCGAAAGCTATCCCTGCCGGCATAAAAATTTTCGTTAACACTGTAGAGTGCAATGAGTGTTCTGGCCCCTAGACAGCTCTGGAAGCCCATAGTCGTCATCGCCGCTCTGGGTTTCGTCTACGCGAGCGTGCTCGTCAAGTTAGGTTATGATTGGTGGGAGGACGAGAACTATTCGCACGGGCTGCTCGTCCCCTTCATCATCGGCTACATCCTGTGGAGCGAGCGCGACCGCCTGCGCCGCACGACTGCGCGCCCGGCTCTTTTGTGGGGCGGGGCGGCCGTAATCGTCGCGCTGCTCATGCTGTGGGCCGGAACGGCGGGCGCGGAATTGTTCGCGCAGCGCATGTCGCTTGTCCTGATGCTCGCAGGCATAGTCGTTTATTTCTGGGGCTTTCGCCTGCTGCGGCTCCTCGTCGTGCCGCTCGCCCTCTTTATCCTGGCGATCCCCATCCCGACCATCATCTTTAACCAGGTAGCTTTCCCCTTACAGCTTTTCGCCTCGCGCTGCGCCGTGTGGGCCATGCGC
Organism: Pyrinomonadaceae bacterium; assembly: GCA_036389315.1. GTDB lineage: Bacteria > Acidobacteriota > Blastocatellia > Pyrinomonadales > Pyrinomonadaceae > DASQYE01. The sequence continues at coordinate 3,072 of DASVQF010000020.1, forward strand.
CTGTTCGATATTCCGGTCTTGCGCCAGGGCAATATCATAGAGCTGATGCCACTCAACGCGACGACGCCCAAACGGCTTGAGGTCGTAGAAGCCTGTAGCGGCATCCGGTCGCTGATGACCTTAGTCACGCTCGCCGTCGTCTTCGCCTACTTCACCCATCCAAAGAGCGATAAGGGAGATGGTGCAAGCCCTGGAAGCCGTGGTCGGAGGATTGCTGCGACGCTCAGGAGCTACGGCTTCTGGCGCTCGACCATTCTTGTGCTCTCGGCCGTGCCGATTGCCATCCTGACAAATGCTTTGCGCGTGAGCGGCACGGGAGTGTTGGCCCATTACTACGGGACGCGCGTGGCCGACGGCTTCTTTCACAGCTTCTCGGGCTGGGTCGTCTACATAGCCGCCTTTCTACTTCTGTTTGCCGTCGGCTGGCTCCTCGACAAGATCGGCGGCTTCGGCAGGGGCACGCGGGGCGGCGGCAGCAGCGCGGAAAAATTGTCGAAAGAGACGGCGGCAGAGAGAACAGATGCGGGGCTTGAAGCCGAAGCGCCTGCGCAAGCCGTCGTCGTGCCCTCTGCCGAAGGGAGCTAAAGGCAAGAAAGTCGGTTTATGTCAGACTCGAAACAGAATAACCTGTGGCGCTTCACACTCCTGCTCGCCGTGCTTCTAGTCGGCGGCATAATCATTAACGCCTGGGCCCTCGCAGGCGAAGCGCACGTCGAGCGCCGCCCGTTGAAGGATTTCCCCGTGCAGGTGGCCGACTGGCGGCGCGTCGGAGAAGATCAGGTCTTAGATCAACAGACGGCCGATGTCCTGCGCGCCGACGATTTCCTTTCGCGCTTCTACGTCCGCGAGGATAATCGCGTCGCCTCGCTCTACGTCGGCTACTTTGCGACGCAGCGCACGGGGGCGACTTATCACAGCCCGCTCAATTGCTTGCCCGGTTCCGGGTGGACTATGAACGAGCCGGGCCTCATCAAGATTACTCCGGCGGACGGCTCAGAGCCTTTCGAGGCCAACCGCTACATCATCAAGAACGGCGACGAGAAACAACTGCTCATCTACTGGTATCAGGGGCGGGGGCGCATCATCGCCAGCGAGTACTGGGGCAAGGTCTACACGGTGCTCGATAGCGTCCGGCGTCGCCGCTCGGACGGGGCCATCGTGCGTGTCATGGTTCCGGTCGGGAAATCCGAGCAGGCTTCGCTCGATGCGGCCGTCGCCTTCGCCGCGCAGATAGCGCCCGTCCTTCCGGGCTACGTACCGAACTGAAGGGGTGTTGAGAGGTAAAGGATTTTTAAGCAGGTTTCGGGAAGCCGGACGTTATTCGTAATTTATGATGTGTGTCAAGTTTCCCTGACCAGTCGAATAAGAGAGTTGATCGTAACCGCTGGACAGGCTTTTTGATAGAGTCAAGAGACGCTCTTTCCGGTTTAGAGGCCACGCCAGGCGGCATTGCCCGTCGCCCTTGAGGCCGAAACTGAACTGAGAGGGCTAATTCGGGCGGCCTCAGGAGTGGGCCCAGGAAGTGACCATTGCCCGGTCGCTCCGGGGCTCCACTTCGGAGGCGGCCAGGGAGTTTTTAAGTAGAATGAGACATCAAGAGTGCTGCACCCGTCCCCGTTTTCTTCTCCTCCTTCTCTCCGCACTGCTCATAGCATTGCCCTTGACCCTGACCGGCTGCAAGAACGCAGAGGCCGCCAAGGCCGAGCACGTTCGCCGGGGCGAAGATTTTCTCAAAGAGAAGAAGTTTCAGGAAGCCTCCATAGAGTTTCGCAACGCCATTCAGATTGACGAAGGGCTCGCCTCCGCGCACTGGGGATTGGCCCGGGCTTACGAGGGCCTTGAGCGGTGGCAGGAAGCCTTTGACGAGATGAAGCGCGCCGCCGAACTCGACCCCAATAACCTCGACGCGCGCGTCCGCATAGGCAACTACTATCTTCTCGGCAAGCAGCTACAGGAGGCCGAGCGTTACGCCAAAGACGCGCTGCAAAAAGATCCGAACCACATCGAGGCCCACATCCTGATGGGCGGCATCCTCTACGCGCAAGGCCATCAGGATCAGGCTTTGGCCGAGATCAAGCGCGCCATCGAAATAGACCCCAAGCGCGTCGAGTCTCACCTCAGCCTGGCCCAGTTCTACGTCACCATTAAGGACGCGGCGAAAGCTGAAGAGACTTATCGTCAGGCCATAGCCGTCAATGGCGCTTCCGCCCTGGCCCATACTGAGTACGGGAAGTTTCTGGTCGCGGCCAATCGCATGAGCGAGGCCGAAGGTCAGTTCCGTCAGGCCGTCGTAGGCGAGCCCGCCTCGCGCGACGCGCGCCAGGCGCTCGCCACCTTCTACGTCCTCGCGAAGCAGATGGACAAGGCCGAGGAAGCTTACAAGGCGCTCGCAGACCTCGACAAGGACAGACCCGAAGGGCCGGCCGCGCTCGCCGATTTCTATGCTACTGCGGGTCGCAACGACGACGCGGTCAGGATTTACCAGGAGATCGTCACGCGCTGGCCTGAATACGCGCGGGCCCACTACCGCATCGGCGAGATGATGCTCATGCGCGGCGACACCGCTGGCGCGTCCGCTCAGGTCGAGCAGGTGCTTAAGAGCAATGCGCGCGACATGCAGGCGCTCCTGCTTCGAGCGCGTATACGCTTGCAGATGGGCCAACCCAAAGACATCAAGGACGCCATCGAAGACCTCAAGGAAGTCCTCAAGCAGGAGCCCAACTCGCGCGCCGGTCTCTATTTCATGGCCGAGGCCAGCTACCGCGCCAACCAGCCGGAACAGGCCCGCATCTACGCGGCTGACCTTGAGCGTTATTATCCGAACTATCTTCCCGCAAAGCTGATGCAGGCGCAGATCAGCATCTCGTCCGGCGACTTTAAGAACGCGCTCACGCGCTCCACAGAGCTGCTCGACCAGCTCTCGAAGGCCGGGCCCGACGCGAATCTCTCCGAGCAACTGCTCGGGGAACTGCGTCTTAAAGGGCTGACCACGAGAGGCTCGGCGCAGCTCGGTCTGGGCAATACGAAGGCTGCGCGCGCAGACCTTGAGGCGGCGCGCGACGTGGCTCCGGGGATGCCCGGCGTCTACTCCAACCTGGCCGCCGTCTCGCTCAAGGAGAACAAGGTGGACGAGGCGATAGGGCTCTACGAGCGCGCGCTCAGTATTGACAAAGCGAACTTCGATGCGCTAAATGGACTAATCAACGTCTACAACAGCCAGAACCGTTTGGATCAGGCACAGGCTCGTGTGGATCAGGCGCTCAGCGCGCAGCCCAATTACGCCTCGCTCCATTACCTGAAGGCGCAGGTCTACGGCTACCAGAAAAATCCGGAGGGAGCCGAAAGCGAGCTGCGCCGCACGATTGAGATCGAGCCCAACTACTTGCCGGCATATTTTGCCCTCGGCGCGCTCTTTATCAATACGAACCAGCAGGAGCGGGCCATCGCCGAGTATCGCAAGATACTTGAGAAGCGGCCCGACGATGCGAGCACCTATACGATCATCGGGATGCTCGAAGACAGTCGCCGCAACTACGAAGCGGCGGCCGAAAGCTATCGCAAGGCTCTGGAAGTAGATCAGAACCAGCCGATTGCCGCCAACAACCTGGCATGGCTCTACGCCACGCGCAACATGGGCAATCTGGACGAGGCTGTGCGATTGGCCCAGGGCATCGTTCAGAAGTACCCTGACCAGATCGGATTCGCAGACACGCTCGGCTGGGTCTACTACAAGAAGAACCTCTACGCGGCGGCCATCGAGCAGTTGCAGAAGGTTGTCGCCAAAGACCAGAACAGCGCCACCTATCGCTTCCACCTCGGGATGGCCCAGGCCGGAAACGGCGACAAGGCTGGTGCGCGGCGGACTCTGACCGAGGCGCTGCGCCTGGGCGAAGGAAAGAATTTCCCGGACGCCGAAGAGGCGCGTCAAACCCTCGCGACACTTTAGGGTGACGCTTTAGCGGCGCGGGGTGGTTGAAAACTTAGAAGGTCTCTTCGCGCGCCCGAGCCGCAGCCGGAAACGATTGCCCCGTTTCACGGCGCAAAGGCGGAAAGCGACGAAGACGAGAGCCGGGCCCTTCACCTCTTTTGCCCGAAGGGATGAAGCGCCCGCTATTTGAGACGGAAATTAAGGAGTGCCCGAACATGAGTGTCGAATTCCGCCAGCGAACTCCCGGCGAATACGCGCGAATCATCTGGAAGCGCAAGTGGCTCATCCTCTTGCCGACCATCGCCATTGCGACCGCCATCGCGTGGATCGTCATGCGCCTGCCGGATGTCTACGAATCCGTCACGCTGATCGTCGTCAAGCCGGCGACCATCGCCGCGCCGACTCTGACCACGACCTCCGACGACGCGCTCACACGCCAGCTCAACAACATCAATCAGGTAGTCACGAGCCGCAGCTCTTTGCAGCCGCTCATCGAACGCTACGGTCTGTACAAGGCCGAGCGCGCGCGCAAGGAGCCGATGGAAGAGATCATCGAGTCCATGCGCAAGGACATCACCGTCGAGATCAATACCACCCGCAACGACATCACCAACGGCTTCAACATCACCTATCGCGGGCGCGACCCCAAGACGACGCAGGCCGTCACGTCGGAGCTTGCGACCAAGTTCATCAACGCCCAGACCGAGGCCATGTCCAACGTCTCGAAGCAGACCAAGGAGTTCTTCGAGGAGCAGATGGCCCAGGTCAAGCAGCAGCTCGACGACATAGACAAGCGCCGCCTCGAATACATGCAGAAGAACATGGCCAGCCTGCCTTCGGGGAGCCAGGCCCTCATCAGCCAGTTGAACGGCCTGCGCGAACAGCAGAAGGCGCTCATCACCGAGACCGGCCGCTTGCGTGACTCTCGCACGGCCATCTCGACGCAACTGAGCGCGCTTCAGCAGCAGTTCGAGATAGACAAACAGGAGACGGAAGATATACGTACGGACGTGAAGGGCACGCCCGCCTACGGCCAGCTCCTTCAGCGCAAGGCGTCGCTCGAAGCCGAGATCAAGAACATGCTGACGAGCCTCACGGAGAAGAACCCGGACGTGAAGGCCAAGCGTGCAGAGCTAGACTCCATAGTCAAAGAGATGGAGCAGATGGTCTCGGACGCCGAGACCAAGAACGCCGAGATCAGGCGCAGAATCTCGGAGCGTCCAGACCTGCGCATCAAGAGCCTGGAAACCGACCTTCAGCGCGTAGAAGGCGAGCTCAAGCGGCAGGAGACCATGCGCGGGCAGATCGAAGTGGCGATCAGCGAGCTGAACGAGCGCATCAACAATATTCCGCCCACCGAAGTCGGTCTCGAATCTCTCAACCGCGAATACCTGACGGCCAAGACCAACTACGATGCGCTGCAACAGAAGGCGCGCGACGCCGAGCTGGTCGCCAACGTGAACTCGAACCAGCAGGGCCAGACCATTCAGGTCGTTGACCCCGCTAACCTTCCCGAAGCCCCCGTCGCGCCGAAGCGCGCCCGACTCATTGGGCTCGGGCTGGTGCTCGGGCTCGGCGTGGGCCTCCTTTTGGCCGCAGCCTTTGAAGTGCCGCGACTGTTGACGATTCAGACGACAGAAGACGCAGAGCATTACACGGGGCTGCCCGTCCTGGTCTCTGTGCCGGAGTTTCTGACGCCGCAGGAGGCGCGGCGTGTGCCGTGGCGGCGCAGGATGGCGCTCGCGGCCGGTATCGTCCTGACGCTCGTGAGCATCCCGGCGCTGGCCTTCATCCTGAAGGTGACGCACATCTTCGACCGCTTCATGGGCTAGAGAGAGTGTTGGAAAGATTTTCCGCGCCGCTGTGACTTGTGCGCCGGAGGTCAAAAAAAGAGAGTGTACAGAGAATTCTACGGCCTCAAAGAACTGCCCTTCGCGCTGACGCCCGATCCGCGCTTCATCTACTTCACGCCTTCGCACAAGGAGGTGATGGCCAACCTGCATTACGGCATAGAGATGGGCAAAGGGTTGATCGTCGTGACGGGCGAGGTGGGCACGGGGAAGACGACTGTGCTCAGGTGGATGATGCAGCGGCTTGAGCGCACTGTGCTCGTCGCCTACATCTTCAACCCGCGACTCACTGTGCCGGAGTTCTATCAGCACGTCACGACTCTTCTGGACGTTCAGCAGTGGGAGACGAAATCTGAGCTTTTGATCGCCCTGGGCCGCACGCTCGAAGCCCGACATTCGCGGGGCCTGCGCACTGTGCTCATCGTGGACGAAGCGCAGGGGCTCACGCCTCACGTCCTGGAAGAGATACGCCTGCTCTCGAACTTCGAGTCGGATTCGGCCAAGCAGTTGCAGATCGTGCTGACGGGCCAACCCGAATTGCGCGACGTGCTCAACAATCCGGACTTGCGCCAGCTCAAGCAGCGCGTCGCGCTGAGGTGCGAGATCAAGCCGCTGCCGAACGTGGAAGAGACTGCGCGCTACATCTTCGCGCGGCTGCTCGTGGCCGGCGCTGAGCGCACGGACATCTTCTCGCCGGGCGCGATTGATTTCATCTTTCGCTGTTCCGAGGGCATCCCGCGCAATATCAATAATCTCTGCGACAACGCCTTGCTGACGGGCTACGCTGCGGGCGAGCAGGTCATCGGCCGGGCCATCATCGAAGAGGTCGCAGAGACTTTCGACATGCTGCCGCGCGCAGATCGCGGCCGCCAGATGGGCGAGGAGCGCGAAGCCCCTGCGCGCATCTTTACGGCCGCCGGACGCGCCGAGCTGTGGGCCACCGGAGCGACCCCCTCGTCGGGCTCCTTGCAGGCGACAGAAGCAGCAGCGCAAAGGAACGCGCCGCCGCCACCGCAACAGAGCACACCTGCGCCGCCGCAGCAAAGTAGCAGCAGTGCGCAGCCCGTCGCTTCGGAGCGTCGCGCCGTCGAGCAGAATGTCGAGCAGAGTAAAGAAGAGTTTGCAACACCCAGCGCCGAGGAGGTCGGCGCTGCCTTTCGTCGTTCAGGTCTCTTGAGGAATATGTGATGGGCAGCAGAGTATACGAGGCAATGAAGCGCGCCGGTGAGAACAACGGTGCCAACAAGAAGAAGTCGGCCGGCGCAAAGCGCGCCGCTAAAGGAAAGGCGCTCGAAGAGCCTTCCGTCGCGCAAGAGCGCACGGGCGGCGGCACGGGCGAGCCGTGGGACAGCTCATCACTTTTCGCAGCGCCGCACGCCGCAGACGCGGCGGCGCACAATTCAGCGTCCACTGCGCACACCGATACTCGCGCCGGGTCGGCACTCCCCGGCGAGATGGCTTCGCGTGCTGCTGGGGCAACTTTGGACGCTGCCGGGTCGGCGCGCGTCGCAGCGGAGTTCTCCTCTGAAGAGGTCTCCCCGGCGCGCGTCGAGCCACACTTGATTGCCATCACGCAGCCGCGCTCGGCCTACTGCGAGCAGTTCCGCTCCTTGCGCACGCGCGTGCTTCATGCGGGCGAGCGACGGAAGATGCAAGCCTTCGTCATCACCAGCGCCGGCGTCGCCGAGGGCAAGACCTTGACGGCCCTCAACCTCGCCTGGCTGCTGGCCCAAACCGACGGCGTGCGCGCGCTCATCATCGATAGCGACCTGCGCCAGCCCTGCGCCACAGACTACCTCGGCATAGAAAATCGCGCGGGGCTCTCGGAGGTGCTGGCAGGCGTTGCGACGCTCGAAGAGACAATCGTCAGGCTGGAGCCTGCCGGCTTACACCTTCTGCCCGGAGGCGCTGCCCGCGACGACGTGGCCGAGATACTTTCTGGGCCCAGGTTCGGGCGGTTGCTTTCGGAACTGCGCCGCATGTTCGACTACATCGTCATAGACGCTCCGCCGCTCGGCATCTTTACGGACGCCAACGTGCTGATCAATCGCGCGGACGGTGCGCTCCTGGTCGTGCGCGCCGGAAAGACTCGCTATGCTGCCGTTGACCGCTTGCTCGAACAGCTCCCGCGCGAGCGCATGCTCGGCGTCGTCCTGAACCGCTCCGAGGAGCAGTTGGACGAGACCTCTTACTATTACCAGCGACGCTACGCGCGCCGCAAGGATGAGGTCATCCCGCCGGGCGCGAAGAATGTTATGAAAGAGGGAGAGGAGGTTGCGGCGCTCTCTTGAAACCGGCGCGCATCAATGCACGAACCATCCTGCTCATCTGCGTCGAGGCGCTCTTGCTCTTCGTCGCGATGATGACGGCCGTCTATCTGCGGCTCGGCGTGCGTGGCGCGGAAGAACAACTGGTTGGAAGCTACGGCTTCTACAAGATCGCGCTCGCGACCATCTTCTGTTTGAGCGCCTTCTACCTCTACGACCTCTACGACTTCGTAGTCATGCACGACCGTCGCGAGCTTGTCCTGCGCCTCATACAGGCGCTCGGCCTTGCCTGGGTCGCGCTCGCCATAGTCATCTACGCCGTGCCGCAGATGCTCATCGGGCGCGGCGTCTCAAGCATCGCGCTGCCGCTGGCCCTGCTGCTCGTCATCGGCTGGCGCATAGCGATTCACTGGTTCCTGGGCCACCCGCAGATCGGCGAGCGCGTGCTGATCGTCGGCTCCGGCGCGTCCGCCGTGGAAGTCGCGCGCGAGGCTTTAGAGCGCCGCGACGCAGGCTACCGCGTCATCGGATTCGTGGACACAGACCCGGAGCTGGTCGGAAAGAGTTTGATTAACCCGCGCGTCATCGGGCTCACCTCGGAGCTTGACACGCTGGTCAAGCGCGAGAGCGTAGACCGCATAGTCGTCGCGATGGGCGAGCGCCGGGGCCAGTTCCCGACCGAGAAGCTCCTAGACCTGAGTCTCTCGGGCAACGTTTCAATCGAAGAGTGCGCCTCCTTTTACGAGCGGCTGACGGGACGCGTACACCTGGACATGCTGCGCCCCTCCTGGCTCATCTTTTCGGGACGCGGCCGTCAGAAGCGCCTGAACGCGCTGGTGCGCGTAGCCCTCCATCGCGGCGTGGCGCTCGTCGGCGCTATCCTTTCATTACCCATAGCCCTGTTGACGGCCGTGCTCATCAAGCTCGAATCGCGTGGGCCCATACTTTACAAACAGGAGCGGGTGGGCAAGAACGGCCAGCCGTTCGTGTTGATGAAATTTCGCTCGATGCGCGTAGATGCGGAGAAGGACGGGCCCGCCTGGGCCAAGTCCGACGACGACCGCGCGACCCGTGTCGGGCGCATCATTCGCAAGATCAGGGTGGACGAGATACCGCAGTTCTGGAACATCCTCAAGGGCGAGATGAGCTTCGTCGGCCCACGTCCCGAGCGCCCGCACTTCGTCAACCAATTGGCGCAGGAGATTCCCTATTACGAGCAGCGCCACCTGATTGCGCCGGGGCTCACCGGCTGGGCCCAGATCAAATATCCTTACGGCTCTTCGATAGAGGACGCGCGGCAGAAGCTTCAGTACGATCTCTATTACATCAAGAATCAAAGCCTGGCGCTCGACGCGGCCATCCTGTTTGAGACCATTAAGACGATTCTCTTCGGTCGCGGCGCACGCTAAGGTCTCCCCTGGTCGCCATTACCGGGGAAAGCTTTTCGGAGGTACTCGATGAAGTTACAAGCAAAGCTCAACACGCTGGCGCTCTCGCTGCTCTTGACGGGCGCGCTCGGCACAGTCTCCGCGCAGACGGCTGCGCCTCAACAGGACGCGCCCGTCGCGTCGTCTCCCGCCGCGTCGTCTACAGCACCGGGCGCGGAGAGGCTTGAGCCCGACGATGTCAATACGACGCCGGCGACAACGGCCTCGCCGCAAGCGACTTCGCCTGCGACTGCTTCTGCGCAGGCCGCCTCGTCGCCCTCGCCCTCATCTTCAACGCCGACGACAGACCTCACGCCGGAGATGCAGGCCGGGCGGCGCGAGCAGGAGTCCGAGGACATCGCCGCCGTGCTGCCTTACTACAACAACTATCTGACGACCTACAGGCTCGGGCCCGAAGATGTCATCTCGGTGACGGTCTTCGGCCAGGATCGCTACTCGCGGGGCGGCATCACCATTCCGCCCAACGGGCGGATCAACTATCCTTTGATTCCCGAAGGCATCATCGTCGCGGGCAAGACGACCGAGCAGGTCGCGGCCGAACTCACCCGCCGCCTGAACGAATACATCATAGACCCGCAGATCACCGTCATGCTGGAGAAGGCCCAGTCGGCGCGCTTCAGCGTCCTCGGCGACGTGGCCCAACCCGGCATCCGCATCATGACGCATCGCCTGAGCGTCTACGAGGCGCTGGCCGAAGCGGGCGGCGTCCTCGACACCGGCGACAAGAGCAAGGTGATGGTCTTGCGCCGCCAGCCGGACGGAACGCTCGCCTCCATTCGCGTCAACATCAAGAAGTACGAGCGCGGCGACGCCAGGGAGCTGACCTACCTCGTGCCGGGCGATCAGGTCATAGTGCCCGGCAACAGCTTCAAGAAGTTCAAGGAAGTGATGAACCTCCTCCCGATCATCAGCTTCGCACGCATTTTCACCGGAGGATGGTGAGAAGATGACAAAAAGAGGGGTCTACCCGATGACGCCGCTGGCACAATTTATCATCGAGAGGCTGCGCGAGCTGGGCCTCAAGCAGGTGGATTTTTGTCGTCAGACAGGCTTCGATCAGGGCTTGCTCTCGAAGCTTCAGACTTCCGTGATTACGACGATCAATCTGGAAACGGCGCTGCGGCTCGCCGAAGGCTTGAAAGTCCCGCCCGGCACAGTCCTTACGCTGCTCGGCAAAACGGACGCACATCAACTCCTGCAAAGACTCTACGGCAACAACCTCTGCTCGAAGTGCTCCGAAGAGAGCGTCACGCCCGAGCCCGTCCAGTGGATTACGACGGCCGCGCAGCAGGCTTTCACCCTGGGCCGCGATGTCTCGCCCGTCTTGATGCTGCTGCGTCAACTGAGCACCGCGCGCCGGCCCGGCCCCGAGACAATAAAAGGAGTGAGGGCCGAAGGGTAATGGATGAAGCGGGTTCTAAAATCCTAAATCTCAAATTTGGGAGCAGAGCTTTCATCCCTCATCCCTCATCCCTCATCCCTTATCTAATCGTCTTCGCGCTGGCCTGCTTGTGCGCAGGGCGGGCCGAGGCCGCGAGCGTTTGGGCCAGGCAGCAATCAAACAGCATGGCTTGGCTGCACGCAGTCTATTTTCTGGACGCGGACAGGGGTTGGGCCGTGGGCAGCAGCGGGGCTCTGCTTCACACGACGGACGGCGGCCAGACCTGGGCCCAGATGCGCCGCCCGACCAGCGATGCGCTGCGTGACGTTTATTTCGCGGATGAAGAGCGCGGGTGGCTAGTGTGCGAGCGCAGCATCTACCTCTTGAAGGAAAAGGACGAGCCTCGCACCTACCTGATGAATACTATTGACGGCGGACGTACCTGGCGGCGCGTCAACGTGACGGCCAAAGATGTGGACGCGCGTCTGGTGCGCGCCCTCTTCACGAAGGAAGGGAGGGCGTGGGCCTTTGGCGAAGCGGGCGTGCTCTACACTACGCACGACGGGGGCGGGAGCTGGGTGCGGCAGCGCGTGCCTACGCGCCACCTGCTGCTCGGCGGCGCTTTCCTCAACGGTGAAGAAGGGTGGCTCGTGGGCGCGGGCGCAACTCTCTTGCAGACCTCGGACGGCGGCGAGACCTGGCGCACGGGAGCCATCGCGGGACTGACTACTGCCGAAGTGCGCTTCACGGCCGTCTCTTTCGTTGACCGGCTGCGCGGCTGGGCCGTCGGCTCCGAGGGTCGCGTGTTTGTGACGACCGACGGCGGTCGCCGCTGGCGCGCGCAAGCGTCAGGCGTGACGGCAGACCTCTACGATGTGAAATTCCTGGACGGGCGGGAAGGCTGGGCCTCGGGGGCGGAAGGCGTCTTGATTCATACGACGGACGGCGGCGCGCATTGGGCCACTGTGCCGAGCGGCACGACGCACCCCCTCGAACGCCTGTTCTTTGCGAGCCGCGACCGGGGCTGGGCAGTCGGGTTCGGCGGCACAATCGTCGCCTACGCTCCCGTGATGGTGGCCCCACGCTCACCCGAATTAAGGCGGCGCGGATGAATTTGAAGACGAAAGAGGAGTGGGCCCACGCGTGCCTTTCAAGCGGAGAATGTCGGAGGCGTTTATGCTGTTAGAGATTTCTTCAGGAAGCTGCGCACGCTTGGCCCGGCCTTTACCCTTGCGCGTCTCGGCAATCGCTCTGCTCGCGCTCGCCTTCTGCCTGACGACCGCGCGTGCGCAGGCAGACCCGGCCGCAGCTTCACGCACAGAGTCCGCGCCCGTCGTGTCGCAGAAGGGCGACCGCATCAGTACGCTTCGCGCGCAGATCAATCAGGCGGACAAGCCCGAGGAGCGCGCTCGCCTGCAAAGAGTACTGGTGGACTACCTCATCGCTTTGAACCGCAGAAGCGAGGCGATCACGGAGCTGCGCGCAATGGTGCGAGAGGACAGGGTTGACCCCGTGGGCTTCTATAACCTGGGAAACGCTCTGGCCCGGCTCGGCGAGACGGACGGCGCGATTGAGGCTTATCGCAAAGCCATCATCCAGCGCCAGGGCCACTACTCGCGCGCGCTCAACAACCTGGGCGTCGTCCTCATTCGCCAGAAGCGTTGGGACGAAGCCATAGAGGCTCTTTCGGCGGCGCTCAAGCAGGAGAACTCTCGTTACGCCGAGGCCAGTTATAACCTGGGCCGCGTCTACGGCGCTCGCTCTCAGTGGCGGCTTGCGATAGACGCCTGGACGCGCGCGCTCGAAGTACAGCCCGATCACCTGGACGCCGCGCTCGCGCTGGCTCGCGCCCTGGCCGCAGACGGAAGCCCTGACCGTGGCATAGCCGTCATCGACGCCTTCGTCAAGCGGCATGGGCCCAATAACGCGCTGATCGAGACGCGCAATGAGATTCTACGGAGCAAGGCCGAGAAGAAAAGCTAAAATGGAGAGGTGGTGCGATGCTTCCTTCCAGATGGAAATCTTTCGCCTCTATCGACCCCGAGCGCGAATACCTAGCCCAACTCTCTTACCTGCCGCTCAAAAGCTATCGCGCAATCCCGAGATTCCTTCGTTACACGTCGCAGATCGAGCGGCAACTGGCCGAGTCGCGTGGGCTCGCAGGCTACTCGCTACAGGCGCAACTGCTCGGCAAGCGGTTCTGGACTCTCTCCGTGTGGGAAGACGAGCAGGCGCTCATGGAGTTCGTCTACCGCCTGCCGCACAGCGACGTGATGAAGAGCCTGATCTCGCACATGGCCCAAACCAAGTTTACCCAATGGAAGACGAAGGGTTCAGCCCTTCCGCCCCCCTGGGCCGACGCCAAAGCAAGGATGAAGGCGGAAGGATGAATGAGAAGCAGCTTGTCTTTCATTCATCCTTCTTCTTCTCCCTCCGCCTCACGCTTACGTTCGGGTCGCATGTGCGGGAACAGAATCACGTCGCGGATCGAGCGCTTGTTCGTGAGCAGCATGACCAGGCGGTCAATCCCGATGCCGATTCCGGCAGCGGGCGGCATCCCGTAAGAGAGCGCGCGAATGTAATCCTCGTCCAAGACCATAGCCTCCTCGTCGCCGCGCTCCCGCTGTTTCATCTGTTCTAAAAACCGCTCGCGCTGCTCGACGGGGTCATTCAATTCCGAAAATCCGTTGGCTATCTCCATCCCGGCGATGAACAGCTCGAAACGCTCTGCGATTGCCGGATTGCCCGGCGAAGCTTTCGAGAGCGGGGAGATCGGTTTGGGAAAGTCGGTGATGAAAGTCGGCTGAATCAGCTTACCCTCGGCCACTTCCTCGAACTCCTCCGCGATTGCTTGTGCTGCCTCTAAGTCATTTGGGCCAATGCCGGCCGCAGAGCTGAAATTCGCCTGGGCCCTATCTGCGGGCCGATGCTTAATGATTGCCTGCTCCATCGTGAGCCGCTCGAACCTGCCTCCGAAGTCAATCTCGTGCTCGCCGAAGCGGGCGCGGGTGTGGCCCGTGACGGTGTAGACGGTTGACTGAATCAGCTCTTCGCAGAAGTCCATCATGCCGTTCACGTCCATGTAGGCGCAGTAGAATTCGAGCATCGTAAATTCCGGATTCCAGCGATAGCCTATGCCCTCGTTCCTGAAATTGCGGTTCAGCTCGTAGACCTTTTCAAAGCCGCCGACGAGCAGTCGCTTGAGGTACAGCTCCGGTGCGATGCGCGCGTAGAGCGTGATGTCGAGCGCGTTGTGATGAGTGACGAAGGGCTTGGCGGCCGCGCCCGTGGCGAGGGGCGTGAGCATGGGCGTTTCGACTTCGACGTAGCCGTGATCGTCCAGGAAGCGGCGCATCTCCGTGATGACGCGCGAGCGGCGCTGGAAGACTTCGCGCGGCGTCAGCTCGCCCTCGTCCGCGTCCTCTTCCGTCTTGACCTTGAGGCTTCCGGCCAGGAGGTCTGCGTAGCGTTGGCGCTGGCGGATTTCCGGGTCGCTGATGCCGTGCATCTTGTCTGGCATGGGCAGCAGGGCCTTGGCCAGGAATTGCAACTCGCGCACGTGTACGGAGAGTTCGCCCGTTTTCGTGACGAAGAGGAAGCCCGAGACGCCTATGAAGTCGCCGTGGTCGAGGAGGTTGAATAGCTCCCAGCCTTCTTCGATGGGCGAGCCGTCCGTGTTGTGTATGCCGTGCACGTCTGCCTTGCGGACGTAGGTTTGCAGGCGCTCCTGTCCGTCCGAGAGATGTACGAAGGCCGCTTTGCCCATGACGCGCGGCGGCGTAGCGATGCGCCCGGAGACGCGCACTTCTACACGGTTCAGCTCCCTGTTGGCCCGCTCGATCTCTTCCGCCGAGGGGCGCTGGCCCTCTGCCACTTGCGGCTCAAGGGGGCGAAACTTTTCGACGATGGCGGTGATGGTGTCTTCGCCGCCCGTGACGCGGCTGCGGTCGAACCTGTTCGGATAGACGTTGCCGACCATCTCTCGCAGCTTTTCCAGATGATCGCGCCGCGCCCTTGTCTGGTCATTATCTTCTATGAATGGCGTGCTCATGCGGACAATCGTAAATCGTAAATGGCAAATCGTAAATGGCAGATCGTAAATGGCAGGGGGGCGCTCGTCCTTTTACGATTTATCGTTTACCATTGACGTTTCAAAAAGGATGAGCGGAAAAGTTATTTCGACAGAAGAGCTGCGCGCCGAGCGTGAGCGGCTGCGCGAGGGAGGCTTGCGGCTGGTCTTTACCAACGGCTGCTTCGACGTGCTGCACGTGGGCCATGTCAGGTATTTGGCGCGGGCGCGCGAGCTTGGCGACGCGCTCGTCGTAGCCATCAACAGCGACCGCGCGGTGCGCGAATTGAAGGGCGCAGGCCGCCCCATCATGAACGAGAGCGAGCGCGCCGAGATGCTCGCCTCATTACGAGCAGTAGATTACGTGACCGTCTTCGACGACCTCTCGCCGCGCTCACTGATCGCCGCGCTGCTGCCAGACGTGCTGGTCAAGGGCGGCGATTACGCGCTCTCGGAGATTCACGGGCGCGAAGAGGTCGAGGCGGCGGGCGGGCGCGTCGTCTCTCTCCCCTTCATCGAAGGCGCTTCGACCACAAGCATTATCGAACGAATCAAAAAGGCAGTGGCAAGTGATGAGTGACAAGTGACGAGCAACAGCAACAGCTACAGCTTTTCTCTCGTCACTTGTCACTCGTCACTCATCACTGATTTCATATGAGTAGTACGGTTGAATCCAGATCGGATGTGCAAGGTTTGCTGCGGCGGGTGACGCGGAGCGAGGAGTATGCGCGCCTGCTCGGGGAGGTACGCGGCGGGGCGCGCGTGGTTTCGGTGAGCGGGCTGGCGGGTGGGCCCGTGCGTGCGCTCGTGCTCGCGGCCTTGCAGCGAGAGGCCGCTAGACCCTTCGCCCTCGTGACGCAGGCGAACCGCGACCTTGAGGCTTGGGAGCGCGACGTGCGGTTCTGGTATTGCGCTCTGCGCGGCAGGGCCGAGTGCGACGAGACTGTGCTCTTGCTGCCCGCTTCCGAGAGCGATCCTTACGCAGGGGCTTCGCCGCACCCAGAGACTTTGGAGCAGCGCGCGCTCGCGCTTTGGCGGCTCGCGCGCAGAGATCAGGATTTCGTCCTGCTGACGGCTCGCGCCCTGGCACGCCGCACGGTCTCGCCCGCAGAGGTCGCCTCGGCCGGGGCCACTTTGCGGCGCGACGAAGATCACTCGCCCGAAGAGCTGGTCGAGCGTCTTGTGGCCTCCGGCTACGTGAGGGAAGAGCCCGTCGGGGCGGTCGGAGAGTTCTCCATGCGCGGAGGCATTCTGGACGTGTGGTCGCCGGGCCGCAGCGCGCCCGTGCGGATAGAGTTCTTCGGCGACACGGTCGAATCCATACGCGAGTTCGACGCGGAAACACAGCTCTCGACGGCGCAGTTGAAAGAGGTGGCGATTGCGCCTATGCGCGAGCTTGCCGTCAGGAGCGAGGATTTCCTGAAGTGGTCTGAGAGGGCGCGCGAGCGTTGGCGAGATGAGCGTTACGCGCGTGCTCTTCGTGATCGGACGAGGTTCGCGGACGAGGGAGAAGCTTTCGGCGGCTGGGAGTGGTTGATGCCCCTGGTGCGCGAGCGCAACGCGAGCGTCTTCGATTACCTGCGGGATGCAGTCCTCGTCCTGGACGAACCAGGCGCGGTCGAAACCTATCTCGCGGGCGTCTATGAAACGCTCGCCGCGCGTTACAGTGAGACGGAAGCTGCGGACGAGCTGGGCCTGCGGCCAGAAGAGCTGTACCTGACGGCCGAAGAGCTGCGCGAGCGCCTTGAGCCTGTCCAAAGGCTTGAGCTGCGCGCGCTCGGCCGCTCGGCCGCGCAACTCGACCAGCAGCTTTCGCTGGACGCAGAAGGGCCAGCAGTGCAGCTCGGCCGCACGCGCTCCTCCTCCTCCCGCCCGCTCTTCCTCTTTCCAACGGTCGAGGCCGCGCCCGAAGTCGAATGGTTGGCCCAATCCACGCGCCGTTATCACGGGCGTTTGCCGGAGCTGGCGAGCGATGTGCTGCGCGCCTATGAGCAGAGACGAGCCGCGACGCTCTTCGTGATGCCGAGCATAGGCGTTGCCGAACGGGTCGCGGAGATTTTAGACGACTACAAAATCTCTGCGCGCGTGGCGCTCGTGGACGAAGGGGGAAGCGCCGCCGGAGCAAACTCGGCCGAAGGCAACAGCAGCAGCGCCGTCGTCACCGTCGGGCGAATTTCGGGCGGGTTCGAGCTGCCGTCGGCCGGGTTGGTCGTACACGTCGAAAGCGACCTCTTCGACGAGGCGAACGAGGCCGCAGTGGAGAGACGGCGCGCGCCCGGAACGGACAGAAGGACTAAGGGTAAAAGGCAGAAGTCCAAGACGGCTGCGTTTCTGTCTGACTTTCGCGACTTGAAGGTGGGCGATTATGTCGTTCACGTAGACCACGGCATTGCGCGCTTCGGCGGATTGCAGACCCTTGAGCTTGGGCCCGATAGGCGCGGCGAGTTCATGCTGCTCTACTACGCCGAGGACGCAAAGCTCTATGTGCCGGTCGAGCGCCTCGACCTGGTGCAACGCTATGCGAGCGCCGAAGGCAACCAGCCGCAGCTTGATCGCCTCGGCGGCCTGGGCTGGCAGAAGACCAAGGCGAAGGCCAAGCGCGCGATGCGCGACATGGCCGACGAGCTGCTGCGTCTTTATGCCGAGCGCAAGCTGGTGGGCGGCTACGCCTTCGCGGCGGACTCGCCCTGGCAGAGCGAGTTTGAAGAGGGCTTCGAGTACGTCCTGACGCCCGATCAGGAGACGGCCATCGAAGACGTGAAGCGCGACATGGAGGAGCCTGTGCCGATGGATCGCCTGTTGTGCGGCGACGTAGGCTACGGGAAGACCGAGGTTGCCATGCGCGCGGCCTTCAAGGCTGTGATGGAGAGTAAGCAGGTAGCTGTGCTGACGCCGACCACAGTGCTCGCCTACCAGCACTACGAGACTTTCCGCACGCGCTTCGCGGCCTTTCCCGTGCGTGTCGAGCTGCTCTCGCGTTTCCGCTCGCCGAAGGAGCAGAAGGAGGTGGCCAGGCGCGTCGAAGCGGGCGAGATAGACATCGTCATCGGCACGCACCGCCTGCTCTCGAAGGACGTGCGCTTTCGCGAGCTGGGCTTAGTGATCGTGGACGAAGAACAACGTTTCGGCGTCTCGCACAAGGAGCGCCTGAAGCAGTTGAAGAAGCGCGTGGACGTGCTCACGCTTTCGGCCACGCCCATCCCGCGCACGCTCAACATGTCTCTGATGGGATTGCGCGATATGTCTCTGATTGAGACTCCGCCGCGCGACCGCCTGGCCATCCAGACGCAGGTCGCGCAGTTCTCTGAGCCCGTCATCAAGAGCGCCATAGAGTTGGAGCTACAGCGCGGCGGGCAGGTCTTCTTCATACACAACCGGGTCGAGTCCATAGAGGCCATCGCAGCCCTCATCCAGCGCCTCGTGCCGCAGGCCCGCCTCGCCGTCGGCCACGGGCAGATGAACGAGCGCGAGATGGAGCGCGTGATGCTCGATTTCGTTGCTTATAAATATGATGTTTTAGTGGCGACGACCATCATCGAGAACGGCATAGACATCCCGCGCGCCAACACGATCATCATAAACCGTGCCGACACCTACGGTCTTTCCCAGCTCTATCAATTGCGCGGGCGCGTCGGGCGCTCAAATCGCCGCGCCTATGCCTATCTGCTGATTCCTTCGGAACAGGGCTTATCGCCGATTGCGCGCCGCCGTCTGGCCGCCATACGCGAGTTTTCAGACCTCGGCGCGGGCTTTCGCATCGCCGCCTTAGACCTGGAACTGCGCGGGGCCGGGAACCTTCTGGGCGGCGAGCAGTCGGGCCACATGGACGCGCTCGGCTTCGATCTTTACACGCAGATGCTCGAACGCACCGTGATGGAGCTGCGCGGCGAGGCCGTCGAGGACGAAACGAGCGTCTCGATCAACCTCGGCGCAGACGTTGCCATCCCCGAAGATTACATCTCGGACATGGGCCAGCGCCTCAGGACTTACAAGCGCATCTCTTCGGCGCGCGACGAGGAGACGCTGCGGGCGATCAGGGCCGAGGTGGAAGACCGCTACGGGCGCTTGCCCGAATCGGTCGAGCGCCTCTTCGCCTACGCCAGGTTGCGCCGGCTGGCCGAAGAAGTGGGCGTCATCTCGATTGACAGAACGGCGGGCGGCATGGCCGTTAAGTTGAGCGAGCGGGCACGCGTCTCACCCGAGAAACTGCTCGGCGTAGTGGCCGAACGCGAGGGCGCGACGTTTTCTCCGAGCGGGGTGCTGCGCCTTGAGCTGGGCGAAGAGGAGAGGCAGTACGTGCTCGAAACGGCTCGCCGCGTGTTGCTCGAAGTTCGTGCGGCAGATTAAAATTGATGGCAATTCGGCAGGACGGTCTTCTCGGGTCGGTCGGAGGGAACCTGACCGGCTGATGACTGATAACCTTTTTTAAGATTCCCGACCACTGATTCTTTATTTTCTAAGGAGTATAAAAACTGTGAAGCTCAACAAAAGCGGCCACGCGTCGCGGGCTCTCCTCCTGGCTTTCATCTTTTCGGCCTTCATCGTGGGGTCGCCCGCTGTGTTGGCCCAGGAGGGTGAGCCGCAGGTCATTGACCAGGTGGTCGCGCAGGTCAATAACGATGTCATTACACTCTCACGCGTCCGGCGCGAGTTGAAAGAAGCGATCAAGGCGCGCGTCCAGCAGGGCGGCATGACCGAGCAGCAGGCGACAGAGGATGTCATGCGCCGCCAGCCGGAGCTGATCGCCAGCCTCATCAACGAACAGCTCCTCTTGCAGAAGGGCAAGGAGCTGGACATGACCCAGGAGGTCGAAGCCGAAGTCAACCGCCGCATCATGGAAGAAGGGCAGCGGCAGGGCATCAAGACCATCGCCGAGCTGGAAGCGGCGATGAAGGAGATCGGCCTCGACATCAACGAGATTCGCTCGACGCTGCGCACCGAGATCATGAAGAGCTTCGTCGTCCAGCGTGAGGTTGACTACAAGGTTTTCTACGGGTTCAGCCAGGACGAGGTGAAGAAGTACTACGAGGCGCACCGCGACAAGTTCAAGAAGCCTGAGAGCGTGACGCTCTCGGAAATCTTCCTGAGCCTTGCCGGAAAGCCAGAGGCAGAGGTGCGCGCCCAGGCCGCTAAACTGGTCGCGCAGGCTCGCTCCGGGGCGGATTTCGCGGCGCTGGCCGCAGCCAACTCCGAGCGCGAAGAGGGCGGCGTACGCGTCGCCACGCAGACCAAAGGCAAGGTCGGCACTTTTGAAGTCCCGACGCTTCGCGACGACATCGCGGCCGCCATCAAGAATACAAAAGCGGGCGATGTCGCCGAGCCCCTTCGCACGGTCGAAGGCTATCAAATCTTGCGCGTAGACGCGCGCACGCCCGGCAGCGATTCCGTCTTCAACGAGAACAAGGTGCGCGAGGCGATGACGATGGAGCGCAGCGAGAAGGAGCGCAAGGAGTACCTGCAAAGACTGCGCGACGAAGCCTACATCAAAATATCCGAAGATTATCGCGCGGGCGTGGAGCCCCTGCTCGGTCTCAAACCATCCGCGCCGCCCGCGGCCGCCTCGACCGGCAACAAGAAGTCCGATACCAAAAGACCATAAGAACAGTGATGAGTGATAAGTGACGAGTGACAAGCTCAAGACAGGAGAGAAGCTTTTATCTCGTCACTTGTCACTCGCCACTTGTCACTGCCCTCATGCGCCTAGACCTGTTCCTCAAAGCCAGTCGTCTTGCGCCGCGCCGGAGCCTGGCGCAGGAGTTGTGCGAGGCTGGCGCGGTGACGGTCAACGGCGTGCAGGCCAAGTCCTCCCGAACAGTTCACGCCGGGGACGAGATAGGCTTGCGCCGCCGCTCGCGTCTGCTCAGGGTACGCGTCCTCTCCCTTCCTACCTCTCGCCAGACCTCAAAGCGTGACGCCCCAGACCTCTACGAAATAATCAGCGACACCGAAGAGCAGGGATGAAGGAAAGACGAGAGCTTTAAGCTTTTCTTTTATCCGTCACCCTTGCTTCCCAGCGTCCGTTTTCAGGGCAGCGTCTAAAAAGGTAGCGGCCCGAAATTGTTTCAGAAGCGGACGCCGAGGGGCTGCGACTGTCCCTTTTTGCGCTGGTTCCGCACTGGCATGGGGCTTGCCGCCTCCGGTCTGTGACTGTGTAATTACTGTCTCGCCTTGAAGACAAGGGGGTTTAGTTCTAGGGAGCTTTAGGCAATGCACATACTGAGCAACTTTTTTACAGACGATCTGGCGATAGACCTCGGCACCGTCAACACTCTGATCTACGCTCCGGGCCGGGGCATAGTCCTCAACGAGCCCTCTGCGGTCGCGATCCATAAGTACACCGGGGAGGTTCTCTCGGTCGGCGCAGAGGCTTTCAAGCTTTTGGGGCGCGAGCCACGCGATACGGAGGTGCATCGCCCCGTGCGCGGCGGCACGATTGAAGATTTCGACGTGACGGAAAAGATGCTTGCAGCCTTCATCCGCCGCATTCACGGCGGACACAAAAGGCGCAGCCACCTGGTCATAGGCGTGCCCGGCTCCTCCACCACGCTCGAACAGCGTTCGGTGAGAGACGCTGCGCACGACGCCAAGGCGACACGCGTTGACCTGGTTGACGAGGGGCTGGCCGCTGCGCTCGGCGCTGGCCTGGACTTCGACGAAGAGCGCGCGCACCTCGTCGTAGACATCGGCGGCGGAACCACCAACATCGCCATCATAGCCTCCGCAGCAGTCGTCTCTTCCATGAGCCTGCGCGCGGCCGGCAATACTATGGACGAGGCCATACGCGATTACGTGCGCGGCAAGTACGCCATGCAGCTCGGCGAGCGCACGGCCGAACAGGTCAAGAAGGAGCTGGGCACGGCACGCCCGGCCGACTCGGACGAGCGAGTCTCGGAACGCTTTATGGAAGTGGTCGGCAAAGACCTGGCCGACGGCTCGGCCCGCGCCGTCGAGGTCGGGAGCCATGAAGTGTGCGAGGCGCTTGAGCCCGTCATCTCAGAGATCGTCACGGGCGTCCGCCGCACCATCGAAGACGCGCAGCCGGACGTGACGGCCGACATCTATTACACCGGAATCATCCTGACGGGCGGCGGCGCGCTCCTGGACGGCATCGGCGAGCGCCTACAGCGAGAGCTTCGTCTACACGTCGTCACGGCGGACGAGCCGCTCTGCTCCGTAGCCCTCGGCGCAGGCCGTTTGCTGGCCCACCCCGAGCGCCTCCAACGCGTCTCGATTCGCCACGACGTTCCCGCCTGGCAGGCGTCCGAAGAGCTGGTCGTCAACTGGTAAGCGAGCAGGAAGAAGATAAAAGGAAAAGGCAAAAGTGAAGAAGCGTTGAGCGCTTCCTTCGCTTTTGCCTTTTTCCTTTTGCCTCTCTTTTATTGCTTCTCTTTGCGCGCGATGACAGTCTCTTCGGCGGGCAGGCCCATAGCTTCTGCCGTCAATTCTCCGTCGGTTAATTGAGAGACCGCCTCCTCGGCTTCCAGGCTCGCCTCCGCCCGCTCAGGAAGGAGGCGCGAGCGCACGCGCCGGCGCTCGCTTGGCGAGAGCTTGCGGTAGGCGCGCACCAGGGCGTCAGTCTCTTCCACACTCCTCTCTTCAACAGGCGAGGGCGTCATGAGCATCAGCGCGCCGACGTAGAGCGCCAGGGTGAAGAAGGAGATGTAGCCCGTGGCGGGCGCGAAACGCTCCGCTTCGAGCGTCCCGAGCGAGACGCCTTCGAGCGCCACCCCCGTCAGCCGCTTGAGCCATCCGCCCTCCGGCGCGTAAACGGCCGCCAGCAGCATGTGCTTGAGGACGAAGGCCGTGCCGAAGAGGACGGCCAGGCTGCGAAGCAGGCGGCGCGCGTCGAAGTAGGAGAACTGGTTGTTCCAGAGCGTCCACAGGAAGAAGAGCGAGAAGAGCCAGTGAAGCAAGCCGCGCTCGGGCAGCACGGAATTGAAAGCCTGCGCCGAAGCGAAGAAGAGCGCCAGCAGTGTCAGCGCGTGCGAAATGTTGACCGTCACAGGATGATCGCTCGCAATCCAGCGGCGAAACTCCAGGAGACGGGCGCGCGCAAACAGCGAGAGCAGCAACACTGCGAACAGGAGTGTCACCAGAGGCGGCGCGACGAACAGGAAGGCGCGCGTCTCGGCGTCAACACGCAGGCCCCCCAGCAGCGCGACCGTCAGCAACAGCAGCGGCAGCAGGACGAAGCGCACGAGCGCGCGATTCCTGGAAACCTGTGTGGCGTTCATTCCCTATTTACGCTCGCGCAAGACCTTCAGCGGATTCAAGTCTCCGAGGCTGCGCTCTGTGCCCTGTTCCAGCTCCGCTTTCAATTCGGCCGGCGTCTTGATGCGCAAGTCCGGGTCATCCACCGTGAGCGTCCCTTCGGGCGCGAGCGCGATGGCGCGGCCGACTGCTTCTAAGCCCTGCCTGAAGAGGGCGTCGTCGTTGTAGAGGCGGCCCCAGCCCTCGCGGTAAAAAGCGTAAGCGATGTAGAACTGCGTGCGCGCGTCGCGTCGCGCGGGGTCGGCCCGCTCCCACTCGTCGCGCGCGGCCCTGAACTGCTCGCGCCGGAAGAGCATCAGAGCATTATCAAATTTCCCCTGGTCTACCTCGTAGGTTCCGGCGGCGACCTCGGCGCTGTGGGCCACCTCTTTGAGCGTGCGCGGCTCTGTCGCGTAGACCCAGATGATGAAGGCCGCATAGAGAATCGTCCACCCGATGCCGACGCTTTGGATAAGCCTGTGTTGCATTGCTATAATTCCTAATCTTGCAAAAGAAGCTAGTGGAATCTTCCGCTGCTTGTCAACAAAGGGGCGACAGAGGAAGTCGGAGCCGATGATGAAGCCGTTCAAGATTCGTGACGTGGAGATCAATCCGCCGCTCGTGCTCTCGCCTATGGCGGGCGTGACGGATGTCTCTTTCCGGCGGCTGCTGAAGCTGCGCGGCGGCGTCGGGCTCACCGTCTCGGAGTTCATCTCGGTCGAGGGCCTGACGCGCAACAACCCGAAATCGAAACGGCAGATGCGCTTTTTCGAGGACGAGCGCCCCTTCGCCGTGCAGATTTTCGGCGGGCAGCCCGAGCGCATGCGGATGGCTGCGGAGATGGCCGAAGAGGTCGGCGCTGACATCCTGGACATCAACTGCGGGTGTCCCGCGCCGAAGGTCGTCAAGCACGGCGGCGGCTCCGGCCTCCTGCGCGATCACGAGCGACTGGAAGCAATACTGACAGAGATCAAACGGGCGATCACCATCCCGCTCACGATCAAGATACGCGCGGGCTACTACGACCACACGATCAACGCCGTCGAGACTGCGCGCCTCGCCGAAGCCTGCGGCGCAGAGCACATAGCCCTGCACGGGCGAACCAAGGAGCAGGGCTACAAGGGACTGGCTAACTGGGATTTGGTCAGGCAGGTGAAAGAGGCCGTCAGCGTCCCCGTATCGGGCAGCGGCGATGTCGTCAATGTGGAGGGGGCGTTTGCGCGCTGGCGAGAGACAGGGTGCGACGGCATCCTGATCGGTCGCGGCGCGATGGCTAATCCGTGGATTTTTCGGCAGATCGAAGACGCGCTCGCAGACCGTGAAATCTTTCAGCCTTCGCTCGAAGACAAGCGCGCAGTCCTGCTGGAATATTTCGACATGCTTCGGGAAGACATGCCGGAGATGGCCGCCATCGGAAAGATAAAACAGCTCGCGGGCCAGTTCACGCGCGGCCTACAGGGCGGCGCTCTCTTCCGCACCTCGATCTATCATTCTCATTCCGTGACAGAGATTCTCGACCGCATCTCGGAATACTTTGAAGCCGTCGCCACGGGCCGCCCCTACTACGGCGAAGGCAAAGGTGGCGAGGAGATGGAAGCGCCCGCGCTCGACTCCTGCGAAGCCGCCACAGTCTCCTGAATGTCAGTACCGCCTACGGTAGTGACCTTATAGGTCTGGAATCCAGAACGTGCGCCCGCCGTTCGTGACTCTTTTCAAGCCGAGAGTGGGAAGCTCCTCTTCTTTGACGCCGAGGAAGGTGAAGTGCGGCGTGTCGGAGGTGATGGTTTGAAACCAGCCGTGGCGTGCGAGGATGGAGCGCACCTGAGCGTTCTCGTTCTCTTTCACGTCGAAGGCGAGCATGGAGAGGTGCTGAGAGGAGCCCGGCGCGGCCACCGAGTAGAGGATGGATTTCTTGAAATCCGTGCTGAAGTAGAGCCCGTCGGCTTCGAGTCGCAGTATCTCGGGAATCTGCTCGCGCGGGCTCAACGAGCGTATGCGCGCCGCCTCATCCCTGTCTAATCTTCCTTCGCCTACCCAGTGCGTCAGTCCTGGATTGACGCGGCTCTGCCAGAGCTTGACCGTCTCTTCATAGCTCCGACGGGCCGCGTCCGCGCCGCGCGGAGTGATGTCGAGTTTCGCCGCTTGCGCCTCCGTGCGCGCCTCCATCAAGGCTGTCATCGCAGGGCCTTGCAGCTCGACCTGCGTGCCGCCGATCTCTGCCCGCGTACTCCTCACGCCGGCCTGCCAATCTCTGACCGCCCGTTCGTCCTCGAAGACGAGCACGGGCGGCGGGACAGCGCCCCCTCTCGCCACGAACATCGCGCCGTAATCCTTCAGCACGCGCATGCCTACTTCGTCGGATTCGTCCGGCAGTGCAAGCTCCTGCGGGATGCTCGCCAGAAAGGTCTGGTTCTTTGGGCCCGCCGCTCTCTTGCTGGACTTGTTCGCGTTGGACGTGTCGTTGCTGTTGCCCTGCTTTGCGCAGGACGCACCGAGGATGAGGAGCGAGAGCGCGGCGCTCACAGTGAGGATGTGCAAGGCGCGCGGAAGCGGCGGCTTGCTGTAACCTGAGCATGAGCGGGTTGGCTGCATCGGTCTTTTAAGCGTTAAGGGAGAGATGGCCCCGGTCGACTTTGCTCAGTAAGAGATAAAGGGACTGAATACCCAGCCGGTCTGCGAGCGGTCGTAAAGCTGCACGTGCGTCCAGTTGGCAGTCACCCCGCCCCAGGAAGATTTGTTCGCAGAGACTCCTATGACCCAGAGCTTCTGCCCGCGCATCAGCTTGTTGAGCTTGGGCCCGTCGAGGCTCGGCGTCCCGCGCAGCACGACGTTGTCGTCATTGCAGTAGGCGAGCGTCCCGCCGGAGGTGGACGCAGGCGGCGGCGTTGAAACGGGCTTCGGCGTGGACTGCGCAAGCGGAGTTGGCCCAGCGCCGGGACTGGACTTGACCTGAAGCGTGGCCGTCTGCGGCGTGCCCGGCGCGCTCGCGCCTTCCGTCACCTGGAAGGGCCAGAACTTATGATTGCCCTCGTTCAGGTAATCGCGCATCAGGGCGAGGGCGTACTTGCCGGCGGGCAGGCCGTCCGGAATCTTGATCTGCTTCATGCCGCGACGCCCGCCCTCTATGGGCGCGACCTGAAAGGGCCAATAACGAACCGCTCCACCGGGGTCAATGCCGTCGAGTTGAACCAGCTTCAAGTCGGAAGTAGGAATGTCCTGCGGCTCGGCGTAGAGGATGAGGATGGGCTGGGAGTCGGCGCGCGCCAGCGTCGAGTCGCCCAGCATCGTGTCGCGTCCCTTGATCGCGTCGCTGAAGTCCAGGCGGCGCAATTCCGTCAGCCGTTCGCCGTCGCGCAGGAAGACGCCGAAATGATCCGGCATCGGCCCACCGGCCTCAGACCCTCCCGCACCACCCTCTTTGTCTTTGAGCAGGAAGTAGGCGAAGAGGCTCCCGCCGCCGAGG
The DNA here is from genome assembly GCA_036389315.1 of Pyrinomonadaceae bacterium. Lineage (GTDB taxonomy): Bacteria > Acidobacteriota > Blastocatellia > Pyrinomonadales > Pyrinomonadaceae > DASQYE01. Next base: position 29,728 of record DASVQF010000020.1, read on the forward strand.
ACGAGTATTGCTAAGACGGCGACGAGCGGGATGACGAGCGGGCTGCGACGCTGCTCCGGGGTGACGGTCGGAAGCGGCGCTGAGATTGGGCCGGTCGAAGGGGCTGCCCACATGCGCGCCGTCTCGGCCGCCTGGTCTCGATGCGAGTAAACGTCAGGGGGCGGGGGCACGCCGCGCAGGGTCGGCGCTCCGGCGCTGACCGTGGGGTCGAGCGCCACAGCCTCATGTCCGCAGTTGCGACAGTAACGCTCGTTCAAAGGTATCTCTGTGCCGCAGTTCGAGCAGTTCATCTTCCACGTCACTCCAAGCGAAGGCAGTTCGGCCGTTGGCACGCAAAGGAGCGATTACTCTACATCAACTCTCCAGAGCATTGCCAGCTAAAGGATAAGATTAAATGCTGTGCGACAGAAGGATGGCAGCAAGGACGACCACGGCTTCGATGATGACGAGCAGTATCAGGACGGCCAGGGGCCCAACGATGATGCCGAGGCCGGGCAGGGCTATGGCCCCGGCTCCTTTCAGCCAGAGGACGAGCACGCCGATAATCAGAATCAGCAGAACGACGGCGACGAGCATCAATACTGCGAGCGCAAGTTGTGCCATCTTTTTAACGGTTGATGCCGAGCGGCTGCAAGGGCCTCGGCAATGTGCCCTCGAAGAACCAGCTTGCGCCGACCTTCAGGCGATGCTGCCACGTCGGCAGGCGCGCCGTGTAGAGGGCGAAGCGGGCCTGACGGGCGAGCGCGCCGCCGAACGCCTTGCCGCCCGCAAGCACAGCAGCGTGTTCCGTGCCGAGGCTCAAGGCTTCGCCCAGCTCCTCGAAATGTTTCGTCCGCAGCTCGCGCCCGCGCCGCAGCGCCTTGACGTTGTCTGCGACAAGGCCCGCCTGCTGTAAGGCCAGTTGGGCCGTGCCTGCAAGCTGCGGGCTCGCGTCCGTGAACAGTGCTATGTCGCCGAGCGCGAAGACCTCTCGGTGGCCGCGCACCTGAAGCGTCGGCTCAACCAAGATCAGGCCGCGACGGTCTTTCTCCACCTCAAGCTTTTCGACCAGAGGATTGACGCGGACGCCGCCCGTCCAGACGACTCCTGCCGCCTCCATCTCCGTCTGCTCGCCGTGATGCTCAAGCGTAAGCCCACGGGCCGTGACACGCCGGACGCGCGTGCGGGTGTGGACTTCGACGCGCGACTTCTTCAAAGCATCATCGACAAAGACGCGGATGTCCTGGCCCATGCCGGGCACGACCTGCTCGCTCATCTCGATGACCATGACGCGGGGCTCGCCGCGCAGGGCTCGTCTCTGGAAGGCATCGCGCAGGAGGTCTGCCATCTTGGTCGAAAGCTCGACGCCGCTCGCGCCCGCGCCGACGACCGCAAACGTCAGGGCGCGGCGCACGTCCTGCGGGTCTGCGTCTGGCGGCACGCGGTCGAGCGCCTCGACCATGCGGCGGCGCAGGGCATCGGCGTGCGCGATCTTGCGAAAGGGCATGGCATACTCTTCAGCGCCTTCGACGCCCGCGTAATTTGTGATGCCGCCGGGCGCAAGAATCAAAACGTCGTAGGAGACGGCGCGCGTGCGCCCCGCAATGGTCGCCTCGCGCGCGCCGAGGTCAATACTCTTGACTTCGCCGCGAATGAAACGCACGCGCTCGTCCAACAGCTCCTTATATCGCGGCGCGATGTGCCATGCCTCGACCTCGCCGCTCAGGTATTCGTAGAGCATCGGCGTGAAAAGAAAGTGATCTTCCGTGCCGACGAGCGTCACCTCGCCCTCACCCGCCAAATCGAGCGCCGTGAAGGTGCCGCCGAATCCTCCGCCGACGATCAGTATGCGTGTCCGGTTCTCTGCCATCAGTGTTTCCTTGCGTCTCGAATCTGGTAATCTCGCCTGTGCCGCAGATGGTAGCAGACAAGAGGCCGAATACGCACGGTGTCGCGCGCGTCTCAAATATTAGACATTCGTCCGAAGTCCTGAACGGAAACATCCTTTGCTCGCCGCACGCTCATCAGAAGAGCTGAAGAAAGATTCCCCAGCGCATGAAAGTGAGAAGAGCATGAAACGCTTCCGGCCCCGTAGGTCTCATGTGGCCCTCGTCTCGTTCCTCGTTCTACTGTCGGCGACCGCTCAGAGGGCAGGGGCCGAAGAGTTCACGCGTGGACAGGTCATCGAACGGGTGGTTTGCAAGGCGGACTCAGGGCAAGCCTACGCGCTCTATCTTCCGTCTGGCTACACTGCCGAAAAACGTTGGCCCATCCTTTACGCCTTCGACCCCAGCGCGCAGGGCTTGGTTCCGGTAGAGCTTTTTCGTGAAGCGGCGGAGAAGTACGGCTGGATCGTGGTCGGCTCGCTCAATTCACGCAATGGGCCCATGAAGGTCTCCATTGACGCTTCCAATGCGCTGTGGAACGACACGCACGCGCGCTTCTCGATTGACGACCGGCGCATCTACACGACGGGATTTTCGGGCGGCGCGCGCGTCGCCGTCTGGGTCGCGTACCTCTGCAACGGGTGCGCGGCCGGCGTCATAGCCTGCGGCGCTGGCTTCCACACGCAGATCGCGCCCACTGCGAAGACGCAAGCCTCCGCCATCCCCTTCGCCTTCTTCGCCACGGTCGGAACGGACGATTTTAATTTCGGAGAGCTGAAACAACTGGACGACGTGCTCAACGTAATTGGCCTGCCGCATCGCACGGTCGTGTTCGAGGGCGGGCACATGTGGGCCCCCAAAGAACTCTGCACGCGCGCCCTGGCCTGGATGGAGCTGGAAGCCATCAGAAGCGGGCGCAAGGCCAGAGACGAGGCGCTCATAGCCGCCCTCTGGGCCAAAGAGCTTGAGAGGGTGCGCGCTCTGGAAGAGGCGAAAAAACTGTACGACGCCTATACCGAATACCAGGCGATAGTCGCCGACTTCCGAGCCTTTCGCGACGTGACGGAGTTCGAGCGGAAGCTGGCCCAACTGAGGGAGCTGCCCTCGGTCAAACAGGCGCTCAGAGAGGAGAAGGAGCAGATCAAGCGGCAGCAGGATTTGACGCGCGAACTGCTCGCTTTCCAGGAAAGACGCCGTGACATAGAGGCGCGCACCACTGCCTACGGCGATTTCAAAAGAGTCCTGGACGAGTTGCGGCGGCAGGCGCGTGAGCCCGCAGACAGCATCGCGCGCCGCGTCGCCCGCCGCACGCTCCACGATGTCTTCGCCTTTTATTACGAGGGGGCGGGCAACTTGATACAGCGCCGTAAGGATTTGCCCCTCGCGGTCGCTAATCTTGAGATCGCCGCGCTGATTGCCGAGAACAACCCGCAGGTCTTTTATGAGCTGGCAACGGCCTACGCGCTCAATGGCGAGAAGAAAAAGGCGCTCGAAGCCCTGCGCCGTGCCGTCTTGAAGGGCTTCAAAGACCTCGCACAGCTACAGGGTAGCCAGGCCCTTGAGCCCTTGCGCAAGGAGGCCGAGTACCGGGAAATCCTCGAAAGCCTCAGCCCGAAGCCCTGACAGAAGTCAGAGCGCGCCGCTTGCCCTCGCTGGACAGCCCCGCAAAGGCCATGTTAAATTGCAGTGTATTTTAACTTTAGCGGTTGTCGCTTCCGAAGGAGCCGGCATACTGCGGTCTGGGAGGGCCATCAGGAGCACATGTCGTTAGCCAAAGAGGATAAAGAGAGAATTGTCAGTGAGTTCCGCACACACGAAGCGGACACCGGATCGCCACAGGTGCAGATCGCACTGCTCAGCCAGCGCATTAACGAGCTGACCGAGCATTTCAAGACGCACAAGAAGGATAATCATTCGCGGCGCGGCCTGCTCAAGATGGTCTCGCAGCGCAGAAGTCTGCTCGATTATCTCAAGAGCAAGGATATAGAGCGTTACCACGAGGTCGTCAGCCGTTTGGGCTTACGTCGCTAGTGGGAGGACGCCCCGAAGGAACGGCCCCGCAGGCGCGCGGCTTTTATGAGCGCCGAGCGGCCCGTCAACCAAAGACCAGCAAGAGAGAATTCTTCGAATCTCAAAACAAAAGCCCGCGTCCTCTCGAAGAGCTTGTGGCAGTGCCGAACGTGACGGCGATTACTGAAAGCAAGCGGACGCCGGGGCGAGCCCTGAATAGTAGAGTCAAGGCGGCGCGAAGCTTCACGGCAGCAAAGAGGCTTCGCGCCGCCTTCCGGCTTTCCGGCAGGGAAATTTTCCCGAGCCTCCACAGCAAGGGTCTGCGACGCCTCACGTAGCGCCGCCGAAAGCCCCTGAGAGTGAGGCCCGGCCACCACACAAAAAAGCGCGGCGGATGAGACGAGCGCGCGCCGGCTCCGCTCGGTCAGCGGAGCCGGATTCAAGAGTCGTTGTCTGAAGGAGACAAAACACGTATGCCAGTCAGTAAATATCTGAAAGAATCGATCAAATTAGGCGATGGGGAGTTGACGGTTGAGACGGGCCGCATCGCCAAACAGGCCGACGGCTCCGTCGTCATACGCTACGGCGATACGATGGTGCTGGTGGCGGCCGTCGCCGCTACTACCCCACGCGAAGGCATAGATTTTTTCCCGCTCACGGTCGAATACCGTGAAGCCAATTACGCGGCCGGACGCATTCCCGGCAACTACTTCCGGCGCGAAGGCCGACCCAACGAAAAAGAGGTCTTAACCTCGCGCCTCATAGACCGCCCCTGCCGCCCGCTCTTTACCGAAGGTTTTCGCAACGAAACACAGGTCATCGCCTCGGTCATCTCGGCAGACCCGGATAATGACCCGGACGTGATCGCCATCACGGGCGCAAGCTGTGCGCTCTATCTTTCCGACATTCCTTTCCCGAACCCGATTGCGGGCGTCCGCATCGGCCTGATCGAAGGGCGCTATATCATCAACCCGACCTATGACGAGCGGCGCGAGTCGCGCCTGAACCTCATAGTGGCCGGAACCGAAGAGGCCATCGTGATGGTCGAGGCTGGCGCGCAGGAAGTCTCGGAAGAGATCATGGTCGAGGCTTTGATGCTCGCGCACAAGGAGATCAATCGATTGTGCCGCTGGCAGAAGGAGCTCTACAAGGCTCTTGAGATCGAGAAGCGGCCAGTGGAGCCGCCCCTCCTCAACGAAGAGCTGCTGGGCGAGATCGAAAGAAACTACACTGATCGCTTGCGCGCCGCGCTCGACACTTCGGGCCAGGACAAGCGCACGAGCTATGCTTCGGTCGATGCCTTGAAGAAAGAGGTCGTCGAAGCCTATCCCGAAGACCAGCCCGAGCAGCGCTTGATGGCCAAAAAGATTTTCGATCATCTGAAAGAGAAGATTTTCCGCGACGACATCCTGAACAAGCGGCGTCGGCCCGATAACCGGAGATTTTCGGAGATTCGGCCGATCACCTGCGAAGTGGGTTGGCTGCCCAGAACGCACGGCTCGGCGCTCTTTACGCGCGGCGAGACGCAGGCGCTCGTCACGACCACGCTCGGCACAAAGGACGACGAGCAGTTCATGGACGACCTGGAAAAGGGCGAGATCAAGCGCCGCTTCCTCCTGCACTACAACTTCCCGCAGTACTCTGTGGGCGAAGTCGGCCGCTTCGGCTCATCCAGCCGCCGCGAGATAGGGCACGGCGCTCTGGCTCGGCGCGCCATCGAAGGCGTGCTGCCCGAAGAGGGGCGCTTCCCCTACACCATACGCATCGTCTCGGACATCACCGAGTCGAACGGCTCATCGTCTATGGCCTCTATCTGCGGCGGCATACTCTCGCTGATGGACGCCGGTGTGCCCTTGAAAGCGCCCGTGGCGGGCGTCGCTATGGGCCTGGTGATGGAGGGCAACAAGTACGCCATCCTCACGGACATTGCGGGCGCGGAAGACCACTACGGCGACATGGACTTCAAGGTCGCCGGAACCAGAGAAGGCATCACTGCGCTTCAGATGGACATTAAGATCGGCGGCATCAACGCGCAGATCATGGCCGAGGCCCTTGAGCAGGCGAAAAAGGGGCGGCTACATATCCTCTCCGTCATGGAGAAGACCATCAGTGAGCCGCGCGAGGACATCTCGCCCATCGCGCCCCGGATCATCCAGATCAAGATCAACCCTGACAAGATACGCGACATCATCGGCCCAGGCGGCAAGATCATCCGCGCCATAGTCGAAGAGACCGGGGCCAAAATTGATGTCGAAGACGACGGCACGGTCTCGATTGCCTCGGCGGACGGGGCTGCTGCGCAGGCCGCCATTGACCGCATACGAGGACTCACCGCCGAGGCCGAAATCGGCCAGACCTACCTCGGCACCGTCTCGCGGATCGTCGATTTCGGGGCTTTTGTCGAGATTTTCCCCGGCACGGACGGCCTCCTGCACATCTCCGAGATAGCCGACCGCAGGGTCAAGGACGTGCGCGACGAACTCAAAGAGGGACAGCAAATACTCGTCAAGTGCATAGGCAAAGAGGGCAATAAAATCAAGCTCTCCAGGAAGGCCGTCCTGCGCGAGGAGCAGCAGAAGGCCGAGGCCGCCGGAGGGGGCGAAGGGGACTAAGCCCATGTGCCGGATTAAATTTATGAAAAAAAGAGGGTTCGCGTATCATCGCGGGCCCTTTTTTTCTTGACATGAGGGTACTAAGGCGGGTTAAATTCAAGTCCCCAAAATTGGAATCCGGACGGTATTAGCTGTCTTTCTCTGGCAAATGGAGAAAACCCAGATCGGTTTTCCTCGAAATGCAGAGAAAATTTGGCGGTGATCGGCAGTACATAGCCTTGAAACGCTTTTCGATGATTTGAGTATCTGTTGATTTTGAGCATGGAAGCCCGGCCGAAAGAGCAGGCGCTCGGTTTCCAGGTCTGAACCAGAAGGATTCATTGCAGGAGCTCATTAAGATGAAGAACAGAGCTTTCAGCGTCGTCGCCCTCGTCGTCAGCCTCATGCTGATGCTGGCGATTCCGGCCCAGGCCGGCCCCGTCGAGATCGGCGATGTCGTCCAGGTAGTCTCCGCCAGCCAGCGCAACAACGGTCAGAACGCCAGCGTCTCGCTGCGATTCCTGGCGCAGGATGATGCCGCGACTGCCGGCACGACCGCCTCGGGCACGACTTCTTCCGGCGCTGCAACCGGCAGCAGTTCTTCGTCTACCATTTTGACTTCTTTGCAAGACCCCTCGGGCGGGGCCGTCGTTCAGATCGGTGAGACCGAAGACATAGGCGTCGAGGAATGCGAGTGCGGGCCCTTTGAAGTGCCCGTGGCTGGCTTTCCCAAGTGGCCCTTCATTCCTTTAGTCGGTCTGGTCTGCCTGGTTCCAGATCTGTGCACAAAATGCACACCCGCATCGGACGAGGACGAGAACTGCGAGAAGATTGTCGTTTGTCCAAACCCGCCCTGTAACACCAACGAGGTTCCGGAACCGGCTTCGCTTCTCTTGTTCGGCTCAGGCATTGCCGCGCTGGGAGCGAGCCTGCGCCGCCGCTACGCGCAGGCCAAAGAGATTAAGGATCAGGCAGCAACCATCAGTGGGAGCTAACGTAGGATGCGAAGAGTAAATATCAAATATATCGTCGCCCTCCTGTTCGTGCTTTCGTGCTTCACGGCGCAGGCCGAGGCCGCCACGAAGACGAAGAGGCCGAAAAATTACGGACGGATCGAGGTCAAGACCGGCCCGGCTGCTTACCCGCTTCTCATTGACGGTCGCGATTACGGCCTGACTTCGACGGCCGACCCCGTGCGTGCCATTGACATCCCTGTCGGAAGACACATGGTCGAGGTCATCTTTTCCCCGACCAAGCGCTTTGCGCAACAGGTCGAAGTCAGGGGCGGGCAGCGCCACTGCTTCTGTCTGAACTACGCCAAGAACATCATCACGCAGCCGTGCCCGACCAACCTTTCGGTCTCGGCCCCGGCGCAGGTCACTGACGGAGACGTAATCACGTTCGCTTCCGATGTCGCCTACAGCGGCACTTCGGCCCTCAACTACACCTGGACTGTGAGCCCGGCTTCGGCCCGTATAGTCAGCGGCGCGGGCACGCCCTCGATCACCGTGGACACGAGCGGCGTCGGCAATCAGAAGATTTCCGCCATCCTCGTCGTGGACGACGGCTCAGGGATTCCGCAGTGTCGTCAGGTGGCGCAGGCTGTGACGAACGTCCTCTTTACGCCGCCGCCGCCGCGCCTGCCGCGCAAGTTTGACGAGTTCCCGAACCTGGCTTTCGACGATCAGAAGGCGCGCCTGGACAATCTGGCCATAGAGCTGGCCAACAGTCCCGACGCGACCGGCCACATCATCGTCTACTCCGGACGCACTAGCCGCGCCGGACAGGCGCAACGCTTGGGCGAGCGTGCCAGAGTCTACTTGACCAGGACGCGCGGCGTTGACCCGAGCCGCATAGTCATCACTGACGGCGGCTATCGCGAAGCGGACGAGTTTGAAATCTGGATTGTGCCGCAGGGCGCACAGGTTCCGCAGCCGTCGCCGACCGTACAGGCGAGCGAGGCTCAACCGGGCGCTCAGCCACGCACGACCCCTGGCCGCAGGCGCAATCGCCGCGACGACGAATAAAAAGGCAGTGACAAGTGAAGAGTGACAAGTGACGAGAAAATCTCGGTTCTCTCGTCACTTGTCACTTTTCACTTGTCACTGTTTCGCAGTGTATGGTAACAATCAAGGCTGAAGAGTTCTCCCTTCAGGCGATAACCAATCCCCCCTGTTGACAATTCGGTCTCTTTTAAACTTCGGAAGGAGGAGCGGTCTTATGGGTGATGGTGATGGTGGCGGCAGCGCCGGAGTAGTCGCTGTGCTGGTGATCTTTGTGATTATCGTACTGGTCGTGCTCTTTATGTTCGGCGGTCGTCTGTTCGGAGGAAAAACGCAGGTTGATGTCAACGTACCCGCGCCGACATCCAAATAGAACATAGAGAGGCCACACCACAGGAGCCCCGGTTTGGTGACAAAAGAGAGGAGCGCGCGCCCAGGAGTTGGGCGGGTGCTCCTCTCTTCTTTTCATTCTGCCGCTGCGGCTGTTACCATTGAGCGGAAAATTCAACTTAAAAGGGATAGAGCGAGCGAGAGTGTCAGCACCGAACATTGAGACCATCGTCAGCCTCGCCAAGCGGCGCGGCTTCGTCTTTCCATCGTCGGAGATTTACGGCGGGCTCGGGAGCGCCTGGGACTTCGGCCCGCTCGGAGTGGAGCTTGCCAACAACGTCAAGCAAGCCTGGTGGCGCTGGATAGTACACGAGCGCGACGACATGGAAGGAATTGATTCTTCCATCATCCAGAATCGCCTCGTCTGGAAATACTCCGGCCACGAAGAGACCTTCAGCGATCCATTAGTGGATTGCCGCGAATGCAAGACGCGCCTGCGCGCAGACAAGCTGGAATACGGGGCCGCGCCGGGAGAGAGTGCGGACGTTGCTGCGCTTATCGCCGCGAAGAAAATCAAGTGCCCGAACTGCGGCTCGACAGACTTGACCGAGCCTCGTCCCTTCAACCTGATGTTCCGCACGACCGTCGGCGCGGCGGCCGAAGAGGACGACCCCAATGCGCTCGCTTATCTGCGGCCCGAAACGGCGCAGGGCATCTTCGTCAACTTCCTGAACGTGCAGACCACCATGCGGCGCAAGATTCCGTTCGGCATCGCGCAGATCGGAAAGTCTTTCCGCAACGAGGTCACGCCCGGCAACTTCATCTTTCGCACACGCGAGTTCGAGCAGATGGAGATGGAATACTTCGTCCGTCCGGGCGAGGACGAGCGCGTGCACCAGGAATGGATAGACAACTGTTACAACTGGTATTTGGGCCTCGGGCTTTCGCCTGAGAACCTTCGTCTCTACGAGCAGCCTAAAGAGGAGTTGGCCCACTACGCCAAGCGCACCGTGGACATTCACTATCGTTTCTTCCCCGAGCGCGAGGAAGAGGAACGGCAATGGGACGAGTTGATGGGCATCGCCAACCGCACGGACTTTGATCTGCGGGCCCACTCGAAGAAGCCCGAAGACGCCGAGGGCAAACGTCTCAACCCGGACTCGACGGACGACCTCTCATACTTTGACGAGGCCACGAAGGAGCGGTTTTATCCTTACGTCATAGAGCCTGCGGCAGGCGTCAACCGCTCCGTCCTGGCTTTCCTGATGGACGCCTATTCGGAGAAGACCAACGAGCGAGGCGAGAAGCGCGTGGTGCTCAAACTGCACCCGGACTTAGCGCCGATCAAGGCTGCCATCCTTCCGCTCGCCAAGAACAAGCCGGAGATAGTCGGCATGGCTAAGGCCATCAAGCGCTCGCTGCAACCCCTCTTGCGCGCCGTCTATGACGACACGGGCGGGATCGGAAAGCTCTACGCGCGCCAGGACGAGATCGGCACGCCCGTCTGCGTCACTGTAGATCATCAATCGCTCGAAGACGAGGCCGTCACAGTGCGCGACCGCGACACCTGGGAGCAGGAGCGCATCAAGGTCTCCGATCTTCCGCTATACTTACAGACGAGACTGAAAGGCGGCCGGTAGACGGCAGGAGCCAGGGCTCCCGCAGCTTGCCACTCGTCACTCGTTTAATATGCCTATCGTAAAAAAACGTAACCAGCAGACGGAGTCGCGCCTGCTGCTCGAATCGGACGAGCCCCTTGAGCTTCCGCCCGCCGAAGTCGAAGACGGCGCGGTGATCGTCCAGTTCGAGAAGTTCAAGCCGTACGTCGCGGAGCTGCTCGAAGCCTTGCGCGCCGGAACGGTCGCCGAGACTGTGCCCGTCATGATGGACGGCTCGACCTTCGCAGTACACGGCAGGACGCGTACCTTCTGGGTCAAGCTCTGGCACGCCGCCGGGTCTGAGCGAACGCGCATCGAGCGCGTGCAAGTCATCAGTTGCCTGCCTTCGACGCGCGGCCTCTCAATCATCGTCGAGACCGGGCGGGAGCAAGCCAGCGACGACGGGCCCGATGAAGATCAAGAACGGGACGAAGCGCAGCAAGAAGATCAAGCGGACTAGCCTGAGCGGCTTAAGTCCCTTAAAGCCTGCTGACCATACCTTTCCATATTCTTTCCATGTCAGCTCGCGTTCCTGAGAAAGTAATCAGACTGAGCCGTGCCGTCCGCGAATGGGGCGGGCGGGCGCTGCTCGTCGGCGGCTGCGTGCGAGACCTGCTGATGGGCCGCGAGCCGAAGGATTGGGACGTGGAAGTCTACGGCTTAGAGCCCGCCAGCCTGCGCCGGTTGCTCGGCGAGTTGGGCCACGTCAACGTCGTCGGCGAAGCCTTCACCGTCTACAAGCTCGGCGCAGACCTGGATGTCTCGCTGCCGCGCCGCGAGCGCAAGCAGGGGCGCGGCCATCGCGCCTTCATCATCGAGGGCGACCCCCTCATGAGCGTCGAAGAGGCCACGCGCCGCCGCGATTTTACGATTAACGCGATACTGGAAGACCCGCTCACGGGCGAGCTGATCGATCCCTTCGACGGCCGCCTCGACATAGAGCGAAAGGTGCTGCGCGCCGTCTCCACTGAGACGTTTGCCGAGGACTCCCTGCGTGTGCTGCGCGCGGCGCAGTTCGCCGCTCGCTTCGAGTTCGATATAGAGCCGCGCACCGTTGAGCTGTGCAAGACGATTGATCTCACAGACCTGCCGCGCGAACGCATCTGGGGCGAGATGGAAAAGCTGCTCCTCGGCGCGCGTCGTCCCTCCATAGGACTGCTGTGGCTCGTCGAGCTGGGCGTCTTCGCCCAACTCTTCCCTGAGCTTCAAGCCTTGATCGGCGTTCCCCAGGACGAAGCGTGGCATCCGGAAGGCGATTGTGACGTTCACACCTGGCTGACCGTTGATCGCGCGCGCGAGTTGATTGACGACCTCACTTATGCGAAGCAGGTGACGGTCATGCTCGCGGCTCTTTGTCACGACCTGGGCAAGCCCGCGACGACCGCGTTCATAGAAGGACACTGGCGCTCGCTCGGCCACGATACTGCGGGGCTGGGCCCGACGGAATCGCTGCTCGACCGGCTCAACATACATAGCCTGGACGGCTACGACGTGCGCGCTCAGACGCTCGCCCTCGTGCAGCACCATTTGAAGCCGGGCGAGTTCTATAACAAGCGCGCGGAGATAGGCGACGCTGCTTTTCGCCGCCTCGCGCGCAAGTGCGAGCTGGAGCTGCTCTACCTGGTGGCGCGCGCCGATACTTTGGGACGCAACGCCCCGTGGGTTCCGCGCGAGAAATGGTACGACGCTCGTCCGCAGGAGTGGTTCATCGAGCGTGCTCGCGCGCTCGCAGTCGAGCAGCAGGCCCCGAAAAATATCTTGATGGGACGACACCTGTTGGAGATGGGCCTGAAGCCTTCGCCGTTCGTGGGCCAAGTCATAAATGCCGTCTACGAGATGCAGCTCGACGGGCGTGTGCGTACGCTCGAAGAGGCTAAGGAGGCGGCGCGGAAAATCATCGAGGGGCAGGAGCCTTCGTAAAAGCATTGCTTGCGTAAAGACGCTGCCTTTCGTGACGGGGCGGGCCTATTGTAAGATGCTCGGTTGCAAACATCTCTCATCATCACAGAAGCGACAGTATCGGGCGCGAAGAGGCGCTCGCGCGTGTCTCTCTGCTGACCATCCCCCTAAAAGGAAGAATCAACCATGATTGAATTTGAGCTGACCGAAGATCACAAGGCCATACGACAGGCCGTGCGCGACTTTGCGCAGAAGGAGGTCGCGCCGCGCATCAAGGAGCTGGACGAAAAGCAGCAGTTTGATCGCTCCATCCTAAACAAGATGGCCGAGCTTAACCTCCTGGGCGTCTGCATCCCGGAAGAGTATGGCGGCGCGGGCTTTGATTACATCTCTCTCGGATTAGTCTGCGAAGAGCTGGAAGCCGTGGACACATTTATGCGCGTCATCATGAGCGTGCATACGGGCCTCAACAGCCTGACGCTTCTGACCTGGGGCACGGAGGAACAGAAGCGCAAGTACCTTGTACCGCAGGCCAGGGGGGAACGCATCGCGACCTACGGGTTGACGGAGCCGGGCGCTGGCTCGGACGTGGTCGGCGCGCGCTCGACCGCAAGGCTAGAGGGCGATGAGTATGTCCTGAACGGCGAGAAGATGTGGATCAGCCTGGCGGACGTTGCAGATAACTTCCTCTTCTTCTGCTGGACGGACGAAGAGAAGCGGCGCAAGCGCGATCATACAGGCATGTCCTGCTTCATAGTCGAGCGCGGGATGAAAGGATTCTCTTCGGGGACGATTCACGGCAAGATGGGCATCCGCGCGGGCAACACAGGCTACTTCGCCCTCGACAACGTGCGCGTGCCGCGAGAGAGCCTGGTCGGCGAAGAGGGCGAGGGCTTCAAGATAGCCATGTTTGCACTTGAGCAGGGACGCTTCACGGTCGCGGCCGGGGCGACCGGACTCATTCGCGCCGCGCGCGACGCTTCGATAGCCTACGCCCTTGAGCGCGAGACCTTCGGCACTAAGATCGCCAATCACCAGCTCGTCAAACAGAAGATCGCCGAGATGGAAGCCGATTACCAGATGTCGCACCTGCTATGGCTGCGGGCCGGTTACCTGAAGAACGCTGGCAGGCTGAACGCCAAGGAGACCTCGCTGGCAAAGTGGCAGGCGACCGTCAGGAGCGAGCGCGCGGCCTCGATGGCAATAGAAGTCCACGGCGCAAACGGCTACTCGAACGACTATCCAGTGGAGCGATACCTGCGCAACTGCAAGGCGGCGGTCATCTACGAGGGCACGCGCGACATACACACCCTGATGCAGGCGGATTGGGCCCTCGGCCTCAAGAAAGAGAAGGCCGCACGCAAGACGCTTCCGCCCTGGAAAGGGACGGACGCGCACCGCAGCGTCGCAGCCGACTAAAGCAGAAGTTAACAGGGATAGACAGGATAAAGAAGACTTACTTGCATTGCTTTTATCCTGTCCATCCCTGTTAATTTCTTTCCTCCCTCTCTATTATTCAAGCCCGATCTTGATCTTCCATTCGCCGTTCTCTTTGACGAACCTGAAGCTGTCCCATGAGTTGGTCTTCTCGTCCTTGACTTCGATGGTCGCGTTGTCGCCTTCGATCTTTTCATTGCGCACTTCGGGCGTGGTCTTCGGGATGTCGGAGTTCTTGAGCGACTCGGTGAGGGCCGCTTCCAGCGTCTTGTTCTCTTTCTTGGCCTCGGCGGTCAGGAAATCAAGACTGGCCTTTGAGAGCGTCGCTTTGATGGCCTCCACGTCGCCGTTCTTTGAAGCTTCGTAAAAAGCCATGAAAGCCCTGGTCGGGGTCGAGAGCGCGCCGGTCGTCGTCGCCTGCGGAGTGCTCGCGGGCGCGGCCGTCCTGGTATTGGACGAGTTGGTGTTCGCGCTTGTGCCCGCGCCGTTAGAGTTTGTGGCCGGGCCTTTGCACGCCGTCGCCAGGACGAGCGCACACAGGGCGAGCGTGAGCGGCACGATTGGGCTCAGTCTTATCTTCATCTTCATCTCCTTCGAGAACCGTGATTCTATCGTTCGGATGGAAAATCGGCGCAGTATACCTCAGCCCTCTCGATTTACTCTAGGCGGTCGGAAAGCTAAGTGTGCCTCCACCTTTTGTTGCGCCGCCGAACAAAGCTTGAGAATCGCTCTGACCTCTACAAATTCATCCCTCGGTCTGCTACTATGGCGGCGCAATTCTTTGTCCTGCAAACGGTTCGATCTGCTGAAGGGGCGCGCGCTCGGCGCGCTTCGGAAAATTAAGTCGGGAGAAGCGAAAATGGGTCACGAGTTGAGGACTGAGCGTGAGCTGTCTTTAGATTTCCTGCGCGTGTGCGAGGCTGCGGCCATCGCCTCTGCGCGGACGATGGGACAGGGCGACCGCAAGTATTCGGATCACGTCGCCGTCGAAGCGATGCGCGAAGTGATGGACACTGTGCCGATGCGCGGGCGCATAGTGATCGGCGAAGGCGAGCGCGACGAAGCGCCCATGCTCTACATAGGCGAAGAGGTCGGGGGCGGCTTCAGGTCGGGCGTCGAGTCGCCCGAAGCATTTCCCGAAGTGGACATCGCCGTTGACCCGCTAGAGGGCACTAACCTCTGCGCGCTCGGAGCCAACAACGCCATCGCCGTGCTCGCCGCTGCCGAGCGCGGCGGACTCCTCAATGCGCCAGACATCTACATGGACAAGATCGTCGTGGGCCCATCGTGTCGCGGCGTGATTGATATTGACGCGCCCGTTAAGGATAACCTGAAGAACATCGCGCGCCGGCTGGGGCGCGACATAGACGACCTGACCGTGATTACGCTCGAACGCTCGCGCCACAAGCAACTCATCAACGAAGTCAGAGAGGCCGGAGCGCGCATCCGGCTGATCTCGGACGGCGATCTCTCCGCAGGGATCTCGGCGGCCGTGGCGGGCACAAACATTCACGCGCTGATGGGCATCGGCGGCGCGCCCGAAGGCGTCATCACGGCCGCCGCGATGAAATGTCTGAACGGCGAGATTCAGGCCAAGCTGGTCTTCGACCCCGAACGCCTCGGCGTAGACAAGTCCAAGGTTCCAGCAAAAGAGCAGGTCTTGGAGCGTCTGCAAGAGATGGGCATCAGAGACCCGAACAAGGTCTATGACACGGACGACCTCGCGCCGGGCAAAAAGATCATCTTCGCCGCGACGGGCGTCACAGACGGCGCGCTCTTGAAAGGCGTACGCTTCTTCGGCTCTGGAAAGCGCACGCACTCGCTCGTCATGACGACCGAATCGCGTCACATACGCTTCGTCGATACAGTCCACGTAGAAGGCGGCCCGGACTCGGTCATCAGATTTTAGATTTCGAATTGGCGATCAGATGTTTGCTCCTGGCCGTTCTTATGTTCGACAATGCGCGCCGCGTGCCGAGACGGGACGCGTGGCGCTCCTTGTGTGGGCGACGGTGGCCGCAGTTGCTCTGCTGATCGTGGGCCTCATCATAGGCGCGCCGCTGCTCGTAGCAAGCGGGCACTTCGCACCCGCCGCGCCCGTCTACAACCTTTTCGGTTACGTCTGCCACCAGCTTCCCGAACGCTCTTTGCACCTGGAAGGGCACAAACTGGCCGTCTGCTCGCGCTGCACGGGCCTTTACGCGGGCTTTGCCTTGAGCACGCTGTTCTACCCTCTGGCGCGCTCGCTCAGGCGAGTTGACACGCCGCGTCTTCTGTGGCTGCTTCTGGCGCTCGTGCCGTTCGCCACAGACTGGTCGCTCGGGTATTTCGAGCTTTGGGCCAACACGCATCTTTCACGCTTTTTAACGGGCGCGCTTCTCAGCTCCGTCGCGGCCTTCTACATCGTGCCCGGCCTGGTTGACCTCGGCCAGAGCATCCGGCGACGCAGGAGCTTCGCCCGCACAGAGCAGCCCTCTCGGCAGGCGGCCGATGCGGCGCAAGTCCTGCCCGTCGCCCCGTCCGCTCCGAGCGACTACAGCTCGCCGTCGAGCCGCATCTAGGCGCTTCTCGGCAACGGCAGACTTTGGCCCTCCGGCGCTGGCGCGCATACATCTCTTGGGTTAAAATCACCATCTTAATGGCCGGGCAGCGCTTTTATGCCTTAGAGCAGATGCGCTGCTCGTTTCCATGTCGCCCGTGTCGCCCGTGTTATGGTGCGGCTGCTTCAGCACGAAACTGTTCCGGCTTGAGGCGGCCCGCTCTACCGAAGCATTAACCGTCGCCCGTTTCGCTTTCGAGTTTTTAAAGATGTCTCTCCATTTCTTCGCGCTTCTCTTCCGCTATTCCGAGTACGCCGACCGGAAAGTAAAGGAGCTTTTAGACCGCTACGTCTACGACTCCGTCTATAAGACCTGGGGCAATATCAGCCCCCTCTACCAGTTGGACGCCTTCGACTGGACGATCCTGATCCTGTACTTCAGCATCCTCTTCGTGCTCGCCGTCTACGGCGCTTACCGCATGAAGCAGGTCATAGACTTCTGGCGCTATCACAAGGTTACTCCCAGGCCGAAGGCGCTGTGGACGGACGAGGAGCTGCCGCACATCACCGTGCAGCTCCCGCTCTTCAACGAGATGTACGTGGTCGAGCGCCTCTTGCAGGCCGTCACCGAGATAGATTACCCGCGCCACCGCCTTGAGATTCAAGTGCTGGATGACTCCACCGACGAGACCGTGAAGTTGGCCCGCTCCACTGTCGAAGCTTACGCGCGCAAAGGCTTCGACATTCACTATATTCATCGCACGGATCGCACGGGCTTCAAGGCCGGCGCTTTGGAGAACGGTTTGCGCAAGGCTCAGGGCGAGCTGGTCGCCATCTTCGACGCCGATTTTGTGCCGAAGCCGGATTGTTTGCGCAAGCTGGTGCACTACTTTACAGACCCGCTGGTGGGCTGTGCGCAGATGCGCTGGTCGCACATCAACGGCTCCTACAACCTGCTGACGCGCTTGCAGACCATCATGCTCGACGGCCACTTCGTCGTCGAGCAGACGGTTCGTAATCGCACGGGTGGCTTCTTCAACTTCAACGGCACGGCCGGCATCTGGCGTCGCCAGGCGATAGAGATGAGCGGCGGCTGGCAGCACGACACCTTGACGGAAGACACAGACCTCTCTTTCCGCGCGCAGTTGATGGGCTGGAAGTTCGTCTACCTGCTGGAAGAGGACGCGCCGTCGGAAATCCCGGTCGAGATCAATGCCTTCAAGGCGCAGCAGCGCCGGTGGGCCAAGGGTGTGATGCAGGTCGGCATCAAGCTCTACAGAAGAATCTGGTTCGCGCCGCTGCCTTTGCGCGTCAAGCTTGAGATGTTCTTTCGCCTGACGGGAAATATCAGCTACCCGTTGATGATCGTCGTCAGCTTTCTACAGTTCCCGCTGCTCCTGGTGCGCTACCAGCAGGGCTTTTATCAATTGATGGTCTTCGACGTGCCGCTCCTGATCTTCTCGACCATCTCTGTGCTGCTCTTCTACGGGACGGGCGTGTGGTACTTGGACAGCCGCAGAGTGCCGCGACTGCTCCACCTGCCGCTGGTGATGGCCCTCGGCATCGGTCTCGCGTTTAGCAACGCGCGCGCCGTGCTGGAAGCCTTGATCGGACGCCAGTCGGAGTTCGTCCGCACGCCCAAGTATCAGGTTGAGCAGGCTGACGACGAGACTTGGAAGCGCAAGAAATATAAACGCAAGCGAGGGTGGCTTCCGCTGCTTGAGTTGTCGTTCGCGGTCTATTTCCTGTTAGCCATGCTCTACGCCGTGCGGATGCACATGTGGGGGCCGCTGCCGTTTCTCTTTCTCTTCTTCTTCGGATACGGCTACATGGGATTGATGAGTATCCTTCAGACGGCGAGCGGCCGTCGCCTGCAAGCCCTGTGGCGTCCGCTCCTGCTCAGTCGTCGCGCGTGAGCGTCAATCAGATCAGCATGAAGCCCTTTCGCTCAAAGTCGTTCCGGCGTGTCGCCGCGCTGCTTCTGGTCTGCCTCTCCTGCGCGCCGATTTTACGGGCCGCGCCCGACTTCTATGACGAGCCGGGCGTGCGCCTGCTCAATCAACCCATCGGCGAATATCGTGCGCGGCGCGGGCGGCTGCTCGCGGAGATTAAGGACGGCGTGGTCGTCATCCTCGGCAACAGGGAAGACAGCCTTGGTGTTGAGGGCCGCTACCGTCAGAACAACTGGATGGCTTACCTGACGGGCGCGCGCACGCCTGGCGCTGCGCTCCTGCTTGTGCCACAGGGCCTACAGTCCGTGGGCGGCGCGCGCGAGATGCTCTTTATCCCGCCGCGCAATCTCGAAACGGAACGCTGGACGGGCGTGCAGATAGGCCCAGGCGCGGAAGCGGCACAGACCTTCGGCATGGAGCGCGTGCTCGCCACCGACGAGTTATGGCCCAAGCTGAAGGAGGCCGCAGCACTGCCCATCTTCAGAAATGCGCAAGGACAGAGCGCCATGAAGCTCTACACCATTGCGCCGCGTCGCGCCGTCAACGGCTTCGTCCACGAGTACGAATTCGTCGAGCGTGTGCGCAAGGAACTGCCGGGCGTCGAAGTGGTCTCTGTCGCGAGCCCGCTCTCGGAGATGCGTAAGATCAAGTCTGCGGCCGAAATCGCTCTCCTGCAAAAGGCCATAGACATCACGGGCGAAGCGCAGCGCGACATCATGACCAACTTGCGCCCCGGCATGTACGAGTTCGAGGTGCAGGCCCTCCTCGAAGCGGCATTTACGAGAAACGGCTCGGAGCGTCCGGGCTTTCCTTCCATCGTCGGCAGCGGACTTTACTCGACCATCCTGCATTACGAAGAGAATCATAAACGGATAGAGGACGGCGATCTGGTAGTCTGCGACATCGGGGCCGAATATTCGCTCTACACGGCAGACATCACGCGCACCTACCCGGCGAACGGTCGCTTCACGCCGCGCCAGCGCGCCGTCTACCAACTCGTGCTCGACACGCAATCGGCCATCGCGGCCTACTGGAAGCCGGGGATGCGTTTCGCCGACCTACAGGCTTTCGCGCAGGAGTATCTGCGCAAGAGCCCTCTGCGCGCGCGCGACGTGGACGGGCGCGAGTACACAATGGATCACTTCTTCATACACAGCTTCGGCCACTATCTGGGCATGGACGTGCACGATGTCGGAAACCCCATGCTGCCCATGCGCGCGGGCGAGGTCTTTACCATCGAGCCGGGCATCTATATTCAGACGGAGAAACTCGGCGTCCGCATCGAAGACAACTATCTGGTGAGTGCGGAAAACAGCTTGCGCAAGCTCTCCGAGAAAATCCCCTCCGCGCCGGACGAGATAGAGCGGGCGATGGCCGCCGGCAAACGATGAAAGGTCTCTTTTTGATCGCTCTTAAAGAGAGGTACAGCGAAAGAGTCTAAGAATGAAAGAGCCGGAAGCTACCGACAGCTTCCGGCTCTTTCAATTTTTTTTGAGCGCGCGGCTTTAAGAATAGAACGAGGGAATCTGTTTTCTGAGCAGTGTTCTTAATTTCATCCTCGCCTTGTGCAACTGTGACTTCGAGGTTCCCACACTGCATCCCAACATCCTCGCGATCTCTTCGTGCTCATGCCCCTCCACATCATGCAACACAAAGACTGTCCTGTAACCCGGCGGTAACTGACTGATCGCCTTGTCCAACGCAATCCTGTCCATCACTGGCATCCGC
>DASVQF010000021.1:0-2510 GCA_036389315.1 Pyrinomonadaceae bacterium
CGACTGCGACCCCGATCAAAGCCAGCGTCATGCCTTGCCGCACGACCAGCCGCAGCACATCTCTGGTCTGTGCTCCGAGGGCCATGCGGATGCCCAGTTCGTGTGTGCGTTGTGTGACCGAATAGCTCATCACGCCGTAGACGCCGACCGTGGCGAGGACGAGGGCGACGATGCCGAAGATGGCGAGCAGCAGAGTATAGAGACGAGGCTGCGCGACGGATTCGGCCAGCATCTCCTCCATCGTCCTTACCTTGACGGGCTGGTCAGGATTCAAAGACCAGATGGCCTGCTGCACGGCCCGTGTGACGCTGGCGCTGTCAGCCCCGGCGCGCACGACGATCATGGTTGAGAACCACGGAAGCTGTGCTGCGGGAGCGTAGATGCCGACCTCGGGCGTTTCGCCGCGCTTCTCCTGCTTCACGTCCGCAGCGACGCCGACGATCTCCATCGAGACGGGCTTATTGAGGTAATCAATCGTCAGACGTTTGCCCAGGGCGTCGCCGGAGGGGAAGAATTTGCGGGCCATCGCCTCGTTGATAATGGCTACGCGCTGCGCTCCGAGGTCGTCGTGGTCTGTGAACTCCCTGCCCGCGCGCAGGGGGATGACCATCGTGCGAAAGTAATTAGAGCTGATCGAGCTGAAGGTAGCTTGCGGCGGGTCGCCCTCCTCTTCCGTCCGTCCTTCGACTTTGAAGGGAAAGTTGAGCGCGAAACCGCTGAGCGGCGTTCCCGTCGTCGCGGCGACCCGTTCGACTCCCGGCGCTGCCGCGATGCGTTCCAGCACTTGCCTGTAAAAGAGAGCGCGCTTCTCTTCCGCGAAATATTTCGGCGGGAAGGTAATGCTCAGCGTCATCAGGCTGCGAGGGTCGAAGCCCAGGTCTGTGCGCTGCAAACTAAAGAGGCTGCGCAGTAGAAGACCTGCGCCGACGAGCAGCACCAACGCGAGCGCGACCTCCGAGACGACCAGCAGGCCATGCGTGCGCCGCAGCCTCAGCCCACCGGCCGCGCTCCTGCCCGTCTCTTTCAAAGCGTCCTGCAAATCCGGCCTCGAAGCCTGCAAGCCCGGCAACAGCCCGAACAGTATGCCCGTCAGCACTGAGACCGAAAGCGTGAAAGCGAAGACTTGAGAGTCAACACCGATCTCTTCGAGGCGCGGGAAGTTCATGGCCTCCGGGATGGCGCTCTTCAGCGCGTCCACGCCCCACAGCGCGAAGAGCAGCCCACCAGCGCCGCCGACGAGCGCGAGCAGCAGGCTTTCGACCAGCAGTTGCCGTATGATGCGCCCGCGCGTCGCCCCCAAAGCGAGACGAACGGCAATCTCTTTATGGCGCGCGGCGGCGCGCGCTAGGAGCAGGTTGGCGACGTTGGCGCACGCGATCAACAGCACGAAGCCCACAGCGCCGAAGAGTATGAGAAGGACGCTGCGCATGTCGCCCGTGAGCGATTCCTGCAAGGAGAGGACGCGCGTCCCCCAGCCGCTATTAGACTGCGGGTACTGCGCCGAAAGTCTGGCGGCGATGGTTGTCATCTCGGCCTGCGCCTGCTCTCTGGTCACACCCGGCTTGAGACGCCCGACGACCTGGTAGTAGCGATTGCCGCGCAACTGCATCTCGCTGGAATCCTGCGCGAGCGGCGTCCACACCTCAGACCAGGCGGGAAACTTGACCTCGGGCGGCATGACGCCTATGACCTGGGTGCTGCGGCCGCGCAGGGTCAGGCTGCGCCCGATGACGGACGGGTCTGCGCCGAAGCGGCGCTGCCACAGGCGATAGCTGAGCACAATCGTCCCCGGTGCGCCCGTAGAGAATTCTTCGGGCTGAAAGGTGCGGCCCAGGAGCGGCTTGACGCCGAGCGTCTGAAAGAAAGCCTCGGAGACGCGCGCGCTCACGAGCGTCTCCGGCTGATCGACGCCTGTCAGCACCAGACCGTCACCCGAGTAGGTCGCCATCGAAGCAAAGGAAGTGCTCTGGCGCTGCCAGTCGAAGAAGTCTGCCGGCGAGACGCCGCCGAACTCCTTCTCGCCGCCGCGCGCGTTCGTTGACTTGACGACCATCAAGCGACCGGCATCGGCAAAGGGGAGCGGACGCAGCAGCACCGCATTGACGACCGAGAAGATGGCCGTGTTCGCCCCGATCCCGAGGGCCAAAGCCATCGCCGCCACAGCCGTAAAGCCCGGACTCTTCAGCAGCATCCGAAAGCCGTAGCGCAAGTCTTGCCAGAGCGTGCTCATCATCTTCCGAACCTCCTTCATCCCTGCTTTTCATTCGTATCTAAGGGCGACCATAGGATCAACCCTCGTCGCCCGCCGCGCCGGAATCAGGCAGGCCAGCAAAGCGATTCCGGCCAGCAGTACTGCCACTGCTATGAACGTCAGGGCATCGGTCGGAGTCACACCGTAGAGCAGGCTCGCCATCACACGCGTCACGGCGATGGCTGCCAGCAATCCGACTGCGACCCCGATCAAAGCCAGCGTCATGCCTTGCCGCACGACCAGCCGCAGCACATCTCTG
>DASVQF010000022.1:0-157707 GCA_036389315.1 Pyrinomonadaceae bacterium
CAAGACTCTGCGGAGGAGTGAGGCTCTTGCCTAAAGGACAAGGAGAAGCTACTCCCGGCCCTGTTCAGTGTCAAGCTGAATCTTTTCATTACGACCACGCCCCGAAGAGGCTTCCGAGACACGCTTTACGGTGTGCGTTCGAGGCGGGCGGCGACGAACATGCTGAGGGCGATCATCAGGATCAGCAGGACGCCGTAGCTTGCGGCCGTCCCGAGGTTGAAGTCTCTGAGCTCGCCCGCGATGGCAATCGAGATGGGACGGTTGCGCGGGACGAAGACCAGGACGCTGGCGACGTATTCGCCGAGCGCGATGACGAAGGCTAAGAGCGTCCCGGCCACTGCGCCCGGCCAGATGAGCGGCAGCCGCACTCTCAAGAAGCGCCGCCACCAGCCAGCGCCCAGAGAGCCTGCGGCCTCTTCGAGTGCCGGGTCTAGCTGTTCAAGGCTCGCCTGCACGGCGCGCACAGTGAGCGGCATGAAGCGCAGGAAATAGATCACGGGCAGAATCCAGAACGTGCCGACCAGCACGAACCCGCCCGTCAAAGGGTTGGGCCCACCGTAGGCTTCGGCCACGCTCACGGCGACCACTGTGCCGGGCAGGGCCCAGGGAACCAGAACCAGCAGCGAGACCGCACGCCTCCACAGGCCCCTCTTTCTGCCCGTCACAATACTCGTCACACAGAAGCTCCACAACAGGGCCAGCAGCGCCGCCAGCCCGCTCATCAACAGGCTGTTGAAGATGACTTCCAGACGGTCGCGCTCTAAGAAGATGCGCGCGTAGTTGGCCCAGGTGTAAGAGGGCGGCAAAGCCTGTGTCGTCCATTGCCCGTCACGCGCGAAGCTCACGAGCAGGAGCGTCGCCACGGGCAGCGTCAGCAGGATTGTAAAGAGCGTGCCGCAGGCGACGGCCAGCGCGCGCGCCCGGCCGCTCTTCAGTGGCTCCCGTCTTTTCGTCGCGCCCTTCAGTGCGGCGGCTGCGAAACGGCGCGTCCCTTCGTAACGCTGAAAAAAGAGGAGCGCCGAGAGCGAGACGAAAGCCAGCAGGACTGTCTCGACGAGCGCCGTCTGCATGTCGCCGCGCTGGCGCGCGCTGTAAATCTCCAGGGTCAGCGGCCGCACGTCGCCGCCAAACAGCAGCGGCGCGCTGAAAGAGGCCATCGAGGTCATGAAGGTCAAAAGCGCGGCGGCGATCAAGGAAGGCGTGAGCTGTGGCAGCACTACGCGAAAGAGCACGCGTGCAGGGGTTGCGCCCAGAGAGCGCGCTGCCTCCGACAGGCCCGCGTCAATGCGACGCAGGCCCGCTCCCACCAGCATGTAGAAGAACGGGTACATCGTGTAGGTGTGGAAAAGAAGCAGCGCCGCCCACCCGCGCAAAGACCACGGCGCGCTGTTCAGACCGAAGGCCCCCTGCACGGCGCGCGCCAGTATCCCTGACTCGCCGCAGAGAAAGATAAAAGCCACCGTGCCCACGAGCGGAGGCAAGACCAGGGGCAGCGCAGCGAGCGTCGCAAACAGCCTGCGCGCCGGGAACTCGTAACGCTCGAAGAGGAAGGCTAAGGGGATGCCCACTATCGCGCACAGCATGACCGTCAGAACCGAGAGCCAGACGCTTGTCGCCGCCGATTCCAGCACGGCCCGCCGCAGGAGAACCTCCCACACCGAGCCCGCCCGGCTCCCCCCGCTCCCTTCCAGCGCCGCCACGATCACGTATAGATTCGGATAGACCACACCGTAGAGCAGCACAACACAGACGACCAGAGCAGGGATGAGGGATGAGGGACGCAGGGTGAAAGAAATGCTTCTCCGCCTTGAATGCTTTACTTCATCCTTCATCCCTCATCCCTCATCCCTAAGATGCTGATGCGCTCCGGTGGCAGGCGTACCGTACAGGCTTCGCCGACGGCCAGCGCGTCCGACTCAAGCGTGAGGGCTTCGAGCAGAAGGCCACCTGCTTCCAGCTTGACGGTCGTGGTCGCGCCGGAGAAATTGATGGCGCGCACCTGCGCGCCGAGGAGATTTGCTTCGCTCTTTGAGGCTGCGGTTCGTTTGCTGATCGAGAGATGTTCGGGGCGAATGGCGAGCGTGCAATCCTGATTGATCGGCGTTAACTGTTCGCGGCCGAAGGGGGCTATGAGGTGGTGGCCTCCGTCAATGGTGATGAAGCGTGCGAGGGGTTCGTCGCTCGGGCTGAGGCGGCGCGCGCGGATGAGGTTGTTGCGTCCGAGGAAGCGGGCCACAAAGAGGGCCGTCGGATGCTCATACAACTCGCGCGGCGCGCCCGTTTGCAGGATGCGGCCCTCGCTCATCACGCTGATGCGGTCGCAGAGCGCGAAGGCTTCCTCCTGGTCGTGCGTCACGTAGACGGCCGTCAACCCGAGACGCTTGACCAGCTCGCGCAGCTCTCCCCTGGTCTCTTCGCGCAGCGCCACGTCGAGGTTCGAGAGCGGCTCGTCGAAGAGGAGCAGGGCGGGCTCTATCGCTATGGCGCGGGCAATCGCGATGCGCTGCTGCTGCCCGCCCGAAAGCTCGTCTATCCGGCGGCGCTCGTAGCCCGGCAACTGAACGAGCGCGAGCGCGCTGGCGACTCTTTCCGTCACCTCCTGTGAGGGGAGGCTGCGCGCGCGAAGGCCGAAGGCTACGTTCCCAAAAACGTTCAGGTGAGGGAAGAGCGCGTAGTTCTGAAAGACCATTCCGAAGCCGCGCCGCTCGGGCGAAAGCTCTGTGATCTCGACGCCGTTCAGGCTGATTAGCCCAGCGTCCGGTTTTTCCAGCCCCGAGATCATCCTCAGCGTAGTGGTCTTGCCGCAACCCGATGGGCCCAGGAGCCCGAAGAACTCGCCGCGCTCGACGGCGAGCGAAAGCTCCTTGACGGCCATCGTCTCGGCGTATCGCTTCGAGATGTCGGAGAGAGAGAGAAACGACACTTCGAGTCACTCTTGAGAAGCGGCCAGACAAGGCTTCTGAGCCGATGAGTCGGCGGCCCGTCGCGCCTCCTCGTTGGCCGTCGCGCTCGGGGCTATCTTGTCCGTCACACAGGATTGTTGCGGCGTGACTTTCGCGACCGCCAGGTACGAGGTTATCTTGTCGGGCGCTTCCGGGTTCTCGCTGGCGTTGACGCGAACGATCAGGGCTATGGGCACGTCTCTGCCGTTCTTCTTCTGGACTCGCCACTCGGCCTTCTCCCCGAGGCTTGAGAAGCCGTGCGTAATCACGTTCCAGTATTCCAAATCCGATTTCTTCCCCGAAGGAGCGACGACCGTGACAGACATCCGCGAGTCGCTGTCTGCGACCTCTAGCCTGTAGCCTCCGACGCCCGGACAAAGCTGCGTCACGTCGCCCGTCTCTTTCACACGGTCAATCGTCCGGCAACTGCGCCCGCTGATGCTCGTGTAGACGCTGGTGATCGAGCTTGCGCCCGCCTGTTGTGCGCGAGCTTGAAAGTAGATCGTTCCTGCCAGGCAAACGAGCGCCGTCAGGAGCAGGCTTTGCAGTTTGAGTCTCATCGTGCTTTCTCTCTCCTTAGTGTTTTTCACCTGATCGTTACTTCGAGCGTATAAGTAGCGTTGCCGCGCGTGCCGCCGACCTCTATCACGTAATCGCCCGAGCGCGGCAGCTCGCCCGTCCAGTCGGTCGTCTCCTGCGCTCCCGCGAGGACTCGCTTTCCTCCGGGCCCGTAGAGATCGAACACGGCGTTGTCTTCGACCGAAGTGATGTGCACGATGAGCGTCTGGCCGGCACGCGCCCCGAGTATGTAGCGGTCACGCGTCCCACGCACCACGGCGTCCTTGATGACAGTCGAGGTGCGGCCACGTTGAAAGCGTACGCGGCGCGTGCGGTCGCGCTGTCCGGGTACGCCCATCGCTGTGATGAGCAAAAGTGCTGTCAGCATTAAAGCACGGACGCTCATCCGTCTCGGTATGTGCGTCATCTTCATCTCCCTTTGTTGATTGGTATGATCTTCTCGCAGCCTATTTTGATGAGCCCGCCGCAGCTTTTCAAGCCACGACGCAGCGGGCAGCCTGTTCCCTCACTGCCGGCTTCGCCCGCGTATCTCCGCGTCCCAGTAGCCGAGCCAGTCGTTGCCCTCGCGCCGCAGCAAATCCCAATCGAGCGGCATGCGTGTGAAGGGCTCGTTCATCCAGGCCGGAAGCTGCGCGCGCTCTATGTCACGGCGCACGGGGATGCGGTAGTAAGCCTTCGCGGCATGTTGCAGGCTCTCGGGCGTAGTCACGAACTCGTAAAAGCGGCGCGCCTCCTCTTCGTGCTGAGAGCCGCGCAGGATGGCTATGCCGTCGGTGATGACGGGCGTGCCGCTCGCCGGAAAAACGTAGGCCAGGGGCATGCCCTTCTGCTCGCGGTAGATGTGCACGTCGGGCATGTTCCACAGACTGATGAGACCTTCGCGCCGCGCCAGCTTTTGCATCAAAAGTGTGCCGTCGGCCGTGTACTCGTGAACGTTTGCGTCGAGGCGGCGCAGCCACTCGTAGCCGCCCGCCGCAGAGTTGGACTCGCGATAGAAGCGCCAGATCATTGCGCCGAAGATGGCGCGCATCGAATCCGAAGGATTCGGATTACGGATCAGCACCTTGTCGCGCCACTTAGGGTCTAAGACATCGTCCCAATCCTTCGGCGCGTCCACACCCGAGACGGCCTCGCTGTTATAGACGATCACTTCAGGCGTCTCATAAATGCCGTACCAGCGATCCTGAGAGTCGCGCGCCTCGGCCGGGATTTTGTCGGCCCAGGTGGGCCTGTAGGGAGCGAGCAGGTTTTCGTCCGCCGCCGTCTGAAAAGTCGTGTGCGCCGCGCCCCACCAGAGGTCTGCCTGCGGCCGGTTGCGCTCGGCCCGCACGCGCTCCAACACCTCGCGCGAGCCCATGTCCAGGAAGTGCACCTCGACGCCGGGGTTGGCCTGCTTGTAGCGCGCGACGAAATCGCGCAGCATGTCCTGCCCGTGCGGCGTGTAGATGAGCAGCCTGCGGCCGCCCGTTGGCCCACCCGGACGACATCCAATCGCCAGCAGAAGAAGGCAGAGGGCCAGCAGCGCCGACCAAATCGCTCGCAGCTTAAATCTCATCATCGCCGAGTCACTGTTAAGAGTCTGGTGAAACGCCCCTCATGCTAACATATCCCTGGCCCGCCCGTATCACTTGGCGAGTGCGGCGCGCGACGAGTACAATATGGGCCAACCATTTCATTAAGGAGGCACGTCTAAGGCTGTATGGCGAGCATCAGGATGTATACGACTACTTGGTGCGGCGATTGTCGTCATGCCAAACGTTTCCTGGCGGAGCGTGGCATCTCCTATGAGGAGATCAACATAGAAGAGACCGAAGGGGCCGCCGAATATGTCATGAGCGTCAATGGCGGCAAGCGCAAAGTCCCGACCTTCGAGGTGGACGGGCGCGTCTTTAACCTCTCCCCCTACGACGAGCGAAAATTCCGCGACGAGCTTGGCTTGAGCTGAGAGAGAGGACGAGCACGCAGATGGCAGCAACACTGAGGAGAAGATTGATGCGCGCGGGCGGGTGGGGCGTCGCCAAGCGCCTGGTCAAGCCGATCCCGGTCGTGGGGACAGCGGTCGCCATCGGCCTGGCCGGTTACGAGATCAGGAGGAAGGGCCTGCTGCCCGGCGCAATTCATGTCGGCCTAGACGCCACGCCGATCCTCGGCACAGCCAAAGGAATCGTCGAAATCTTTACGGGCGACCTCATCCCCGACAAGGACATAAGAAGGGCGCGACGTGACGCGCGCCGCGCCTGACCCGCTCATCCATACGCAATCCATCTGCGGCCTCTTACTCGAAGGCACGCACCTGCGGGCGCGCTTCCATAGGTCGCGCCTGCTCGAAGGCATGGGCCAATCGGAGCAGCAACCCTTCAGACCAGTACGGGCCCACTAACTGTAAGCCTATCGGCAACCCCCCGGCCGAGAGCCCCGACGGGACGGAGATGCCCGGATTGCCCACCAGATTCGCCGTGCAGGTGTAAATGTCGTTGAGGTACATCGCAAGGGGGTCGTCCACCTTCTCGCCGAGCAGGAAGGCGGGCGTCGGAGTCGTCGGCGTGGCGATCACGTCGCACCGCTCGAAAGCCTGCTGGTAGTCGCGCTTGAGGAGCGAGCGCACCTGCTGCGCGCGCCTGTAATAGGCATCGTAATAGCCTGAGGAGAGAACGTAAGTGCCGAGCATGATGCGCCGCTTGACCTCTGGGCCGAAGCCTTCGTCGCGCGTGCGGCGATACATCTCGCGCAAGGATGAGGCTTCCTCCACGCGAAAGCCATAGCGCACGCCGTCGAAGCGCGCCAGGTTAGAGGAGGCTTCGGCCGTCGCTATGATGTAGTAGACGGCTATGGAGTACTTGGCGTGCGGCAGCTCTATCTCGACGACCTCCGCGCCCATCTCTCTGTAAGCCTCGATGGCCGCTTCGGTCGAAGCGCGCACCTCTCTGTCCAGGCCCTCTCCGAAGAGCGAGCGCGGCACGCCTATGCGCGCTCCCCGCACCCCTTGGGCCAACTCCTCGACGTAGTCCGGCACGGGCACATCGGCCGTCGTCGCATCGTGCGGATCGCGCCCGGCGATGACGCGCGTGACTTCGGCCACATCGCGGACGGTCTGGCCGAAGACGCCTATGTTATCGAGCGAGGAGGCGAAGGCCACCAGCCCGTAGCGCGAGAAGCGCCCATAGGTCGGCTTGAGTCCGACGATGCCGCACAGCGCAGCCGGTTGACGCACACTGCCGCCCGTCTCAGAGCCGAGAGCCGCCGGGACAATCCCGGCCGCGACCGCCGCCGCCGAGCCGCCCGAAGAGCCCCCGGGCACGCGCGACGTGTCCCAGGGGTTCCGCACGGGCCCATAGGCCGAGTTCTCATTAGACGAGCCCATCGCGAACTCGTCGCAGTTGGTCTTGCCGACGATGACGGCCCCGGCCTGCTGCAAGCGTTCGATGACGGTCGCGCTGTAGGGCGGGTAATATGGGCCCAGAATGCGCGAGCCGCAAGAGTTCTGAAGACCGCGCACGCAGATATTGTCCTTGATGGCGATGGGAATGGCGCGAAGCGACGGCGGCGGCTCGGCGTTCTTCGGGCTGGGCCCACCCGCGTCAAGCTCTGCGGCGCGGCGCAGAGCGCCCTCGCGGTCGATCTGTAGAAAAGCATTGAGCGTTTCGTTCAGACGCTCGGCCGCTTCGACCGCGCGCTCGACAGTCGCGACGGCCGTCGCCTCTCCGCTCAAGATACGCGCTCGCAATGAATCTATGCTATTTGAAGTCATACAACTCAACAGTCAGTAAAGGGGAAGCCGTGGCGCGGGCCCGCCCGCATGAAAGCTGACGGGCTGGCGGGCCTGCGCTGCGGCCTCTTTCTTAAAGAACCTTTGGAACACGGAAATGGCCGTGGGCCGGGTCTGGGGCCTGGTCAAGGGCAAGCTGTTGGCCCAGGGAAGGCTCGACTGCGTCCTCGCGCGTCGCGTGTGTGCGCTCGCCTTCGGGCGTCAGGCCGCCCGTAGAAGGCTCTATACTGCTCGTGTCAACCTCGTTGAGCTGCTCGACGTAAGAGACGATCTCGGCGATCTGCGGCGTAAAAGCCTTGCGCTCCTCGTCCGTGATTTCCAGGTGCGCAAGCTGCGCGATCTTTTCGATGTCGGCTTCTGTGATTGGCATAATTCGATGATGGCTTTCGATGGGGCTTAGGGTTTCTCGTTTTCGCGGCGATCAATGCAACTGCCGGCCGCTAGTAGAAAGCGGCGTCGCAGGTCTTCGTCATGAATGGCGGCGGCGGCGCTCAAGACCTTTCCGGCGGCGCTTCTGAGTGCGCGCTGCTCCTGCTCGGCCGCGTTCGTCTCCGCAGAGGCGAGGCTCTCGCGTTCGGCTCGAACGGTCGCCGGGTCTATGCGAAACTCTATGTAAGTGACCAGTGGGTGGCCGAGCAGCGAGTTGAGGCGAAAGAGCAGTTGGCCGCTCATCGCTTCGAGCTGTTTCTTCCAGGTCGCGTCGGTGACGGCGACAATCAGGGTCTTGCGGTAGAGCCGAAAGGGCACTGCCTGGCCGCGTAGGGCGGGCCCGGAAGCTCGCCGCCAGGCGACTCGCGCCGCGGCCTCCGCGACCTCTTCGGCCTCGCCTGCGGCGCGCAACAATTTGGGCAATGCGCGGATCAGGTCATCCATGACGGTTGCAACAGTGCGCGCTCAGGTGGCACATTCTTGTGTTGCCGGGCCTGCGGCGCACGACGCGCGAGCGCGCGCCTTCAAGGGCTGCTCTGCCTGTCGGCCGCCGGAGGCGCAGGCTGCGCACCGTGTTCGACGGCGCGCGCTTTCTCCCTGGCGTACCTGCGTATCCTCGGGGCGCTCAAGAGGGCCACCAGCATGACGATGGCCGCGACTCCGATAATCAGGTACGCGAAATTGATTTTAGGACGCGCGCGCAAAACTCTACTCGTCTCGTTCGGAAAGCATAACGAAATCGCCTCGGAGTGTAATGGAAAAAGAGCCGGAGTCACAAGCAAAGAGCCGCAGGGTAGCCGAAGGCTCGATCATCAGCGAAGCTCTCGTCCTGGCCTCTGCGAGCCCGCGCCGCCGAGAGATACTGCGGGCCGTCGCCTGGCCCTTTGAAAAGCTGGCCGTCACGATAGACGAGTCCATACGTGAAGGTGAAGGGGCCGTCGCTTATGTCGAGCGGCTGGCGCGCGAGAAGGCTGAGGCGGCGGCGGCGCGAACAGGCGCGGGCCGCCTGGTGCTCGGAGCCGACACGACAGTCGTCGTGGACGGCGAGATACTCGGCAAGCCCACGGACGAAGAGGATGCGCGCCGCATGCTGCGGCTACTCGGCGGTCGCTGGCACGAAGTCCTGACGGGCGTTGCCCTGGTGCGCAGCGGAGACGGGGGAGAGCGTCGCGTTGCCCATGAAAAGAGCCGCGTCCGCTTCGCCCAGATGTCCGAAGCCGAGATCGCTTGGTACGCACGCACGGGCGAGCCGCTCGACAAGGCCGGAGCTTATGCGGTACAGGGCCGCGCCGCCCTCTTCATAGAAGAGATCAGCGGCGATTACTGGAACGTCGTAGGGCTCCCCATACAGTTGGTCTATAAACTCGCGCGCGACATGTAGGCGAGCGTCGCCAGAGTTGGGAGCGCCGCTGGCGCGCGCCCGCAGGAGAAAAGGCCGCACCCAATCAGAGGCGCGGCCTTTCTTTGCCCGGTCAATAGAGCACTGCGCTCTACCGCCAGTGCTTATTGATTCCTTTTCAAAAGCTCGTCCAGGGGCTTGGCCAGTTTCTCGCTGAGGTCGCCTTCCGGGTCTAGGCCGTTGAGGGGCTCGCCGTAGACTTCGCCCTTCTTGTCCAGAATGACGACGGCCGGAATCTGGTCAACGCCGAACTGCTTCGAGACTTTCGCATCAGGGTCTCGGAGCAAGGTCAGGTTGAGGTCGTACTTGCGTGCGAAAGCGCGCAGTTGATCGTCTGAGGCGTAATTGCGCGAGCCCTGCTTTTCCGAATCCGTGCTCACCCAGTAAACGATCACGCCATGCGCGCTGTAATCGTTTGCCAGCTTGCGCACGCCCTGCACCTGCTTGCGCATCAACGGAAGCCACGACGCGCCGATGGCGAGCACGACGACCTGCCCGCGCACGTCGGCCGAAGAGACTGTCGTCCCGTCAATCGAGCGGAGCGAGAATTCTACGGGTGCGCTGGTGGCCTTTGCCACGCGGGGCGACGGCGTGAGGGCGACCACTCCCAGCACGATAGAGACGAGCGCGGCTACTGAAGACCTGCGACTCTTGGAAAACATCATTTTCTCCTTACTTTGAGCGCCCGGCACTGGCCGGCCGGTCTCGATTGACCTCAGCCAAAAGGGCCCGCAGCCGCGCGACTCAACCGAACGATTAGATGTGAGTCCGAACCATTCGGTTGGACAACCGGGCCGCGCGCTCTCCCCGGAGGCTCACGGCTTACGGGAAGTGGCTGGGCGCGGGGGCGGCGCGACACCGAAAAGCTCCAGGTGCAGCGCACGGTAATCATCCCACGTATCCATGTCGCGCGCAACGTAAGGCGATGTGACTTCCACGCGCAAGACCTCTTCGCGGTGGGCCTCGAAGAGAGCGCGAAGTCCTCGCTCCCTGTCTAGCCCGAGCAGTTCGGCGCGAAAGCTTGCGTCGATCAGCACCGGATGGCCGCCGCGCCCCGAGTACTGCGGGACAATGAGGCGCGCGCCCGTGCGCCCGCGCTCTGTGAGCAGAAAACGGATCACTTCGGGAGGAATCGCGGGCTGGTCGCAGAGCGCAACCAAGATGGTCTCAACATCAGGGCTAAGCCTTTCGACGCCACGCGCGATTGAGGCCCCCATCTCGCTTTCGGCCTCGGCGTTAACGGCAAAGGTGAGGGGCAGATTCTTCAGCCGCTCCCGCATCTCCATCCCGCGATGGCCCAGGACGACGACTATCGTCTCCACTCCGCCGTCAAAGAGATTTCCGATACAGGCTTCGATCACAGTCCGCCCGCCGAAGGGAAGCAGCGGCTTAAAAGCGCCCATCCGCCGCGAGCGTCCGGCAGCCAAAAGAATGGCGGCAGAAGAGGGATGAGGGACGCAGGGTGAGGGATGAAGATAAAGCCTTCGAGCAGTTAATCCGTCTTCCTCATCCCTCATCCCTCATCCCTCAGCCTGCGCTTGCAGTTCTTCGAGGGCGCGCAGGACGTAGGGGCGGGCCATCTGCTTGCGCCAGTTCATGATGAAGTCGGTGTTGTCGAGCGGGCGCGCTTTCAGATAACAGGCTTCGGCCGCCTGCTCCATCGTCTCGCGCTCCAGCCTGTGGCCGACGAGGGCGGCTGCGGCCTCCTTGACCTCGATTGGCGAAGGGGCTATGCCTCCGAGGATGAGGCGAGCGTCGGTGACCGTGCCGTCCTCGTCCATGCTCAGACGAGCCGCCACGCCAAGCACCGGAAAGTCGAACGCGCCGCGCCGCCGCAGCTTCTTATAGGTCGCGCGCCACCCTTCGGTGGGCGGCAGGTGCACGCTCGCCAGAAGCTCGTCCGGCCTCTTGCGCAGGTAATCAATCCCGTCGTCGTTGTAGAGCCCGGCGGCCTCGACCATGCGCTCGCCGAGCGTCGAGACGAGCCGCACGCGCGCCCCCATCGCCACCATTAAGGGAACCAGATCAGACGACTGCACGGCCCAGCACTTGGAGCTGCCCGGCGCTACCCAGCAGACTTCGCCATCCTTCTTCATGCAGAAATTGATCCCACGCCGCCACTCATAGTTCTGGTCGTAATAATTGCAGCGCGTGTCGAGCAGCAGGTTGCCGCCAATCGTTCCCATGTTGCGCAGCACGGGCGTCGAGATCGTCCGCGCCGCCGCCGCCACCATCGGGTAATCACGATTGATAACGCCGTCCTCACAAACATCCGTCAAAGAAACGGACGCGCCTATCACAAGGCCGCTCCGGCCGTCGCCCCTGATCTCGTGCAGCTCTTTGAGCCGCGTCACGGAGATCACAGTCTTAGGCGTCTGCTGCCGCCTCTTCATATTCGGATAAAGGTCTGTGCCCCCGGCCACGAACTGCCCCTCCGGCCCGGCATCGCCCATCATCCTCACCGCGTCCCCGACCTCGCGCGGCACGCGGTAAGTGAATTTCGGAAGTCTCATCATAACGGTCTTATTAGTTCCCTTGATCTATTAATATACATTCGCGTGCAGCATCTCCCTTAATAGTGAAGAACGAATCAGGCTCTCTTTCTTTCTTGAATCTTCAGTTCAGGGTGACGAGCGAGGAATCCGCCGCGCTTCATCTTGTAGCGCCCGGGCTTAAGAGTGTCCTCCTCTGCGATGCCTGCTGCCAGATCGCGCCGGTAATCTTCCTCGGTAATCTCTATGATTACGTTCTCGCCATCGTCTTCAACGACGGAGAAGACTAAGGGTCTATGCTTTTCATGATCGCTCATAATTCTCACGCTCCGCTTTATTGGCCCTTCTCGCCGAGACGATGCGTACTACATCGCCTGTCCGCTCTGCATAGATGACGTACAGCACTCGCCTGCTCGACAGACCGATGATGAAAAAACGGTTCTCCTCATCTGAATGCTCCGGGTCATAGCCTTCGAGCGCATTCGGGTCATAGAAAACTTCCGTCGCTTCTCCGAAACTAACGCCGTGCTTCTCCAGATTGCTGATCGCCTTTTCATCATCCCACTCAAATCGCACTGCTAATCCTTTTATGAATGCACTGCGACGCGCGGCATCTCTCGTCCGTCGCCGCCTTCGTCGGGCGTCAAGACCTTGAGGGGGTCGGGCCACTCGACGGCGGGCACGGCTTTGGGGCCGAAGCGCCCTTCCTTGCCTTTGGCCTTGTCGCGCAGCGCCGCCAGCACTTTCTCGGGCGTGATCGGCACTTCGTCTACGCGCACGCCGACGGCATCGTAGACGGCGTTGGCGACTGCGGGCATGACGGGCAGGAGCGGCCCCTGGCCCACCTCTTTCGCGCCGAAGGGGCCGTTCGGGTCTGCGTCCTCTATGAGGTAGGTCTTAACGTCGCACATCTCAAGGGTCGTCGGGCTCTTGTATTCCAGAAGCGAGGGGAACTTGTGCACTACGTTGCGATTGGCGCGATAAGTCATCTCTTCCATCAGGGCTTCGCCCAATCCCATGTAGACGCCGCCCTCGACCTGGCCCATGACGAGCATGGGATTGATCGATTGTCCTATGTCGTGGCCGATCCAGATGCGCTCTACGGTGACGAAGCCGGTCGAGGGGTCAACGTCCACCTCGGCAACGGCGGCAGAGTAGCTGTAGGCTGGCGATGGGCCCACGCCCGCGCCTTTAAATTTGCCGGGCGAGCGCGGCGGCGTGTATGAGCCGACTGTGCCGATGGTTCCGAACTTGGATTCGGCGAGCACGACGGCCTCGGCGAAGGTGACGCCCACTTCGGGGTTCTCGACATCGAAGACGCGGCGCTCTGCGAAAGAGAGGTTCTCCGGGGGGACGGAGAGCTTTTCGGCGACGGCGCTTGCGAGAAGCTCGCGTGCGCGCTCGGCCGCTTGAAGCGCGGCGTTGCCGGTCATCAGCGTGACGCGACTCGAATAGCTGCCGAGGTCTACGGGCGTCAGGTCTGTGTCGGCGGTGACGACGCGGATGTCGAAGGGGTCTATGCCGAGGACTTCGGCGACGACGTAGGCGAGGACGGAATCCGAGCCCTGGCCGATGTCTGTCGAGCCGCATTGGACGCGCACGCCGCCCTGGCGATCAAGCCCAAGCTGCACGCCCGAGTGCGGCATGTTGTTCCAGTAGATCGGCAGGCCAGCGCCGCAGATGTAAGAGCTGCACGCGAGCCCAACGCCCTTGCCAAAAGGGAGCTTTCGGAACTTCTCTTTCCACCGCGAGCCTTCGACCACTTTCTCTATGCAGCGGCCGAGCCCCATGCTGCCAATGCGCAGGTAGTTGGCCGTCACCGAGTAAGGCTTGACCAGATGTTTCAGGCGCATCTCGGCCGGGTCTAGGCCGAGGGCTTCGGCGATCTTGTCCATGTGGATTTCGAGGCCGAAGCGGGGCTGCGGCGTGCCGTGCCCGCGCTTGGGCCCACAGGGCGGCTTATTGGTAAAGACTCGCACGCCGCGAAAGCGATAGCGCGGGACTTCGTAAGTGACGGTTTGCAGCGCCCCCGTGTAGAAAGTAGAGGCCACGCCATAAGAGCCGTACGCGCCGCCGTCCAGGTAAGAATCGAAGTCCATAGACGTGATCGCGCCGTCCTTTTTCACGCCGGTCTTAATCCGCATCAGCACAGGATGGCGGCCGCGATGACAGTAGAAGACCTCCTCGCGCGTCAGCGTGATCTTGACGGGACGGCCCGTGCGGCGCGCAAGCTCGCAGACGGCTACCTCGTGGTTGAAGGGGTCGCTCTTGCCGCCGAAGCCGCCGCCGTTCGGAGTGGCTATCACGCGGATGTGAGCGGCCGGCATCTCAAGGACTTTCGAGAGGGCGCGATGAACGTAGTGCGGCGTCTGCGTCGAAGACCAGAGCGTCAGCTTGCCGTCCGGATCGAAGTGCGCGACCGCCGCGTGCTGCTCCATAGGCAAGTGCGTGTTGCCTTCGTAGAAGAAGATGTCTTCGCGCACGAGGTCTGCTTCGGCAAACCCACGCTCCAGGTCGCCGAATTCGAGGTGGACTTTCTTATGAACGTTTCCGCCGTCCCCGTATTCATGTATGCGCGGCTCGTCAACCATCAGCGCCTCTTCGATATTGGTGATGGTTTGAAGCCGTTCGTACTCGACCTCGATCAGGTTGATGGCCTCAAAGGCCGTGTCTTCGTCTACGGCGGCGACGGCCGCGACGGGGTCGCCGATAAATCGCACCTTGTCTATCGAGAGCGTGTGCTCGTCCTGGCTGACGGGAAGGATGCCGTAAGGGATGGGGAGGTCTGGGCCCGTGATGACACAGAAGACGCCCGGCAACGCTTCTGCTTTTGAAGTATCTATGCGCTTGATGAGAGCGTGCGGCTCATGGCTGCGCAGGAGCTTGGCGTAGAGCATGCGCGGCAGCACTATGTCGTCGGCGAATTTAGTCTGCCCGGCGCACTTGCTGCGCGCGTCCACTTTGCGAAAGGGTTTGCCGACGACCTTCAGCGGCTCGCCCCTGCGGCCTCCCGTCCCGTTGCCACCGTTCTTACTCATAACCATAAACGCTCTCTTTGGGCAGCTCAAACTCTTCGCCGCGCAGGCGCGCAGCGGCCAGCTCCACCGCCTCGTAGATCTTAATATAGCCCGTGCAGCGACAGAGATTGCCGCTCAGAGCTTCTTTGATCTCGTCGCGCGAGGGGCGCGGGTTATTCTTTAAAAGCTCAAGGGCTACGAGCAGGAAGCCGGGCGTGCAGTAGCCGCACTGGGCCGCGCCGAGGTCTGCGAAAGTCTCCTGCAAGGGGTGAAGCGTGGGCCCATCGCTCATGCCTTCGACGGTCTCAACAGCACGCTCCTCGACGTCGAGGCCGAGCACGAGGCAGGAAAGCACGCTGCGGCCGTCTAGAAGGACTGCGCAAGTGCCGCACTCGCCAAGCTCGCAGCCGTGCTTTGTGCCCATCAGGCCGAGGTCTTCGCGCAAGACTTCCAGCAGCGTCTTGTGCGGCGCAAAGGCAGCCTCCACCGGCTCGCCGTTCAAGGTGAATTCGATATGAGCTTTCTGTTTTTTCTCTGCCATTAATTGAATTTTAAGTGAAGATGGAGATTAGAGGAAATGCAGAAGGCGGAATGATGAATGAAAGATAAACTGCTTTTTATTCATCATTCATCATTAGTTCTTCGCTCCTCCGCCCTCCTTCTTGCGATTGAGCACTATGTTGTCGATCAGGCGTGTCTTGCCGATGTAGGCGGCGACGGAGATGAGGACTGTGCGGTCGTCCAGCTTGTCGAGCTTTTCGAGCGTGTCTGCGTCCGTGATGCTGATGTAGTCTATGCGCGCGCGCGGCTCCGCTTCGATGGCCGAGCGCACGACGCCTGCCAGGCGCGAGCCGTTGCGCTCGCCGTCCTTGTAGACCTGCTTGGCGTGCATCAGGGCTCGATAGATGACCTGCGCGGCGTCGTGCTCCTCGCCGTTCAGGTAAGTGTTCCGGGATGAGAGCGCCAGGCCGCGCTCTTCGCGCACGGTCGGCAGCACGACAATCTCCGTCTCGAAGGCCAGGTCGCGCACGAGCCTTTTGACGATCACGGTCTGCTGCGCGTCCTTCTGGCCGAAGAAGGCGAAGTCGGGCCGAACGATGTTCAGGAGGATGGTGACGACCGTGGCGACGCCGCGAAAGTGGCCGGGCCGAGACACGCCTTCCATCTGCTCGGACAAGCCTTCGACCGTGACGTAGGTCGAGAAGTTTTTCGGGTAAATCTCTTCGGCCGTCGGCGCGAAGATGTAATCGACGTTATAGTCGGTCAGGACGCCCGCGTCGTGCGTCAGGTCGCGCGGGTAGTTGGCGAAATCTTCGCCGGGCCCGAACTGCGTCGGATTGACGAAGACCGAGACGACCACCACGTCACACATGCGGCGGGCCTCGCGCACGAGGCTCAGGTGGCCCTCGTGAAGCGCGCCCATCGTCGGCACGAGCCCGATAGTCTTGTCCTGCTGGCGTCGCACCTTACGCGACACTGAGCTCATGCGCTGACGGCGATTGATTATCTCCATAAAAAGAAGTGAACGGCCGCTCAGCTATTTCTCGACCTCGGCATCCTTGTCGGGCGTTCTGATGTTCAGCTCGGCGGCGGCCTCTGCCGGAAGTCCATAGGACTCCGCGTCCGAGGGGTAAGACCCGGAGCGCACGTCCTCGGCGAAACGGCTGATGGCGTCCGTCATCGTCTGATGCAGGTTGGCGTACTGGCGCACGAAGCGGGGCAGCTTGCCGAAGGAGAGGCCGAGCAGGTCGTGAAGGACGACGACCTGAATATCACAATGCGGGCCCGCGCCGATGCCTATGGTCGGGACGTTGACCGCCTCTGTGACGAGACGGGCGATCTCGCGCGGGACGACTTCTAAGACGATGGCGAATGCGCCGGCCTCTTCAAGGGCCCGCGCGTCGTCAATGATGGCGCGCGCGGCCTCGGCAGTCTTTCCCTGGACGCGAAAGCCGCCGAGCTTGTTGACAGATTGCGGCGTCAATCCGATGTGGCCCATCACGGGAATCTCTTCGTCCACCAGGCGCTTGACCAGCGGGGCGCGCGTTCGGCCGCCTTCGAGCTTGACCGCCTCCGCGCCCCCCTCCTTAATCAGGCGCAGCGCGTTGCGGACGGCATCGTCCGCGCCCGTGTGATAGGAGCCGTAAGGCATGTCAGAGACGAGCAGGGCGCGATAGACTCCGCGACGGACGGCGCGCGTGTGGCGGAGAATCTCTTCCAGAGAGACGGGCACGGTGTTGCCGTAGCCTAAGACGACGTTGCCAACGCTATCGCCGACGAGGATGATGTCCGTCCCCGCTTCGTCAACGATGCGCGCGGTCGGGTAATCATAAGCCGTCAAGCAGACGAGCCGCTCGCCCCTCTGCTTGCTGGCCCGCAAAGAGGGGGCCGTCACTTTTTCGGGACGCTGCGGTTTGAGATAAGCCATCCTTGAACTTCTTTCTCCAGGCCGACACGCGGGGACGCCGGTTCCAAAACCCCGGACACCACCGACGTTCTGTACTCCAAAGGATACGAGGTGCGCAAGAGCCCGATTATAGGCGAGCGCGCCCGGCACTCGCAACTAAAAGCAAGGGCGGAGGGATGAAAGAAAAGCTTCTGTCTTTTTCATCCCTCATCCCTCCGCCCTCATCCCTTCCATTTTGTGACCTTCGCCGTGTCGGCTGTCTCTGTCAGGAGCTGGCCGACGGTGCGCCCGAGCGCAGGGTGATGCAGGTGCGGGTTCAGCTCGCAGAGCGGGACGAGCACGAAGCGGCGCTCGGAGAGGCGCGCGTGGGGCAGGGTGAGAAACGCGGTGGCGCGTTGCTCTTCGCCGTAGAAGAGGAGGTCTAAGTCAATCGTGCGGGGCCCGCGCCTCTTCGAGCGGCGGCGGCCGAGCGCGTATTCGATCCGCAGCAGACGCGCGAGCAGTTGTTCGGGCGAGGGAAGAGCCGAGCCGTCCAGCTCGGCCACCATGTTGAGAAACGCCGGCTGGTCTGTGACCTCCACGGGTTCCGTCTCGTAGAGGCTTGAGAGGCGGCGCACTCTGAGGCCCGCGCTCATCATGCCGCGCACGGCGAGCAGCAAGTAGGCGGCCCGGTCGCCCAGGTTCGAGCCGAGCCCGACGTAGGCGTGGATGTGTTGATCGCCAGACATAGGCAGACTGTGAAATCCCGGCTTTGTTATACTAATATACGCGAGACCTTTGGGATGAGCGCCCGTGCGCCCCCTCGAACCAAGAGTGAGGCCAAAATATCCTCAGCCAGGAATCTCGGTCTACTAAAATCCTATAGCTTGAAGCACAAATGGGGGACGAGCGATGTCGGTTGCTATCGTTACCGGGGCGGCTGGTTTGATTGGAAGCGAGACTGTGAAATTCCTGCACCAGCAGGGGATGCAGATCGTCGGCATTGATAATGATATGCGCCGCTATTTCTTTGGCGAAGATGCTTCGACCAACTGGAATACCGAGCAGCTCAAGAAAGAGCTACGGAATTTCACGCACCTGCCCGTGGACATCCGTGACCAAGAGGGCATCGACAGGATATTCGAGGAGTTCGGCAAAAACATCGCGGCCGTCATTCACACGGCCGCGCAGCCGAGCCACGACTGGGCCGCCAGCGAGCCTTTCACAGACTTTACGATCAACGCCAACGGAACGCTCGTCTTGCTCGAAGCCACGCGCCGCTTCGCGCCCGATGCGGCCTTTATCTTCACCTCGACTAATAAAGTCTACGGCGACACGCCCAACTACCTGCCGCTCGTCGAACGAGCGACGCGCTGGGAGATAGAGGAGTCGCATCCTTACTTCGCCCACGGCATTGACGAGATGATGACCATTGACCAGTCCAAGCACAGCCTGTTCGGCGTGAGCAAAGTCGCAGCGGATGTCCTGACGCAGGAGTACGGCCGCTATTTCGGGCTCAAGACAGGCGTCTTCAGAGGCGGCTGTCTGACCGGGCCCGCTCATTCGGGGGCGGAGCTGCACGGCTTTCTGGCCTACCTGGTCAAGTGCGCCGTCACGGGCAAGACCTACACGATTTACGGCTACAAGGGGAAGCAGGTGCGCGATAATATACACTCTTACGATCTGGTCAACGCCTTCTGGCATTTTCTGCAAAGGCCGGGAGTCGGAGCCGTGTACAACATGGGCGGCTCGCGCCATAGCAACTGCTCCGTGCTGGAAGCGATTCAGTACGCAGAGGAGTTCTGCGGCAAGCGACTCAATTACCGGCTCTCGGACGAGGCCCGCTCCGGAGACCATATCTGGTGGATCAGCGATGTGCGCAAGTTCCAGGGGGATTATCCCGAGTGGGCTTACCGTTATGATCTGGCGACCATCATCAGGGAGATCGTCGAGGCCACAGAGGAAAGGTACGCGTGAATCGGCCCCTCTGCGGCGCACAGTTCTTCGTCGTCCTTAATTCATAACACATGGGGCAAACGGTCGCGCTCATCTGGTTAAAGTGGAAGCTGTTTCGCCGCTCAATAGGCTCGCGCAAAGGGTTGGTGACGAGCGCAGCATCCGTCCTCGGCTCTGTCGCCGCGCTCGCCTTCTCGCTCGTGATCGCCACGGGGCTGGGCTTCGCAGCTTACTATCTGTCGTCGCCCGTTGCGACGAGCCTGGCCGTCGAGATGGGCGGATCGGCACAGACGAACCGCTTCTTCCTCTTCACGCTGCTGGCTACGCTCTACCTGCTGTGGGCCACGCTGCCTCTGACGCTCGGCAGCGTCGGACAGTTCGACCCTGGCCGCTTGCTGCTCTACCCCATCTCCCTGCGCAAGCTCTTCGCCATAGACTTCTTCAGCGAGTTGTCGAGCCTCGGTTCTATCTTCGCCGTGCCGGCCATGCTCGCCATAGGCACGGGCGCAGGTCTCAGGAACGAAAGGCTCGCGGCGTCGCTCGCGGCCGCCCTGTGCGCCATCATCTTCGGGCTCGCGTTGACGAAATGGACACAGACGGCGGTCGGCGCTCTGATTAGAAGCAGGCGGACGCGCGGCGAGACGCTCGTCGCGCTGCTCGGCGCAGTGGTCGCGCTCTCGGGCGCTTTCCTGGGCCAACTGGTCGGTCTCATCTCGCGCCACGGCGAGGCGTTTCGCGGGATGCGCTGGACGCCGCCCGGGGCTACGGCCGTGGCCTTGACGAGCGGCCTGCACGAGGGCGGCGGTGGAGATTACTGGCTGGCGCTCGTGACGCTCGTCGTTTACGCAGTGGCTCTCGCGGCGGTCACATATCGCATGGCGCGTCGTGCGGCTCTAAGGGCAGGCGGCGCAGCGCGCACCGGCTCAGACCGCACGAGGCCGAGCGCGAGCGACGAGCGACAGGCCGGCTGGTATCTGCCCTTGCTATCCGCGCCGCTTTCGGCCATCTTCGAGAAGGAGCTGCGCTACGCCATGCGCAATGCGCAATTGCGTGTACTGGCGCTGATGCCTTTGATCCTGCTCGCGTTCAGAATAGCGCCGGGCGTGGGCGGCCGTGGCAAGCGTGGCGGCGGCAGTGGATTTCTTGCGGGCAGTAATCCGTTCGGCGCAGAGTTTGCGCCTTACGGAGAAGGTTTGATACCGGCGGCCTGGGTGCTCTACGTCTTTATGATTCTCAGTTCCATCGCCTGCAATCTCTTCGCCTACGAAGAGGGCGGGATGCGTACGCTGATTCTCGCGCCCGTGCCCAGACGCCTGATCCTGCTGGGCAAGAATATGGTGACGAGCCTGCTGGCACTGCTCTTCTCGACAGTCCTGGTCGCGGTCAACGAGCTGGCCTTTCGTGATGTCTCGCTCGGTGCGCTCCTCTTCATTGCGCTCTGCTTTCCGGTCTATGCCGTCGTGCAGGCGCTCATCGGCAACCTGCTCTCGATACACTTTCCCAAACGCTTGCAGTTCGGCAAGCGCCTGAACGTTTCAGGCATAGCGGGGCTATTGCTGCTCCCCGTAGCCCTGCTGATGGGCCTTGCGCCCGTGCTGGCCGCCGCGGCCGGGTATCTCGCACGGAGTTTAATCGTCAAGTATGTTACACTGCTCGGCGTCGCGTGCGTGGCTCTGGCGCTCTATCCCTTGCTGCTTGAGAGGCAGGGACGAACGCTTGCCCGGCGCGAAGTCGAGATACTAGAAGCCGTCAGCGGACAGGCGGAAGATTGAAGGGATGAGGG
This sequence comes from Pyrinomonadaceae bacterium, assembly GCA_036389315.1. GTDB lineage: Bacteria > Acidobacteriota > Blastocatellia > Pyrinomonadales > Pyrinomonadaceae > DASQYE01. The sequence continues at coordinate 20,750 of DASVQF010000022.1, forward strand.
CGGAGGGATGAGGGATGAATTAAAAGCGATTGAGCTTTTTCATCTTTCATCCCTCCGCCCTCATCCCTCATCCCTTTTTTTATTCCAGTGATGCTCGGCCGAGAGGCTCGTCGCGCCCGCGATGAGGACGAGCCTTTCGGCCAGAGGGCATCCGGGCGGGAGGGTGCAGGCCCCGTCCAGACACAAATGGCTCGCAGAAAATACCGCAGCAACCAGCGCCACGAACCCACGACGGAACGCTCCTTCACGGAATACCTGTCTTCCGTCCCGGCCCCTCAGACTTCGCGCACGGAGCTGATGCGATTGGTCAGAGGCGGCGAGGATACTTTCCTTGAGCTGAAGGTCAAGCTCTCGAACCCGGAAAAGATCGCGCAGGAGATCGTAGCCCTTGCCAACACGGGCGGCGGCGTGATCGTCTTCGGCGTCAACGACCAGCTCAGAGTCGAAGGCGTGGACGACGCCGAAGACGTGCAGGAAGAGCTGGTGCGTATCTGTCGCGAAGAGATTCAACCGGCGCTCGTCCCCTACATTGATCGCATAGCCTTCGACAACGGTCGCCGCATAGTCGCCCTCGACGTGGACGGCAAACGCCGCCCATATCGCACGCGCGACGGCCGCTTCTACATGCGCATAGGCTCTGAGAAGCGCGAGGCTTCGCGCGAAGAACTCTCCGCGATGATGGACGAGGCGCGCCCCTTCGGCTACGAGAACATCCCCGTGCTCGGCGCTTCCATGCGCGACATAGACGAAGCGCACCTGTGGAGCTTCGTCCGCGAGTTCGAGGGCGACGCCTTCGAGATGGAAGCCTCCGCCGTCGGCTACCCGACCGGCGATGTGCTCAAGCGAGACCTGCTGCTGGCGGCGGGCAATATGGGTGAAGTGATGCCGACCGTGGCCGGGCTGCTGCTGTTCGGGCGCGACGAGCGCGTGGCTGAGTTGCTGCCGCGCTCGCAGGTCATCGCCACGCGCTTCGCGGGCGACGCCTCGCAAGCCCCGGAAGTAGAGCGCGTGCAACTCAGTGGCAATCTGCACACGCTCTACGAGTCGGCCCTGCGCTTCATCAGTCGTTATTGCGACCTGTGGGACGAGCGCCCGCGCACGCTTCCAGGCAGAAGCGGGCGTGAGGGAGCAGAGGAGCAAAGTGTGGTCGCGGCCCGCGCTAACTATCATCGCGGCGCTGTGGGCGAGGGGCTCGCCAACGCGCTCGTGCATCGTGATCTTGCCTTGCGCGACGTGGCGACGCGCATACATATCTTCGACCGCTCGATAGAGATCACAAACGCGCGCCGCACGGCAGGCTTTGCCCCGGCCGCCTTGAGGGCTATCCGCTACGGCGTTCCTCAACGCCTCAACCCGCAGACGGCCGCAATCTTTTCGAGCCAGGCTTACGGCCTCAGCCTCGCAAGGGGCGGCCTGCCCGAACTCCTGCGCCGCGCGCGCACCTTCTCGGGACGCCGCGCCGAAATCCACGCCTTCAACGACGAATTCCGTCTCAGATTATATGGGCTGTGAAAGCAGTGACGAGTGACAAGTGACGAGGGAAAAGCTGTTGCTCTTACTCGTCACTTGTCACTCGTCACTTGCCACTGCTTTATTTGTCTTTGGGTGCGTTGTAGAACTGGCGGCTCTGGACGACGAACTCTTTATCGTCGTATTGGCCGTCGCCGTTGACATCTACCTTGACGACAATCTTGTGTTGTTTGCCGTCGCGTTCTTCGCCCGGGTTGAAGCCGAGGCTGTACTGGCTGCGCAGCACTCCGTTGATGGTCTGAAGCACGCTCGGCAGCTCGCCCTGGAAGGTGACTGGAAAGTACATGCCGCCCGTCTCCTTGGCGAAGGTGCGCAGGGCGTTCTGCGCCTGTAGGAAGCTCATCCTTCCGGGCGTGATGCTGCCGAAGGGCCCGTCCACATCGCTGAGCTGATCGCCGTACTTTTTGAAGAACAGATTGGCAGTCCCGATGATGTAGATGGGGACGCCTGCGTTCTGCGTGATCTTGCGCGCCTGGTCATAGTTGATCTTGCTGAAGGTGTCGAGGCCGGAGGCGACCAGGACGACGGCGCGGCGGCGTCCCTGCAAACTTGAGAGGCCGTCATACTCGGCCGTGCTCGATTCCGAATTGTCCAGCACCACGGCGTCGCCGCGCCCGCCGACGAGCGTGAACTTCAGCGCGTCGAACAGGTTTGTTTCGGTAAAGGCCGGGCGGTTCCTCAAGAGCAGGTTGATGACCTCGTTGATGCGCGCCGGATTGTTGGTGAAATCCGTGAGCGGCGTGGGCCGTATGTCGTAGGCTATGACGGAGACGTAATCGTCGGGCGGCTTGACGAACTGCGTCAGGAACATGGCCATCGGCCGGATGACCTCGTAGCGCCCCTCCTCCCAGTAATCGCCGCTCAGGGCGTTCGTCAGCTTGGAATATTCGAGCACCATCGCGACCGTGATCGGCGCTTCGGGCGTGGCAAAGTTTGTGACCTCTTTTTTGACGCCGTCAACGAAGATGGCGAAATTCTCTTTCTTCAGGTTGGTGATGATCTGCTTGCTCTTCTTCTCGTAGACGACGGCGTCAACGTTGACGACCGCAGTCGTAACGCTGATGGTTTCGGCCTCCTGCGGCTTGCCCACGATGTCTGGCGGCAACTGTTCCTGCTGCTGTCCGCCGGTTTGCTGCGTGCCCTCGCCGGGGCGACGATTCTTCTTCTGGTTACTGACGGGCGGCTGGCGGCGAGACTGCGCAAAGACCTGTAGGGGGCCGGCGACTCCAAAGAGCAGCGCACAGAGAAGCGCCACGGCCTGGAGGCGACGAAGGGAGCTAAAACGTCTCATAGAACCGTTCCTTTGAAAGCAAAAGAGGACACAAAACCAGGGGCATTCAGGGACGCACGGTGGCTGACTGAAAAATATAGGCGCAGCCAGCGGGCGCGGTCAAGCTACGGAAAAAGCGGAGGCGAGAGGCGCGCTATCCAGGAGCACGATTTAAACCCTTAGTCCTCACAACCCGGCCTTATCGAGGCTGCTGACGCATGTTTTTCTGATGCACGGGAGATGTCGAGCGTTTGCCCGCGAGCGAAGGGCAAAAGGGAAAGAGGAAGGATGAAAAGCATACTCTTCATCCTTCCTCTTTCCCTTACTGACCTATCTTTTAGCGTTGCGTGGTGGTGCTGATCGCTTCGGCTTCTATGACCGCGTCGTAAGCGCCGGTGTTGTCGGCCAGGTTGCCCTCGTTAACGCCGAGGAAGAGGACGCCGTCGCGTTGGGCCGTAAACTCGCGGCTGCGGCCGATGAGGATGAAATCGTCGTTGTCGTCGCCGATGACTGCTATGAGCGCCCCGGTAGGCTCGTTGCGCATCAGCTTCTCGTTGTCGGGCACGCCCGTCAGGCCCGCCGGAGTGGCGACTCTTCCGCCGCCGAGCAAGACCCTGCCCGTCGCAGAGATGCGTAGGCGCTGGCCCTGCCTGACGACCAGGCCGCTGTTCGTCCAGCCGTTGGTCGTAGCATCGCCGCGCACGCGCGTATTGATCTGGAAGAAGGTGGGCGAAGAGGAAGGGGCGCTGGGCCTCGCGGTCGTCGGCTGCGGAGGAATAGCGCGCCCGCCCGTGGTCGTTGTGCCGGGCTGTGGACGAGCACTCGGCTGCGAGGAGTCTGTGCGCGGGCTCTGTGTGCTCGGCCCGGCAGCAGAGGCGTCGTCGCCTGATGTGTCTGAGCCGGCAGCGCCCGTGAAGGAATCGAACTCGATGGTGTCTACATCTTCCATGTAGAGCGTGATGCGGCTGCGGCGACCGCGTGTGCCCGTGCCGACGAGCACCGTGAACTGTTGATTGCCGAAGCCTATGACTTGGCCGCGAATGACGCTGCCGTCCTTGAGGCGAATGGTGTCGGCCAGAGCGGGCAGGCTCATCGACAGGACGAGCGCCGTGGCGAGCAAAGGGGCTGTCAAACTCTTCTTCATCTTCTCCTCCCGGAACGTACCCAAATTGTTTTTCGATGGCTCGGACGGATGAGCTTTCGCGCATCCGAGGTTTAGCAAGAACGTGCGGCTTTTGCAAGCGGGAGAGACGTGCGTTGTCGGAATGGATGCGGCCCGCAAACGAAGGGGTTGCCCCTCGGGAGGCCGGAGGGCGACAGAGAAGTAGGAGGCCGAGCGCACCTTCGAGCGTGCGCTCGCGTTTTGAAGAGCAAGCTGGCCGAGCCCTTTAGCCTGCCTGTGGGCTTGCCTGTGGGCTTACGGCATATCCCCAGAGCTTCGTGAGCCCGTCCAGGTCGCCGTTGAACTGATCCCGGTCACAGTTGCCGACGCCCGAGACGGAATGCGGCTCCGGGCCCACCTGCCCGTCCGTGTACTGCCACATAGTCCAGGTCGGCCAGTTCGGCGGAACATGCGGCGTCGAGCCGTACTCCGAGAGCCAGTACCAGCAATTAGCCAGCGTCGCGTTCGTCCCCGTCCCCAGCAGTTGATGCATGTAGGAGCCCGAATAGAGACCCGGCCAGCGGCCGGTCTGGCCCTGCACATAAGTCACAAACTGCTCGGCTCCGGCCAGCGACATGCTGCTGCCCTGCGTATTCTGCTCGAAGTCTAGTACGAGCAGGTCTTGGGGGCCCGGATTGACGACCGAGAGGAAATGCTCTGCCTGCTTGGTCGCATCGTCGCCCGTGGCGAAATGATACGCGCCCCACCAGAGACCGGCGGCCAGCGCCTCGCTCTTGCGCGCCGCGTACTGCGAGTCAACGTAACTGGTTCCTTCCGTGGCCTTATGTATCACGCCGACGATACCGTCGCTCTTGATCTCGCTGAAGCTAGTCACCGGGTTGAAATGAGAGAGGTCTATGACGACATTGATTGCCATTTGTGGCAGCCTCCAAGCTGAGTTTTACCCTTTGGCCCATTAGTGACGACTACTTTTCGGTGAAGCGTGGCGAAGAATATCACCACACGGGCCCAAATGCCTACGGAAAATTTATCTCTTTTTCCAGAGAGCGTGCAGCGTACTTTCGGCCTCGAAACGTCATCAAAGCTACTCCCGCATAATTGCCGGGGCCGACCGAAACAGCCGTAGCGTAACCCCCCTTAAGCCCAGAACCAGCTTACTATCAACGGAAATTTTAGCGATGGAAGAGAGAAAAATCCGCCGGGAATTTGTGCCCTTTCTGCTGATCGCGGCGGCGGTCGCCGTGGCATTGTTGATACTGCCGGGCCTGAAGCGGCGCGCGCGCCACGGCCTGAGCATTCTGATTCCCCTGAGCGCGACGGCCGAGGCCGCCGAGATCAACGCCTGGAAACAGGCCGTCATGAAGGTCAAAGAGGAGAGGGGCGAGCCGACGGGCAAGCAGGCCCAGGTCTCGGTTCCGCCTGAGCTTGCGCACTACAGCGACACGCGCCGCTTTCTGGCCATACAGGTGGCCGAATGGCGCGAGCACAGGTTCGAGACGCCGACGGATTTCATAGGGCTTTCGGGGCTGTTGAAGAAGGGCGAGCTTGTGACGCTGCGGCCCGTCACCGAAAACTACATCCTCCTGGGCGTCGGTGGAACCGCCGACACGGAGCCTTTCACCTCCTATGACAAAGCTACAGGGCAGCGGCTCTCGCTCTACGGCGCGGCGGAGCTTGAGAGAGAGTACGCCCACATAGCGGACTCTTTATCCAGCCTGGAAGGCGAGGCGACGGCGCTCAAAGAGGAGCTTGGGCGGACGAATAAGCGGGAAAGGGCGCGGCGCTCGAAGCTCGCGGCGCAGCTCGCGCGTAAGGAGAAAGAGCTCAAGGCTCAAGAGGAGCGAAAAGAGCTGCTCGACCTGGCTTACGGCGAGCCCGAGCGGAGGCAGAAGCTTCTCGCCGATTACGAGGCGCTTGAGAGCTTCGCAAAGGATTTCTCGGGCCGCTCCTACGACCTCACGGATGCGTCCGCGCGGCGAGAGCTGAAGGTGCGGATGCTGAGCGCCCTACGGCCCGAGGCGCTCAAGGTCATGGAAGAGATTGCCGCTTCCTACAAGCAGAAGTTCGACCGCCCGCTGCCGATCACCTCGCTCGTGCGGCCCGAAGAGTACCAGCACATGCTCAGCAAGGTGAACCCTAACGCCACGCTGATTGCGACGCCTCCGCATTCCACCGGGCTCGCCTTCGACATCTATTACCGCTTCATGACGGCCGAGGAGCAGTCGCACGTGATGGCCCACTTGGCCCAGTTAGAAGACGAAGGCCGCATCGAAGTCCTGCGCGAAAACCGCGATCACTATCACGTCTTTGCCTTCATCGACGGCAAAAGGCCCGAAGAATCGTTCGTCCAGGAATCGCTCGCCAGGACTGCCCCAGAGAAAACTGTCAAGAACGAGGACGAAAGCGAAAGGCCCGCCCGCAAAGAGGAGCGTAGAAAAGAGAAGCGTCAAAGCGAGAAAAAGGCGACGGCCAAGTCTACGGCAAAGAAGTCTCACACGGCGAAGGCCCATCCGGCTCGCGGCAAGCGGCGATAAGCTTTACAGGCTTTGAAACGAAAGAGGCTCGGACTTCAAAAGTTGAAGTCCGAGCCCTTTTAGTATCAGACAGCGCAACGCCTCAGAGGGCTACCAGATCAGGCAGCGGTCTGATGCGGGGCGCACCATCGCGTCGCCCGTCTTGCACTGGAAAGCTTCGGCGAAGGCAGGCATGTTCGAGAGCGGGCCGTTGACGCGAAAGCGCGCGAGCGGGTGCGGGTTGCTTTGCGCCATCAATCGCTCGTACTCGGGCGTAGCCTTCTCGGCCCAGACCTGGGCCCATCCGAGAAAGAAACGCTGCTCGGGCGTGAAGCCGCCGATCTTTTCGGGGCGCGGCTTGCCCTGCATGGACTTCTGGAAGGCGTCATAAGCCACGTAGAGGCCGCCCAGGTCGGCTATGGATTCGCCCGCCACCAGCTTGCCCTGCATGTTGAGCCCCTTCTCCACTTCGTACGCGCCGAACTGTTTGACGATGCACTCGGAGCGCTGCTCGAAGTTCTTCAGGTCGGCGGCCGTCCACCAGTTCTTGAGGTTGCCCTCGCGGTCGAACTTCGCGCCCTGGTCGTCGAAGCCGTGCGTGATCTCGTGGCCGATGACTGCGCCGATGGCCCCGTAGTTGATCGCGTCGTCGGCTTGCGGGCTGAAGAAAGGCGCTTGCAGGATGCCTGCGGGAAAGACTATCTCGTTATAGAGCCAGTTATTGTAGGCGTTAACGGTCGGGGGCGTCATGCCCCATTCCGTGCGGTCTACTGGCTTGTTGATCTTGTTCAGGTCGCGCGCCTGCGCAAACTGGCCGGAGCGCAGCACGTTTTCCAGGTAGGAATCGCGCGTCACGTTGAGCGAAGAATAGTCTATCCACTTTTCAGGGTAGCCGATCTTCTGCTTGAAGGCGTCGAGCTTCGAGATGGCTTCGCGCCGCGTCTCATCGCTCATCCAGTCGAGCTTAGAGATGCGCTCGCGAAAGGCCGTGATGAGATTATTAATCATCGTCTGCATACGCGCCTTAGACTCGGGCGTGAAAGCCTTGGCGACGTAGACGGGCCCGAGCGCCTCGCCCAGGTAGGCGTCCGTCGCGGCCACACAGCGACGCCAGCGCGGGTACTGTTCCTTGCGCCCTTCGAGAGTCCTGTAGAAGAAGTCGAAGTTCTCGTTATCGAACTTCGATGAGAGCGCCGAGGCCGTCGCCGTAATCAGTTGCCAGCGCAGGTAGGTCTTCCAGTCGGAGAGCGGAACTTCCGTCAACATCTTATCCACGGCCTGGAAGAACTCCGGATGCCCGACGTTGATCTCTTTGATATTGGTCGCGCCGATGCCCTGGAAGTAGTCCGGCCAGGAGAAGTTGGGCGTCAGGCTCTTCAACTGCGCGAGGTTCATCATGTTGTACTGCTTGGTGAAGTCGCGCAGCTCTACGGGCGAGCGCGAATTCTGAGCGAGACGGGTCTCAATCGCCATCACGGTCTTAGCGTTGGCTGCGGCCCTGTCCGGGTCGTCGCCCAACAGTTGAAACATGCGCCCGACGTGCTGCACGAACTTCTCACGAAGCTCCTTGGATTTGTCGTCGTCCTTCGTGTAGTAGTCGCGGTTCGGAAGCGACAATCCGCCCTGCCCGGCAAAGGCCCCGACCATAGAGCTGTTCTTCAGGTCGGGCAGCGAGCCGAAGCCGAACAGCGTCGGGATGGCCTGGCGGTGCAGGTGTGCGACCTCGGCCTGAAAGTCTCTCAGGTCTTTAATCTTCTCTATGCGGTCGAACTCGGGCTGCAAGGGCTTGACGCCCTGCGCCTCCCTTTTCGCCTCGTCCATGCAGCTTGCGTAAAAGTCGCCGATCTTCTGTTCGTTGCTGCCCCTGGCGGCCGTCTGCTTCTTGGCCGCATCTTCGAGAATCCCTCGCAGCGTGTTGCGGTTATTCTCGGCCAGGACGTTAAAGCTGCCCCAGGTGGAAAAGGCCGCGGGGATTTGCGTCGCCTTCAGCCAGTTGCCGTTGGCGAACTGATAAAAATCTGTGCAGGCCGCAGCCGACGTGTCCATGCGCGAGGTGTCGAACCCGCGCCCCGAGTCGGCCGTCTGCGCCACCGCGCCCAGACCGAGGACGAACCCCAGAAGAGCAGCTCCGCAGAGCCGTAAGTTTACAGAACGCATATAAGAGACTCCTTAAAAGTTTTATCTCATCTGTTCCAGCGGAATTCCAAATTGAGAATTTGGATTGAGTGTTAATACGTTAACCGTGCCATTTGGTTTCTTGCAAGCCGACGGGGAGTCTTAAGCTGCCATCGAATGCGCGCCCCTTAGAAGGAGCACGCGCTTCGGGCGTGGCCGCTAAGGGTGAGACCTGTTCCTTATTGACTTGCCGCTGAAGTTATTCTAAAAGTCATCATCTCTCAAATTACGAATCGGGGGGTTCAATGAGCAAGAGACTTGTTTTTCTCGCCTGGCTTCTTTTGTCATTTGCTTCAACCATTGATGGGCAACAGGCTATCAGAAGCATTCCTGTCACAGACACCTTGACCACGACAGCTCCAATCCAAACCGAAGAGGAAGAGTTCATCAAGCCTTCGCGTCCGTCTCTGGCTAATCCAGCGGAAATCCAGAAGGCGGGCGTGCTCCAACTCGAATTGGGCTATGATGCTAATCTGCGCTCTCAAGAGTTCCATTCGGAACAGACTGTACCCCTCGCCTTACGCTATGCCGCGAGCGACCGCCTTCTCCTGGAAGCCGATCTTGATATTGTCAAATCAGAAACAGAAGAGACAGGCGTGCGCGCGACGGGCATCGGCGACACCCGCCTCGGCTTACAAGTCGTATCGCTCAAGGATACAAAAGAGCACCCGGCGCTGGCCTTCGCTTACTATCTCAAGCTGCCATCGGCGAGTACGCGGAAAGGTCTCGGCACTGGCCGTGTTGACCACAAGTTCGTGGCTCTAATCAGCAAGAAGGTGGGCCAGATTGATATGGACTTGAACGGCGCGGTGCTGGTCGTAGGTCGGGAGCATGCAGACGGTTGGATCACTGGCGGTCAGGGTGCTCTCTCTTTTGCAGGCCAATTCGAGAATGGTTTTGGATTGCAGGGAGAGCTATCAGGGCAGACGAAAGATGATGTTCAGCCGAAAGGCTTATATGCGCTCGGCGCTGTGACCTACAAGGTCAACAGGCGGTTAGTATTTGATGCCGGGGCGCGCTTTGGGCTTAATCCGGATGCCCCCCGGGTCGGGTTCTTCACAGGGCTCACGGTCGGAGTTGCTGACTTACACAAAAAGTGAGGCGACATCAAATCCGCGCCAAAAGAAGAACGGCAAGCTGGCGCGCTTGCCGTTTCATCCAAAAAAGCCTGAATTTGTTGGTGGAGCAGAGGGGGGTCGAACCCCTGACCTCCGCATTGCGAAAGCCTCTAAATCCGCCCTTTAGATTAGGATTCTTTCGCATACACTAACATATATTCTACATTGCAGCCGTCAAAAGGATATGCCCCGTCGAAAGCGGGGCATTGCTTTTGTATTCATTACTACGGGTTCGCATATGTTTTAGTCAGAAATCGGCCAAATTGTGCAAAACGATCATTCAATTTTGTTAGATATATCTTTACCACTTACTAGCATATTGACACCCACACTACCCGGTAAACTTGATTGATTCTGTTTCTTCTCTGATTTAGACAATCCCCAGTCATATAAATTCTTGACTTTACTGAGCGTCGAGCCTAGATTGTTCAGGCACTTGATTGGCTGAGAAGGTGCATTTCTCTCTACAGTCCTTGGCCTGGCTACTCAGTCTTGATTCTCATGAGACCTCATCGTGCTGTGACAATTCATCATCGGGAATATGATCATCGCTCAGGGGTTGCTCTGCCTCCTCGGCGATAGAGCTGAAGGGTGAAGCAGTCTTCGACATGAGGTTGGAGGTTTACTCTCTATGGCACGACCTCATTGCGTTTTAGCTATTCTCATCATCTCGATCCTCTCTTGCAGTGGATTCGCTCAACAACAAGCGCCGAAGGGATCTGGTGCAGCTCAAGAGCCTGTCGCCGCCTCTGCTTCAGAGGGCGACCTCGCTGTGCAGCAAAAGAAGCTTGCGGTTCTGCGTGTCGCAGGGTTTTCAGAAGAGCTACTGGCCCTGAACAATGTACAGATCAAGGCCCAAGCTCTGGCCCGGCTCGCTGACCTGCTCTGGAAGGAAGATGAGCCCTCTGCTCGTCGTCTCCTCTCGAAAGCGCTTGACCTGAGTGCGCCGCAAAGCAGTGCTACTTCTACTGAGCGTCAAGAGCTTGGCCGAGCGCGTCGCGCCGTTCTGAATATTATCGCCAGGCGTGACGTAGCCTGGGCCAAGCGGGTGATTGACGCAGACACCACAGACCGAGCAAATGAGGCTCGCGCCGACGAGCGTATGAGCGAGAATTTCAATGCCGCTTACGACCTGCTCCGCACTGCGCCCGAGAAGTCTATCGAGTTTACAGAGCGGAGCTTGCGTGACGGTCTTCCCGAGGGCATACACTCCTTGCTGTTACTGTTGCGCCTCAAGGATGAGAAAGCGGCCAACACCCTTTTCCTCAAAGCCCTCGAACAGCTTTTAGCGCAGCCCACAGTGAGCGCCGACACGTTGTTGATGCTCGGCACATACATTTTCACTTCGCCGGGGTTTGATCCGAGTGATTCGAGCATCCCGCCCGATATGACCAAGGTGGTGGGGGTCGGCAGGTTATTGGTCTATGACATCACGGCAGACCGTCCAAACATCCCGGCTGCGCTCGTCCGAGCCTATCTGGAAACTGCCGCTAAAATATTGACGCGGCCAATACCAGCCGACAGCCGCCCAGCCTTCTATGCTGCCGCCCGTTTGCTGCTCCCTAAGACGCTGAAATTCACTCCCGACCTGACTCAGCCTATAGCCTCGGCCATGCAGGCGTTGGCCCAAGACGTTCCACAAGAGCTAACGGTTGACGCAAGCTATGCGAATTTCGAGGTGGCGGCTCCGAAGGAGCTATCCGAAATGATCAAAGAGATTGAGAAGGAGAAGAGCGAGCAGCGACGTAACGAAAGATATTTGATTCTAATAGCCGATTTATGGCGGCGCTCCGATTTTGCGGGCGCGCGTTCGCTCAATGCCAAAATTTCCGACCCGGAGGCGAGCGCTCGGTTGAAGACTCTCATAGATTTTCAGGAGGCAGCGGAGAAGCTTGGGAAGCGTAAGGGGCTGGACGAAGCGCAGGAGATGGCTAGGAAGCTGCCGAAGGGGATTGAGGATGCGTTGCTCTGGCTAGGGATCGCGCGGGCGCTGGCGCGCACAGGGGACTTGCAACGCTCAACCGAGGCGATCAATGAAGCATTGGAGGCGGCTGCGCGCGTGTATGACGCTCGGCGTCCTTACCTCATGCTCAGCGCTGCCGGTCAACTGTCGCAGCTTGATCCTGCACGTGCTCGAACCACTTTGGCCGAAGCCGTCAGACAAATTAACGCTCAGGCTCCGGCCGCGCTGGCCTCCATGAGCTGGGAGCAGCGTGTGGACACCGGGCGCATGTGGCGCTCTTTCCCGCTCAAGGTCTCAGGTGTTGAAACAAGCTTCAGAGAAACGCTGCCGCCCTTGATAAAGCTTGATTCGGAAGGAACTATCGAGGCTGTCAAGGCTCTGACGGATGAGAGACAAAGGGCCACGGCGCTATTGGCAGTCGCAGCGGGAATGCTCGGCTAAGCACTCTCCTCTTTGCTGGCCGGGCCTACGCTTCCAATCACTTCAGCTTTAACGCCAACATTTTGAGGAAAACCATGACGGGAAAGGCATCTGCTTACCTGCTTACCGGTCTGCTGTTGAGTTGCGTCTGTCTCAAGCCGTCGGCAGCCGCGAGTCTTCAGGAAGATTTTGCCATTGTTCCCGAGGCTGTCCTGCGAAACCTGGCGAAAACAAGCGTGATGCCTCGCTACCCGGAAGCCTCTCGGAAGCGCGGCTCTCAAGGCAGAGTCGTCGCGCAGGTTGACGTTGATAAGGCAGGCCGTATTACCGAAGTGACAGTGTTAGAGTCGCCCGACGAGGAGATTAAGAGTACGGTCGTCGAAGCGATCAAACAGTGGCAATTCGGCTCTGCTTATGCCGGCGAACAGAGGAAACCCGTCCGCATTCGCGGCAAGCTGACATTCTATTTTGTGATTGAGGGCGGCGATGCCCGTGTCCGCAATCCGCGCAAGTTCAGTTGAACTGTGAAGGTCGAAGCTTGAGGTCGGTCTATGAATGAGAAAGCTACAAAGAGTGCAATCCGAAAGTTTGAATGGGTCGTCAATATAGTGCTCGGCCTGGTAGCAGTTTTGTTCATCGGCGTCATAGCGCAGCGGTTCCTAGTGAGCAGTAAGCCGAAAGGTGTTCGACCTCCGGAAGTCGGAAAGAAGTTGAATCTACCGGGCGTTGACCTGGCCGGGAATAAACAAACGCTGCTGATGGCTCTCTCTACGGGCTGCCACTTCTACACGGAGAGCGCAGCCTTGTATCGCCGCCTCACTGCGGAGTTGGCCCATAACGGCGAAACACAGGTAATTGTAGTGCTGCCTCAAACGGTCAAGGAGGGTCGCCAATACCTGGAAAGATTAGGCGTGCCGGTGGAGACTGTGCTATAGGTAAATCTCGCGTCAGCCGGATTCGCTGCGACCCCTACGCTGGCCCTGGTCAAGGATGACAGCCCCATCACAGACATGTGGACTGGAACGCTCAAGGTCGCCGATCAATTTACACTCTTCGACCGCTTGCATATCAAAAAATTAGGGCCTGTCAACAGACGCCAGTGGGCCAACAAGCATCGATGCCTTAACCCTCAAACACACACTCGACAAGAAAGCTCCCATCCTGATCGTGGATGTCGAAGACCGGGATTTTTATCGGTGGCGTCATATCTCCGGCGCAGTCAACATCCCTGTTGATGAGCTGGAAGCGCGGGCCGGTGATGAATTGTCTGCCACAGGCTCGATTGTGGTCTACTGCCGTGAGGAAGGGCTGAGCGCGCGGGCCGTTGACATCTTGATGGAGAACGGCTTCCAACGCGTCTCGATCCTCAAAGGAGGGCTGGCGGAGTGGGAAAAAGCTGAGCCTCAACCAGCCCGATTATCTAAGTAGCATTTAACCCCCGAAAGGAGAGACAGATGTTTAGTCCAAGACTGAGAGCCAAGCTTTTGTTGCTCCTGATTCTAAGTGTATTGACCGCCGCCGCTCATTTCAGCCGAACTGCCACCGCATCGTGTGGAAAATGTGCTGCTGTTGTTGAGGATAATTGGAATGTTATTGGACATGCCTGCATTCAAACAGGCAGCTATAACTGCGTCGCTACCGTGAGCGGCTGTGATTTCCCAGGTCGCTGCGATGGCGGTGGTGGCGGCATCGGCCCGGATGAACCTGAAAATCCCTAAACGTGCCGGGAGATGATAAGCATGCTCAAGAGCTGGCTCTAGCCACAACGGGTCTGCTTTGTCCGGCGAGCGAGCGCTCCGAAACCACTCCGCTAATGAGCCTACCCCACCGCCAGCGCCGGAGCCGCTTTTTGAAGATTTTGTAAGGGACACTTACTTGCCTATGCAGGAAATAAACAAGAAACGATCCTACGCGAGGGATGAGCAGATTGCAGACGTGCTTTGCGATTTCTTTAAAGGGCAAACTTTGAGGAGCATCAAAAAGTCGGATGTCGAAAAGCTCAAAATGAAAAGAAGTGAATCCTTGACAAAATATGATCGGAAGAGCAGTCCGGCAACTGTTAATCGTGAGCTTTCGGTACTATCGGCAATACTCACGCTTGCAGTGGATGACGAGTTGATTCCTTCAAATCCTTGCCGAAAGGTGAAGCAGCTACGCATGGACAACACACGCAATCGCTATCTATCAAGAGACGAAGAAATACGCCTGCTGGCGGCGCTCGAAGGGGAGGAATGGTTGCGAAACAAAGATCGCACTGTGCCGATGAATATGACTATACGTGAAATGTTAGAGCGACAGCCCCGCACGAGTGGCTATGTCTTTCCAAGCCCGAGAACTGGCGGGTGACTCATAGACATTAAGCATAAGTTTGATGAGGCCCGTACTGCGGCGAAGATCAAAGATTTTCGCTTTCACGATTTGCGCCATACGGCAGCAACGCGACTCGCTGACGCTGGTGTTAATGTTGTTGTGATCGCTGAAATTCTTGGTCACAGTGACATACGGACGACTAAGCGCTACTCACACGCGATGGAGGAATCAAAGCGGGAGGCCGTAGAAAAGCTGGCCGAATCCTCTTTGGGTGGTCAGAATTTGGTCAAAAGTGCGAGCAAAGAAAAACGGCAGGTTGCTGTACCTGCCGTAAACTCTTGAAATTGTTGGTGGAGCAGAGGGGGGTCGAACCCCTGACCTCCGCATTGCGAACCAAGAATGCCACTTAAATTGAAGTGATTGATTTTGCAGCGAGATGCAGCCACGTGCAAAATCAAGCTTTTTCGCATCTGTTGACATTTAGTTTCACCTAGCTTCACCCCTTTCCCTTTTTTCCTGCCACAATTCTGCCACTGCAATATATCCCAACATTCAAACTTTGAGGTTTACTCGAAGACTGGGCCAAGCCACTAATTTTCACTTTTTGGCTGACTTCCAGTCAAGCTCTGCAAAGTTTCAATCCACCCTCAGCGCGCTCAATCCTGCGACATGAACACTCCGATGAACTTACAGTGGCGGTAAAGATGTTTCAATCCGCTTTAGACGCGGCCTTCATTCTCACGCAGAAAGCTCATTCTACAGATTGAAGCGACGGATGAGTTTCAATCCGCTTTAGACGCGGCCTTCATTCTCACACTATGGTCATGGGCTCCGGTGATATTAGGGTCGGTGTTTCAATCCGCTTTAGACGCGGCCTTCATTCTCACTCATTTTTCTCTGCTACTCAATGAGATTATCAGAAGTTTCAATCCGCTTTAGACGCGGCCTTCATTCTCACGGAGACCCGCTGTGTACGCATGGGGACGGGAGCTTCGAATAGTTTCAATCCGCTTTAGACGCGGCCTTCATTCTCACGGAGGGCAACCATGGCTGCACAAACAGCAAAAGACGTTTCAATCCGCTTTAGACGCGGCCTTCATTCTCACGGGGCGGGTGCTGGTCTCATCGGAGTCTTAATTAACGTTTCAATCCGCTTTAGACGCGGCCTTCATTCTCACTTTCGTGGTAGTGTTTGCCGTGATGTTTATGTTTCAATCCGCTTTAGACGCGGCCTTCATTCTCACGGTTTGGGTTAGCTGTGCTAGTCCTTGCGTGTGTTCGTTTCAATCCGCTTTAGACGCGGCCTTCATTCTCACTGTTCACACTTTCGGCGGCCCAGCCGCCTTCAGTCGAAGTTTCAATCCGCTTTAGACGCGGCCTTCATTCTCACACTTCTAGACAACGGGACGATGGCCCGTATCCGTTTCAATCCGCTTTAGACGCGGCCTTCATTCTCACTCAGCTCATCACGATCACCACCCCCGACGATATAAGTTTCAATCCGCTTTAGACGCGGCCTTCATTCTCACCGCCTACCGCACGGTTATGCGGCTGGCAGACAAAGTTTCAATCCGCTTTAGACGCGGCCTTCATTCTCACAGAGAGACAAGAGAGAACATCGAAGAGACGGGTCAGTTTCAATCCGCTTTAGACGCGGCCTTCATTCTCACGTCAGAAGACTTAGGCAATATTGGTCGCTAAGCTTGGTTTCAATCCGCTTTAGACGCGGCCTTCATTCTCACACCATTACGGCAGTGCCAATAGACGAATCAGAAAGTTTCAATCCGCTTTAGACGCGGCCTTCATTCTCACCTATGGCGACGAATACGAAGTCGCTCTCTGGCAGAGTTTCAATCCGCTTTAGACGCGGCCTTCATTCTCACTCTCAGAACAAGATTGCCGAACCCAACTCCGGGAAAGGTTTCAATCCGCTTTAGACGCGGCCTTCATTCTCACTCCGGCAGCGCGTCCCTCATCTGCGGGTGTCTCGCTACGTTTCAATCCGCTTTAGACGCGGCCTTCATTCTCACTTAGTCTCGACCTCCTCACGCTCGGCATGGGCAAGGTTTCAATCCGCTTTAGACGCGGCCTTCATTCTCACGTATATGATGCTACTCACCAAGTCGTCAGCAACGATATGTTTCAATCCGCTTTAGACGCGGCCTTCATTCTCACTGTCGTCCCGGTAAAACTTATGGTGGCTAAGGCTTATAAGCCTTTTTTGCCGTACCTTGTCTCGCACTACCATAGTGCTGTCGCCATTTATCCAACTTCTTCACCATAAAGTCAATAGCTTCAGTCGGTGCGAACCCCAGCCTCATATTTTTTCCCTCCGCTGTCGTCTATCTCTTTTAAACTAAATGACTTCTTTTCAAGCTCAATTCCCGTGTGTCATTTCGCGCTGAGGTTAGCGCTATACTTTCAAACTCTGACTGTTAGAGTCTAACCTCTTGCAATGACAACGCTTGCCAAAGAGAAACGCTTATCGCCTGCGACTCATGATGGCGGTGCGAACCTCGAAGAGCAATATCCTGAGTTAGCCATCGCAAGCGCCTACATCATCTTGCGCCGTTTCAATCTCTCCCGTGACTCACTGGAAGAAAGGGCCAATGGCATGCTTCGCTGCTCCGAAATCAGCGCCGATTCATATGCGGGTAAATCCGATTTATCTTTCCCAACATGCCGCAAAGCCACTTGCGCAAGAATTATACATGCCAGAAATAGCCCGCCAAATATAATGACACTTGTGCTCAATCCATGCCAGAGCAGGTACAGGCTCAAACAGATCACGAAGAGAGCGCCAAAAGTGAGGCCCATCAAAGCGAGCCATAACGTCAACAAGCCAAACAAGATTTTTTTAAACGACATAAACTTCCTTCCTCTCTATTAGGGGATGGCCCCCAAAAACCTCCGCGCTCTTGGCGCAACTGTGACACAACCGGTAATAACGTACGTTGTCTTCTTGCTTTTTAATCACGGCGCGTACAGCCTTCTCCATCCGAGCTAGCTGTCGCTGAGCCAGATCACATTCAAAGACGCTATACTGCACTGGCGTCCCGAAACGCAGCAATGTCTTTCGCAAACGCGTGCGCCGCTTGTCATCCGGAATGTCATAAACTAAAACTATCTGCATCTCTTATTGCGTTAATAATTGTTCTTT
Organism: Pyrinomonadaceae bacterium; assembly: GCA_036389315.1. GTDB lineage: Bacteria > Acidobacteriota > Blastocatellia > Pyrinomonadales > Pyrinomonadaceae > DASQYE01. The sequence continues at coordinate 38,332 of DASVQF010000022.1, forward strand.
GTCCGTTTCACGCGCTCTCATTTGATAGTGAAAGGTGTATAACGTGGCTCATCTCCAGTAATAACCCGCGCTAAATGGTGGGCTTGCCGCACAATGATTTGCGCATATGTCAGGTTCAAGCCCCCATGCTCTTCAGCGGTGCGCCGCGAGTTCAGCTTGCGCTCAAACTCTACGAAGAAAACCTTGGACGCTTCCGGGCGCAGCCGGAACTCGCCTTTCTCCCTCACAATGTCTTCCGGTTTAATTTGCTTGCGCCTCAGCAACTTCAACACCAGCGCATCCGCGATCAAAGGGCGAAACTCCTCTATCAAGTCTGAAGCCAGCGCTGCATGTCCGTGCCGTACCATATGGAAGAAACCCTGATACGGGTCCAGACCGATCATGTTCAAGTGCGAAGCCATGCGGTTGTAGAGCAGCGTGTAGCTCAAGCTCAGCATTGCGTTGACAGCATCGAGTGGCGGGTGCGCAGTTCTCTTCTCAAACTTCCAGGGCTGCGGAACACACGCCGCAAAAAGCTTGAAGTACGCTGCTGAAGCAGAACCTTCAATCCCTAGCAAAGACTCTGCGGCCCCGGCTCGTTGCGCTCTCTCAAGCGATTTTCTTAGCAGATTCATCTCGCGCCCAGCCGATGCTGTTTCCTGTTGCCGCCGCGCAAAAGCCATCAGATTTTTGATCTTGCCTGTGACAATCGCCTGCGCTTGGGACAGGCAGAAACTCTCGTCCCGCGCACGCTCGTATTGCTTCCGCCTCAGTTCCGCGGACTTGCCTCCATCACTATTCAGACGGCCTCGGAAACGACCTCCCTGCGTCAGAAACACTACCTCGATCTGTTGATCCAGGCAGAAGGCAACGGCGGGCGTCGTCAGATTCACATTGCCGAACAGGATCAGTTGCTTGACGTGCGTCTCCGGCACATTCTCTAGGATGCTCGAATTCTTGCAGACCAGAAACTGTCCGCTTCGCCGCTGTACTGTCGCTCCCTGCATGGTCACATAAATCGTTGACATAAGCTTCTGCCCTTTCGATTGTGGGGGCGGATTGAGAAAAGCTTAAGCCTGTCTTTTTCAATCCGCATTCCGAAATCATTTATGGTTCTTCCATTTCGCAGCCCGACGTGCCAATGCCACGATTTGCCGTGCGATCTGCTCCGGCACGGTCGGCGGCGGGATAACCCGCCCATCAGATGCGAAGATGTAGCCCAAAAACTCAAACTCGCCATCGGTGGGCACGATGCGCGTTTTATCTGTATGCAAATGCAAGCGCCGCCCGGCCAAAGCTTCTTCGGCTGCGCGTAAAGCTGCTTGGGCTTCCACCTCCGTGCGACACTGGATTACGAAATCGTCGCAGTAGCGAATCAATCTGAATCCATGGCCGGTCACCTCACGGTCGAACGGCGTCATGTAGAAGTTCGTCAGCAGCGGCGAGAGCGGCGCGCCCTGCAACGTGCCGAATTTCGGATGGAAGTATTGGCGATAAGCCGCTACTGCTTTCGGCGCGAGCACGGCTGCGGCCACAGCCAGACCGCCCAGCCCTAATACTTTTGTACTCAAGAGCCGCCCCAGCAGAGCGCGTTGTGATAAAGCCAATAGAGCACCATCTTGCACCAAACGCTTCACGGCCTCGCGCCGCGTCCGCTTTTGGGCAGCGTCACGCAACTCGGTCAACGAAGTCTCGTCTGTTTCCTGCTCTTCTGTCTGAAATGACAATTCACTATTCAGGAAGTCTTCGTCACTGCCGAAGCCCAATCGCTCCGCGACGTAATCATCCACAGACCGATTGACGCCTTCGCGTACCAGCAATCTCAAATTTGCTATCGCCGCTTTTCCCTGTCGCCGCCATTTCGCGCTCTCCGCCGCCGCCTGCTCCAACGCCCCCGCATCCAACCATGCCTGCAATAAGCGCAACACATTCTCGTCCGGCACGACTGCTTCGGTTTCCTTGAGCAGCAGCCGCCTGTCAATCGAGCCGAAAAAATTCTGCACGTCCGATTCGACCGTCCACCAGAAACCGTTGGCACGCGCCGCGATCATACGCTGCACAGCCATCTCTATATTTCGCCCCTGCCGGAAAGCAAAACTGCAATCCAGAAGGAGCGGCTCAACCAACGGCTCAATTGCATCCAGAACAGCGCGCTGAGCTACGCGATCTCGCACGGCCAGAATGCCTAGCTCGCGCTCTTTGCCGTTCTCCTTAGCAATGGTCACAAATCGTGCTGGCATAGGTTGATAAGCGCCGCTAAGCAAGCTCCGCGAAAGCTCTCGCAAGTTGGCCGTCAGGTTCGCCTCAAACTCATCCAAGCTGATTGCATCAACACCAGCCGCACCGCGATTAGCACGCACCTTTCGCCATGCCTGGTACAAAGACTGCACAGACGCAATCTGCCAGAATAAGCTCGAATCACGTCTATCAAGATCGATCATCCTGTCATTCATGCGCGACCTTTCTCTCAATTCCTTCCGCATGTTCTGGCCTACGCAAACGAAACGCACCCGGCCTCCTTCCGCTTGCACATTGACCAGCGCCACTTCAGCTTGCGCTTGATCCGCGCCAAAGCTTTTTCATTGCGATAGACCGTCAGGATGCACGCATCCGCTGCGACAACGGTCGTTCCCACCAACCGCTCCATCTCCCGCTCTTGACCCGGTGGCAGGTCACGATCTCCCAGGAAAAAGAACTTCACACCTGTCCGGTGCTCCTTGCGACCGAAGCGCAAGATCAACGCCACATCGCCCACGCTCAGATTCCTCTGCGCCATACGTCGAGCCGCGTGGCTGCTGATTCTGTATTTGCTGACCTTCATTGCCACTTGCCTCCTTCAGCCTCAGTTCGGAGCCACACTCGGCTACCGACACCATTTAAGCCTACGTGAGAACTGAGCCGAAGGTCAGGGCTGGCAAATTTGCTGGCAAGCTTACCGGGATAGAGATGTTATGAATGAAGAATGAGTGGATTAAAACAACCATCTGCGGAAGTTTGATGTTTCTCAAGGCAGCATGATTCGATCCGGTGAGACTGGCAGGCCGAAGCTGTATTCAAATTTCTTCCCGCGCCTGTTAATGAGATACTCTTCAGGGAGTTTGGCGGTCTCCAGCTCGTGCAGGATTTTGCCAAGTATCTCGCGCATAACACGCCTGATCTCATCTCGTGCAACTGTTACCGTTCGATCTTTTTCAGGAAGCTCGCGCACGACGCTCTCCACATCCAGCGTGTACAAGTATCCACGCGAGCTGCGTGCAGCGAACATCTCAAAGCCATCCTCGCGGCCTCTGGCAGAAGAGATCAGGCGGCACACAGCATCAAGGTCAGCGCGCTCGATTTCGTCCAGAGCGACGAAGCCATCCACGCCGCGCCTGTGCTTACGAAGGTAAGCGAACAGAACATACACGAAGAATAGACGCTCAGGTAAAGTGATCTCGCGGGTGCCGACAATCACCTTACGACCGCGCATGTCGAAGCGTAGATTGAATGAGGACTCTAAAAACTTCAAATTCTCCTGCGTCTCTTCGACCATTTCGCCGTAACTGCTGACCGCTTCGCTGAACATCTTCGAGCCGACCGCGCGCAGGCGTATGAAGGGTATGTCGGCCAGATAAATCTCCGCATCGTCCGTAGTGTAATCGCGCCCGTCTACGGTCTTCAGAGGCGCACTATTTCTGTCGAACAGGATTTCCGGCGCTGGCGGTTTATAAAAGAACTTCGGATTATTTTCGACTTCCGGGCTGACCAGCACGTGCGAGAGCGCATCATCGAAACGACCGAACAGTTGCATCGCCGCCGTCAGGTAAATACCCATAGTCTTGCGCCCGCCCGCGACCGAGGCGTGAATGCGTTGGCCCTGATCGCGCGTCAACTCGCGCACGATCTCGCAGATTTGATCTGCTGCACGGTCGTTGTCCTCATCAGTCAATAAGTCTTCCAGACGGTCTTCATCCGAATCACGGGGCGAAGGCATGCCCACACCGCGCTTTGTCAGTAGGTATAAACTATTCTCATTGAATTTGATTCCTTCTGTTTCCGGGAAATCGCGGCGGAACTGGTGAAACTTTCCTTCCTTCTCATCAAGAAGCAACTGGCGTACCTTCTGACGCCCCTCAAGCGTCGTAATTACTCGAATCTCATCCACACGCTCGCCGCGCTGCATCACGGCCCAAAGCGTTTCAGTGATAATCTGAGGCGTACCGCCCGCGACGCATAGGAGAATGTGTTTTCGTCTCTCCATAACCGTGGCCTTTAACCTTGGATTGATAAACGATCAGGATTTAATTTGGGTGATTTCTCCTTCGGCATGAATTGATTCCGTGATGTGTAATGGAAGAACCAGCCGACAAATCAAATGCACAAACATGGGAATAATTCGTAATCAATACAGGTTTTTGGGATTCCTCGACGTGAACATTTTTTATCTCATCATATCTTGACTGGATATACTGACAGTCAATTCGCCTCTCTTGCGCTGCTATAAAAGCCGCCACAGACATAGTCGCCGTCCCACCCGTAATGTCCAAGACCATTTCGCTTTCCCTTAACCCCTGTTTACGCATCCAATCAATCACAAGTGAGGTTTTGGTTTTCCCCTCCTCAATTTCCGTAAGCTCCCACGCCTCCGTTTTATAGGTTCCGTCCTTCAAGTTCAATTCTCTGACGATAGCTTTCACGACGCTTTCGGTTTGGGGTGTGCCAAGAAACCCTATGTATTCCGGCTGTAATGCTTTGTGAACCAGGTAGATTGTGCTTCCCCTTTCCGCGCTATGAAGCCCCAGCGTAAAAATCACACCTCGCCGCACCTTTTTAAAAGCAAGCATATCGCCCAACGTCAAATTGTCTTGAGTCCTCCGATAATCTCTTACCCAGAAATAAACCAGCAGCAGAACCGCAAAAACGAGCGCAATGATTAGCAAAGCGTTCGAGCTGTTTCCGACGATGACAGGAATGATGCCGAAGACAAAACCTATCAAACCACCCAATAGCAGTTCAACTCCCTTTTCCTTTAGCATCAGAATCAAACTGCGCATATACCTTTTCTACAAGCAAAAGCTCAAATGCTACTACCTAATACCTCTCGCAGCATTAGGCGATTCGTCTAAGCAAACCGAATTCATATCCAATCTCTTCCAGCTCTTCGCGGCTTAAAACTTTTCTTTCTGGCAACCGTTCGTAGTTGAGTATGAAGACCACAACAGTATCCTCGACGGTTTGCCGATGCTTGATACGGTTGACTGCAACAGCAATTCCAAACAGATCCGAAAGCAACGCCGCCGTAGCCTCGTGCCCGATTGCAGATTGAATCGGTTTTCCCTCTTGCCGGAATGCGCTTACGAGCGCACAAGCTTTCTCAAGCGTGAGCGGCTCATAGACGTAAGTCCCAAAGCTTGTAAGGATGCTGGAGTTGAGTAATGTCAGTTTCGTTGCGGACATAGCAGAGCATGGATAACATAACGGGCGCGGGCGTTATTGTTCGGCAAGCTTGCCAGGGAAAGCAGAGTTAGTTTTGTGTAAGATCAACCTCAAGGCATTCAGCTTCCGCCCACTCTTCAATCGTCTCACGCACTCTTTAGCGCTCGAAAGCGAACCATTGCTCGCGCTCAGCCCCGTAATCCGGCAACACATCCTTGAAGCGACGAAAAGGCTTTCTACTGCGCAGAGCTTCAATCAATGACGCCTTCATATGCTGCTCCTAATCTTCCGGCTTCAAAGGAAAGCCCTCATCTTCATAAATATTAGGCAGAGCCAGTTTAGGGCCGTATTGGCGGTTATTTTCGACAAACCACTTGAAGGATTCGCCTTCCGCCTTAGATTCTCTATCTATACGAGGATAGTGTATTGGCTTGTCGAAACCGCAGGCGGCTTTCAAGAAAGACTTGATAAACTTGGCTTCATCAAATCGCCCGCCATAGACTGCGGCCACGGCACTCTGAAAAGCTTCGGTGATAGTTTTAATCCGTTCGTTTTTGATCTTTTCAAATGCCGTTTTCTCTTCATCCGAGTTTGTAACTTCGTCAAGAGAAGCATAGCGTCCTCCAGCCAATTCTTTGCCGCTTTGAATTTCTGATTTCTCTGGAACCAAGTCTAAACGTACGCTGCCAAACCCAAGAGGCTTACCACCACCAAAACGATGACAATGATTCGGCTCAAGTTTGAGCAGCCACAACAATGCGCCAAGCTCAACGTCAGAAAGATTGACAAAGTGAATATCAAACTCAAACTCTGTCGGTGGAGCTACCCATCCTTGAATCGAACGGTTTTGATTATCGCGCTGATTATCCCCGTCAGGACGGCGATATTCCTGATAGTATCCTTCAATCGGCGCGTTCGCCCATTTGTTAGGCTGCCAATAATCTTCAGGCGTGTTGTGATGCGGATAGACTTTGCGCCCGCGCAATCCTTTGCCGTTTTTGTACCCGGCCTCTTCTGTGCTTAATCCGTCTGTTTGCGCTTCCCCACATTGATTCTGGGCTACATAGAAACGTCCCTGTTGTGGTTTGGGCTGTCCGAGAATCTGCAAAGGCAAGTTCTGGTTAAACCGTTTGATAGCATCAGCTTTGTCCGACTTGCACTCAATAAAGCCTATGCGTAGCTGTCCGCGATGTGCGCCGAGGTTCTTTTCGGCTTCAGATAGTTTTCTGTTTTTCTCTTTATCTGAATGTCGTATCCAGCCAAAAACACGATCAGCAGGCGAGAGTTCCTTCATTTTGTAAGCAGGGTGTAGCTCTGGCGGCAGCAAACTTTGGGGCGGGAACGGATACAATATCCGAGAAATCATTACGGGCAAAAGAGCTTTTATGCTTTTACCGTCTTCGATTAAATAACATAAAGCTCCATTATTCAGTTCTAAGTCATCAGCGTTATAAATTTGGCGTGACCAAGCTGTTTCGCCCGGACTATCACCAAGATAATCCGTTGGCAGTTGATGTCTCATTTCTCTTTTTTTCAAATCTTCTTCGTGAATCTTCTGATAATTTGAGATTAATTCTTTCCATAATGCCCTGTGTTCATCAGTAACTGAAATAAAGTCATCGCTTGCAGATTCGACAAAGACTCTCTCATAGACCTTATCTTTCGTATTAGCGCCAGTGATACAAGTCCAGCCAGCTACGAATCCTGATGGGGCGCTGCTCCCAATGGTTCTGGGGATTATCTCATCCACCTTTTCGCCAATGCGCTTTCCCTGTGTCTTACCTCGGTTTGACATGCGGTCAGAAATTTTCACCCAAACAGCTTGTCCATGTTGAGGTAAATCTGTAGCACCAGAGAACTTTAGTGCTCTACCCTGCACCGCAGGGGTCTTCGTATCATCATCTTTCTCTAGCTTATCTTTTTCACCTCTCCAATGTTTTCGATAGCGAACCAAAACTGCGGCTGTGCGAAACTTCCGAATGTGCAAGCTCCCTTTATGCATTTCAATTCGAGCTGCTACAGGCATCTTGGCTTGACCACGAAAGGCCAGACGCTCGTCATGGCCTTTGAAAACTGACAGGCGCGAATTTGTGATAGCCTCATAGGCTGAACGCAGCATTCCCTTAATTGCCGTAGGATTGATGACTGGCTTGCCAGCCTCATCAACGCGCACGGCAAAAGTTTTGTGGTCTTTCTTGGCGTATTCGGTATCTCTTTCCGTGACTTCGACGCGTGCTGTGTCGGGTAGGAGCAGTGGCGTAACAACTTCCATCCTTACACATAACCTCCCGCTGAATTTGTCTGCTAAAAAACGGTCGTGTCCGCTGGGCTCGCGGTCGCCAAGTTCATTCGTCGCGCCATCAATATGTTTGCGCGGAAGGGCTGGCACGAAGTTATAAGGGTTATGAAATTCGCGTTTGCGCGATCGGTTTGTGTTAGATACATTTTCCCGCCTCGTTTGATTGCCATATTGGCGCGGGCGGTCGTGGCCGTGCCGATGGTCTCTTTGATTTTGCGGCGCGTTGTATGCGGGATTCCCGCCCTGTGCGGCTTGAGTTTTAGACGCAGGCCCTTTCCATTCAGTATCTTTGGCTCTTACCCTGATGGCGCTTCTCTGCGGAGTTGCATCGCGTTCAAAATGGACTTCCGTTTCTTCATCTTCTTTAGGCGCGAAATCCGCAGAGAACATGTCTTTCTGGCAAAACAATGTACTGTCTTTCTGTTTCCTGTCGTCAAAGAAAACTATTTTCCATTTCCCTTTGTCGAAAGAGAGTTTGCCTGTAAAGACTTCAGCCATGATTCGTCTCCTGTATCGGAACAAGTTCAATTCCTGTCAATCTTTCTTCGCACACAGCCGCGTTACCGTCTTCGTATTCGCCCAAGTATTCAACTGCCGTAAACTGCGCTCGCCTTTTCTTGTCTGCGTTGATGCCAGCAATCGGTACAGGGAAAGAACCAATGCGGGCTTCAGCAAACTTCGCCCAACCTTTGTTGTCAGATGTGCCGACGCTTTCACCCCAAAGCAAGTAGGTTTGCGGCGGATCAATCCTAGCGTAGATTTTGTCGTCACCTTTAGTCTCATCAAAAAACTTCTGCATCTGATCTTCACACAAGACGAGAGCCGCGCCTGCGCCGTCCTCCTGATTGAGCCAACGAAGTTCGGCATTGCTATTGAAGACGCGAGCTTCAAAGACCGCACTTGCATTAATCTCGCCGTTGTCGTCTTCAAACTTGCCTCTGTTGTTTACAATTGCTAGAAAACATTTGTGTGGCGCGTAGAGCAATGCAATTGCTCCATGAAAAGTTGCTCCGCAAGCCGTTATTGCATCTATCAACTTTCGGTTTTTGGCCGCTCGGCTGATGAAAAGCTTTGTATTTACGATGTTTGATTCTGTTTGAGCCATTTCCCCCACCTCATTTGCGCCTGCTCTTTGAGTTCACTGTCGACGAATTTACATGTGCCCTTTTCAACCACGGCCGAGAGAGCATCTTTCAGATCAATCTCAATGTCCTCAGCTTGTTCGACTATTTCCCCATTCTGCTTTAATATTTTTTTGACTTTGACTTTACCGCTTCCAATGAAGTCGAAACTTTTAAGTTCAATCTCGCCCATGCCGCGCGTTGTGGCGAAGCCAAAGGGTAAGCGGTTTTCGGCTACATCGCGCAAGGTGAGCAAGAGCAACATCAGTGCGGCCAGACGCGCTTCTTCTTCAATGCGCCCGAAGTCCAATGTCAAACGCATTGCTTCCCAATCAACTTTCGTTGGTGCAAGCACGCTGTACAACGCGCCTTCGCTTGCGCCGCCCGTCCAGCGATCAATCGCTACGTGATGATTGATGCGGAAGCGGTTGGTGTCTTTCGCATATTCGGCATCTGATAGATTGCTCGTTCGTTCGTCAATCTCGCGCAGGTATTGCCAGAGTTCACGTTTAAAGTAAGAGACCTCGCCCTGCCCGCTTTGGTTTTCGTCTGTCCCTTTTGCATCTGGATGGCTCCCCTTAGCTGCGTCTTTAGGTTTATTATCGCGGGCGAGTTCGACTTTGCGCCAGGTATCTGCGTTCATCTTTTCCGCTGCATAGCAATCATCAATCGCTAACGCGCCGAGTCCGAGTCTTTCATTCTGTGTATCCTTCTCTTTCTTAGCGCCGAACAACTCGTCAATGAGCGGCAGCGCTTTAATTTGATCGTGAAAGTCTTTGCCTTTTGTGCTCTCGCTACTAAGCAAAGTCCGCACGATTCTCTCTGCGTGGCTGCGCAGAGCGCCCTTGATAGAACTGCCCGGCAAACAGAGGGCAAGTTCGTCTGTATCAACGCTTGACGTGAGCGGCAGCATATCAACGCCGATGCCATCGTAACCTGCTTTGACCATCACAGGCAGGCGGGGCTGCCAATGAACTGCGATGTCAAGTCGCGGCCAGGAATTTGGTGAAAAGCTTGCCGCATCTTTTAGGTCCTGGATTGAACGCATGACGCTGTTCCCGCTCAACAAGCTCAAAATGTTCTCAAAGCCAATCAAAGATTGCTCTTTAATCTCAGGCTCGTTTTCTAATTCGCCTTTCTCCTTCTTTTTACCCATCAACTTTACGCGTCCAAGTCCGCGCGTGCGCGCCGCGCCGAAGCGGATCGTTTCTTTCTGTAAAGCGGCGAGAAGATGTCCAATGACGGCTTTTGTTTCTTGCGCATTGTGCTCTTCGCCTATTTCAGCGGTCATCTTGAAATTCAACCTTGTTCCGCGCGGCAAGATGGCGCGGTCAAATTTCGCCTTATTTGCTGCCGCGCCGTAGAAGCGATCTATGCCTACGCCGTCGCGTATCTCTGATAAGATTTCATCGGCTTTTTCAATCGTTGCGTCTTCAATCAAAACAAAGCTGGCAAAACCTTCCGCGTCTCCTTTGCTATGCTTGGGGCCGAACAGCTTTTCGGTTAAAGCCTTGCCAAAGTTCTTTACGCACCAACTTCGCAGCGCACCCGCGAGGCTCGTTCCAGGCACATACCATTCACCTTTGCCGTTTTGCGCGAGCGGCAAATCTGTGCCGGGACTTTCACCGAAACCGCCGACGTGCACAGGCGTCTGGGCTATCAGCGTGCCTTCAATCTTCAAACGCGAGCTGATTTTCCGCGCCATCTTAGTTGCCCCCCTTCTTTTCAAGTTCGCGCTTATGCGCCCTGGCGCAAGCATCAAAGAGCGAACGCACGGCCTCGGCCCAGAACTTTTTCTGCAAATCTTCTTTACTCCTCACAAGCGTCAACGGCGCTTTGAATGGGCCTTCCAGCCACTCCCAAACATTCTGCGGCTCATCGTCAGGTTTTTGCTTGCGAGATTTGTTCTCAAGTAGCTTCTTAATCTTGTTTAATTTTGCCTCGGCTTCATCTTTATTCTTGGCCCATCTGTCTCGACGTTTTGAGGTGGATTTCAAATGCTCAAGCCAAGCAATCACAACCGTTGCGTCCTTTTCTTCTTGCAAGCGGCTAATAGCTGAACGTAATCCGCCCACCTGGCTCATCGGCGGCTCACTGTGCTCACTGTCAAAAGCGAAAATCTTTTTTCGCTTTTGGAGGTCATCAGCAATTTTCAACACGGCTACTTTCAACTCCTCGCGCCATGCAGCCTCTTCAATTAACTCAGCAAATCTTTTTTCTTCGTCGCTCAGATTGTTTGCCGCGCCGTTTGTTTGCAGCTTCGTATCGTCCAGGTTCTCCGCCTTCATCCAGCCATTGATCTTTTCAGTCAGCAAAGGCGGATTGAAACGCACTCGTCCATAACCCTCGCCCCGACGCTCGCCGACACCTCTGGCTTCAACTTCCTGCAATTTATCGTGCAATTTATCAACAGTGGAATTTCCGTCCACTTCAAACACAACGCAAGAGCCTGCTGCCATTGCAATCAACGTCGGGCGCGGGAAGCCCCAGCCTTCGTGCCAAGATTCAATGCGCCGCGTGTGAATGAGGGGTAAAGGATTACTCAAAGTAACAGCAAGTTCGTTTTCCAGAACCTCCTTCAAATCTTCAACCAAATTCGTTTGGCGCAAATTTGCATTACGCAGCAACATGTCCGACTCCAAATAGACCGTTAACTTACTGTTTGAGCCCTTTTCAGAATTAGCCTTGCTATCGCCGTTTTTATTTTCGCCCTTCTGTTCTTTCAACCAAATGTGTAGTTTTGCCAAGCCGTAATCATCCTTGCGCGATATACCAAGACGAACAGAGCCATTTAATTCAGTCCACCAATTTGCGTCGAGTCCACTTGCTAGACTTTTCTTTAATCTGATCTCGCCGCGCAAGCAAGTTCCGGCAGCGATGGCTTCACGCGAATAAACGCCGCCTACATCTTCATGCGGGCGTTGAATGTCGTCTTTGACTGTGTTATGCATCAACAAAGTCTTGGGCTTGTTTTTGTATGTGGGCAGTTTCTTGCCGTTTTCATTAAGGCTTGAAATATAACCGCTGCGATAACTTTTCTTTTGTTCTCCCATTTTGATCTCGACTGGCTCTGTGAACAAATTGTAAACGGTGGAGCGCGCCTTTTTCTGTTCGTCAAATTTTTGTCTATTAAAACCGCCACCCACTTTGTCGTAATAAATAGCTTTCGGGACGGGCAAACCGCGTGCGTTGTTGATCTCAATCATGGCGGGAAGAATTTGCAGGTCGCCGTAAGCAACGGCTTGAAACACCTTGTCGCCTAACTTCTCTCGCAGGACTTTTGTGATGTGCGGCAAGAGATAAGTGCCAGGAACGTAATCGAGCGCTTCCGAAACATTGCCGAGCGTAGCCGTCACGATTGAGATAGGTGTCTGCAAGTGCAAGGAAAATTCCAGTGTCTGCCAACCATCAACGTTCTCGTTTTCGATTGCGCCTTCTGCCCTTTCATTCTTTGATGCTTCACGAATTATCGAGCGCTGATCGATCTCGGCAACATCGGTTTTTTTGTCGCTACTCTCCGTTTGCTGTGTGGCAGCTCCCTGTTCTTTCTGCTTCTCTTTCAAATGGTTTATGGCTTCGGTTATCTGCGAATCATTGCAATCAACAATTTTCAATTTACAAAGCCCTGCGCCGCGCCGTCGCTTGCCGCCGACCCTTTCTACCAGTTGTGCGCTCAGTAACAGTAAATACCAGATTGTCTTTTGTGCTTCCGGCTCGGCCTTTTCAAGGTTCAACTCACACTCTGCTTCCAATACAGTCCCGGCGCGCCCCATCTCTTCAAAGCGCAGGAAATCGGTAGCTGCTGTGCCTGTCTGCTCGTTAATCGCAACGCCCGGTTTGATGAAGGTCAGTGCCGAAAGAATTCTCCGGCGTTGTCGCTTCTGTTCCTCTTTGCCTGCGACAGCGTTAACGGCTTTGTCTATGTGCCCTCGAAAGTTTTGCGACATACGCGCAGGCTGAATTGCAAGCAACGAGAAGCTGTAAGTTCCTCGGCCTTTCTTCACACGCCTTTGTAGCTCATGTGCTTGCGTTTCATTTGGCTGAACACCCTGAAGTTGATTTGGTTGAATGCCAAAGATTTCCTCGACCCACTTAGACCATGCGCCATCGTTGCCGCCATCAAGCCCAAGCGTCAAGGTTTCCATAGCATCGCGCCAGATGCCGTTCACGGTCTTTGCGGGAACGTATGGAAAGCCATCGGCATCGCGCGCCAGCAATTTATCAATGCTGCCCGGACGCCCCGCCCCCGTTCCTACGTGCCAGTCCGAGAGCATCGTCAAGCTGATTTTGAATCTCTTTTGTCCGTCACTCACTTTCTTCGTTCTCCTTCACGTTCGGTTTGCATGGTTCAGGAAAGCCTTGCCAAAATTCGACGACATCGAGCGCGTCCATAAAATATGTCGCGTGTTTTACATACTCTGTTTCATCTGTCTGGCGCACCTCGTTAAAGAACAATGTCTTTGTGTCTTCAACCAATAGCCAACTGAAATTTCTCTCTTTTTCTTTTGATTCAGCTTCGTAGCGATGTGCGATCAAATTAACCCGTGCCGTAGTTTCATCTTTGCCCAAGAACAGTGCCTCACGCAGAGAGTGTAGCTGGCTATTGGGTAGTCTGCGTTTGCCGTCCTCATCTGCCGTACGCATTGCATTGACGCGCCTTTCGAGTTGGCTGAACGTGCGACGCTCAGCCCAGTCTTTCTGTATCGCCTCTGCTAATTCTTTTGTGTTAGTCACGATGTAAGGCTTGGCGACAAGCTCGGTCTCGCCGTTATCAACAGTTAACCTTTCGCGTATGTCTTCCAAATCAGAGTGAGCCGAATCGTAGAGAATGTGATAATCGAAGGCTGAGCAGGGAATTTGTTCCGCCACTTCTTTCCCATCTCTTTGGATTTTTTGTTGAACTTTCTCTTTAACTTGCTTGGCTGATCTCAAAAGGCGTTCAGCGAGTTCATAGCCCTGATGGAAAGGGAAATGCGGTTTGACAATCGCAACTCCTGCGCAGATACCTAGATAATCTTTTTTGAAAGCCCTTTGAGCAATTTGCTTGACAATATCTTCGATCAACTCGTGAGTTTTTTTTGTTTCTGCTTGAAAGGCGGTTAAGAAATCATAGGTGAATTTTAGGGCGTATTGTCCGTCGCACAACACCGTCAAATCATCGCCTCCAAGTACAAGCGGCACGACGGGCAGGGTCAGTTCATGCAATTCATCCTCGCTTAAATCCTTAATCTCTTTCTTTTGCCTTTTGGCTTCTCGTTTGGCAATAGAATTCCAGAGATGTTCCAGCGCGGTTTTTGTCGCTTTAATTGTGCAAACATCAAGCGCGAGCGAAAACTTCCGATACTCTTTAAGATACTGGCGACCAGTCCAAATCCCGTTCTGATCAAAACCTGCGTACTCGTTGAAGTGAAGAAAAATTTGTCCCAAGCCATTACCGTCAGCGTGAATCACGGCTATCCAAGCAGATTTTTCTATGGCTTCAGGCTCAATTAACTTATAGCCAATAATTTCTGCAATTCGGTCTCTTCCGTTTCGCTTATTCTCGCTTTTCGCTTTAGATATCTGCGATACCGAAATAGTGTTTCCGCCTTCTCGTTCACTAGTTTGCGCGGGTAATCCGCTCGTGGCGCATGGGGCGACGAAAGGGAGGCGCAAGAATCGCTGTTCACTGCTGGGCATTCGATAGCGAATTTCTTCGAGCCGGTGATGAACTTCACTCATGCCTTCGTGAATGTCGGTCAAATCGTCCTTAACTTCCCAAATCTTGCCGTGAACTGTGAGTCCTGGCATTTCGGTTACAGCCCTTTTCGTAATTTTGCTGATAACTTCTTCGGCTTTTGCTCTATTTTTTGTGAGAAGGATGGCTTTGCCGGAAGTGGCGACGATTATTTCCACTGCGTCTGCGTTCGTCGAATCTTCAATCCGTGTTTCATCAAGCAATAGCTTTCGCAATTCACTGCCGTTAAAGTCGGTTTCATAGTCGTAACTTCTGCCGACCGCTTCCAAAACAAATTTTGTACCGACTTGGTAAGTCAATTCCGATGCGCCGATGTTTTCGCGCAGTTTGTTTGTTGCAAAGATGTAGCGCTGATTGCCCGAAGTCTCAATCAAAACAATATTCATACTCAACCTCTGAAGCTTTCGTCGTAAGATTTCATTTCGTGACTTGTCACTTAAGGTCGGCAGCAAAAACATCCTGACTTTTCACACTGCGACGCGGTAACGCCCAAGCCCGAAGGCCGTGCCGCTGCCGACATGGAGGAATTCTCCGGCGATGAGGAGTGGCAATAGCTCAGAAATTGTCTTGCCTGTAAAGACGGCTTCACCCATGAAGCCGTCTTGTTCGATCTGCTTCTCCTGTCGGTTCGAGTAGCGTTTGAGTTCCTGCTGCCAGAGACTCTCTGTTTGCGTTGTTGCCGTGCGCGCTTGCGCGAGCAGGGCTTGATAGTCGTAATCGAGTTTGATGGCGCTGTGTGTTTGAACCAGCATGGTGAGCCGTAGCGAGAGGCTTTTCACTAATTGCTCGAAGTGTAGGAGCGACTGCAAGCTCTTCTGGAAACGTAGGCGCGTCGGCGTCAGGAAGAGAAGCCGTAGCGTATCCCCCGTTTCGAGTTGCGTCAACCTGTCTTTGACCAGCTCGCTTAAGTTTCTGCGTGTGTCGTGCGGCGGGATGCGCGTCATCTCGGGCATGTAAACTTTCAGGCGAGTTGTTGATCCATCAAGCGCCAATACTTCTGTCAGAACAAAGGGGGTGCGCTGCGCTCCGAAGCCGTGACGTGCCATCAGGCTGACGGCATAGATGATGTAAGGCAGTTCTTCAATCGCCGCTCCGATGAGCGTCAGGCCGAAACGCAGTTCGTCGCCAGCCGTGAAGCGCAATGGCTCGGCAAACAGTCTCTTTTGCCCGTTATGTTTCCCGCCATTTGCTTGCGCGTGGCCAAGCTCTGTGTTGAACGGAAGCGCCGAATATTTCTGGCCGGGCAACGGCGGCTCGAAGATGAAGGGGCGCGGGGCGTTCTGCTGTTGCTTGAGCAGGCCGGTTGGTCGGTTGGCGCGCGACTCGAACAGGCGCGGATATAGGCAACGCTCTGAGAGTAAACAGCGCGCGCAATCTTGGTGCGGCATCGAGCATGCCACAGCCTTCAGCGCATAACCGAACGAGCCGCGAAATGTCGAGCCGAGAAATGGCGGAAGGTCACCCGCTGCCAGCGCGGCCAGTCGAAACTCATACTGCGCTAAAGAGAGAGCTTTTAAATGTTCAAGTGTTACGCACAATATAGCTAACCTGTCTCCCGTTATGGGCTGACCTTAGATGCTAGGCTTTTACCATGCGAATCTTGGCGAGTCTCTGCTCAGCAAGATTGCCGGACGATGGATATAAGCTATGGCACTGGCGGGAGGCGGCGTTTGACGGGGATAGAGATGCAGCCGAAGCCAGCCGTCTTCGATTTCTACTCATTCAGCAGCGCACGATGACGAAATGATGTGTGCGCTCATTTACTTGTACTTGTGCAAGCTGCGAGGAATCTGAGATGCCGAAACATATAACTGAATCGGGCTACCAAAGCGCGAGGAAGATGCAGCCCGGTTCCAAACCGGAAAGACTATATTCAATCGTGACCCGTTCACCCTCAAAAGCCCGGTGACCTGAGATAATAGCTGCCGCTCTTGTTTTACTTAGCCCGTACCAAGATCAGTGAAGAATTTCTAAAAGAGAATTAAAGAACACTCTCATGGTACTGAATCACTGCGGCAAATCGGGCACAATATAACCCCGCAGAATTAGAGACACAAGCTTTTTCCGACTTTCCTGACGGCTATCGTTTTAGTAGACCGCCCACATAGCGGAAGGTATTTCACCGTAATCCGCTTCAGGCGCGACCTCTATTCCCCCGCAGACATACGCCGCGTCCGCCGATAAAGCATTTCAACCTGCTTTAGACGCGGCTTCTATCCTCACTTCGGCAAGAGGTGTATGAGTGAAACTTCTGATCAAGTTTCACTCCACTTTCATTGCGGTCTTTCTTCTCACATGGCGTGCCTATTGAAGAATGATCCAACAAGTTAGTTTCAATCCGCTTTCAATGCGGCCTTCGTTCTCACTTCAGAAAGGAAGATTTCGATGAAAGAAGAAAGAGTTTCAATCCGCTTTCAACGCGGCCTTCGTTCTCACGCCTCACCGAACGGCTGGATGCCCGAACAGGTTAAGTTTCAATCCGCTTTCAACGCGGCCTTCGTTCTCACATGCTGGAGGGAAGTCGGCAGAGTTTTTAATGTAGTTTCAATCCGCTTTCAACGCGGCCTTCGTTCTCACGCAAAGTATTTCAAAGACGGCGGCAGTATGCTTACGTTTCAATCCGCTTTCAACGCGGCCTTCGTTCTCACGGAGAAATGTAAAGCATTTAAGTCTTCCCTGAAAAAGTTTCAATCCGCTTTCAACGCGGCCTTCGTTCTCACTTGTCCTGTTGTTCTGTGAGGGCACGATGGCTTGGTTTCAATCCGCTTTCAACGCGGCCTTCGTTCTCACCTCAGAAACGCTAACACCATGGAGGATAGAAGATGAGTTTCAATCCGCTTTCAACGCGGCCTTCGTTCTCACTGTCCTCTCAATAACGCCCATGCTTGCTCAAACTTACGTGCCCTTTGTGCCGTACCCCGCCTTGCCCCTCTTTAACCGCTGCCATTTTTCCTACTTTTTCTCCTTAAAGTCAACATGTTCAATAAGTGCGAACCTCAATGCATTGCCTTTCCTTGCGCCGTCTCCTATCTCATTTAACTTCAGCGACTTCTTCTCAATCTCAATTCCCGGTGTGTCCTTTTGCACTGAGGTTCGCACCCAATTCTCAGATTTCAGAGATTAAGTCCTAACTCTTTACAACGTCTGAGCTAATCAAAAGTGAAAGCCTGCTCCGCATTGCCGAAAGGTAGTGCGAACCTCAAATGTCAATATCTTGTGCTCATGCTCTCCGAAAGTCGCAGTTTCTTGTGCCGTCTCAACCTATGCTTGCGACAAGGAAGAATTTGTGAGCTAAGAACAGAATATAGGAGTCAGAAGAACAGGCTAAAAACCCCCTTTGTTTTCATTCTGGTTTCTGACTTCTGGCTTCCAGATTATGACGCCTGCTTTTAGTTGCATTTCAGCAAGCTTGCTTTCTCCTCGCAGCCGTAAGAATTGTCGTATAACGGTATTGGTTCGTCTGTATGGCACCAAGAGAAAGCTTTAATAGGAGAAAAGATGATGAGATTTTCAAACAACAAATGGTCTACTATATCAGATACGGTCTTAATAATCGGATTGGTTTTACTCGGCGTCACGCTTCTCTCTATAGGATGCGGCTCGTCGTCCGGCATGCCTGACCGGAGCACACGAGCTGAATCCGTCGAGGTTAGCCAGCATCAGGTCATCACTGCGCCCGGCCTCTACTCTATCTTCGATGACAAAAGCCGAAGCTTGAATTGCGCTCGCATCGCTCCGCTACAGGAACAAGACCTGACGGCTTTAATCAATATCCTGCGTCAGACAGGCGGCGAATTGTCTTTCGGTTTGATTGGCGAGTCAAGTAACTGCCCGCTCTTGCGCCTGCGCATTCCCTTGCCGCCAACGCATCCAGCCAAGCATACGGCGCAGAATCCTTTCGAGCGCGCCGAACAGGATTCTGCGTTTCAAGAGGAGGTAAAGAAATATGAGATAAGGAGGCAAAGCTGGGAGGCCGAAGTCAATCAACGTATAGATGCCTTCATGGAAGCCGTCCGACCACGATTGCAGGAGACTGCGAAGGATAGCACTACGGACGTGTATTCGGCGCTTGCCAGGGCAGAGCTATTTCTTAATGAGCCGGGCGCAGTCTGGCCCGCAGAGACGCATCGTTACATCATCCTGAACAGTGACGGGATTGATACGGCTAAACGCAAGCCTGTGGAGATCAAGAGCGGTGCGCGACTGCTGCTCATCAATGGCAGCGGCAGTCTCGGAACGCTCGCTTTGATTCACCCTTTGCGCTTCGAGTCTAAACAGGCTGCGTTCGATTTTATCGCCGCCACAGAGCTTGGAAGGAACAAATGAGCGCCACAGAGTTTTCAGCCGAGTTGCATGAGTTTCGTCGCCGGAAACTTTTTCGCCGGATCACGCAATCACTGCTGCCGGTTCACACCTACTCACACCTGGCCGTGAGATACCAGGCTGCGCTTGAAGCCGCGAAGCAGAAGCTGCGTGCAACGCGCGAGATCAATCTTGAACTAATGCTGGCCGATGCCAAACGACGCGCAGGCTATGCCATTGTCTTGGTCGCGGCAATCGCCGTCTATGCGATTGATTTCATACTGCTCAGCGCTGTCGCAGAGTATTTTGCGCGCCGCGTGTATTCCGATCCGTTCATGGTAAGACTGGCGGGACTGGTCATCCCGGCGGCGATTCTGATTATCGAAATGATGATCGCCAGCCAGCGCGCGTTCGCTCACGAGGGCGCAGTCGAATACGGAGCATCGAATTCCTCATGGGTCTGGGTAGTCTTCAGCCTGCTGCTGCTCTGCTTCCTTCTATGCTGGTGGCGACGCACATCGTTACTATGCCTGCACGAGCCGCGCAAGTTCTAGAGACCGTGAACATCCTCCTGATGGTAGGCCTCGTGGCTCTCGCCATTGTGATGCACGGTGTAGTGCTCTATGGCGGGCAGCTCGCTGTTGAAGCCAAGGCTTATCTATATCTCAAAATCCGCACGCGCAGGTTGAACAAGGAAATTAAGCGGTTGGACAACAAATATTATAAGGCGATTACGGCTGCAACTCGCGCCTACATATTGCATGAACATCTCGTGCAGGAGTACAGGTGGCTGTTCCCTAACGCGGAGATGTCAACGGGGCCGTTCGATATAACGACCCGACGCCTTTTGCAAGCCAAACTCGGTCGTGAACTGCCCGGATTGCCGCAATCGCCTCACTCTCATGCACATGAAGAGCACAGTAATATACCTTCGACATTTTGATAATGGAGAACCGGAGTTGACATGGATACTGAGCACTCAGTGTAAAAGGTTGATATAGCAGAGCGATGAAAAGCAGCGCAGCACACATTGCGGAAGCAAATGAAGGTCTCCTGAACCTACAAGGATTGCGGCTGGACGCGCGCTTTGAGGTTGAGCGGCGTCTCACCTGCGGCAGCTACTCCGAAATCTATCTGGCGCGCAATCTTTCTCCTCGACGGGATGAGCCGGAGACGTTGATCGTCAAAGCTCTTAACCTGTGGTTGCAAGGTGAACTGGATGCTGACTTGGAGCGCACATTGATCGAGAACATAGCGCTTGAAGCGCAGACGATGAAAAACTTTCGTCACGAGAATATCGTGCGTCTGTTTTCGTATGGTAGAGCGCTTGATCAAGACGGACGACAGTTCTATTACCTGGTACTAGAATACATGCATGGCGGGAGCCTCGCCCAGCTCTGCCGCGCCCGTCCCCTAACGTTCGAGCAAACGCTTGATTATACGGCGCAGATTTGCGCAGCACTTTCTTATGTTCACGCGCGAGATATAATTCATCGCGATGTCAAGCCGAACAACATTGTGCTTTCCGCCGATTATCGGCAAGTGAAAATGCTTGATTTCGGTGTCGCGCGACTCTTGGGCAACGATAATGGACTGATCACAAAAGTCGGAACAGATTTGTATGCTGCGCCGGAACACTATTCGCTCGCGCACGTGTCAGGAATCAAATTGACGCCCACAGCCGATGTGTATGCGCTGGCAAAGTCTGTTTATTTCATGCTTTGCGGTAAGCCTCCATCGGATTTCAGGCAGCGACAAATCACCTCGTTGCCCATATTAGTTGAAGCGCAATCATGGGCTGTAGATGTATTGCGCATACTTTTCAAAGCGACCTCAGAAAGCCCCCCTGACCGCTACCAGTCCGCTCAGGATTTTTACCAAGCGCTACAAGCAACAACTGAACGGACAACACACTCGATCCACAGTCGGCGAGAAGCAACCGTTAATCAGAAGCGTCCAAATTTGCGCATTGTAATAAATGTAATTCCAAAACAAACGCGCACTTGTAGTGTAATGGTGAAAGCACGATGGAAGCTCTTAGCTGGAGGCGCACGCAGCCTGACGAGTTGCATCAAAAAAAGATCAGGAATAATTTCCAGCCAAGCCTATCTGATACCACTCAACTGTAAAGTTGGCCTCATCAATCTTTGGCAATATGTTGCGCAGTATTTGAAGACGCTGCCGCTCAAGCTGTTATTGCGCATTGCTGCTGTCATCATTCTTTGTCTAACCCTGCTCATTGTAACGCCGCATCTTGTCAAGTGGTGGCGCTTACAGTCCTCTTTACTTTCAGCGAAACAGAATGGAACCAAAGCGCCTACTGAAGAGATCGCTATTGCCAGCACGGACATCAACATTCGTTCCGGACCAAGCAGAAAAGCGCCCAAAATTGGACTCGTTAAACGCAACTCGAAAGTGCGCATCCTAGCATTTAGCAGCGACCAGAGATGGTGCGAGATAGAAGTCTTACAACACGGACGCGATAAGGAAGAGGCTTCAGCAGCGGATCGCGGATGGATCTATTTTAAGGCACTTCGCTAGCGTTACTTATCCATTCAGCCATTGCAACCTCTATGCTACACCAATCCGCCACAGACTCTATGGCATCGCCAGCGTTCATCTTTTATCTCCAACTTTCAATTCCACATTGGTTCGATTCAAGCCCTGGTTTAAGGGAAAACTCGCAGGCATTGATTAGTTTCAATTCCACATTGGTTCGATTCAAGCATCACTGCCATGATGCGCTTGCAGTCCTCCTGCTTCATGTTTCAATTCCACATTGGTTCGATTCAAGCCGCGTCTCGGCCTCTCTTTCATTCACATAGCAGCCATAGTTTCAATTCCACATTGGTTCGATTCAAGCCAGATGATGCGGCGTTGATCGGGTCAAATAGTTCAGGTTTCAATTCCACATTGGTTCGATTCAAGCCGTATACCCGTACTCGTCACCAAGCCTTCAATCGCGTTTCAATTCCACATTGGTTCGATTCAAGCGCCGAGATGGGGCGCTTGAAGCGACCGCGTCACGGGCTGGTTTCAATTCCACATTGGTTCGATTCAAGCCGCCGCGTCGGCCGTGCCCGCGCTGCATGTGACATCGGTTTCAATTCCACATTGGTTCGATTCAAGCCGCTCACAGAGAGCATCCTGGACAACTCTTATGTGAAGTTTCAATTCCACATTGGTTCGATTCAAGCTAGCAGCCAGCCCATCAGTTGTACCTCGTAAAGCGGTTTCAATTCCACATTGGTTCGATTCAAGCGAGGGACTGCCCTCGCCTTCGCTACTGCGTTGATTGGTTTCAATTCCACATTGGTTCGATTCAAGCCCAGATTTGGATAAAGTCCCGGCCTTTTCCTATACTCGTTTCAATTCCACATTGGTTCGATTCAAGCACCTTAGGGTAATCCCAGAAGAGATAGGGGTTCACTTGTTTCAATTCCACATTGGTTCGATTCAAGCCAAGAGCGTGTGGCGGTACTTGACGCACCATACCAAGGTTTCAATTCCACATTGGTTCGATTCAAGCCTTGAAAAAATGCCCGCAGGCACGGACGTAGAAGATTTCGTTTCAATTCCACATTGGTTCGATTCAAGCCGCCAGCGCCCGGCCCCAACGGAGACGGACGGGAAAGTGGTTTCAATTCCACATTGGTTCAATTCAAGCAACAACGCGGCGGCGATACGCAAGAGGAAAAAGGCAAGTTTCAATTCCACATTGGTTCGATTCAAGCTTCTGGTCGCTTCGGTTCAGGCATTCGCCGGAACTAGTTTCAATTCCACATTGGTTCGATTCAAGCTCTTTCCAAGGACCAACCGGAAAGACTGTATTAAAGTTTCAATTCCACATTGGTTCGATTCAAGCACGGGTACGGCCAGCTCGGAGATGGGAATTAAGAGTTTCAATTCCACATTGGTTCGATTCAAGCGCTGCGACGACGGCTGACAGATTGGTGCCAGTGAGGTTTCAATTCCACATTGGTTCGATTCAAGCACGATCTGACGACTCCCAACGACGTGGACGTGCTGTAGTTTCAATTCTACATTGGTTCGATTCAAGCGCCGTACTTGACAATATAGCTCGTCCCGGCAAGCTGGTTTCAATTCCACATTGGTTCGATTCAAGCTTCCTTCATTGTCACGTTGCGCGCTCGCATGACGTGTTTCAATTCCACATTGGTTCGATTCAAGCCTGGCGAATACGCCGCCGGTGCTCTTGATCTGTGTAACGTTTCAATTCCACATTGGTTCGATTCAAGCGAAGCTAGAGCTGTGGACGCGGGCGACGCTGCCGCGTTTCAATTCCACATTGGTTCGATTCAAGCGCTGGACTATTCAAGATCGCTAAGGACACCGCAGAATTGTTTCAATTCCACATTGGTTCGATTCAAGCAGCCCCCTGAAAAACTTGTGTGAGCTGGCTGGCGAGTGTTTCAATTCCACATTGGTTCGATTCAAGCACTCTTTGCTCAGGCGCTCCCTGTTGTTGCGCTCGATCGTTTCAATTCCACATTGGTTCGATTCAAGCGCGGGCTGTGCCTCGGAGTTTCCCGTCCTTGACCTGGTTTCAATTCCACATTGGTTCGATTCAAGCTCTGCTGCTCGTCAAAAAGTTTCGCCTGCTTCTTTCGTGTTTCAATTCCACATTGGTTCGATTCAAGCGCGCTGGATAATCTCAGCGCAACGCTGACGCCACGTTTCAATTCCACATTGGTTCGATTCAAGCGCTAAGCGCGGCAAGCGCAGGGGAGAGTAATTATGCGAGTTTCAATTCCACATTGGTTCGATTCAAGCGTACTCTTGCAACACTCGTTAGCTATGAATTGATTAGTTTCAATTCCACATTGGTTCGATTCAAGCTCTGCCCGACGAGCGCAACACGTATCCGCATACTGGTTTCAATTCCACATTGGTTCGATTCAAGCGCCGTCCACCGTCTCCGCCCGCGTGCATAGTTCGTGTTTCAATTCCACATTGGTTCGATTCAAGCCGCTGCTCGCGCATTTGATCGTCAACGCGCTTAAAGCGTGTTTCAATTCCACATTGGTTCGATTCAAGCGCACGGACCGCGAGCCTTGGTGTGAGATTACAGTTGTTTCAATTCCACATTGGTTCGATTCAAGGTAGGCAGTGCGAAGGTTGAACAGAGCTTGAGCGTAGTTTCAATTCCACATTGGTTCGATTCAAGCCGTAATCAGTAGCACCAGCCAAGTCAATCAAACCTTGTTTCAATTCCACATTGGTTCGATTTAAGCTCTGATCTGCTGGACGAGTATCGCGGGGTCAATAACACGTTTCAATTCCACATTGGTTCGATTCAAGCTCCAGTTTTGCTTGACTCATTCCATTTACCTAATTAGGTTTCAATTCCACATTGGTTCGATTCAAGCACAGCACGAATCACACTAGGCAGCGAAGCCCCCTGCTGTTTCAATTCCACATTGGTTCGATTCAAGCCTCGCGCACATCAAAAATTCTGCGCCTTTCCTTCAATTGTTTCAATTCCACATTGGTTCGATTCAAGCAGTGTTAAGACTCATTTCATCTCCTTAATGAAGCCTCGTTTCAATTCCACATTGGTTCGATTCAAGCTCGCCATGTGGCAAAGATGCTCATTCGACGAATTGACTACGTTTCAATTCCACATTGGTTCGATTCAAGCTCCGCAGACGCTTTGGTCTCCATGCTGGAAAATGAGTAGTTTCAATTCCACATTGGTTCGATTCAAGCAACCTGCCCCCCAACTTATTCAGAACAGCAGGAACGTGTTTCAATTCCACATTGGTTCGATTCAAGCACTGCGCGAGGAGAAAGAGATGAACGACGTAGACTACGTTTCAATTCCACATTGGTTCGATTCAAGCCTTCCATGTGATACTCTGCCGCCGTCTTAGGATTAGTTTCAATTCCACATTGGTTCGATTCAAGCGTACTCTTCCAGCTTCTCAGAGGTGACACCACTTCTTGTTTCAATTCCACATTGGTTCGATTCAAGCGTAAAGATAACCGCCTATCGACGGGGCGTTGCCAAGTTTCAATTCCACATTGGTTCGATTCAAGCTCCGCCTCTTTTCCAGACATCAGTTCGGGCTGACGCTGTTTCAATTCCACATTGGTTCGATTCAAGCCGTGGACAAACCCGCAATATGCGCCGCAAGCACTTCTGTTTCAATTCCACATTGGTTCGATTCAAGCTTCCAGATTGCGCGATGCGTGGCGGGATGATCCGAGGTTTCAATTCCACATTGGTTCGATTCAAGCGGCGGCAGTCAAATCCCTGCCGGGACGTAAGAGCGTGTGTTTCAATTCCACATTGGTTCGATTCAAGCACCATCTCGCCAGCGTGCGAGTGTTGCCGCTCCATCGTTTCAATTCCACATTGGTTCGATTCAAGCAATAAACCTACTCGTAGAAAAGCTTTTGTGCTATGATGTTTCAATTCCACATTGGTTCGATTCAAGCGCCCTCTTTTCCGCTCAGCCATAGAGCTGATTGCTTGTTTCAATTCCACATTGGTTCGATTCAAGCCTGCCAATTCAGCCCCGTAGGGCTTGAGATTGAGCGGTTTCAATTCCACATTGGTTCGATTCAAGCTTTTCGCCAGCGGGATCTGAACGTCAAGAAACTCCGTTTCAATTCCACATTGGTTCGATTCAAGCTTTGAGGCGCACGGCAAGTTGCCACTGTTTATCATGTTTCAATTCCACATTGGTTCGATTCAAGCAAGTCAGTTGAATTGTGACGTTTTTCATCGTCATTGTTTCAATTCCACATTGGTTCGATTCAAGCTCCGAACTTCGCGCCCCTTCCAGGTGCCGGATTTGTTTCAATTCCACATTGGTTCGATTCAAGCATCCACGCGCCTGCGGGAATCGTGCTCATCAGCTCTGTTTCAATTCCACATTGGTTCGATTCAAGCCGGCGCAGTGCCTCGGCTGGTACGTCCACGTAGGGCTTGTTTCAATTCCACATTGGTTCGATTCAAGCCCAGGGACGCAGCCTGGGACGCAGCCAGGGACGCAGCCGTTTCAATTCCACATTGGTTCGATTCAAGCACCTCTGACTTACTGACCAGCTTAGCGCGAGCATCTAAGTTTCAATTCCACATTGGTTCGATTCAAGCTTTTCTTTCCCCCTGGGTTCTTCTTTTGAAATGAGACGTTTCAATTCCACATTGGTTCGATTCAAGCAAACGAAACCAGCTTCGGGATGATTCGCATTATCTTCGTTTCAATTCCACATTGGTTCGATTCAAGCGAAGAAGGCTACGTTCACCCACGCACTGAACGCGAGAGTTTCAATTCCACATTGGTTCGATTCAAGCATGTTTCCGCAGTCGCACGGACATTCGCAGGGCTTAGTTTCAATTCCACATTGGTTCGATTCAAGCACAACATGACGGACGAGGATGCGAAGCGTTTCGACGTTTCAATTCCACATTGGTTCGATTCAAGCGCTTCTAGGTGAGACGGTCTGGCTCTTCGTCTGCACCGTTTCAATTCCACATTGGTTCGATTCAAGCCCGAATCCGAGTTTGCCGATTGGCAGCTACAACGCCTGTTTCAATTCCACATTGGTTCGATTCAAGCCGTTAACACCAACCGCGGCCGAGCCGCATCCGTACTAGTTTCAATTCCACATTGGTTCGATTCAAGCCCGAGTATCTCAATCTCATCACGCCTGTAAATCTCGTTTCAATTCCACATTGGTTCGATTCAAGCCTGACACCGCCATTACCAATAGGGAAGGCCGTCCAACGTTTCAATTCCACATTGGTTCGATTCAAGCAATTGATGATGCTTTCGAGTGTCTTGATAAAGCAGGTTTCAATTCCACATTGGTTCGATTCAAGCGCGCATCGCCCGCGTCGTCAAGTCTAATTCCGATGTAGTTTCAATTCCACATTGGTTCGATTCAAGCGCGAGCAACGGCACGATCAGGGATGCAGCCGAGCCGAGTTTCAATTCCACATTGGTTCGATTCAAGCCATGTCGCGTTGATTACTCCAAGCTTGAATCTCCCGAGTTTCAATTCCACATTGGTTCGATTCAAGCAACAGCGAGGGCCTCACCATCAAGGAATACATCGGGGTTTCAATTCCACATTGGTTCGATTCAAGCTGGCGGAGCTCTTGGCGGCGCGACCCTGCGCAGGCAAGTTTCAATTCCACATTGGTTCGATTCAAGCTGTTGTCGGAGGCGCGACCGTAAGACTACCCGAAGGGAGTTTCAATTCCACATTGGTTCGATTCAAGCCGCCGCCGAGCATGAAGGGGCCAAGCTTCCTTTGCTGGTTTCAATTCCACATTGGTTCGATTCAAGCAGAAGAATGTCGTAATAGATGGAGGAATACCAGCAGAGTTTCAATTCCACATTGGTTCGATTCAAGCTGGGCGGCGCTGGCTACGCCATCGCGGCCAAGGTCAGTTTCAATTCCACATTGGTTCGATTCAAGCGCCCCAAGTTCCGCTTACCGTTCCCGAAAGAATGAGGTTTCAATTCCACATTGGTTCGATTCAAGCGCACTGGCAGTCAGCTATGTGACTCGCAAGCCTCACCGTTTCAATTCCACATTGGTTCGATTCAAGCTCGTCCACGCGCGCGGCCGTCTTCTTCGAGCGAAGCTGGTTTCAATTCCACATTGGTTCGATTCAAGCCTGGCCTTCATTGTGACCCGGATCGCCGCACGCTAGTTTCAATTCCACATTGGTTCGATTCAAGCTCGCCTCTTCTTCGAGAATTTCAGCAAATTCGGATAGTGTTTCAATTCCACATTGGTTCGATTCAAGCGTTGGCGGCCACCATCATGCGCTCGGGCGTATAATGTTTCAATTCCACATTGGTTCGATTCAAGCGACCAGCTCCGGTTTGTGTGAAGATCGGTAGATCAAGTTTCAATTCCACATTGGTTCGATTCAAGCGCCGGAAATTATCGTGGCTGCCGCTGATGCTTTCTTGTTTCAATTCCACATTGGTTCGATTCAAGCCCGCCGCTACAACGTCGTGACGAAGAAGGGCGAGGATAGCGTTTCAATTCCACATTGGTTCGATTCAAGCTACGTCAACTCCCACCTGTGGAGGAATACCGAGATAGTTTCAATTCCACATTGGTTCGATTCAAGCCGGTTCCTGACACAATCGCCATGCCCAAACTGTCCAGTTTCAATTCCACATTGGTTCGATTCAAGCATTGACCAAACAAAATCGGTACTATAGTGGTAAAAGTTTCAATTCCACATTGGTTCGATTCAAGCCAGCGGCATCGCAAGCCCCCCGTTCGATCCCGAATCTCGTTTCAATTCCACATTGGTTCGATTCAAGCAACACAAACGGGAAAGAAGTGTATCCACAGGGGCATGTTTCAATTCCACATTGGTTCGATTCAAGCCTACAGAGACGCACACGGCCGGCCCTTCGATCATCCGTTTCAATTCCACATTGGTTCGATTCAAGCGAAGTGCGCCGCTCCATGACGGTCTTATTCAGCCAAGTTTCAATTCCACATTGGTTCGATTCAAGCGTTTGAGCGAGACGAGTACGGATAAGGGCGAGACGAGTTTCAATTCCACATTGGTTCGATTCAAGCACAATCGCGCTCGCGGGCAGCACGGCATTATGAAGAGTTTCAATTCCACATTGGTTCGATTCAAGCCCGTTCGAGGGCGGTGTGGTGATGAACTGCGTGCCCGTTTCAATTCCACATTGGTTCGATTCAAGCTCTGGCAAGCACACGGCGCGCAGATCAGCGGCATTGTTCGGTTTCAATTCCACATTGGTTCGATTCAAGCCATGCGCGCCGCTGGTGCTCGCCCGGCGGGAATGTGTTTCAATTCCACATTGGTTCGATTCAAGCTCGCCATCAGCGCCGTAGTCATGCTACGGCATGAAGGGGTTTCAATTCCACATTGGTTCGATTCAAGCCCCCCCGAATCGTCCAGATCGGGGCGACAAACAACCGTTTCAATTCCACATTGGTTCGATTCAAGCGAAAGAGGGAGCCAGCGAAGTCGAGAAGTTTGATTTGGTTTCAATTCCACATTGGTTCGATTCAAGCATCGAGCACAGAACGCACAGGCCTGTGCTCTTTTCTTGTTTCAATTCCACATTGGTTCGATTCAAGCTGATATGCATTCTTGGTCTTAGCCCAATCATGGCCGTTTCAATTCCACATTGGTTCGATTCAAGCAAGGGAAAAGAGCGCGACATTATCGCCTTCACTCAGGAGTTTCAATTCCACATTGGTTCGATTCAAGCGCCGATAATATAATCCAGCGCAAAGTCTATATCCTTTCGGTTTCAATTCCACATTGGTTCGATTCAAGCCTGAATGCTTCCCGTCCGTAAAGTCTCTTGTAAACCAGTTTCAATTCCACATTGGTTCGATTCAAGCGTCTTTGAAGTCAAGACGGACAAAGAATCAAGACAGGTTTCAATTCCACATTGGTTCGATTCAAGGCCGGGGGGCTGGCTAATTTCCTCGGCATGGCTGGGTTTCAATTCCACATTGGTTCGATTCAAGCGGCGAACGGAGCGGCGGTGTCATCCTGGACGGATTTATCGTTTCAATTCCACATTGGTTCGATTCAAGCCGCCATCAGCGCCGTAGTCATGCTACGGCATGAAGGGGTTTCAATTCCACATTGGTTCGATTCAAGAACTCGAAAGCGCCTAATACTCGTCGCCTGTCTCAAGTTTCAATTCCACATTGGTTCGATTCAAGCGATGCTCATACTTCGACTCGGCGGTTTAGGGCTGAAAGGTTTCAATTCCACATTGGTTCGATTCAAGCATAAGTGACCGGTTATAAGCCGTCTCGGCCAGTAAATAGTTTCAATTCCACATTGGTTCGATTCAAGCGTAAACATTCTCTTGACGAAAGGAAAGACTTAACCAGTTTCAATTCCACATTGGTTCGATTCAAGCGCGCGGCAAGGAAAAGCGATACGCCCCGTCTACAACCCTCGTTTCAATTCCACATTGGTTCGATTCAAGCCTGCCAGGCACACGCCTTGCGGCAGAGCGGGCAAAGTAGTTTCAATTCCACATTGGTTCGATTCAAGCGTTCAACGGGGCTTTCACGGAAGTAGGAGACATGGCAGTTTCAATTCCACATTGGTTCGATTCAAGCAATAAAAAGCTGCCGCAGAAGTACAAGGACATCTTCGTTTCAATTCCACATTGGTTCGATTCAAGCTCTCCAGAGGCCATCGGTCTGGTGATCACATCGCCTGTTTCAATTCCACATTGGTTCGATTCAAGCCTTTTACCGTCGCCCGGTAAGCAGCCGATGTGAGGAAGTTTCAATTCCACATTGGTTCGATTCAAGCCGGCGAGCGCGGATCGGAGCAACTGCTCGACATCCTGTTTCAATTCCACATTGGTTCGATTCAAGCTGGCTACTGACATGCCGGGCGTCGGTGTTCCTATGCCGGTTTCAATTCCACATTGGTTCGATTCAAGCAGCTCCACTGCGCGCGGGTCTGTGATTTCAGGTGCTTGTTTCAATTCCACATTGGTTCGATTCAAGCTTCCGCCTCGCTTTCTTGCGACATCAGGCTTACGACTGTTTCAATTCCACATTGGTTCGATTCAAGCAGCACGGAAGGCAAAAAGGCGTGTGGCTCTCGGTTGCGTTTCAATTCCAGATTGGTTCGATTCAAGCAAGAAGTACTCGACCGTCCGGCCCTTAATCTCCATCGTTTCAATTCCACATTGGTTCGATTCAAGCCTGGACGGTGGACGTGCCAGTGACCGGCGCGATCTAGTTTCAATTCCACATTGGTTCGATTCAAGCGCGTGCCAACGCCTCCGTACTCGCCGAGGTGAATATCGTTTCAATTCCACATTGGTTCGATTCAAGCCATGACCAGGCCAGCCGCCCTCATGCGCTCGATGAATGTTTCAATTCCACATTGGTTCGATTCAAGCTTCTCCGGTGCTTTGTTAATAATCAAAGCTTTCAATTCGTTTCAATTCCACATTGGTTCGATTCAAGCCAGACTTGATTCGATCAATTGCCACGTCGAAAAGTTGTTTCAATTCCACATTGGTTCGATTCAAGCTTCGATCTGTGACGCCTTCGGGCTCAGTCCTGTGTGGTTTCAATTCCACATTGGTTCGATTCAAGCTTTCGCCAGCCTACGCCTTCTATCACGTTGAATGCTTTGTTTCAATTCCACATTGGTTCGATTCAAGCTCACCAGCAATCAACCTTTAGCCCGACAAGGCAATGGGGTTTCAATTCCACACTGGTTCGATTCAAGCGTAGAACGGCAGCTAAGGAGGAAAGTATATGGAAAAGTTTCAATTCCACATTGGTTCGATTCAAGCAGGGTGTTCGCCGATGTCACCTTTTGACGTCACCTTTGTTTCAATTCCACATTGGTTCGATTCAAGCGAGAGATGGGCTGTCCGAACGATAGTGAGGATAAAGAGTTTCAATTCCACATTGGTTCGATTCAAGCATCTTTTACCGCACAGCTCAGATGTGGGTTGAAAAGACCGTTTCAATTCCACATTGGTTCGATTCAAGCATTGCTCCTTATGCTGTGCATGTCTTAAGCCTCACAGGTTTCAATTCCACATTGGTTCGATTCAAGCTTTCTATCAGGAAGAGGTGGTTATTTCGCCAGCCTAGTTTCAATTCCACATTGGTTCGATTCAAGCGGTGAGCAGGGCTGGGAACTTGTTGCGGTTCAGTCAACGTTTCAATTCCACATTGGTTCGATTCAAGCCCCGATAAAAGCGGTAAAGATCGGCATTTTTCTCGGCAATTCACTGTCTTGTGATAAAGAATTTACCGGTCGGAGTCGTCGCGCGGCAATAGTGTTGAAAACGTGATGGGTTGACGACGGCTTGTATCTGAACTAGATGCTTGGTTTATCTGTGTTCTTCTTGTTCGATTCATTGAATTAAGGGCTCGGGTCACTGTGGGTAGAAGGAGGCCGACGACCCGTGTCAGACCATCTCTTCCGGTAAATCATTCATACTAAATTACTAATCTCGCTGCGTTGGTGGCCCATCGTCTCTCTTGTGAGCCACCGCTGGTCGCGAGCAGTGTAAATCAAAACGGAGTCTGTTTCGTCGTTAAGAATTCGCCGTAAGCCTGCCTTCACCGTTTCGATTTGCGCCTCAGTCAGTTCACCCTCAAAGACGGAGTTCTGTACCCAGTGCATGTGGCGCTTCAAAAACTTGTGTACTTTAGTGACCCTTTTCACTTCAACATCGTAAACGAGCAGAACATACATGAGTCCATCTCCGGCCCTTTATTTTCACCACCAAGCGCGGAAGCCGACGTATGGCTCGACATTCGTCAGATGCTTGACGAGCTTGTAACACTCCAGTCTCATCAACCTTTCGTAGCTCACCTTGCGCCGCAGTCGCCGGTGCTCGATGGTCTTTTGCAGCCGTGCGTCCCATTCCTTGAGAACCGTCTTACGACCACGCTCATTAAGGTAGCAGCAGTTCAAATCCTGCGCGAAATCGCGCTCGCCCAATTGCCTATTATTGAGCAGCTTGAAGATCAATCGGTCGGCTAAGATCGGCTTGAACACCTCTGCCAGATCGAGCGCGAGCGAGAAACGGCGCGCTCCCGGCTCGTGCAGGAAGCTGATCGTCGGGTCGAGCTGGGTGCGGTAGAGTTGCGTGAGCGCGGCACTGTAAACCAGCCCGTTCGTGAATGAGATAAGCGCGTTGACGAGGTTGTCAGGCGGACGCCGCACGCGCTTGGTGAATTCCACGTCAGAGCGCAAGATGCGCGCGAAGCCCTGGTAATAGGCGGCGCGGGCTCGCCCCTCGCACCCCATCAGCTCATCAATAGTGTTAACCGCTTCAAGGCGCAGCATCTCTGCCTGTACGCTCTCCGTCTGCTCCTGCAACTCGACGCCGCGCGTGCCGTAGTAGCGCAGGTTACGCAGGATGTTGTGCATCGCCGCATGCACAAACTCGCGCGCGATCTTCAAACGCAAGCGACGATTAGCGTAGTGGCGCACCTGCCTGACCACCAGGTAGCCCGCGTGCAGGTACTCGCGCGGGTAGAAGGAGCCTGCGTAGAAGCCGTAGTAGTTAAAGAAGTGCGCGGGCACTTTGTGCTGCGCGAGAAAGTTGAGCACGCGGGCATTCAGGTCAAGCTCGCTAAAGACCCACACTGCGTCAACATCTTCAACCGGAATCGTGCGCTTTTCGCTCACCCTTACCGGAGCCGCCACCCGCTCCGCCACAGCATCTTCTTCTTCTTTGGCAAGCTGCTCTGCCTGGACTAAGGCTGCTTCATGCTCCAAAGCTAGATCGCCCATCATATCCTTCAACTCGCCGATCTGAGCTTCAGCGATGAGGGAATCGGCTTCGTCCGTGTCAATCGTCTGTGTCTCTGCCTGCGCATCCGTCTGCGTGCCTTCCGCCGACGGCTCGAAGTAAAGCGTATTGTCCTTGCGCCGCAGTCGCCCCGCACGTGTGAGATAATAATGGCGCGCCATCAGTCACCTATCCTTATTTCGTCGTTCCGGTAATTCATAAGTGCAAACTCTCAATAGTCGGGTTGCACTGGCCGTAAAGCTCTATTACCCCCAGCACAGCTCCGCATAACTGCATGACCGGCAAATCTTCATCCACTCCACTTCCGGCGCGCTTCGTGCATTGACGATCCGCTTCATCTCTACAAGCGCCTGCTCGACCTCACGCTCAAGCTCCGGGGTCAGCTCCACTACTTTCGTCTCGCGCAGCTTCGGATAATCAATCTGCCCACGCAAGCCTTCGACGCCTTTCAATTTCAGGTAATAAAGGTAATAGAGAAGCTGCATCTCATGCGCCCGCTCCATCTTGTCCGTCAGCTTCACCTCGTGAATGATGCCGTCCTCGCGCCAGTCCAACACAATCCGGTCATCAATATTCAGCTCCTTGCGCCGCCGCGCATAACTCTCCTCATGCACCAGCTTTCCCATCCTTACACGGTCATGCTCCTGCTCCATCTGCACCCCATGCGCAAACCACCACAGCTTCTTCGGACAGATAAAGTAGTAGCCGACTTCCGTGCCGGTGAATGTAGGCAGTTCAGGCAGGCTCGAAGCGCTCACAATCTACTCCTGTTCGCGGCGCACATGGCGCGCAAGCATCTCTTCTATAACGACTGCGGAGACGCGGAAGCTGGTCTTTTGCAACTGCTCCATAGCTACAGGCAAATCGAGCAATCCTTGCGCGGCGGCTGCTTCGAGAACCCCCAGCGTACCGATAACCGCCAACCCGCGCATACGCACCATCTCCCTTCCCCTGCGCTCGTCCAACAACACCAGATCAGCCTTTAGGCGCTCGGCCAGAGTAATAGCCTCTTGTTCTCCGGGATCGAGCTTCAAGGTTGAGTCGGGGACTTCACTAATCTCTACCCATCCGGGTAAATTCGCCACCCACTCTTGAACCGGCACGGGCGCGCCGCCCGACTGTAGCTCGCTCCATACCGCCTGCGGAACCAAGACCCGCCCGTATAATCTTTCAAGAACTTCCGCCTGCCCAATCAGGATCAGGTAGTTGAGCGGCGATGTGTCCGAGACGACGATCATTTGGAGCGAAGCTGCGCCTGCGTCAGACGATCCTGCTCAAGGTCTTGCGGCGTGTACTGAAGAAAAGCCGCCCGCTCCTTGAGGAAGCTTTCCGTCTCCCAGAAATTCAGGTCGAGCAGAATCCCCACCTGTCCCCTCGTCAAAGCGCCCGAACGATACCCCTCCACCGCCAGAGCCTCCAACGCCCTGCGCGGCAAATCCTCCCAAGCGGCCTCAAGCTCCCGCTCAATCTCCTCCGGCAACTCAATAGTCAACTCCGCCATGACACTTCCTTTGGCTTTCAAATTTTTCTGTCTCTTGGTTAGAAAACGTTTTCTATTTGCTTGGATGGTTCTAAACCAAGAGCAGGCGTATATCTCATATTCAGCAAGAACAAGTCATGTCCCTTAATAGGAGTTAATATCCCTTTGCCACCCATAGACACCCTAAACATAGGAACAGAAACGGTAAAGTTTTTTATCGTAGCTAACGCACGAAACTTATCTGGACGGCTCGTTTGCTTATTCTCCAAAGTCTTGAGGGAATCTTGAATTTCGTCCATATGCGAATTATAGACCTCAAATGGAATAACAGTGAGATTACTTATACGGCGAAAAAGTTTTTGCGCTTCCGTTTTAGAATCCACCTCGAAATTACTGGCAAGCATTTTCATAGAGGTAAGAAATTGATTGTGATATTTAGTTCCTTGAAGCGAAGACCGCGCAAATATACTTTCAACAAGTTCAGCCTTCTTCTCTTCATTCAATGTATTGCCCTCTATTTTCTCTAAAGCTTCTGTAGTCTTTTGTACGATGTCTCTATCGTAAATGGCACCTATTCCTGATGCATCCTGAAATACGAAAATATTAGCAGGGCCATTATAAGCAAAGTGCGATTCTACAAAGCGAAGCACCCTTCCCATCCGCTGTATCAAGGCATCTATCGTTGCCATCTCTGTAAGTAATACAGGGAAGTCAATGTTCAGTGAAACTTCGGCCAACTGTGTTGTAATCCAAACGCCTTTTGCATCGTCGCTCAGAATTTCATTTTCTCTGCTCCGCCGATCTTGGTATATGAACCCTGAATGTAGTAATGAGAGCGGCAACTCATTGCCGAATCTGTCCTGCAACTGCTGGTGAAGTATTTGCGCTTTCTTCACCGTGTTTACAATAATGAGCACTTTCTTATATTGAGAGTAGAGATCACTTATCTGTTGTAGTGCAGTTTCACTGTCAATGCTGCACGATTGCAGCTTAACTTTATGCTTTTGTGCTGGTAAGTATTTTGGCGGAAGAATCTCTAAATCTGGAACATGAGTCTTTAAATACTCTCGATAAATCGGAGGAAGGGTTGCTGTCACGATACAGAACTGCCCGCCCATTTGTACAATTTCAATCAACCCTTGCAGAATTACCGCAGTAATCTCTGGGTCATAAGCCTGAATTTCATCAATTATGATTTTAGAGTAAGACAATGTGGCATAGATCTTCTCGTAACCTTTGTATTTGAAGACGGCAGTAAATAATTGGTCAGCAGTAGATACCGTTACTGGCATCGCAAACTGTCGCGCGACATCAACGTAATGTAAGCTTTGAAGCGCACCTTCCTCATTTGAATCCGCTTGTGGTGTGTCCGCCCTATCTTCAAGGCAGTAAAAATAAGCATCACTGTGCAGCAGACCAACTTGGTCTATTGTGTTGAATGTCTTTCGCAAGCGGTCATACATAGCATTTACCGATGTGCGAACGGGAAGCGTATAAAATCCCTTCTGTCCGTTTAGCCAGTACAAAGCGAATTCAGTCTTACCTATGCCTGTGCTGGCGGTCAGAATGACGTTTCGGTTTGAGCAGCTTGCAGCAAGCTTATCTTGCCAGATTGACTCCGGCTTTAGCTTCTGCTTAAACAGATAGTCCGTAACATGATTAACTGGCTCGGAGATAGGTTTCTCCTCGGCGGACAAGTGGGCGGATGCCGCATGGTCTAACCTATGCAGCAAACCTTTTAGTAAAACGTAAAAACCATAGAGACTATCATCTGACGTTCTTATAAGTTCTGTTAAGTAATGCTTGTATGATGGTTTAGGGTCAACAAGAGAATGTAGCGGGAGCATTCCATCCATGCCTGCTAGACGCTCACGCCATACAGGGATTAAATCTTTCTCCACAACCTCATGAACTTGTTTCCATTGCCCTGTTTCTTTAATGCACTTTAATTCAATCCCGCGAAAGTGATGGAAAGTGATAGCTTGATAAATGGCTCGCCGCACGTCCTTAGAGAATTCTCCCACAAGAGGTTTAATGAATGCCGGGGAAAGCAAGTTGTGAGGAAGTTCCTTCACATCAGGAAGAGGCAATAAAGGCTCATTAAGTTTCTTCCGAATCTTGTTTTGAAACGGCGTGTGAATCTTTCCTAAGTCATGACATATGGCGACTAACTCTAAAGCATCCCAAAAGACCGAACGAAAAGCAGTCGGGACACGCTGCAAAATTGCATCTCCGTAGAGTCCCCTCATCTCCTGTAAATCAACAAGTAGACACTTCGTATGTTCGGCTAATGTTTCTGGGGGCCGTGATTTGGCATAGACCACCATACAAAGTCTCCTTCATCGTCTTTTAGGATTTTTACTGGCTCGTCAGTTGAGAAATCTGATTCAGCTTCAACAAAGTGATAATCAACCCAATCGAAAGTGCGAACGAGGCGTTCTACCCCATCAATAAGAATAGGCGTAAATCTGCAAATAGTTGGTAAGCGATAAGGCACGCCAGCCATATTCAACTCTCTGCATACATTAGCTGGAATGTAAGCATTGAGTGCATCGGACAGGAAACCAGACTCTTCGTCTTGTTCGTGAATGTTGCAACGGCGAACCTCTTCTACTAGCAACAAATCTTCAGCCCGTCCTAAGTAGGGATAATAAGGCGGATTACGAAAGACGTTGTAAAGCCGCTCCAAAGTTTCATTATCGGCGGAGAAATGCAGTACTAAATGAACGTCATGCAGGTTATGAACCACAATAGGATAACGGCGATCAGCCGGAGTACCCTTAATATAATGCTGGTAATCACGATAGAGCGCGCCGTAGTTGCCTTGTATGCTGACATTTAAATGGAGAAGCGGCTCACGCTCACTAAGTAATGATTGAGCCAATCCCAGTACAGTAGATGGCGGCGGGAGTGGGAAACTTTCGATTACCTCCATAGTAATCGGATTTCGATACACCGCCACCTCCTGATAGAGTTTGACCTTAAGAATTTGCATTGTCTGTTGCCCTGCCATGCTCGTGCTCGCCGAAACTGGCGCAGACCTGTTGCTTAAGCTCATCAATCATCTCTTCTGGTGATAAAACCCTTGTATTTATATCCGTAGACGTATTAGCAAAGTAGCCGTCACGAATGCCTGTATACGTGCTGTCGCCCACAACCTGCTCAGTCAAGTCTGTACCAAAAGCATATTTCGAGTTGAGAATTTGCTTCAGTGGTTCCGGCAATACACGTGGCTTGCTGTTCTGATATTCTACATGGACAGCATTCATGAAGAATGGATTCAGGCAATCGTAAACCCCGCCGATGATGAAAAGTGGGCTAAGAGATTCGTCTCGTCCTCTAATTAATCGGTGAAAGGTTTTTACTACTTCAAGGAACTGTTGTATTCGATGGCATCGAATCTCTGGTTTAACTGTGATTCTGCGCAATTCTCTCTCCGCTTGCTTGAACAAATCATCATCTGCTTTGATTCCAGTGTTTGGTGAGATGTGAGTTCCAATTGGGTCTTCCTCATTACCGATACGATCAAGATCAATTGTGACTGTATATCGGTAGAGACTGCGATGCTGCTCCATATTGGCGATATTAGGTTGAGCTTTAATCTTATCGGATTGATACTTATTGGTTAGCATTTCCACATCATTAGAAAAAGGTTCGACGGAGATGGCTGGCATAACTCTTACCGGCATACGTCTGGTAATAGTAACCGTTTTCCCCTCCACCACAGCACCTTGCTCATTCTTAATTGGCACACCCGTCTTCATATAGCCAAAAAGGTCTACTTCTTCGCTCTGCGTAATATCAGAAAGATGTTGAGTTACCTTTTCGTCTCCTTTGCCAGACAGTTCAACTGAGGACGGTTTCCATCCAAACTGACGTACTCCTTGCGTGAACATGCTATAGCGTAATGATTGACGGGATGCTACGGTGAATACTTCACCATTGCCGCGACGCAGTTTCTTTAGCACACTCAAATTACCAAATCCCTCATCGTAGTTAAGCGATTGCGCTTCAAAGATTGCCGTGAACGTCAGACCCTTAACCATTGCTTTCCTCCTCAATTGAGATTTCTGGAATTTCTTCTGGCGAGGCAGCGTTTGTTCCCTCACCCGTTGTTACAGATCTGCTTTCTCCAAGAAAGCCAGATAAAACAGCATACGCTTTCGATTCAAATTCAATAGCGTCCATTGGGTTCAGCAACCCCAAAAGCGTAGCAGGAACGGGACGCTTGGAATCTATGCACAATTTCATTAGCATGTCATAGAATTCTGAACTCTTGCCGCTACGGACAACTGCCATTAGGCGATAGGCGAGCCGCTGGCGTTTCTCCATCTCCATAGGTTTACCCAAGGAAGCACCAACATTGTAAAGCCCCCGCAAGATTCCATAGACTTGCTTTGACTCCATAGCCTCTCCTTCATGTATCTTTAGTTCACAGTTTTTGTAATTAACCGCATACTTCTTCCATATTTGTTGCCGAACCCCATGAAGACAGATCATCTCAAGAACAGTCTTGGCTTGCGCCATATTAGCGTCTACGCTTTGGCGACATACTTGATAAGCAAGGTCATATACTTGGTCACCTGCTAGAAACCGCTTGACCACTTCGCGCTTCAACTGCAAAGAAGGAGAACCCTTCTTATCACCCGGCGCAGCTACTTTTCCTCTAATGAGCCGAAAACTTTTGGCGGATTCAGACTCGGTAAAGAGTTTTGCTACATCTTTTCCAATCTGAAAATACTTGAATATAGTCCCAGGCTTCCTTCCTGCTGGTCTAATTTCAACGAAAAGAACATTCTGTAATACCCATTGCCCTCTTTGTTTTCGCTCTGAAAAGAGATCAGCCATTACATCCTCATAAATGGTATCTCTTAGAGAGAGTAAATTACGTTGATAGGCAGTGTTTACTCTATTGTTCTGCTCAAAAAGAAGCGGCAGCGATGGCAGATTCACAAAAATATATTCTGTGTCTTCATTGCCTGACCGCAGTTGCCAAGGAATCTGATTGAACCCTGTCCAAGCGCATAAAAGAATCAATTCGCAAACGTCACATATAAAAATGTCGGGAATGAGATTGTAAAAGAAATTTTTGAAATACTTGACGGAGACACCAGATACGGAAAACATCCCTTCGTTGAAAACCGAATCTTCTTTCCAGCGTTCATCGAGATTAACCGGTAGACGCCCGCAAAATCTGCAAGGAATCGCAGCTTGAGGATTTGATGTTCCAACCAAGTTTCTAGCTGGCACAACGTACTTTTCCTCAAACTGTCGAACGCGCGTCTTGTCTTTCGCTAAACTATAATTGGCAATCACGCCTTTGTTGAAATAGAAGCGCTGTAAGACATCTACAATATACTTTTGTTTCTCAAGAAGCCCTGTTGTATTTCTAATCTCCTCCGCAATTTTAATGGCACGCGCTCCATCCCGTTCTAAACTTTTCCTCCGCTTATCTAATTCTTTTTGCTCAACCTTATTTTGAGGTGTACTTTGAGCAAGTTGTTCCCGTTGCGTCTCCAATCCTTGTTCAACACGCTGTTTGACTTCAATTACAAAAGCGTTTACTGCGATTCTCACACTTTGCTCTGATTGCTCAACTGTATCTGTAATGGAAAGCTCTTGGCGTAGTCTTTCTAAATGAGTGTTATGTACCTCCGTATAATTTGCACCGAAACCATCAAGCAATTTACGTTCTTCTTGCTTACCCCAAGGAATAAATCTTCCGGCGGAAACTTGTAGCGCAACCTTACAGTAAGCATCAGCAAAACCATTGAAGTCATCTATTACTAACTCGAAACCATTGTCATTCAAACGTTCGAGGATATTCACACCTTTGGCTTGAAGAATCCGAAGCAATCCTATAAGCCCTGCGTTATAAAGCCAGTTGTTAGGCACAAGGTTCATCGAACAATCTCCAACATACCAAACCCTTGACTACGCCTTACTCCAAGACCAATCTGGTAAATCAAGTTCAGCAATTCCGGCTGGCCGCGTAACTCGAATATGCCAACGCCCCCTTGCATGTCCATGTTGTAATGCCTAACGACTTTGCGTTTGATATTGATCGGCTTGAAATCTATTGAGGCATCCTCTGTTTTCAAGAAAGTGCGTGCTATCTCCCTCACCGCAAAATTCAAGCCTTCCTCAAAGCCGTCTTGGCCGGGCAGAAGGTACCAATTAGGGTTGCCTTTGGAGTTGATAAGAAATGGAGAAAGAGTTTTGAAAATAACTATATCCTTAGTTACAGCGGTGATTCGCCTTAATTCAATGTCTGAAAGCATCAGCGCATTTGAAAACAATGGGAATCTTCGGAGTGTCAAAAGGCCGTTGTAAAGATAAGTTCCAAATTCATAAGAAGAAGTTGAAAAATTCAAAAATGCTTTATGGCCTACATTAAAGTGCTTCCCTTCTTGGCCCGACAATTCAGGGAAATAGATAGAAAACGTAAAAGGCTTTAGAGTGTGCAGAGCAGAGTAATATTTTTCATAGAACTGTGGATTTGAATTCTCCAAAGCCTTCTTAAGCAAAGATGTGAATCCACGCCTATAATCAACAGGGAGTAATGAATTCTCAAGAGTATAGAATGTTCTGAGTCTCATAGAAGCAACTATGCGAAATAGACTCTCTCCCTATTATTCATTTGATCTATTAGTGGTGCGTACAGGACGGCTTAAGGTAATGCAAATGGGAGTAGCGCGTCCGTAAGAGCAAGCGGGAAGTCGAGAGTGCGACCCGAAAGCTGAGTTCCCTGTGTGTTAGAAACGCGGAGAATATAGGCTATGCTAGTTTTAAGGTCAATTATTATTTTTGGAGATTTGTTCTGTGGCCTAAACTAACGCTTTTTGCTTCGGATATTTGAGGCGCTCTTGATTCCTCTATACTTCACAGGGCCGGGTAATTTGTTGGGCAAGTCCAGTTCATCGTCAACGAGGTCTTCCATGTGTACGCCTGCCGCGCGAGCGTATTGCAGGAGGAGCATTAACGATGGTTCATTTCTTCCCACTTCATATTTCGAGATGGCGGTGTAATCAATCTGGTCTTCGGCTTCGAGACGCTTGAGCATCTCTGACTGAGAAAGGCCAAGTGCATTTCTGATCGTGAGAAGCTTCTCGGCTAAGCGTTTCGGCTTTGGGCGCGGCTTCTTTCCCATTAGGAGTTGCCTCCCGATGAGATTGATAGCGCGCGGAGCTTGACTCTATGTATGAATATACATAAAATTTGATCGCATATTGGAGTCGCCGTGAGTATGAACCTTTCATGCTCAACGGCGATGCTCATTACTCCACTCTTGAGGATGAGCTACGCATGTGGCCGTTGCCGTTTGTTGTCAATCGTTAGAGCCCGCCAATCTTAGCAGAGTGGGCGCGACGTTTTCACCAGTTTTCTCACATGATGTGCTGGTCAATCTCCTCACCGCCGAAGGCTAAGTACAGATTGTTGTATGTCGGGAGTGATCTCGGCCTGATGGAATTTGTGCAGGAAGCGTTAAAGGGTGAGGGATGGTTCGTGGTGCGGTGTCCGGGAGGCAGCACGGCTCACCTGCTGTTGAGCAGTGGGATTCGTTATGACTTGTTGATGTTCGACGAGGAGTTGATGGGGACGAGTGGAATAGAGCTGGTGCGGTTGGCACGGTCGCTTGAGCACAGGAAGCGAACGCCGGTTATTCTGCTGTCGCCGAAGGGGGGCGCGGCAGAGACGTGGCGGGCGGGCGCAAGGGTGTTTGTTCGGAAGCCGCAGCCGTTTCAGGCGGTGGTGGAGGCTGTCAGGCATCTGCTCGACTCAAACGACGGTAAATAGGGGGAATTTAAGTCTAAGGTCTAGGCTTAGGCTTTGCTGCTTGACTTTGGACTTCATTCCGCCATACCGAAGCCCATCGAGTTGCGCGAGCCGTAGCCTACTTCATAGCCGAGTTCAATCAGCTCTGTGCTGCCTTCGACGGTGAAGGGAGCGAGCCAGCCACGCACCTTGATGCCGCGAATGTCCGTGAGGACGGAGGCGCGGCGTCCACGCCTGGCGGCTTCGGCTAAGTAGGCTTGATCCCAAATCCAGCGCAAGCGGTCATCCGATGGAGCGTGACCGTGAAGAGCCTGGTA
This sequence comes from Pyrinomonadaceae bacterium, assembly GCA_036389315.1. Taxonomy (GTDB): domain Bacteria; phylum Acidobacteriota; class Blastocatellia; order Pyrinomonadales; family Pyrinomonadaceae; genus DASQYE01. The sequence goes on from DASVQF010000022.1 coordinate 81,070, forward strand.
TTTACGGAGCAGGTTGCGCTGCATGACCTCCGACCAGTCATCTTCGGGTGAGAGGAAGCGCACGCCGCTGTGCTCGTCGCGCATAGATTCCGTGATGGGAGAAAGCGCACGAAAGCTCATCCGATTAGTGAAAACGGGCGCGGGCAGAGTTTCGGCTTGCTGAAGCGTAAAGCGTGCTCCCGCGATATTGAAAGACTCTGACTGGAAGAGTCCGGTGACGAAGTGCTCAACGAACTCATGCAAGGGCGAGCCGATTTGCATGGTGATGGTCGCGGCTTCGAGCAGTAAGTGATCTCCCTGAACACGACTATGACCCGTCGCGAGACGTGAAAAAGTGAAGAGCTTGAAGCTTCTCCTGCCCGCACTGAAGCCTTCGTCATGCAGACGGGCGGCGAAATCAGTCGAGGCATGGCCGAGCGTGTTGTAGATGAGTGAGGCGACGGCGTGATTATAGTTGAGCGGCAGCAGTGTCGCTGGTTTTGACACTCGCAATATCAGTTTTACACGCATAGTCTCCTTATCGCTCTGCGGCAAGGCACATCACCTGTGCCGTTGTGCCTCGCTCATCGTAGGGGTTGTCTACTGTCAAAGATTTGTCGCCGCAACAGCTTGATAAGAACTCACAGCTTACAGCTAGGCGACGCGCGTCGGCAATCAGGAAAGGACTATCCTCGTGGATTTGCAGACTCTAGGGGCCTTAGAAGAGGCCATCAAGCCTTATCGTCAGGCAGGCTACGTGATTACCTCACAGTCCGAAGGCGCGATTACGCTGACCCACCCGCCTGAGAAGTTCAGTTGCCTTATTTTTCTCTTCGCTCTAGCGCTGTTTTGGCCTGCTGCCATCGCCTACATCATCTTCTTCAATAACCGCATTGAGAGGACGGCCTGCGTAAGAATCACGGCTCAGGGCCAGATTGAAGCAATCGGATACACTCTGGAAGCAGCTAGGAGGGAGCGCAAGCGTGAGCATTGGATCATTCTCTCCATCGCAGCCGTAATCGCGCTTATCATCATTGCAGTAAGCGTACTGCTACTCATCCGCTACTCAGCAAGGATGTAGCGGATTAAGTTTCAGAGTAGATGAAGTAGAAGAAGTCGTGGATGCCACCATGCGCGGCGCTAAGGCCGCTCTGGAGATGTTGATGGCGCGTGATTTGCCCGAAACGCGCCGAGTCCCTCGCGCCGCTCACATAACAAGTGGAGGTCGGTTCATACAAAATCAATCACTTCATCGTACAGAGCATACTGTTCCACTCAGTAAAGTGGGATATTATCCATCATATTCTGTACTACAGCTATGATGGTCGAGAGAGCTCATTCACGAATCAGATGACCTTCTCTAAGCGCGATAGGTACTGGCAGATCATCCTGTGGAGGTCACAGTAGCAACAAGTGTCCCCATTGATAGTAGAAATATTCGCAATGGTATGATCGTTATCGGTTTGAGGGAGGTCGAACTCGGAAGAACAGCTAAGTTGAATCCATTGAAAGACCAGTGACAATGAGCAACCGACGAAAGCAAGCAAGGCTTGCGGATAAAGTGGCAAAGCTGAGGTCAACTGACCTAGCGGTTCTCTCACACCTTCACGGGTTAAGAAATGCAGAAGGAGGTAGTACCTGTAAGGCCAGCATTCCAGACATAGCTAGAGCCTGCGGCATCTCTCAACGGCAGGTACAGATCAGCGCCAGCAGGCTAATCGAGGCTGGCTTACTTGAACGAAGCGGGTACGATTTCGGTAATATCAAGCGGAGAGAAAGAGGGACTATCTATAGGGTTCTGATCCCTCTGGCTGGGCTGGATAGAAACCTACTAACGGAGCGGCTGGAAAGGGCCGTTCAACTTCTTGCCGAGCGGCAGGCGGCGCTGGAAGTCCGCGTCATACAGTTGACGTTTGCCTGGTGCAAGCTGCCTTCGCAGATTGTCGGTGTTGAGAATAAAGACGCGGTCCTGAGCAGGATCAAGCGGGGGATTATAACTCTCAGTCCTGAACAGCAGAGGAGGCTTAGCAAATGGCTTGCTAGATTATTGCAAGATGGGCAGAAGTGCACAGTTAATTACCCCCGGAAAATATCCCGTCAGCCAAGCAAAAAGCGAGATACTACGAGCGGCAATCACGGGTTAGTTTGATATACATTATGGCCTGAATTAACACATCTATAACGGCCTAGAACTGCACTCAAAAGAGGAGGCTCGCTGCCCGGAGTTGTTCGGATTTTGCACCTCGCGATGTGACTCTGTCGCTGTCTACATAATGACGTTCTAGATAACGTTATCAAAGCCCATTAAGAGGAAACTCAGTGCATCTTTGGTGCGCACCAAAACGCTCTTCGATTGAGGCATATTCGGCTGGCGTTTTATGGATGCTCATTTCGACAAAATTTTTGCTTTCGGTGAACGTCGCGACGAGCGATGCGATGCCTTCATTGCTGACTTCTTTTCGGTGCCGACTACAAGCTGGGTGATCGCGTCTTGACCAGCGTGGTCGAATCTTTGACCTAGGAGAGCTTGCACTGCCTACTGCTTAACAATAGTGGATTTTGAACCGGCCCCAGCGCGAAATCTTCGCTCTATTTTAGCCACTCTCAATGTGAAAACAAGGGGGCATATCTTCTCTTGAGATCACCCTTTCCCCTTCCATTTTCTGACCAGAGTGCTGCTAGGTTTTCCGGTGCATTTTGATGTTCTTGGAAGAGCAGTTTTGGGGGCGGATTTGAGCATCCCGCTTCCTCTTAAACAGGGACACCCCTTTAGCAAATTGTTGATGGGAGTCTCTATATGTAAATCTTTGTCGGAAAAGGAGATGTACCCTATTCTAAATATATATAGAAATTATATGTAGAAATATAGAGCTATAAACCCAATGACAACTAGAACATGCGGAGTGCCATGTGTTAAACACTTGACCACTCTTGTTGTCCAAAAAAATGTGCCGATTTGGCGCATTTGAGGGGGAGCCAACGAATGGGTCTGCGCAAGGTTTTATCGCGCGACCGCGAGGGGCGAGCGAGTTTGAAACAAACTTCGTAAGATTGAATTTCGAGGGGTGGCTTCAAACTTCGTAAGATTGATTTTTCAAAGTTTGAAACTTTGAAAAATCAGCAAATATTACATGAGGAAATAGCAAGCGGATTATATGCATTTCAAATAATCATATGGCTGAATAAAAGAGCTTGAATTTTGTGATGATGAAAGAGTCTGGGAGGACAAAATTGAACTCGTTGAGGAAGGTATATAATCTGGAGCCGGGAAGTGCGGAGTGTGGATCAGAAATGAGAATCGGGGCCACAGTAATTGGCATGTGGTGAAGCCAAAATTCCCGATCACATATCAGCTATACCGGGAGTTTTTAAGGCAAGCTACAGCGCAAAAAGTACTGGATTCCTTTGGCTATGTCTTCCTAATTTTCGTCATATCAAGTTGACGAAGTAAGAGCACTCTCTCTGGCATATTCGGAGGATATTCCGGCGTTTCGGAGTGGCTGTTTAGTTCCCTAATTTCCATCCAAATTGAGAGCAGCAGAGACCGCCTGGGACTTCAGGTATTAGCGCTACGATAAGGTTAGCTTACGCATACTTTATGTCATGGGTTTGTGGCAACTATGGTTGCCATAATCTTTCCTTCCTGCTCATCAATTTTCTGTACTATATAGCTCTGCCATACCTCACCTTCTTGAGAGTCTAGATATTCGATGCTAACCCTCGTTCCCAGCACTACCGGGGGCCAATTCTGCTTGGGGAAAAATATCATCGCTTCATCGGCTGGAACAGTTATCTTGGTCGGTTCTTTCGCCGCCGCAAAGATTTGTTTGATGCGCTCCCAAGCTTCCACCCTTTGTTCAGGAGAGAGATTCTTTAGCTCATCAAATAAGCGGGCTATCCGGTTCATCTCCTCAAGGTCGAACCGTGAATCCGTTTTGTCTTGATACGCTCTCGCTTGAGCATAAAGTCTAAGCATTCTATCCTCAGATTTAAGGTCACTGGATAGGTCGCGCAGCATGGTGGCGAGAATACCTGTGCCTTGCTTACTCTTAAGCTTTAGCGGCACGTTGTACCCGGCACGGCGGCGTGCGACTACTCGCCCTACTCCCAAAGTGTCGGCGACTGCATCAATCTTTGTGCGCGGTGGCAAGCGAACGCCGGACTCCCATCTCGACCAGGTTTCAACGCTCACCGCCTTACCTAACTGCCTCATCCTTTCAACAGCTTCGGCCTGTGTTAGCTTGGCTACCCTCCTAACACCTGCAAGCCAACGAGCAAACGATGATTTTTTGCGAGTTTTTTGTTGCATCATGATAATCCTCGTCCTTACTTTACTTAGCCAAAATTAGTGATTGTCAAGAATATGAAAACGTCATGTAAAACATCAAACTGTGAAAAGAAAACACTTGCGCCAGACAAACTTAAAGTTGAAATTACTTAGAGTGAGGTAACCATTCCTCATCATGCTTCAGGGGATTTTGAAAGGAAAGAATTAGCGAGAGGTTATTAACAGCGCATGCCTAACGGAGTACGTCATCATGGGTATGTTTTCAACTGGCATCAAATGCCCTCTTGTAGGCTCCGGCCAGTAAGACGATCCCTCTCCCAGAACTGCATACCTTGTTAAAACAATTCCCTGAGTATCTTCGCTCGAAGTGCTTAATGTCGTAACGGCACTCTGTCATTGCAATCTCACGAATCGAACGATCAATGCATTTGCCTGATCGCAAATCTTCCCCGTGAATACAGGATGGCATCAATCATTGCTTGGATACGATCACCATATTCAACTTGTTGTTAAAAGAACTGATGCCTAAAAGCGTTATCCGATGAGTTCAACAATTCACCTACAAACCAATCTACCGCCGGGCGTGCCACGATTCCTCACAGTCGAAGAGGTTGCGTTAATGCTTCGATGTAAGACCCGCACAATCTATAACATGGTGAGCCAGAAACGTATCCCTTATCGCAAGGCTGGCCGGCAACTGCTTTTCGATCCTAAAGAGATCGAGGAATGGACGAAGGCCAGCACCGAAAGACACTGATCTTTTGGCTTCAGATGCTGTAATATCCCTGTTGCCCGTGGCTGCACCTCGGGAAAGGAAAATGAAGATGTCTGTTTACAGACGTGGAAACAGATGGCATTACGCCTTCTGTATTCGCAGTGCTCGTTACCGGAAAGCAATCCCGGAAGCACGCACGAAGTACGAGGCCGAAAAGGCTGAGGTCGAAGCTAAGAAGGAAGTTTTTGAAGGGCGCTACGGTAAGGCAACCGGCGACAAAGATTTCATGGAATTTGTCGAGAAAGTTTACTTGCCGTGGTCGCGCGTGAATAAACGCTCATGTTACGACGACGTGCTGTGGGCGCATGCTGTCGAGCCTTGGTTTAAGGGTAAAACCTTTCGGGAGATTTCGCCCTTGTTGATTGAAAAATTTAAGAGGGAGCGAAAAGAGTCTCTCACAAAGAAGGGAACCAAGCGGAGCCCAGCCACAGTCAATCGCGAATTGGAAATACTTTCTAAGGTTTTCAATCTCGCTATTGATTATGGAGTCACAGATACCAACCAGTGCCGAAAGATTAAGAAGTTCCGCATGGACAATAAGCGGACTCGTTATCTACTGGACGAAGAGGAGCATCGGTTACTCGCCGTCCTTACAGGGCCACGCGCACATTTGCGCTCGGCGGTGATCGTTGCCATCGGCACAGGGATGAGGCGCGGCGATCAGTTCAACCTGAGATGGGAGCAAGTGGATTTTCAGCGCAACGTGATCCACGTCCCCAATTCAAAAACGGGCAAGGATTATGACGTGCCGATGAATGAAGATGTGAGGAGTGTTTTGCTTCAGCTTCGGCGCGGATCGCAAGGCTCAGAATGCGTGTTCATCAACCCGGAGACCGTCAAGCCATACATCGACCTTAAAAAGGGGTTCAGGATGGCTTGTCGCCTAGCCGGGATTGAGAACCTACGTTGGCATGACTTAAGGCATACCTTCGGAACGCGCTTGGGGGATGCGGGATTCTCCGAGGCCGTGATAGCGGAACTGATGGGACATTCATCCGTTTCAACCACTCGTCGTTACACGCATGGGACGGAGCGGGCAAAGCGGGCAGCCGTAGAGGCAGCGCGAATGCGCCCCGGAACGGCCTGCCACAATCTTGCCACACAAGAGAAACAGCCAGTCACGCGACTGGCTGTAAATGCTTGAAATTTATTGGTGGAGCAGAGGGGGGTCGAACCCCTGACCTCCGCATTGCGAACGCGGCGCTCTGCCAAACTGAGCTACTGCCCCACGCGCGCGCGGGTGCGCGACTGCAACGAAATATTAGAGAGCGGGCGCGGCTTCTGTCAAGCAAGACCGGTTGATTCGGCTATTGATCGGGCGAGAGCGAGCGGGCCGCCGCCTGGATTGCGTCGTCGAGTCTCTGGACGAGCGGGCCACCGCCCTGCGCCATTTCGGGGCGGCCTCCGCCGCGCCCGCCGATTAGCGAGCACGCCTCGCGCATCAGGGCGTTCATGTCGCCTGCGGCGTCCGCAGAGCGAGCGAAGATGAGGCGCGCAGTCTGGCCGTCGCGCGAGCCGAGCAGGGCTATAGTCTGCGGGTGCGAGATGACGGAGAGCGCCAGGTGCTTGAGCGCCTCGCCGTCGCGCCCGTCGAAGGTGCGCGCGATGAGACGAGTGCCGTCCTCGCGCGCCGCTGAATCTTTGACCAGCGCAGCGCCTTCTGCGCGCGCAGCCTCTTCCCCGAGCGTGCGCAGGCGTCGCATCAACTGTTTGTTCTCTTCGAGCAGGCGGGCGACCGAAGAGGGAGCTTCGTCGCGCGCGACGCTGAAGAGCGCGGCGACACGACGCGCCGTGCTGTTGGCCCGCACGTAGTCCGAGAGCGCGCGCCGTCCGGCAACAAATTCTATGCGGACGAGGCCCTTGGCCCGCTCCCAGTGGCGTGCGGCTATGAGGCCGACCTCGCCCGTGCGCCTGGCGTGCGTGCCGCCGCACGGGCTGAGATCGAAATTCTCTATCTCGATAATGCGCAGCTCGCCCTCGCGCGCGGAGTCCTTGCGCAGCGGCAGGCGGGCGGCCTCTTCCGCAGACACCTGCCTGACATGTATCGGCCTGTCTTCCCAGATGATGGTGTTGGACAGCTCGATGGCCCTTTCAACGCGCTCGTCCGTAGGGTCTGTGAGCGCCACGTCTATCTCTGAGGCCGCTTCCATCATGCGGAAGCTGCGCGTCTCGGCTCCGTAGAGCGCGATGAGGGCCTGCGAGAGAATGTGCTGGCCCGTGTGCTGTTGGATGTGATCGCGGCGGCGCTCCCAGTCCACGCGGCCTGTGACCAGAGAGCCGACCTGCGGCGCGCGTCCCTGTAGGACGTGCAGCACGTCTCCTTCCTCTTGCTCTATGCACTCGACGACAGGCGTGCTGTTAAGCGTGCCTGTATCGCTCGGCTGCCCGCCGCCGGTCGGATAAAAGGCCGTCCGGTCGAGCGTCACGGCGCACCACCCGCTGACGCTCTCCGTCGCGGACGTGACGCGCGCCTCGAACTGCGTCAGATGAGAATCGGTATAGTAGAGACGTTCGGTCGTAGGCATGGCGAAAATTTCAAGACCATCAGAAGCTAGCCGACGCCGGGGCGGGGCGTCAAGAGGAGAAGGCAAAAGCAAAAGCGAAGGATGAAGAGCATCTCTTTCATCCTTCGCTTTTCCGTTCCGCCTTTTTCTTTCTTTTGACAAGCGTGGAAATAAAATCGGATAATTCGGCGCGTTTCTTCACGGCTCGCTTCCATTTCTTCAGCGGCAACCGGAGCGACTCTAAGGTGACAATCTCTCGGCACACGTTCTTCGTCAGACGCGCGGGCTTTCTGCTGGCGCTAGTCCTCTCTCTTTGCGCCGTAGTGCAGGCCGCGACCGATACGGCACGGCTCTCGGCCATTCGCTACAGTCTTTCGATGCCGCGTCCGGCTTCGCATCTCTTCGAGGTTCAGATAGAGGTCGAGGTCGCGCCGGATTCTTCCGCGGAGTACCTGGATTTCCAGATGCCGCGCTGGTCGCCGGGCCGCTACGCCGTCTTCAACTTCGCGATGAACGTGCAGGAGTTTCGCGCTGCGCTCCTGTGCCCACAAGGGGACGATTGCCGGGCGAGCGAGCCGCTCCCCGTAGAGAGGCTGGACGATCAAACCTGGCGCGTCGGTACAAACGGCAGAAAGGGGCTGAAGGTCAGTTACAAGGTCTTCGCTAACAACCTGTCGGGCACGTTCTCGCAGCTCAACGAGCGGCATGCCAACTACAACGGCGCGTCCGTCTTCATGTACATCGTCGGACATAAGCCCGAGCCCGTGAGCCTGCGCGTCTCTGCGCCCGAAGGGTGGCGCGCCGTGAACGGTTGGAGCAGGGAGGCCGAGCAGCGCGAGTGGCAGTTTCCGAACTACGACCTGCTGATTGATACGCCGACCGAGATCGCGCCCAACTGGACTGTCGATCAGTTCAACGTGGATGGCAAGACCTATCGCGTCGTGGTGCATTCCGTGGGCCCGGAGGGAGGCAGGCGCTCTGCGCTCGTGCGCCAGATAGAGCAAATTGTGCGCGCCGAGACGCGGATGTGGGGCGTGCCAGACCTGGACTTTTACACGTTCCTGCTACACTTCTCGCCCGAAGATGGAGTGGGCGACGGGATGGAGCATCTGACCTCGACGCAGATCATAGTGCCGGGCGCGCTCGCAGACCCGCGCGTCTTTGAAGATGCGCTCGACGGCGTGGCCCATGAATTCTTTCACGTCTGGAACGTCAAGCGGCTGCGCCCCGTAGAGCTGGGCCCCTGGGACTTCACGCGCCCCTTGAGCACGCGCTCTTTGTGGATCGCCGAAGGCATCACAAACTACTACGGCCACTTGATGCAGCGACGCGCCGGGCTGTGGACGGACAAGCGGCTCCTTGAGACCTTCAGCCAGCAGGTCTCTGAGATAGAGAACTCGCCGGGCAGCCGTTTGATGAGCGCCGAGGAGTCTTCCATCGCGGCCCCGTTTCTGGACGGCGGCACGCATACGCAGCGCACCAATCTCGATCACACGAGCGTCAGCTATTACACTAAGGGCGAAGTCCTGGCCCTCGTCCTAGACCTGCTCATCAGGCGCGACACCGCGGGCCGCGCCTCGCTGGACGACGTGATGCGGCTCATGTACAGGCGTTTTTACCTGGAGAGCCCGGCCGCCACATATTACCTGCGCGGTCGCGGCTACACGGGCGAGGATTTCGAGCGCGCAGCCTCAGAGGTCGCGGGGCGCGACCTGCGCGACTTCTTCCGCCGCTACGTGCGCGGAGTGGAGATGCCGCCCTATGCGGAAGCTCTAGCGACAGTCGGCCTGCGCCTGGTGCACGTCCCGGCGCGCGCCGCAGGAGCAGCCGCCGCCACCGCGAGGGCCCACGACTCGAAAGCGCAGGACGCTTCCGGCAACTCTGCCGGCGACTCCGCCGCTGCGCAAGAGCAGCCGCGTTACCTCTACCGCATCGAGGAGCGAAGAGACGCGACGCCCGACGAGCGCGCTCTGCGAGCCGCCTGGATGAACGGATAAAAGTATGAAACCTGACAGACAACGCTGCCCAACATAAGGAGGGTCTGGCCGGAGCCCGTCGGGGCTCGCGGTTGACGCCTTGCGGTCAAGGGCCCGCCTAACTCTCACCCTCAACACTTAAAGGAACAAGCTATGGCTAATGCAGACGGACTCGATGTCATGCGTAACCTGCGCAGGGACGGCAAGCTGATCCCCTTCATCGGCGCAGGTCTTTCAATACCTCTCGGCCTCCCATCCTGGTCAAGCCTGATCGGCGTCATCGCCGAAGAACTCGGCTACGACCCGGAGGTCTTTCAATTGAGCGGCAATAACCTGCAACTGGCCGAATACTTCGTCGCGGTCAAAGGCAGTATTGGCCCACTGCGAAGTGAAATGGACAGGCTCTTCAACCCGACCGACAAGGCGATAGCCAAATCCAGGTCGCACAACGCGCTCGTAGAGATGGGCGTGCCGATCATCTACACGACCAACTACGACCGGATCATCGAGCGCGCCTTCGAGCTTAAAAAAATCCCTTGCCACACCATCGCCAGCATTGACGACATGGCGACGGCCCCGGCGAACGTCACCCAGATCGTCAAGTTCCACGGCACGTTCGATAATGACGCGAGCCTCGTGCTGACGGAGTCGAGCTACTTCGAGCGCCTGCAATTTGAATCGGCGATAGACATCAAGCTGCGAGCCGATATTCTCGGCAAGTGCCTGCTCTTTGTCGGCTACAGTTTGAGCGACATCAACATTCGCTACATGCTCTACAAGCTGCACAAGCTGAGGCATCAGGTGCGGCTTGATGCCAACCGCACCCCGAGCGCATACCTGGCGACGTTCGGGGCCGGGGAAGTCCAGCGCATGCTCCTGGATCGCTGGGACGTATCCGTCATCGAGCTTGACCCGATCCATAAGGAAAACAGCATCGCAGACTTTCTTGAGGAGCTGATATGAACGTCTACTTCGTGACTGCGAGCAGGTTCAAGGTCGCAGAGGTGCGGAACTACCTGCAATATCTGAAAAGCAAGTCGCTCGTCAACTCGAACCTCAACGTGAGCATCGTCAATCAAGTCTTGCAGGAGATACTGCACCCCAACATAGAGATGATCGTGAGGAACAAGGCCCTCGAAGCCTACCAGCTCTTGTCCGTCCCGTGTGCGGTCGAGCACGGCGGCCTCTTCATGGACGAGCTGCCGAACCTGCCCGGAGGCGTCGGCCAGTTGATCTGGGACGCCGTCGGCGAGCGGATGTGCTCTTTCCTGCGCGCGGGAGATTCGAGGGCCGCGACGGCTCGCTCCATTATCGGTTACTGCGACGGCCGGAGGGTGCACCTCTATATCGGCGAGACGCGTGGAACGGTCGCCCCACGCGCGCGCGGCAACTACAAATTCCTCTGGGATCCGATCTTCATCCCCGAAAAGTGCAAGCAGACGTACGGCGAGATGGGGATGGTGAAAAAGAGGGCCACGTCGCCCTCCTTCAAAGCCTGGGCCAAGTTTCTCAGGACGGAATTCAAAACTGCTTCGAGCCAGAAGGTGACGGAGGATTAAGAAGCCTTCAGCGCCCGGCCCGTGCCGTGATGAGCTGTATGGAGTGGGGCGCGATCTCGAAGGTCATCGGCGTGCGCCCGATGATCTCGCCGTCAACCTGAACCAGCACGTCGCCTGTGGCGCGCGCGCGCGTGGCTCGTATAAAACGAACAGCCTCAGTGTCAGCTTCGACGCCGCCGCGCATGACGCGCGAGAGCAGGCGCAAGTAGCGAAGCCGGCTGTGTGAGTTAATCAGGCAAATCTCGAACTCCGGCTCGTCGAGTCGTGCGCGCGGGGTGATCGAAAGATCGCCGCCGTAACGGGGCGCTTTGCCCACGGCGGCGAAGGTGGCCGCGTAGGTTTCTCCGTTAACCTCTACTTTAAAGGGCTTGGGTTTCCAGCGCAGCAGGTGGCCGATGCCCGAATACCAGAATGCGGCCTGGCCTACCTTGCGCTTCAGGCGCGGGCGCACGCCCTCGACTATCGAAGCATCCAGGCCGATGCCCGCCATGAGGAAGAAATAGCGGCGCTCGCCTGTGGCCTCGACCGTCGCGAGCCCCACGTAGACGCGGCGCGACACACCTTGCGCAATCACTTCGGCCGCCTCCTCCACGCGCGGCGAGAGCGAAAGCTCGCGGGCCAACACGTTGGCCGTGCCGCGCGGCCAGATGCCGAGGCGCACGTCTCGCCCGGCCAACCCCTGCAAGGCTTCGTTGATCGTTCCGTCGCCGCCCGAAACGATTACGTCGCCGACGCCTCGCTCGGCTGCGCGGGCGGCAAGTCTGGCAGCATCGCCGGGCCCGCTCGTGTTCAATACCTCGACGCTGATGCGGCGCGCTTTAAGCAGCTCGCAGAAGCGTGCGACCTCGCGCGCGCGACCCTCACCGCCGCGCCCGGCGTTCGGGTTCGAGATCAATACTGCTGTGCGCTCCTCCTGCATCAATCAATCCCGAATATTCTTTAATGACAAGTTTGCCACGCCTTGATGGCATCGACGGGGTAGACCAGCATCAGGATTTCTAAGAGCAAGCTATCTCTAATCCAGATCGTCAGGATCAACTCGGTCAAGGCAAAGGCTAAAAGCGACCAGCGCAGACCGAGACGATGAGCAATCATGAATCCGACTGCGCAGCAAATTATGTCGCCCAGAGAGTTCACGACAGTGTCGCCGTGATAGCCGAGAGCTGCGGTCGCCTGGCGATAGCGCTCAATGACTGATTCGGAGTTTTCCACGACTTCCCACAGAGCTTCGGCTACGACTGCCAGGACGAGTCGCCGGCTGAGCCTCAGCCTGGGAGCGAGCAGAGCCAGCGCGCCGTAAAACATGAATCCATGAAGTAGGTGCGTAAAGCTGTAAGGGTCTAAGAGATGTTGCGAATTATCGGAGCTGCATACGTCACCCGCCCACAGCAAGAGCCGGCCGCAGGAGCATATCCAGGCACGGCCTTCGGCGCGGAGCAACAACGCGACAACCGCCAGCATGAACAGCATGATTGCCGGGAGCCACGCGCGCCGCATTTGCCGAGCGATCTTTGAAAGCATAGTTGATAGTGCCTGGAATCCTATTCTCACTGCTCACTTCCAGCTTGAGCTGAGTGCGAGCAATTTGCTGACGATCTCACGCGCAGCATGTGGGCGCGCGAGGCTGCGTGCCGTTGCCTGCATCGAAGAGAAGCGCGGCGCGTCTTCGAGCAGGCGCTCGATCTTATAGGCCAGCGCGGGCAGGTTGTTGCAGCGTATGGCGACGCCCATCTCCAGCAAGTGATCGGAGTTCCTCTCCTCCTGTCCGGGAATCGGGTTGACGATGACGAAGACCAGGCCCTTGGCGAGCGCCTCGCTGGTGGTCAGGCCGCCCGGCTTGCCGAGCAGGATGTCCGAGGCGGACATGTATTCGTCCATCTCCGTTGTGAAGCCTATGGGCTTAACGCGCACCTTTGCGCCGGACTTCATGGCGTGGGCCAACGTCTCGATGCGGCTCTTCAGCTCTTCGTTTCGGCCGCACAGGGCTATGACCTGCGCCGGGTGGCTGAGCTCCATGAGCGAGCTGACGATGTGTTCCATTGGGCCAACGCCGAAGCCCCCGGCCGAAAGCAGAATGGTCACTACGTCCTGAAGAAGCCCGTGCTTGTCGCGCATCGCCCGCTTCTCTTTCTCTGCGGCAAAGACCGGGTCAATGGGGATGCCCGAGACGGTGAGCTTAGAGGGCGGGATGCCCAGCTTCTCCATGTGCACGCGCGTCTCGTCGAGCGCCACGAAGTACTGCTCGTAATGGTGGCACAACCACATGGCGTGCACGTCGAAGTCCGTGACGACGATGGCCTGGCGGCTCTCTATGCGTCCCTTGGCCCGCAGCCAGGAGATGATCTCGGCGGGAAGGAAGTGTGTGCAGATGGTGATCTCCGGCTGGTACTGCCGGAGCATCTTGACGAAGGGCCGCGTGTTGAGCTTGTCGAGGGCCAGACGCCTGCGCTCATTCTTCCAGGGCTTGTCCAGGTAATCGTAGAACCAGCCCAAGACCTCCGGCGTCTTATTGACCATCTCAATGTAAGCCTTCGAGTAGAGATGGCGAAACAGCTTGTTCGTATATTGCAGCGTGTCTACGTGGCGCACTTCGCGGGCCGCGCCCATCTCGTTAATCGCCCGCTCGACGGCCTCCGCCGCCCGCACATGGCCCGCCCCGGCAGATGCCGACAACACCAGTACTTTCTCGAACATGCTTCTTATTCCAGGCGGTAGTTGGGCGCTTCCTTGGTGATGATAACGTCGTGGACGTGCGACTCGCGAAGTCCGGCTGAGGTGATGCGGACGAAGCGTGTCTGCTCCTGGAACTCTTTGATCGTGCGGCAGCCGGTGTAACCCATCCCGGCGCGCAGGCCCCCGACGAGCTGCGTGACCATGTCGGACATCGTGCCTTTGTAAGGGACGCGCCCCTCTATGCCTTCGGGGACAAGCTTTGATTCGATCTCGGTCTGCTCCTGGCTGTAGCGGTCGCGCGAGCCCTCGCGCATCGCGCCGATTGAGCCCATCCCGCGATAGCTCTTGAAAGAACGGCCCTGGTAGAGAATGACTTCGCCCGGCGCTTCTTCCGTCCCGGCGAAGAGCGAGCCGATCATCACCACGTCCGCGCCCGCCGCAATCGCCTTCGCGACATCGCCCGAGAACTTCACGCCGCCGTCCGAGATGAGCGGCACGCCGGCCTCTCTGGCCGCCTTCACGCAATCCTGTATGGCCGTGATCTGCGGCACGCCCGCCCCCGTCACGACTCGCGTCGTACAAATACTGCCGGGCCCGATGCCGACCTTGATGGCGTCCACGCCCGCCTCAACGAGTTCGCGCGTGCCTTCGGTGGTGGCGACGTTTCCGGCGACAAGCTGCACGTCCGAGTGGCGGCGCTTGATCTCGCGCACGGCTTCGATGACGCGCGACGAGTGGCCGTGCGCAGTGTCTATGACGAGGCAATCGACGCGCGCTTTGGTCAGCTCGTCGGCGCGCTCGCGAAAGTCCCCGGTCGCGCCGATGGCTGCGGCGACCCGCAGGCGTCCGAGGTCGTCTTTGGCCGCCGACGGATACTTGATCGCCTTCTGAATGTCTTTGACCGTAATCAACCCCTTGATGTGTTTGTCGCCGTCAATGACCAGGAGCTTTTCGATGCGATGCTTTTGCAGCACGGCCTTGGCCTGGTCGAGAGTCGTGCCGACGGGGACTGTGACGAGCGGCTGCTTGGTCATCACTTCGGAGACGGGGATGTCGAAGCGCGTCTCAAAGCGGAGGTCGCGGTTGGTGATGATGCCGACGAGGTGGCCGTCTTCGTCTACGACAGGGACGCCGCTGATCTTGTAGCGCTCCATCACCGCGAGGGCTTCGCGTACGGGCCTATCGGGGCGAATCGTCACCGGGTCAACGATCATGCCCGACTCCGAGCGTTTCACCTTGTCCACCTCTTCGGCCTGCCGCTCGATGGGAAGATTTTTGTGGATCACGCCGATGCCGCCCTGTTGGGCCAGGGCGATGGCGAGCGCAGCCTCCGTCACCGTGTCCATCGCCGAGGAGCAGAGCGGAATCTGTAAGCGAATGCTGCGTGTGAACTGCGTCGAGGTGTCCGTCTCCGCCGGCAAGACATCCGAGCGCGCGGGCACCAAAAGAACATCGTCAAAAGTGAGACCTTCCGTCAGATTGGGCGTAATCATAATGCTCCTCAAGAGAAATGATGAATGCGGAAGGATGAATGATGAATAGAAGGCCATCGCTTTTTATTCCGCGTTCATCCTTCATCATTTTAAAATGAAACCGCCCGCGATTGAAGCGGGCGGGCAAGCGGTCTCTTCTCCGGCGGAAGCGAGAGAGCGCCGAAGCGGCGCGAGCGTCCGGGCACAGGCCCACACAAGCGCGCGCTCTCCTTTCGCACTGCACATGGGCCCAGGCTCTTATTGCAAGTACTGTTCGTAATTCTCCTTCGAGACCGTCATCTCGGCCAGCGAGCCCTTCATCTGGACGGGCAATTTCGCCGGACGGCCGTTAACAGTAATCGCCAGCGTCTCGACCTTCACTTTCGAGCACTGAATCCGCAAGCTGTGTTCGGGCGTGAACTCCTTCGTCTCGTCCGCTTGCAGATTGCCCGCGAAGATAGACTTCGGCCCGGCGTCGTCCTGGTAGACGCGCAGCCAGACCTGCTCGCCCACGGCCTTGATTTGAACGTTGAAGCCCGCAGCCGTCTGCGCGCCGCCCGCCTGCTGCGGGACGGTGGTCTGGGCCGAAGGCGATGCGCCGGGCTGCTGCGTCGCGGGCGCTGTGCGCGGCTGCTCTGTCGTCGTCGGAGCGTTGCCTGAAGTGCGCGCCGCCTCGCGCCTTTGATACCAGTGCAGCGCCGCGTAGACACCCAGAGAAAGGATCGCCAGAATCAGGATGGTCAGAAGCAGCGTGACGAAGGGCGAGCGCGTAGAGTTGCCGTCCGTGTAGACGTGCGGCTTGTGAGGCAAACTCACGCTCTCTTCGGCCGTCTCGCCCTGCTCGCGCAATGCATGCGTGTAAGCGTCTATCGCGTCCTTCTCGTCGTAGCCGATGTAGCGTGCGTAGGCTTTAATGAAGCTTCGGTTGAAGATGCCGCCCGGCAGGCGCTTGAAATCGTCGGCTTCGATGGCTTCCAGGTAACGCATCGAGATGCGTGTCTGCTCCGAGATTTCGCGCAAGGAAATGCCACGCGCCTCGCGTGCGAGCCGCAACTGTTCTCCAAAAGATGCTGCCATCACCAATCTGCGACTACCCTCATACAGTTATTGGGGGCATGGGTCTCTCGGGCGCTCTGCTCTATTACCGAAAGCTTTCTCAAGTCCGCCGGAGCCATTTCCGCCGGAAACTTTTTTTAATGGGCTCGGGTTGTTACCTTTGAGGCCAAAGTACCTTTGGCGCGCACTATAGCCTCTGCTGGTAAACGTTGTCAAACTTTTGCGCCGCAAACGGATGCGCGCGTCTTGATTCTTACAGCGCACAGGACTAGGATGGACGGGTTCGAGCAAAACGAAACATCCGTTTTAACTTCTACCATAGGAAAAGTGAGGAGCAAACGCCATGCCTCTCGAAGCACTCGGAATGGTTGAGACCAAGGGCTTTGTCGGAGCCGTCGAAGCCGCAGACGCGATGGTCAAGGCCGCCAACGTACAGCTTTTGGGAAAAGAGTATATCGGCGCAGGTTATGTCACGATCTTTGTGCGCGGCGATGTCGGCGCGGTCAAGGCCGCCACGGACGCCGGAGCGGCCGCCGCCCGAAGGGTCGGCGAGCTCATCAGCGTACACGTCATCCCCCGCCCGCACGGAGAAGTCGAGCGCGTGCTGCCCACCAACGGCCGCACGGGCTTTAGCCCGGACGAGCGCGCCATCGGAGCAGGCGACCGCGGCCAGTTGGGCGAAGGCGACCAGGGACGCTCCCTCTCTTCGGGAGCGCGCGAGAACAATAAAGAACGGGCCAAGTGATTTTAGATTTTGGATTTTAGATTCTCGATTAACAGTTTGAGTCTCCGGACTCCGGCTTCCGAACCGCCAATCCAAAATCCAGAATCTAAAATCCAAAATTGGTTGGGGGTGCATCATGTCGGTTGATAAAGACCTTGTGTCTGTGCAGCAGGCGCGTGATCTGGTCGAGGCGGCGCATCGCGCACAGGTCGAGCTGGCTCGCTTCGATCAGGCCAAGATTGATCGTATCTGCGAGGCCATGGCCGGAGCGGCGCTCAGAGAGTCCGCGCGCCTCGGCGCGCTGGCCGTGGAAGAGACTGGCTACGGCATCCCCGACGACAAGCGAGAGAAGAACCGTTTCGCTTCCGAGGATGTCTGGAACTACTTCCGCAACGTGCGAACGGTGGGCGTCGTCAACGAGACGAAAGACGTGGTGGAGATCGCGAGCCCGCGCGGCGTGGTCTGCGGCATCATCCCTTCGACCAACCCGACCTCGACGGCCATCTTCAAATGCCTGATCGCCATCAAGTCGCGCAATGCCATAGTCCTTTCGCCGCATCCTTCGGCCGCGCGCTGCATCAACGAGTCGGTCAAGGTGGTCAAAGAAGCGGCCATCAAAGAAGGCCTGCCGGAGGACGCCATCGGCTGCATGACGACGGCGACCATCGAAGGCACAGAAGCCTTGATGAAGCACAAGCAGACGGCCGTCATCCTGGCCACGGGCGGCATCGGACTGGTGCGCGCAGCCTATTCTTCCGGCAAGCCGGCCTTCGGCGTGGGCCCAGGCAACGTGCCGGTCTTCATCGAGCGCACGGCTGTCGTCGCCAAGGCTGTGCAGGACATCCTGACCGGCAAATGCTTCGATAACGGAACGATCTGCGCTTCCGAGCAAGCGGTCGTCTGCGATGCGCCCATCGAGCGCGAAGTGCGCGAGCAGTTCAAAGCGCAGGGCGGCCATTTCCTGAGCCCCTCGGAAGCAGACCAACTGGCAAAAGTCGTCGCCACTGCGCAACGCTCCCTGAACCCGGGCATAGTCGGCAAGTCCGTCGAAGTGATCGCACGGATGGCCGGGCTCAATGTCCCTCCGGGCACGCGCTGCCTGCTGGCTGACGTGGGCGGCGTGGGCCGCGAACACCCGCTCTCTATGGAGAAGCTCTCGCCCATCCTGGCCTTCTACGTCGAGGACGGAGTCGAGCGCGGGGCCGCGCGTTGTTTTGAAGTCTTGAGTTACGGCGGCATGGGCCACACCGCAGGCATTCACACACGCTCGCGCGAAGCGGCCGTGCGCTATGGCAGCGAGATGCCCGCATCGCGCGTGACGGTCAACACGCCTACGACGCATGGCGCAATCGGATTCTCCACGGCCCTGCCGCCTTCGATGACTCTGGGCTGCGGCTCCTGGGGCGGCAACGTCACCTCGGATAACGTCTCGCCGCTGCACCTGATGGACATCAAGCGCGTGGCCTTCGAGACCCGTCCGGTCAAGAGCGCGCGCCCGGCCGTCGCCGCGCAGCAGCCGGCGAGCGACCAACAGGCGGCGCAGCCTGTCTTCGCCAGCGCCAGGCGGGCGACGCCGCAACAACCGGCCGCTTCAGCCGCAGCAGAGGGGCCGCGCACCATCGGTCGTGAAGAGATAGCAGCCATCGTTGACCGCTTCCTGGCCACTCGTCGCCCCGATCAGCCTCAGCCGGAGCAGCAGCCGCTTCATGCTACGGGCGCGCCCGCCCAGTACCAGCCCGTGATAGATGTCGAAGCGGGCACAAGGTATGACCGCTCGGAGGCAGCGCCGCAGCCCTCGGCCGCGCCGCAGGTAGTTGATGGTGGCAATGGTGGCGGCCGTGGCAGCGCAGACGGCGGCGCTGCACCTACTAAACCCGCGCCGACGCCTCCTGCGCCTCCCGCTCAACAGGCGAGCCCTGCTCCTGCTGCTGCGCCACACAACGGGGCGGCTCAGGCTGCCTCCGCTAATGGTCGCAAGCCTGTGGATTTCGTCAGCGAGGAGGACGTGCGTCGCGCCATTCAGAAGGGCGAGAAGATATACGTCAACTCCAAGACGATCATCACGCCCGCCGCGCGCGACATGGGCGAGCCCGCAGAGGTCTTCGCGAAAGGATGAAATAAAACAGTCAGCCGCTCAGCTTTCAGCGATCAGCCGGAAGCCGGGCGGCTGACTGCTGATCGCTATTATGTTCTTAGGCAAAGTCGTCGGCACGGTCTGGTCTACGAAGAAGACGCCCGATCTGGAGGGCGTCCGTTTTTTGATCGTACATCCTTATGACCTGGACAAGGAGCCGACCAAAAACATCGTCGTCGTCGCAGACCGCTTGGGCGCAGGCGTGGGCGAAATCGTGATGTGCGCTTACGGCAAGGCTGCGCGCACGGCCATCGGCAATCAGGAGATGGCAATCGAGGCGGCCGTCGTCGGCATCGTTGATCGCATGGACTTGCAGGACGCCGAGTCGGAAGAGATACGCCGCGCCGCACGCGAGCTGCGCGCACAGGACAATGGGCAAAGGCAGTGACGAGTGACAAGTGACGAGTGGTAAGCGGATCGGCTCTTACTCGTCACTCGTCACTCGTCACTCATCACTGCTTTAAAATGGCAAACGAAGAGTTAATCTACAGGATTACGCGGGCCGTGTACGGGCGGCTCGGCGCGGGCGCGGATGAAGCGACGGTCGAGCAGTTGGTGACGGATGTCTATCGCGCGGTCGAGCCGGTCATCGAAAAGGGGGGTGGCGAGGGGACGAGCGAGCGCGAGCGCGAGGCGCGTGACGCGGGCTCTGCAGAGCGCCTGGTCGTCTCCGTCTTCGGCGTAGATCATCCGGGCATCGTCGCCGCCGTCTCGCAGGTTCTAGCCGACGCCAGGTGCAGCATCATAGACATCAATCAGACGGTCGTGCAGGGCAAGTTCGCTATGGTCATCATCGCAGATATTGCGCGCGCGCGCGAGTCTGCCGCCGCGCTCAAAGAGCGTTTCCGCAAGGAGGGCGAGCGCCTGGACGTGCACATCTACGCCCAGCGCGAAGACCTCTTCAACGCAATGCATAGGATTTGAAAGCAGTGATGAGCGAAGCGTGACGAGAGGCAAGCCGGCAAAAGCTTTTCTCTCCGCACTCTTCACTCGCCACTTGTCACTGTTCTTATGGAGCCTGAAATATCACGCCGGTGCAGGGCATGTGGCGCGACCGTGCGCAGCCGTGCTGGTTTCTGCCCGCAGTGCGGCACGCCCGTCAAGACTGAGGAAGCCCTTGCCGCTACATCGCCTGCGGTCGAGTTGCAGGAGACTTTGCCGGGGCCGGGCGAGGAAGTGCTGGCGGCGGCTACGACTGCTACCATTGCCTCGGAGGGCGCGGTCAAGGCGAGCGACGTTGCAGGGGAAGCAGAGCAGCCTGCGGCGGCTGATCCTGCGCCGGTCTTGATCGAAGAGCGTGAAGCGACGGGCGCTGTGGCTGACGAGCGAGAGCGCGCGGCGGCGGCTGCTGCTGACACTGCCGCTACTGCTCAGGCGGGCGAGGAGCCTGCTCAGCCGACGCGCCGTCATCGCGTGAAGGTCGCGGCGCTAGACGCCGTGGAGGGAAAGATAGGCCCGCGCGTAGAGAAGCTGCGTCATGCTTCGACGGTCGTGTTGGACGAGGCGGCCGACGACCCCGGCTTGCGCTTTGTGCTGGTCGCCGCCGTGCTCATCCTGCTCTCGCTCGGACTGCTCCTGCTCAGTCAAATCCTCGATTAGAAAGAGCGCCTACCCGACAACTCTTATGGAATATACACAGGCGGAAATCTTGCAGACCGTGCGGATGACCGAGATGGAGCGCCTGGACGTGCGCACCGTCACCCTCGGGCTCTCGCTGCGCGATTGCGTCGGCGACTCCATCGAGCGCACGGCCGAGCGTGTGCGCGAAAAGATTGAGCGCGTGGCCTCGCGCCTCGTCGAGACCGTCAACGAGATAGGCGACGAGGTGGGCCTACGCGTTGCCAACAAGAGAATCTCGATCACGCCTGTCTCCCTGATCGCAGAGAATGCGCGGGGCCGCGAAGAGCTGCTTCACCTGGCCCACGCCATAGACGAAGCGGCGAGCCGCGTCGGAGTGGATTTCATCGGCGGCTACTCGGCCCTGGTGCATAAGGGCTGGACGCGCGCCGAGAGCGCGTTTCTGGATTCGATACCGGAAGCCCTGGCGACGACCGGCCGCCTCTGCGCGTCTTTGAATGTCGCGACGACGCGCGCAGGCATCAACATGGACGCAGTCAGGCGCACGGGCCATCTGATTAAGGAGATGGCCGAGCGCACGCGCGAGCGTGGCGGATTGGCCTGCGCCAAGTTCGTCTGCTTCGCCAACGCCGTCGAGGACAACCCATTCATGGCGGGCGCGTTTCACGGCGTAGGCGAGCCCGAGGCCGTCATCAACGTCGGCGTCTCAGGGCCCGGCGTGGTCAATCATGCCGTGCGCCATGCTCCGGCCGACCTTCCCTTGCACGAGCTGGCGGAGCTTATCAAGAAGCTCTCCTTCAAGCTTTCGCGAGCGGGCGAGCTGGTGGGCCGCGAAGCCGCGCGCCGTCTCTCAATTCCTTTCGGCATTATTGATCTGAGTCTTGCGCCGACGCCCGCCTTGGGCGATTCGGTCGCGGCCATCCTCGAAGCTATGGGATTCGAGCGCGCCGGGACGCACGGGACGACGGCCGCGCTCGCCCTGCTCACGGACGCCGTGAAGAAGGGCGGGGCGATGGCTTCGGCCTCAGTCGGCGGCATGAGCGGAGCTTTCATCCCCGTCTCGGAGGACGCGAATATGATCGAAGCGGCGCGAGCGGGCGCGCTCTCTCTTGAGAAGCTCGAAGCCTGGACGAGCGTCTGCTCGGTCGGCATAGACATGGTGGCGGTTCCGGGCGAGACTTCGGCCGAAACCATCGCCGCCATCATCGCAGACGAGATGGCCGTCGGCGTCATGAACAACAAGACGACGGCCGTGCGCATCATCCCCGTGCCGGGAAAGAAGGTCGGCGAAATGGTCGAGTTCGGCGGCCTCCTGGGCAGCGCCCCCATCATGCCCGTCAACGCCTTCTCAAGCGACGCCTTTATCCGGCGCGGCGGGCGCATCCCCGCGCCGATTCATTCGCTGCGTAACTGAAGCTCTGATCCGAAACCCTTGAGTCTGAGAGGAACGATATGGAAGCACTCGGAATGGTGGAATGCATGGGATTGGTGGCGATGATCGAGGCGGCGGACGCGATGGTCAAGGCCGCCAACGTCACGCTCGTCGGTTATGAGAAGATTGATGCGGGGCTCGTGACGGCGATTGTGCGCGGAGATGTGGCCGCCGTCCGGAGCGCCGTGGACGCCGGAGCAGCAGCCGCGTCGAGAGTCGGCACAGTCGTCGCCACGCACGTCATCCCGCGCCCGCATTCGGACGTAGACCAGGGCATACCTGTGCTTAAGACAGGCGAGACGACCAGAAAGAAGATCAGCGGCTCGGTGAGAGCGAAAAAATAGCAGCGCCTTTGAAAAGTGAAAGAGGAAGGATGAAAAGCATGGCTTTCATCCTTCCTCTTTCTTTATTGAAAGCTTAAGCGCCGAGGTTGAGGGACGAGACGACGGGCAGCGGATGGGGTGGCCTGCTCCTCGATTCGGGCGGCACGTAGCCGTCTGGCAGGTCGCCGTTGTCGGCCCGGAGGTATTGCCACTGCGAAGGCTTGAGCGTGGCGATCAGCTCTTTGCGATTCTTGGTCTTGAGCGGCTTGCCCATGTAAATCTTGCCCAGGCGGTGCAGGCTCTTTTCCGAGATGGCCCCCGAGAACATGAAGAGCGGGTAGGTGAAGTTGGGCCCATTGAGCTTGCGCAGCTTGTAGAGCCACATCCCTATCGAGCCGACGCGCCAGGCCGTCGGGCCCCACCAACTGTACTGACCGGGGCGGAGGTTCATCTTCCAGCACTTCATCATCAACTGCCATTGCAGCGGCGTCAGTTGACGGGTCTCCGTGACGCCCTTCTTCTTCTCCATGCGCGTGTCATGCAGCGGCGTGAAGATGGAAGGAATGAGGAAGGCGAAGAGCTTGCGCCGCTCCATCTCGTAGACGAGGTCTAGGGTCGCTTCCACGTCTTCATCCGTCTCACCCGGATTGCCCACGATCAGGGTCATCGCGGGGAACCAGTTGTTTTCGTTCAGGACGCGCAAGCCTTCGAGGACGACGCTGGGCCAATCCTCTATGTGAAAGGGCACGCCCTTGCTCGCCATGATCTGCTTGGCCATGCGAATCGAGCCCGTCTCCAGGCCGATCAGAGGGGCAAGCGCCTTCTTTTCGGGGTGGCTGCTCAGATAGGGGAAATGAATCGGGCTCTTGGGCAGCAACAACTCCGAGAGCTTCTTGATAAGCAAGGGGTCAACGACCGCCGGGGCGATGGTCGAGTGGCTCAGGACGTGCTGCTCTACGCCCGGCGTGTTGACTATCTCGCCGTAGAGGTCTAGCAAAGCCTCGCGGTTCGGAAAATAGAAGGGCGTGTCCGTGTGCACCTGTCCCCAGATGAACATGTCTTCGGTCGCGAGGGAGATTTGCTTGTTGCCCTGGCGGACGTTGGCGCGAACGGCCTCCATGATCTTGCTCTTGGGAAGATCAATCTGCGGGTTGAGGTCTGGGACGCAGAACTGGCAGCGACGCCCGCAGCCCGTAGTCATCTCGACCACGCCGAAGGTGGTGCGCGCGTCGGGAAACAGTATCTCGTCGCGGCTCACGGGATGCTTGACCTCTATCTCCTGCGGGAGCGGCTCGCCCTCTATGGCCTTGCGAAAGAGGGCCATCACGTCTGCGGATTCGGCGCGGCCTTCGACGACGCAATCCACGCCCAGCTCCTCGAAGAGAGAGGTCTGCGTGATCTGCCAGCCGCCCGAGCCGCCGACGATGACCTTGAAATTGTCGCGGTAGGGGCTGGCCTTGATACGCGCGAACATCTCGCGCGCGTAGTGCGAGTTGATCGGCATCCTGGACGAGCCGAAGATGGAGGTGTAGACGCCCGCCGCAAAGGTCACGCCCAGCGGGTTATGCGTCGAGACGGCGACGACGCGCGTGCGTGGGCCCACGAACTTGTCCAGGTCTTGCGGGTAACAGGCGACCACGTCTGCCGGGCTGTATTCTCTGAGCAGCGATTTCTCGACGAGGCGCACGCCCGCCGGCATGTAGCGCGCCGAGCCGTCCTCGTTATACTCGACCTCGCGCCACTTCGGATACTTGCGGTTGAGGACGCCTTCCATCCAGATGGGCAAGGACGCCATGGCCATCTGGATGAAGTAGCCGGCGTGGTCAATCGTCTCGGTGAGCGGCGCTGTCAGGACGATCAGCCTGCCGCCGTCCGCCGGCGCAACATGCGCCGCAGCACGTTCCTCATGTGCGGCTGCTCGGGCCGCTTTGCCGTTACCGTTTCCATTACCGTTCTGTTTTACAGGGATCATCTGAAGCACCTCTCAGGTGAATACCGCTCTTGAGGCGGGGGGAATAGGTTGGAGTTTTGATGGTTGTACTTTTATGACTCGCGGTTAACAGTTCACAGGCAGTCAGCGACGCGCCTAGTGATGCGAACGAGAGAACAGCGACTTACGGACTGCCCTTGTCAGCCGCCCCTAACACTTTAAGCCCGGCGAAGGTAATGCTTTTCGGTAGCCCAAGTCAAGCAGAGAGTTCAGGCCGGAGAAAGGAGCGGCTCGTGCGGCCTCCCTCTCTTTCCCAACTGTTTGATTGCCGCGCGGCAACCGTTATACTTCCGTGGAAAAATGTGTTGAGGAAGGGAGGTCGCGACGGGAGTTGATTACGACCTTTTGCCTGGACAGCGCGGCCAAGCAGTTCAGCGAGAACTTTCCGGCCACAGAGATCAACGAGCGCTGCCGGGGCGAGCAGAACATCGTCTGGGCGGATGTCTCAGACCCGACGAGCCAGGATTTTATCGAGCTGGCCGAGGAGTTCCAGTTTCATCCCCTCTCGATTGAAGACTGCCAGCGCACGCACCAGCGCCCGAAGGTCGAAGAATATCCGGGCTACTATTTCATAGTGCTCTACGAGGCGGAGCTGGTGGGCCCACACGACCACCTGGAGCTACGCGAGCTGAATATCTTTCTCGGCTCGAACTATCTGGTCACGGTTCACAGCAAGCCCATCCGCGCCATCAGCACGGCCCGCCGCCTCTGGCAGGAGTGGACAGACCGCGCCGAGCACGGCGCAGGCATGGTCGCCTATCTTTTGATCGACGCCATCGTTGACGACTACATGCCGCTCCTGGACATCCTGAGCGACCACATGGACGAGTTGGAAGACCAAATCTTCGACGACTTCGAGCCCGCCTCCATCGAAGAGATATTCCGGATCAAGAAACAACTGCTCTACCTGCGACGAACCGTGACGCCTTTGCGCGATGTCTTCAACACCTTGCTCAGGCGCGAGCAGCCGATCTTTGCGCGCGAGACGCACGTTTACTTTCAGGATGTCTTCGATCACATCATTCGCGTCGCCGACACCATAGACACGTTGCGCGACCTCCTGGGCTCGACGATGGACGCTTATCTCTCGATTCAGGGCAACCGGATGAACATGGTCATGAAGCGGCTGACTTCGATTGCGACCATCTTGATGTCTGTGACCCTGGTGTCGAGCATCTTCGGGATGAACTTCCACCTCATGCCGGAGCTGTCGTGGAAGTACGGCTACGTCTTTGCGCTCTCGGCGATGGTCTTCATCGGGCTGGTGCTTTACGTCTATCTGCGGAGGGTGAAATGGCTGTAAGGAGAGAGTCGCGGCGCGAGCATAACCCCGTCAAGGCCAGGCGGCGTGAAGCGAAAAGGCGCGCCGCCAAGCTCGCTCCGCCCGAAGAGCGCAACCAGGAGGGGCGGACGCGGGCCGACGGAGACGGGGCGCTCGGGGTTGACACGGGAGAGCTGAAGCTTCCCGAATCGCTGCTCGCGGAAACGGAAGCGGCCGCCGAAAGCTCCTTTCACCTTGATCCTATCGTGATCTTCATCCTCGCCTGCGCGCTCGCCTACATAGCTCTCATCGTCTACCTGATCTCTTCGGGACGGGCACAATGATTGAAATCGAGTGGTTCTCATTTGGACGTAAAAGTGGTAATCTCCCGCCTCCTCTAAAAACACACAAAACATCAGATCATCCCAAATCAATAGGAGTAAAGATATGTCGCGTGAAAGCACACGCAGCGAAGAGGCGCAAAGCCTGGCGCAGATTCCGCTCTTTAGCAGGCTCGATCAAAACGAGCTGGAAAATCTGGCCGAGCTGGTAGACCAGGTCTCTTACAAGGCCGGCGAAGCGATCTTTCATGAGCACGACGCGGGCGACGCGCTCTATGTCGTGGAGAGAGGGGCCGTTCGTATCTGGGTGCGTGACGAAGACGTGCAGGAGGTGACGCTCTCGGAGCTGAAGCCAGGCGATTTCTTCGGCGAGCTGGCGGTGCTCGATAGCGGCGAGCGTTCGGCCAATGCGACCGCGCTTGTTGACTCTTCGCTGCACCGCCTGCGCCGTGAAGATTTTCAGAGCTTCCTTCTGAAATACCCGCACGCCGCCACGGATGTCATACGCGAGATTGCCTCGCGGCTGCGCCAGACCAACCTGCTCGTCTCGCAACGCGTGACGCGCAATATCAACAAAGAGATGGACGAGCAGATGACGCTCGGCCAGAGGGTCGCAGACCGTGTCGCTTCCTTCGGCGGCTCCTGGACGTTCATCTTTCTTTACGGCGGATTTCTCATCTTCTGGATGGCGCTCAATACATTCATCCTCGCGCACCTCGGCGGCGGCGAGCAGGGCGTGCAGTGGGATCCTTACCCTTACATTCTCTTGAACCTCATGCTCTCGATGACGGCGGCGCTGCAAGCGCCGATCATTATGATGTCGCAGAATCGCGCCGGGGAAAAAGATCGCCTCGCCGCCGAGCAGGACTTCAAGGTGAACCTCAAGAGCGAGCTGATGCTGGAAGAGATGATGCGGCGCGACCGCGAGCGCGGCGAGAAGATAGATCAACTCTTGAGCATGGTGGCTGCTCTACAAAAACAGGGATGAAGCTGCCGGTGACGAGAGCAGGCTGAAAGCTTGAGCCCCGGCCGATGCTTTGCAGCACGCGAGCCGGGGCTCAAGCTTTGAGAGAAGATGCGACCGTCGCGCTCTGACAGTCGCGGGCCTTTAAGGGTTGCGCCGAGCGCCCGTGCCGGGACGCGCAGGCGTAGCATTGTTGGTTGTCCGTCCGGGCGTAGGCGTGGTCGCGGGAACGACGCCTTGCGGCGAAGCCGTGCGGCCCGAGCGTGTCAGGGCTATGCGCTTGTCGCCGCCCGGAGGGGTGGCGACGGCAACGCGTATCTGGCGATAAGTATTGTCGCGCGCGCTGTTGGTCGGCGAATAGCTGATGGTGTACTGCGTCCGCATGTCGTTGGAGATGTCGCGCGCAATGTCGTTCAGCTCAGACAGCGAGTTCGGGAAAAAGGCTCGGCCGCCGGTCTCTTTCGCCAGGCGGTTGATGAGGTCAACGGCCTTGTCCTTGGGGCTCTTGCGAATGATGCCGCCCTCTCTGTCCAGCTCGTTGACGAAGCCGATGACGAAAATCTGCACGTCCTCCTCGCGCAGCTTGGCGAAGAGCTGGTCTAGCTTGTAATAGCTGCTGCGGTCTTCGCCGTCCGTGACCAGTATCAGCGCGCGCCGCCGCCGGTCGTTCAGATCATTCCCCTTCTTATAGCTGGCTATGCGCTCGGCGGCGAGGTAGACGGCGTCAACGATGGCCGTCTGCCCGCCCTCGATGTACATGCTGTCGAGCCCGTCGTAGAGCCGCTCCTTGTCGGAGGTGAAATCCTGCAAGGTCTCGATCTTCTCGCTGTCTATGAAGCGTACGAGGAAGGTCTCGTCGCCGGGCTTGTTGGTGTTGACGAGAATCTTGCTGGCCTCTATGACCTTGTCTATCTGCGAGCGCATGGAGCCGGAGTTGTCCACCGCCAGCCCGTAGCTGATCGGCACTTCTTCGGTCGAGAAGAACTGTATGGGTTGCAGCACGCCGTCTTCGTAGACTTTGAAATCTTCCTGCCGGACGCCATTGATGGGTCGGTTGTTGCGGTCGATGACGCGCACGCTCAGGTTGACGAGGTTGGTGTCAACCTTGATGACTTCGTTGGGGTCAATCTCAGCGCCCACGGGGTCGGCCATCTCGGGCGGCTTCTCGTCGAGCACCTTGAGAAGCGGCTGTTGCTGCTGCTGCGCGGGGCGCGGGCTCGGAGAGGGCGTAGGCTTCTGCTGCGGCGTCGGCGTGGGCTTTGGCGAAGACGTAGTCGGCGCTGTCGTCGTAGTGGTGCGGCGCGGGCGTCCGTCCTGCTGCTGCGACCGGGCATGCCCGGCCTGTGTGAAGACCAGGAGCACGAACGCTGACAGGCAGGCGGCGAGTATGCCTAAGCGCCGCCGCACACGGGCAATCTTCCAGGCTTGGAGTTTCATCTGATAACTTTTCCCAAAAAACAGAGGTTGGATGCCGGATGCTTCGCTCAGTCGGGGCCGTACCCGCATCCGTCATCTGATGTCTAACTTAATGTGCCCCGAGACGCCCGACCGTGAAGAGAGGAGGGGAGTGACGGGGCACTTCGCACTCGATCAAAACGGGCCGCCTTAAGGGCTCTACCTGGTGACGGCTCGCGTGGCCAGGGCAAAAAGCTTTGGGCTCGGAAAACCGACTCGCCCACAAAGACAGAGATGCTCACGGGGCGGCGTGCGTTGCCGCAGATGTTAGCTGCCTTTTCGCGGGTTGGTAATGGCGTAGTAGCCCTCGCGGCTGCGAATCGAAAGACGCGGCAGCCCGCGCGGAGGCTGAACCTTGACCTTGATCTTGTGCCACTTGCCGTCGTTTGTGAAGTTCGCCGGACGATAGCCGATGGAATACTGGTGGCGTAGCTCCAGGGCGATCTTCTCAAAGATTTCGTCCATCTCGGGCGCTGTATTCGGGAAAAAAGCCTTGCCGCCAGAGACAGAGGAAAGCTCGTCCAGGATGGATTGGCCCTCGACGCCGAGCGAGCTGTTGGCATCGCCCCCGGCCAGAATGCCAATGGAATAGAGCACTACGTCGGATTCCTTCAAGAGGCGGCGCACCTCGCTGAAGGTGTAGCGCGAATCGTTGTCCTGCCCGTCGCTAATCAAGAGCAGCGCCCGTTTCGGGTGCGTCCCGCGCGAGACCTTCTCCACGCCCAGGTAGCAGGCGTCGTAGAGCGCCGTGTTGGATTTCGGGTCGAGAAAGGTGAGCTTGTTCAGGACGGCGTTGCCGTCGCGCGTGCGATCCAGGAGGAGCTGCGCCCGCGAGTTGAAGCCGATCAGAAAATACTCGTCCTTATCGTGGCTCGTCTGGATGAAGCGCGAGAGGGCTTCTCTGGCCTTCCTGATCTTGTCGCCGCTCATCGAGCCCGAGATGTCGAAGATGACGCCGACGGAGACGGGCGCATCGTCGTCGCTGAAGAAGGTGATCTCCTGCTCGACCTTGTCGTCAAAGACCGTGAAGTGCTTCTTCTCAAGGCCCGAAACGTAGCGCCCGTAAGCGTCCGTCACCGTCACGGTCAGCGTAATCAAGTCCGTATTGATGATGACCTGCCCGCTATCTTCGCTCCCGCCCGCAGGGCGCTGGCGCGTGGCCTGCGGTTTAGCAGGCGAAGTGGACGGCGATGCAGCGGGTGGCGCAGCGGGCGCGGTGGTGGCCGGAGGGGTATCTGTTTTCTCTTGAGCAAGGGCGAGCGGCGCAAAAGTGAGCGCGGCCAGGGCGAAGACCAGACAGGAGACGAGCGCGGGCCGTGGAGCGTAGCGGCGGAGGTGCTGTACTTTCATATAACCCCCCTGTTTCCTCTTTCAACTCAGGAACTCCCGCGTTCCAGGTTTTCCGGAAGAAGACAGAACAGCTTGGCCGTCCTTACCCGCTGGAAAGTTTCGGGGCCGGAACAGGCATTTCAGAATATTGTTTGCTCGAAGCGATCAAGCAACGGCGCTTGGGGAGACTACCGTTCGCCACTTCCAGTTAAGCGTCAGCGATGGCTGTCGGTCATTGTAAGACAGAGCCGCCGAAGCGCGCAAGAAGCGGCTTCCGGCAGGCTCAGAAACTTTACCCAGTTGCCGCTACCTGGGCATCATACCCGTGCCACGCTTCAAGCATTGCAATATATCACGCCGGAGCTGCTCGCGGTCTGCTGGTAAATAGTCCAGTAACTCTCGGAGGACGATGGTCAGTTCATTTACCGACTCGACCACCTGCTCTCTTCCCTCAATCGGAAGCTTAGCACACAGCGCCAGCCATTGCCCGACGAAATTATGTGCTATGTCGTAGACAGCGTCCCTCTCGAACGGGATTAGTTCATCCACCTGCATCCCGGCGTCTTCGGCCATTATCGCGCGATAAGCTCTGATGTACTCGTTCGGGTCTTTAATGCTGTAGAGGAGCTTCTTCCTTTCCTCGTCTTTAGTGGTCACAGCCTTTTATCCTCAAATTGGTAGCTGGCGTGGTGATGTCCCGCGCCAGCTATCTTGGGAATCCGCCCGTCCCATGCTTCAAGGTACGTAATATATCCACCCGAAGTCTGTCCCACTCTGCGGGTAAATAGTCCTGCCACTCTTGGAGCATGCCGATCAGCTCGTTGATTAACTCGGTGACTTGCTCTTTTCTCTCAATAGGGAGGTCGGCGCATACGGCCAGCCATTGTCCGGCGAAAGCTTCTACCATGTCGCCAGCCCCCTCCTTATCAAATGGGAGTAGCTCGTCAACTTGCATCCCGGCGTCTTCGGCCATTATCGCGCGATAAGCTCTGATGTACTCGTTTGGGTCTTTGATGCTGTAGAGAAGCTTCATCCTCTCGTCGTCTTTAGTGTTCACAGCTTTTTATCCTCAAGGCTGGTGACAAGAGCGGAAACAGTTCGGGATTATCTAGACTCTTGATTGCAACTTTCCGCCCCAGCGGGCGTGAGATAGGATGAGCGCTCGCGTCCCGATGGTTGGTCGCAAGCGTGCGCGCTCGCATGATATACTTTCGAGTGTCCCCCCTTCGGCTCGGTCTCGACATGTGCGCGTGGGCAGCAGTGATTTTTCCCTGTAGATTCTAATAGCAATGGCTGAGTTCATCTGTCGTTTGGGAACGCCAGCGGGCGAGGTCGTGACGCGCACGGTCGAGGCCGTCGGCGTGCAGGAGGCGCGCACGCGCCTTGAAAGCGAGGGCTTTCGCGTCTTCGCCGTCACCCCGCCCAGGACTTCGGGCGTCGCGGCACTGACCAGAAGGGGCGCGGCGGGCGGTCATGCGCGCGTCAAGGCCAACGACTTCCTGCTCTTCAACCAGCAGCTTTCGGCGCTCGTGCGCGCCGGCATCCCCATCCTTCAAGCCATCTCGATGCTCAGAAAGCGCGCCACCTCTTCGGGCCTGCGCAGCGTGCTCGGAGATGTCGAAGAAAAGATTCGCGGCGGCATGGCCCTCTCGCAAGCCTTCGCGGCGCAGGGCGCAATCTTCCCGCGCATCTACACGGCCTCGATTCTGGCGGGCGAGCGTTCGGGCGCGCTCGACGAAGTCCTGGCGCGCTACGTGGCCTACATGCGGCGCAA
Organism: Pyrinomonadaceae bacterium; assembly: GCA_036389315.1. Lineage (GTDB taxonomy): Bacteria > Acidobacteriota > Blastocatellia > Pyrinomonadales > Pyrinomonadaceae > DASQYE01. The sequence goes on from DASVQF010000022.1 coordinate 112,657, forward strand.
CGTCGGGCTGCGGCGCAAGATTCGCGGGGCGCTCGCTTATCCGGCCTTCCTCCTGATGGCCTCCTTCGGCATGGTAGCCTTCCTGACCATCTACGTCGTGCCGCGCATGTCAGACCTCTTCGCCGGGTTCGGCAATAACAAGCTGCCGCTTTTGACGCAGATGGTGGTCGGACTGTCGCGCTGGGTGTCGGGCAACATCTATTGGTTCGCCCCGCTGATCATCGTCAGCATTGTGGCGGCCGTCGTGTGGGCGCGGACGCCTTCGGGCCAACTGACGATAGACCGCACGCTGCTCAGGATTCCGCTCGTCGGCAAGCTCTTGCAGCAGCTCTCGGTGGCGCAGGCGACGCGCTCTCTGGCAACGCTTCTGGCCGGCGGTATCACGCTGGTCGAGAGTTGGGAGATCGCCGCCGAGTCTATTACCAACCGCGAGCTACGGCGGCGCAGCTCGGCCATCCTGCCGATGATTCGCGAGGGGCGCTCCTTTACGGAGAGCCTGGAATCGGCGCAGTGGGTTCCGGAGCTGGCCATTGACATGATCGGGATCGGCGAGCGTTCGGGCTCTCTGAGAGAGATGCTGGACGAAGTCTCGACCTTCTACGACGCCGAAGCGGAAGTGAAGCTCGAACAGTTGACGACGACGCTTGAGCCTGCCATCCTGGTCGTGATGGGCGGCGTGGTTATCACCATCCTTCTCTCCATCTATCTCCCGATCATTCAATCTATCTCGAACACAGCGCCGGGCGGCTGAGGCTAAAGGCCCGAGAGGCAACCCGGAAGCGTGCGGCCCACGTCTACCGGGGGATTTCAAATTCTGAAGTTGGAACCGTTATGAAACAGGCATCGGAAGAATACACGCAAACCATCGCCAGCTTTGGCGACGCGACGCAGCCCATCTCGCGCGAAGAGCTACTGCCCGTCCAGCACGAGAACGACCCGCCCGAAGTGCGCGAGGCACGCCAGCTCGCCCGTCGTTATCGCCTGCCTTACGTAGACCTCCTGCCCCCCGATGGCGAGTCTCCGATTGATTACTCGCTGCTGGCAGAGATTCCCGTCGAGCTGATGCTGCGCAACCAGTTCGTGCCCTTGAGGCGCGAGGGCAAGCGCCTGCACGTGGCGATGGCCGACCCGACCGACCTGGAAAAGCTGGACGAGCTATCCAGCGCCTTGCGCGCGCGCATCGTGCCGCACGTCTCGACGGCCGGAGCCATTGACGTAGTCCTGCGCAAAGGTGATGCCACGCAGCGCGTCCTGCAAGAGGCCGCTTCAAACTTCCGCATCTCTCTGGTCAAAGAGACAGAGTCGGGCGAAGAGGTCTTAGACCTCGACCGCTTGGCGACCGACTCCGACATGTCGCCGATCATCAAGCTGGTGGACACCATCATCTTCAACGCGATGGAATCGCGCGCCTCAGACATTCACATCGAGACGCGCGACACCGAAGTACAGGTCAAGTACCGCATTGACGGCGCGCTCTACCAGAAGGTTGACCCGATTGACCTGGCCTATCACCAGACCTTGATCTCGCGCATCAAGGTCATGTCGGAGCTGGACATCGCCGAGCGAAGGGTTCCGCAGGACGGGCGCTTTCGCGTCCGCTACAAGGGGCGCAACGTGGACTTTCGCGTCTCGATCATGCCGACCGTGCACGGCGAAGACGCCGTTATTCGTATCCTTGACAAGGAGCAGATCAACGAAGAGTTCCGCAACCTGGACTTGAACGTCGTCGGGTTCGCCGAAGACGACCTGCGGAAATTCCGCCGCTACATAGCAGAGCCTTACGGGATGGTGCTCGTCACCGGGCCGACCGGCTCCGGCAAGACGACTACTCTGTACGCTGCCCTGAACGAGATCAGGAACGAGGAAGACAAGATCATCACCATCGAAGACCCCGTCGAATATCAGTTGCACGGCATCACGCAGATTCCCGTCAACGAGAAGAAGGGCCTGACCTTTGCGCGCGGCCTGCGCTCGATACTTCGCCATGACCCCGACAAGATCATGGTCGGCGAGATACGCGACACGGAGACGGCCCAGATCGCCATCCAGTCGGCTCTCACAGGCCACCTCGTCTTTACCACCGTCCACGCCAACAACGTGATAGACGTGATCGGGCGCTTCCTCAATATGGGCGTCGAGCCTTATAATTTCGTGTCGAGCTTGAACTGCGTGCTCGCGCAACGCCTGATCCGCATGCTCTGCCCGGTCTGTAAGCGCACCTATCACCCGAGCGATGAGGAGCTGATGGAATCGGGCCTCAGGCCAGCGGAGCAGGAAGGGCGTCTCTTTTATATGAGCGTCGGCTGCGACGCCTGCAACCACACGGGCTATCGCGGACGTACGGCGATTCACGAGCTGCTCGATCTGACCGACAACATACGCGAGATGATCGTCGAGCGGCGTCCCGGCTCGGAAGTGCGGCGCGCGGCAGAGGCCGAGGGCCTGACGGGCCTGCGCGAGTCGGCGCTGCAAAAAGTGTTCGCGGGCGTCTCGACCCTGCACGAGATCAATCGCGTCACCTTCGTCGAAGAGATTAGAGTCTGAGCGGCAGACCTTTTTCTGACCGGAGCTTTTAAGAGCTTACTTGTTTTAGGAACTGCGCGAGCGAGCGGGCGTGTAAGGAACGCTGGGAAGCTAGCCGTCTCGGGCGCAAAAATTCGCCGATTTTCGTTAGACCATACATTGAGGCTTTTTCCGATGAAGACATCCATTCGTGTCCGCTCCTTCGCGGCCCTGCTCGTCACCTTCTGTTTGCTGCTCGCGCCGATGACGGCCTTCGCCAAAAAGGGCGAGAAGAACTTCAAGCAGGGTCTCCAGTACGAGGCCGCCCAGCAGTGGGATCGCGCCGCGCAGGAGTTCTCGCTGGCTGTGGCCGCCGACCCGTCGAACATGGAGTACCAACTGCATTACCGTCGCGCCGTCTTCAACGCCTCGCAGATGTACATGATGCAGGGGCGCGCGCTGGCCGAGCAGAAGGACTTCATCGGGGCCTACAACGCCTTCCGTCAGGCTTACGCCTACGACCCCGTAAATCAGTTGGCGCTCTCCGAGATGGAGCGCATGCTGCGCTTGCAGAACGAGAAGGAGGGCGTGACGCCAAACGGCGCGAATGGAAATAGTTCTTCGGACACGGCGCGCATGTCGCCCGCTTCGCTTCGGAGCAGTGGAGACAGTAACGGCGGCGCGACGCCCGCCAGCCGTAGTGCGTCCACGCAGCAAGAGCCCAGCACGACGATGCCGACACAGACCGAGATGCTTCGCGTCGTCGCCTACAGCGGCGACCTCAAGAGCTTCATACGCAGCTACGCCGACAAGCTCAACATCAACGTCATCTTCGATAGCCAGACCTTTCGCCAGCCGCGCAACATCGAGATCAACCTGAGAGACGTGACGGCGGCGCAGGTGCTCGACTACGTCTTCTTGCAGGAGGGCCTCTTCTTCCAGAAGCTCAGCCGCCGCACCATCCTCGTCGCAGACCAGACGCGCCGGCCGCAGTACCAGCAGCTCGTCATCCGCACCTTCTATCTTTCAAACGTTGACCCGAACGATGCCAAGACCCTGATTCAAACGGCGATTCCGCCGCAGCAGGGCCGCCCGCAGACCATCGTCATCGCCGACAAGTCCACCAACAGCCTGACCGTGCGCGACACGTCGGAGAACGTCAACCTGATCGGCAATCTCATCTCAAGCATAGATAAAGACCGGGCGGAAGTCGTGATGGACGTGAACATCTACGAGGTCTCGCGCACAGACCTCCTGGCGTTCGGCAACCAGCTCGGCACGGACACGCAGCTCCTTAACCTCGGCGGCTTGCAGCGCGGCCTCTCGGCTTTCCTCGGTGATCGCTCGACGGCCTTTACAGGCGTGCCGACGGCGGCGGGCGCGGCCCTCGTCATTCCGTCCTCGGTCATTAGCGCCATCCAGCGCAAGGATCGCACGAAGCTTCTGGCCTCGACACAGATACACGCCTTCAACGGCGAGGAATCCTCCGCGCGCATAGGACAGCGCGTGCCCGTGCAGACCGCTCAGACCTATCCCTTCGGCACGACCACAACCACGCCGAATACCGGAGGCAGCACTGGCGTCAACACGGGCGTCGGCTTTGCCGGAGGCTTCCCCGTTTTCAACTACGAGCCGACGGGTTTGACGCTGAAGTTCACGCCGCAGGTCTTTCCGAACCTGGACGTGCAGGTCAAGATGTCCATCGAATCGAAGGATGTCTTGAATCCGGGAAGCCTGACGCCGACCTTTACCGAGCGCACCATCTCGGGCACGGCCCGCATTCAGAACAACCGCACGATGATGCTGGCGAGCGTGGCCCAGGATAAGCAGTCGCAGGGGCGCGCAGGCATCCCGCTCCTCGGGCTCATTCCCATCTTCGGCCGCCTGTTCAGCACGCCGCGCCGCGACACTTCGCAGACGGATGTCGTCATCGCCGTCACGCCGCGCGTGCTGCGCGCGCCCGCCGTCACGCCGCGCGACGAAGAGCAGCGTCCGAGCGGCACGCTGCAAACGCCCACGACCGGCTCGCTGGAAGCGCTCTTGCATGATGCCGACCGCGAGGAGCAGTTGGCCGCAGCCACGGCCGCAGCGCGCCGCATTCCGACAAACGTCGTCGTGCAACTGCCCGACGCAGAGCTTCCGGCCTACGTGCCCGCGCCGAAAGCCCTGGCGGGCCCGGGCGCGAGCACCGCCGCGACGCCCGTTTCGCAGAGCGAGACGGCTGCCGGCGTGGCTATGACGAATGTCGGCAATACGGGCGCAGCGCCCGCTCCGACCAACATTGCAGCGACAGCCGCGCAGACGCGCGAGCCAGCGGCCGTCGCCCTCTCCAACAACACCGCGAGCAACACGGCGAGCGCACCCGCTGCTGCTGCACCTACTGCGCCGGCAATGCCGACTGTGCAGTCGTTGGCCCTACAGGGCAACATTGATGTCGCAGAGAAGCTGAGGGCCATGCTGGCGGCGCAGGCGACGACGGGCGGAGCGACCACCAGCAGTAACGCTCAGGTGCAGGCGGCGCTCAATGCTCTGGATGCGCCTCCGCCCCTTGTCAATAAGAGCGCTGCTCCTGCTGCCGCGCCAAGCGTCACAGCGCAGACGCCCTCTGCTGCGCAAGCGCCTTCCGCCGCGCAGGCTGCTTCGGCCGAGCTGCGCTTGATGTCCGAGCGGCCGGAGATGCGCGCTGGCGAGCGGCAGCGCGTGGCGATAGTGCTGACGACCAACACTTCTCTGAGGACTGCGCTGCTGGCCTTGCGCTTCGACCCGCGCATGATCGCGGTGCGCTCCGTCTCGAAGGGCCCGGCCGGGCCCGGTGGGCTTGCGCCGACCATCACGCAGTCGATTGATCCCAACGGTATGCTTCTGATCTCGATTGCGCCGTCAACGGATGAGCCGCTCCCGACGGGGTCGAACGTGCTTCTGTACCTGGAGGTCGAGGCGCTCGCCCCGGGCGAGAGCAAGCTCGTCTTCGATCAGGGCAACATGTACCTCAATGCCGCCGACGGGCGCGCCGTGCAACTGAGACCGATTCCGGGCCACTTGACTGTGAAGTAGTGATGAGAAGGCTAGAGGAAAGCGAGCGCGGGTTCACGTTGATCGAGTTGGTGATGACGCTGACGGTGATGGTCATCTTGACGCTTGGCGTGATTCCGCTCGTCAAGGTCTCTGTCAGGCGGCAGCGAGAGCAACGTCTGCGCGAGGCTCTGCGCGAGATGCGCCTGGCCATAGAGGAGTTCCACCGCGACACGGTCGGGATGCAGTGCACAGGCGCAGGCGGAGGGGGAGGCGAATCGGCGACCGCGCCCGTTCCCAACCCTGCACAGAACCCTCCGGCCAACCAGGCGCGCCAGCTACAGATGTTCGTAGACCCGCGCAGCCGCGTCGTCATCAGCGATTGCACCGTCTTCAGCGCCGACAATCCGGATCGCTACCCGCCGGATTTGGAGACGCTGGTCAACGGCGTCAACGTCATCTCGCGCACTCCGCCCGGACAGTTGGGCGGGGCCGGACTTTCCGGCTCGGACGAGACGGCGACGACCATCAACCAGACCTCGACCAAGAAGAAGATTTACCTGCGCTCGATTCCGGTAGACCCGATGACAGGCCAAGCCGATTGGTGCCTGCGCTCCCTGTACGAGTCGGCGGACTCCTCCAGTTGCAGCGGCGGCGAAAATGTCTTCGACGTGCGTTCCAAATCTACAGGCACGGCGCTCAACGGAGAGAAATACAGTGATTGGTAAGATGATGAGAGGAGGAAGGGGAGGCGGGTTTACGCTGCTTGAGCTGATGATCGTCATCTCGATCATCATCATCCTGGCGGCCGTCGCCCTGCCGCAATATCAGAAAGCAGTCCTGCACGCGCGCGAGACCGTGCTCAGAGACGACCTCTTCCAGATGCGCAAGCTCATAGACCAGTACGCCGCAGACAAGCTTCAGTTGCCGCAATCCCTCGAAGACCTCGTCAGCGCCGGTTACATGCGAGAGATTCCGGAAGACCCGATGACTGGCGAGAGAACCTGGAACGTTGTGACGGGCGATGACCCCAACTCGGACGAAGGCGGGCAGGGCATCATAGATGTGCACAGCACCTCGACAGACACCGGCAGCGACGGCAGACCCTACAGCGAATGGTGATTCGATTTTGGATTTTAGATTAAAAGCTTCGAGTCGTCTTGTACTGTCTTGATCGAAGCTTTTAATCTAAAATCCAAAGTCTAGAATGGAATGGCTTCTTTAACTAAACTGATCGCGCCGCGCCTGCCCGCGACGGCCATCGGGCTTGAGAGCAAGAGCGCGGCGGTAGTTCACCTGGAACGGCGTCGCCGCGATGGGTTCGCGCTCAAGCGCGCGGCCACCGTCTCGCTGCCCGACTCGCTACTGACTCCCGGTTTCGACGAAGGCAATATCGGCGACCCGAAAGAGTTGGCCCACGCGCTCGAAGAGGCCGTCGTGGGGGCGGGCCTGATGCGGCAGCGTAAATGGTCTGTGACGCTGCCGGAAGCGGCGACGCGCACGGTCATCCTCAACCTTGAGAGCGCGCCCGGCTCGCGCGCAGAGCTGGACGAGATTCTGCGCTGGAAGACGGAGCGGGGTTTCGGCACGCCGCTGGAAGAGCTGAGAGTGGCGCGCGAGAAATTGCCTCCGGATGCGCAGGGGCGCGCTCGTTACCTGGCCGTCGGGGTGCGCGAGCTTGTGCTGGCCGAGTACGAGAGCGTCTTTGACCTGCTCGGCTGGCGCGCCGGGCTGATCCTTCCGCGCCACGTAGGCGAAGCGCGCTGGCTCACGCAAACCGCTAAGGGGCGCGATGCGCTGCTCGTCACCTCGCACGCCGAGGGCTTTACGGTGGTGCTGGTGCGCGATGGGCGTCCCCTGGTCGTACGCTCCGTCATGTGTGACCCGGAAGACCGCGACGACGAGCTTTATCGCCTCCTCCTCTTTTACCGTGATCGAGTCGCCTCTGCCGATGACGGGCGAACCATAGAGCAGTTGCTAGTCCTCGGCGAAGGCTTCGACAAGCAGCACGTCAGCGAGCTGATACGCGAAACACTGGGCGAAGAGCTGCGCCCGCTCGGCCCGCAGGAAGTCGGCCTGCTGCTCCCGCCCGGCCAGCTCGATTTCGACGAGATCGCCGCGCCCGCCGGAGTCGCCGCGATGGCTTGGAGATGAAAAGCAAGGATGAATGAGTAATGCGGAATGATGAATCAAAGACAAACTGCTTTTACTTCATCCTTCCGCATTCACCCTTGCTTTTAACCGGCTCTTGAAACTTTCCGCCCTTTGGAAGCGTAAGAACTGGGCATCATGAGTATGCTTGCATCCCCCATCGCGTCGCATCTGAGCGCCAGGACGGACGGCGACCTGGTCGTTCGTGCCATCAGTGGGCGCGAGGACGGTTTTGAGGAGCTTGTGCGCCGCTACCAGAGGCCCATCGCCGCCTACGTCTACAGGATGGTCGGCGATTACGATGCGGCGCTCGACCTCACGCAGGAAGTCTTCATCAAGGTCTACAACTCGCTCGGGCGCTACCGGCCCGAATACAAATTCTCAACCTGGATTTACAAGATCGCGCATAATTCGGCCGTAGATCACCTGCGACGATTCTCTGCGCGCGAGCAGTCGCTCACTTCGGAATCGGACGGCTCAGCCTACGAGCTGCCGCTTGAGTGCGACAAGCCTACGCCTGAGCAGGAGAGCGAACGTCGCGAGCGACGAGCCGAGATAGAATCGGTCGTTGACTCCCTCTCGCCCGCCTATCGTGAGCTGGTCGTCCTGCGCCACTCGCACGACCTCAGCTACGACGAGATAGCGGAAGTCACGGGCCTTCCCCTCGGCACTGTTAAGAACCGCCTGTTTCGTGCGCGCGAGGTGATGCGCCAGCAGTTTTTGCAGAGAGGCATTACGAGCCCTTGAAGGAAATAATTTTTTTGTGACGAGCGTGACGCCGGACAATACTTGCAGGAGCGACGAGATCGCAGCTTACCTGGATGGTGAGCTGGCCGAATCAGCGCGCTGTGCCCTGGAGCGGCACTTGGCCGAGTGCGCGCCTTGCGCCGAGCAGTTGAGAGAGCAAAGGCGTCTGCTCTGCGCCCTCGACATGGCCTTATCCGGCGAGCACTCGCTTCCCATCCCGAAGGACTTCGCGCGCGTCGTGGCGGCTCATGCGCAGTCGGACATGAGCGGCGTGCGCGCGCGCTCTGAAAACCGGCGCGCCTTGTGCCTGTGCCTGTTGCTGGCTACGGTCTCGGCCATCTTGATCGGAAGCGCCGCTCTGAGCGACGCGGCGCTTGCGCCCTTCTGGGCCCTGGCGAAACCGGCCGCGACCGTCATGGCTTTCTTCGGCCGGATGCTTTATAACGTCGGCGCAGGTCTGGCCGTCATCTCGCGCCTCGGCGGACGCCTGCTCTTCGAGTCGCGGCCGCTGGGACTCTTCGGCTGTTTGCTGTTCGCGGCGGCGCTCGCCCTGCTTCCCCGCCTGATTATCAGTTATCACCGGACACGTATCACCTGACCGAGCGCCCGCAAGCGAGCGTGAGAGAGTACAAAGCCTAAGGCCCTGACTTTGCCCCGAAAAGAAAGATCGTGAACCAGCTCTCGCTTCAAAGCAGCCAGGACTTATACGCCACGACGCGCGGCGCATGGAAAATGGCTTTGGCCCTCGTGCTGCTGCTGGCGGCGGCCGTGGCCGTGCGCGCGCAGGCGGGCGCTCCCACGCTTCCTTCCCCGGCGGCACAGGATGATACGGTCGCGCCGCTCGTCGTCGAGGGGGAGGCGAGCGGCGATGTCTTTGGATTGGGGCGCTCGGTCGAGATACGCGGCCACGTCGAGCAGGGGGCCATCTCCTTCGGCGGCGATGTCATAGTCTCGGGCCGGGTCGAAGGGGACGTGGCGACCATCGGCGGCTCAGTCATTCAGCGCGAGGGCTCCTTTATCGGCGGCGACGTGATGGTCATCGGCGGCGCGTACGAGCAGGGCAAGAGCGAACGGGGAAGAAACCCCGCGAGCACGACCATCATGATTGCCGGCTACGAGCAGGAGTTGCGCGAGATGATGCGCGATCCTTCGAGCCTGCTCAGGCCGCGCTGGTCGCTCTTCTACGTCGGGATGAGGGTACTGGCCGTCCTCTTCTGGTTCATCGTGTCGCTGGCCTTAACGGCGGCCACGCCCGGCGCTGTGAGCCGCGCGGCGGCCCGCCTTCAGTTGACGAACTTGAGAGTCGCCGTCATAGGCTTCCTCGGGGCGGTCGTCGTAGCCTTCGGCATCCCGCTCTCTCTACGCGTGCTGCCGACGATGGTCAGCGTGCTTGTCGTCATCACGGCCGTCCTCTTTCTGACGGTCGCGTACCTGTTCGGGCGCGTCGTCATACATGCAGCGACGGGCCGCTGGTTGCAGCGCCTCATCCTGGCAGAAGGCAGGCATTCGGAATCGGTCGCGCTGCTGTTGGGCGCTGCCTTCTGGGCCCTAGTCCTCTCGCTGCCCTACGTCTGGCCGCTCCTGGTCGCAGGTCTCCTGGTCACCAGCCTCGGGCTGGCGCTCACGGCCCGTTACCGCGTCGGCTGGAAGCGTACGCAGAACGTCTGAGCGGAAGCCGTCCAAGTCGCGCCCCGTTCACCTCTTAACCCAAATTAAAAGTAACTAAACCGCCTCCTCGCGCGTCTTTATATTTGTCAGGCTTGCAGGTGAATTCGCATAGAACCTTTGACCATACCCGCTCGTAAAACTTTTGAGCGAGCCGCCTTTGCCCGAAGCGTTAAAGTAGCCGGGGCCGGTCGAGTCCAGCTCTGACCGGCTTTTCCCTCTCTCATGAAATAGACATTTCGAGGATCGAAGTCGATGAAAAAGCTTCTGTTGCCTTTTGCGCTGGTCGCTCTGGCTCTGCTCCACGGTGTTGCCGCTACGGAAGCGCACGCTCAAACCGCGCAAGCCCCTCCCTCCGCTCAAGCCGACGCGGGGCTGACGCCGAACGGTGTCATCGGCGAGGTGACGGCCATTGACACGGCTGCCCGTCAGATGAGCGTCAAGACGGACGCGGGCGCAGTGGTCAACGTCTTGATGAGCGACGCGACCATCTACCTCAGACTTCCGCCCGGCGAGAAGACGCTCGATAAGGCGACCAAGATCACGCTCGCAGACGTAGGCGTGGGCGACCGCGTCTTTGCGCGCGGCAAGACCTCAGACGATCAGAAGACAGTCCCGGCCCGTGCTCTCGTCGTCATGACGAAGGCAGACATCGCGCGCAAGCAGGAGCATGACCGTGCCGAATGGCGCAGGCGCGGCATCCTCGGCACGATCACTGCCCTCAACCCCGAGACCAAAGAGGTCACCGTCTCCGCGCGCATGCGCGAGGGCGTGCGGCCCATCATCGTCGAAGCTTCGTCCCCGGCCGTTAACTTCCGGCGCTACGCGCCAGACTCCATCAAGTTCAGCGACGCCCGGCCCAGCTCCTTCGCAGAGCTGAAGATCGGCGACCAGCTTCGCGCGCTCGGAGAAAAGAGCGCCGACGGCACGCGCTTCACACCCGAAGAGGTGGTCTCCGGCTCTTTCCGCACCGTCGGCGGCACGGTCACGGCGGTCAACTCTCAGGCGGGCGAGATCAAGATCAACGACCTGCTCACAAAACAGCCCGTCACCATCACGGTCAGGCCCGACACCATGCTTCGCAGCTTTCCTCCTGAGATGGCTGCGATGATGGCCCAGCGCATGCAGGGCCCAGGCGGCGGGCCCGGCGCAGGCATAGGTGGCGGCGCGGGTGGTGGGCCCGGCGGCGGCGCTCAGGCCGGTGCGGGCGGCGGGCCGCGCGGCCCCGGCGGCGGCTTCGATTTTCAGGAAGTGCTTGAGCGCCTGCCCGCGATTCAGGTCGGCGAGTTGAAGACGGGCGACACCATCATCGTCTCAAGCACGACGGGCGCTACACCCGCGCGCGTGACGGCCATCGCGCTCGTCTCGGGCGTGGACGCACTCCTGAACAGGATGCAGGCCCGGCAGCAGGCCGCTCGCAGTGGGCCCAACCCCGGCGCGTCCAATTCCGGCCCCGACATCAACTTCGGCATCGGGCTGCCCTGACCATAATTGCTATGAGCTTATTCCATAAATCAATCGCAATCGTACTTGGCCTCGCTGTGGCGCTCGCGGCCTGCTTCATTACGGCTTCGGCGCAGCAGCAGGGGACGGGCGCGCTGCGCGGCCGGATCGTTGACGAGCTTGGTGGCGTTATCGTCGGCGCGAGCGTCACCGTGACGGACGCGCAAGGCTTGGAGCGAACCACTGTGACTAACGGCGAAGGCGCTTATGTGATCGCCGGGCTTGCGCCCGGTCGCTACACTGTGCGCGCTACGGCCACGGGTTTCGCCGTCTACGAGAACGCGGAAGTGGACATCACACCCGGACGGCGTGAGGCCCTGGACATTACCTTGAGCGTGACGATAGAGGAGCAGAACGTCACGGTGCAGTCAGAGACGCCGCTCTCGGCCGAGCCCGCCAACAATGCCGATCAGGTTCTCTTGACGGGCAAAGACCTAGACGCTTTGCCAGATGACCCGGACGAGCTGGCGGCCGCCTTGCAGGCGCTCGCGGGCCCATCCGCGGGCCCGAACGGCGGGCAGATGTATATAGACGGTTTCACGGGCGGGCGTCTGCCGCCCAAAGAGTCCATCCGCGAGATTCGCATCAACCAGAATCCCTTCGCCGCCGAGAATGACCAGCCGGCGGGCGGCCGCATAGACATCCTCACCAAGCCGGGGACGGACAAGCTCCGGGGCCAGGCATTCTTCAACTTCAACGACGAGAGCCTGAACTCGCGCAACCCGTTCGCGCCAAACCGCGCGCCTTTTCAGGTACGCCAGTACGGCGGCAATCTCAGTGGGCCCATCATCAGTAAGAAGTCCTCTTACTTTTTCGATTTCGAGCGGCGCGAGACGAGCGATAATGATGTCGTCAGGGCGACCATCCTCGACTCTGCGCTCAACATCACGCCCTTCGGCCTGGCCGTAGTCATCCCGCGCCGCTTCACCACATTCAGCCCGCGCGTCGATTACCAGCTTAATGCGAGCAACACGATTGTCGCGCGCTACACCTATAACCGCAACAGCACGATCAACGGAGGCGTCGGCGGCTTCTCGCTCCCCGAGCGCGCCTTCGACTCCGCTTCCACGCAGCAGACTTTTCAACTGACCGAGACGGCCATCCTCTCTCCGTCGGTGGTCAACGAGACGCGCTTTCAATTCATACACCAGCGCGCAGAGCAGTTCGGGGACAACACCATCCCGACCCTCAACGTCCTGGAAGCCTTCACGAGCGGCGGCTCGCAGGTCGGCCGCACCTCCAATACGGAAAACCGCTGGGAGTTGCAGAACTACACCTCCTGGGCCAGGGGCCACCACTCCCTGAAGGCTGGCGTGCGTTTGCGCGGCGTACGCATCACGGATATTAACCCGCAGAACTTCGGCGGCACATACACCTTCGCCGGATCGGTGGGCCCACAACTGGACGCCGCCAACCAGATCATGCTCGACGCGCAAGGGAATCCCATCCCAGTCGCTTTGACCAGCATAGAGCGTTACCGTCGCACGCTGCTGTTTCAAAGGCAGGGCCTCTCGGCGGCGCAGATACGCGCGCTCGGCGGCGGCGCGACGCAGTTCCGCATCAACGCAGGTCAAGCCGAGGCGAGCGTCAGCCAAATGGATTTCGGCGGCTTTATTCAGGACGATTGGCGCGTGAGGCCGGAGTTGACCATCTCTTTGGGCTTGCGCTACGAAGCGCAGACCAACGTCGGGAGCCGTTATAACTTTGCGCCGCGTCTTGCCTTCGCGTGGTCGCCGGGTGGCGGAGCGGGCAGCACGCGCCCGCCCAAGACGGTCGTGCGCGGCGGCGCTGGCATCTTCTACAATCGCTTCAACGAAAACTCTACGCTGCAAGCCAATCGCTTCAACGGCGAGACGCAGCAGCAGTTCGTCGTCACAGATCCGCTCGTGCTGGACGCTTTTCCGGCAGTGCCGCCCCCCGCTTCGCTGACGGCTCTGAGACAGCAGGTCACATGGCGCGTGGCCGAAGACCTGCAAACGCCTGCCGTCTACACCCTGGGCCTACAAGTCGAGCGGCAACTGCCCTTCAGGTTCACAATGTTCGCGGGCGCTTTCTCGATGAGGATTCGTCACGTCGTCAGGGCGCGCGACATCAACGCGCCGCTTCCGGGAACGTTCATCGCGGGCTTGCCCGGAAGCGGCGTGCGCCCCTTCGGTAACATAGGCGAAGTCTATCGCTACGAGTCGAGCGGCAATTTCCGCATGAACCAGCTCTTCGTCGGCGTCAACAACCGTCTCAACCCGAAGATTTCGATCTTCTCAAGCTATGTGCTGGCGAAGATCAAGAACGATACTGACGGGCAGGGCGGCTCGCTCTTTCCGGCGGACTCTTACGACCTGAGCGGAGAATGGGGACGCGGCTCGACAGACATTCGTCATCGCTTCACGCTGGCCGGGACGATCAACCTGCCCTGGTACAAGCTGAGCCTTAATCCCTTCATCATCGCAACCTCGGGCCGTCCCTTCAACATCACGACCGGCAGGGACACCAACGGCGACAGGCTGTTCACGGAGCGTCCGGCCTTTGCCACAGACCTCACGCGCGCGAGCGTCGTCCGCACGCCCTACGGCGCATTCGACCTCAATCCTCTGCCGGGCCAGCAGATCATTCCGCGCAACTACGGGCAGGGCCCGGCCTACTTCTCCGTCAACCTGAGAGTGAGCCGCACCTGGAGCTTCGGCACAGTGCCCGAAAGAAACGCATCATCAGCCGGAGCGAGCGGCGGCGGTGGTCAGGGAGGCGGACGCGGCGGACGAGCGGGAGGCGGCGGTGGCAGCGGTCGCAGAGGAGGCGGAGGAGCGGGGGGCTTGGGCGGCATTCCCGGACTCGGGCCGGGCGGCCTGGGCGGTGGCGGCGCGAGCGCAGTCAACAAGCGCTACAACGTGACCTTCTCCATAAACTTTCAGAACATCTTCAATCGCACGAACCTGGGCCCGCCCGTCGGGAATCTTTCTTCACCGCTCTTCGGCGAATCCACCTCTATGGCCAGGCCCTTCGGTGGATTCGGCGGGGGCGGCGGGGGCGGCAATCAAGGAGGCGGTAATCGGAGCATTCAGGCGCAGTTGCGCTTCTCGTTTTAAGACCGGACTCTTTAACAGCAAAGGAAGATCATTATGAAAAAGAGATTGACGAGCGCGTCGCTTGCGCTCCTTTTAGGCTCATTCGTGAGCGCATCTGCGCAAGGCGGTGGGCAGGCTAAACCGGCGGCGAGCCCGGCGACGACGACGACTGCGACTGCTTCGACCGCAACGAACGCGGCAGCGGTCAAGATCACTGCGAGCACGTCGCCCATTGAGCTGGCGCGGGCGGCGCTTGCGGCGCAGGGCGGCACGAAATTCCGCGACATGAAGAGCCTGGTGCTGATCGGCTCGGTCGATCTCTACGCGCCGAACTCGGCACAGTCTTTGCCGGGCAAGTTCGTCATCGTCAACTCCGGAGACCGCGTGCGGATAGAGATCCAGTCGCCGGCCTTCAACTTCCGGCAAATCTACGACGGCGAGCAATCCTTCAGCTCCGTGCGCGGCATGTCGCTTCCGCCTCCCAGTAAGTTCGGCATCACCTTGCTCAACAAGTTCGAGCAGCCGGGCTACACCGTCACAGCCTTGCCGGATAAAAATAAGCAGCGCGGTTTTCGCATCACGGATGGGGAAGGCAACGCGACAGACTTCTACGTGGACGCTGCAACGGGCCGCGTCGTCACCTATCTCATCCCTTATGAGGGCTACACGTTCGGCGTCGAACATACTTCGCTGAAGGAATATGAAGGGGTGCTCGTGCCCTACGCTTTCACGCAGAGGTTGGAGACGCCGCAGGGCGCTTTCTTCGCCGAATACAAGGTCAAGACGGTCAAGATCAACGAGCCCCTCGGCGACGATGTCTTTGCCATTCCAAGCAAATAAAAGGCAAAAGTAAGAGAAGCACGCAACGCTTCTTCACTTTTGCCTTTTACCTTTTTACTTTTGCCTTGAATTAGACGCTCAGGAGTTCCTGCTCTTTGGTGCGCGCCAGCTCGTCAATCTTGCCGATGTAGGTATTGGTGAGCTTCTGCACTTCGTCCAGTCCGGTGCGCTCGCTGTCTTCCGAGATGGCCTTCTCCTTCAAGAGCTTCTTCAAACGGTCGTTGGCGTCGCGGCGAATGTTACGGACGGCCGTGCGATGCTCTTCGGCTATCTCGTGTACCTGACGAGCAAGCTGCTTGCGGCGCTCTTCCGTGAGGGGCGGAATCGGAATGCGAACGAGCTTGCCGTCGTTCGACGGGTTAAGGCCGAGGTCTGCCGAGCGGATGGCCTTCTCAATCGCGCCGAGCTGCGTCTGATCCCAGGGCTGGACGGTGAGCATCTGCGGCTCGGGCACATGCACGGAAGCCATCTGGCTCAAGGGCGTCGGCGTGCCGTAGTATTCCACCATCACAGAGTCCAGCAGGCTGACGGCGGCGCGGCCCGTCCGCACAGTCGCCAGCTTACGCCGCACATCCTCAATCGCCGCCTCCATACGCGGCCGAGCCTCTTTCACAACATCCTTCTCGTTCATATTAACTCCAGTGACAAGTGGCGAGTGACGAGTGACGAGTGAAAAGCTTTTATAGCTTGTCACCAAGTCACCTGTCACTCATCACTGCTTTTCGGGTTTCTCCACGCAGACGCGTGTGCCGACGCCCTCTTCGCCCATGACTACGCGCATGATGTTGCCGGGCCTGCGCATGTTGAAGACGACGATGGGCAGGTTATTGTCCATACAGAGAGAGATGGCCGAAGCGTCCATCACCTTCAATTGCTGTTCGAGTACTTCCTGGTAAGTGATGCAGTCGTAGCGCGTCGCCGACGGGTCAGTCACGGGGTCTGCGCTATAAACGCCTTCGACCTTGGTGGCCTTGAGGATGACCTCGGCCTTGATCTCAAGAGCGCGCAGGGCTGCGGCCGAATCGGTCGTAAAATAGGGATTGCCGGTGCCGGCGACGAAGATGACAACGCGGCCTTTTTCGAGGTGACGGATGGCGCGACGCCTGATGAAGGGCTCGGCCAGTTGCGGGATGTCTATGGCCGACAGCACGCGCGTGTAGACATCGAGCTTTTCCAAAGCATCCTGCAAGACCGTGCCGTTCATGATCGTCGCCAACATGCCTATGTAATCGGCGCTCGACCGATTCATGTTGCCCGCGCTCTTCGAGACGCCGCGAAAGATATTGCCGCCGCCGACGACCACGGCCACTTCAACACCGCGCTGCTGCACGGACTTGATCTCTTCGGCGACCGTGCGCGCCACGTTCACGTCTATGCCGTAGTTCTGCGCGCCCATCAGGGCCTCGCCGGAAATCTTCAGCAGGATGCGCCTGTAAGCCGGTTGGGCATCACCCTTTGCTTGTGCTTCTGTCGTCATCTCGAATATTCAAGGTTCAAGATTCAAAGCCGGAGGCCGGAGCTTCCACCTTGAGCTTACTGGTTGCCGCCCGCGAGCGCCGCCACTTCGCCGCCGAAATCGTCCGCGCGCTTCTCCAAACCCTCGCCCATCTTGTAGCGCGTGAAGCGACGAATCGAGATGTTCTCTTTGATGGCGGCGACCTTTTCCGTCACCAGGTCGCCGACTGTCTTGGCCGGGTCTTTGACAAACGGCTGATCCAAGAGCACTGCCTCTTCGTAGAACTTGTTCAAGCGCCCCTCGACGATCTTGTCGATCACCTGCTCCGGCTTGTTGGCGTTCTTCGGATCGTTTTTGGCCTGGGCGCGCGCAATCTCGCGCTCCTTGTCGAGCGCCTCTGCGGGAACCTCCGTGCGCGAGACGTAGCGCGGCTCGGCCGCAGCGATGTGCATCGCCACGTCCTTGACGAGTTGCTGGAACTCTTCGCCGCGCGCCACAAAGTCGGTCTCGCAATTGATCTCGACGAGCACGCCGACCTTGCCGCCCATGTGTATGTAGGAGCCGACCGCGCCTTCGGCTGCGATGCGGCCCTCCTTCTTCTTGGCCGAAGCGAGACCGCGTTTGCGCAAAAGCTCAATCGCCTGCTCTTCATTACCGCCCGCTTCGGTGAGCGCGTTCTTGCATTCCATCATTCCTGCGCCCGTTTTTTCGCGCAGCGACTTGACCGCGCTCGCCGTAATCTCTGCCATGATTCTTTAACTCTCCTCTGAACGTTCTTTTATGGAAAAGCGCAGCCCGGCGGGTTCTTCCGCTTCAGGAGGCTGCGCTCGCCGAAAACTGAAAAAATTCTGTTCCTTACTTCTTTAGCTCGCGACCCCGACGGACTCCGCGCCCTTGTCCTGCTCGGCAGAAGATTGGGGACGCAGCTCGCTATCGTTCTCGCCCGCGGCGTCAGCCCCGCGCACGGGAGCATGCGTGCCTGCCTGCGCGTGATCGCCGACGCTGTCGGGCTGCTGGCCGGTGCGGCCGAAGCCCTGGTTGCCGGGAACTGCGACTTGCGTTTCGGTCGAAGGCGCGCTGGCTCCCATGTCCGTGACGTTCTCGGCCTCGCGTCCGGGGTCGCGGCTCGTCGTGACAGAAGAGGTGTTATCAGCACTGGCGCTGCGACGCTTGCGCTGGCGTCCGTCCTCGCCCGTCGCAGCCGTCTCATCTTCCGCTCCGGCGCTTTCCGCTTCGGTCGCGCCTTCCGTGACCATCTGCTGCCCTTCGAGCACGGCGTCGGCTATGCGCGAGGCGAAGAGGCGGACGGCGCGCAGGGCGTCGTCGTTGCCGGGAATGACGTAATCAATCCCTTCGGGCGAGCAGTTAGTGTCAACGACGGCGACCACGGGAATCCCTAAGCGGTTAGCTTCCGCCACGGCTATCTCTTCCTTGCGCACGTCTATGATGAAGACGGCGTCGGGCAATCGAGACATGTTCTTGATGCCCGAGAGGTTCTTCTCAAGGCCCTCGCGCTCGCGGTCGAGCTTGATGCGCTCCTTCTTCGTCATCTTCTCGTAGCGGCCGTCCTGGTGCATCGCTTCGAGGTCTTTGAGGCGCTTGATCGATTTCTGCACTGTCTGGAAGTTCGTCAGCAGGCCGCCCAGCCAACGCTGGTTGATGTAGTACATCCCTGCGCGCTCTGCCTCTTCGCGGATGGCGTCCTGCGCCTGGCGCTTGGTTCCGACAAAGAGCACGGTCTTGCCGCGATCTTCGGCCACTAGGTTCGTGACGAACTGGATGGCGTCGCGGAACATGCGCTGCGTCTTCTGTAGGTCGATAATGTAGATGCCGTTGCGCTCGCCGAAAATGTATTCCTTCATTTTCGGATTCCAGCGCCTAACCTGGTGGCCGAAGTGTACGCCGGCCTCCAAGAGTTCTTTCATCGTAACCGAAGCCAAAAGAGAATCTCCTTCTTAAGTGTTGGTTTATGTACTCGCCGCGAGCCCTTATTCTTTTCCGTAAGAAAACAACCAATCAAGGCCGCGACAATGGACTAAAAAAACAGTGACGAGTGACGAGTGGCAAGGGACGAGAGAAAAGCTTTTCTTGCTTGTCACTCGTCACTTGTCACTCATCACTGCCTTTAACGTTTCGAGAACTGGAAGCGCTTGCGCGCGCCCTTCTGCCCGTACTTCTTGCGCTCTTTGATGCGCGGGTCGCGCGTGACGAGCCCCGCCTGCTTCAAGGTGCGGCGCAAGTCCGTGTTGAATTCGATCAGCGCGCGCGTGATGCCGTGGCGAATGGCCCCGGCCTGCCCGGCAGGGCCGCCGCCCACGACGTTGACGAGAATGTCGAACTTCGAGGCGGTCTCGGTCAACTGCAAGGGCTGGCGAATAATCATGCGCAGCGTCTCGTTGGGAAAATACTGCTCGAAAGATTTGCGATTGATCTGGACTTCGCCCCCGCCCGGTCGCAGGTAGACGCGCGCCGTCGAAGTCTTGCGCCGTCCCGTCCCGTAATATTGTTGTGTTTCAGCCACAGCTTATCCTCTAAAATCTTTAAGTCTATTCCTGATTGGCACGTTGAGTGATGGTGAGGGGTTGCGGTTGCTGCGCGGCGTGGGGGTGCTCTGAGTCGGCGTAGACCTTCAACTTCTTGGCCATCGCCTTGCCGAGCTTGTTCTTGGGAAGCATGCCTTTGACCGCCAGCTCGATGACGCGCTCAGGATGCTTGGCGAACTGTTCCTGCACGCTGACCTCGCGCAAGCCGCCCGGATAGAGCGTGTGGCGGCGATAAACCTTCTGCTCCGCCTTCGAGCCCTTAAAGAGGGCCTTGCGGGCGTTGATGACGATGACGTGATCGCCCAAATCCATGAAGGGCGTCCACTGCGGGTTGCGCTTGCCCGTCAGGATGCTCGCCACTTCAGTTGCGAGCCGTCCGACCGTCTGCCCGGCAGCGTCGACGACGTACCATTTGCGATTCTCAGCGAGCCCGCTGCCGCTCGGAAAGTGTGTTGACATAGATAACTCTCTCTAATTAAAGCGTCTAAAACGCGAACGGGTAGAATACAGAAATGGCTCGAAAAATGTCAAGTTAAAGCGGGCCGCCCGAAGGGTCTAAGGCTTTGGCCCATCCCCGCACAGCAAGAGAGGCTCGGACGCCGACCGCTCAATCTGGCCGGGCGCGAGCCTCTCTTCCTGCAAATCAAGCCTTCTTCAACTGCCTTTTAGGGCGTCGTGCTGCTGTCGGACTCCTGCTGAGTCGGCTGCTGAGTCGAAGGAGTGGACGACGGGGCCGTGCCGTCTCTGCGCCTCAAGGTGGGCGGAGAAGATGGCCTGGAGTCGGACGGCGGCTGAGAGTCGCTTCCGCTATCGGGCGAGGCGCTCGGGTCGTCCGGCGACGGCTGGCGACGTTTCAGGGTCGGGCGTCCTCCGGGCGTTCCGTCCGTACTGCCGCCGGAGAGGTCTCCGGCCGTGGTCGCACGCGCGTTCGAGAGTCTCATCAGGCGCGCTTTGACGCGCTGAAATTGGGACGAGCTGACGACATACTCTTCGCGCTCGGGGAAGCGGGAGACGAGGGCGAGGGCGGCCGCGCGCCTATCGGGAGTCTGCGGGTGCGTGGCGAAGACTTTGGCGAAAAAGCCGGGCTTCTTCTTGTTCTTGGCCGAGAGCTTCTCGAACATGGTCGCCATCGCGTTCGGGTCGTAACCGGCCGCGTACATGTACTGCACGCCCAGCTTATCGGCCTCCTCTTCCGCGCCACGGCTGAACTTCATGAAGGCCGCGAGCATCCCGAGGCCGGCCGTGTTCTGAAAGATCATGCCCGGTATGCCGCCCAGGAAGATCGAGCCGGCGATAGCGCCCCACTCCAGCAGATTGGCCTTGGCCTGGTTCTCGACGGCGTGGCGAGCGGCGACGTGCGCGATCTCGTGCGCCATCACGCCGGCCAGCTCGGCCTCGTTATCGGCGGCCAGCACCAAGCCCTTATTGACGTAGAAGAAGCCGCCCGGCAGGGCGAAGGCGTTCACTTCGTCTGAATCTATGACCTTGATGGTGAAGGGCACCTTGGCGTCGGAATGAAGCACTATGTTCTGGCCGACGCGGTTGACGTATTCGGTGATCTCAGGGTCTTCTATGAATTTGGCCTGGCGATCAACTTCGGCGGCCAACTGGCGGCCCAGCGCCACTTCCTTCTCAAGCGAGCCGCTCATGCTGGCGATCAACCCGCCGTTGATCTTGCGCTTCCCGATCTTGGAAGGGTCTTCGCTCGTAGACAGCGGGCGAGCGCTGGACGGCTGCGTCGTGGTGGCGGTGGTCGTCGCCGCCGTCGGCGTCTTGGTCTCTTTCTGTGCAGTTGTCTTTTGATCCTGCGACTGCGGCGCGGCCATGACGGCGACGCTGCCCGTCCACACGCAGGTGGCGAGCGCAAGCGCGGTCAGGGTACGGGAGAAGCGACTACTCATGTCGAAAAGCCTCCACAAACTTGCTGAACTGATGCCAATTGAAGGGAATCGCCCGGTAACGGTAGCGCCCCGCATCTCGTGGCCTGTAAACCGCATTTCCAGGATGCGGCGAAAAATTTTTGAGCGTATCAAACGTAAGGAGGCGCGCCCCCTAAGCTATTCTGAGCTACTTTTTCGGTGATAACAGCGATGACAGCCTGGCTTTTAAGGCACGCGACTCTTTGATGCACCTCCCGGCCCACAGGGTTGCGCAAGCCTGTGGGGCCGGAATCGGCCTCCGCGCCCGGAAAATTCCGCCTTCGACCGACTTGGCCCGCCCGCTTACTCAAGCCGGACATTCTCACCTTTTAGAAGCCCATTATAGCAGCAGGTGGGCCATAAAAAGCTAGTTATTGCGCGCCGCCGAGCGGCCGTGCTACAGTCCTTGTAGGGAGTGCAGTTCCCGCTTCTCTTTTGCCCGCCTCAAGAGTTTCCGTTCCGCCGTCTGTCTATGAAACGCGCGCCAGATAAGATCAAGGATTTCGTCGAGCCGCAGGCTTTCGATGAGGTGCAGAACTATACGAACGACCCGCGCCGGGCGCTGGCCGCGTACCGCTTTACGGACGCCACCTCAGACCTGTTGGGCCGTTGGATAGACGCGCTCGCAGACCTGCCCCGGCAGGGCAGCGGAGCGGCGCGTGCTCTGGCGGGCCTGCGCGGTGTCGGCAAAAGCCACACGCTCGCGGTCTTTGCGGCCCTCGCCGCCTATCCAGACCTGCGCGCCACCGTCAGCGAAGCGCACGTCGCCAGCAGCGCCTCGCGCCTGCTCAATCGTCGCTACAGGATGGCGCGCGTCGAGCGCGGCACGCGCTCGACCCTGATGGAAGAGCTGTGCGCGGCCTTTGCGGCTATCTTCGGCGGCACAGAGATAGAGTGGAAGGACGAGCCGCAGCGCATGCTGGCCCTCGCTGCCGGGATGAGCGACGGGCCCCTTGTGCTCATCATCGATACGGCGCTCGGGCGCGAAGACCGCGTGCGGCGTGACGACGGGCCGCTCTTGAGCGAGCTGGCGCAGGCTGCGCGCACGCTGCCCGTTTTCGTCGCCCTGGCCCTGGACGACGACATAGAGGGCGCGGACGGGGCCAACGTCGCGCTCTCCGGAACCTTCCAGATAGATTACCTAGACCCGGAGCATCTCTATCGCATCGCAGACCTCTACCTGTTTCGCAAGACTGCGCGGGCGCGCGCCGCGCTGCATGACTTTTACCTGACGCTGCGCTCGGCCGTCCCCGGCTTCAATTGGAGCGAGCAGCGGTTTACGGAGATTTATCCCGTGCACCCCCTGGTCGCGGAGATCACGCACGGCGTCCGCCTCTACGCGCCGCGCTTTGCTTTCCTGCCCTTTGCCGCCGAATCGGTCGCGCGCGCAGCCAATCGTCCGGCTCTGTCGCTCGTCCTCTTGGACGAAGTGTTCGACCGCACGGAATACGAGCTGCGCAAAGCGGACGAGCTGAAGCAGAGCTTCGCCGCCTATGACTTTCTGGCTTCGCAGGCCATCGGCACGCTGCCAGTGATGCAACGCCTGCACGCGAAGCTGATGCTGAAAGGGCTCTTCGTCATCTCGCTCGACGGGCGCGGGGCGACGGCGCGCGAGCTTGGCGCGGCGATGCTCCTCTATGACGGGGCGCAGCCCGAAGCGATCATCAACCAGATAGAAGGGACGCTCCAACTGTTTGCGCAGGCGGCCACAGAAGGAGCGATTCAAGTCACGGAGGACGCCGGCGTTGCCCGCTATCGCTTCAGCATCGGCAAGGGCGCGGCCTTTGAGGGCGCGCTCGTTGAAGTGGCTGGCCGGCTGGCGCTGGGCCAAGTCGAGCTCGGCGCATTGTTCCGGGCTGTTTCGCGCGCGCGCTTTACGGACTGGCCGCTCCTGGACGACGAGGGCGGCCTCCTGGAAGCTGCGAACTTTGATCTGATGTGGCGCGGCGCGCCGCGACCCGGTCGCTTTATCTGGAAGGGCGCGGCCGAAAGGCGCAACGAGAGCGCCCGGCTTGAGACAGACCCGCGAGCAATGCCCGGCTGTGATTGGGAAGTGCAGGTACTCTGGCCCACGCTCGACAGTGAAGCCGAAGCTTCGGCCGAGGGGCAGGATGAGCATGGGCCCACAACGTCGCTGCCCGTAGTCGTCTGGCAGCCCGGCGCTGCGTCGGCCGAAGAGTTAGAGAGCCTCTGTCGCCTCAATGCCCTGCGCTCAAGCGACGCGCTCTTTAACGAATACGGCGACGTGGCGCGCGTCGCCGAAAGACACTACAGCCTGTTGGCCGAGCGCATCTGGACGCGCCTCTACGTTGACGAAGGCAGGCTTCTAATAAGAGACGGCGACGGCCAGACCCTCACGGACGAAGCGCGCACGGCGCAAACCCTGGCCCAGGTCTTGGAGCCTGTGCTCGCCCCCCTGCTTGAAACGCGCTTTCCGCAGCACCCTCGCTTTGAGGCGACGCTTGAGGAAGCGGCCGTCGCGCAGCTCGTCGGCGGACTCTTCGGCGGCGCGAAACAGGCCGAGGCCAACGTGCAGGAGCTTGCACGGCTCTTTGCAGAGCCGCTCGGTCTGGCCACTTTGCGCGGCGACCTCTACACGCTCGAAGTGGGCGATCAGGCTTTGAAGCAGCCGTGGGTGCGCGAAGTAATCGCCATGACGGACGAGGCCGGTGGCGAGGTCGTGCCGCTCGATAGTATCTACCACGGGTTGCGCCGCGAGCCCTACGGACTCTTGCGCGAGGCGCAGCACTTGATCCTGGCCGCGCTCGTCGCGCAGCGCCGCATAGAGCTGGTGACGGCCACAGGCGACCGCATCACTCACAGAACCTTAGATCAATCGCTGCGGTGGGACGAGTTGGCTGGTGTGGCCCGCGCCGCGACGCTCCTGCACAGCGCCGAACAACTGACGTGTTGGGCCCGCCTGCTGACAGACCAGCCGAAGCTCGCGACCATCTCGCACCCGGAAGCGCGCGAGCAGGTGCGCGCCTCGCTCTCGGTCTGGCTTGAAGAGTGGCGCGGCCGCCGTCTCCTGGAAAGGTTCGACGCGCTGCCCGACGAAGGCTTGACGACGAGCGCGTGGGGCCTGGCCGTCGCCGTGCGCAAGAGCTTCGAGGCCGCAGCCGAATCTATCGCCGCGCTCCTCAAAGATAGCATCACGCTCGAAGAGGGCTTGCAGCGCGTCGCAGATGCTTTCGGCGATTCGAGCGAGGACTTCGCCCGTTGTCAAAAGCAGCTCGCGCAGTTGACCTCTTACACCGAAGGGTTGGCCGAGCGCCAGCAGGCGCGCGCCTACCTGGCCCTGGCCGAGCCGACGACCGAAGAGGAGATCGAGAGCGCGCGGCGCGAGCTATTGATGATGGCCGACGACGTGCACACTCTCTTTGACCACGACTCCGTGCAGCGCTTCAACCTCCTGTGGCGCGAGTTCCAGGCGCGCTACGTAGAGCATTACGCGGCCGCTCACGCACGGGCCGCAGCGACGAGCGCCAACCAGCAGGCGGTCGAAGAACTCCTGCGAGGCCAGGAGTGGAAGGAGTTCGAGGCGCTCTCGCACCTGCCAATCGCCAATCGCGTATATTGGGAAGAGGCAGTGGATTTGATAGACAGGGCGCGGCGCATGCGCTGCCAGTTGCCGGTGCGGCAGATGCTCGCGGAGCGGCCCGCCTGCTCCTGCTCATTCAGGCTCGCGCTTCCCGTCTCACCGCAGTTCATCGTGCCGGCGCTCGCAGATGTCTTGGGGCGCGGAAGCGAAGCGCATCGCCACACGCTCCTGCTGTGGAGAGAGCCCCTCTCGTATGCGCTCTTACAGCTCGCGCGCTCGGAGGGCGACGCCGAGCTGTCTGCACGCGCAGAGACGCTCGCCATAGCCTTCAGTGAAGGGGCGCTGCCCCGTGCGATCCTTTGGTCTGACGCGCGGCTGATCGAACGCGCCCTGCCGCTGATCGAATTTACCGCTCTGCGCCGCCCGCCTGCGCCGCCCGCCGCCGCTTTACCTGCACAGCCCGCCGAACCGATAATGCAGGACGCGCCGCCCGTCGCGCAGCATGACGGGTGGCTCGACAATCTGCCGGGCAACGTCTCGGCGCATCTGGATTTCGTCGGTGAGAGCGGGAGAAATGCCGACTGAGAGACGCAACAAAGCGAAAGCCAAGCAGGCACTCAAGCGGGCATATTCCAGAGAGCGAAAACCAACCATCACGATTATCGGCGCGGGGCGATTAGGCACGGCGCTCGCGCTCGCGCTGGAGGCGCGCGGCTACAGCGTCGAAGCTCTCATCGCGCGCCGCTTGGCCCACGCCCGCCGCGCCGCAGCGAGGCTCTCAACAGGAGCGCGGGCCCTCGCCATCTCCGCTCTGGATGCGCTTCCCGCGAGCGACCTTCTCTTCATCACGACGCCGGACGATCAGCTCGAATCGGTGGCCGCAAGTCTCGCCGCGCTGCCTCGCCAGAAAGAGGACAAGGCGCGCCCGCCGACGGCGCTGCACTGTAGCGGCGCTCTCTCTTCGGAAGTCTTGTCTGCGCTGAGAGCCTCGGGCTTTCGCATCGGCTCCATGCACCCGCTCGTCTCAGTCAGTGGGCCCATAGAGGGCGCTGAGCGCCTGGGCGGAGCCTTCTATTGCGTCGAAGGCGACGCGGGGGCGGTGCGCCTCGCGCGACGGATTGTGCGCGATCTTGCGGGCGAGAGCTTTTCGGTAGGTCGTCGGGACAAGGCGCTCTATCACGCTGCGGCCGTCACGGCCTCGGGCCATCTGGTCGCACTCTTTGACCTCGCGCGCTCTCTGCTCATGCGCTGCGGACTCACGGAGCGAAAGGCCGGGGCCGTGCTCATGCCGCTCGTCGAAAGCACCGTGGCCAATCTGGCTGTGCGTGAACCGGCCCGCGCGCTGACCGGAACGTTTGCGCGCGCCGACCCGGCGACTATGCGCAGACATCTCGAAGCGTTGCGAAGGCTCGACGGAAGGGATGCGCTCGCCGTCTACAAACTGCTCGGCCGCCGCTCTCTGACGCTCGCTGAACAAGCCGGCGCGGACAGGGAAGCCTTGAAGGAGATGGCGCGCGCGCTTGAAGAGGACGAAGAGAGTTAATCAGTAAAGCTGTAAACAGCAGGCTCCCCGTGGAGCCGCCTGCGTCTTACTCTCTTGCGCCGTGCGCTCTTTTAGCGTTAGAGTTCCGTGTCATAATTCCCTGACAATTAGAGAAACGCGAAAGGACGCTTTGGGCCCGCAGAATCCACCATGCCAAATACACCTAGCGCCAGTTACAGCCTGACTTTGCGCGTCCGGCTGGCGAGCCGTACCGGTTCACTCGGAGAGTTGACGACAGCCATCGGCCGCGCCGGGGGCGACATCGGAGCCATTGACATAGTCTCGGTCGGACGCGACTCCGTGGTGCGCGACATCAGCGTCAACGCCGGATCGAGCGAGCACGGCGCGCAGATCGTCAAGGCCGTGCGCGACATTGACGGCGTCGAAGTCGTGCACGTCTCTGATCGCACCTTCCTCATGCACATCGGCGGTAAGATAGAGATCGCCCTGAAGGCTCCCCTCAAGACGCGCGACGATCTTTCGATGGCCTACACGCCGGGCGTCGCCCGCGTCTGCGAAGCGATTCACCGCGACCCGGAAAAAGCCTTCACGCTGACGATCAAGAAGAACACCGTGGCGATCATCACGGACGGAACGGCTGTCTTAGGCTTAGGCGACATCGGCCCGGCCGCAGCGATGCCCGTCATGGAAGGCAAGGCGATGCTCTTTAAAGAGTTCGCCGGAGTGGACGCCTTTCCCATCTGTCTTTCGACCAAAGACCCGGACGAGATCGTGCGTACCATCAAGACCATCGCCACGGCTTTCGGCGGCATCAACCTCGAAGACATCTCCGCGCCGCGCTGCTTCGAGATCGAAGAGCGGCTCAAGGAAGAACTCGACATCCCAGTCTTTCACGACGACCAGCACGGGACGGCAGTCGTCGTCCTCGCCGCGCTCATCAACGCCCTGAAGCTCACGGGCAAGCGGATGGAAGATGTCAAAGTGATCGTCAACGGCGTGGGCGCGGCGGGCGTCGCCTGCTCCAAGATCATCATGAAGGCTGGCGTGCGCAATATCATCGGCTGCGACCAGGTGGGCGCAATCTATCGCGGGCGCACCGAGCACATGAACTGGGTCAAGGACTGGTACGCGCAGCACACCAACCCGAACAACGAGCAGGGAACCGTGCATGATGTCATCAAGGGCGCGGATGTCTTCCTCGGCCTCTCGGTTCCGGGCGTCATCGCTGCCGAGGATTTGCAGCGGATGGCCCCAGACCCCGTAGTCTTTGCGATGGCCAACCCGACGCCCGAGATCATGCCGGAAGATGCCGCGCCATATGTCGCCGTGATGGCTACAGGTAGGAGCGACTATCCGAACCAGATCAACAACGTGCTCTGCTTTCCGGGAATCTTTCGCGGCGCGCTCGGCTGCCGCGCCTCGCGCATCAACGAAGAGATGAAGGTCGCCGCCGCACACGCCATCGCCTCGATCATCTCGGAGGATGAGCTGCACGCCGATTATATAGTCCCCTCTGTCTTCGACAAACGAGTCGCCGAAGCAGTCGCCCGCGACGTGGAAGACGCGGCCTACCAGACGGGCGTCGCCCGCCGCGAACGCTCAAGCAACATCACAGACCAGTGAATAAGTGATCAGTAATAAGAGAGCCCTATCGCTTTTCACTCACCGCTGACTTTAAGAGGCTTTGGGCGATGAGGGGGACGATGCGGCGCGGGACGGCTATGGCTTCCTTGATGTGGCGCGCGTGTGTGAAGTGACCGACGACGTAGAGGCCGCGCACGCCCGTCTCGAAACTCTCTTCATTATAGACCGGCACGTCGGAGAGACCTGAACGGACTATCTCGACTCCAGCCTGGCGCAGCAGCGTCAGATCGGCGTCGCTTCCGATGAGGACGAAGACCACGTCGTTGGCGAGCGTGATCGTCTCTCCCTCGTCGGTCTTAATCAGCACCTCGCGCTCCCTGATCTCTTCCATCTCGGTGAAGAAGCAGAGGCGCAGGCGGCCCAGCTCGATTTGACGTTCGAGCGGCGCGCGTACCCAGTGCTTGATAGCATTCTTTTTAGGATCGCGGTTCTCCCAATCTGCGCGCCAGATGGCGAGGGTGGTTTGCGCGCCCTCTTCGGCGAGGAAGAGCGCAGCCTCGGCCGCGCTGTTTCCGCCGCCGACGACGAGCGCCTCTTTGCGCACGTAGGGGTAGGGCTCGACGAAACGGTGATGAACTTTCGGAAGCTCTTCGCCCGGCACATTGAGGCGTCGCGGGTGGGCCATCGCGCCGATGGCGAAGAGGACGCGCTGGGCGCGGTACTTTGCGCGCGTCGTTTCAACTATGAAGCCTTCCGACCCGGCACGCTCGATAGAGCGGGCCTCCTCTTCCGTGTTGATGCGCAGGCCCTCTTCGAGCGCGAACCGCACGTAATGCGAAAGCAGCTCTTCGCGCGTAGGCTTTTCGTGGCAGGGCTTGAGCGCGCCCTCGCGCATCTCCAATTCGTTCGGCGTTGAAAAGACCGTGCGCCCCACAGGGTAGTGAAAGATCGTGTTGGCGATCAGGCCGCGCTCTATGACCAGATAGTTCAGGCCCTCGCGCGCGGCCGCGTCCGCCGCCGACAGGCCCGACGGGCCCGCGCCGATAATCAATAAGTCCAGTTCGACATTACTCATATCTAAGAAGCCTTAATTCTATAACTCACTATTTATTTAGGAAATCCTCGCATGTCAGCCCCGGAAGATCAACTCACGAAGCAAGGATGAAAGCCGAGCAAGGTCTGTTTCTCGCCCTCCGAAACTTCTGCTGAAATGAAATCTGGATTCCTGCCATAACACTATAGAACGAGCGATCTGGGATTCACGAAGCTGCCCCGAACAGGAAGCGGGAACCAGTTTAGCCGGAGTTGCAATACGGTTTGCAGAAAAATCTTGACAAGCGTTGAGACTTGCTCTATGGTGCGCGCGCCGTTTCGTTCCTTTCTCCTTCTCTGAGCAGTCTCTTTCTTAAAAGTCTTCTCTTAACCTGCTTCGACGGCTCAGCTTAGATTCAATGAAATAGGCACACCTAAATTAAAGCCGGCCGAAGCGTAGGCTGGTTGTAGGGAGGCGACAAACATGGCTGATGATGATTCAAATGTGTTTGATGATAACTTGCAGGAGAGTCCTGGCGGGACTCCGGTGGGGTTGCCTGGAATCATCGCGCTGCTGGCTTATGCCTTGATCTTAATCATCCTGGTCTTCTACTCAATGATTAAGATTTGGCCTCCGATTCCCGAAACGGAGAAGCCGGGGAGCGAGAATAATAATACTGCTGCTGCTGGCACGAACGTTGCCGGGAATGCGGGCGGGGGGCAGAACGCAGGCCGGGGCGGCAGCACCGGCACGACGGGCGGCGGCAACGGTAATGGGAACACGGCCGTGGGTGGCAGTACCGGCGCGGGCGGAAATGGAAATGGTAACGGGAATGGAAACGGAAACGGGAATGGAAACGGGAACGGCAATACCGGCGCAGCAGTCAACAACAATCAGAGCGCGCCGGGAAACAGTAATAGCAACTCTAATGTGAACGCGAACGCGAACGCGAACGGCAATGCGAATGCTCGCGGGGGGGCCGTTCCCAATACGGAAATATGCGTTGACAATAAGGGGAACAGGCGGGAAGGGATGGCCCCGGCCAGTCACATCTTCTTCGGGACAGGCTGCCTCTATGATGAAGACCGCCTGCTCATTATCGTTTTCCTGGCGGGCGCGCTCGGCGCTTTAGTCCACCTGATACGCTCACTCTCCTGGTACATAGGCCAACGAAGGCTCTATAAGAGCTGGACGGCGATGTATTTCCTCTTGCCCTTCCTCGGGGCGGCCACGGCGGCGATCTTCTATCTGGTCGTGCGCGGCGGCTTCTCCTCTTCGTCAGTCAGAGTGAGTGATACGAATCCGTTCGGCTTTGCGGCGCTGGCCGCATTGATCGGGATGTTTACAGATCAAGCGTTGCAAAGACTCAAGACCATAGCCGAAAATGTTTTGATGCCTGCCCCGACGGGACGCGAGAGTGCGCCGCCTGTCACGGGCCTCTCGGTCACCTCCATTAATCCTCGCTCGGGCCCGGTCGGGACTTCCGTAGTGATTACGGGAACAGGCTTTGTTTCCGGAGCCCGAGTCACCTTCGGCGGTGTGCCCGCGACCGCACCCGTAGTGTCAAGCGGTACCTCTATAACTGCCGTGACCCCTGCCCACGCAGCCGGACTGGTGGATGTGGAAGTTATTAACCCCAATAACCAGAGAGCTGTGCTGGCAAGCAGCTACACTTATCAGTAGCCGGGGGCCCGGCACAACGAAAAGATTTGCAGCGAGAGGCGAGAGTCCTTGATGACATGCTTATCAAGGACTCTCGCCTCTCACTGCGACCTTGTCAGCACTGAAGCTCGGAATTTATCTCAGAGCCTTTTTCATACGGCGCTGATTGTTGCGCCTCCTCTGAATCGCTCGTTATAATGGCCCGTCTTGAAGCCGCACGACGAACCAAATAGAGAGCCGACTTCGGCCACCCCGTTTTCCGTAGAAAACCTGCGCGGCATACTCATTCCGTTTACCACGCCGTTTGCCTCGGACGGCAGCGTGGATACGCGCGCTCTGCGCTCGAATATAGAGCGTTGGAACGAGACGGGCGTGAAGGGCTATGTCGCGCTTGGCTCGACGGGCGAGCGTGTGCACCTGGAAGAGAGCGAATGCCTCTGTGTGATCGAAGCCGCGCGCGAAGCCGTGCCGGCATCGCTCTCATTGATCGTCGGGGCCGGACAGCACTCGACGCGCGCGACTATCAACGAAGTGCGCCGCACTGCCGGGGCTGGCGCGCAGGCCGTGCTGGTCATCACGCCGCACTTCTACGCCCGCGCGATGACGCAAGAGGCTCTGGCCGCTCACTACCTGGCGGTCGCAGACGCTTCGCCCGTGCCGGTCATTCTCTACAGCATGCCCGATCTGACGGGCATCTCGATTGCGCCGGAAACGGTCGCGCGCCTCGGCGAGCACGAGCAGATCATCGGCATCAAGGACAGCTCCGGCGACATCGCGAATCTGGCCGAGACGCTGCGCGTTGTGCCGGAAGGCTTCATAGTGCTGACGGGCAACGGGCCGATGCTCTTTGCAGCTCTCGCGGCGGGTGCGCCCGGAGCCATTCTCGCCGTCGGGTGCGTGGCGGCGCGCTTGTGCCTGGCGATCTTCAACGCCACGCGTGAAGGAGATTATCTGCGGGCCAGGCAGTTGCAACAGAAGCTCACGCCGCTGGCGCGCGCCGTCACTACGCGCTATGGTATTGGCGGGCTCAAAGCCGCAATGGAGCTGGCGGGTTACGAGGGGGGAGCTGTGCGTGCGCCTCTGCGGCCGCCCTCGGCGGAGGCGCACGGCGAGATTGGACGCCTGCTTGAAGAGGCCCTCGCAATGGTTGAAGGGGTCGAAGGGGTTGAAGAGCGGGCCCAGGGGGATGAATTCCGGCTGGCAGGAGCATGAACGAAAGTGAGCACAAAGGAAGCAGCATGTTACAGCACGCCCGAAGAGGCCGGCCTGAGAGTCGAGGCGGTTCCGTTCGAGACAATCCCGCACCAGTCCAAGCTGTTCCTCGACTACCTGCAAGACCCGACGGCCCTGCGTCGCTTTTATCCTTCGGCCATACGCTTTCACCACGAGCTTCCCGAACGCGTGCCCGAAGTGCTCTCCGCATACAGGACTGATCGCACGGCGCTCTGCGACGCCCTCGAAGACATGAATCGCGCCTGGGGTGCGACCAGTGAGACGCTCGCAAACATCGCGCGCCTGCGCGACCCGTCGAGCGTAGCCGTCGTCTCGGGCCAGCAGGCGGGACTATTCACGGGCCCGCTCTACACGATCTACAAGGCGCTGACGGCCGTTAAGCTGGCCGGGTGCTTGGCCGAGCGCGGCACGGCGGCCGTGCCCGTCTTCTGGATCGCGACGGAAGATCACGACTTCGTGGAGGTAGCGTCGGCCGAGTTCATCGGCTGCGATTGTCGCCTGGCGAGCGTCGAAGTCCCCGCCGCCCTGCACAGCGAAGACAAGCCTGTCGGCACGGTCACGCTCGACGCCTCCATAGAAGAGACGGTCGAGCGCCTGCTTGAGGTTCTGCCCGAGACGGAGTTCACGCCCGATGTCACGGCGCTTCTGAAAGAGTCCTGGTCTGTCGGGCGCAGCTTCGGCGAAGCCTTCGCGCGCATGATGATGGCGCTCGTGGGCCGCTACGGCCTGGTGCTGCTAGACCCGCTCGACTCTCGGCTGAAGAGGTTGGCCGCGCCGCTCTACGCGGAAGCCGCGCGCCGCGCGCCAGAGATTGCGCAGGCCGTAGAAGCGCGCAGCCGCGAGCTGGAAGAGGCCGGCTATCATGCGCAGGTGATGGCCTCGGCCAACTCCTTCCCGCTCTTTCTGCACACGGAGGACGGGGCGCGTCACGCAGTCACACGCGCACTCGACGGGCGTTACCAGGTGAAGGCCACGGGCGAGGCTTACACGGCCGAGGAGCTGGCCGAGTGGGCCCACAGAGAGCCCACGCGCTTTAGCCCGAACGTTACCTTGCGCGCCGTCGTGCAGGATTATCTCCTGCCGACGGTAGCCTATTTCGGCGGCTCGGCCGAGATCGCCTACTTCGCGCAGACGGCCGAGGTCTATCGCGTGCTCTCGCGCCCGGCGACGACCATTCTGCCGCGCGCGAGCATGACGATTGTCGAGCGAAGGACGGGGCGCACGCTCGAACGCTACGGGCTCAGGCTGACAGACCTTTTCGCCGGGTTCGACGAAGTAATGGCGCGCGTCGTCGAAGAGCATCTCGGGACGGAGACGGCCCAGGCCTTCAACCATACGGAGGAGGCCGTGAGGCGCGAGCTGGACGCTTTGCAGGAGCAGCTCCGCAGCGTTGACCCGACCCTGGCCGACGCCCTTGAGACCGGAAGACGCAAGATCAATTACCAGCTCGAAGGATTGCGCACCCGTTTTCATCGCGCGCAGATGCAGCGCGACCGCGCCGCGCATCGCCAGCTTGAGCGCGCCCTGGCCACGCTCTATCCGCACAAGAGCCTACAGGAGCGCCACATCAACATCACGTCCTTCGTCGCGCGCCACGGCCGCTACTTCATCAAATGGGTCTACGATGCGATCAACCTGGGCTCCCCCGATCATCAAGTAGTTTATCTGTGAGAACACAGAACCCGAGGACTCAGAACTCAGAAGAAAAGCAAGCTGGCTTTTTCTGCTTCTGAGTTCTGAGTCCTCGGGTTCTGACTCCTGCTTTTTATGTCCAAGATTCACGTTCTCTCCGACCAGTTGGCCAATCAGATCGCGGCGGGCGAGGTCGTCGAGCGCCCGGCCTCCGTGGTCAAAGAGCTGGTCGAGAACTCGATTGACGCGGGCGCGCAACGGATAGAGGTTGAGTCGGAGGCCGGGGGCCGGAGGCTCCTGCGCGTCTCGGACGACGGCGAAGGGATGACGCGTGATGACGCGCTGCTGGCCTTCGAGCGTCACGCCACGTCTAAGATCAGGCAGGCGGAAGACCTCTTTCGCATCGGCACGCTCGGCTTTCGCGGCGAGGCGCTCGCCTCCATTGCCTCCGTCGCGAAGGTGGAGCTGGTGACGAAGACCGACGAGGACGAGGCCGCGACGCGCGTTGTGATCGAAGGCGGGCGCATGCGCGACGTGAAGCCTGCGGCGCACACGCGCGGGACGACCATCACCGTGCGCGAGCTTTTCTTCAACGTCCCGGCACGCCGCAAGTTCCTGCGCTCGGAAGCCACAGAGAGCTTTCACCTGATGAACCTGGTCACGCACTACGCGCTGGCGCATCCCGAAATAGCTTTCACCTTCACGAACAACGGGCGCGAGACGCTGCGCGCCGCGCGTGCGGCAGACCTCGGCGAGCGCGCCTATCAAATCTTCGGCGCAGATTTTCTCTCCAATCTTTTAGAGGTCGTGGGCCCACAGGGCGGAGTCGCAGTCGTGCGCGGCTTTATCTCAGCGCCGCGTGAGCGTCGCACCTCGCGCGACGCGCAGTATCTCTTCATCAACGGCCGCTACGTGCGCGACCCCTTAATCGGACGGGCGCTCTCGGAAGGCTACAAGGCCATGCTGCCGCAGGGAGCGTATCCGGCGGCGCTGCTGTTTCTCGAAGTGCCGCTCGAAGAGGTGGACGTGAACGTTCATCCGGCCAAGACCGAAGTGCGCTTTCGCCGCGCTCCGGCCGTCGCCGACGCCGTGCGCGAAGCCGTGCGCGCCACGCTCGCCAGCGCCGGTTACGTGCGCGCGAGCGACGCCGAGCGAGAGAGTTCGCGGGACGCTGAGAGGGAGGACGCACAGGAGAGGGCGCTCGGCGATGCTTCGTCAGGGCCCATTGAGCGAGCGGGCCGCCCCGCCCCGGCAGCCGATCAGCCTGCCTCGCAGGCCCAGCGCCCGACGGCCCGCGACGAAAGCCCTGGCCCGGTTTTCAATCCCGCTTCGACGCGGCCCGAACAACGCGCGATCAAGTTCGTGCACACGCCGGGAACAGAGGAGGCAGCGCCTTCCCGCCCGCCTGTTCCGCCTGAAGCTATGCTGGCGAGGGACTTGACGGCGGCCGAAGCCGGGCCGTCAACAAAGGCGCATCCTCCGACGATGAGGGAAAGGTCTGGGCCCACGGGCGCGGAGGCCACGCGGGCCGAAGATGAAGAGGCCGCTATTGAGCGGAGCGTGGAGGGGCCAGCTTCGTCTCGTCCTGAAACGAGCAGCGCCCGCGCCGCGCTTCCGCCGCTCACTTCCATCGCCGGGCTTGTGCGTGAAGTTCCGGTCGAATCGCTCGCGCACGGCATTCGCCCGCTCGGACAACTCGAAGACTCCTTCATCATCGCGACGGACGCAGAGGGGCTCCTGTTGATTGACCAGCACGCGGCGCACGAGCGGATTCTCTTTGACCAGTACCAGCGGCAGGAGCACGCGCGCGCCCCGGAGTCGCAACACCTCTTGATGCCCGAGACCTTTGACCTGACGCCCGCGCAGGCGAGCATGTTCGAGGCAGTCGCTCAGGAGTTGGAAACCTACGGCTTCGGCCTGATGCGTCTTTCGGGTCGCACGGTCGCGATCAAAGCCGTCCCGGCAGACCTGCCCGCCGCCGAAGCGCGCAACATGCTCGCGGAGCTATTGGAGACGGTCGATGCGGAGAAGCGCGGCATGGCGCGCGCCAGTCTCAGAGAGCGCATCGCGGCCACTCTCGCCAGCCGCGCCGCCGTCAAGAGCAACACGCCGCTTGCGCCCGCCAAGATGCGCTGGCTCATTGATCGCCTGCTTGCAACCTCCGCGCCCACGACGGGCCCACAGGGCCGTCCAGTAGTGCTGCGCCTCTCCACCCACGACCTCATCAAAGGCTTTCAGAAATCTTAGAAGCTGTTTTTATAGCGCGTCGAAGGTTCTGAGGACGAGCGACGTGTCGGAGAGGTCTGGGAGGAGCGCGTCCGGATGGTGGGCCAAGAGGTCTTCGGGAGTGTAGAGGCGGCCGGTGGCGACGGCTACGGAGAGCGCGCCGAAGTGCCTGGCGCAGGCTATGTCGTTGGGCGTATCGCCGATCACGATCATCTGCTTGGGCTCCAGCTCAAAGCCGAGCGCACGGCTGAGGCGAACGTGGGCGAGCGCGGGCAGGTCGCGGCGGTCGTGCGAATCGTCGCCGAACGCGCCCGGCAGTTGAAAGAAGTCCGTGAGGCCGACCATTCGCATCTTCAAGCGCGCAGCCTCTTCGAGATTGCCCGTCAGTAAGGCCGAGCGGTAGCGCGGGTGATCGCGCACGGCTTCGAGGACTTCACGCACACCGGGCAGCAGGTAAAAGGGTTCCGCCAACCCCTCCACGACGCGCACCATCTCTCTCATGTAGAGCGTGCGCAGGTCGTCTATGCGCTCGCGTACCTGCGCGGGCGTGTAGCCCTCGTCGCGCAAAGCCTCCGAGACGATCTGCAAGTCCGTCATGCCTGAGACGGAAAGCTCCGCGAGGCGGCCGGCCGTTCCGAAGACAGCCTCGATGGCAGGGGCCGTATAATCCTTGAACGCGCCCGCGCGCCGAGAGCGCAGAAGCGTCCCGTCAATGTCCCAGAGAAGCACGCGCAAGCCCGAGGCCGTAGACGAGCCGAGCGCCTCACCGGCCACGCTAGCCAAAGCCGTGCTTCTTCGCTCGTCCTTCATCCTCGCCCGTCCTTCTTCTGCGAACGCCCTCTCTATTCTATGACGACCAGCACGTCGCCCGCGTTGACGGTCGCGCCCGCGCGAGCGTGCAGCACGCTGACGCGCCCGGCGCGCGGCGACTTCATCTCGTTCTGCATCTTCATCGCCTCGACGACGACGAGGCCCTCTCCGGCCTCGACGCTCGCGCCCTGCTCCACGAGCACGCGCACGACCTTGCCGGGCATCGGGGCGACGATCTGCGCCGTGCCGTCCGCTTGAGCCCCTGCGCTCTGACCGGCACGCAATCGCTTCGGGTCGGTCAGCCTGATGTCATAGCTGCGCTGGGCGACGTAAACATGCACCCGCATGCGCTCGGCCGCGTCCGCCTGAACGAGGCATTCATAAATGCGCCCGTCTGCGATCAATAGATAGGTGCCGGCTTCGGGCGTGCGAAGGGTAAGCTCGTAGCGGCGGCCGTCCACCTCCGCGAAGACACGCTCGCCCTCACGCCTGACCTCAAGCTCATGCTTTTCGTGCTCAAGTTCCGCCGTCAGTTTCATGAGACCTCTCTTGAGCGAAGCAGCGCCGCGCGGCCCTGCCGTCTCCACTGGCTGATCTGCGGCTCGCGCGCCACAGCCTCGGGCCCGCGGGGCGGTTGCTGCAAGTAATCGAGCGCGGCGGTGATCAAGCTCAAGTCGCGGCGCTCCCGTTCCGCTTCGCCAGGCTCTTCGGCCTCACTGCGGCGCTCGTCGCGGCGCGCGAAGAAACGCTCGATGAAGCCAGTGTCCAGGCGGCCCGCGATGAACTCTGCGTCGCGCACGACCTCGCGGAAGAAGGGAAGCGTGGTCTTGATTCCGCTCACAGTGTATTCGTCCAAAGCGCGGCGCAAACGGTCAATCGCCTCAGGGCGGGTGCGCCCCCAGGCGGCGAGCTTGGAGATCATCGGGTCGTAATAGATCGAGACTTCCGTGCCGGCAGTGATGCCGCCGTCGTCGCGCACGCCTGGGCCCACAGGGATGCGCAGGGCGTTGATGCGACCGGGCGCTGGAAGAAAGTTCTGCTCGGGGTCTTCGGCGTAGACGCGGCACTCTATGGCATGGCCGCGCCACTCCACGTCCTCCTGCCTGAAGGAGAGCGGCGCGCCCGTCGCTACCATGATCTGCTCGCGCACGAGGTCTATGCCTGTGACCATCTCCGTCACCGGATGCTCGACCTGTAGGCGCGTGTTCATCTCAAGGAAATAGAAGTCGTGCGTGGCGTCCGAGACGAGGCACTCGACCGTGCCCGCGCCGACGTAGGCGACCGCGCGCGTCACGAGGACGGCCGCCTCCCCCATGCGCTCCCTGAGCGCCGCGTCTCCAATCGGCGAAGGGCATTCCTCGATCACTTTCTGGTGGCGTCGCTGAATGGAGCACTCGCGCTCGCCCAGGTGTACGACGTTGCCGTGCGTGTCCGCGAAGACCTGAATCTCTATGTGGCGCGGCCGCTCGATAGCCTTTTCGAGATAGACTTCGGAATCGCCGAAGGCCGCCGCGGCTTCGGACTGAGCGGTCTCGAAGGCCGAGCGCAGATCGGCTTCGGTGAGGACTAGGCGCATGCCCTTGCCGCCGCCGCCCGCCGAAGCCTTGAACATTACGGGGTAGCCCAACTGCTCGGCGGTCTCGCGCGCCTCCTCGATGGAGCCAAGCGGCTCCGTAGTTCCCGGCACGACCGGCACGCCTGCGCGCGTCGCCACACGCCGCGCGCTGGTCTTAGAGCCCATCAACTCCATAGCCTCGGCCGGTGGGCCAATGAAGACCAGACCCGCACTGGTGACGGCGCGCGCAAACTCCGCGTTCTCGGCCAGAAAGCCATAGCCCGGATGGATGGCCTCAGCGCCCGCAGCCTGGGCCGCCTCGATGATGCGCTCGATCTTCAAGTAGCTTTCGATTGAAGGGGCTGGCCCAATCGCATAAGCCTCGTCAGAGAGACGCACATGCAGCGCCTCCGCGTCGGCCTCGGAATAGACGGCCACGGGCGAGACCCCCAAGTCACGACACGCGCGAATAATCCGCACCGCAATCTCACCGCGATTGGCAATCAGGATTTTTCTAAACATATCAAGGCAGTGACAAGTGACGAGTGACGAGTGACGAGAGAAAAGCTTTTATAGCTTGTCACCAAGTCACTTGTCACTCGCCACTGCTCTTCAAACGACCACGGAATTGCCTGGCTGATGCGGATCGTAGCGAATGGTAATGCGCGCGCCGGGCGCGTAGTCTGTCTGGCGCTGCTGCTGCGAGGCGTCTAGCACCTGAGAAGATTCGTACTCGACGCCGCCGATCTCGTAGCTGTAGAAAATTTGGGTGAAGGTGCCGGACTCAGACTCGCCGCTGATGTCTACGATGGTTCCTTCGGTGATGCGGCCCGTGCGCAGGAGGCGTGCGCGCCGCTCCCCCTCCGGGTCATCTGCCTTACGCCGGAAACGATCAAGAAATGGCATATGGGCGAGCGGCCTCAAGGCTGGGCCCGGCCGCCCGTGGTCGGTGTCGTTTCGGAAGAGACGGGGGCCGAGCGAGTCGGCCTGATAAAGAGGCCGTCCCTCATCAGCCAGTCGTCGTCCGTGTTCGGAATCTTGTCCGCGCCCGGCAGCCGCACTTCGTAATTGGTGAAAGAGATTTTTTCGTTCACGGTATCGTCGGTCGTGCTGGCAGAGACGCGGCGCAGGGCCGCGCCACGCATCGGGCGCTGCTTGGCCGTCGAGGCGTCGGCCAGATTGGCGCTCGGCTTGTAAGTGCTCGGGTCAATGTTGGAGAGCGCGGAGGCGATCAGGCCGTTCGGGTCGGCGAGCCCCTCCTGCAAATCCTTGAGGCTCGTCGGATAGGTCTTGTACTGCTCGCGATATTCCAGGAAAGCTCTTTGCAAGGTGTAGCCCTGGGCCTCGATGGCGGCCTCTATCCCGCGCTGGCGCTGGCGCAAACGCTCCGGCACCGTGAGCCCTATGAAGGTCACGATCATCACCATGACGAGCGCGGAGGCTCCGAGGCCCGAGCGCGCAAAGTCGTGGCCCGCGAAGCGCACTCTCTCTCTCCGTATGCTTCCGTAGACGAGCAGGCCGCCCCACAGGGCCAAGACCGAAAGCGGCAGCGCAAACCACTTCAGACGCCAGGCAGCAGTCTCGGCCGCAGAGATGAGCGGCCAGAAGCCTATCTGGACGGGCGTCTGCTCGAAGAGAGCGAAGGCCGTGCTCAGGCTGAAAGAGAGAAGGAGCAGTAGGCCCATCGAGCCGACCAGAAGGGCACGCCCGTAGGCTGGCAGCTCAAACTCTGGCCGGGCCAACGGCTCGCCGACGGCGCGCGCGCCGCATTCGGGGCAGCCGCCGCGAAGGTCGCCTTCAAACCTGGAACCGCAACAGGGGCAGACAGTCAATGTCGTTTACCTCTTCAATCCTGAATGGGAGAACCTTCCAACGCTTGCGAAATACTCAAAATGGGGTTTCGACCTTTACTTTTACTTAACGCACCAGGCCCGGTTCAGGTCTTCGTTCGGGCCCGGCATTAGATGCGGGGACTTCCGGTTCGGCTGCCGCCCGTTCGAGCCTTGCATCGGCCTTTTTGACTTCGAGCCAGGTGTGATACATGCGGTGCGCGAACGTCCAGTAGGAGCCGACGGCGAGAATCCAGAGCACGGCCGGCATGCGATTCAAGAAAGGGTTCTGCGAGCCGGGATGCGTCGTCAGAGCGCCGATAATCAGGAGCACTACGCGTTCGGGGCGGCGCAGGAAACCGACATCGCACTTCGGTATCAGGCTCTCTGCACGCGCGCTCGTGTAGCTGACCATGACTGAACCCATCATCGCCGCGCCAGCCAGAAAGACGTTGAGCGTCGAATGAAATTGCGTGTCGCGCGCGTAGAAGACCATCAGCCCGACGAAGATGACCATGTCCGAGAGACGATCAAGCGACGAATCGAGAAAGCCGCCGAAGCGCGTCACGCGACCCGACAGGCGCGCGACCTGCCCGTCCAGCATGTCAAAGAGATTGGCGACGATCAGGATAATACCGGCCCAGAAGAAATGGCCCAAGCCGAAGAGCAGCCCGCATCCGACATTGATTGTGACGCCGACGACGGTCAGAAGGTTTGGATTGATGCCGCCGTAGGCAAGCCAGCGCACCATCGCACTGATGATCCGCTGCGCGCCGCGCCCGATACTTGCCCCGAACACCTTTTTTAATCCTTCTCCTCTACAACAGACGGGCCGCCCGATTTAGCAATCCGGCAAGCCCGTTTTCAAGCAGAGCATCATAGGGAGCGGCTCCCGAGGTTGTCAAGGATTACCACGTCAGAGGCGGCCGCCACTGTACGCTTCCGCTCACTCGTCGTCCGCGCCCGAAAGCTCTTCATGCACGGTCGTCAATCGCTTGATCTCGAAGGTGCGCGCGCCCGCAGGCGTACGCACAGTCACCTCGTCGCCCTCCTCTTTACCCATCAGGCTGCGGCCGACGGGCGAAGTGGTCGAAATCAACCCTGCCTGCGGGTCGCTCTCCTCGGGCGTCACCAGCCGGTACGTCACATCCTCGTCGCGCTCAGGGTCGTAGAGCACAAGCGTCGAGCCGTAGGCGGCCTTGTCGTGCGGAACCTTCGAGAGATCAATCGAGGCTATCTCGCTCAGGCGCTGGCGAAGCTGTGTGATGCGCGCCTTGACGACGTTCTGGCGGTCGAGCGCCGCGCGGTATTCGGCGTTCTCTCTGAGGTCTCCGAATTCCAGGGCCCGCTTAATCTCCTTCGGCAGATGAACGCGCAGCTCCGTTTCCAGCTCCTCCAGCTCCGCCTGAAGTCTCTGTTTGATGTCTTGCGTCAAATTAGTCTCCCGCTCAGTTTTGTAGCCCAAGAGATTATATGATGAGCTTCCGTCTAAATCATAGCTTCGTCCTCGACGAGCCTGCGATGATAGCTCGCTTCGTCGGGCGCGCCGAAGGAGATGCCTGTGGCGCGCGCAGTGTGAATGAGCTGGCTATCGACGGGGACTGTCTTGAGGTTGGCTATGGCCTGCGCGAGCGGCACGCTCCTCACGTCCGAAGCGTGCAGGGCGACCATCACGCCGCGTTGGCCCTCGGCCAGCACGCGCACGGCGCAGGCCCCGAAGTTTGTCGCCAGCATGCGGTCGAAAGCATTGGGCGTCCCGCCCCTTTGCAAGTGGCCGAGCACCACGCAGCGCGTCTCCTTGCCCGTCAGCTCCTCCAAGCACTTGCGACAGTAGTTGCCTATCCCGCCCAGGCGCGCCGAACGCTCCTTGTCCCCCTTCTCCTGGTAGATCACGTCGCCTCCGGCCTCTAGAGCGCCTTCGGCGGCGACGATGATGCTGAACTGCGAATCGCACCTATCGCGCTCGCGCACCTTGGCCGCCACTGATTCCATCGAGAAGGGGATTTCCGGTATCAGGATTACGTCCGCGCCCCCGGCAACGCCTGAGTGGAGCGCGATCCAGCCGGTGTGACGGCCCATCACTTCGAGAATCATCACGCGGTCGTGCGATTCAGCCGTCGTGTGAAGACGGTCGAGCGCCTCGGTCGCAATGTCCAGGGCTGTGACGAAGCCGAAGGTCAGCTCCGTGCAGCCGAGGTCGTTGTCAATGGTCTTGGGCACGCCGACTATGGGGAAGCCCAGGCGGTCGAACTCCGAGGCGATGGCGAGCGTGCCTTCTCCGCCGAGGACGACGAGCGCCTCTATGCCTAAGCGTTCCAGGTTCGAGAGGGCCTCGCGATAGATAGCCTCCGGTTTGGTGGTGTGCCCTTCAGGATGACGCTCTACGAAGCGGCCACGGTTGCGCGTGCCGAGTATGGTTCCGCCGCGCGGCAGAAGCCCGCGCACGTCCCTGGCCGTCAACTCTCTCGCGACCGTCTCGCCAAGCAAGCCCTCGAAGCTGTCCTCTATCCCGATGACGCGCATGCCATAACGGCCCGTCGCCGTCTTGACCACCGCGCGGATGACCGCATTCAAGCCCGGCGCGTCGCCCCCGCCCGTCACGATGCCGATTGTTCGATACATAAATTTTAAGTTCTGACTTTCGGCGGCTCGTACTGCTCGCCGTATTCCGGGTATTCGCGTGTGATGATCTCGCCGGGCCGCGTGTTCTCCGTCAGCAGGCTGAGCGCGTCTCGCAGCACCCTGCGTTGCAGGTCACGCATACCGGGGCGTCCGAGGCTGTTCCCGATCTTGAAGCCCTTCGGGTAGAGCGCGCGCGGCGGGCGCATCTGCGCGGAGACTTCGGGGCTCACCGTGATGAGCACCGTCGGAATGCCTCGCATCTCTATCTCGCGCTGAACCGCCACGACCGTGCGGTGGCAGACGTTGGGTCAACCTCCGGTCAGGAGCACGGCGTCTGCCCGCGACCCCCGGTCAATCTCGTTGGCGATCTCCGGCGCTGTCCCCTCGTACATGGCCTTGAGCTGCATGGTGTAGCCCATGTAGCCGATATGCTTTCTGGCGATGCCGCCGATGAAGCCTTCCGCCTGTAGCTCGCGCAGCACGTCCAGAGGAAAGACGACGTTGATGTCCTCATCCGCGTCACGGTGGTCGTAGTGATGATGCGTGACCATCAGCTCGGACGACACAGTGTCGGGCGGGATGACGCGGTAGGTCAGGTCGCCCAGCTCGTCCGCGACGTTGAAGGGCTCCTGCTCGCGCAGGTGTACGCCTCCGGCCGTGATAATCGCGATGCTGCTTTTCCCCAGCTCGCGGTCGAAGGGCGTAAAGGGCACGCATTTTCTTGAGAGCGTCATCAGCTTTAGCTTTACTAAATAAGCATTACTAAATGACCGGGCGAGCCCGAGAGCTTCGGAGCGGCTTCCTTAAAAGCATCCACAGCTTCGGCGGGCCCGCCGGTTTCGATGTTTGGACAGCGTCCGCTACAGATTGCGGAGCACTTCAAACAGGTCTTCGTTGTCGGGCTGGTCGGCGATGTTGTGTATATCCTTGTAAGCCAGCCGACCATCCTTGTCCACGATAAAGAGCGCACGTTCCGAGATGCCGTCTGCCTCGCGCCACGCTCCGTAAGCTTTGGCCACTTCACCTTTCGGATGAAAGTCACTCAACAGATCGTATGACAACCCGCCCAGGCTCTTGGCCCAGGCGGCGTTGCACGGGACGCTGTCCACAGAAATGCCCAAGACCTGGGCATCGTAGCCTTTGAAGCGTTCGAGGTCGGCCTCGTACGCAGGCATCTGCGCCGTTCACACGGGCGTCCACGCCAACGGATAGAACGCCAAAACGACGTTCTGCTTGCCACGAAAATCCGAGAGCTTGACCTTCTTGCCCTTCTCTAAGTGAGAGCCGAGTTCAAAGTCCGGGGCCATGTCCCCAACTTCAGGCATAGATAGAGTCCTCCTCCCAAATCCAACTGATTGCAAAGAGCTTTTAGTGCGTGAATCTGTCGGAAAGATTACATCTTTGCGGAGAAGGGTTCAAGAGAAAGACGTAGAAGTCCGTGAAATCCTGCTCGCCGGCGAACAGAATTGTGAAGCCTGCTACC
The DNA here is from genome assembly GCA_036389315.1 of Pyrinomonadaceae bacterium. Classification (GTDB taxonomy): domain Bacteria; phylum Acidobacteriota; class Blastocatellia; order Pyrinomonadales; family Pyrinomonadaceae; genus DASQYE01. The sequence goes on from DASVQF010000022.1 coordinate 156,768, forward strand.
GCTTCCGGGCGCGCTTCTGCTTTAATAGAGCGCGAATCATGCCGCAAGCTAATATGACAGTCACCGGGCGCGGAGCCGAGCGCGTGCGCGCCGGTCATCTCTGGATTTATCGCAGCGACCTGCGAGACACCGGCAGGGCTGCGGGCGGCTCCGTGGTTCGCGTCCTGGACGAGCGCAAGCGCCCCGTGGGCCAGGCCCTTTACAGTGACCGCTCGGAAATCTCCCTCCGGCTGTTGACGACGGGCGACGAAGAGATTGATCGCGAGTGGTGGCGCACGCGCCTGCGCGATGCGGCGAGTCGACGCGCGGCTTACAGGCAGGGAACGAACGCTTATCGCCTGGTCTATTCGGAGGGCGACCTGCTGCCCTCGCTGATCGTGGACGCCTACTCAGACGTGTTGGTCTTGCAGACGCTCTCGCAGGGGACTGAAGAGTTGAAAGGGATGCTGGTCGAGCTGCTCACGGAAGAGTTCGCTCCGCGCGCCATCGTCGAGCGCAACGACGTGCGCGTGCGCGAGCTTGAAGGCTTGGAGATGCGCGCGGGTATGCTCTACGGAGATGCACCCAATGAATTGGAGATCGTGCAGCACGGGGTGCGCTTCATGGTCGCCCCGCTCGGCGGGCAGAAGACCGGATCGTTCCTCGACCAGCGCGAAAACCGATTGGCCGCGCGCGCGGTGGCACACGGACGCGCTCTCGACTGTTTTACTTTCAACGGGGCATTCGCACTTCATCTAGCGCCCGTATGCGAGAGCGTCCTGGGGCTGGACATTTCCGCCGAGGCGGTCACGGCGGCACGACTCAATGCGGAGCTAAACGGAGCGCGCAACGTAGAGTTCCGCGAGGCCAATGTCTTCGACGCTCTGCGTGAGATGGAAACGGCAGGGGAGCGCTTCGACACAATCGTGCTTGATCCGCCAGCCTTCGCCAAGAATCGGGC
>DASVQF010000023.1:0-32483 GCA_036389315.1 Pyrinomonadaceae bacterium
TAACTCAATACCAACACTCAATATCTGCGCGAGGCTCACACCGTTCAAGTTGGAGGAGCCCTCAAGAGAAACTTTAGAGTTCAAGACTTGTGAAGGTTCAGACGTGCTTTTGAGTCTGACCATGCAACAGGAATCTAACGCAGAATTGACCGGGCGCGGAGACACCGCCGATAAATGCGCCTTCTCGATAAAAGCAATGTTAACTCGCGCTCCGGTCGAATGACGTGTTAGACCTCGCGCCTCTAGTTTCGCCGCGAGCGCACGCCCCTTCTTGCAAATCTTGCGCCGGGATTCAACCTTCATTGTCACCCGCAGAGTCAAACCATTCAAGCTGCATCACGCTTCAATGAAGCGAGCGGCGACACAAAGCATCACCATATTCAAGCTGTCGCCAGCGGCGCTAGTGATTAACGCAGAATTAACCGGGCGCGACGAGCCGCCGATTAAAACCAAGCCTCGCGCATGAAATCAACGCTATTCGCGCTCCGGTTCAATGAGTTGTTAGGCGGCGCGATACATTAGCATTCGCCCTTGTCAGCAGCCACCCGACTTTAGAAAGAACTGTTTCACCCGCCCACTCAGAAGAAATATCAATATCACCACAACAATGGGTATGCCAACTGCTGCTCTCGGTTCTGTTCCCAGGGCCACATTAATAATGTCACCTAAAAGATTAACTGCCAGTAAAGCCACAGCCAACCAATATCCCCATAGTAATCCACGCCACAGACCAACTGCCGCTAAAGCGCAAGCAATACAAACAACAGCCATCAGAACAATGGCCCACCCGCCCATGCTGACGAATCCTGCGCGCGCACGAGGATTCAGTTGCCACATCGGTTCAAGAAAATTACCTGGAAACAGTAGCGATATGAAAGATAGGAAGCTAGCAGTCGCACCAAATAAGAAGAATAAACTCAAGATCGTGATACTGAGAGGGCGAGTTTTGGATTTAGCCATCATCTCCATTATCACACAGACGCCTAACGCTAAGTAGACGTCCTATATGACGCATTATAATACGTCAGTTCTGACGCCTAATCTTGTCTCCAAAACAGGGTTCTTCTTTTGCCTCTCAATTTACCTTCCACGGCCCTTGATTTAACGTCGGTTCTCCTGCTAGTTTATGCGTCATAAAATCTAATAGAAAGGGCAAACCTCACTATGCCTAGGCTCCTCGATCAAGTGCGCCAAGCCTTACGGACACGCCACTACAGCATCCGTACAGAGCAGGCTTATCTCTATTGGATCAAAGATTACATCCTCTTCCATCACAAGCGCCATCCCGCGCAACTCAATGAGCAGCACATCGGAACCTGGCTCACACATCTCGCGACCAAGCGAAAAGTTGCTGCTTCGACGCAGAATCAGGCTCTCTCCGCCATTCTCTTTCTCTACCGAGATGTCCTAAATCTGACTCTGGATTGGATTGACAATATAGAAAGGGCTAAGAGACCCGCACGCTTGCCAGTTGTTTTCACTAGGAAGGAAGTCCACGCTGTTTTGGCAAACCTCGACGGGGTGATGTGGCTGATGGCAAGTCTGTTGTATGGTTCCGGGCTGCGATTGATGGAATGCGTTCGGCTGCGTGTTAAGGATGTAGACCTTAAACAACATCAGATTGTAGTCAGAGACGGCAAGGGTGGGCGGGATCGGCTAACCATGCTGCCTGCTATCTTAGATAGCTCGCTAGAGCGTCAGATGGCAAAAGTAAGGCTGCTGCATGAGCAGGACTTACGCGCGGGGCTTGGAAGGGTATATCTGCCATACGCCCTGGCCCGCAAATACTCTAGTGCGGAGCGAGAGCTGGGTTGGCAATACGTGTTTCCTTCCTCACGACTGAGCGTTGACCCGCGTTCGGGAATAGTGCGCAGACATCATCTGGACGAACAGGTATTACAGAGAGCCGTACGTGCGGCAGTCCGAGCAGCAGGCATTACGAAGCCGGGCAGTTGCCACACTTTTCGCCACAGCTTCGCGACACATCTTTTGGAGGACGGATATGACATCAGGACGATTCAGGAATTGCTGGGTCACAAGGACATTTCAACGACGATGATCTACACGCATGTCTTGAATCGGGGCGGGAAGGGCGTGCGGAGCCCTTTAGATAAGTAGCCGGTGAGAGCTTGGGCTTGAATGGCGAACGCCACTGCGAAAGCGCGCCGGGCGTTGATAAAGAATTTCCCCGTCCAGACCAGAAGGCTGCGGCCGCGCACGGTTCGCATCGGCCCCCATTTCGCTTGTTAAGCGGAAGAGCTGGGAAAACAGAGAGGACACAGCGAGAGTGTTTTGATTCAACATACACTCTGGCTGTGTCCTCTCTGCTAATGGTTTGCGGCGAATTACCGATGCGCTGTGCCCGGCCTTCTGCTCTTGCAGCGGCGACATCTGGCGCGCGAGCGCCGTCTGCGCCGCCTCATCCACCCGATCATTTTCTTAAACCTGAATCCTTTCCTACGGCGCTCGCCGGAAACGTATCGAGGAACGCTTCGACGACGCGCGGGTCGAACTGTTTTGCGCTGTGGCGGAGAAGCTCCTGGGCCGCTTCATCGTGCGAGAGCGGCTGGCGATAGGGACGCCGCGCGACCATCGCGTCGTAAGTATCTGCGACCTGGACTATGCGCGCCATCAAAGGGATGTCTTCGCCGCCGAGCTTGTGCGGGTAGCCCTTGCCGTCCCATCGTTCGTGGTGATGCTGCGTGCGTATGCGCAGCTCCGCCGGGAGATTGAAGTAGGAGGCCAGCAGCGCGCCGAAGCTGGGGTGCAGGTGGAGGATGAAAAGCTCTGTCCGCGTCGGCTTGCGCGGGCGATTGAGGACAACTTCGGGCACGAGTATCTTCCCGACATCATGCAGCACAGCCGTATAGGAGAGCTTCTTCAATCGCTCGTCATCAAATCCGTAGGCTCTGCCCACAGCCCTCGACAGCCTTGAGACCCGTACGCTGTGATGGAAAGTGTCTGGCCGCGCTGCCTTGAAGCGCTTGAGCAAACATTCCGTGCCGTCCGCCCTGTAACGGTGGCCGAGGGCTTTTAAGCCGGCGAGCGCCCTTTGCAGGTAGCTGGCCCAACTCGTGTTCACCAGCCTGATGGTCGCGGCCCCTGCGGCCTCCATTGTTAAATCGTCGTACATGCTTAGAGACTCCTCTGGTCAAAACCAGCCGAAAAAGACCTCGAAATGGAGGGGGAAAAGCTCTGGCCGAGAAATCCTCACGCAAGCGCGAATGAAAACCGCTTTTTGTGAGACGCACGCCCTCGTTATTGGCACTTGGCGTGCCACGTCTCACGCGCGGCACACAGGGGCAGGGCAGGTACATGAGGGGGCTGAAACGCTCAGTCGGGCAGGCGCAAGGCCCTATCTTTAAGGGCAGGTAAATGAGAAGTTGCGCCGGACACCTGAAGAGATAGGTTGAAGTGGCGTGGCGGAGCGCCAATCCGGCGCTCTACCGCTGCAAAAAGCCGCGCCGAGTGATGCAGCTTTCGGCTCTATACGATATGGTATTGGCGCGGCGCGAAACGACGCACGCCCCGCGCAGGCGCTCGCGCCCGTCGCCCGCATCCTATGCTAAACTCGCGCTCGGCCGGACTCCCGACGCGACCTGCGGGCCGAAGACAAGAGCAGCCGAAGATGGATAACTCTTACCAGGATCAGGGGCCGGACGGCGAGGTCGAGACGGCGCTGCTCGACGCCGAGCTGTTCATCAAATACAAGGCTTTGGAGCGCGCCATAGTCAGGCTGCGCGGCGCGCTGGAGAGAAATCCGCGCTCCCTCAGACTGCGCGAGCGCCTGCGCGAGGTCTCTGCCCAGAAGCATCCGGAAGAGGCCGCCCGCCAATGCCTGGCCCTCGCCAGCCTCTACATAGAGCGTGAGGATTTCGACCTCGCGCAGGAGCGCCTGCTCGAAGCCAAACGCCTAGACCCGCGCATCTCCATCGCCTCCGGCCTCGAAGCCATACGACGCGCGCGCCGCCCGCATACGGCTGTGGCCGAAGCGCCTGCGACCCCGCTTCGGGGCGTGACGCTGGCCGGAGACCTGACGGCCATCAGCATCTTCGACATCGTGCAGGTCATAGAGAATTCACGCCTCACGGGCTCTCTCTCCGTCACACACGAAGCGGGCGCGGGGCGCATTCTCTTCAACGAAGGGCGCATCGTCGGCGCTGAGGCAGGGCTGGTGGTAGGCGTGGAAGCCTTTCGCCGCGTAGTGGAGGCGACGGGCGGCGAGTTCGACTTCGAGAGGTCGGCACAGAGCTTTCCCGTCACCATCCAGGCAGCCAGCAACACCAACCTCATCCTCGATTCGCTGCGCGAGATAGACGAAGAGAACCGCTAGTGGAAGGGTGCTGAGTTGAAAGCCTCGGTGCGGAGGCTTCTCCTTTCACTTCTTAATCTATCAGGACGCCCGTGTGGAGGGCTTCGGCGCGCTCGAAGGCTGCCAGGAGGCGAAGGTATTGGGCGTAGTTGCGGCTGCGGGCGTTGAGCCGGTCGCGTTCGCGTTGCGAGATGTCGTTGCGCAAGGCCAGGTCTAGGAAGTCGTAGTAATCGGCGGTCGCGGCAAAAGGGAACTCGCGCGTGTAGGTGGTTCTGCCCGCCGCCTCGGACTTGAACCCGGCGAGCATGTCGAAGAGGTGATCGGTCGTCAGGTGCGCAGCCTCGCGCGTGAACTTGATCGGCAGTCGAAGCTCGAAGAAGCGTAGGCCCTGCGCCGTCGTCACCCTGCGCAACTCCTTCGTCCCTTCACCGTCGAAGGGCGATTCGGCGTCCACCAGGATGCGAAGCAGGCGCGGCTGGTCTACCGGGTCAACTGTGTCGAGCAGCAGTTGCACGCGGTCGGCCAGGAACTTCTCGAACTGCGCTTCGATGGGGTAGCTGATGCGGCCCAGGCAGCCGACCGCTTCGCCTTCCGTTCCTTCCGGGGGAAGAGAGGCCGGGCAGGTCTTGCACACTGCCGTCTCGGCCTGCATCTGCTCGATCTCGGAGCGCGCCTCTTCGACGAAGCGCACTTTATCGGGAGAGGGCGCGGCGCTGTCTCCCGTCGTCAGGCGCGTGTGTATCTGGCTGAGGCGGCCCCAGGCGCGCAGGTGCTCCTCCGTGTAGCGAGCGCGCAAAGGGCATGGATATTCGACGGCGAACTCTAAAGACAACTCTTACTCTCCAAAAGGGACGGGAGCGGCTCCGAGGCATCGAATGCGACGGCCGCCCGGCGGTTCTTTCATCACTCAAATCACTAACACACACGCGCTGAGTAGAGCAAGTGTGGCAATCAATCGAGTGCAACAAAAGCCGTGCTCCCAGACATCCTAAGGCTGTATAGTACCTCTCCCGTATGTTTGACGTGACGCGCCCGGCGGTGAAAAGATATGATTGCAAGGCGCGGCCCCTGAGTGTGCGTGAGCGGTTCATCCGTAAAGGAGCTTTAAGGCTATGATCCCCCAACTTCCTCCCGGCCCCAAACGCAGGTTCCTCGGCCTGGATTTCATCGCCTTCCGCCGCGATTCCATAGGCTTCATCCAGCGCATCGCGCGCGAGTACGGCGACATCTCCTACTTTCGGATGGGCCCACAGGACGTTTACTTCCTCAACCATCCAGACCTCGTCAAGGATGTGCTCCTGACGCACCAGCAGAATTTTACTAAGGGGCGCGCGCTGCAAAGGTCTAAGCGGCTGCTGGGCGAAGGTCTGCTGACGAGCGAGGGCGACTTTCACCGCCGCCAGCGCCGGTTGGCCCAGCCCGCCTTTCATCGCCAGCAGATAGCCTCTTACGCCGAGGCCATGACCGCTTATGCTGCGCGCATGCGCGACACTTGGCGCGACGGCGAGACCCGCGACATCGCGCACGAGATGATGCGCCTCACCTTAGCCATCGTCGGCAAGACGCTCTTCGACGCGGACGTGGAGGCCGAAGCGGACGAGATCGGAGAGGCCATGACGGACATCGTGGAGCTTTTCGACGCGTTGATGCTGCCCTTCTCGGAGCTGCTGGAAAAGCTGCCGCTGCCGCAGAAGCGGCGCTTCGACAGGGCCAAGCAGCGGCTCGACGCGACCATCTATCGCATGATCGAAGAGCGACGACGGGCGGGCGACGCGCACGAGCGCAAAGACCTGCTTTCGATGCTTCTGGCGGCGCGCGATGAAGAACGAGATGGAGCCGGGATGACAGACACGCAGGTGCGCGACGAGGCGATGACGATCTTTCTGGCGGGCCATGAGACGACGGCCAACGCGCTTTCGTGGACGTGGTATCTGCTCTCTGAGCACCCGGAGGTGGAAGAGCGCCTGCACAGAGAGATTGACGAGGTGCTCGGAGACGGGCGGCTGCCGACGGTAGAGGACGTGGCGCGGCTGCGTTATACGGAGATGGTGCTGGCCGAATCAATGAGGCTCTATCCTCCGGCGTGGGTCATCGGCCGGCTCTCGATAGGCGAGTACCATGTAGCCGGATACACGATGCCGCCGCGCTCGCTCGTTTTGATGAGCCCTTATGTCATGCACCGCGACGAGCGTTTCTATCCCGAGCCCGAACGCTTCGACCCTGAGCGCTGGACGCCCGAGGCGCGCGAAGCCAGGCCGCAGTTCGCCTACTTCCCGTTCGGCGGCGGCGCGCGGCGCTGCATAGGCGAAGGCTTCGCCTGGATGGAAGGCATCCTGCTCATAGCCACTCTGGCCGGGCGCTTCAGTCTGCGCCGCGTGCCTTCTCACACCGTCGGCCTGCGCCCGGCCATCACCCTGCGCCCCAAAGGCGGAATGCCGATGACGCTTCATAAAAGAAGCAAGGAGCCGGCGGTGGGAGAAGAGAAGAGCGCGGACTATGCGCAGACGGCCGCCTGTTAAGGTCTCCGACCGGAGGCGCGCTCTCTCTGGGCCCAAAGGGCGCGCGCCTCTGCTGCTTGCTCCTGCGTTTGCCAAGCTGTTAATCTTAACCTCTTTTATTTTAGAGCACGGGCGCGCATGTAGTGCTTGATGCTTGAAGACTAGGGGAGAGTAGATGGCTATCAGTCAAGACTTGCTGGAGATACTGGCCTGCCCGGCTTGCAAGGCGAAGGTGGAGCTGAAGGAAGACGGGAGCGGGTTGAAGTGTGTGGAGTGCCGGAGAGTCTATCCCATACGCGAAGACATTCCGGTCATGCTGATTGACGAAGCAACGATAGAGGATGAAGAGCCTGCGCGAAAATCCTGAGACGGCGGCGGCGCTCGTGCTCGGCTCTCGGCCAAGCGAGTCGAGCTTGAAGGCAGAGGATGAGCCGCAGCCGCTTGGGCCCGCGCGCTGGGACTGGTCAACGGTGCGACGCGTGCTCGTCGTCCGTCTGCGCTCGATTGGCGATACCGTGCTCGCGACGCCGGCGCTGCATGCGCTCAGACGCTTCCTGCCCGGCGCGCGCATAGACATCCTGCTCGAAGACTGGGTCGCGCCCGTCCTCGATGGTTTCCCCGAAGTAGACCGCATCATCACGGTCGAGCGCCGTGCGAGCGCCTTCTCACGCGCGCGCGTGGCGCGTGAGCTGCGCGCTGCGCGCTACGACGTGGCGTACAATCTTCACGGCGGGACGACGGCGACGCTCTTGACGCGCGGCTCCGGCGCTGGGGCTCGCGTCGGCTACGACGATTACCAGTACAGCCGCCTTCATAATCACGCAGCTCCCTCGCCCATAGAGTTGTGGGGAAGAGAGCGCCTGCATTCGGTCGAGCAACAACTGGCGCTCCTGGGATGGACTGGCGTGCCCGTCACTGACAGGCCACGGACGAGCCTCGCGGTGACTGAGCGTGCGGCCGAGAGTATCGAGGCAAGACTGAGCGCCGCAGGACTGAATGGGCCCAAGCCGTTCGCGCTCGTTCATCCGGCCGCAGCCTTCGAGACGAAGCGCTGGGCCGCCCGAAATTTCGCGCGGGTGATAGAGTATCTTCACGAGCGCGAGATAGATTGCGTGGCCGTCTCAGCACCGAACGAAGCGGCGGTTATCGCGGAGCTTGGGCGCGAGACTCGGCTGAGCGTCACTGCGTTCACAGACCTCTCGCTTCAGGAGGTGACGGCGCTCGCCGCTCGCTCAAGACTCTTCGTCGGCAATGACAGCGGGATTGCGCACATCGCCGCAGCCGTCGGCGCTCCTTCCGTGGTCATCTTCGGCTCTTCCAACACAACGCACTGGCGGCCCTGGGCTCACGCGCCCGCCGCGCTCGTACGCGAAGAGCTACATTGTCAGCCGTGTCCGGGCTACACCTGCGCGGAGTTTGACCAGCCGGAATGCATTCGCCGCGTCGAGGTCGAGCGTGTCACCGCCGCGATAGAAAGAGTGATGAGCGAAGCGTGACGAGGGACAAGCTCTAGAGCCTCTCTTTCACTCGTCACTTATCACTTGTCACTCGTCACTGAATTTATATGGTTCGACTCGATCAAAGCCGTGCTGATGAGATTCTGGGGCGTGTCCGCGCGTGCTCGGTCGTGGTGCTGGGCGATTTGATGCTCGACGAATTCGTGTGGGGCGATGTGACGCGCATTTCGCCCGAAGCTCCCGTGCCCGTCGTGGACGTGCGGCGCGAGTCCGTGCATCTGGGCGGGGCCGCGAATGTCCTGGCGAACCTGGTCGCGCTCGGCGCGCGCGCGGGCGTGGTCGGTGTGGTCGGAGACGACAGGGCCGGGGAGCGTTTGCGTGCTGAGATGCGCGCGTCCTGCCCCTTTCAGCCGGATGAGCTGATCGTCGTTGACAGCAGCCGCCCCTCGACGCTCAAGACACGCATCATCGCGCACAACCAGACGGTCGTGCGCGCAGACCGCGAGCGACGCACGCCCGTTGACGCGCGCACGGAAGATCGCATGATCGCCGTCTTGCAGCGGGCGCTCAAGGAGGCTGACGCTTTTGTAGTCTCCGATTATGACAAGGGGGCCGTGACGCCGCGTATTCTCGGCGAGGTCTTGCCGCTCGCTTACGGGCGCGGAATCCCGGTCTTAGTCGATCCGAAGATTCGCAACTTCGCGTCGTATCGCCCGGCGACGCTCATCACGCCCAATCATCACGAGGCTTTGCGCCTGACCAGTACGGAAGAGGACACGGACGAAGGGTTGAAGCGCGCGGCGCAGTTGATACACGAGCGGCTGGGGTGCGACTGCGTGCTGATTACGCGCGGCGAGCGCGGCATGATGCTCATGGAAGGGCGGAGAGAGCCCGTCTATGTCGAGACGGCTGCGCGTGAAGTCTATGATGTGACGGGCGCGGGCGATACTGTGATCGCCACGCTGGCGGCGGCGCTCGCCGCAGGAGCTTCGATGGTCGAAGCAGCGGTGCTGGCAAATTACGCCGCCGGAATCGTCGTCGCTAAAGTCGGCACGGCCACAGCCAGCGCCGATGAGTTGATCGCTTCGATCCGTCTACAAGAGCCGGTCAAGCATTAGGGCCCATAAACCTTTCGAGATGGTCAAGCTTTTGGCCCAACCTCCTTTGTGAGAGTTCACTGATGAAGACGAGTCACCCCCTGCTCGCCCTTCGCTGCGGCATGCTTCTAGCCGTCGCCGCGCTCTTTGCTTCCTGCCACACGGAGCCCCGCCGCGAAGTCTTGCTCGTCGCAGTGTCACGGATGCAAGGCAGGAACGAGGCAGGGGCAAGCGTCCGGTCTGAAGGTGGGCCCACTTTGCCCGTGTCGCTCGCGGGCAAGAGCGTGCTGCTCGTCGGCGATTCAATGGCCGAAGGCTTGCGGCCCTCGCTGCAACAGAGAGTCGAGGCGGCGGGCGGCCGTTTCTTCGGCGAGGCGTGGCAAAGCTCTACGATCATCGGGTGGCAGGGGTCTGGGCGTTTGCGCGAGATGATCGAGCGTTACCGCCCGGACATAGTCTTCATCTCGCTCGGCTCGAACGAGCTTGAGGCGCGCAGGCCCGAAGACCGCGCGCCGCTCGTCAAGCAGATGGTCGCGGAGCTGGGCCAGCGTCCGGCCTACTGGATTGGCCCGCCGAGCTGGCGAGAGGATCGCGGGCTGCTGCGCGTCATCGCAGAGAATTTCCAGCCCGGCCATTTTTATAACGCCAGCAACCTACAGGTGCCGCGCCAGCGCGACGGCAAGCATCCAACCTCGGAAGGCTTCGCCGAGTGGACGCAGTTGATCTGGGCCTGGTACGAAAAGCAATGATGAAGGCGGAATGCTGCAATGCGGAATCATGAATTAAAGACAAGGGCTGTGAGCTTTTCCTTCATCCTTCATCCTTCATCCTTCACCCTTTCTTTTCTGTTGGCGGTCTCGCTCTGGTGGGCGGGTGTTTCGCCTGCCTTAGCACAGCAACAGCAGCGCGAGCGAAGGGTCACGCCTGCCGTCACGACCGCTGTGCCGGAGGCTGCCCCGACGGCGGCGGCCAGGAGTGTTGGGCCAAAGAGTCTCGAAGAGCTGCGCGCGGGGATAGAAGAGGTGCTGCGCCGCCCGGAGCTTGCGCCCGCGCTCTTTGCCGTCAAGGTGGTTTCGCTCGACACGGGGCGGACGCTCTTTGAAGAGAACGCCCAAAAGCTGCTCATGCCCGCCTCGAACATGAAGCTCTACACAGTGGCGGCGGCGCTTGACCGTCTCTCGCCGGAGTTTCGTTTCAAGACCTCGGTCTACGCGGCGACGCGCCCCGATGCTGCGGGCACTGTGCGCGGCGACCTGGTGATTTACGGGCGCGGCGACCCGACCTTTGCCGCGAGCCTCAACGGCGGCGATTACTGGAAGGCCATAGACGAGCTGGCCGAGCGCATCAAGGCCACCGGCCTCAAGCGCGTCGAAGGCGACCTCGTCGGCGACGAGTCCTATTTCACGGGCGCGCCGCAGGGCTTCGGCTGGGAATGGTCAGACCTGACCTGGCACGACGGCGCGGAGGTGAGCGCGCTCAGTGTCAACGACAACGCGCTCGACCTGATCGTCAAGCCGGGTTCCACTGTCGGCGCGCAGTGCAGCATCACTACGGGCCCGCCCACTCCGCTCGTGACCATCACGAACCGCACGACGACGAGCGCGCGCGGCTCGAAAAGAGAGCTGGTAGTCTATCGCGGCCTCGGGGAAAACGTGATCGAAGTGGGCGGAAGCTTGCCGCTGGACGATCAGGGCTGGACGGCGAGCGTGGCGGTCTCGCGCCCGGCGCTGCTGTTCGTCTACATGCTGCGCGCCTCTTTGGCCGCGCGCGGCATAGAGGTCAAGGGCCGCTCGCGGACTGTGGATGCGCGCGCTCTGACGCAGGGCGCTTCCGTACAGACGGCTTCGCTCACGGAGATAGCTTCGAGAGAGTCCGAGCCGCTCTCGGCGATAGCGGGCTACGCGCTCAAGCCTAGCCAGAATCTCTACGCGGAGTTGATTCTGCGCGCGCTCGGCCGAATGAGCGCGACCGACGCAAAGCTTTCGAGCGAAGAGGCCGGGATAGAAGCTGTCAAGAGCTTTCTCCGCAGCGCAGGCGTAGACGCGCGCGACGTGCTCTTCACGGACGGCTCGGGCCTTTCGCGTCGTGACCTGGTGACGGCCAATGCGACCATTCAACTGCTCACCTTCATGAGCCGCCATCGCTATGCCGCTGCCTTTCGCGATGCGCTGCCGGTCGCGGGCGTGGACGGGACGCTGCGCAATCGTCTGAAGGGAACACCTGCGGCCGGAAACGTGCGCGCCAAGACGGGCACATTGACGGGCGTCGCCTCGCTCTCCGGCTATGCCACAAGCGCAGCGGGCGAGCGCCTGGCCTTCTCCCTCATCCTCAACAACTATCCCGAAAGCTCCATCATGAGCAGGAACCACATAGACAACATAGCCGTCCTACTCGCGGCATATCAGGGGAAGTGATGAGAGAAAAGCAATCGCTGCTTACTCATCACCCATCGCTTTTTGAACCATGCGCTTTATAAAGTTTGAAGGGTTCGGCAACGATTACATCGTGTTCGAGGCGGAGCGGTTGGCCTCGGTCGAAGACCTGAACCAATTCGTGCTTGAGGTTTGCGACCGTCACTACGGGGCGGGCGCGGACGGCGTCGTAGTGCTCGGCCGAGCGGAATTGACCGGCGCGGATTTCGTCGCGCGCATCTTCAACGCGGACGGGAGCGAAGCGGCCATTTCGGGCAACGGGACGCGCTGCGCCGCAGCCTATCTACATTACACCGGGCTCTGGTCTGAGACGACCTTGCGCCTCGCCACGCCTGCGGGCATCAAGCTCTATCGCTTGCGCGAGACGGAGAGGCGCGGCCATTACTGGTTCGATTCGGAACTGGGCCAACCGCGCTTTGACAGTGCTTCGATACCTCTGCTCACGGACGAGGCCGTAGAGCGCGTCGTTTCGTACCCGCTCAAGGTCGAAGACCAGACCTGGCCCATCACGGCGCTCAACATAGGCAATCCGCATTGCCTCATCTTCACAGAAGAGTTCGCGGCCCTGGACTGGCGACGATTGGGAAGCCTGATCGAAACCGACCCACGATTTCCCGAAAGAACCAACGTCACCTTCATCCGCATCCTTGATCGCTCCCGGATAGAGGTGCGTATCTGGGAGCGCGGCGTAGGCGAGACCTTCTCTTCGGGCACTTGCTCGTGCGCGGCGGCCCTCGCCTCAATCGTCAACGGCAAGACAGACCGGCGCGTAGAAGTCAAGACCCCCGGCGGCCGTCTCCGCGTCGAGTGGCGAGACGATGGTGAAGTCATCCTCACAGGCCGCGCCGACGTGGTCTACAGCGGCGATTGGTTGGCCTGATCGAATGACCACGTTGCAAAATAATTTCTTGACAGCCATCCGAATCGGTGAGTACATTCATTTCGCTTTACTTAGGTAAGCGTGGGCTATGCTTCTCGAAAAGCTTTACCCCTCTTGTTAACTTCTCAACCACCCGTTCACAAAGCAACGTTACTCTTCCTGAGATCGCGCCACCCACTGTTTAGAAATACAACTGAAAGGACTTTCTCACACATGCTCAGCGGCGGAAAAAGAGGTCTATTACTCTGCCTTACCCTGATCGTATCAATAGTCATCGCCATCACAGGGTTACGCGGGCAAGCTCAAAAAAATCCAGCCTCGGTGGCCCAGGCGACAGATGACGAGCACTATGGGCCCATCGCAGACTTTGCAGCGCCGGAACCGGCCGATCCGAGTGCGCGCGCCAGGAGGCGTTCAGAGGGTAAACGCTACGATGGACGACGTTTGAAAGAAGACCCGGTGTGGGATGTATTCTTAATCAGCGGCGCTTGAAAAGGTAAGGGTAGCGCCGAGCAAGAATAGAGCGGAAGATGGAGATCAATCCATCCTCCGCTCTTGCTTTACGGCAGGCCCGATATTAAATCCTGTCGTTCCTGCCTTACTTCTCTGTAACCTCACTTAATCGGTCAGCTTGTTGGTCTTGATCTGTTCGAGCACGGCCTTACGGAGCAGGGCGGGCGGCAGAAGTCCCTGCGAGAGGATGAAGTCGTGATACTTCTGCTGGTCGAACCGCTTGCCCATCAGCTTCTCGGCTTCGGCGCGCAGCTCCATCAGGCGCGTGAAGCCGTAGAAGTAACTGGTCGCCTGTCCGGGCGAGCGGAAGGTGTAACGCTCGACCTCCTGGTTGGCCATCGCGTCCGAGAGCACCACGTCCTGCTTGAGCACGCGCAGCGCCTCTTCCGGCGTGACCTTGCCCATCTGTAGCTCGGGGTCTAGGAAGGCGCGGGCCGCGCGCATCAAGCGATTCTGAAGCGAGATGAGCTGGCCGTCCAGAGGCATGTAGGGCTTGAGTATCGCTTCCGAGTAGAGGCCCCAGCCTTCGACGTTCGTCGAATTGAAGGCGAAGATGGCGCGCGCCGAGGAGACGCCCTTCTCGATGATGGAGGCGAACTGCAATTCGTGGCCGGGGCGCGCTTCGTGGGCCGTCAGCGTCCAGGAGGCTGCCGCAAAGGTGAAGTCGTCGAACTGCTGCAAGGCTTCGCCGGGCTTGTTGGAGGGCACGCGCAACGGCAGCACGAACTCGCCGATCTCTCCGGTGTTGCCAATGAGACGCGGTGGGCGCATGTTGGGCGCGGGCGTTTGCGCGCTCTCGGCCTCGGACGCGAGCCTGATGCGCACGGGGCGCGCGGGCAGCGTGACCAGGTGTTCGCGCGCGATAATGGCTTCGATCTCCTTGATGCGCTTCTCGTAGAAGGGCAGGATGGCCTGGCCTTCGAGCTGCTCTTTCTTGAGCGCGCGAATCACGTCGCGGTAATCGGTCGCGGTGATGCCTTTCTCTTTGGCTACGCGGGGCGCAAGCTCCTGCATCTGCTTCTGAATCTCGTCGAAGGCGGCGTGCGCTTTGGCGGCGAGTTGCGCGGGCGGGATGTCCACGCCGTATTGTTCGAGCGCGAAAGCGTACTGTTCGGCGGGCAGGCGAAAGTCCGTGCGCGCCCTGGGCAGTATCTCTTTGCGGACGAAATCATTGTAGGCCGCAAGCTGCTCCTTCAGCTTAGCGTAAGCCTCCTGGTAGCCCTCTATCTTGTATTTCTCGAAAAGCTGCCCCGTGCCGTTGATGAAGAAGTCTGCGTTCGAGAGGTTCTTCTCGACCTGCGCTTTGGGTGGGCCCGAGAGGCCCGCCACGTTCAGCCGCTCGCGCGTGCGTGCTTCCGCCAGCACAGTGATCGGCTCGTAGCCCTCTTCCATCCCGGCGTAGCGACGCAGGCGTGTGAGCGCAGCCTTGCGCCTCTCGGCCGGGACTTGATCGTCGAGCAGGCCGCGCACTCCCCCGAAGATCGCCTGCGGCATGTTGAAGTAAGGGATGTTGTACTTGTTGCCGATCTCGTTGCCGCGAATGTTGTCTTCGGCCGACTGTATGAGAATCTCCAAGTCCTGACGCACGAGCGGGTCTCGCTCGGCGGCGAGCCTGCCCTTGAGAACCTGTATGGCTTCGCGCGTCGCCTGCGTGGCGCGCTCGTTGACCTTCGGCTTGAGGTCTAGGATCTGCTCGTCGTAGCCGTTGACGCCGAGCTGGGCCGCGCCTTCTGGGCCGAAGCGAGCCAGCACGTTCAGTAGCACCTGCGTATTCTCGTTGCTGCGCACGACCCAGGCGGGCAGCGAGCGCACGGGCGCGGCGCTTCCCGCAACCTGAGTCGCCGGCTCGGAGTCAAAATGTGCGTCCGTCCTGTTCCAGACGGGCACGCCCGTCAAGCACGACAAGGTGACGAGCAGGACGAAAAGCTTTCTCATGAGCATCAGGGGAAATCTCCTTGCGAATTAGTCTGGCCCACTCTTCTACGGACGCCCCGGCAGTTTAGTTTCGTCAAAAATCCTGAACAAAATCCGGCCTTGCTGGCGGCTGGACACACTTGGCCCGGTGTGTTAGGCTGCCTCACGTAATTAGGGCTTATATCGAACAAGCGGACAACATGGTTCGCTTGTTTTTCTTTTGTGCACCTCTTTCAGCGCACCGCATCAAGGATGCAAGCCCCCAACTCCGGCTGACAATGTCTGCTGACTCCTAGAGCCGGAGGTCGAGTCATAGGAAAGAACGGACTCGCGCGCGCGTCGCTGAAAGGTCTCAATCAACCACCTCGGACAGGAGACCCGATCTGATGAAATTGTTCTTTGGCGGAAGCGCGGCCTTCACGGCTGCTACGCTTCTCTCTGCATCTGTTCTTTTCTACGCTAAACCCTTACTTGCCGAAGACTCGGCCGTCCGCACACACACCGCCGCGACACACGAAGAGCCTACACTGTTGCCTTTGCCCGTCAACGCGCCGGTCACAACCGGAGACAGCAACGCTCCGCTTCCTCTGGGCATCACCGAGGAGCCGCCTGCTCCGCCTGCCGCCGCCGCACCTCTGACAGAGCCGCAGCACTACGTCGCCACGGCTTACAGCCTGCCGGGGCGAACGGCGAGCGGCATGCGCGTCGCCAAAGGCGTCATCGCCGCAGACCCGCGCGTGCTCCCCCTGGGGACGCGCGTGCGTTTAGAGGCTGGCCCATACAGCGGCGAATACGTCGTCGCCGACACGGGCTCGGCAGTCCGTGGGCGCAAGGTGGATGTTTGGGTTCCGAGCTACGCGGAAGCCTGCCGCTTCGGTCGTCGTACGATCAAGCTGAGCGTTTTGAGCTACGGCAAGAAGCGCACGCGTGCACAAGCGACGCGCGCCAGGCGACGCTCATAAGAAGTCGCTGGGGAGAAAAAGGTCTAAGGCCGGAAGTGAAAGATGAAGAGCCAGGCTTTTCATCCTCCGCTTTCGGCCTTTTACCTTTTCCCCTTTTGCTTATATAACTGTCAGTGATGAGTGAAAAGAGGGTGGATAATATTCCTGAGCCGTGGCCGCTGGTCGAAGTCAGGCGCGGCGGGATTACTGAATCGCGCCATCGCGGCCACTTGGCGGCCGTGGACGCCGACGGCCAAGTGGTCGCCCGGCTCGGAGCGCCCGAGACGCTCACCTACCTGCGTTCCTCCGCCAAGCCGTTTCAATCGCTGCCGCTCGTCTCCTCCGGCGCTGCCGATCACTTCGGCTTCACGGAGCAGGAGATAGCCATCGCCTGCGCCTCTCATAACGGAGAGCAGATTCATACCGCGACCGTGGCGAAGATGCTGCGCCGCATCGGCCTCGACGAGAGCGCCTTGAAGTGCGGCGTGCACGACCCTTTCAGCGCAGACGAGGCGGCACGCCTGAGAGCGCAGGGCGAGCGACCCAATGTGTTGCATAACAACTGTTCGGGCAAGCACGCGGGGATGCTCGCGCTGGCCCTGTACCTGGGCGCTCCGACAGAGACTTATGATGAGCCGGCCAATCCCGTGCAACGAATGATCGCGCGCACCATAGAGCAGTTCTCGGGCGTCCCACTGGAAGACATAGCCGTCGGCATAGACGGATGCGGCGCGCCGGTCTTCGGCGTCACGGTGCGCGCTATGGCCCTGATGTATGCGCGATTGGTTGTGCCGCCCCTCTCGTGGCCCGACAACGTGCGCGAAGCCTCCGCACGCATCGTCGCGGCCATGATCTCTAACCCGGAGATGATCGGAGGCCGCGCCGAACGCCTGGACACTGTGCTGATGAGAGCGGCGCGCGGCGGCGTCGTCTCGAAGGTCGGAGCCGAAGGCGTCTACACGGCGGGCGTGCGCCCTTCGGCGCGCTGGCCGCGCGGGCTCGGCCTGGCCTTCAAGATAGAGGATGGCGAAGACCGCCGCGCGCGGCCCACAGTCGTCATCGAAGCCCTGCGTCAACTGGGCGTCCTAGAGGGCGCATCTCTCGAAGAGCTTGCGTCGTACGCGAGCTTCGCCGTGCGCAATCATCGCGGCGATCAGGTCGGCGAAGTCCGCGCCAACTTCGAGCTTGAATGGACGCGAGCGGAAAATCCGGGCCACTGATGTCAAATCAACAAGCAGGCGATCAGAACTCTCCCACGCTCAGGCGCGACCCCCTCGGGCGTCCAGACCTGGACTCTGTGGGCGACGTGATTCAGTGGTTCCTGGATTACGATCAGCGCGTCTCTGCCATTCGCCACCCCAAGGTCGAAGAGCTTTTCCAGTGGAAGCAGGAGTTGAGCCGGAGCGAGGGCGAGCCGGTCTTTGATTTCAACCGCGCCGAAGACCGACTCGCCATAGGCATCATGCAGGCGCTCGCCGTCAATGCGAGCGAAAGCGCGCTGCACGAGTGGATCAGCCAGCTCTTGAATGCGCTCGACGAGGCCGCCCGGACTAATGAAGAGCTGGCCGCAGCCTACAAGCTTGAGATGGGCCAGGCGGCTTCGACCGTCGGCGAGGCCGAGAAGATTCCGACCGAGCGCGGGCGCAGGGCTTTCCTCACCTCCTGCTGGCTGGAAGTCCTGTGCACGGCCGAGGTGCGCGTGCTCGGCTGGTTCTACCGCGAGCTATACGGCAAGCCATTCGCGCCCCGGTAGCGCCCAGACACATCATGACAGCCCTTTGGGCCCATCACGACGGGCTGTAGATTAAAGCTATAGATTTCTGCCATACTTTCCCCAATCTCTTAATCCATAATGTAGAGGAGTGAGACTGTTGATCTATCAATATGAGTAAGAATCCACTTGAAGAGCCGGCCGCCGCGCAAGCCCGCGTTGCGCCCCGCATGGGCACAGGCATAGAGGGCCTCGACGAAATCCTCGAAGGCGGTTTCCCGGCCAACCGCATCTACTTGATAGAGGGAGACCCCGGCACTGGAAAGACGACGATTGCGCTGCAATTCCTGCGCGAAGGCGCGCGGCTCGGCGAGGCGGGGCTCTACGTCACACTCTCGGAGACGAAAGAGGAGCTGGAAGCCGTGGCCCGCTCGCACGGCTGGACGCTCGAAGGCTTCAACGTCTACGAGCTGGCCTCGGGCGAAGAGCGCCTCAAGCCTGAATCGCAATACACCATCTTTCATCCTTCGGAGATAGAGCTGAGCGACACGACCAACGCCGTGCTCAAAGAGGTCGAGCGCCTTCAGCCCAAACGCATCGTCTTCGACTCTCTCTCGGAGATGAGGCTCCTGGCCCATGAGGCTTTGCGCTACCGCCGCCAGATTCTCGCGCTCAAGCAGTACTTCACCGGGCGACAATGCACGGTCATACTCCTCGATGATAGAACCTCGCGCGCCGAAGACCTG
Source organism: Pyrinomonadaceae bacterium (assembly GCA_036389315.1). Lineage (GTDB taxonomy): Bacteria > Acidobacteriota > Blastocatellia > Pyrinomonadales > Pyrinomonadaceae > DASQYE01. Next base: position 18,502 of record DASVQF010000023.1, read on the forward strand.
CAACTGCAATCCATCGTCCACGGCGTCCTCTGCCTTGAGCATCCGGCCATTGAGTACGGGCCGGAGCGTCGCCGCCTGCGCATCATCAAGCTGCGCGGCTCGCGCTTTCGCGGCGGCTACCACGATTTCAAGATACAGACCGGCGGCGTCGAAGTCTTCCCGCGCCTGGTCGCAGCGGAGCATCACCAGCAGTTCAAGCGCCAGGCCATTTCCAGCAACGTCGCGGAGCTGGACTCCCTCCTGGGCGGAGGGCTCGACCGTGGCACGAGCACGCTCATACTTGGCCCGGCGGGCTGCGGCAAGTCTTCGCTCGGCGCGCATTCCGCCGCCTCGGCTGCGGCCAGGGGAGAACGCTCAGCCATCTTCCTCTTCGACGAAGTGCGTCAGACCTACATCGAGAGAGCTTCAGGCATCGGCACACACTTGCGAAGCTACGTCGATGAAGAGCGCATCACTATTCAACAGGTTGACCCGGCCGAACTCTCGCCCGGCGAGTTCTCCCAGACGGTCGTCCGTGCCGTTGCGCACGACGAGGCGCGCGTCGTCGTCATCGACAGCCTCAACGGTTATCTCAACGCGATGCCGGAGGAGCGTTTTCTGGCGATTCAGATGCACGAGCTGTTGACCTACCTCAACCAGCAAGGCGTCATCACCATCCTCATCATGGCCCAGCACGGCTTTCTCGGCAGCAACATACAGACGCCCGTCGATGTCAGCTACCTGGCCGACACAGTTTTGATGCTCCGCTACTTCGAGGCCGGGGGCTCTGTGCGCCGCGCCATCTCCGTCGTCAAGAAACGAACCGGCGCGCACGAACGCACCATCCGCGAGTTCAGTGTCTCGGCCGACGGCCTTCAGGTCGGCGAGCCGTTGACCAAATTCCAGGGCATACTGACGGGCGTTCCGACCTACGGCGGAGCGATGGGCAAGTTGATTGAAGAGTCCGATGACGACGCCTGAGCTTCGAGACAACAGGGATGAAAGGATACTGATCCTCGCGCCCACGGGCAGGGACGCCGCTCTGACTGCTCAAGTCGTCGGCGAAGCGGGCCTCGCGGCCGAAGTCTGCGGCCATATCGAAGAGCTTTGCAGCAAGATGCTGGCGGGCGCGGGGCTCGCCTTCATCACAGGCGAAGTCCTGACGCAGACGGCCACGCAATGCTTAGTCGAGGGATTGGCGCGCCAGCCGACCTGGGCCGACATCCCCATCCTGGTCTTGACGAGCGGCGGCGGCCAATCGCCTGAGAATGCCGAGACGCTCGCCACGCTCGGCGGGGCCGGCAACGTGACGCTCATCGAGCGCCCGGTTCGCGTCACCACTTTGATTAGCGCCTTCAGAGCGGCTCTGCGTGCGCGCCGCCGCCAGTACGATGTGCGCGATTATCTACTGGCCGAGCGGCGCGCGAAAGAGGCGCTGGCCGAGAGCGAGGAGCGGCTGCGCGTGGCGCTCGACAGCGAAAGGGCTGCGCGCACGGAGGCCGAAGCGGCGAGCCGCCTCAAGGACGAGTTCCTCGCCACGGTCTCGCACGAGCTGCGCACGCCCTTGACGGCCGTGCTCGGGTGGGCCCACCTGCTGCGCGCGGGCGGCCAGCTCGCCGATGCGGAGCGCGAGCACGCCCTCGAAGTCATAGAGCGCAACGCTCGCTCTCAAAATCAACTGATCGAAGACCTCCTCGATGTCTCGCGCATTATCACGGGCAAGCTGCGCCTGGACGTGCGTCCCGTCGAGCCCGTCTCCTTTATCGAAGCCGCCATAGAGGCCGTCGTCCCGGCTGCCGAAGCGAAAGGGATTCTCATACACAGGAGCCTGAACGCCGGTGTTCCGGAGGTGTCCGGCGATCCTGCGCGCTTGCAGCAGGTGGTCTGGAATCTGCTCTCGAACGCCATCAAGTTCACGCCGCGCGGCGGGCGAGTCGAAGTCCGCCTGGAGCGCACGAACTCGCATCTGGAAATCTCCGTCACGGACAGCGGCGCAGGCATAGAGGCGGAGTTCCTCCCGTACGTCTTCGACCGCTTTCGCCAGGCCGACGGGTCAACCAGACGCCAGCACGGCGGGCTCGGACTGGGCCTGGCGATTGTCCGTCACCTGGTAGAGCTGCACGGCGGAAGCGTCGGGGCCGCGAGCCCCGGCGAGGGCCTGGGGGCGACCTTCACCGTGAGGCTTCCTTTGATGAGCGTCTCGCGGCACGAAGCCGAAGACGCGCGCTCGTCGGTTGGGCCCAGGGGCCCGGCGCTCGCCGTCGAGTGGCCCGACCGGATAGAGGGCTTGAAGATACTGGTTGTGGATGACGAAGCCGATACGCTTGAGCTGCTGAAGCTGTCGCTTGAGCAATGCGGCGCGCAGATCACGACTGCCACTTCTTCGTCTGAGGCGCTCTCGGTGTTGGCCGAGGAGAGGCCGGACGTGATCGTCAGCGACATCGGGATGCCTTTCGAGGACGGCTACGAATTTATCAGGAAGGTGCGGGCGCTGCCGGCCGAGAGTGGCGGGCGGATTCCGGCAATCGCTCTGACGGCTTACGCCACGGTGCAGGATCGCCTGCGCGTCCTGCGCTCGGGCTATCAGATGCACGTCGCGAAGCCTGTCGAGCTGGGCGAGCTGACGGCGATTGTGTCCAGCGTGGCCGGTCGCAGGTAAGCTAGAAGGGAGAGGTCAGCCGTGGGCTTGCTGCGTTCGTCGGCCCACGGCTGACCTCTCTTCTGAGATTAGCTGCGCCGCAAGAGGCGATCTAGGCTCCACACGCCGCCCCCGGCCACAGCCAGGTAGAGGAAGACGAAGCAATAGAGCACGGCCAGCTCTCCTCTGTTCATCAAGGGCCAGAACCCCCCGGGCGCGTGCGCCATGAAGTACGCGACGGCCATCATGCCCGAGAGGATAAAGGCCACGGGCCGCGTGAAAAGGCCGAGCAGGATGAGCAGCCCGCCGAAGAGTTCCAGGATGCCGGCGATGCCGAGCAGGGACAAAAGCTGCGGCCTCGCGCCCTGCCCCGTGCCCGGAAAGCCGAGTAGCTTCTGCGCACCGTGCGCCATGAAAAGAAACCCGGTCATGATGCGCAGGATGCTGAGCAAGCGCGGCTCCAACCTTGCCAGGTTCAAATCAACCATCTCTCTCTTCTCCAATCTCTCTCAAGATAAGTCTTTCGATAATCCAGCGGTCTGAGTGCGCGTGCGGTAGATAGTACCACCGCCCGCCGCTGCTGAAAGAGTCTTCAGCAGCGGCGGGCGCTTTATCCTTTCCGTGCGCTGTCAGGCTCGATGGTCGAATCCCTGATGTCACGCTCGGCTCCGGCCGACTGCGCCGTGTCGTATGTATCAGCCCGCGACTCGAAGCGATCATAAGCCGCGTGGCTCGTCACCGGCACACCTTCGAGCATGCGCGCCGAGATGATGCCGCCCCAGACGGCCAGGAAACCGACGACGAAACTGAGCAGGACGTTCAAGGTGGCGCGCAGAAAATCGCCCTCCTCGACGAGCCGCGCCGTCTCGTACTCGAAGGTCGAGAAGGTCGTGTAAGCGCCGACGAAGCCGACGGCGACGGCCAAGTACCTGGTCAAAGTCTCCATGCCTGCTCCTTCCCTGCGGGGATGACTCTACTGCTTCGATTCAGACGTATCGCGCCCGCCCTCCTCTTTCGCTTGCGCGGCGTCACGGTCGCTATGGCCGAGCGCCTTGCCGGGTGCTACACGGTCGCGCACCAACTGCTTGAGCTCCCTGGACTCCGGAAAGCGCCCGTGCTCTTGACGAGAGAAGATGGTCTCTCCGTCGAGCCGCGCTTCAAAGATGCCGCCCGTGCCCGGAATCAAAGCGACCTCTCCGATCTCTGTCTCGAAGGTGGTCAGAATCTCCCGGGCCATCCAGGCCGCGCGCAGCAGCCACCGGCACTGAGTACAATATTCGATCTCCAAACGAGGCGTCATTGAGCAGTCCTCCACAAAAGCTGGCGCGGAAGGATTATATTTGAAAGGAGCGGCCCGTGGTTATCGGCCGTGGGCTCATCCAATAAATTAATCCGTGAAGGCGGCGTGAAGATATTGCCTAATCTATCCACTATGATTTTTTATCTGCTCGTATGGGTTAAAGAGGGGCGGGAGGTGGCAGATGACTACGACGGCGAAAAGAGGGGGCGGCAAAAAAGGGGGCAAGAGCGGCACGGGACGCGGGTCTCCGCCGAGCAGCTCGCGCGCAGAGCGGAAGCGTAAGAGCCGAAGCGCCGGGGATGAGTCCTCGGGGCAGAGCGTTCCTAAGATCGGCAGGAACGAGGTCGGAGGCGGCAAGCGCGGTGGCCGCCTGCATTGATTTTCTACTTGGAGGAAAAAGATGGCTAATAAGAGTCGCAATAAGGCTAACCAGCCGCCGACGGGCGAAGGCAAGAAACAGAGCCCGCGCTCAGGCGACGCACAAAAGCTGGACAAACGCTCGGAGGTGGCCCAGGCCCAGCGCGGCCGCCCCGACCAGAATATCGGAACCGCCCGCGAGGAAGCGGCCCGCAGCCAAGACTTATCTGCGGAGAGCAACAACCCTAAGCGGCCGAAGGCCGGACGCTAGACTAATCCAATCACAGTGATGAGCCGCAGAGGTGGTTTTAAGCTTTTAAGAGTCAGCACTCGCTCGCCGCTCGTCACAGCTTTCCTGATGCTCTCGACTCTGCTTTACGGCCTGCTCTTAGCGTGCTGTGCAAAGCCCGCTTCCGGCCCGGCCATCACGGGGACGCCTTTGCGCCGCCCGCTCGTCATAGCCCATCGCGGCGGCGCTCGGCTGTGGCCGGAGAACACCCTCTACGCCTTCACGCACGCGCGCGACCTGGGCGTCGATGTGCTTGAGATGGACTTGCAGGTGACGGCCGACGGCGTGCTCGTAGTCATGCACGACAGCACGCTCGACCGGACGACGGACGGCGCAGGCCCGGTCAACCGCCTCAGCCTTGCCCAGTTGAAGAAGCTCGACGCGGCCTTTCGCTTCTCACCGGACGGCGGGCGCAGCTTCCCCCTTCGCGGACGCGGCATCACCGTGCCGACCCTGCGCGAAGTCTTCGACGCGCTGCCCGGCATGCGCTTCAACATAGAGCCCAAGCAGGCGCAAGCCCCCTCCATCATCAAGCCGCTCTGCCGGATGATTCGTGAGAGCCGGACGGCCGAGCGCGTGATGGTCGGATCGTTCAGCCAGCAGGTCTTGGAAGAGTTCCGCTCGGAGTGCCCGGAAGTCGCCACCTCCGCCGGCCCCGCAGAGGTCAGCGCCTTTCTGGCAAGGGCTTCGGGTGGGCCCACTTCGGCACAGAGCATTGCGGCCCGTGCCCTCCAGGTGCCGGAACAGATCGGCGGCCGGCAAGTGCTGACGCGCCAGCTTGTCGAAGCGGCGCACGCGCGAGGGCTTCAGGTGCACGCCTGGACGATCAACGATGAAGAGAGCATGAAGCGCCTGATCGCCCTCGGAATAGACGGCATCATGACCGATTACCCAGACCGTTTGATAAAACTGCTCGAAAAGTAAGACGGAAGGAAAAGCTGCTTGGCTTTCATTCTTCCTTGATTGATAATGCCGCGACCCTGATCTTCTCGCTCATAAAGGTTGACCTTATGGATGAACATCTGCGCGCGCTCTTTCCCATTACGGAGCGCGCCATTTATTTGAATCACGCTTCGGTCTCGCCGCCGCCGCGCCCCGTGACGGAGGCTGTCGAAGCGCAGCTCAGAGATGTGGCCGAGCATGGCGCGCTCAACTACCGCCGCTGGGTGAGCGTCGTAGAGCGTGCGCGGCGCTCGGCCGCCGGGATGATCGGAGCGCGCCCAGACCATCTGGCCTTCATGCGCAATACTTCGGACGCGCTCTCTACTGTCGCCAATGGCATGCGCTGGCAGGCGGGCGATAACATAGTCACTTTCCGCTGCGAATTTCCGTCGAACATCTACCCCTGGCTGCGCTTGCAGCGGGCAGAAGGCGTCGAAGTGCGGTTGTGCGAGGAGCAGGACGGGCGCATTGACCTCGAAGAGATGATCTCTCTGATCGACAACAGGACGCGCGTCGTGGCGATCAGCTACGTGCAGTACGGCTCAGGCTTTCGCGCAGACCTTGAGCGACTGGGGCGAGCAGCGCGCCGCCATGACGCCCTGCTCGTGGTGGACGTGATACAGGCCATGGGCGTCCTGCCCATAAACGTCGAGGCAGAGCTGATAGATGTCGCGGCCGGAGCCGGCCACAAGTGGCTGCTCGCGCCCGAAGGCGTCGGCCTGCTCTACATCTCCGAGCGGGCGCGGGCAAGGATTGAGCCGACGCTAGTGGGCTGGATGAGCGTGCCTGTGCCGGAGGACTACGGCAATTTCGAGCAGGAATGGCGCACGGGCGCGCTTGCCTGGGAGACTGGAACTATGCCTACGGCCCTGATTCACGGCCTGGACGCCGGGCTCAGGATTTTGACTGAGGTCGGCGTTGCGCCGATTGCCACGTACCTGGAAGAGCTGACAGACCAACTGTGCGAGGCAGTCAGCGGCCTGCGCGATTACGAGATCATTAGCTCCCGCCGCAAGGGCGAAAAGTCTCAGATCGTCTCCCTGCGCCACAAAGGCCATCTGACCCCGCACGCCCTTTACGCTCATCTCAAGCGCCAGAACATCTTGGTTGCGCCGAGGGGTGATCGATTACGAGTCGCTCCACACCTCTACAACACGGCCGCCGAGATCGAAACTCTGGTCAGAGCCTTGCCCTGATGGGGCAGTTGCGGCCCCTGAATGGCGAGTTTTGTGATTTAAGGCACTTATCTTGCGTCATGTCGGAGACAAAGGCCCTATTGACGAAGCGGGTGATACAAGGCTGCGAGCGAATACGGTACACCTGTACGGTCGGTTTGTACTATAAGGATGCAAGTAGCGGCTTTTGAACGATAATAACGAATTGGCTGGAGTCGCTCCAAATAATTTTATAAATCCGGATTTTAAGGGCTAAGAAGGAGATTTCGGAATTTCAGGCGACGAAATGGTGCAAATGGCATGGTCGTTGCTCTCTATAACCCCGGCAAAATAAGAAGGGTACATGAGGGTAATCGGGTCAGGCTCGGAGACGGCAGTGAGCGAAGGCTTTGGGGGAGGCGTTCTCTCACTTTGAAAAGCAGGCGGCGGCTCTTTCGGGGGAACGGGGTTGCTGTTTGCGAAGCGGTCGAAGGGCAACAGTTGCTGGGCTGCTGGTCGGCGTCCTGAACGGGGCTTGGGGGAGCCTCACAGGAAGACCAGCAGCCCGCAAAATTGTGGGACAAGCGGGAAATAAAAGAGGGCCGGTGGTTGATCGCCACCGGCCCTCTTTTATTTCTGCTCAAAATGAGGGGGCGGAAAAGGCTGCGCAAGACTTCAGCGTCAGCCGTCGCCTCTGCCTAACATGCGCGCGGGGTCTTGCTGCGCGCTCATCCCGTCGATATTGAGGCGCACCATATCGCCCGCATCGGAATAGGCCGCCGAGGCCGCCTGCTGCGCGCGGCGATGACGAAAGACCAGCCCGCCGAAGAGGCCGCCGAGGCCGAGGCAGAGCAGAATCGAGAGGCCCGAAGCCTTGAGCACGGCGACGATAATGCCTGCCGTAGTCTCTGTGTACTGGCGCTGTGCGCGTTCCAGTGCGCGCGGATTATCGCCCAGCCATTGCACGACCTGCTCATAGCTGATGCTCTTAATCAACTGCTTGGCAGATTGCTCGTCCGGAGCGTCGAAGACAAAGACGGAATAGTTGCCGACGCGCTCGTAGGCGGAAGGAGCGGGCTGACCTCTGTCGCGCAGCTCCTTGATGCGCCCCTGGATGCGAGCGTCATTATCCGTCGCAAGCTGCGGCGTCATGTTCTCTATGATGACCAGGCGCGAGGGCCCATAGGTGGCCGTCACGGCTTCCGCGCCGCCCTCGAAAGAGATGGTATCCAACACGGGCTGGCTGCCCGCCGCCGCTTTCAATCCGTCAAGCGTCGTGGCATAAAGCGCACGCTGCTGCGCCTTCTCCCAATCCGGCAGATGCTTGACCAGCACGGGAATATCACCTTCTCCCTTGTCCAGACCGTCGGAAAAAAGTCTGGCGAAGGCGATCATCTCTTCATCGTTGCCAGCGGCTTTTGACCTTTCCACGACAACATAAGTGGGCCCTTTGAAGAAGAGCAGGCGGCCGGGGATGGTGATGCTGGCCGTCCCCACGTCGCCCACCTTGATCTCCTGCGCGCCAGACTGCTCGGCCGTCCTGCTCGCTTGAGCATCTTTGATTAAGAGCGCGTAAGCCTCAGTATCCTTACGCGTCTTATTAACGATGAGCCTGAAGCTTTCCCCCTTCGGAGAGCTGTACAGGCGGCCGACCGTCGAAGAGGATTCGAGTCCTTCGGGCGTCACCGCGCGATTGGACTTAGGGCCAGGAAGATAAGGCTTACCGACGGCGCGGTATTGGCCCACCTGGTCGGGCAACAATTTCGCCGCCTCGTCTACTGTCATCGCTTCGATGGAGGCGAGCGGCGCGAGCACCCATATTGAGATCAGCGAGAATATAAACGGCAGTTTCGATAAGAATCTTGGACGCAAAATGATACCTCTCAAAGACAGTTCCGAATGACCGTAATAGCTTTAGAAACCGTAGCACATTAGATGTTCCGTCTAATATTTGCCGTTGCGCGGTAAATCCCTCGGGGGCTTCGGCCGCAGACAGTTTAGCGCGAGCGGCGAAGCTCGCGCAAAAGCAGGTCGGCGTGGTGGCGCGGGTCTGAGATATTGCGCAGGACAACATTGCCGCCCTGCTCGCTGGCATTGTCTATAATCAGGTTCCCGTAGCCGAGCATCCTCTGCGGAATGGTCGCCGAGACAGTCACGTCCTGTATCGTCCTGAGCGGGATGTTGCGGGTCGTGCGCGCGATCAAGCCCTGGTCTATCTCGATCTTGGAGTCGGTCAGGGTGTATCTGACCATGTTGCGCCTGAGATGGTAAAAGGCCGGGATCAGAAGCAGAGGCAAGGCCACCGGCACGGCAATCAGCGCCGAGACGCCGAAGTAGGCCAGCAGGATCGTCAACAGAATCGCACCCAGGACGGCGGCCACATATCCCAGCTTGACGAAGAGCAGGGTGGGGCGAGCGGTGAAAATCTGGCGCTCTACGTCGCCCGCCGCTTCATCGCGCACGAGAGCGGCAGCGCGTGGGCCCACGGCAGCGCCGCCCGCAGCCAGGCGCGTGATCTCCGGGTCATTGGCGACAGCGCCGCAGTCGCCGCAGAAACGCTTGCCCGCCGGAATGTATGAGCCGCAGTTGTTGCAGTGCATATCTCTCTCCTTATTCGACGTGCGCTGCCTGGCGCACGCTCTCAAGTAGGTTGGCCGGCTCGTAAGGGGTCGTGATGACGCTCGACGCGCCAAGCTCCAAAGCTTCCCTGCGGGCCGCTTCCAACTCAGCGGGCAGCAGCAGCACGACGGGCAGCGACACGCGCCCTCCGCTCTGTTGCCTGAGCCGCCGCAAGGTCTCCACGCCGTTGATGCCGTTCAGCTCGTAATCGAGCAGGAGCAGGTCTGGCCGCTCAATGCGCAGCAGGTCTAGGGCCTGCTGCCCGTCGAAGGCCGCGCGGGCTTCATAACCGGCGGCGCGCACTAAGGAGTTGAGCTGCGTCATGCGCGTCGCGTCCGAGACAGTCAGCAGCAAGCGGCGCGGCATGATCGCTCCGCGCGAGCGCCTCTCACGCTCCTCTGCCGCAGCCTCCGAAGCATGACGGGCAGAGACGGCATCACTCATCTGCATGGCATGCTGGTTGAGCGCAATCGCAGCGGCATCTACGCCCGCACCCAAGCCTTCATCGTCATCGCGCTTCTCGCGCGCGGCGGGCTCGGCATGATGCGCGCGTTCTTCACTGGTGCGCGCCTGCGGCGGTGTAGTGCTCTGCGCTTCGGGCACGTACGGGGGCGGCGTAGCCAGGGGAGGCGGTGTCGTCAAGAGAGGAGGAGTCTCCGCCGCCGCTTCGGTCGCCCGCTGTTCCATCTCGTAAGTCATAATGCGCTCGGCCTGACCGCTCACGCGAGCGAAGGTGACTGCCGTCTCGACCTTTTCGATCATGCTCTCGACATCCGAGCCGTCTTCAGGAAAAGAGGCCAGGCCGATGGCCACGTCGCACTCGGCCACTTCGTCCAGGAATTCGGCGCGCAGCTTTGAGAGCGTCTCGACGGCCGCCTCAGTCTTCATGCGCGGCAAGTAGACGAGCAGCGTCGTGGGCCCATAGAAGGCCACGGCGTCAACCCTTCGCAGGTTGAGCTTGAAAAAGCTGTGGGCCTGTTGAAGCGTGCGGTCGCGCAGGCTCTTATCCATAGCCTGGCTTTCGTCGCGCGCCACCGGATAGATCAGGCCGAGCGTGCCGCTCGCGCCCGCGCGCATATCGTCGCGCACGGCGTCCAGGAGCAGCATGAAATTGTCTATCTCAAGGCGCTGGTCGCCGGCCACGGGCGCGGCCCTGCGATCAGCTTCGACGCGCCAGAAGAGGGCGTCCAGGCGGGCGAGGACTTCCGGGGCCGGAGTCGCCAGCGCGAAGTAGTCGTCTGCGCCGACGTAGATGGCCGCGCTGCGCATGGCGCGCTCGTCCTCGGCCCAGACGAAGACCAGGGGAAGGGAGTAGGTCGCGGGCTCTGCGCGCAGGCGACGGGCCAGAGCTATGCTTGCGTCTTCGCCGCTGATGCCTGCGCGATGCAGCTCTATAATGGCCACGTCGGGCGCGAACTCACTGATGATGCGCTGCGCCGCGTCGGTCGTCGTCGTCAGCGTCTCGTAGCCGTAGGCCATCAGGTATTTCTGCAACGTCGCGGCGGCCGCGTCCACCACTACGAGCGCGCGGCGCGGGCGATCCTGTACGGACGCAAACGCGCTATTAACTGAACCGGAGCTGGGCAAGAGACGGGGGCCTCCTCGAAGATTAGATGCTCGCCGGGCAGGCGCTACACGACCGAAGGCTCGGGCCGCGTGGGCGTCGTCGGGCCAATGATACAAAAAATACCGCTCTGTCTGAAACGACGCGGGGGCCGCTTCTTCTCAGATCAGGAAGAAGCGGCCCCGTCCGGTTGTTTCAGAGGCTACACGGAAGATAGCCCGGCGTCTGTTATTGACTGACGAGCTGTAGCCGGCCGTCAGGCAGGCGCACGGCGTAGACGTTGCGCTCGTAGATTGTGAGCGGCACGGTGCGCTCGGACTGGACTTCTGCGACCTGCGAGGGCGACGCCAGGGGTCTGGCCGTTCGCGCCGTCTGCGGGTCACGCATCAGGGCATAGCGACGCGTAATCCGTCGCACATATTCCTGCGTCTCACGATAGGGCGGAATCTGCCGGCCGTATTTGAGCACAGCGCCCTCGCCGGCATTGTATCCGGCCAGAGCCAGCGAAACGTCGCCGCCGAACGCGTCCAGCAGAAAGCGCATGTAGCGCACGCCGCCTTCTATGTTCTGGCGCGGGTCGAAGATATTGGTCACGCCGAAACGCCTGGCCGTCCCGGGCATCAACTGCATCAGCCCGCTCGCCCCCTTCGGAGAGAGCGCGCGCTGCTTGAACGAAGATTCCTGATGCATCGTGGCGTAGATCAAGACCGGGTCAACTCCGTTACGCACGCTGGATTCGACTATGTAGGAATCGAGCTGCGCGTTGCCGGTCGTAAAACCGTCCAGGGAGCGGCTGGCCGCCATGCCCATGCTGCGCGGCTGCGTATAGAGGAGCGGCGCGGGCCTGCTGGCTATGCCCGGGCCCTCCACCGAGCTATTGACGTGGGCCGTCTTGCGCACATTCCTGGACGACGGCAGGACTGAAGCCGTCGGCAGATCCTCTACGCGCACGCCTTGGCGCGTGTCGAAGTTGTCATAACGATAGCCGTTTTGGGCCAGGGCGGGCGACGCACACAGCAGCGCCAGGAGACAGAAAAGAGGGAACTTTTTCATGCTGCTTACCGGGGTTCAGGTTGTCTCAAATGGGTACGGCTCCGACGATTGGAGCTCAGGGGCAGGCCGAACCGGAAAAATTGTGAAGGCCGTTCTACTGAAGCGTTCCTGAAGAACGCAAGAGAAATATTAACATGCCAGCCAAGATATAACAATATCTTGCCACGAGATTAAACAAAAAGGATGGGATGAGGGATTGCGTCCGGCAATCTGCTGAAGCTTTAGGCGGAGGAATCAATCAGCGGTTCTTGCTCAATCTGCTCCTTGTAGCTTGAGCCACTCCCCCTGTCGGCAGTAGTAAACTATCGAGCCCTTTCCGATGGTTATATCCTCAATGCCCTGGTGATCTAAGTCGGGAGGAGGCGGGCCGCCGAAGGCTTTGTAGTATTCAAGTATTTGCTGCTTGCCGATGGCCTTTATTGTCCCAAACGCGCTAGTACTAAACTATGCACCTTCGGTGCAAGACTTTCAGTTGCTACACACTTCCAGCGCGTGATAGAAGTCGTGCCTGATGACAGAGAACAGGCACAGCGGTCATACGATTACAAGACTGACAGCACATATCGTCTGGGTCACGAAGTATCGTTACCATGTGCTTCAAGGAGACATCAAACTGAGGTGTCGAGATTTGCTCGTGCAAATCTGCGACGCCGAGGACGTGCGGATTCTCAAGGGTGTGGTGAGCAAAGACCATGTCCACATGCATATTGAGTACCCGCCGTCGAAGTCACTATCGGACTTAGTCAAACGGATGAAAGGACGCACCAGCCGCCGTCTCCAAGAAGAATACCCGGCCCTGAGAAAACAGTACTGGGGAAAGCACTTCTGGGCGATAGGATATGGAGCATGGAGCACGGGCAATATCACGGAAGAGGTGGTGCAAGAATACCTTGAGCATCATCGGCATCCATCGAATAAGGAAAGTGACCCATTCATCTTGGAATGAGTCAGACTTTCAGTCTCGGTGCAACCTATGCACTTTCAGTGCATAGTGGTTTAGTAACACCAGCTATGGTTTTAGCCGGCATAAGAAACCCTTAGACCGTTTGATAGATACTGACGCGTGAAATTACCTTTTTTTCTTCACATTGCCAGCCAATTTCAGATCCAGTTCATCATCCACGATTAACTCGAGAGGGCACCGCGCGACCCTCGAATATTCAAGCAAGACAAAAAGAGAGGGTTCTCTCTCCCCGGTCTCAAAGCGAAGCACATGTGACCTGGATGGGGGGGATTTCTTCACACCCTTCAGAGCCCCTGCCATCTCCTCCAGCGTGTAGCCGAGCGAGTGTCTGATTTGTCTTAGCTTTTCCGGCAGACGATCAGGCTTCGGGCGCGCCGAGCGTGTCCCCATCAGAGCAGACCTCCTCCGGAGACAAAACGCTGTCCCTTGATTGATTTCGCAATTAAAGGTATGCTGCGCGTGGAGTTCCCATAAGGAAACTTATGGGGCGTTTCATTTTCTGCTGCCCGGAGACTTCGCTTTTTCCGGACAGCGCCCCTCATCCGTCGGTTGGTGAAAACGCAGAGCGCATGAGCCAGAACAACTCTCAAATAAAACTATCCGCTTTTATATCAAACAGATACTCAGTCGTCATCACTAATCTACGCTCGACGACGGGTTTCTTAAGACTGCTGCTCACCGGTGTCCTCGCGTGCTTCGTTTTTAGCAGCAGTCTTGCCGCAGGGAAAGATTGGAGCAGCGACAAGTGTGCGGCCTCGGAAAAGGTAACTATTGACCAGGCGATCACGGCGGTCGAGGGTGCGAGTCAGTTGTCGAACTTTCAAGAACTATTCAGGCATCATTTACAACTGCGGGGTGAGCGGGTACCTGAAAGCGATAAGCCGAAATACTGGCAGGAGCTAAAAGCCAAGCCGGAGCTGCGAAACACCCCGATCTACGATGCCGGGAGCAAACAGTCGCAGAGGGTAGTGAAGAAGCCCAGACCAATCCTGGCTCTCTTCCAAAGGGATTGGGACGTCGCGGTCATAAAGCAGGACGCACCCTTCTCCGGGCTCTACAGGCAGTCTATCTTCATCATCTCCACAGGGCTGCTGGAGATGATCGACGAGGAACAGTTGATCGG
>DASVQF010000024.1:0-56483 GCA_036389315.1 Pyrinomonadaceae bacterium
GGCAGGCTTTGCGAACTGGACTTCGACGATCAACAACTGCCCGCAGGGGAATACTTCCTGCGACCGGCTGGCAGTTTCTTCGGGCATCTATCTCTCTCCTGAGTTCAGAGACCGTGGCTATTTCGTCTACAAAGTCTATGCTGCTTCATTGGGCAGATTCCCGCACTACGCGGAGTTCATGCCAGACCTGGCCAGAGTCAGCGGCTTTCAGACCACCCAGGAGCTTGAGCAGAGCAAACTGGATTTCATCCAGGAGTTTATGAGCCGACAGGAGTTTCGCTCGGCTTACGATTCTTTGGGGAGCGGGCAGCCCTTCGTCGATGCCATCTTGCAGCGAGCAGGGACGACGATCTCCAACAGAGTAGACATTATCAACCGCCTGGCGGCGAGCCAGATCAGTCGTGGACAGGCGTTGAAGGAGATCGTGGAGAGTGCGGAGGTGGACGCCAGGTTTTTCAACGAGGCGACGATAGTGATGCACTACTTCGGGTATTTGCGCAGAGACCCGGACGCGTTGTATCAGCACTGGGTCGATGTCCTGCAACAGACGGGGAATTTCCGGACAATTACCAACGGGTTCGCCAACTCGACCGAATATCGCTTCCGTTTCGGGAGCCAGTGAGGGCTTAGGACTGAGCGGCCGGGCCCGAGCGGCCCAGGCGTTTGAGCTTTGATTTGAAGTCGGCGGCCGTCAGGCGGTACTTGAAGGCTTTAGTGCCGTTGATGGTGACGACGGGAATTTCCCAGCCGTAAAGCTCTTTGAGCGCCGGGTCGTCGTCTATATTGACCTCTTCCAGTGTGTAATCGTCCGCGCAACCGGCTGCGAGCATCTCGCGCTTGGCCTCCTCGCAGAGATGGCAGCCGGGGCGCGTGTAGATCGTGACTTGCGCTCTCTTCTTCATCGCAAAGCGAGTTTGTTCGGTCAGCCTACAGATTCAGGACTCAGGTTTTATGAAGCGTTCCGCGTCTTCATAGTAAAATTTAAATCTTGCCACATCTTCGTGAAAAGAGTATAAATACGGCAACCGAGCCAATTAATAATATCATGCTGGCACGGCGCTCTTCATGATAATGCATAGATTTCTGGAGATCGTAGCAGAGAGTCGTTCCCTGTGAAGCGGGGAATTGTACAATCTTGAGGCCGGTCTCCTGGGTAGCGGTCTATCGCCAGCCCCGCACTGGTAATTCTAGCCATAATGCGCCAGTTTTCCGATGGAGGTTTGCTGCGTGGGTACTGAAGAAAAACCCGATCCGTTAACCGAGAGCGTCAAAGATTCTTCCGCCGCTCCTCCTCCTGCGGCCGCCAGTGAGCCGGTCGAACCGGCCTCGGCCGACGACGGCAAGCAGGCTGCTCAGCCGTCTCCGGCTGCGCCGAGCGAAGCGCAACCGACTGCGGCTGCCGCGCCGCCCGGGGCCCCCGCCAGGGAGCCTGTGAAGAAGGCTCCGGCCCTCTCTAAGGAGACGCCGGCCGGTGCGCCGCCAGCGGCGCGGACGCCGGGAGCCGCAGGCGCGGCCAAGTCCACTTCAACTCCGACGGCTGCCGTCAACAAGGGCGTGCCGAAGCCTGCGGCGGCTAAGCCTGCGGGCGCTGTCGTCGAGAGCACGCCAGACCCTCCGGTCAACAAGGTCAGGCGGCGCATCATCTGGGCCAGCATCGCCGGATTCCTCGTCACCAGCTTTTTGATGTTCCTGCGCTTCTTCCTGCCGCGCAGCATCTTCGAGCCGTCGAGCATCTTCCGCATAGGCTTTCCAGCGGATTACGGCCTCGGCGTGGACACGAAATACCAGCAGCAGTACCGCATCTGGGTGGACAAGACCTCTGATCGCCTGTTCGTGATCTACGCCCGCTGCACGCACCTGGGCTGCACGCCGGACTGGAAGGCGAGCGAGAACAAGTTCAAGTGTCCGTGTCACGGCTCGGGCTACGACAGCGAAGGGATAAATTTTGAGGGGCCGGCTCCTCGGCCTATGGATCGGGCTCACGTCGAGCTTGACGCCGAAGGTCAGGTCGTCGTCAACGTCGGCAAGCTCTACGAGTGGCCCAAGGGCGGCAAGAACGGGTTCGAGGAACCGGGAGCCTATATTCCACTCTAAGCCATAATTCAAGATTGTGAGGGCTGACAGATGGAGCCTGAGAATAAGGAAACGAGGACGCAGGAGACGAAACAGCTCACGGACGGCAACGGCGAGAAAGTGGGCCTGGTCGGGAGAGTGCGCGCCGAAGGTGTGGCGCTCGCGGAGCGGGCCAGGGAAGAGGCCAAGACTTACAAAGACCCGCAGCAGACGCAGCTCTGGAAATCCATCTTTCGCGTCTCGCACGACCGCTCAGACCCGCGCAACCGCAGCCTCGCCATCCTCTCAAACGTCTTTCTGCACCTGCACCCGGCCAAAGTCAACCGTGACGCCGTGCGCTACGGCTTTACGTGGGGCATGGGCGGCATCACCTTCTACCTCTTCATCGTGCTGACCTTTACGGGCGTGCTCCTGATGTTCTACTACCACCCGACCAAGGTGCAGGCGTTTCGAGACATTCTCTATCTTGAGCATGACGTGCCGTTCGGCAAGATTTTGAGGAACATGCACCGCTGGGCCGCGCACCTGATGGTGATTACGACTTGGCTGCACATGTTTCGCGTGGTGCTGACGGGCTCTTACAAGCGGCCGCGCGAGTTCAACTGGTGCGTCGGCGTAGTGCTGCTCGTCTTGACGCTGCTGCTTTCATTCACGG
Organism: Pyrinomonadaceae bacterium; assembly: GCA_036389315.1. Lineage (GTDB taxonomy): Bacteria > Acidobacteriota > Blastocatellia > Pyrinomonadales > Pyrinomonadaceae > DASQYE01. The sequence goes on from DASVQF010000024.1 coordinate 2,729, forward strand.
GGTATCTATTGCCGGACGATCAGTTGGGCTTCTGGGCCGTGACGGTGGGAACGAACATGGCGCGCGCCACGCCCATGTTCGGCAGCGAAGGGCCGTTCGGGCCGCAACTGGGCATGACGCCCTTCAACGACGTGCGCTTCGGACTCCTGGGCGGCTCAATCGTGGATGCCAACGCGCTCTTGCGCTCCTACATCTGGCATTGCATAGGCATCCCGCTCGTGGCCTCCATCTTTATGGCCGTCCATTTCTGGCGCATACGCAAGGACGGGGGCATCAGTGGGCCAGCGCCCGTGATGCTCGAATCGGAGATGAAAGCGATCAAGAAGAAGTAGCGCGCAGAAGTAGTTGAGAAAAAAGCCGACCTGACTCAAGCGGAGATTTGGAGATGGAAAAGCGTAGCTTCAAGCCTGGCAGGGGGACATGGATATGGCTTGTGCTGGTGTTGCTCGTCGCCGTGTACGCCATCTTTTTCGTACAGGACTGGCACCAGCTCTGGAAGATCACCTCTGCGCCCGACAACGTGCCGATTGTCGCCATGCTCTTTCTCGTGCCGTTCTTTACCTGGTACGGCATCAAGCAGGCGCGGGCCAATGACCGCCTCATCGAGCGTCTTGAGGGCGAGCCGCAACTGGCGAAGACGCATCATCGCAAGGTGGAGCCGTGGCGTCCCGGCTGGGCCAGAGAGTTGCACGTCTGGCCCTACCTGGTGCGGATAGAGTTTCTGGCCGCAGTGATCGTGACGGTCGTCCTCTTCATCTGGTCTATCACGCTCAACGCGCCGCTGGAAGAGCCGGCCAATCCGAATCTGACGATGAATCCCTCTAAGGCCCCGTGGTATTTCCTCGGGCTGCAAGAGATGCTCGTCTACTTCGACCCGTGGATCGCGGGCGTGGTGATGCCTTCGATCATCATGGTCGGCTTGATGACTTTTCCGTACGTGGACTCGAACCCGCTCGGCAACGGTTACTACACGATCAAGCAGCGGCGGGGGGCGCTGTTGATGTACGGGTGGGGCTGGCTGATGTGGATACTGCTGATCTTCATCGGCACCTTCATCCGCGGGCCCGGCTGGATTTGGTTCTGGCCCGGCCAGACCTGGGATCACAACGCCGTCGTCTTCGACAAAAACATAGACCTGCATGACTGGATTGCGACGAGCCGTGTGGGCAAACTGCTCGGCCTGGGCTTTCTCTCGGTCAATCCGTTCAAGATGATCTTCGGCGCGCTCGTCGTCGGAGCTTTCTACATTCTGGGGGGACTCTTCTTTCACTGGCTGCTGACGCGGGGCGGTTTCGACCGCTTCGACCGGGGGCTTTCCTGGTGGAAGCGTCTGAAGCTGTGGGCCACAACGAAGGACGAATTTGAGCAGAAGATTTTGGCGCGCACGAGCCTGCTGCAATACCTGACGTTCCAGTTCTTCGCCGTCTCGGTGCTGCTGGCTTTGCCGATCAAGCTGCTGCTCAGACTGGCATTCAATATCAAGTACGTGTGGGTGACGCCCTGGTTCAATATCTGAGCCAAGTCATTTTGAGCCTGGCTAGGGAGGAGATTGAAAGGTGGCTGATTCGCCTCAAGACGAAGCGATTGTCAAGAAAGAGCCGGCCGCGCCCGTGCGCGACCCGATTGTCAGCCGCTCGACGAGCGGCATCCTGCTCGTCTGCGCGCTGCTTTTGATGGGCTCGCTCGCCTGGGCACTCTACGACGAGGTCTACGGGCAGCGCGCCTGGAAGGGGATGCAGCAGGAGTTCGTCAAACGCGAGAACCGTTTCCTGCGACGCCTGCGCGCGCGCTCCAAGCAGGGCGGGCCGGGAACTGAGGCCGAGGTCAAGGCGAGCGCCGATTACCAGAAGCTCGCCGATGAGGCCAAGGAGGCTGAGGAGGCCGCCAAGCCTCGCCGCCAGGAGATAGACCGCGAAGTCGCCATCGTCCAAAAACAGTTGGATGCCATCACAGACCCTTTCCAGAACGCGCGCGGCTACATCACCGTCCTCAACTACAGGATTGAAACGGCCTCGGGCGTTTCCGACCGCAACAGCTTGCGCCAGCAGGTAGAGAAGGAGAAGAGCCGCAAGGTGACGGTCGAGATGCCTGCCGCCGACGGCTCCAACAAAGTGACGAAGGAGGAACTGACCTATCCGGAGCTTGAAGACCGCTACACCAAGCTGAAAGATCGAAAGGCTGCGCTTTTGACCGAGAAGGCCGAGCTTTTAAAGAAGCCTTCGGAACTGGCCAAGAAGCGCGACGATTACCTGAAGGAGAACGTGACGGGGCTGACCGACGAGCAGCTCAACAATCTAATCCGGCGCAACCAGAACTTCGACTACTCTCTGCGCCAGATCAGCGTGCTCGAATATAACATCGTAGATCGCTGCGAGACCTGTCACCTCGGAGTGCGCGAGCCCGTCACGATCACGCCGGCCTCGATGGCCGCGCCGCGCCGCAAGCCCGACGCCCTGGCCCGCGCCTCCACCAGCCACCCCAGTAAAGAGCTGCTGCAAATCCACAACCCGGAAAAATTCGGCTGTTCCAGTTGCCACGGCGGCAACGGCCGTGCCACGACCACCGTCGTCAAGGCCCACGGCCAGAACCCATTCTGGCTGCACCCGCTCTGGGCCCGCGAGAACATGGAGGCGGGCTGCCAGCAGTGCCACCAGAACGACCGCGTGCTCGATTTCGCGCCAACGCTCACCAAGGGCAAAGACCTTTTCCAAGACCGAGGGTGTGTCGGTTGCCATCGCTTCGAGGGTTATGACCGCGAGACGGACGCGCTCTCGAACGCGCGCCAGACCATCAAGCAGTTGGAAGAGCAGATGACCGCCAACGAGCGCGAGTCAAGGATAGCCAGGGACGAGAGCGCCAACGCCGAGGACGACGCTGCGGCGCAGCGCCTCCTTGCCCGCGCCGAAAACATGCGCGTCACAAACTCCCTGCTCGCAGCCCGCATCGAGCAGCTCAATACGCAGTCCAAATATTTAATGCAGGATCAGAAGAAGGTCGGGCCCAACCTCAAGGACGTGCGCTTGAAACTGAGGAAAGAATGGCTGCCCGAATGGCTCCGCGACCCGCAAGCCTTCCGTCCCGGCACGAAGATGCCTACCTTCTGGCGCATCGACGGCCGTGATAACCAGCGGCCCGATCACCCGGACACGCGCGAGGACAGTGAGCGCAAAGCCATCGCCGCCTTTATCTGGCAGGATAGCTTTGACGGGCAGGTTCCGAAGCGCCAGCCGGGCGACGGCGCGCACGGCAAGGAGCTTTTCGAGACGCGCGGCTGTCTTGCCTGCCATTCGATAGGCGAAGGCAGCCAGAGCGTCGGCGGCGACTTCGCGGCCAACTTGACGAGGGTCGGCGACAAGGCCAGCTACGATTACATAGTGCGCTGGATTTATAACCCGCGCGAGCGTTGGGCCCCTTACTGCCCGAAGGAGAAGCGCGACCTGACGCGCGAGGATTACGAGCGAAACGGCAAGCCTTACGTCTTCGACCAGGATCACTCGAAGTGCCCGAACGACGGCGCGGAGATACAGGTGCAGAACATGACCGTGATGCCCAACTTCCGCCTGACCGAGAAGGATGCCGAAGACATCGCCACCTATCTCTTCTCGCTCAGTTCGAGGCAGCAGTACCCGGACGCTTCATTCCTCGACGACCCGGCCTTGAAAGATCAGGGGCGCGCGCTCGTCAAAACCTACGGCTGCGCCGGATGCCACGAGATCAAGGGGCTGGAAGAGGAGCAGCGCATAGGCAAGGAGCTGACGGCCGAAGGCTCGACGCCGATTGAGCGTTTTGACTTCGCGCTGCTGACCCGGCTGGCCGAAGAGGGCATTGACCCCAAGACCAACCAGCCCATCAAGGACGAACGCACGGGCGAGCACAAGGATTGGTACGACGCGCACGGCTTCATCTCGCACAAGATAGAGGAGCCCGGAATCTACGACCGTGGCAAAGAGAAAGAGCCCAAAGACATGCTGCGCATGCCCAAGCCTTTCATGAAGAAGGACGAGCATGAGGACTGGAACAACGCGCTGACGACGTTTCTGATCGGCAGCGTGGGCGTCGAGGGTGCGAACGTCCCGCAATCGCTCTTCTACAACGCGACAAACCGTCAGAAGGACATACAGGACGGCTGGTGGGTCATCAAGAAATACAACTGCATGGGCTGTCACAGCATACAGGTCGGCCAGGCGTCTACGCTGATGGGCTTGCCGCTCTATCAAACGAGCGAGTGGCGAGACCAGCTTCCCCCGCGCCTGACGAGCGAGGGCGCGCGCGTTGACCCCGATTGGCTCCTGCGCTTCCTGCGCGACCCGTCCCTGAGCGACGAGCAGGGAAGAGCCGCGCCCGGCAGAAGTGATAAGACTGTGGGCCCATCGCCTGCAAACGCGCCGACGGGCAATCAATACGCGGCGCAGAGTGCGGGCGGGAAGTCGCCGCCTGCCACCGGAACGACGGGCGGCACAGGAGGAGGAGGAACGGGGCAGACAGCAAGCGCCGCCGGTGGAAACTCTGCCGGCGGGGGCAACGCTCAAGGGCCCCTTGTCCACTTCAAGCCACAGCCGGGCCTTGACCGCAACGGCGTGCGCCCGTATTTGAAGGCGCGGATGCCGACCTTCAGCTTCTCGCCGCAGGAGTTGCGTACGCTCGTGCGCTTCTTCATGGCCGTCTCGGCGCAGCAGGAGCCTTACATACCCGAGAAGCTTGAGGCGCTCACGGAGCAGGAGCGCACGCTCGCGCGACAGTTGTTCACCTCGCGCGGCGCGCCCTGCCTGAAGTGTCACATCACGGGCGATCCGGCGCACGACAAGACGGCCCTGGCTCCAAACTTCCTGCTGGCGAGCGAGCGCCTGAAGCCGGGCTGGACGTATCGCTGGATACTTGACCCGCAGCAGATCAGCCCGGGCACGGCCATGCCTTCAGGGCTCTTTAAGAAGGATGGTGATCGGTGGGTCTTTAGCGGCGAGACGCCCCCGGCCTTCAACGATTATCACGGCGACCACGCTGACCTGCTCGTGCGCTACATGTTCGAGCTGACGGCGGACGAGCAGCGACGCCTGGCCTCGACCTCGCCTCCGGCGACGAGCGGCGAGACGCCCGCGCCTAAAGAGAGTGGCGCAGCCGCGACAGGACAGGCCGTCAGTCGCCTCTGGCCCAGGCAGCGCGGCCGCCCGCGTGGGCCCAACAGCCGCAGCCCCCTGGCCCTGGGCCGTGCGCCCGACCCTACGCTTGGTCGTGCATCTGACTCGACACCGCTCGCCCTGGACAGGGTGGCGGTGGCGCACAGGCCCGTAAACTTTTCACCCTGAAGGCGCGGCCGCCCGTTTGGCCAGGCTTCAGTTTTATACTTATAATCTGAGGAAGTAATCATGCAACCTGAAAAGAGACGATATTGGCTCGTCCTCTTTCTCGCGCTGGCGCTGCTCTCTTTTGTCGCAGCCTGCTCGAAGGACGAGGACGAAGACCTGGAAGACACACCGGCGGAGACCGCAGGGACGCCCTACAAGCCGACGGGCAACGAGGGGACGATCACGGGCAAGGTCTCTTTTGACGGCGCGACAGCGCCCGAGTCTAAGCCTATAGACATGGCCGCCGACGCTGCCTGCGCGGCCAAGAACCCGAACGCCGTCGCCGAAGACGTGGTGGTCAAAAACGGCGCGGTCGAATATGTCTTTGTCTATATCAAGGACGGGCAGACCACCGAAGGCAATAAGAAGCTGGACAGCTTTAAGTGGGACGCTGCCGGAGACGCCGCGCTCGACCAGAGCGGATGCCATTACGTGCCGCACATGATCTCCGTGCAGGTCGGGCAAAAACTGAACGTTACCAACAGCGACCCGACCACGCACAACGTCAACGTGCAGCCCAAGAATAACGACCCGTTCAACCAGGCACAGGGACAGAGCGCGCCGCCCATCAGCGCCGTCTTCAAGCGCGCAGAGGTCTTGATTCCCGTCAAGTGCAACCAGCACCCCTGGATGAAAGCCTGGATCGGCGTCACCAAGCATCCCTTCGCCGCCGTCACCAAAGAGGACGGGACGTTCACGATCAAGAATGTTCCGCCCGGCACTTACACCCTGGAAGCCTGGCACGAAAAGTTCGGCACCAAGACTGCACAGGTCAAAGTGGACAGCAAGGGCACTGTGACGCAGGAATTCAAGATGGGCTCGGGCACGGCCTCTTCGCCACAGAGCGGCTCTCTACAGGTGATGCCCGCGCTTGAGCTGCCCGTCGTCGGAGGACATTGAGACAGTGGCAAGTGATGAGTGACGAGTGACAAGCAAATCAGCTTTTACTCGTCACTTGTCACTCGTCACTTATCACTGTAGTTATGAGCAGGGGTTTACATCGCTTTACGATTTTGGTAACTGCGGCGACGTTTGTGTTGATCGTCGCCGGGGCGCTGGTGACGAGTCACGGCGCAGGGCTCGCCGCCCCGGATTGGCCGCTCTCCTGGGGGAGGGTCTTTCCGCCGATGGTGGGCAATCTCTTCTACGAGCACGGTCATCGCTTGATCGCCACGTCGGTCGGAATGTTGACGATTGTCCTGGCCGTCTGGATGTGGAGACGAGAGCCGAGGCAGTGGGTCAGGCGCCTGAGCTTCGTCGCGCTCTGTGCTGTGATCGCTCAAGGGTTGCTCGGGGGGTTAACGGTCAAGCTGATGCTGCCGCTGTGGGTCTCTTCGGCCCACGCGTGCCTGGCGCAGCTCTTCTTCTGCACGCTGGTCAGCCTTTCGGTCTTTACCTCGCAAGGGTGGATGGCAGAGTCTCTGCCCACGAGAGAAGAGCGCGAGGGCCCGTCGCTCAGGCCGCTTTGTGTCGCAGCCTTCGTCGTGACCTTCGTGCAGTTGGTGATCGGCGCGACGCTCAGACATTCGGCCTCCTGGGACGAGCACCTGCCGACGAACCTGGTGCTCGCGCACGTGGGCGGCGCGGGGCTGGTGACGATTGTGCTCGGCGGAACGTTGATTACGGTCTTGCGCCGTCACGCGGGGGAGAGTTACCTGACGCGGCCCGCCGCGCTCGGCCTGTTGTTGCTCGGTGTGCAGTTGTGCCTGGGGCTGGCGGCCTATCTCTCGCGGCGCGCCTCGCCCGACTGGCCGCAGCCGCTCAAGCCCATAGTCACAGTGACGGTCGCGCACGTAGCCTGCGGGGCGCTTGTGCTGGCTACAATCGTCGTGCTCACTTTGCGCGTCTACAAGCGGCTCAGGCCAGCGCACTCGGCCTTTGAAGTTCGGGCACGGCCGTCGGCGAGCGTGACGACCTGACTGACTAAACGGGCAGTGCCGGAAGCTACAAATCATCATAGGTTAACAAGGTGAGGTTGAAGGCTTAGAGCTTGTTTATGAAAAGTATCGCTGTCGAATTAGCACAGGGCGGGATCGGGACGGAGTTGGAGACGGAGCGGGCGAGCGGTCGCGAGAGGCTCGCGGCCTACCTGGAACTGACCAAGCCGCGCATCACTTTCCTGATCGTCCTGACTGCGGCCGCAGGCTTCTGCCTCGGCACGGTCGGACGGGTCAACTATCTCTTACTCGCGCACAGCATGATCGGCATCGCCCTGCTCTCATCAGGCATCGCGACGCTCAATCAATACATGGAGCGTGATCTGGACGCGCGGATGCGGCGCACGGCACAGCGTCCTTTGCCGTCGGGCCGTCTCTTCCCTTTAGAGGCTTGCGCGCTCGGCCTGGCTCTGACCGTGGGCGCGGAAATCTACCTCGCGCTGATGGTCAACGTGCTGACGGCGCTGCTGGGCCTAACGGTTGTCGCCGGATACCTCTTTCTCTACACGCCGCTCAAGACGCGGACGACGCTTTCGACCGTGGTCGGCGCTTTTCCGGGCGCGATGCCGCCTTTGATGGGCTGGACGGCGGCGCGCGGCGCTACGGGGATGGAAGCCTGGGTGCTCTTTGCCATACTGTTTCTGTGGCAGTTCCCGCACTTTCTGGCCATCGCCTGGATGTACCGGGAGGATTATGAGCGAGCGGGCATTGTGATGCTGCCCGTGGTCGAGCCCGAGGGGCGCATCACAGCGCAGCAGATAGTCGTCTACACAGTGCTGCTCTTGCCTGTGAGCCTGCTTCCGACCCTGTTGGGCATTAGCGGCGCGGTCTACTTTTACGGCGCAATCCTGCTCGGCCTGCTCTTTCTCTACAGCAGCATCCGGGCGGCGATCTCAAAGTCTAGGCAGCAGGCGCGCCGGCTCCTGCTCGCCTCCGTGCTTTATCTTCCGATACTGTTCGGCTTGATGGTGCTCAATCGCTAACCAATAACCTGAAGGAGAACTGGCCGATGGGGCGCGCACTGGCAATACTGATCTGGATTCTGACGCTCGGCTCTGTGGGGCTGTTTTTTGCCGGGTGGTGGTTTCCGCCTTCGATCTCCGAATACGGGCCGAGCATTGATCGCCAGTTCCTATTGACGATCATAGTCGTCGGGCTGGCCTTCACGGCCGCGCAGGTGGGCCTCGGCTACACGCTCTGGCGCTACCGCGACAACCAGACTGCGGAGCGCGCCACCTACTCGCACGGCAATAACCGCCTGGAGATAGTCTGGACGGTCATCACTGCCATCATCTTCATCGGCCTTGCCGTCCTGGGCCAAAGGGTCTGGGCCCAGCTACATTTTCAGGCCGCTCCGGCCAACGCCTACAAGATAGAGGTCGTCGCGCAGCAGTTCCAGTGGAACTTTCATTACCCGGGCGCGGACGGCCGCCTGGGCCAGACGCGCCCCGAGCTGATCTCGGACTCCTCGCTCAACTTCATAGGCTTGGACGACCAAGACCCGAACGCCAAGGACGACTCAGTGGTCTCGACCCTGATCGTCCCCGTCAACCAGACCGTCAACCTGATTATGCGCTCGAAGGACGTGACGCACGATCTGTGGGTTCCGCAACTGCGCATCAAGCAGGACGCCGTGCCGGGCATGAACATCAACTTTCATTTCACGGCGAACCAGGTCGGGCAATACGAGGTCGCCTGCGCAGAGCTGTGCGGCCAGCTCCACTACAAGATGCGGGCCAACATGCTGGTGCTGCCAGCGAACGAGCACACCGAGCTGATGGCGCTGCCGCAGGCGAAATTCCAGGCGCGTATGAACGAGCTGCTCAAGAAGTATCCGCTGCCTCCGGGTAAATAGTTTACAGGGCGGCAGCGAAGCGGAGAGAGAAAGAATAGGGCCTGAGGGCGACGAAGGAGAAGTGCACTTATGGCAGAAGTGGAAAGCAGTCACGCCGGTCACGCGTCGGCCCACGCAGAGGGGCACGAAGGGGTGCATCGCCATCCGGCCCCGACCAACTTTATACGCAAGTACATCTTCAGCATAGATCATAAGGTCATAGGCATACAGTATCTCCTGCTGGCGATGGTCTCGGTCTTCGTCGGCATGTTCCTCTCCATCCTGATGCGCCTCAGGCTGACCTGGCCCGAGCAGCACTGGCAGGGCCTCGGCACGCTCTTCAAGCTGGGCGCGCCCGACGGCGTGATGCTCCCGGAATTTTATCTCTCGCTGGTGACGATGCACGGGACGATGATGGTCTTCTTCGTGCTGACGACCGCGCCGCAGGGCGGATTCGGGAACTACTTTCTGCCGATTCAGATCGGGGCCGACGACATGGCTTTTCCGAATCTGAACATGATGTCCTTCTGGGTGACGCTGCTCGGGTTCCTGGCGCTCGTGCTCGCCATCTTCGTCGAGGGGACGGAAGCCGGGGCGAGCCTCTTCGGCATCAAGGCGAGCGGCACGATTGGGCCCATAGGCGGCTGGACTGGCTATCCGCCGCTGAGTGCTCTGGGCGGCCGCGCGGGCCCTGGGCAGGGCATGGGCATGAACCTCTGGATCATCAGCATAGCCATCTTCTGCGTCGGCTCTCTGCTCGGCGCTCTGAATTTCATCACGACGCTGCTCAACATGCGGACGCGCGGGATGTCGCTGATGCGAATGCCGCTGACGTGCTGGGCATGGTTTACGACGGCCGTGCTGGCGCTCCTGGCTTTCCCTGTGCTCCTGGGCGCAGGCGTGCTGCTCTTCCTTGACCGCGTGGCCGAGACGAGCTTCTTCATTCCCGGCGGCCTGGTCGTCTCTGACGTGCTCTTGAAGAATCACAAGGGCGGCTCGCCCATACTCTGGCAGCACTTGTTCTGGTTCTTCGGCCACCCGGAAGTCTACATCGCCATCCTTCCGGGCATGGGCGCGACCTCGCACATCCTCGCCACCTTCGCGCGCAAGCCCGTCTTCGGTTATCGCGCGATGGTCTTTGCGATGTTCGGCATCGGTCTGCTGGGCTTTTTCGTCTGGGGCCACCACATGTTCATTAGCGGCATGAGCCCCTATTCCGCGATGGCCTTCTCGATCCTGACGCTCTCGATAGGCGTGCCGTCGGCGATCAAGACCTTCAACTGGCTGGGGACGCTGTGGGGCGGAAAGATTCGTTTCCACACGCCCATGCTCTACGCCATAGGCTTCGTGTCGCTCTTTGTCGCGGGCGGCATCACGGGGCTGGTCTTGGGCCAGACGGGGCTAGACCTTCCGATGCACGACACCTACTTCGTGCTCGCGCATTTCCATTTAGTGATGGGCGTGGCAGCCATCTTCGGCATGTTCGCCGGGATGGCCTTCTGGTTCCCGAAGATGTTCGGGCGAATGATGAGCGAGACGCTGGGCAAGATTCATTTCTGGATCACTTTCGCGGGCGTCTATTGCATCTTCGTGCCGATGCACATCATGGGGATAGTGGGGATGCCGCGCCGTTACGCGCAGTTTACCGAGTACGTGTTTCTTCAATCGCTGCACCCGCTCGTCGTCTTCGTCACCATCGCCGTCATCATCACGGCGCTGGCGCAGTTTATATTTCTCTTCAACTTTATCTGGAGCATCTTCAAGGGCGAGCGGGCGGGCGACAACCCCTGGGAGGCTACGACGCTGGAATGGAGCATCCCTTCGCCGCCGCCGCACGATAACTTCGCGGGCATTGCTCCGGTCGTCTATCGCGGCCCGTACGAATACTCCGTGCCCGGCGCACCAAATGATTTCATCATGCAGACGGAGCCCGACCCGACAGAAGCGGGTGGGCCCACGCCTCACGACTCGGAAGCAGTAAGGAAAGGAAGCGGTAATGGCCACAACGGTCATCAGCACTGAGAAGACCGTCACCCGACCTGCGAAGGGAAACGTTCGGGGCGGGAGAAGAGGCCACGGCGGGGGAAACGGCTCGCGCGGGCGTGGAGGGCCGGGCCCCGGCGGCAGTGGCGGCGATGACGGCGCGCGCCATCTGCCGGATCAGCGTTACCGCATAGGAGTGTGGGTCGCGCTGGCCTCGATCATGATGTTGTTTACGGCGCTATCGAGCGCCTACATCGTCCGCTCGCGGCTCTCGACGGCGGGCGACTGGCAGCCGATAAGCGTCCCGCACATGCTCTGGCTGAGCACTGCGCTGATACTACTGAGCAGCGCGACGTTTGAAGCGTCGCGGCGACGGCTTCGAGGCGGCGCAACCGAAGCGTATCGCCGCTGGCTGGCGTGTACGGCTCTGCTCGGGTTGGGATTCCTGCTGACGCAGTTGCTTGCCTGGCGCGAGCTGGTGGCGCAAGGCATCTATCTCGCGACCAATCCGCACAGCGCCTTCTTCTACCTGCTGACGGCCATACACGGCCTGCACCTGCTGGGAGGCATACTGATGCTCGGGCTGCTGCTCGCGCGCGCCTGGGCCAGGCGTGGTTACGCCGGGAGCGAGTTGGCGGCGGGCCAGGCGGAGAAGGCCGGGGCGGTGGCCGTCTACTGGCACTTCATGGACGGGCTTTGGATATACCTGTTTCTACTCCTATTCGTGTGGAGGTAACTCGGGCGTGAGCACTGAAGCGAGAGCGGATCAACTGCTGGCGACAGAGTGGAGCGGCGGGGCGCTCCCCTATCATGTCGGTCATAAAAAGCTCGGCATGTGGCTCTTCATCGTGTCGGATGCGCTGACCTTTTCGGCGCTCCTGATCGGCTACAGCTACGTGCGCGCGGCCAGCGAGCAATGGGCCACGCCTTTCCCCTTCTACCCGAGCATCATCTTCTCGACCGTCATGACGCTCTGCCTGTTGTCGTCTAGCCTGACGATGGTGATGGCCGTGGCGGCCTCGGCGCGCAAGGAGAAGGGCAAGGTGCGGCTCTGGATAGCGGCGACGATGCTCGGCGGGCTCTCCTTCCTCGTGCTGCACATGATCGAGTGGAAGCACCTGATAGACGAAGGACTCAGGCCCTTCGGCCTCGTCGAGGGCAGCAAGTTCGCCGAGGAGTGGGCCCACCGTTGGCCCAACGCCTCGCCCCTCTTCGGCGCGACCTTCTTCGCCATCACTGGACTGCACATGTTTCACGTCTTCACGGGCGTCGTCTACCTGGGCTGGATTGCCGTGCGCGTGCGGCGGGCGCGCCACGAGGACGTGGAGATCAGCGGGCTCTACTGGCACTTCGTCGATCTGGTCTGGATGTTCGTCTTTCCCTTGATCTATTTGATGTCCGTGGACATGGGCCATTAGTCCAGACCGTGAGCCTGATCGAAGAACCGAAGTTGACCGTGACGAGGAAAACAAGATGAGTCGCGTTAATGAGACCGGAAAGAAATGGACGAGCCGAGAGGAAGCGGTGCTGAACCTCGTCTCGCTCCTCTTCGCCCTTGGGTTTCTCGGCCTGGTGATCGCCAACGTTCGCATGGCCGGGAACTTCTTCTCCATCGACAGCCTCTTCATCACCGTGGTCTTTCTGCTGCTGGCGGGCGTCTTTCTCATCAGCCCGGTGTTGTGGGCCCGCTCTCACGGCTATCTGAATTTCGGCGGCAGCGCGGAGAGCGCCGCGCCCGTCGTGGACGAAGGGCCGATCCATTTCGAGGGGACTGCGAAGCTGTTCTCGATTGTCTGGGGCTGGCTGCTGCTGCTCACCGCCATCGAAGTCTTTCTCGCTTACAAGCAGGTTTCGCTGCACATCATGCTGACGATTCTGATCGGGCTGTCGGTCATCAAGGCGGCGCTCATCGTCGCCTACTTCATGCACCTGCGGTTCGAGCGTCTGAGCCTGGTCTTGACGCTGGTGCCGATGCTGGTGGTCTGTATCTGCCTGCTCTTCGTCTTTTTCCCCGACAGCTTCAGGGCGCTCTCGCTTCGTCCGTGAGCGGTTAAAGATGTTAATGAGAGTCTTAAAGCCTGTCCTTAAAATTATGTCGGTCGCCGGATTGCTGGCCGGGTTGGCAGCGCCCGCGCTTGCGCAATGCGCCATGTGCAAGGCGGCGGTCGCCAATTCGGCTGAGGCCGGGCGCGCGGCGAGCGGTATGAACCTCGGCGTGCTGGTGCTTCTGGTTCCCCCGGTGTTACTGTTCTGCGCCTTTATCGTCGTCCTCTACAGATACCGTAAAGCCCCTGACGAGGCTGGGACGAGCCGCGCCGGCAGCGCAGGCGGCGAAGGCGCTGGCGCGCATCTCAAAGAAGAGGATGAGAGGGCTGCTATGAAGCTCAGGGCGGGCGGCCCGGCTCATGCTTGAAATCTTTTCGGCCGCGTCCTCCCCTCGACCCGTAAGCCCCGCCTGAATATAAGAAGAAAACTTTTGTGAGGTGAGAGCGATGGCAGATGTGAAGGCAGATGTGAAGGCAGCGAACCTGGATTCCGAAAGACAGAGCATCAGGGGAAGAGTCTGCCCCAAATGCGGCGGCAAGATCATCCCGGCCGACAGCGCCGTCTATCAAAGCCCGGGCGACCCGTCGGCGGTCTTCCCGAGCTGGCAGTGTGAGCGCTGCGGCTACCAGGAAGTCTACGAACCCGTGAAGACGGAGAAGCCTAAGCACACGAAGGAGTAGTCCGGGTGCGGGGGAAAGAGATGGACGAACTGACGCGGAAAGTCCTGGGGATGTTCGAGCATTGGGGGAAAGAGGCGCTCGACCTGCACGAGCTGTTCGAGGCTGGCGGCAATGACCCTGAAGCGCGCACGGCCGTCTTCGACACGGTCGAAAGACTCGTCAGAGAAGGGCTCCTTGAAGAACGCGGCAACGACTTCTATGCCTTGACGGCTGAAGGCAAGCGCGCGGCCGCCCGGAGCCCTGCGCCGAAAGGTGAGACGCCCTGAGACCGGACGACTCCCCGCTAGTGGCCCTGGCGGCCCCGCGCGTTTAGAATATTCTTATGAAATCTTTTCCGGTCGAGACGAAGGAAGCCGTCAGCAACAGGACTGTCGTCATTTGGAGCATACTGCTCAGCACGCTCGTCATAGGTTTTCTGCTCTGGCTAATCTATTTCAAGGAGAGCATGGGAGAAGGCTTCGCCGCTTCCGTCCACTTGCTGCCTGCTCTGAACGCCGCGCTCAACACCCTGAGCGCCTGCTCGCTCGTCGCAGGCTTCGTCTCAATCCGCAGAGGGCTCGTCAATACTCACCGCAACTTCATGTTCGGCGCGCTCCTCTTCTCGGCGCTCTTTCTAGTCTCTTATATCCTGTATCACAGCGCGCACGGCGACACGGTCTTTCGCGGAACTGGAATAGTCCGCCCCGTCTACTTCCTTATCCTTATCTCTCATATCCTGCTGACGGCCATCGCGCTGCCGATGATTCTGACCACGGTCTTCTTCGCGCTGACGGGACGGTTCACGGCGCACAGGCGACTGGCCCGCTTCACCTTTCCGGCGTGGCTCTACATCTCTGTGACGGGCGTCGCGATTTTCTTTATGCTCAGGGCTTACTCTTAAAGGGCTCTTAAAGGGCGCGCGCGAACTCTTATGTCCGCCAGCAGGTCTGACAATCATCACCCGGTAGAGGGCAGCAGCGAGCGCAGGCGGCGCTCCTCCTGGCCGCTCATAGTCCTGGCCGCGCTCTTCATCATACTCCCTTTTCTGACCTGGTACGGCACCTGGTTCGGCCGCCACCTCTCCGACGCAGAGATAGACGAATACCTGGCCGATACCAGTAAGCCGAGGCGCATACAGCATGCTCTCTCCCAGGTAGAAGAGCGCATGGCAAGGGGCGACGCGAGCGCGCGGCGCTGGTATCCGCAGCTCGTCGCGCTCACGGCCAGCCCCGTCTCGGAGCTGCGCAAGACTGCCGCCTACCTGATGGGCTACGACAATCAGGCTGAGGAGTTTCACGGCGCGCTCCTGCGCCTGCTCGCCGACTCTCAGCCGAGCGTGCGCAGACAGGCCGCGCTCTCGCTCGTCAAATTCCAGGACGGGCGCGCGCTTCCCGAACTGCGCGCGATGCTCACGGACTACGACGTGACAGCGCCGCTTGCGGGCACGATGGAGAGCGTGCTGTCGGAAGGCTCCGTGGTCAGAGAAGGGACTTTGATGGCGCGTATAGCTCAACCGGGAGGCGCATCTGAGGAAGTGCGCTCGCCTTTGCCCGGAAAGATCAAGAGCGTCGCTGTCAAAGAAGGCTCAAAGGTTTCGGCCGGCGACACGCTCTTTCGTATCTCGCCCGATAGCCAGTTCGTCTGGGAAGCTTTGCGCGCTCTTTACCTCGTAGGCGAGCGAGAGGATTTACCGGCGGTCGAACGCTACGCGAGTGGGGCCGAGCCAGTGTCCGAGCAGGTCAAACAACAGGCGGCCCAAACGGCCAGAGCCATTCGGAGCCGCCTCGGAGAAGCGAAAGATTAGCTGTGCGAGGGGAGCGCCCTTAAGGGTTAAGCTCTATGCCGTGGGCTGCTTCCCATTCATCGGTCGGAACCATCTCGATGGCGTCCCAGGGGCAGCCGTCCAGGAAAGCGCCGTCCGGCCCTTTGCTTGTGCATTTCTGGCATCCGATGCAGAGATTGGGATCGACTTCGATGCGGCCGAACGGCGGATGATCTTCGTCCGGAACCCAGAACATGCAGGATTCAATCGGGCAATATTCTATGCAGGCCGGAGAGCCTGCGCAGCCCGTGCAGCAATCGGTCGTGACGGCCAGGATGCGCGGCTTCTTCTTGCGCGTAGCCTTGCCGTCGCCGGCCGACATGGGCCAATGTTTTTCGATGATCTCGATCATGCTGTAATGCCTCTAAGAATAAACCGCCGGGAGATGATTTCCGAGAGCAGTCTTACTCTAACATGGCGGCACGGCTTAGCTCAATCATTTGATCTCAAAAGGGCCGAGCAGGCTGAGCTTGAAGAGTGGGCCGAAACAGGATAAAACTACACGCGCACATTCAAAATCGGAGGAGGGCCATCGGATGAATACAGTCGCCGGAATATTCCAGGCGCGCGCGCAGGCTGAGAGCGCCGCCCGTCATCTTCAATCCACAGGCATCACGGACGAGCAGATCAGTCTTCTTGCCCCGGGCGCTTCCGCGCAGGAGTTGGACGCAGCCGTGCCGACCACAGACACGGAACAGCCCGGCATGGGGGCCGCCGTCGGCGGCACGGTCGGCGGGGCTCTGGGCGTTGCCGGAGGCATGCAGATAGGCGCTGCCGCCGCCAGCCTGTTCGTCCCCGGCGTCGGGCCTGTGATCGCCGCCGGGCTCATCGGCGCTGCTCTCTTCGGGATTGGAGGCGCAAGCGTCGGCGCGGCGACGGGCGACGCCGTGGAGGACTCTCTGGACGAAGGCTTGCCGCAGGACGAGCTTTATGTCTACGAGGACGCGCTCAGGCAGGGCCGCACGGTCTTGCTCGTCCAGGCGCAGGACGACGAGCAGGCCGAGGCCGCTCGCAACATTCTGGCGCAGGCCGGGGCCGAGAGCATCGATGCCGCGCGCGAAAGCTGGTGGGTCGGATTGCGCGACGCAGAGGAAGAAGAGTACTCGGGCCAGGGCGGAGATTTCAAAACGGACGAGTCATATTACAGGAAAGGCTTTGAGGCGGCGCTGCACCCGCACTCGCGCGGCAAATCTTACGAAGACTCGGCTGCCCGCCTACGCGCGCGTTACGGCGACGCACACACGCACGCGGCCTTTCGTCGCGGCTATGAGCGTGGGCAGGCTTATCATCGCAGCCTTGAGGAGAAGTATAAAGGTTGA
Source organism: Pyrinomonadaceae bacterium (assembly GCA_036389315.1). Lineage (GTDB taxonomy): Bacteria > Acidobacteriota > Blastocatellia > Pyrinomonadales > Pyrinomonadaceae > DASQYE01. The sequence goes on from DASVQF010000024.1 coordinate 19,671, forward strand.
AGGACACGCTGCTGAGCCTGGCCCTCGTCCTCGGCATACTCATCCTGAGCGCGCTGATTACGCAGTGGTTCGCGCGCACGATGTATAACCGCTGCACTGCCTGCGGCACATTGAACGCCAAGCGGCGCACACAATGCCGCGCCTGCAACGCCGGACTGCGCTGACTACGAATGCCGTGGAATCCTGATCGCTACCAGCTATTCAAGAGGGAGCGTTTTGAGCCCTTTGACGATCTCCTGCGCCTGGTGAAGCGAGGGGAAGGAATGAGCGTCATAGACCTCGGGTGCGGGACGGGGGAATTGACGGCGCGTCTGGCGGAGGCGCTGCCGGGAAGCGTTGTAACGGGTATAGACTCTTCGCCCGAGATGCTTGAGCGCGCCGAGCAGTACGCGAGCGACCGCTTGCGCTTCGCTTTGGGCCCAATCGAGTCGGTCAAGGGCGAGTGGGATTTAGTCTTCTCGCACGCGGCCGTTCAATGGGTGGACGATCACGCCTCGCTCATTCCGCGCCTGCTCGGCCTGGTGCGCCCCAGTGGGCAACTGGCCGTGCAGATGCCCTCCAATCACGACCACGTCTCTCACACTCTGATCGCGGAGGTTGCGCTCGAAGAGCCTTTCCGCGAGGCTCTGGGCGGCTGGACGCGCCGCTCGCCAGTCCTTCCGCTTCAATCTTATGCAGAGCTTCTTTACAAGGCGGGCGCGGTCGAGCAGGTCGTGTTCGAGAAAGTTTACGCCCACGTGCTCGAATCCTCGGATGCCCTGGCCGACTGGACATCGAGCACTGCGCTCGTCCCCTATTTCGAGCGCCTGCCCGAAGAGTTGCACGAGCCCTTCATGAAGCGATACCGCGAAAGGCTTCGCGCAGAGCGCCCGGAGCGCCCCATCTTCTACGGCTTCAAGCGCACGCTCTTCGCCGCCACGCGTCAGGGCGCGGCCGGTTGAGCCGAGCGCTCCGGCACACCGGCACGCATCCGCTCAAGTATTTCTGAAGCTTCGAGGCGGCCGACGGCGTCCGCGCTGTGCGCGAGTTGATAGGAGAGCATCTCTTCCGGCTGCGGGAAATCGAGCCGCTTGAGAATGCGCAATCCCTTATCGAAGCGAATCATCAGCGGCTTGCCGTCGAGCTTGAATTTGAACTCTTCGACGCGCCGCGTGATCTCTATACGCTCGGTGCGCTGTCCCGCAGGCGTAGCCATCTCTATCTCGACAGGTAGGCGAAAGACTGCCGGCGTCTGCGCGTCTGGCGCTTGCGTCTGCTCGACGGTCAAGGTCAGCTCGCGCGAGGCTTCGTCGTAAGTGTAGCGCACGCGCAACTCCGGATAACCGGCCTTGTAAACCCACTGATCGAAAAACCAGTCGAGGCGTCTGCCGCTCGTCTGCTCGAAGACGCGCTGCAAATCACTCGTCTCGACCGAGCCGTACTTGTGCTCGTCCAGGTACTTGTGCAGGGACTTCCAGAACAGCTCGTCTCCGACGACTTCGCGCAGCATGTGCAGAATAAAGCCGCCCTTCTGGTAGAGCGTCGCGTCGAAAAGCTGGCCGGGGTTGCTGTAGCGATCAAAGACTACGGGGCGACGATAACGCAGCGCGTCTTCGAGCAGGTAGATGCGCGCGTTATCCCTCATCTGTACCAGGTAAGCATCGCGCCCTTCCTTGTGCTCTTTGAAGACGGCCTCCATGAAGGTGGCGAAGCCTTCGTTGAGCCACAGCTCTTTCCAGCTCTTACAGGTCACCAGGTCGCCGAACCAGGAATGCGAAAGCTCGTGCGAGATCAGCTCTTCCGTAGACTCAGGCCCCTCTTCGTCCGCGACAAGTATCTCGGCATCCGAATGCGTCGTCGCGGTGATGTTCTCCATCCCGCCGAGGAAATAGGCCGTCACGATTGTCTGCGAGTACTTCGGGTAGGGGTAATCGTAATTGAGCAGCCCCGTGAACAAATGCATCATCGCGGGCGTCTCCGAAAAAGCGCGCCGCGCGGTCTGCTCCGTGCCGCGATAGGTATAATATTCGAGCGGCACTTGCTTATAAACGTCCGTCAGCTTCACGTAATCGCCGACCACCAGCGAAGTCAGGTAGGTCGAATGCGGCTGGTTCATGACCCAGTGAAAGGTGCGCGTGCCGTCCGCGTTGGTAGTCGTCCCGGCGAGCGCGCCGTTCGAGATGGCTATCTCGGAAGCGCCAGTCGTAATGTACTGCTCCGTCGTCGCCTTGTCGTCCGGGTAATCGTAGCAGGGGAACCAGTGATGATTATCTTCGGGCTGCCCTTGCGTCCATATCTGGGCGGGTTTGGAAAGCTTCGTCCCGGTGCGCGCCGGGACGAAGAAGAGCCCGCGCCGAGGAGTGGCGCGATAGCGAATGCGGACGGACAAAGTGTCGGTGGGCCCATAAGCTCTATCCAGATTGACCGAAAGCTTGTCGGGCGGCTGCGTCCATTTAAGCTCAGCCCCCGTGGGCGCGAGCGCCACCGATTCCACGCGCATGTCCGAAGCATCCAGCGCGAAGGAACTGAAACCGGCAGAGAGCGGTTTGAGCGTGACCGTTTCGTCGCCGATGACCGTCCTGGCCGAAACGTCAAAGCGCGTGCGAATCAAGTAGTGCTGCACATCGTACGTCCGCACGGGCGGCCTCTGCACAGGGCCATCCAAGACCCTTCGCTGAATCCTGGCCTGAGGGCGCGCGGGCGCGCCTCCTTGCGCTCTTTCCTGTTGAGCCGGAGAAGGGACGGCAAGGCTGTTGCCGACGAAGCAGGCCGCGAGCAGCAGTCCGAGTAAGCGACGCGAAGTAGTTCCTGAAACCATCTTAAAACCGATGCTGTTTCCGAAAGAATCCAACCCACCATTATTGTGCCTGACACGACCGGCGCGTCGCAAGATGCTCGTTTGCTATTTGAAGATGAGTCAGGCAGTCGTATAGTTACAGTATCACTTCGCAGGCAAACGGGTCTGGGCCCTCTTGAAAGGGCCGGTGGCTTGCGGCCGCTTGCATGACCGGAGAAATTTGTGAATGCTTCGTTTGTTCGAATCGCTGTTCGTTTCCATAACCATCCTGCTGACCCTGACTGTTACAGATACGGCAATGGCACAAAACACACCACAGACTGTTCCGCCCGATTGGCAAACCTGGACTGAAAAGACAGATTACCGCGAGACCCCGCGCTATGAAGAGACGATGGCTTACGCCCGCAAGCTTGACGCAGCGTCTTCGCTCATACGGCTGGAAAGTTTCGGCCAGAGCGGGGAGGGGCGCGCTCTGCCGCTGCTGATCGCTTCGGAAGGAGAGACCTTTACGCCCGAGGCTGCGCGGCGCGCGGGCAAGGCCGTCGTGCTCATCCAGGCGTGCATACATGCTGGCGAGCCGGACGGTAAAGACGCCGGCCTTGCGCTCCTGCGCGACATCAGTATCACGAAGACGCGCATGGGATTGCTCGATCACGTAGTCGTCCTCTTCATTCCGATCTACAACACGGACGGGCACGAGCGCTTCAGCCCATACAACCGCATCAACCAGAACGGGCCCGCCGAGATGGGCTGGCGCGCGACGACCGCCGGGCTCAACCTGAATCGCGACTACATGAAGGCCGACGCGCCGGAGACGCGCGCCTGGCTGCGCCTGTGGGCCAACTGGAACCCAGACCTCTTTATTGATTGTCACGTCACGGACGGGGCCGATTACCGCTACAACATCACCTACCAGTTCGAGCATCACGAGAACGTGCCCGCGCCGGTGCTGGCCTGGGAGCGCGCGGCCTTTGAGGGGCGCATCGTTCCGGCCACGGAGGCTGCGGGCAATCTGCTCTCTCCATACCTTGAGTTTCGTGATAACAGAGACCTCACGCAGGGCATCGACAGCTTTCTCTCGACGCCGCGCTTCTCGACTGGCTACGTGCCGGTCAGGAATCGCCCCGGTCTGCTGATCGAAACGCACATGCTCAAAGATTATCGCTCGCGTGTGCGCGGCACTTACGACCTGCTGCGCTTCACGCTCGAAGAAGTCAACCGCGACCCGCAGGCGCTCCTTAAAGCAGTCAGGCAGGCGGACGAACAGGTCACGGCCGAAGGGCAGAAATATGAGCCGTCGCGCGCCTATCCGCTTCAATTCGCCTTGACGGAAAGGAGCGTCCCCTTCCACTTGAAGGGCGTGGAGTCGCGGCGCGAGATAAGCGACGTGTCGGGCGCTGTGCGCGTAGTCTTCGGCACAAAGCCTGTCGATCTGACCGTCCCGCTCTATGACCAGACGCGCGTCACGGCCGAAGCGTCCACGCCGCTCTACTACATAGTGCCGCCGCAATGGAAGGATTGTATCGCGGTGCTCGCGGCGCACGGCCTGAAGTTGCAACGGCTCTCCGCGCCCGCGACCATAGAGGTCGAAAGTTATCGCTTCAGCGAAGCCAAGTGGGCCGAGCGCCCCTTTGAAGGACGCGTCATGCCGACCTTCAAGACGACCAGGATCAGCGAGAAGCGTTTGTTTCCCGCCGGCTCGGTTCTAGTGCCGTTGGCCCAGGCGGGCGCGCACGTCGCCATGCACCTGCTTGAGCCCGACGCCCCCGATTCATTTGTCGCCTGGGGATTCTTCAATACGATCTTCGAGCAGAAAGAGTACGGCGAGGATTACCTTGTCGAAGGCCTGGCGCGAGAGATGTTGGCGAAGGACGAGAGCCTCAGTCGCGAATTCGAGCGGCGCTTGATGAGCGACCCGGAGTTTGCGGCCAGCGCGCGCGAGCGCCTGCGCTTCTTCTACGAGCGTTCGCCCTACTGGGATCAGCAGATGAACCTTTATCCGGTGGGCCGCATCACTTCGAGCCTCAATCTGAAGCTCTCCGATTTTTAAGAACAAAGCGCAGAAGGGGTGCCAGCCGTTAGCACCCCTCCTTCGCAGTGTTCGCTATTTTTCGTTCCAGAGTTCGCGGCCTTAGACAGTCCGGCGACCCGTCAACAGGTTAATCACCAACACGATCAGCGCCACGACCAACAGCAAGTGAATCAGGCTGCCGCCAATTCCACCGATAGCGCCGATTAACCAGAGAACCAGAAGCACTACAAGAATCGTCCACAACATATCAATCGTCTCCTTTTCCGAATCCTCACCAGCGTGAGCATGACACCTTAACGTCGTTAGAGAAATCAGCCAGCCGTCGCTGAGCTAAACCAGACGCTTCGGAAGCGTCCCGTCCGAAAGACGCCTCTATACGGTGCGGCGTCCGGTCAGAAGGTTAATCACCAGAACCACCAGCGCCACGACCAACAGCAAGTGAATCAGGCTGCCGCCAATTCCACCGATAGCGCCGATTAACCAGAGAACCAGAAGTACTACAAGAATCGTCCACAACATTTCCGCCTTCTCCTTTTCTTGAGCGTCGCATTATTTTCGGTTCCATTGAACCCGCCTTACGCTACCCCCTTATGAGCAATGGCCGTGCCAGCCTCCCCGCGATCTCCGCGCCCGCCCCCTAAACCTAATCATTTATAGACTTAACTCCTATCCCCGGGCTCTTTCCGGCATCGCACCTGGTCAATTCAACTATGCTTTGTATTAAAACACGCCATCGCTGGCTCCTCTTCGGTGTCCCGATTCAGAGCAAGCCGCGATTCCTTCATCTTTTCGGCGGTGGCAACGGCAACCAGGCGCGCTTGAGAGACATCGGAATGGGGTCTGAAGGGAAGTCTTCCGGGCTGGGCCCATCTGGCCCAATGGTTAGAGATAGGGTTCAAGCGAGAGAGTACGAAGGCCCAATTTTTTGAACTGGACTTCCGGGCAGTCGGGCTGGTAAAGTGAGAGTGACACGCGCGCTCAGGCGGTCTTGCTCTGAGAGAGTGGGGCCCCGGGAGCGCGACCCAAATTGTCGGCGTCGCCTTAGACGCTCTCGCGTGCAGGTTGCTCCCGTCCGTAGCTTCTGACGCTTTCCGAGTTTTCCCGATACTTTGCTTTTTTTAAGTCTGTAGCTTTTGCCTGAGCGGCTTCCCCAAATTTTTCGAGCCGTAAGGATTCAGGAGATTTTTATGCCGTCCCGATTACCGCGTTTGATCCCCCACACACAGAAACCGAGCTTTGTCATCGCCATAGCCCTCTTACTGCTGCTCCTGGCCGCGAGCTTTTATACCTATTACGCCCGGCGCAAGCCCGTCGTCCATAACATCAATTACACGGAGCTGCGCGCCATTGGCGAGAGCGGCACGGCCCGCTCCTTGAGCGTGGACGGCGAGCAGTTGACCGTCACGGGCACGGACGGCGCTATCTCGCAGGCGATAGTGACCAGCGAAGCCGCGCAGCAGGAGATAGTCTCTGCCTTTGCCAGGAGCAAAGTGCCAGTCGAGTTCAGCTCTCTGCGTCCGAGCCTGCTTTCGACCGCTATGGGCTGGCTCATCCCGCTGCTCGCGCTCGGCGCTTTCGCCTTTGTTGGCTGGCGAGTTTACGCCAGCATGGGCGGACACGGCGCGGATTTCTCGCTGGCCGACGCCGGTGGCAAGCAGTCCGTTAATTTCAACGACGTGGCCGGAGTTGACGAGGCCAAGCAGGAATTGGCCGAGACCATAGAGTTCCTGCGCGACCCCTTGAAGTTCGGACGCTTGGGCGGTCGTGCGCCGCGCGGCATACTGCTCTCGGGCCCTCCGGGAACGGGAAAGACGCTGCTCGCGCGCGCCGCTGCCAACGAAGCGGGCGCACCTTTCCTCTCCGTTTCCGGTTCCAGCTTTCAGGAGAAGTTCGCCGGTCTGGGCGCGGCTCGCGTCCGTCGTCTCTTTGCCGAAGCGCGACGCCTTGCGCCCTGCGTCATCTTCATTGACGAGATAGACGCCCTGGGCCGCCAGCGCGGGCGCGGCAACGATTCCGCTTCCGCCGATCAGGATCAGACTCTCAACCAGATGCTCGTCGAGATGGACGGCTTCGACCAAATCTCGGGCGTCGTCGTCATCGGTTCGACCAATCGCCCGGACATCCTGGACACTGCGCTGACCCGCCCCGGCCGCTTCGACCGCGAGATCGCAGTCAACCTGGCGGACTCGAACGGGCGCGAGGAGATATTGAAGGTACACGCGCGCGGGCTCAGGCTTGAAGAGGGCCTAGACCTGCGCTGGATAGCGCGCGGCACGCCGGGATTCTCCGGAGCCGATCTGGCCAATCTTTTGAACGAGGCGGCGATTGCCGCCACCCGCGACGACTCCGAAGCCATCGGGCGCAAGCACGTCGAGTATGCGCGCGACAAAATCCTGATGGGCGCAGAGCGTCAGGGCTTCATGATGGACGACGAGGAGCGTTATGCGACGGCCGTCCACGAAGCGGGCCACGTCGCCGTCGGCCTCGCAGTCAAAAACGGCGACCCCATACACAAGGTCTCCATCCTGCCGCGCGGCCGCGCCCTCGGCGTCACACAGTCTTTGCCTGAGCGCGACCGCCTGATGAAGAAGCGCGAGTACCTGGAAGACCAGATAGCCATGCTCCTGGGCGGTCGTGCCGCCGAGCAACTGCTGCTCGACACGATGACTGCGGGCGCTTCAAATGACATCGAGCGCGCAGTCGAGATCGCACGCAAGATGGTTGCGGAGTTCGGCATGAGCCCGCTCGGGCCCATACACCTCGGAAAGCCCGAAGACCCGCACAGCCAGGCGCTCCTGGATCGCGTCGAGCATGCCACCAGCGACATCATCAACGCGCAGATGACGCGCGCCTGCCAGATCGTAGACGGCAGCCGCACCGAGATCGCACGTCTTGTCGAGGGCCTCATGGAGCGCGACACGCTCGAAGCCGACGAGATTCGCCAGTGCTTCGACCTCAAGGCATCGGCGCAGGCCGCATAGCTCAGGAAAGACAGAACGAATAAGCGGAAGGCAGCCCGTCGAGAGATTCTTCGGGTTGCCTTCTGCTTTCGGCCCTCTCTGACCTGCAATGGCTGCTTGCTTGCGAGCCACGTTCTCCTGTAACTTAACTTGCGGAGCAGATGCCCGAAAATTTTTTCGCTCCCGTAAATCCTGACCGCTACACCTTAATATTGGCGATGGCATATCCAGGCGTCGCACGGATCGAGCTACCGATTCTACAGGAACTCGTCGCCACAGGCGGGGCCGAAGACGTACGCTTTCTCTATGATCGGCTGGTCGGATATTTCCCACAGTTAGCGTCGGAAGACGTGCGCGCCCTCACGAACGGGCATCGTGAGCAGTGGCGCAGGCTGGTGCAGCGCGCCGGGCGCACGCTCTCGGAAAAGGGGCAGCTCGAAAGGCGGCGCGGCCATTGGGCCATCACCGCTGCGGGGCGGAGGCGCGCTGCTGAAGAAGCGCCGCAGTTTTCACTTTCGGAGACGGATGCGCAGGCCACTGCTCCGGCCACGGAGCTTTCGCACATCGACGCGCAGCAGATGCTTTTGGATGTGGGCCGCGTCCTGGGCTACTACGCCGAGCTTGAGTTCGAGTATTACGATGTCGTCTGGCGCGCCAATCCCTTGAGCCCGCGCATCAGTCACGTCTTTGAGGTTCAGCGCAAGGGGAACATTGACGCGGCGCTGGCGAAGTTGAAGCGCGCCTACGAGGCGCAACGCTCCAAGCCTTTCCTTGTGGTTACAAGCGAGCGCGATACTGTGCGCGCCGGGAAGGCCATGAGCGAGGCGCGCACGGGCGCTTTCCACGAGATCGGCCGCGTCACACGGATACTCAGCTTCGAGCAGTTGCAGAGGCTTCACCGCGCCCTCACTTCGGTCGAAGACCTGCTCGCGGAAATCTTTGAGCGATGACCTCCACGACTCCCCTCTACGAGCAGTACCGACGTATCAAGCAGCGGCACCGCGACGCCATTCTCCTCTTCCGCATAGGCGATTTCTACGAGACCTTTGACGACGACGCGCGCCTCGTCGCACGCGAACTGGACATCGTGCTCACCTCCAAGCTCATGGGCAAGAGCTTGAGAGTGCCGCTGGCGGGCGTGCCCTATCACAGCCTCGAACGTCATTTAGCCACGCTCATCGGTCGCGGCCATCGCGTAGCGATCTGCGAACAGCTCTCTGCGACTCCCGTCAAAGGCGAGGCCGGGCGCGGCCTCATCGAGCGCGATGTCGTGCGCGTCGTTACTCCCGGCACAGTCATAGAGCCTGGCCTGCTCCAAAGCAAAGCGAACAATTACCTGGCCGCTTACGTCACGGAAGGCGGGCGGGCGGGCCTCGCCTACGCGGACGTGACGACGGGCGAGTTTGCCGCGACCGAATTGGAGCGCACGGCCGCCATCCCCGAGCTGCAACGCATTGCGCCTTCGGAGCTGCTTCTGCCCGCCGCGAGCGCCGAGGATGAAAGCTCTGCTCTACCCGGCTTCATCACGCGCCTGGCCGAGCGCCATTTCGAGTTTGCGACGGCGCGCCGCACGCTGCTAGACCATTTCCAGGCGCGCTCGCTCGTCCCGCTCGGCCTCATTCGCTGGCCGCTCGCGGCGCGCGCCGCCGGAGCCTTGCTCGCTTACCTCGGCGATACGCAGACCGAGTCGGCCGCCTCCCTGATGCGCCTCGCCAGCTATCACACCGAAGGCTTCATGATGCTCGACTCTCAAACGATGCGGAGCCTCGAAATCTTTGAGAGCGGCGGTGGCGGTGGGCCCACTTTGTTGTCAGTCCTCGATCAAACGCGCACGGCTATGGGTGGAAGGCTGCTGCGCCGGTGGCTCAGGCAACCGCTCCTTAATATGGCTGAGATCGTCGGCCGCCAGGAGCACGTCGGGTGGCTGGCCGAGCACGCTAAAGACCGCGCGGAGCTGTGCGCGGCCCTGGAATCCATACATGATCTTGAGCGGCTCTCGTCGCGCGCCCGCGCTGGACTGGCCACGGCTCAGGATGTTCTGGCGTTGGCCCAAAGCGTCGAGACCATTCCGCGCGTGCGCGCGGTGTTGCAGCGAGATGCGAAGCGCTTCGGCTCTCTGCTCGGCGCTCTGCCCCTGTGTGAAGCGACCGCGCGGCTTATACGCAAAGCCGTCTCGGACGAGCTTCCGCGCAAGAAAGAGGGCGGGATAATTCGCGAAGGCTTCTCGGCGGAGCTGGACGAGCTGCGCGCGCTGCTCAGAAACGGGAAGACTTACCTGGCAGAGATGGAACAACGCGAACGCGCGCGCACAGGCATTAAGAGCCTCCGCGTCGGCTACAACAAAGTCTTCGGTCATTTCATAGAAGTCACGCGGCCCAACCTGCATTTAGTTCCGGCCGATTACAGGCGCAAGCAGACGCTCGCCAACGCCGAGCGCTTCGTCACGCTTGAGTTGAAGGAGCATGAATCTCTGGTCGTCAACGCGCAGGAGCGCATCGGCGAGCTGGAAGCGAGCCTCTTTCGTCACGTCTGCTCCGAGATCAGCCGCCAGCGCGCGGAGTTGCTCACTGCCGCCGCCAGCCTGGCTTACCTTGATTCAGTAGCCTCCCTGGCCGACGTGGCCGCCAGCAGCTCTTACGTGCGCCCGGCGATTGTAGATTCCGCCGAGCTGTACATTAAGGACGGCCGTCATCCGGTGCTCGAAAGAACAATCGAGAGCGGGTCTTTCGTCGCCAACGATACTCTGCTCGGCGGCGGCGCGGAGCCGCAGATAGCCTTAATCACCGGGCCCAACATGTCCGGCAAGTCAACCTACCTGCGCCAGGCTGCCCTCATCGTCCTGATGGCTCAGACGGGCTCATTCGTCCCCGCGCGCGAAGCGACCATAGGTCTGTGTGACCGCATCTTCACGCGCATAGGTCTCTACGACCGCATCGGCAGCGGCGAATCAACTTTCATGACGGAGATGACCGAGACGGCGCAGATTCTTCATCACGCCACGCCGCGCTCCTTGATCTTGTTGGACGAGCTTGGCCGGGGCACTTCCACTTACGACGGCCTGGCAGTGGCGCGCGCAGTCATCGAGTACGTACACAATCACCCGCAGATTCATTCCAAGACACTCTTCGCAACCCACTATCACGAGCTGACGGAGCTGGCCCGGTTGCTGCCGCGCCTCGCGAACCTTCACGTCGAGATCGCCGAGGAGGGAAGCGAGCTGAGCTTTCTTTACAAGATAAGCCCAGGGATGGCCTTGAAGAGCTACGGCGTCTACGCGGCCAAGCTCGCAGGTCTTCCGCGCCCAGTAGTGCGCCGCGCAGAAGAGCTGCTCGGCGAATACGAAGCGCGGGTCGAAGCGGCCGGTGCGATGCCGGTCAAGGCCGCAACTTCATCACACGGCGTAGCAGCGTCGGCAAGCGATGCGAAGCTGGCCCAGGCGCTCATGGCTGTAGACCTGGACTCGCTGTCGCCCGTCGAAGCCTTGATGAAACTGTACGAGCTGCGCCGCCTGGCCGAAGCGGAAAGAGGCGTGAGGGTCGTCAAGAGTGCTTGAAAGCGAGAGAGACGAAGGCTCTCAAGGAAGAGAGCGCGCTGGCGTCGCCGTCCTTCGAGAGCCTTCAACCCGATTTGAGAAAGATGAGCACGAAAGGGATGCTGCTCAGGAGCGCATCGCTTCAGGGGGAAGCTATGAGGCGCGGGCAATCTTAATTCCGAGAGGCTTGTTCGCTCTGCTCTGAAAGATAATGACTTCCTCTCTCTCCTGCGTCCTGTGCTTTTTGAGAATCAACTGATTGGCGATGTCTATCTGTTTGTTCAAAATCTCGACGCCCACCGTCTGTTGTTCCTGAATAATCGCTCGCCAATTCCTGGCCTGGTACATATTAAATATCCCGCCGGCGATCATCAGCGCCATGCCGGCGGTGATTAAGGCGATGAATTCCCCAATCCACAGGATACCCAGTCTCGGCTCGAAGAACTTCATTGCCAACGCAACGAGGGGCAGCAGCCCCCCCATTCCTATCAAAACCCATGCCGGCCACCTGGCATCGATCCCCGAGAACTGGCGCACAATATTGACCATTTGATTTGCGAGCGCCGGGAATTGAACGGTGAAGATTTCAAGCGGTTCGGCTTCGTCCTTCTGCTGATCGTTTGCACTCATGGCTCTCTCCTTAAGGTGAGCGGACAGCACTGTGATGCCGATGAGCGTCTGTCTCCTCATTGGCGTGTAAGAGAATAAGCGATGCGAACCACAATATTAAGTATCCGTGCCGATGTCAACGTTTCGGCGCATCAGCGAGCGCCGATGCGCCCTGCGACCCGTTCGCTTGCGGTGGGCGGACGAACCGCCCGGTTAAAGATGGGCCGTCGGCTTCGAGTTTTTATCCCTCGCCGCCGACGGCCATCTGCTTGAGCATCACTTTTCGGAGATGCCAGAAGGCCAGGCCCCCTGAACTTGAGTGTCAGGCTGATCCTGTTCGGAGATTCCAGACGGCCAGGCTTCCTGCTCGGGAGCTTCAGGCTGGGCCGCGCCCTTCGCCGCTCCCTTCTTCGCAGCACCCTTCTTTGCGGAGCCTTTAGCCTTCCCCTTCTTGCTAGACTTGGCTGCTGCTGCTGCCGCCGGTTGGGGCTGGGCTGGAACTGGAATCGTGTTGGCGCAGCCCCCTACTGACGCAGGCTGTCTCACCCAGGCGGGCATCGGAGACTCGGGCGGGGGCGTGATGATCGGCGGGACGGCAACGTTGTTCGGCGTCATTCTTGGGGCCAGACCGTTGCCGAATGCGAAAATATCCCTGGCGATTCTCAAACCCAGGCCCACGCCGCCGAGGTTCTCGTTGTTCAGGTTGGGCACAAGGTTGCCGTCGTCGTCCTCTGTGAAGTCGAAGGCGTCGAATATCCAATGAACCCCGAGCAGAACCCGGCTCGTAGCGTTCTCGATAATCATCTGCCACAGACCGCCGGGGAAGAAACGGGTGTGTCGAGGGCGCACCGTCCCGTTATTGTCGCGGTTGCCGCCATTGAATTCGTCGGAGACGACGAAGCCCTGAAACAGGTTGTCGTTGCTCTTGTTGTTCGGGGCGATGCCGTAGAACATCCGTGCGATGTGGAAAGCGGCGGCCCCGAAGGTGGCGTGTCCGGACGGGTAGGCGGGGAAGTTCGGCGTAAAATTTTTCATGCCCGGCGAGTTCGTGTTCGGCGCGCCGAGCGGCAGCCACCCAGGGTCGCCGTCGTTGAAATTGACGTTCACGCCGAAGGGCGCGCGCGGCCCCAGCTTTTCGTCGTGCTCGCGAATGCCGAGGACTGGTCGCCAGAAGTCGTGACAGTACTTCTGCTCCCAGCACAGGATGCCCGCGTCGCCCATCGCCGCGTTGACGAAGGCGAAGAGTCGCGCGTTCTGCCCTTCGTTGTTGCCACGTTGCACCGCCAGTTGGCGAATTATCTGGTTGTAGAAACGCGGCGGGGTGCCGAGGCGGTTCGAGCCGTCGTAGCCCCAGTAGATGGCTATCAGCGTGTCGAGCGCGGTTCTCCGGTTGTCGAAAAGGTCATGGGGCAAGGTCGCCGTCAGGTCTGGCCTGATGCCTCTGGCCCGCACGTCCCTCAGCGCCAGCAAGTATCTAGGGTCTGTGCCGTTGTTGAAGGGCGGCCGGGCCGAGCCGTGTCTGACGGAGATGGCGAAGCCCCTCGTCTGCGCACCATAGAAAGGCGAGTAGAAACCCTGTCCAGGGTTGTCCGGGTCAACGCGGTGCCGGCCCCGGTTGAGCGAGGGCCTGTAACCGCATTCCCGCGCGTCCATGTCGTTGGAGCGCAGATTGAGGAGCGTCTGACCGACCGTCTGCCCGAAGGCGAAGCTCGGGTCGGCGGTATTGAAGCAGCTCAATTGCGCGTTGAAGAAATCCACCTGGGTTCTGTAGAGCGCCGACAGTGTCGTATGGGCGGCACCCGCCACCGCGTCGCGCGCAGACGCGCCGGCTGGCGGTGGGGCTGGGTTGAGGTAACGCGGGAACCCCGCGCCTCCGACGATCCCGGCGAAAGCGTCGTACATCGCCAGGTGAACAATCGCTATTGCCCTGGAAGAAAGCGTCGGCCCGTTCTGCTCCCTCTTATCGGGGTCACTGTGACTGACGCGGTTGGCTTCGAGCGCGACGGCGTTCCAGAAAAGGATTGAGTCTTGCATGGCTGTTTCCTCCTTCCTGAGGTTGGTAAGGTTGAGAGGAGTGCGGGCTACGAGCGCGACGGGCGCGTAACGCGACGGACTATTTTCCCTGAAAATTCCCGACCCCGTAGGGTCGCGTCGTGCATGGTTGGCCTGCCGATGGGGCGTCCGTTGGCCGGCTTATGCGGAGGGCCGGAGGGCGCGGTTGTGATGTACAAAGATGAGGGCCGACGGTCGAGGGGTGCGTCGGCTCGAAAATGTGCCTCAGTCAGACGCGCGCAGGATATGCTTTCAGTTGTTAGATGTCAATAGTCTGCCAGGGCGTCCCGGCCGGGAAGTGCTTGCGCGTATCTTCTCAAACCGGGTCTGTGTGAATGTGAACGCGCGAGCGCGGTATCTCGGCTTCGATGGCGCGCAAGACCTGCACGGTCAGGTCGTGCGCTTCGTCCAGCCGCAGGTCACGCACGACTTCCAGATGCAGGTCTATGAATTTCTGCGAGCCGGAGCGGCGCGTGCGCAGGTCGTGGAAGCCTAAGACGCCCCGGCCGCGAAAATGGCTGACGACCTCGGCGATCCGTTCGTCTATGTCTTCGGGCAGGCGGCGATCCATCAGGACATCCAGGGCTTCGTGGCCCACGCCGACGGCAGACCAGAGAATGTAGACGGCGATCATAATGGAGATCAGCGGGTCGGCCATCTGCCAGCCGGTGAGCGCGACGATCAGGAGGGCCACGAGCGCCCCGGCGTTGGTGAAAATGTCGGAAGCGTAATGGATGGCGTCCGAGCGCAGGGCCAGTGAATCCGTCTCGCGCGCCACACGTCGCAGCCTGCGCACCAGTGCGAGGCTGACCAGCATGGCGATCAGCATAGTCCCCATTCCTATCCACTCGGAACTGACGGGGCGCGCGTGGGCGAGCCTCTGTATGGCCTCCCAGATCAGGAACGCGCCGGAAGCGGCGATCACGAGAGCTTGAAAGAGCCCGGCCAGGGATTCAGCCTTGCCGTGACCGTAAGCGTGATCTTCGTCGGCCGGACGTGAGGCCGCGCGCACGGCGACGTAGTTGATGGCTGAGGCGAAAATGTCCATCGCCGAATCGAGCAGCGAGGCCCACACGCTGATCGAGCCCGTGAGAAAGCCCGTCGCCGTCTTGAGCAGAATGAGAAAGCCCGCGGCCAGCATCGAGAGACGCGCCGCCGAAGCTTTCGCCAGCTCTTCGCGCGCATCGTGCGAGACCCCTTGTGCAGTTTCACTCCTGTTCATCAATCGCGGAAATTATCGATCAAGATGGACTGCGGTTTCAATGACCGAGCGCCTCCGGGTGCTCCGAGACCTCTTCTATGAAAGGCGCTCGCTCGCGCCACGTGACGATGCTGACGCCGGCCAGAATGAGCCCCGAAGCAATCCACGCGCGCGATGTCCAACGCTCGCCCAAGATCAAGGGCGCGAGCGCGAAGGCGATCAAAGGCTGTAGATAAATGTAGACGGCGACGGTGCTCGGCTGAACGCGCGCCAGCGCCCACGCGTTCAGGTAATAGGCTCCCACGGTCGGCGCAAGGATGATATAGAGGACGGCCAGCCACACGCCTGCGCCGAGCCGCTCGAAAGATGTTTCCGAGAGACCGAAGAGGCCGAACGGTACAGTCACGAGCGCGCCGAAAACGAAGACCCACGTAATGACCGTGAGCGCGCCGTAGCGCCTGAGCATGTCTTTCGAGATCGCTATGTAAGCACCGTAGGCGAGGGAATTGGCGACCAGCAGGATGTTGCCGAGCGTATTGCCGCTCGAAAAGTCAGCGTTCGCAGGGTCTACAAGGTAGATGACGCCGACCGCCGCCAAGACTATCCCGAAGGCCCTGCGCAAAGAGACGCGGTCATGGCCGAGCATGATGCTGACGACCAGCGTGAAGACCGGAATCGTCGTCGCCAGCAGCGTCGCATTTATCACCGAAGAGGTGAGCGCCAAGCCTTTGACGAAGAGCAGTTGATTGAGCACCACGCCGAGCAGGCTGTAGAGCGCGAGCCGCCCGAAGTCTTGGCGCGTTACTGACTGCTGCGCGCGCCCTATCGCACGCTGCAAGACTAGAAACGCGAGCGCCGCGCCGCCCACGCGAAAGGCGACCAGCGTCGTCGCAGGCATCGCGCGCAAAGCGATCTTGCCGACGATGGGCCAAGACCCGAACAGCACTTGAACCGCGACGAGCGCCAGATGCGGCCCAGCCCCGCTGTCACCTTGCGCCGCACCCCTTTTCATTACTTCCATCGTAAAGTTCGATTAAAAGCGGAAAATGGGTCGTGCGCCAACGTCACGACCCATTTTCCCTAAAACCCTTCCAGGTGAATTCGAGCGATTGCTTCTTGTCTCAAGCCATGAGCAGCAGCGGGTTTTCCAGAATCTTCTTGAAGGTCTGGAGAAAACGCGCCCCCGTCGCGCCGTCTATGACGCGGTGGTCACAGGACATCGTGACGCGCATGATTTGGCGAACGACGACTTCGCCGTTTCGGACGACCGCCTTGGGCGTCATCGAGCCGACGGCGAGGATGGCCGCTTCGGGCGGATTGATGACGGCCGTGAACTCGTCTATGCCCATCATGCCGAGGTTGCTGATGGAGAAGGTCGCGCCGGTGTACTCGTCAGGCATGAGCTTGCGCGAGCGAGCGCGCTCGGCCAGCTCTCTGACTTCCGCCGCGATCTCGCCCAGAGATTTCCGCTCCGCCCCGCGTATGACCGGCGTGATGAGGCCGTCTTCGATGGCCACGGCGACGCCTATGTCGGCGCGCTCGTAGTAGCGAACAGCCTTGTCCTGAAAAGAAGCGTTGACCTGCGGATGCTGTATCAGCGAGACGGCTGCGACCTTGATGATGAGGTCGTTGATGCTAACCTTCAACTCCGGGTCGATCTCGTTAATCGAGCGGCGAATCTCCGCGGCCTTGTCCATCTCGATCTCTGTCGTCAGGAAGAAATGGGGCACAGGGCCTATGGAGGTGACCAGACGGCGCGCGATGGTCTGTCGCATAACGCTCGTCGGCTCGTCACGATAAGGCGCTGGCCCTTCCATTGACGGGAGCCCTGCCGGTTGAGCGCCTGTTTCGACCGCGCGGAGGTGGCGCTGCGGAGGCGCTGTAGCGGCGGCAGCAGCAGGCGCGGCCTCCTGTTCTGCGGCGGCCTGTTTGCCGGAGTTGATGGCAGCTTCTATGTCGCGCTTGATGATGCGGCCTCCGGGGCCGCTTCCGCTCAAGCTTCGCAGGTTGATACCGGCTTCGGCAGCCATGCGCGCGGCAATCGGCGAGACGATCAAGCGCCCGCCGTCTCCTTGTGCGCTTTCGGCTGTTCCGGAACCGTTGCCGCCGGCAGAAGCGGTCGTGGGCCCACCCTGAGCCGTCGGCTGCTGTTGCCCCTGCGAAGCTTGAGCGCCCGTGTCACCCTTGATCGGCTCACCCTGAATGGTCGCCTGTGTGCGTGCGCCTTCGGCAACGACGCCGGCCATCTCGGCCTGCGCCCCGTCCTGCCCGGCCTCGACAGAGCTTTCGATGCGCTCTTTAGTCTTGGCCGCTTCCTGCGGCGAACCGGCTTTACCGACGAGCGCCGAGATGTCTTCTTCCGCGTCGCCGATGATGGCTATGATCTGGCCGAGCGGCGCGCTCTCGCCCTCCTGAATCAAAATCTTTCTGAGCACGCCGGAGCTGAGGGCCTGCATCTCCATAGTGGCTTTGTCGGTATCGACCTCCGCAATCGGCTCGCCGACGGAAACCTGATCGCCCTCCTTCTTGAGCCACCGCGATAGTTGGCCCTCCTCCATCGTCGGAGAGAGCTTAGGCATTACGACCTGCGTTGCCATTCTTTTATCCTTCGTCGAATTTAATCCAAATACGCTACTTCGCGCACTGCCGCGACGATCTGCTGGACATCCGGGATGGCCAGCTTCTCAAGGTTCTTGGCGTAGGGCATGGGCACGTCCGCGCCTGAGACGCGGCGCACGGGCGCGTCCAGGTAATCGAAGGCGCGCTCCGTTATCTCCGCGCTGATCTCTGCGCCGACGCCGCAAAAAGGGTGCGACTCTTCGGCGACGACGACGCGGTTGGTCTTCTGCACGGACTTGATGATGGTCTCGATGTCGAGGGGACGGATGGTGCGCGGGTCTATGACTTCGCAGGAGACGCCCTGCTTCTCCATCTCCTCGGCGGCCTTCAAAGCGACCGGAACCATCAGGGAGCGGGCGACGATGGTCACGTCGCTGCCCTCGCGCTTGATGTCTGCGACGCCAAGCGGGATGGTGAAGTCCTCCGTATCAGGAACCTCGCCCTTGTTGCCGTACATCCTCTCCTGCTCGATGAAGACCACAGGGTTGTCGTCGCGGATGGCGGTCTTCAAAAGACCTTTGGCGTCGGCCGGGGTCGAAGGCATCACGACCTTGACGCCGGGAAAGTAGGCGTACCATGATTCAAGGGCCTGCGAGTGTTGCGAAGAGACCTGGTAGGCAGAGCCGCCGGGCCCGCGAAAGACAATCGGAATCTTGAACTGGCCGCCCGACATGTAGCGCATCTTGGCGGCCGAGTTGATGATCTGGTCTGTGGCGAGAATCGAAAAGTTGAAGGTCATGAACTCGATAACGGGCCTCAGTCCGACCATCGCCGCGCCGACGCCGAGTCCAGCAAAACCCAGCTCGGTGATCGGCGTATCGATCACACGCTTATCACCGAACTCTTCCAGCAAGCCCTTCGTGACCTTGTACGCTCCCTGGTAGGCTGCGACCTCTTCGCCCATCAAAAAGACATTCTCATCGCGCGTCAACTCTTCGCGTAAAGCCTGGTTGAGCGCCTCGCGCATGGTGATTACGGCCATATCTACCTCAGTGATGAGTGACGAGTGACGAGTGACGAGAGAAGACAAGTCTTTTAATCTTGTCACTCGTCACTAGCCACTTGTCACTGTTCTGCGTAAACGTCTGTGAAAAGCTCTTCGGGCGCGGGCAGGGGGCTCTCCTCTGCGAACTTGACGGACTGCTCGACCTCCGCGCGTACCCTGTCCTCGATCTGCGCAAGCCCCTGGTCGTCAAGCACGCCCTGCTCCTTGAGGCTGGCGATGAAGAGCTTGATCGGGTCGCGCTCCTGATATTTCTCAATCTCGGCGCGCGTGCGGTAGTTGCCGGGGTCGGACATCGAATGGCCCATAAAGCGATAGGTGCGAATCTCAAGCAGCGTCGGCAAATACTGCTTGCGCCCGCGCTCGACCGCCCGCTCGACGGCCGCGCGCACGGCCAGGACATCCATCCCGTCCACGAACTCGCTCGCCAGATCATAAGCGCAAGCCTTCTGCGAGACATCCCGCAAGGACATGGCGCGCTCCAAAGAAGTGCCCATCCCGTATTGATTGTTCTCGCAGACGTAGATGCAGGGAAGCTTCCACAGTTGGGCCATGTTCAGCGATTCGTGAAAAGCGCCCTGGTTGACCGCCGCTTCGCCGAAGAAACAGAGCGTCACCTGATCTGTGCCCTTGTATTTGGTGGCGAAGGCTACGCCCGTGCCCAGAGGTATCTGGCCGCCGACGATGCCGTGCCCGCCCAGGAAGTTCAGGCCCACGTCGAACATGTGCATCGAGCCGCCTTTGCCCGCCGAGCAGCCCCCGGCTTTGCCGTAAAGCTCGGCCATCACTTCGTCGGCAGACATCCCCTTAGCGAGCGCGTGCCCGTGGTCGCGATAGCTCGTCAGCACGTAATCGTCGGGCCGGAGGGCCGAAAGCGCCCCGACGGCGACGGCCTCCTGGCCTATGTAGAGGTGGCAGAAGCCGCCGATCTTGCCCAGGCTGTAGGCTTCGGCAGACTTCTCCTCGAAGCGCCGGATAAGAATCATCTGGTAAAGCAGATGCAGCAGGGTGTCGCGATCAAGCTCCTGGATGCGCCCCTTCTGCTCCTCCTTGCGCTCCGCGTGCTCTTTGGTCAGGACGGCCGGGTCGGGCTGCTCCTCCGCAGGCGTCTCTTTCTCGATGACGCCGGCCGAGCCAGAACGCTTCTGTGTGGCGTTTGCTTTCGTCTGCGTGGCTTCTTTGTTCATAAGATTGATCTCTCGCCGCCCGCCGTGGGGGAAGCGTGTACTTGTCCGCGCTCATCCCCGCGTTGCGGACGAGCGCGGGGCTGGTGCCCCGGAAGGAGACGCCTTTCGATACTGCTGATTAAAGCCCGAATCTGATGGGCCGGATTATACGCGAGAGAGGCGGGCGCGTGCAAAAGCGCGGCTAAAAAAAATGGAAAAGCGCACACTGCTCTGGGCAATGTGCGCTTTCTCAGTCGGGTTTTGGGGGAGCGGTAAAGCTATCTGAAATTGTCTATCGAATTGGCCGTCGGGGCGGCCGCGAGCGTCGGCAGAACCTTACGAGCGTGCTTGTCACGCTGCATATTGCGCGCGGCTGTGGTCAAAAGCTGCTCGGTCGTCTCGCCGTCCGCCGGGAAGCAGGAGATACCCATGCTGACGCCGATCTCGACGGTCTTGCCCGTGCGGACTGAGAACTTGTGCGCCTCGACGGCGGCTCGTATGCGCTCGGCCACCATCATCGCCATCGTCGTCGAAGCCATAGGCATGATCGCCACAAACTCGTCGCCCGCATAGCGCGTCAGGATGTCCATCTGCCGCAGCTCCTTCTTAATCACCCCGGCGATGTTGGCCAGGATGCGGTCGCCAATCGCATGGCCGTACACGTCGTTGATCTTCTTGAAATCGTCAAGGTCGAGGCTCATGACCGCCAGCGATTCCTTGTTCATGCGCAGGCATTCTGCAAGGCGCTGTTCCAGCATCATGTAGAAGGCGCGCGCGTTCGGCAGGTCTGTGAGCGGGTCAGTCAGCGCGCTCTCCTTGGTCTTCTCGAAGGTCAGCGCGTTGTTGAGGGCCGAGGAGGCGTGCTGCGAGACGGATTCCAGCAGTCGCACGTGCTCGGTCGTGTAGGACTTGATGCTCTTGGAATAGAGCGTGATCGCCCCGAAAGCGCCGTCCTCGCGAATCAGCGGGGAGACCAGCACGCCCTTGATCTCTTTGACGATCTCTTCGGGGACGCCGACCAGATCAAGCTCCGGCGTAGCATTACACATGGAGCGGCCGTTGGCTATCACCCAGCCCGTAATGCCGTCGCCGACGTTCATCCGGCGGCGCGAAAAGACTGAGACGTGCTCGCCAGCCACGTGCTGTGCGTGAGCCTTGCCTGTCTTCTCGTCCACGATGTAGATGATGCAGGTGTCGAAGGGCACGATAGCGCGCAGCTTGTTGGAGACGAGCGTCACGGTGTCGTTCAGGTTGAGCGAAGAGCCGATGGTCTGGGCTATCTCGTGAAGGGCAAAGACCTCGCGCTGCGCTTCCGTGATGGAGCGGAATCCGGCGTCGTCGCTCGGCGCGCCCATGATGTCCGAGGCCAATCCGGCGTCAGGCCGCGCATTGGTCATGTCAGCCGGCTCTGAAGAGACCTGCTCCTGAATGTCCTGAGCGTCGATCATGTTGTCCAGCTCGATGACGTGCGAGACGAACATTTCGACGACGCGCGGGTCAAAAGAGCTGCCGGCCATCTTCTTGAGCAATGCGAGCGAATCCTCGCGCTGCATGCCCTTACGATAGGGGCGGTCGCACCGCGTCGCGTCATAAAAGTCTACGACCGAGATGATGCGCGCAACCAGCGGAATCTGCTCGCCCTTCAAGCCTTTCGGGTAGCCCGTCCCGTCCCATTTCTCGTGGTGATAGCGGACAATATCTTCGACGGGGTAAGGGAAGTTGACGCGCTTCAGAATGTCGCCGCCGACCGTGGTGTGAATCTTCATCTTGGCGAATTCCGATTCCGTCAGCTTGCCCGGCTTGTTGAGAATGTATTCGGGGACGGCCAGCTTGCCTATGTCGTGCAGGAGCGCCCCGGCCAGTAGCGCCTGGCTCTCGGCCTCCGTGACGCCCAGGAGCTTGCCCATCTCCGTGGCGTAAATCTGCGTGCGGCGAACGTGGCCGTGAGTCGTCTGGTCTTTAGCGTCAATCGCTATCGCCAGAGACTCTATGGTGTTCATGTGAAGGACGGCCATCTCCTGTATGTGCCGGTTATTCTCGGCCTCTGCGCGACGCACTTCCTCTACGCGCTGCTCGTCAAAGCGATAGAGCAGGTAGACCATAGCGATAATCAGGCCGCCCAGAAAGATAAACGGCACGCCGCCGTTTTGCAGCCATGAATAGAAGAGCGCGGCCGCAGCCGCTCCGCCGATCTGCGTCACAGATGTCCAGACCAGGCTCGCGCGCGAGACCGTCAGCTTCATCTTTCCCGAATCGATGGCGATAAAGCCTGCCGTCGCAATCGTGCTCAGCAGATATTGAACCAGCGCCAGCACACACAGGGGCAGCAGCAGCTCGTTCAACGAGAAACCCTGACCATCGGTCGGCGGGGTGATGAAGTAGTCCACTATCAGGCCGTAGAGCGAGGCTGCAACGAAGGTGGAGATGATGGCTGCGCTGGTCGCAAAGATCGTGACGCGGCGGTCTGTCGAGCGCCACGAAGAGATGAGCCCGACGACGGCCGCCAGCACGACGGCCGGCCCGGCCGTGTGAGCGGGCCCGACGGCGTACATCATCGCCGCCAGAAAAATGAAGGCGTCGGCCACGGACTTCTGGCTCTGGCTGACCCCGTCAGCGTTGGTCACGGAGACTGTAAAGCGCGTCGCCGCCAGCGTCAAAAGAATCAGCCCTCCCCAGGGAGCCAGGCCCGTCCAGCCCAGCAGCGGCAGGCGTGCAATCGCCAGGAGAGCGAAAGTTAGCAGCACGAGGGCCAGCGCAGCGATACTACCCAGTAGCGCCAGGCTCTTCCAATTTCCTTTTGGCATGGCTTAAGAGATTCCCCTTATGAAGGTTTCAGCAGTAAAGGTTTGAGGAGATGGGCGGGCGTTTGCGCTAGAGCGCATGCCCCGGAAAGAAATTCTGTTCAGATCACGGGCGGAACACGCCGTTTGATGGTAAGCGCCTTGATAAACAACCTGGTCAGATGCCAAACACGTTTGGCACATCGTTAAGATTACAGCCTTTGCCCTGTAACGTCAAGCTTTTTGATAATTTACGCCCGGCTCGCAGCATGCAGGTATAAGCCGGAGCCTGTACGGCCATGAAACGGCCGGGGCTAAACGCCCGGCTTAGAGTGATTTTCGCCCCGTCGGGCCCGAGGCCGGATGCTGGCGGGTCAGAAGAGTTTAAGGACAGGGCGGGCACAAAAAATCCATTTATTTCCGATGCCTCTAGTGCTACACTGCGCGCGCTCAGCAACAGTCACATCGGTAGTCTATTTGAGATCAGGCTAAGGGATGCCCCGAAGCTCTCGTACGGGCGGTCGGGGGCATGAGCCTGTCAAGCAAGCCCGCTGAAGATAGAGCGCCGAGGCGGTTCGGCGTTGGATAAACAACAGGCCCAGGCGACGCGCCTTCTGTAATTAACGATTGGGCGGCAGAAGCGGCGTCCGTGTGGCTCAAACTTTGACTGAGTCGGTGCGAGTGATCTCGCCCTTGGCACGGGATTATGCGTCGCATCGCTCTTAACACTCTACCCGATGGGTTACAGGAGAAAACTCGATGCGAAGAACTTTAGCTCTCTTTGCGCTGCTCGCAGTAGCAGCTTTCTGGACTGGATGTGCGACCGATAACGCCAATAACGCGAACACGACCAATACGACAACCACGACCACGACCAGCAACACTTCGACCGGCGCGAACACCAGCACGCCCGGCGGGACTACGACAACCACCACTACGACGAACAACGCCAACGCGGGCGGCGCATCCAACGGCAACGCCAGGAACGGCAATACTACGGGCGGCGCGTCCAATGCCAACGCGGGCGGGGCACGCAATGGCAACGGCAATACCAGAAACGGCAACAGATAGGCCGTCGCTTGACCTTTAACATTCGTGAAGGCGCGTTGAAGCTCAACGCGCCTTTCACTTTAAGCCGCCGAGGCTACTGTGAAGAACCGTGAAGAACAGCACCCTCACAGATAAACCGTCCTACCTCTTCATCACGGAGAACGAGGCGGCGCGAAGCGCCCTCGAAGCTCTGCCGAGCGAGACGACCATCGGCCTCGATACGGAAACTTACTGGGACAGGGCGGCTAACCGCTCGCACGTTTCGCTCGTGCAGGTCGCCCCGCCCGCCGGAGATGTGCTCGTCATCGACGTGACGACCGTTGACATAGAGCTGTTGCGCCCGCTCATAGAGTCGCCCGCAGTCCGCATGGCTGCGCACAATGCGCGCTTTGACGAAGCGATGCTGATGGGAGCGGGCTTGCGGCCGGTCTCTTTTCTCGACACTCTGCGAATGGCGCGCGAGGCTCTGCGCCTGCCGTCATACAGCCTGGCCGGAGTCGTCGCGCACCTGTTCGGCATCGAGCTGGATAAAAGTTTCCAAAAATCTAACTGGCGTCGCCGTCCGCTTACACGAGCGCAGCTACAGTACGCGGCGACGGACGCGCACCTGGCCCTATTTGTTTACGAAGAGCTGCGGCGCATTCTTCAGGAGCAGGGGCGTCTTGAGCTGGCCATGCGCTCGGCTGCTCTCAAGCCTGCGGCCCCACGCGACGAGAACAGGGAGCCGCGCAAAAGGCGAGCGCCGCTGCCGCCGCTTCGCCCCCTCACGGACGAGGAGAAGCGTACGCTCGTCCGTCTTAAAAAATGGAGACTGGAGAAATCGTTCACTGAACGCAAGCCCGCCTATATGATCTGCCAGGATCGGACGCTCGAACAGATGGCCATAGACAAGCCGACGACGCTTGAAGCCCTCGCCAATATCTACGGCCTCGGCGCGTCGCGCATCGAACGCTACGGCGAAGAACTACTTAAGGAGCTGGAAAGCAAGGATGAAGGCGGAATGCGGAATGATGAATGAAAAGCAGCTTGGCTTTTATTCATCATTCCCCCTTCTGCCTTCATCCTTGCTTTAGTTGCTCTCCGAGTTCCTCTGCCGTCGTGACGGGTCGCTGGCAGGTGTAATGCTCGCAGACATAAGCCGTGGCTTTTCCTTCGATCATGGTTCTGTCTTGTAGCAGCGGCACGACCGTGGCGGCGCGTGTGTCGCCTTCTGCGGATTGAGCGACGACCTTGTTGGGCAGGTAGAGCCGCCAGACCTCTTGCAGCAGGGCACGGGTGTCCGCCCGATCGCGCTCGCCTATGATGGCTATCTCCCTGGGCCTTGAGAGATAAAAATCGAGCGCGCCGAGAAGTCTGCCGAAGGCCGTCGGGTGGCGCGACATGGTATCGCGCAGGAGCCGAAAGATCGTCACGGCCTGACGAGCGTACTCTTCTTTCCCCGTCAGCACGGACATGCGCAGGAGGACTTCGGCGGCCACGGAGTTGCCCGACGGCGTGGCGTTGTCGAAATAATCTTTCGACCGCACGATCAGTTCTTCGTGGCTCTCGCCCGTGTAGAAAAAACCGCCCTCCGCTTCGTCCCAGAACTCTTCGATCATCCGTTCGGTTATCGCCTGCGCCTCTTCGAGCCAGCGCAGCTCGCCCGTCGCTTCATAGAGGGCCGTGAGCCCGTCGGCGTAGAAAGAGTAGTCCTCCAAATAACCGTTGAGCTTCGCTTGCCCGTCTTTGTAGGTGCGTAGCAGCAGGCCGTCGCGGCGTAAGCGTTCGAGGACGAACTGCGCGTTTCTTTCGGCGGCTTCCAGGTAGTCCGGGCGATCAAGCACGCTTCCGGCCTCTGCGAAACTGGCGAGCATCAACCCGTTCCAGGCGGTCAGAATCTTCTCGTCGCGGGCGGGCTTGACGCGTCGCTCGCGGACGGCGAAAAGCTCTCGGCGTCCGCGCTCCAAAGCCTCTCGCAAGCGCTCGGTGGAGACGCCCGCCTCGCGCGCCACATCTTCCACGGGGCGGCGAACGTTCAGAATATTTTGGCCCTCAAAATTTCCCTGCGGCGTGACATCGTAGTAGGCGCAGAAGAGCGCGCCGTCCTCCGGGCCCAAGACTTCCAGTATCTCTTCGACCGTCCAGACGAAGAATTTCCCTTCGTGCCCTTCGGAGTCAGCGTCCTGCGTGGAATAGAATCCGCCGCTCGGGTCTGTCATCTCGCGCACGACGTAATCGAGCGTCTCCTCCACTACCCTGCGATAGAACCCTTCGCCCGTCTGCTGGTAAAGATGAAGGTACTGGCGCGAGAGCAGCGCGTTGTCGTAGAGCATCTTCTCGAAATGTGGGACGAGCCACCTTTCGTCTGTCGAATAGCGGTGAAAGCCCCCGCCGAGCTGATCGTACATGCCGCCCTCAGCCATCTTGCGGCAAGTGTGCTCGACCATCTCCAAAGCTTTCGCATCATTCGTGCGCGCGTGCGTGCGCAGCAGAAATTCAAGCGTCATCGCGGGCGGAAACTTCGGCGCGCGTCCGAAGCCGCCGTACTTAGGGTCATAGCTGCGCACGAGGGGCCGGTAAGCCGCGTCGAGCAGGTCAACGGAAAGCCCCTCTGAAGATTCGCGCGCCACACCCATGCGGCGCAGCTCCCCGAGCATGGCGACGGCAGTCTGCGTCACCTCGTCAGGTTTCGAGCGATAGGCGTCGGCCACGCCCAGCAGCACGCGCGGGAACCCTGGCATGTTGTAACGGTCTTCCGGCGGGAAATAGGTGCCGCCGTAGAAGGGCACACCCTCAGGCGTGAGAAAGACCGTCATCGGCCAACCGCCATGCCCCGTCATCATCTGCACGGCGTTCATGTAGATTTGATCCAGGTCGGGCCGCTCCTCCCTGTCCACCTTGATGTTGACGAAGTTCTCGTTCATCAAGCGCGCGATCTCTTCGTTCTCGAAAGACTCCTTCTCCATGACGTGGCACCAGTGGCAGGCCGAATAGCCTATGCTCAGCAGAATAGGCTTGTTCTCGGCCCGCGCTCGCTCAAGCGCCTCGGGGCCCCAGGCGTACCAGTCCACAGGGTTGTGCGCGTGCTGTAAAAGATAGGGGCTGGTCTCGGCTGCGAGACGATTGGTGTGCTTGTGTCCTGTCATGTGCCCTCTTGATCGGAAAATTTTCCCCTATTCTACAGCCTCGCTTCGCCTGCCGCTAATGAAGAGGAACGGCGCAAGGGCTTCGACGCCAGGCGCTTATTTTGTTATACTCCTGAATGAATGGTCATTCATTTTCGTGGCGTGTCATTGGAGAAGCGAGCGTGGAACGAGAGACTCTGGAGATGGATGTGGTGTTTGTCGGGGCCGGCCCGGCGAACCTGAGCGGTGCGCTGCACCTGGCGCGGCTCGTCAAAGAGCACAACGAGGCCGTAGAGAGCGGCAAGCGCGAGGGCAAGACGCTCGGCGAGATAGAGATCGGCGTGATCGAGAAGGGCGCGTATGTCGGCGCGCACATACTGTCGGGCGCTGTGATGGATCCGCGCGCGCTCAGAGAGCTGATTCCGGATTTCGTCGAGCAGGGCGCGCCGCTCGAATCTCCCGTCAAGGAAGACTTCTTCCTGTACCTGACGGAGAAGCGCGCGCTTCGCTCGCCGGTGACGCCGCCGCCGCTCAAGAATCACGGCTACTACATTGTCTCGCTCAATCGCCTGACGGCCTGGCTGGGCGAAAAGTGCGAGGAGGCGGGCGTCAATATCTTTCCCGAATTCCCCGGGGCCGAGATGCTCTATGACGGCGAAGACAGAGTGATAGGCGTGCGTACGGGCGACAAGGGCATTGACAGGGAGGGGAAGCCGAAGGCCAACTTTGAGCCGGGCGTTGACCTTCACGCGAAAGTAACTGTGCTGGGCGAGGGCCCGAGAGGCTCGCTGACCAAGCACCTCATGCAGCGCCTCAACCTGAACGAGGGGCGCGAGCCGCAGATCTACAGCCTGGGGATAAAGGAGCTGTGGGAGCTGCCGGATGATCGTTATCCTGCGGGGCGCGTGACGCACACGCTCGGCTATCCGTCGGACGCGCAGACCTACGGCGGCGGCTGGATATACGGGATGCAGAATCGCATACTGAATCTAGGCTACGTGACGGGTCTGGACTATCGCGACCCGCTGCTAGACCCGCACGCAGAGTTCCAACGCTTCAAACAGCATCCGTTCATCATGCGCCTTCTGGAAGGCGGTAAGCTGATACGCTACGGGGCGAAGACCATCGCTGCGGGAGGGCCGTTTGCGATGCCGCAGATTTACGCCGACGGCGTGCTGCTCGTCGGCGACTGCGCGGGCTTTCTCAATTCGCAACGCTTGAAGGGCATACACACGGCGATCAAGAGCGGGATGCTCGCGGCCGAGACCGTCTTCGAGGCGCTGCTGGCGGAAGACTTCTCGGCCCGGCAGCTCAGTCGCTACGCGCAGCTAGTGGAAGAGAGCTGGATTATGAAGGAGCTGCGGCGGGTCAGAAACTTTCACGCGGGCTTTCGTCACGGGCGATGGTTGGGGCTGGCCAACGCAGGCTTGCAGTTTTTGACGGGCGGGCGCAACTGGGGCCTGTTCGATCGGGCGAGCGCGGAGCCGGGGCACGAGGCGCTGGAGAAGCTCTCGGACTACGGCTACCGTGGCGATAATATAGAGCAACGCTACAACGGCCTTCGCTTCGACGGTAAGATCACGTTCAATAAGCTGACGGATGTCTATCATGCTGCCGTGGGCCATACGGAAGATCAGCCACCGCACCTGCACGTCCTGGACACAAATATCTGTTCGACGCGCTGTGCCGAAGAGTACGGCAATCCGTGCCAGCGTTTCTGCCCCGCCGCCGTCTACGAGATGGTCGAGGATGGCGCGAGTGGAAAGCGCAAGCTACAGATCAACTTCTCCAACTGTGTTCATTGCAAGACCTGCGACATCATGGATCCCTACCAGATCATCAACTGGGTCACGCCCGAAGGCGGTGGCGGGCCGGATTACAAAGGCATGTAAAGAGAGTGATGAGAGAAAAGCTTTTGCTCTTGCTCGTCACTCGTCACTGTCTCACTCATCACTGCTTTTATGCGGCTGGCGGTCGAGTCACACCGTTTGATGGAAGAATTCCTGCGCGAGCGCTTCCGCCTTGGGACGTTGAAGCTCCCGCCGCTCTCTCTTTATCGTGGACGAGTGGCAAGCTGGCTGACCACTACTTTCAAGATTGGAGCGATCACTTTCGGACGCCGGATTTTCGTCGCGCCGAAGATGGTCACGCCGGACGAGACGGGTAGGCTAAAGATTCCTGGCTGGCTCATCGCGCACGAAGCGACGCACGTCTGGCAGTACGAGTGCGCCGGGTTGGCAGGCTTCCTCTCTTCGTATCTGGCAGGGTACTGGCGCGCATTGAGAGCACAGCGGAAGTGGGGGCGCGAGGCGCGGCAGGCCGCCTACCTGGCGATCAGGGAAGAATGCGAGGCGCGCGAGTCCGAAACGGCCTACGCCGTCTGGATCGCGCTCAGAGAGAGCGGGCCCACCATAGACCTCGAAGACCAGAGGTGATTTAAATGCGGGCTGCACGCCAAGTGCCTTGCGCGCCCATCTCTCAGGCTACTCGGAGCCGTCGCCGTTCGACCTCACTCCTGGTCGTCGTTGATTGAGAACTTGACTTTCCCGTGCTGGACTTCTTCGAGCGCGATGCGCGTCGGCTTATGCTTGAGCGGATCGATGTCTATGCGCGGGCGTGCCCCGCGCTGAAGCTGCTTGCTTCGTTTGGCTGCGACGATGATTAAACGATACTTTGAGTCCATTTCAGGCTGCTCGGTCTCCTCGGTCGTCTCTTCCAGCTCTTCTTTTAATTTAGTCATAATCTGCCTTCCTCCCGGCTCTCGCGCGCGCGCCGGTCGCAATATCAAAAGTATGAATCCTCTATCTAGGGCCCTTCCTCCGGGCCTGTGGGCCGAAACGTTGCGAGCACGCGCCGCGCTCTATATTCCTGGCGCTCCCGCCGCGCCCTGTCGGCCAGAATGATCGAGGCCAGTTGCCGGGCGGCGCGCT
Source organism: Pyrinomonadaceae bacterium (assembly GCA_036389315.1). Lineage (GTDB taxonomy): Bacteria > Acidobacteriota > Blastocatellia > Pyrinomonadales > Pyrinomonadaceae > DASQYE01. The sequence continues at coordinate 49,485 of DASVQF010000024.1, forward strand.
CTACCTCGTCGTTGATGATGACGTAATCAAACTCGACGTAACGCTCGACCTCGCCGCGCGCATTCTTTAAGCGCAAGGTGAGATCGTCGGGCCGCTCAGACCCGCGTCCGACGAGCCGCGCGCAGAGCGTCTCGAAAGAGGGCGGCAGGATAAAGATGCTGACGGCCCTGTCTGCTCTGGCGCGCACGCTCTCAGCGCCCTGCACGTCAACTTCAAGGATGATGTCTCGCCCCTCGGCCAGCTCACGCTCGACCTGCGCGTGCGCCGTGCCGTAGAGATTGCCGTGCACGTTGGCCCATTCAAGGAACTCTCCCGCCCGCACCATCTCCATGAAGGTTGCGGGCGTCACGAAAAAGTAGTGGCGGCCATGAACTTCGCCGACACGCGCCTGGCGAGTCGTGTACGAGACAGAATAGCCAAGACCCGCCACTTCTTTCAACACGCGGCGAATGAGCGTCCCCTTGCCGCCGCCCGAAGGCGAGCTGACGACGACGAGCCGCCCGCGCTCGCTGAAGCCCTCGTCGTCGGTTGCAAAAGTCTCTGGCCGGTTTACTTCACTCAACGTTCTGAACCTGCTCGCGCAGTTTCTCGACCTCTGCTTTGATGGCGAGGGCCGCTTCCTTGATGACCATCTCGGTGGACTTCGAGAGCACAGTGTTGGCTTCGCGGTTCAACTCCTGTAGCAGGAAATCCAGACGCTTGCCGGTCTCGCCCGCGTCGTTCAAGGTTTCACGAAATTGCGAGAGATGGCTTTTCAGGCGCGCTATCTCTTCGGAGATGTCGCTGCGGTCGGCCAGGTAAGCGACCTCCTGGGCCAATCTTCCGGGATCAAGCTCAAGACCCTGCTGGCCGTTGCGCATCACAAGCTCGCCGATCTTCTTCTGAAGGCGCGCGCGGTAAGCCTCGACAAGCCCGCTCGCGGCCGTCTCAATCGTCGGTACGTGGCGCGCGATCTCGTCCAGGCGCGCGTGCATCTCGGCGGCCAGCTCAGCGCCCTCGCGCTGGCGCATCTGTTCCAGCTCGTCGAGCGCCTCGTCAATGGCCCGCTCGACGCCCGCGATCATCTCGTCGTCGATGCCGTCGCGCACGGGCTGCATCGCTCCGGGCAGTCGCGCCAGGACGTTGATGTCCGGCTCGCCCGCGATCTGAAACTCCTGCTGCATGGCCCGCAGCGCAGAGATGTAGCCGGCGATCAGCGGGCGGTTCAGCTCGTAGGCCACTTCGCCCGTGCGCTCGAAGAGAATGCTGGCGTCAACGCGCCCGCGCGAGAGACGCGCGCCGATGCGGCGCTTGACGACGGCTTCCAGCGAAGAAAGCTCTGCGCCCAGGCGCAGGTGCACGTCCAGAAAGCGATTGTTGACGGTCTTGAGGTCTACGGCGACGCTGAAATTGTCGCCCGACGCCGCGCCTCGTCCGAATCCGGTCATTGATTTCATAAGAAGTAATAAGTCGCCAGCGCGCAGCACCCCCGGTCAAAGACGACCGGCCCGTTACTGATTGCTGATAACTAAATTGTCCTCCTCTTCGTCTGCGAACTGTAGCTCGTAGAGGCGACGGTAGAGACCGTCACGCGCGAGCAGCTCCGAATGGGTTCCGGTCTCGGCTATCGAGCCGCGTTCGAGCACGATTATTTGATCGGCGCGGCGGACGGTCGAGAGCCTGTGAGCGATGACAATCGTCGTCCGGTTCCGTATCAGGTTCGCCAGGGCGCGCTGCACCAATCGCTCTGACTCGGCGTCAAGCGCCGAGGTTGCTTCGTCCAGGATGAGCACGGGCGCGTCGAGGAGCACGGCGCGAGCTATGGCCAGGCGTTGACGCTGCCCGCCCGAGAGAAAGACTCCGCGCTCGCCGACAATCGTCTCGTAGCCTGCGGGCAACTCCATGATAAAGTCGTGGGCGAAGGCCACGCGGGCCGCCTCTTCAACCTCTTCCTGCGTCGCCTGGGGCCGCCCGTAAGAGATGTTATGCCGCACCGTGTCGTTGAAAAGCACGGTCTCCTGCGTGACCAGGGCGATGTGCTTGCGCAGGCTGCTGATCGAAGCGTCGCGCAGGTCTATGCCGTCCCAGAGCACAGCGCCACGGACGGGATCGTGAAAGCGCGGTAGCAGTTTCGTCAGCGTCGATTTGCCGCCGCCCGATTCCCCGACGAGCGCGACCATCGTTCCGGCAGGGATGCTGAGAGATACGTTGTGCAGCACAGACCTCGTCTGGTTCGCGTAGCCGAAAGAGACCTCGCGCAGCTCTATCTCTCGCCGCAGCGGCGCAAGCTCGACTGCTCCCTGACGCTCGGGAATCTCTGCGTGCTCGTCCATCACCTCCCAGACGTGGCGCGCGGCGGCAAGAGCCTGCTCCATGCTGTTCGAGAGGCGCGAGAGCTTGCGCATAGGGTCGTAGCTGCGAAAGAGGAAGAAGAGGAAGGTGAGAAACTGCGCGGCGTTCATCCGGCCCGCGATGATCTCGCGCTGGCCGAAGAAGAGCAGAAAGACGACGGCCAGGACGCCGATCATCTCTATGGTCGGCGGGGAAAGCGCCGCGATCTTGGCCGAGCGCAGGTTGGCCCGCACGATGCGGCCGGCGACTTCGGTGAAACGCTCGCGCTCCCGTTCTTCGGCGCGATACGCCTTGACTATGGCTTGATTGGCGAGCGCCTCCTGCGCCGTGTCGGTCAAAAGCTTGTTGCCTTCAAAGGACTCGCGGGCCAGGTTGCGCAGCGCGCGCCCGAAGCGCGCAGTCAGGAAGGCTATGATCGGCGCGATCATCAGCGAGCCCAGAGTGAGCCGCCAGTTGTAGTAGAACGAGGCGGCGAGAAAGGCTACGAGCGTAAAGCTCTCCCTCAGCATATCTCTCAGCGTCGCCGTGACTGCCACTTCGATGGCCGCCGCGCTTGAGACCAGGCGCGAGACCAGATAATTGGTGCGGTGCTGCTCGAAGAAGCGGGCCGATTGGGCCAAGACGTGGCTGTAGAGGTCTTGGCGCAGGCGCATCACGGCCGATTGCCCGACGCGCGCCATCAGGTAGCTCGACAGATATTCGGCGATGCCTTTGACGGCCGTGAAAACGACGATGAGAATGGCGATGGTGCGCCAGGCTGCGATGCCCGAAGCGGGGATCAAGTGTTGGAGGCCGAAGAGCGTAGGCGTGCGCTGTCCTTCGCCTTGCGCGAAAGCCTGGTCGAAGATGGGCACGATGAGAGCGCCGGTCGCGCTCTCTAAAAGGCCGACGATAACCATCGCGATGGTCGCCAGCGTGAATATTCCCCAATGAGGCTTGAGATATTTTAAAAGTCGCCGCAGATCGTGCATCATCACTCGCTTCGGCGTTCGTGGCCCGTCAACTAGTGCTCGAAGGGGTAGGAACCGACGCCCGTAATCGGTAAACGAAAATATACTTAGGCTTAAACGGCGGCGTCAAGGCGCGGCGCAGGGGCGCTCAGTTGGGGGGACACGCGCGAGGACAATTGTATTATCGAAATGCTTTACTAATAGAGGCGAGCCTACGGATCACCTGGCTTGTGAGTGCTCTCTGGCTTCCAGTCGTCTTCTTCTCGCCACGATGCCTTGAATGATTAATGCCGACATGAGCATGAGCCCGGCGAAGAGTTTTACGTTGAGCCCGTTGTGAAACAGAATAAAGAAGAGAGACTGTAGAACAAATACCACGAGCGAGCCATATTTGAGCCAGCGGTGCTTCCTCTCTTTTAAAGCGAAAAAGTTCAGCATCGTGGCAAGATAAAAGGCCGAGAGGTAAATAAAATCAAAGGCGCTAATTCCGACCTCCGAAAAAAAACTGTCCATTTGCATGCCTCCTACTGAGAAACGTCACCTGCTCGCTGTGCGCCAAGAGGTAAGCTCATCAGCGGGAAATCCGAGACATAGATGATGAGCTTACCCACGGGCTGAAAAGGGTTAAGAGAGAAAGCTTTTCTCTCAGGTCAAGGGAGGCTCACACCGCACGGCCATCGTCGAGCCTACCCGCGAAAAGCATTACTTTGCGCAATTGCGACAAAGGTTGTGTTCACTGTCTGGCTCCGTGGCTCAGCGTCAACTGGCTACGGAGCTTTTCATTTATTTCTTCAAGAAAGGTCGTGCCACCGCCCGGCTGCTCATGCAGTGTCGCGTCGGTTCTTATTTTTGGGAGTGACAATTTGTGAAATAAACTTCGTTGACATGAGGCTGATAGGTACTGAGCAATACGGTGCGAGGCTAACGCGGGGCACTCTACTCTTCATTAGTTGAGCTGTCAATAGAAATTGGCGCGCGGGTTTGGGGGGAAATGCGCTATAATCTGGTTCCGACATTCATTCAAAGCTTCAGGGCAAAAGGTTGGACACACAGCAGATGGACAGAGGCAAGCGGCTGTTGATCGTTGACGACGACGCGGATATGCGTCTGCTGCTGGCAGAGTATTTCCGCCGTCTGGGTTTCGCTGTGGAAGAAGCAGAGTCGGGCACTGACGCTCTTGAGCCCGCCAGCTCGGGTCGGTTCGATTGCTTCATCTTCGATGTCTCGATGCCGGGCATGACGGGCCTCGACCTGCTCCGGCGCGTCAGGGAGCGCGGCATCCAGACGCCCGCCATGTTTCTGACGGCGCACGATGCGATTGACGACAAGGTGGCGGGGTTCGAGGCCGGGGCCGACGATTACCTGGCCAAGCCCTTCAGCCCGCGCGAGCTTGAAGTGCGCGTCGAGGCGCTGCTGCGCCGGAGCCCGGCCGTGGAGCAGTCGGCCGTCAACGGCAGGGAGCGCATAGAGGTCGGCGACCTGGTCATTGATAAGCGGCGGCACGAGGTCTCGCGCGCAGGGGCGCGCGTGGATTTGACGCCGCTCGAATTTCAGATTCTAGAGCTGCTCGCCTCCGAGCCGGGCCGCGCCTGGTCTCGTAACGCCCTGCTCGACCACGTCTGGTCTACGGAATACGAAGGCTACCAGCGCAACATAGACCCGCACATCAACCGCTTGCGCAAGAAGCTTGAGACAGACCCCAAGAACCCGCATTACGTGCTGACGGTGCGCGGCGTGGGTTATAAACTGAATGAAGCTCTTTAAAGGACTGTAAAGGACTGTGCGCGGCGCGGGCATCTCCGAACCATTTATCCAGCCCTTTGCGCCGACCAGATATTTGCATATGGCCCACTGTGCTTCCTCTATCATGCGCTCCATTCTGTTCGTGCTGCTCTTCTCGGTCGTGCCTCTGCTGAGCGCGCAATCGCCGGGCGCTCAGGCCGGAAAACAGACCGGGGCTTCCGCCCTGATTCAGTGGCGTGAGCGGCGCGGCGTCAACCGCTACAGGCTGCAACTGGCCCGCGACGCGAAATTCACGGACATAGTCTTTGATCGCGCCGTCATGGGCCATGAATACCTTGTGACGGAGCTTCCGCCGGGTCGCTATTACTGGCGCGTAGCCCCGGCCACGCCCGAGACGGGAACCTATTCCAGACCCGCCGCCGTAGAGATAGCCATCCCTTCCGCCGACAACACGAGCCTTGCCACAGCAACGCCGACGCCGAGGCTGATTCCAAAGCCGACGCCGACGCCCGCGCGGACGCCCACTATTAGAGCAACGCCGACGCCAACACCACAGCCTTCGCCCAAGCTCTTGTCGCCCGGCGATAGCGGATGGCGCGCGGCCACGGGCGACGTGCCGCAGCCGAGGGTGGCCCCTCTGCGTACTGCCACGGGGCTAGACCTGGTCGGCGTCAACTCGGACGGCATGGTTTACGCGCTGGACGGCGCAAACGGCACGGCGCTCTGGACATCCAGGTACAGGCCGCAAGCCAAGAAGGGCGAGCCCACGGGCAACGGCGGCGCTCCTGACTTTGCGCCTGTGATCCTGAAAGGAGAGGGGGGAACGGCCAACGTCCTGGCCGCGTTCGAGGGCGGCGTGCGCGCCTTGCAGGGAGCTACGGGGCGCGAGATGTGGCGCACGATGTTGCAGAGCCGCCCAGCTTCAGGCATTGCCGCAGACCTGAACGGCGACGGCAAGACGGAGATCATCCTCGCCGAGGAGAATGCTCCGGGCCTGGCTATTCTGAACGACGCGGGGAAATTCATCGTCGAGGTCAAGCTTGAAGCAGCAGTCATCGGAAGGCCGGTTCATCTGGCCAGCGGCGATCATAAGGGAATTCTGCTGGTGCTTGAGAACGGCCTGGTCGAGCTTCGGAATATAAACGGCGAGCGATTGCGCGCCCTCAAGCTGGATACAAAGCCCACGACGCCGCTCGCCGTCGTCGAGGGAATCAAAGGGCCTACAGGTCTCTTGGGCGTCGAAGGCAACCTGATCGCACTTGACCTCAAAGACCCGAACCTCAAGCCCATCGGACGCATCGCGACCGAAGAGGATTCTCCTCGCGGCAGCCTCTCGGTCGTAGACCTGAACAATGACGGTAATCTGGAAGTGGTGATGCTCACGCGCCTGGGGCGGACGGTGGTCATCAATGCTGCGGACGGAAGAATAAGGTGGTTCGCCTCGGGCGCGACAGACGCCGGGAGCGCGGCTTTCGCCGACGTGAACGGCGACGGCACACAGGACGTGCTGGTGGCTGCCGGCCCATCATTTGCGATTGCGTTCTCGGGCCGCGACGGCTCGCCAATCTGGAAAGCCGAAGACACGGGCGCAAGTCCGGCGGGCAAGGGCTCGTCCGTGCGCGAGCTTGTGACGGCGACCGCAGGCGATAGCCGGGAAGCATTCCTCGTCGGCAGCGACGTTGAGCGCACGGGCCTGCGCGCCGTCGGCCTCCCGCAGGGCTCTGTGAAAGTCGCCGTCGGACGTTAGCCGGAATAAGCTCTAAGAAAAAATCTGTGAAGGAGAGAGCTGTTTGATGCTTTGGATTATCGCTGTCCTGCTGGTGATCGCCTGGGCCGGGGGAATGATCTTACACAAGGGCGGCTTTATACATATTCTGCTGCTCTGCGCCATAGCCCTGATTATCGTTCAACTGGTGGCGCTGCGCCGCGCCGTCTGATCTCTCAAGTAAAGCCTCGGAAGGGGCGGGGGGGGGGG
>DASVQF010000025.1:0-190682 GCA_036389315.1 Pyrinomonadaceae bacterium
CAGAGATGTGCTGCGGCTGGTCGTGCGGCAAGGCATGACGCTGGCTTTGATCGGGGTCGCAGTCGGATTGCTGGCAGCCATCGCCGTGACGCGTGTGATGGCGAGCCTGCTCTACGGTGTGACTCCGACCGATGCCCTGACCTTTGCGGCAGTGGCGCTGCTGTTGATCGTCATTGCGCTCGTCGCCTGTCTTATCCCTGCGCGCCGCGCCGCGCGCGTAGACCCGATGGAGGCGCTACGCTACGAATGATGAAGACGGAAGGCGGAATGATGAATAAAAGAGAGCTTGCTTCTTATTCCGCGTTCCTCCTTCTGCATTGCTCTTGGAGGTGTTGTGATGGGAACGCTGTGGCAGGATGTGCAGTATGGGTTCCGGATGCTTTTGAAGCGGCCGGGCTTTACGGCGGTGGCGGTGGCGGCTTTGGCCCTCGGCATCGGTGCGAACACGGCCATCTTCTCGGTCGTCAACGCGGTGCTGCTGCGTCCCTTGCCATATGCTGAGCCGGAGCGTTTGGTGATGGTGTGGGGCAGCGCGCCGCAGCTCGGCTTCGATGTGCTTCCGCCCACTGCTGCCGAAAGCGTGGAGTGGCGCGAAAGAAATCAGGTCTTTGAGAGCCTGGCGGCTTTGCAGAGCCGGACGTGGAACATGACGGGCGCTGCGGGGCCGGAACAGATTCAGGGCGCGCGCGTCTCGGCGAGCCTTTTCCCGGCGCTCGGCGTCAAGCCGCTCCTGGGCCGCACCTTTCTGCCGGAAGAGGACAGAGAGGGCGGCGCGAAAGTGGTCGTCATGGGCTATGGCCTGTGGCAGCGCAGCTTCGGCGCAGACCCCGGCGTCGTCGGACGCACTGTGACGCTCAACAACCAGGGCTACACTGTGGTCGGAGTGATGCCGCAGGGCTTTCGCTTTCCCGGCGGCGAGAATATGTTGTCGGGCCTTCAATTCTCCCCGAAGACGGAGTTGTGGGAGCCCGCCGGGCTGACGGCCGAAGAGTTGGCCGCGCGCGGGACACACAACATGGCCGTCGTCGCGCGCCTGAAGAGAGGCGTGAGCGTGGGCCAAGCGCAGGCAGAGATGACGGCAATCGCTCTGCAACTCGGCGAGCAGTATCCGAAATATAACAAGGGCCTGGGCGTCAAGGTTGTCTCCCTGCATGAACAGGTGACGGGCGATGTTCGTCCCGCGCTGCTCCTGCTGCTCGGGACGGTCGGCTTTGTGCTCTTGATCGCGTGCGCCAACGTCGCCAACCTGTTGCTGGCGCGCGCCGCCACGCGCCGCAAGGAGATGGCCATCCGCACTGCTCTGGGCGCGAGCCGCGCGCGAGTTGTTCGACAGTTATTGACGGAGAGCGTGCTGCTCGCGCTCGCGGGAGGCGCTTGCGGACTACTGCTCGCGCTGTGGGGGATAGATGCTTTGGGCGCGCTGATTCCCGACGCAATCGCGCGCGGCGTCGAGATTGGCCCGGAGGCGCGCGTGCTCTCTTTCACTCTTCTAATCTCGCTCTTGACGGGCCTGGTGTTCGGCCTGGCCCCGGCCCTGCAAGCTTCGCGCACGGACATCAACGAATCGCTCAAGGAAGGGTCGCGGGGCGCGACCTCCGGCGCTCGGCACAACCGCTTTCGCTCTCTGCTCGTCGTCTCGGAGATTGCCCTGGCCTCGGTGCTGCTCATCGGCGCGGGCCTGCTCATCAGAAGCTTTCTGCGCTTGCAGCAGGTCGATCCGGGCTTTGATCCCAGAGGCGTCGTCGCGATGGAGCTTGTGCTGCCTTCAATCGCGCCGTCCCGTTACACGGAGCCCGAGCAGCAGGCAGCATTCTTTCGTCGGGCGCTGGAACGCGTCGGCGCGCTCGCGGGCGTAGAAGCCGCAGCAGTCGTCTCCACTCTGCCCTTGAGCGGAGCATTTGAAAGCACCAGCTTCAAGGTCGAAGGCCGCCCCGCTCCGTCATCCGAACGAGAGTCGCCGCAGGCCAACTACACTCTGGTCAGCGCCGATTACTTTCGCGTGATGAGCATCCCGTTGATGAAGGGGCGCGCCTTCACCGAGCGCGACACGAAAGAGGGCCCGGCCGTCCTCCTCGTCAACGAGAGGCTGGCGCGCCGGGTTTGGCCGGGCGAAGAGGTTGTAGGAAAGCGCCTGACCGTCGGCTTTGAGAAGACGCCGCGCGAGATCGTCGGCGTGGTGGGCGATTCGAAGCAGACCTCGCTCGACGCGCAGACTCCGCTCGCCGTCTACCTGCCCTATCAACAGTTCACTTACGCCGGGATGACTCTAGTCGTCCGAAGCAAGTCTGATGCGGCGACGGTCGCCGACGCCGTGCGCCGCGAGGTGCAGGCGATAGACCCTGGCCTGCCCGTCTCGAACGTCAGGAGCATGGAGCAGGTCTTGGCCGTGTCTGTGGCCGAGCGGCGCTTCAGCATGACTCTGGTCGTCCTGTTCGCGTCGGTCGCGCTGCTGTTGGCGATGGTCGGCATCTACGGCGTGATGGCCTACGCGGTCTCCGAGCGCACGCACGAAATAGGCATCCGCGTCGCCCTCGGCGCACAGGGGCGAGACATACTGCGGCTCATCCTGGGCCAGGGGATGACGCTCACTCTCTCAGGCATAGCACTCGGGCTCGGCGGCGCTTTTCTCCTGACGCGCCTGATGTCCGGGCTCATCTACGGGGTGAGCGCGCGAGACCCGCTGACGTTTGCGGGCGTCTCCCTCGCGTTGGCCCTCGTGGCTTTCGCGGCCTGCTACATCCCAGCGCGCCGCGCGACGAAGGTAGACCCGATGGAGGCGCTCCGGTACGAATGAAGAAAGGGATGAGGGCGGAGGGATGAAAGCGTGACAACTCAACTTGCAGTATTCTTTTTTCATCTCTTCGCCCTCCGCCCTCATCTCTTCGTGGAGGTGTTGTGATGGGAACGCTGTGGCAGGATGTGCGTTACGGTATGCGGACGCTGCTGAAGCGGCCGGCGTTTACTGTTGTGGCTGTGGTGGCGCTCGCCTTAGGGATCGGCGCAAACACGGCCATCTTCTCCATCGTGTATGCGGTTCTCTTGCGCCCGCTGCCTTTCAAAGAGCCGGAGCGGCTGGTGGTCGTCTTCGATAAGCAGCCGAGCCTGGAGACTGCTCCGGCTTCTTTTCCGGAGTTCGACGACTGGCGAAAGCAGAGCCAGGCGTTTGAGGAGATGGCTGCGCTCTTCCATAACAATTTCAACCTGACGGGGACGCGCGAGCCTGAGCGCGTGCGGGGCGCTCTGGTCTCTGAAAACTATTTCTCTCTCTTCGGCTCAAGCCCCATGCTCGGCCGCTCTTTCTCTGCCGACGATCATCGTCCGGGCGCGCAGCCCGTAGTCGTCCTGAGCCAGTGGCTCTGGCAAACGGAGTTCGGTGCAAGCCCGGAGGTGATGGGCCAGACGCTCACACTCAACGGCACGCCCTACACGGTCATAGGCGTGATGCCCGCCACGGCTCCGAGCCTGAGCAGCGCGAACAAGACGGCCCTCTGGGTTCCACTCGAACGCGAGCTTCCGTGGAAAGATCGCGGCGCACATTTCCTGAACGTCTTTGCGCGGCTCAAGCCGGGCGTTAGCCTTGAGCGGGCCCAGGCCGAGATGAACCTCATCGCAGAACGGCTCGAAGGCGAATACCATACGGGCCACTCCGTTCGCCTCACCTCTTTCAAAGAAAGACTGGTCGGCGACGTGCGCCCTCATCTGCTCCTGCTGCTCGGAGCCGTCGGACTTGTACTGCTGATCGCGTGCGCCAACGTCGCTAACCTTCTCCTGGCGCGCGCGACTGCGCGCAGTAAAGAGTTCGCCATCCGCGCTGCTTTAGGCGCAAGCCGCCTACGCCTCATTCGACAGTTGTTGACGGAAAGCGTGCTGCTCGCGCTCCTGGGAGGCGTTGCGGGGACGCTGCTCGCGCTGTGGGCTACGGACGTGCTCGTAGCTTCTTGGCCCGCCCGCCTTCCGCGCCCAGACCAGATAGGCGTTGATTGGCGCGTGCTCGGTTTTACCGCCGCCGTCACGCTTTTGACCGGCTTGGTCTTCGGGCTCGCGCCGGCTCTCTTTGCGACCAGGACGGACTTGAACGAATCGATCAGGGAATCGTCCAGCCAGACGACCACGGGCGCGCGCCGCAACAGAGTCCGTCACCTGCTGGTCGTCTCAGAGCTGGCGCTGGCGACGATGCTGCTGCTGGGCGCGGGGCTGATGCTCAAGAGCTTCTGGCTCCTGCGCGGCGTTGACCCGGGCTTTCGCCCCGAAAACGTGCTGACCGTGCAGGTCTCTCTACAATCTAAAAAATATCTCGAAGAGTGGCAGCGCGCCTCCTTCTTCCGCGAGGTCTTGGAGCGCACCGAAGGGTTGCCGGGCGTCGAGGCCGCAGGCGCGATCAACAATCTTCCCCTCGGCGGCGGCGGCATGAACGGCGATTTTGAGCTTGAAGGCCGACCCCCCTTCCCGCAAGGGCAGGAGCCCATGACCGAGAAATACATAGCCAGCGCGGGCTACGCGCGGGCGATGGGGATTCGCCTCCTCAAAGGTCGTTTCATCTCGGAGCAGGACACGGCCGAGAGCCCCGCAGTCGTCGTTATCAACGAAGCGATGGCGCGTCGCTTTTGGCCTGACGCAGACCCTTTGGGCCAACGCTTGAGCTGGGGCGGAAATAACTGGCGCACCATCGTCGGCGTCGTCGGCGACGTGAGGAACGAAGGGCTCGAAACCTCTTCGGGTTTTCAGAGCTACGTCCCTTACACGCAAGCGCCTCCGACGGGGATGACCATTGTCGTGCGCGCCGCAGAAGCAGGAGCGGCCGGAGCCAATGCGCAGCAGCTCGCGGCCGAGATCAGACGGCAGGTACAGGCCGTAGACCCTGAGCAGCCCGTCTTCAATATCAAGCTGCTGGACGCAATCGTGGCCGATTCGGTCGGGGGACAGCGTTTGACGACGCTGCTGTTGAGCATCTTCGGCGCTCTGGCGCTCGTCCTGGCATCGGTCGGCATCTACGGCGTGCTCTCATATTCGGTCGCGCAGCGCACACACGAGATCGGCATTCGCATGGCGCTCGGCGCACAATCGCGCGACATTCTCAAGATGGTGTTGGGCCAGGGTCTATTGCTCACGCTCTCCGGCGTCGCTTTGGGCCTGTTGGCAGCCTTTGCCCTGACGCGCGTGATGGCGAGCCTGCTCTACGGCGTGACGGCGACAGACCCGCTGACCTTTGCTGCCGCTTCGCTGGTGCTCATTCTGGTCGCGCTCCTCGCGACCATCATCCCGGCGCACCGTGCGACCAGAGTAGACCCGTTGGAGGCGCTGCGTTACGAATGATGAAAGCGGAATGAATGAAAAGACATAAGTTCTTTCATTCATCATTCATCCTTGCTCTTCGGAGGTGTTGTGATGGGAACATTCTTGCAGGACTTGCGCTACGGCTTTCGGATGCTTTTGAAGCGGCCGGGCTTTACGGCTGTCGCCGTCGTCGCCCTCGCACTGGGGATCGGCGCGAACACGGCCATCTTCTCGGTCGTCAACGGTGTGCTCTTGCGGCCGCTGCCTTTTAGAGAGCCGGAGCGGTTGGTGGCCGTGTGGGAGACCAACGCCAAGCCGGGCGCTGAGGTGAACAGTCGCAATGAGGTGGCGCTCACTAACTTTCTGGACTGGCGCGCCGAGAACCGCGTGTTCGAGCAGATAGCGGCGCTGACCTATGCGAGTGTGAACCTGACGGGCGTGGCCGAGCCGGAACGAATACAGAGCGCGGTCGTAACGACCAACATGTTTCAGACGCTCGGCGTGGAGCCCGCGTTGGGGCGCGCCTTTCTTCCCGAAGAGGAGAACGTCAAAAGCCCGCGCGTCGTCATCATCAGTCACGGCCTGTGGCAGCGCCGCTTCGGCGCAGACCCGGGGCTGGTGGGGCGCACGCTGACACTGAACGGCAACCAGACAACGGTGGTCGGCATCATGCCCCGTGACTTTCAGCTTCAGTTTCCGGTGAGTATGGCTGTTGATATGTGGCTGCCGATGCGTATAGACCAGGCCGCCGCCCCCGACCGCGTCTATCACTATCTCTACGTGCTCGGGCGTATGAAGCCGGGCGTCACGGTCGCGCAGGCCCAGTCAGGCATGAGCGCCATTATGGGCCAACTTCAACAGCAATACCCGGAGACCAACACCGACAAGGGCGCAAACGTCATCCCGCTTCACAAGCAACTGGTCGGGACGGTCGAGCCCTATCTCTACGTGCTGTTCGGAGCGGTCGGGTTTGTGCTGCTGATCGCGTGCGCCAACGTCGCTAACCTCCTGCTGGCCCGCACGTCCGCGCGCCAGAAGGAGGTCGCCATACGGACTGCGCTCGGCGCGAGTCGCCTGCGATTGGTGCGGCAACTGTTGACGGAGAGCGTGATGCTGGCAGTGATGGGCGGCGCGACGGGGCTGTTGCTGGCCTACTGGGGAATTGATCTGTTGATCGCTCTGAGCCCGGCCGACGTTCCGCGCCTGGGCGAGATAGGCTTGCATGGGCCCGTCTTCGCCTGGACGCTGCTGGTCTCTGTGATGACGGGCCTGGTGTTCGGGCTCGCACCGGCCCTGCAAGCCTCCAAGCCCGATTTGAACGAGGCGCTCAAGGAGAGCGGCGGGCGCACGAGCGGGAGCTTGAGGACGAGCCGCTTGCGCAGCCTGCTCGTCGTCTCCGAAGTGGCGCTCGCCCTTGTGCTGCTCGTCGGTGCAGGGCTCATGATTCGCAGCCTGATAGCCTTGCAGCGCACCAGCCCAGGCTTCGAGACCAAAAATCTGTTGACGATGAACGTCGCTCTGCCCAGGCAGAAGTACAAAGAGAGCAAGCAGTCCATACTCTTCTTCAATCAGCTCATCGAGCGCATCCGGAGTGTGCCCGGAGTCCAGGCGGTCGGAGGCTGCGACCCGCTGCCCTTGAGCGGAAACGACGGCACGACGAGCTTCGTCGTCGAGGGTGGGCCCATGCTGGTCATGGCCGAGCGGCCCGAGGTGGGCCAGCGCACCATCACTCCAGACTATTTCAAGGCGATGGGCATCCCCCTTATCAAGGGCCGCGCCTTCACCGATCAGGATCGCGCAGACGCGCCGCGCGCGCTCGTCATCAACGAAGCCCTGGCCCGCAAGTACTTCCCCGGCGAAGAGCCTTTGGGCAAACGGCTCGGGTTTGACGAGGCAGAAAAACAGGTCTGGTGGGAAGTGGTCGGAGTGGTCGGCAACGTCAAGCATAAACGGCTAGACCTTGAAGCGAAGCCCGAACTCTTTTTCCCGTACGAGCAGCAGCCGCAGAACTTCCTGAGCATGGTCGTACGCACCAGTCAAGACCCTGGCGGCATGGCCGGCGCAGTACGCAGCCAGGTCTTGAGCCTTGACCCGGAGCAACCCGTCTTCGACATCAAGACCATGGACGAGCGGCTCTCCAAATCCGTCTCGCAGAGCCGGTTTATCACCCTCCTGCTCGCGGCCTTCTCCGGCCTCGCGCTCATCCTTTCAGCCGTCGGCGTTTACGGCGTGATGGCCTACACGGTCACGCAGCGGACGCACGAAATCGGCATCCGCATGGCGCTCGGCGCGCAAGGGAGAGACGTGCTCAGGCTGGTCTTGGGCCAGGGCATGAAACTGACGCTCATAGGCGTCGGTGTAGGGCTTGCGGCCGCGCTGCTACTGACGCGCGTGATGGCGAGCCTGCTCTACGGCGTGACGGCGACAGACCCGCTGACCTTCGTCGCGGTGGCAGCTCTTTTGTCTGCGGTCGCGCTCCTCGCCTGCTTCATTCCGGCACGCCGCGCCTTGAAAGTAGACCCGATGGTCGCGCTCAGATACGAATAAGGAGAAGTGATGATAGAAAGTTTCAGGCGAGACGTGCGTTACGGCGTCAGGATGTTGACGAGGCGGCCGGGCTTTACCGTCGTCGCCGTGCTGGCCCTGGCCCTGGGCATTGGCGCAAACAGCGCGATCTTCTCCGTGGTCAATGCAGTGCTGCTGCGGCCCCTTCCATATGACGAGCCCGAGCGTTTGGTGATGGTGTGGGAGAGGCGGCCGCGCCAGAATCGTGATGCGGGCCCTGTCTCGCCCGCAGACTTCCTAGACTGGCAGGCGCAGAGTCAATCGTTCGCTTCAATGGCGGCCTATTGGCCCACCGAGTTTAACCTCACGGGTGTGGGCGAGCCCGAGCAGATCAGCAGCCAACTGGTCACGCCAGCCTTCTTTGAAGTTTTGAAGGTTAAAGCCGCTCTCGGGCGTACCCTGCTGCCGGAGGCAGATCAACCGGGCGGGCAGCACGTAGTAGTCCTTAGCCACGGCCTCTGGCAGAGACGTTTCGGCGCAGACCCCGGCGTCGTCGGCCGCGCGCTCACCCTCAACGACGAGAGCTTCACGGTCGTCGGCGTCATGCCGCAAGGCTTCCAGTATCCGGACAAGTCCACGGAGATGTGGACTATTCCCAAGCAAGTCCTGCCGGAGACTTCTTTGACGGGCAAGCCAGACCCGACGCTGGCCCGCAGCCTTCATTACCTGAGCGTCATCGCGCGCCTGCGTGAGGGCGTGAGCGTCGGCCAATCGCAGGCCGAGATGGAGGCCATCGCCTCTCGTCTCGAACAGCAATACCCGACCGAGAACACAGGCCACACGGCGCGCGTCGTCTCTCTGCACGAGCAGTTGGTGGGCGACGTGCGGCCTGCTTTGCTGGTGCTGTTGGGTGCTGTGGGCTTTGTGCTCCTGATCGCGTGCGCCAATGTCGCGAACCTACTCTTAGCGCGCGCCGCCGCGCGTCATAAGGAGATGTCCATCCGCACGGCTTTGGGCGCGGGTCGCCTGCGCCTCATTCGTCAGATGTTGACGGAGAGCGGGCTGCTCTCCTGCTTGGGCGGCGCTTGCGGACTGCTGCTGGCGCTGTGGGGCGTTGACCTGCTGGTCTGGTTGAGCCCTGAGAATCTGCCGAGGCTCGGAGAGATCGGCCTGGACGCGCGCGTGGTCGGCTTTACTTTCGCCGTCTCTGTGTTGACAGGGTTGGTGTTTGGCCTTGCGCCCGCCTTGCAGGCTTCGAGGCTCGATCTGGTCAGCTCGCTCAAAGAGGGCGGGCGAAGCTCTCAGGAAGGCTTCGGCCGTCATCGCATGCGCAGCCTGCTGATCGTCTTGGAGGTCGCGCTCGCGCTGGTGCTGCTCGTCGGCGCAGGGCTCATGCTCCGAAGCTTTCAGCGCATACAGCAGGTTGACCCAGGCTTCAATCCGAACAATGTCCTGGCCCTTGAGATTTCTCTGCCGCGCTCTAAGTACCCGCGCAAGGAGCAGATTCGAAACTTCTATAATCAGGTCACCGAGCGCGTCAGTACTCTGCCCGGCGTCGAATCTGTCGCGGCGACCTGGATGCTGCCCCTAAGCGGGCAGGATGCTGGCCGTGGCTTTGACATCGAAGGCTACAGCCCCGCGCCCAACGAGCGCGTCAACGCCGCCTTCAGCGCCGTCACGCCACGTTATTTTCGGACGATGGAGATTCCAGTCCGCGCGGGGCGCGAATTCACGGAGCAGGATGGGCCCACCGGACAGAGCGTCGTGATCGTCAACGAGACGTTGGCCCAGCGTTATTTCCCCGGGGGAGACGCGCTCGGCAAGCGCATCAAGCTGAGAGGCGATGATAACCCGTGGCTCACGATTGTCGGCGTCGCGAGCGATGTCAAGCACACGGAGTTGACCGCGCAGCCGAGGATGCAGATGTACCTCTCCTCTCTCCAAACGCCGTTTCCCTTCATGAACGTCGTGGTACGCACCACGGTTGACCCGGCCAGCCTGACTGCCGCCGTGCGCCAAGAGGTCTGGGCCATAGACCCTGCGCAACCCGTCGCCAGCGCCGAGACGATGCAACAGCTCATCTCGAACTCTGTGGCGCGGGCGCGCTTCAACACGCTGCTGCTCGGAGTCTTCTCGGTCGTAGCCCTCCTGCTGGCGGCCATAGGTTTGTATGGCGTGATGGCTTACTCGGTCACGCAGCGGACGCACGAGATAGGCATCCGCATGGCGCTCGGCGCACAGGGAAGAGACGTGCTCAGGCTGGTCTTGCGCCAGGGGATGACGCTCGCTTTCCTCGGAGTCCTGACAGGTCTGGCCGCAGCCTTCGCGCTGACGCGCGTGATGGCGAGCCTGCTCTACGGCGTGACGGCGACAGACCCGCTGACCTTTGCTGCCGTGGCCTTAGTCTTAAGCTTAGTCGCGCTGCTCGCGACGATCATTCCGGCACGCCGGGCGACGAAGGTTGATCCGATGGTGGCGCTCCGCTACGAATGAAAGGAAATGATGAAGGATGAATAAAAAGCAACAGGTCTTTTATTCATCCTTCATCCTTCATCATTGCTCTTTTTGAGGTGACTTTATGGAAACGCTATTGAAAGATATTCGTTATGGCTTGCGGATGATCGGGCGCAGCCCCGGATTTACGATCATCGCCGTGTTGGCCCTGGCTTTAGGGATCGGTGCGAACACGGCCATCTTCTCGGTGGTCAACTCTGTGCTCTTGCGTGCGCTGCCCTATGAGCAGCAGGAGCAGTTGGTGATGGTCTGGGGCACGCACGTCAAAAGAGGCACAAGCCGGAATCCGGCCTCGTATCCGGATTTCGCAGACTTCCGCGACCAGAACCAGGTTTTTGAGCACATGGCTGCCTACACTCAATCGGTCGCCATTCTGACGGGCCAGGACGCGCCGGAGCAGTTGAGCGGCGTCGCCGCCTCGGGCGACCTCTTCGCCGTGCTCAGGGCGAGGGCCGAAAGAGGGCGCGTCTTTACGCCGGAGGACGAGCGGCCCGAGAGCCCGCGCGTAGCCGTCATCAGTTACGGCTTGTGGCAGCGACGCTTCGCCGCCAACCCGCAACTGGTGGGCCAACAGATCATGCTCGACGGCGTCAGCCGCACGGTCATAGGCATCATGCCGCAGGGTTTTACCTTTCCTCTCGAAGCTCAAAAGACAGAGTACTGGCTTCCCATCAACCCTTCGACCGAGCTTAACAGGGAACGTGGCGCGCATTACCTGGGCGTGATTGCGCGACTCAAGCCGGGCGTGAGCTTGCAGCAGGCGCAGACAGAGATGGCGACCGTCGCCAGCCGCATTGAACAGCAGTACCCGGATAAAAACAGCGGGCGCGGCGTGTCCCTGATCTCCATGTACGAACAGGTCGTGGGCGACATCCGTCCGGCGCTTCTGATCCTGCTCGGGGCGGTCGGGTTTGTGCTCTTGATCGCGTGCGCTAACGTCGCGAACCTGCTGTTGGCCCGTGCGGCCGCGCGCCAGAAGGAGATAGCCATACGCTCCGCTTTGGGCGCAAACCGCGCCCGCATCATTCGGCAGTTGCTCACGGAAAGCGTGCTGCTTTCGGTGATCGGCGGGCTGCTCGGGCTGCTGCTGGCTCTGTGGGGTTTAGACTTGATGGTGGCCGTCATGCCCGCAGACCTGCCGCGCGTCAAAGAGATCGGCTTGGACGCGCGGGTGCTCTCGTTCACGCTGCTGGTCTCTGTCATGACGGGCCTGGTGTTTGGGCTCGCACCGGCCCTGCAAGCTTCCAGGCAGGACTTGAACGAGTCGCTCAAGGAAGGCGGCCGTGGCTCCTCGGAAGGGATTCGCCGTAACCGGCTGCGCAGCCTCTTGGTCGTCTCGCAGGTCGCGCTCTCGCTTGTGCTCCTGACGGGCGCGGGCCTGCTCATCAGAAGCTTCAAGCAACTGCACGAGCTGAACCCGGGCTTTGACCCGTATCGCGTTTTGACGGCGGGCGTCGCGCTGCCCGACGCGAAGTATCACGAGGACGAGCGCATGGTGGCCTTCTTTCAGCAGGCTTTGCAGCAGGCATCGAGTGTGCCCGGCGTTGAGGCGGTCGGCGCTGTCTATCCGCTTCCTCTGAGCGGCGATATAGCGCAGAACCTTCTGACGGTCGAGGGGCGTCCTCCCTTGAGCCCCGGCGAAAGGCTGACTACCAACTCTCGCATCGTCAGCGCAAACTACTTTCGCGCGATGGGCATTCCCCTCATCAAGGGGCGCGTCATTACAGAGCGCGACACGAAGGACGCTCCGCGTGTGGTCGTCATCAACGAAACGCTCGCGCGCAAATATTTCCCGGGCGAAGAGCCGCTCGGCAAGCGGATTAACGTCACGCTCGCGGAAAATAACGTCGCCGAGATCGTCGGCGTGGTCGGCGACGTGAAGCACATGGGCCTGGAGAGGGAGTCAGGGCCCGAATCCTACTTCTCTTACCAGCAGATACCTCTACAGACTATGACCTTGATTGCGCGCTCCAGGTCGGAGAATCCTGCGGAGCTGGCTGCGGGCCTGCGCCAGGCGGTCGAGCGCGTGGACAGCGATCAGCCGCTCTCGGACGTGCGGACGATGGAGCAACTGCTGGCCGATTCACTGGCGCGTCGTCGTTTCAACATGCTGCTGCTCGGGCTCTTCTCGGGCCTCGCGCTGCTGCTCGCGGGCGTGGGCATCTTCGGCGTGATGAACTACTCCGTCATGCAGCGGACGCACGAGATAGGCATCCGCATGGCGCTCGGCGCACAGGCGGGCGACATACTCAAGATGGTTCTGGGCCAGGGGATGCTGCTCACTTTGGTCGGCGTTGCGATAGGGCTCGGCGCGGCCTTCTGGCTGACGCGCTTCATGGCCGGCCTGCTCTACGGCGTGACGGCGACAGACCCGCTGACCTTTGGGGCGGTCGCAGTGGTCTTGGGCCTGGTGGCTCTCCTGGCGATCATTATCCCCGCGCGCCGCGCGACCAAAGTAGACCCGATAGTGGCGCTCCGGTACGAATGATGAGGGAGGTCTGTAGATGGGAACGCTGTGGCAAGACCTGAGATATGGTCTAAGGACTTTGTGGCACAAGCCCGGATTTACTGTCGTGGCCGCCTTGACGCTGGCCTTAGGGATCGGGGCGAACACGGCCATCTTCTCCGTCGTCAACTCTGTGCTCTTGCGCGCGCTGCCTTATCCGGAAGCGGAGCGGCTCGTGATGTTGTGGGAAGCCAACGAGCGCAGCCGGACGATTCACGTCTCGAATCCTAATCTCGTTGACTGGCGAGAGCAGAGCAGCTCGTTCGAATCCTTCTCGGGTTATAGCGGGCGCTGGGGCGGGAAGGATACCGTGATCGGCGGCAGCGAGGCCGAGCGCATCTATGCCGTGGCCGTCTACCGCGACTTCTTCAAAGTGCTCGGCGTCGCGCCCGCTTTGGGCCGAGCCTTTACGGCCGAAGAGCACAACGCGGGGACGACTCCCGTGGCGATTGTCAGTTACGGCTTCTGGCAGCGTCGCCTGGGCGCAGACCCTAACCTGGCAGACAAGCGGCTCACGCTCGGAGACATGAGCTTTAACGTCATCGGCGTCATGCCGCAGGGGTTCGCCTTTCCTTCGGAGACAGACCTCTGGCTGGCGAAAGAGCAACTGGGCCCAGACCAGAGCGCGCGCAACTCGCACAACTACGTGGGGCTGGCGCGGCTCAAGCCGGGCGTGACCAGAGAGCAGGCCCAGGCCGAGATGAACACCATCGCGCAGCGTTTGGCAGAGCAGTACCCGAAGGAGAATAGCGGGATGGGCGTGAGCGTCGTCTCGCTCGAAGACAACCTGGTCGGCTCAGTCCGCCCGGCGCTGCTCGTGCTGCTGGCTGCCGTGGGCTGCGTGCTCCTGATCGCGTGCGTCAACGTCTCGAACCTGCTGCTGGCTCGTGCATTGGGGCGGCAGAGGGAGATAGCCGTTCGCACTGCCCTGGGTGCAAGCCCGTGGCGCATCGTGCGACAGTTGTTGACGGAGAGCGTGGTGCTGGCGATGCTGGGAGGCGCTACGGGGCTGCTGCTGGCCTACTGGCTGATCGGGCCGCTCGTCTCCCTGAGCCCGGAGTCTATCCCGCGCCTCAACGAGGTCACGATTGACGCCCGCACGCTGCTCTTCACCATCGCGGTCTCGCTGCTCACGAGCCTGCTCTTCGGATTGCTGCCGGCCGTGCGTTTCTCTCGGCCCGATCTGCAAGTGGCGCTCAAGCAGGGCGGGCAAAGCTCTCCGGGCGGCTCCGGCCTGTTGCGCAGCGTCCTCGTCGTGGCCGAAGTCTCTTTGACCCTGGTGCTGTTGATCGGGGCCGGGCTGCTCATGAAAAGCTTCTGGCGATTGCTTCAGGTCAACCCTGGGTTCAGCCCCGAGAATGTGCTGACGATGCAGGTGGCGCTGCCCGAGTCAGAATACAAAGAGGAGCACCAGACCATAGCCTTTCACCGCCAGATGCTTGAGCGCATCAAGTCCCTGCCCGGAGTGGAATCCGTGGGCGTCATCAACAACCTGCCGCTGGGCGGCGTGGACATCAACAGCTACCTCTGGACTGAGGACGACCCCGAGCACAAACAGACAGTGAGTACGGGATTCCGCGTCGTCAGTCCCGATTATTTCCGCGCGATGCGTATCCCGCTCGTGAAGGGCAGGCTCTTTACGGAACAGGACAAGGAAGGCTCACTGCCCGTCGGCCTCATCTCTCAGAGAGTGGCGGAGGAGCTGTGGCCCGGCGCTGACCCGATAGGCAAGCGCGTCATTTCGCACAACGACAACAAGGAAGAGTGGACGACCATCATCGGAGTCGTCGCAGATGTCAGACACCGTGGCCTGGATAGGCGGGCTTCGGCAGACCTCTACGTGCCGTTTGCGCAGCGCCCTTTTCGCGCTACGGACGTGACGGTCGTGATAAGGGCTGCGACGCCTCCGGAGACGCTCGTCCCCTCGGTGCGCGACGCGGTCAAGGCGATCAACCGCAACCTGCCCGTCGAGTTCGAGCCGATGGAGCAGCTCTTCTCAAAGTCCGTCGCCTCTCGTCGCTACAACATGCTGCTGCTCGGCGTGTTCGCCGGGCTGGCGCTTCTCTTGTCTGTGCTCGGGCTCTACGGCGTGCTCTCCTACACGGTCAGCCAGAGCACGCGCGAGATTGGCATCCGCATGGCGCTGGGCGCGCAGCCGCGCGATGTCTTGCAGATGATCGTCAAGCAGGGAATGGCCCTCACGCTCTCAGGCATAGCGGTCGGAGTGCTTGCGGCGCTTCTGCTGACGCGCTTGATGACAAGCCTGCTGTATGGCGTGACGGCGACAGACCCCTGGACGTTTGCGCTCGTCTCGGCGCTGCTCATCCTGGTCGCCGTCCTCGCCTGTTATATCCCTGCGCGGCGCGCGACCAAAGTAGACCCGATGATCGCGCTCCGCTACGAGTGAGCATTTGAGGTCGTTACAGATTAAGGAGGGTGTGACCCCGTGCGGCGTTTAGATTTGCAAGCCGATAACGATTACAATAAGAGGCTGTTTGATGTGCCGCCCGAGCTGGCGACGGCTTTGCGCGCGGACGACGGTCGTGATAAGTATTTTGACTATTCGATGAAGACTTCGGAGACAACCACGCGACGGATTCTGATCGCGGACGACCAGCCAGATGTGCTTGAGGCGCTCAGGCTCCTGCTCAAGGGCGAAGGCTACAAGACCGAGACTGCTATGTCGCCGGCAGAGGTCTTGCCCCGGCTCGAAACGGGGGACTTCGACCTGCTGCTGATGGACTTGAACTACGCGCGCGACACCACCTCGGGGCAGGAAGGCTTAGACCTCCTATCGCGCATACAGGCTGCCGACATTACGCTGCCCGTGGTCGTCATGACGGCCTGGGGCAGCGTCGAGGTCGCCGTCGAAGCGATGCGGCGCGGCGCGCGCGATTTCATCCAGAAGCCCTGGGATAACGCTCGGCTCCTCTCAATCCTGCGCACGCAGATCGAGCTGGGCCAGGCTCTCAGGCGCGGGCAGCGCCTCGAAGCCGAAAACCAGTTGTTGCG
This sequence comes from Pyrinomonadaceae bacterium, assembly GCA_036389315.1. Lineage (GTDB taxonomy): Bacteria > Acidobacteriota > Blastocatellia > Pyrinomonadales > Pyrinomonadaceae > DASQYE01. Next base: position 15,812 of record DASVQF010000025.1, read on the forward strand.
TGACGGCGACGCGCGCCCCACGCTCATCGCAGAGTCGAGGGCCATGCAGCCCGTCCTTGAGCTGATCGCGCACGTTGGCCCATCCGAAGCCAACGTGCTGATTACGGGCGAGCACGGCACGGGCAAAGAGGTCGTCGCGCAGACGCTTCATTCAATCTCTGCGCGCGCCTCCAAGCCTTTAGTCACGGTGGACGCGGGCTCTCTGAGCGAGGGCGTCTTTGAAAGCGAGCTGTTCGGCCACGTCAAGGGCGCGTTCACGGACGCCAAGGCAGACCGCGTGGGCCGCTTCGAGCTGGCCGACGGCTCGACGCTCTTTCTGGACGAGATCGCCAACGTGCCCTTGAACAAGCAGCCGAAGCTGCTGCGCGTGCTCGAAACGGGAGAGTTCGAGCGGGTCGGCTCGTCAAAGACGCGACGCGTGAATGTGCGCGTGCTCTCGGCCACCAACGCCGCGCTTGACGAAGAGGTCTCTTCGGGGCGCTTCCGTCAGGACTTGCTCTTTCGTCTCAACACGGTCGAGATACACTTGCCCCCCTTGCGCGAGCGCCCAGAGGACATTCCGCTCCTGGCCGAGCACTTCCTGCGCCAGCACGCGCAACGCTATCGCAAGCGCCTCGAAGGCTTCGACGACGCTGCAAACCGCGCGCTTTTGGATTATGCTTGGCCGGGCAACGTCAGGGAACTGGAACATGCCGTGGAGAGGGCCGTCCTGATGGCGCAATCGGAGCGGGTTGGGGCGCGCGACATAGGCTTGCAGCGCGGCTCGCGCGAGGGCTCGCGCCGCCTCGAAGACATGAGCCTTGAGGAGGTCGAAGCCTTTCTCATACAGAAAGCCCTGGCCCGTTGCGACGGTAACGTGGGCCAGGCGGCGCAATCCCTCGGCCTCAGCCGCAGCGCCCTCTACCGCCGCCTGCAACGCTACGGCCTATGAACAGATTCAGATTTTGGACGAGAAGCAATCGCACACGCGCTCTCGCTCCGAAATCCAAGCCCAAAGAACCCGGACTGACACACGAGCGACGCGTCGTACTGATGGCCCTGCTGTCGGGACTGCCCGGAACTTTCATCTCGCTCCTGATGTTGTGGACGGGCTCCTACACGACCAAGGTTCAGCTCACGCTCACGCTTTTCATCTGTGTCATCTGGCTCGGGTGCGCCTTCGCCCTGCGCGAGCGAGTGGTGCGGCCCCTGCAAACGCTTTCCAATCTCCTGGCGGCCTTGAGGGAAGGGGACTATTCGATACGCGCGCGCGGGGCCACTCACGACGACGCGCTCGGCGAAGTCATGGTCGAGGTCAACGCGCTCGGCGAGACTTTGCGCGAGCAGCGCCTCGGCGCGATGGAGGCGACGGCCCTTCTGCGAACCGTGATGGCGAAGATTGATGTCGCCATCTTCGCCTTTGACCCGGACGAGCGCCTGGTGTTGGTCAACCGTGCCGGAGAGCGCCTGTTGGCCCAGCCGGCCGAACGCCTGCTGGGCAGTAGCGCCTCCGAGCTGGGCCTGGACGATTGCCTGAGGGGCGCGCCGACGCGCACGCTGCAAATCACTTCCGACGAAGGGACGGGGCGGTGGGGCGTGAGCCGCAGCACTTTCCGCGAGCACGGGCTGCCGCATCAATTGCTGGTCTTATCTAACCTGAGCCGCGCCCTGCGCGAAGAGGAGCGGCAGGCTTGGAAGCGCCTGGTGCGCGTGCTGGGCCACGAGCTGAACAACTCGCTGGCTCCGATCAAGTCCATCGCCGGGAGTCTGGAAAGCCTGCTTGTGAGAGAGCCGCGCCCCATTGATTGGGACGAAGACATGGGCCGTGGCCTGGCCGTCATCGCCGCGCGCGCCGAGGCGCTCTCGCGTTTCATGGAAGCCTATTCGCGCCTCGCGCGTCTTCCGCAGCCGCGATTTGCTCCCCTCAACGTCCGTCCCTGGATAGAGCGCGCCGTCGGTCTTGAGACGCGCCTCGAAGTAGAGGTCACGCCCGGCCCCGAAATCATCATCCAGGCCGACAGCGACCAGCTAGACCAGATGCTCATCAACCTCCTGCACAACGCCGTCGATGCTTCGCTCGAAACCGGCGGAAGCGTGCGCGTCGGCTGGACTCGAAACGGCACGCACCTCGACGTGGTGATCGAAGACGAAGGGCCCGGCCTCTCCAACACGGCCAACCTCTTCGTCCCCTTCTTCACCACCAAGCCCTCCGGCACAGGCATCGGTCTAGTCCTCAGCCAGCAGATAGCCGAAGCCCACGGCGGCACCGTCACACTCGAAAACAGGCTCCACAGCCCAGGCTGCCAGGCCCGCATCCGACTGCCACTTTAAAGGGATGAGGGCGGAGGGATGAAAGAAAAGCTTTGGTCTTTTTCTTCATCCCTCATTCCTGCTTTTCGAGCCATCGCTTCAGGACGGCCAGGATGTGTTGCTTCTCTTCTGTCTGTAGTGCTTGGCCTTTGGGGATGCCGTGCCATTTCTCCAGGCAGGTGCGGCAACAGGTGGCCGTCGCGTGCTGGGCTATGAAGGCCGGATGATTGCGCATCGGCGTCTGCTTGCCGTCGTTGGCCGGTTGGGCCGGTGCGAGGCGCTTCTCGATAAAGTCCGTGGCGTGCTGCATGACGCGGTCGAGCCCTTTCTCTCTGAGGTACTCAAGCTCTTTGCCGCGCAGGCGGAAGCGCCGTCGAAAGGGTGAAGCGGCGAGTGCTGCGAAGAGTTCGTCCAGATCGCGCATGTCAGTTTTTGGGCTAAAAGAGGAGCGGCCCCGAAGCCAAGTATTGCTCCATCCGCCCGAACGTCGCTGTCGTCAGCAGGTGCGAGTAGGCCGCGAGCCGCAGGCCCGCGCCGAGCGCAAACCGTATGGCCGTATGATTGACGCCGGGAATCATCAGCCTGACCTGCTCCGCACCGAGCGCCGCTTCCCGGCATGCCGCTTCGATCAGTACCAGCGAGTCATCCGGGTTGGCCCAGGCCGCCGGGCCAACTGTCCCGTGGTTGAAGTAGTAATAACCCGCCGCGCGTCCATCGCGCACGAGCAGTCGCCCCTCGTGGCCGGATCGCGTGAGCCAGAACCGGTGATCTACCTCTCTTCCGGTAGCGCGCACCTGCCTGTCCACCTCAGCCGCGCCTTCAAGCTCTAAAGGCGCTACCGCATACCCTTCGTGCTCGCGCGGCAACTCTCGCCCGAGCGCCCCCGCGAACGTCAATATCTGGTAGCCGGGCAGCATTCCCTGCTTCATGTAGCTGGCCATCGCCGTCATGTCCACGGAAGACCAGGTGAAAAAGGTGCTTGCACCGAGACGCGCGCCCTCTTCACGGACTCGCTTGAGGAGCGCGCCGCCGATGCCACGGCGCTGAAACTGCGGGAGCATCCAGAAGCCTGAGAGAAACCAGACGTGATCGCGCACAACGGCGTTGCAGATGGCCGCGAGCCGGCCCGAGACCTCTGCCACCTGGAAGATGCCCGTCTCGAAGATGTGGGCGTAGCCCGTCTCGACGGCCGCGCGCTCGGGCAGCGCCGCCTTGATGCCGTGGCGCTCGTACATGTCCGCCACTGCCGTCAGAAAAATATCTACCGTCTCGGCAAGCTCACTTTCGCGCGCCGCTCGGTATTGAACTTCCTCCATCCGTTTGTCGCTCCATTCGATTCAAGCAAAAGCGCCAGAGGCCGGTGGCTCGCTCATGCTCAACGCTTCTTCACCTCGATTCGAAAGAGGCGCTCCGAGACCTGCTCGACCGTAATCGTCGTGTCCAGGAAATTTTTGATGACGGCGATGTTGGTCGTAGTATGCAGAGATGGCTGCATGGTCAGAAACGAGCCGCCTCCGGCCAGCGCCAGCGGCACGAGCAACTGGTCTGCCAGATGTTGGCCCACGCTCGCGCCCGATTCAAGATAGTCGAGCGCCTCCTGCGCGGCTCCGGCCGCGACCGTCTCGGCGCGCACTCCGCGCTCGCCCATCCCTGTGACGACCTCCGTCAGATGCTCGCTGGCGACGTGGATGGTCAGGACGTTTCCGGGGCTGAAAGCGTTCGTGGACGTTTCAACCTCCATCTGATCGTCGCCTAGTCCCAGCTTCTCTTTGACGACGGCCAGCTCTCTGTAGCCTATCTGGGCGGGAAGGTTGACGACGAGGGCGCGTGCTCTTTGCGCGCGGATGGGCCCACGTTCCGCAATGTCCAGGCGCGTGAGCCGTGGCGCGGGCTCAATCGAGACGGTAAAGCGGCCTCCGCCCGGCGGATAAAAGCCGTAGCGCCGAAGCTCTATCCAGACCTGTGGGCCCATGCGATTGATGAGGGGGAGAAACGTCTCGGCGATAAACTCGAAGGGCGGGGCATGGACGTTGTGCGTGCCGCCTTCGAGCGTGAGGCGGCTCGGAGAGGCGGCGATCATGAGCGGCGGCAGGACTGTTTGCAACACGAGCGTAGTGCTTCCGGCAGTCCCTATGCTGAAGGTGTAATCGCCGGGCACAACTTCGCGCGGCGCGAAGGTGAACTGCGTGGAGCCGACCGTCGCGCCGCTCAGCTCTGCGCGCCCGATCTCTGCGGCACTGGTGACGGCCGTCAGGTGTTGGCGTTGAAGGCCGGGCTTCGAGCGCCGCGCCCGCACGCGCTCGATGCGAAAGGGCTTGCCCGTCACAAGCGAGAGCGCGAGCGACGTGCGGATGATCTGGCCGCCGCCTTCTCCGTACGAGCCGTCAATCGTAATCATTTCTCGTCACACCCCTGCATAAGCCTTGCGCCTTTCCTCAAGCAGGGCTATCTTGACCGGGCCTCGCTGCTTAGATTAGTAGAGGATTTCAGACATGTCATCAAGTTTTCTGCTTTACGGCGCGAACGGTTACACGGCGGGGCTCGTGGCGCGCTTGGGCCTGGAGCGGGGCTTGCGCCCCATGCTGGCGGGGCGCGACCGCGCGAAGATAGAGCCGCTCGCCCGAGAGCTTGGCTTAGAGTACAGGAGCTTTGCCCTGGACGACGAGACGGCGATTGCTGCGGCTCTCGCAGACTTTCCAGTAGTGCTGCATTGTGCGGGCCCATTCTCGCGCACCTCTGGGCCCATGACCGATGCCTGTCTTAAAACGGGCACACATTACCTGGACATCACGGGCGAAATAGCGGTCTTTGAATCGCTCGCCGCCCGCAGCCGTGAGGCCGAAGCCGCCGGGGTAATGCTCCTGCCCGGAGTCGGCTTCGACGTAGTCCCTTCGGATTGCCTGGCGGCGCACCTGAAAAAGCGCCTGCCGTCGGCCACAAGGCTGACGCTGGCGATTCAGGGCTTGGGCCGCATCTCGCACGGGACGGCGACGACAATGGTGGAGAATATAGGTCGCGGCGGGCTTATCAGGCGCGACGGCCGGTTGACTCCCGTCCCGGCCGGATGGCGGACGCGCGAAGTGGATTTCGGACGTGGGCCCACGACGGCGACCACGATTCCCTGGGGCGATGTTGCCACGGCCTTCTACAGCACCGGCATCCCAAACATAGAAGTCTACGCGGCCGTCCCTTCGTCGCTGCGATTGATGATGAAGGCGAGCCGGGCCCTGGGCCCATTGCTGGCGAGCGCGCCCGTGCAGAGCTTTCTCAAAAAACGCATCAAGGCCCAACCGGCGGGGCCCTCGGATGAGGAGCGCGCGCGCGGGGCGAGCTTCGTCTGGGGCGAAGTCTCGGACGACGAGGGGCGGACGAGAGTGTCGCGGCTGCGCGGGCCGGAAGGCTACGCGCTCACGGCACAAACGGCCCTCAAGGCTGTAGAGCGTGTGCTCAGAGGCGAGGCCAAGCCGGGATTCCAAACGCCCTCGCTCGCCTACGGCTCAGATTTCATTCTCGAAGTCGAAGGCGTCACGCGGGAAGATTTAGACTAAAGGCTGGCAAATCATTCTTCACCGGCTCCGCTCAGGCTGTAGGCCAGGAGGCGATTATCCTTCGCGGAGTAGAGCAGGGCCGTCGTCTCGTCGGCTATGAAGCGTTCGTCCGGGTCGCTCAGGCGAACGGCGCGCTCAGTCCTGCCCGTGTTGACGTTGACGCCCGCGAGCCCGCGCCCGCCCTCCAAGTCCGTGTAGTAATACATCCATTCGCCGCGCAGCGTCGAGAGGCGACGACGCCGCCAGAGGAAACGCGAAAGGCGCTCAAGCTGGTGCGCCGGGTCTAAGCGATCCAGCAGCCGCTCCTCTATCTCGTCGCGCGAAGGGCGAGGAAGGCCCGGCGCTCTCACTGCCGGAGCAGATGCTCTCTGTTGGCCCAGGCGCGCGGCCAGGCCGAAGGCAGTGAAACGTTCCCTCACGTAATCGCGCGCAGAGTCGGCGGCGAGCGTCGTCAGGTTGGGCACGACGACGCGCGATGCGAGCCCAGACCAGCGCAGCGTGCTCAGGGTACGCGCGGCCTGCGCGCCGCGCGCTGCCAACTGCGCGCCGCGAAAGATGGTCGTCGCCGCGCCGCCGTAGCGGAAATAGATAGCCGCCGCGCGCGCCGCAATCGCGGTCAAAGTACGCAGCAAGCCTCGCCCCGGCGGAGTGTGTCGCGCACGCCACCGCTCGCTTCCCGTCGAGAGGTCGAACGCGGCGATCTCGTCGCGGCCGCCGACTACTGCCTCGCCGCGCTCGTTGATGAGGACGAAGGCCGCTTGCTCGATCTTGTGCGAGGTCTTTGCCCGGCGTTTGCCCGTCTGAGAGTCGAGCAGGATGAGGTCGTCGCGGTCGGCTATGATGATGGTCTGCGCGTCAGGCAGCGCGATGTTGGTGATGCCTTTGTCCGCGCCCTTATAGCGCCAGAGCGTCTTTCCGCTTTCGGTCTCGATGGCGCTCACGCCGTAAGGGCCGCGCTCTATGGTCTCGCCGTCTTTGAGGCGCGTGAACTGCCCGCCCGTGCGGACGTACATGACTTTACCGGCCAGAATCATCTCCGGCGTCAGGCCCAAGTCCTTTGCCTCCCAGACCTCTTCGCCGGTGCGGCGCGAGACTGCGCGCACACGCCCGCGTCCAGTAGTGTAGATGTAGCGTTCGTCCAGAACGGGGTCTGCTTCCGTGCGGGCCAGGCCCTCCTCGTTGACGCGAAACTTCTCGCGCTCGCGCTCCTTGCCCGTGCGGGCTTCGAGCGACGTGACGCCTTCATAAAAGAGATAGAGACGGCCGTCCAGAAAAACCGGCGGGCGATAGTTGTCCAGAGTGTAAGAGACATCCTCATCAGCCTTCCACTCGACCGGCATCATCTCGACTTCGCTTTCCAGGTCGTACTTCCAAAGCTCGCGCCCCGTCGAGAGGTCAAGCATGTGTACGACGGGCCTGCGCTTGAAGCCTTCGCGCGCGCGGCCTCGCGCGTCGCGCAACATGACTACCGCAAGCAGCCCGGCGTCCGTGTCGCCGGCCATCTGCATGACGGCCCCGCGCGCCTTCTCGCTCTGCCAGTGAGTCTCGCCCGTCAGCAGGTCTGCCGCCTCCATGCGCGTCTTGCCGCCGCTTTCGAGGCTCAGCAGGAAGAGGTCTGTGCCGGGCACGGGCGCGACATCCGTCTCCTCCAGTCGCAGATTCTTGCGCCGCCACAAGACCTCTCCCGTCTCTCCATCCAGGGCGTAGAGCGAGCGCTCGGTGGCAGCCAGAATCACGCCCAGCTCCGTCGCCTGGTAAAAGCGGACGCGACCGTCCAGCTTCGTAGACCAGCTCGCTTCCGCGCCCCAGGCGCAGCTCGAAAGCAATAAGACTAAGAGAGAGACACAGAGAGTGCGCGCTTTCGAGCGCCGCCGTCCGTCTTCGGATAAAAAATGGCTCATCGATGATTCCCTAAAACTGCTCGTCCAAATTTGCGGCCCGAGCATAGGATTACTTCAGAGCGCCGGAGGGTTGACTGCCGGGCTGAAACAGTGTGAACTAAGTCGGGTTGCTACGTTTCAAGGAGGAGAGATAGATGACGAATAACAAAAGCGCGGAGCATGGTCAAGCGGCGGGCGGCGGCACAGGGCCCTCTGTTGACCGGCGAACGCGACAGCCCATCGAAGAGGCTGAAGATAATCTGAGCCATCATGCCACGAAGGATTCGAGCCCGCCGGTCGCAGAGCAGGGGCGCACTACGGAGAAGGTCGCGGAGGGGAAGACGCGAAGCGGCGCGGAGCTGAGAGATCAGGACGACGGCCGGAAAAGTGAGTAGGACTTTTGCGTCCGGCAGGTACAGCTTCAATGTCCGGCACTATCTCCGAAGCGGAGTTCAAGAGGCTCTGCGACCGAATCTACGCAGACCGCTTTCTAATCTACACCTATCATCCGAACGCCGGCAGCCGCAGGGAGGCGCTGCTCTGGATGATGCTCGGCTGCCTGGTGAGTTTGCTGAGCGTCCCCCTGCCGGAACAGCCGAGCACCTACGGCGGCGCGAGCGCAGACCCTTACGGCGACGCCGTCATAGAAGTCCTGCACGGCCGCATGGAGCCCGGCTTTGATCCGCAAGTCCATCTCGATGAGCTGTCGAGGCGGATAGAAGCCGACGGTGATGCTGGTGGTCTGGAATGACTGTTCCGTTGTATAAATAGTAAAGCTTGCTCTGTTCCGATAAAGCGCACGTGAGAGGTTCAGCTCTGATGAAATATTACGAAAACGTACTGGGGCTCGTCGGCCACACGCCGCTGGTAAAGCTCAACCGCTTGACGCAGGGGCTCAAGGCGACGGTGCTCGCCAAGATGGAGAATCTCAACCCGGGATTTTCCGTCAAGGATCGCATCGGGCGCGCGATGATCGAGGCAGCCGAGCGCGAAGGCACACTCAAACCGGGCGGAACAATCATCGAAGCCACCTCGGGCAACACGGGCATCGGACTCGCACTGGCCGCAGCCGTCAAAGGCTATCGCTGCATCTTCATCATGACCGACAAGGCTTCGACCGAGAAGGTCAGGTATCTGAAGGCGCTCGGCGCGGACGTGGTGGTGACGCCTGCGGCCGCCAAGCCCGGCACGCCAGACCACTACGTCTCGACGGCCCAGCGCATCGCCCGCGAGACCCCCAACTCTTTTTACCCAGACCAGTACTCGCACCCGGCCAACCCCCTGGCCCATTACCACACGACGGGGCCGGAGATTTGGGAGCAGACCGAAGGGCGCATTACACATTTCGTCTCAGGCATCGGGACGGGCGGAACCATTTCGGGCACGGGCCGCTTCCTCAAGGAGAAGAATCCGCACATCAGAGTGATCGGCGCAGACCCATACGGGTCGATCTTCAAGACCTACAAGGAGACCGGCAGAGTCATAGAGGCCACGCCTTACCTTGTCGAAGGCATCGGCCAGCAGACGCTTCCCGATAACGTGCATATCAAGTACGTGGACGAGGTCGTCAACATCACAGACCGCGAGTCGTTCGAGCTCTCGCGCCAGCTCGGACGGATGGAAGGAATATTCTGCGGCGGCTCGACGGGCACGAATCTCGCTGCTGCTTTGCGCACGGCGCGCGGCCTGGACGAAACGGCGGTCGTCGTCTTCATCGTCTGCGACACGGGCGAGCATTACCTGACCAAGTTTCATTCAGACGAATGGATGAAGGAGAAGCAACTGCTTGAGCCGCAGAAGATCACTGCCGGTCTGATTAACGAGACGAAGGGCCAACACGCTCCGACCACGCTCATCACCGCCACGCCGCACGAGCGGGTCGCAGACGCCCTGGCCAAGATGAATGAGTACGACCTGACGCAGCTTCCCATACTGGAAGACGGCCGCTCCGTAGGCTCGCTCAGGGAGAACCGCTTGCTCGCCAAAGTCCTCGGCAATCGCGAGCTGCTGGAATCGCCCGTCAGCGAAGTGATGGAAGCAAGCTTCCCAGTGCTCGACGTGGACGCAAGCTCTGCCGAAGTCATACGCCAGTTGCAATCGAGCCCGGCCGTGCTCGTCGAAGAGTACGGGCGCATCACGGGCATCATCACCAGGCATGACGTGTTGGATTCGCCGACCAATAACACGCGCGGCTGAGCGCGACGAGGAAACTGTCAGCCAGTTCTTTCGTAAAATGTCACTTTGAGATTTTCTTCGAGCGTGTAGGACTCAACCGCCCTGAACCCTTCCAGGTAATTTTCGGGCATGAAGGTGTCAGCGCCTTCGACCGCGAGCGGAACTTCCGTCACGATCCATCTCTCTATCTCGTCACGGAAGGCGCGAAAGACCTCAGCGCCGCCGATGATGAAAAGCTCGCACGCCAGATACGGCTTTAAAGAGAGCACGTTTTGCTTGTCTCTGAGCGAGACGACGCCCGCCTGGGGCTCTATCTCCAAAGACCTCGTCAGGACTATATTGAGCCGCTCTTTCAAAGGCCGCTTGAGCGAGAGCCACGTCCGCCTTCCCATCACACAGGCATGGCCCACTGTCTGCTGCTTGAAGTGTTTCAAATCCGCAGAGTAATGCCACGGCAGAGTCCCGCCCCGCCCGATAGCCCCGTTCCTGTCCACGGCCACAATGCCTGTCACCGCCATCGCTTTCGCAACGCCCCTTCTCTCTGATTCGTTAGACCGCGACGGGCGCGCTGATCTTTCCGTACGACTTGTAGCCGACCAGTTTCAAATGCTCGTAGCGCACGGCCAAGAGTCCTTCGAGCCCGCGCAAGCTCCCTCGCTCGTCCAGGATTTCCAGCCGGGGCAAGGGCAGAGGCTCCCTTGAGAGAAGCTCCGCGACCTGCTCAAGGTGGTTCTTGTAGATGTGATAATCGCCGAGCGTATAGACGAACTCGCCCGCCTCCAACTCGCAAACGTGAGCGACCAGGTGCAGCAGCAGCGCGTAGGAGCTGATGTTGAAGGGCACGCCTAAAAACGCATCCGCCGAGCGTTGATAGAGCTGGCAGTGAAGCGTGCGCCCCTCCTCCACCTTGAATTGAAAGAGCGTGTGGCACGGCGGCAGGTCAACCATCTCGGCCGCTCTCGGCTCCCAGCCCGTGACTATAAGTCGGCGCGAGTTAGGGTAGCGCCGGATGGTTTCGATCAGGTGCGCGACCTGGTCAAAGCCGTCGCGCGCCGGATAGTGTCCGCCGAAAGAGCGCCACAGATAGCCGTAGATTGGGCCCAGGTCGCCCGCCGCGCGACCAAAGCGGCGGGTGTGCGCTTCGTCTGCCCACTCGGCCCAGATGTCTACGCCCCTCGCGCGCAAATTCGCTTCGTTCGTATCGCCGGAGAGAAACCAGAACAGCTCCTCGGCGACCCAGCGGAATGGAATCTTCTTGGTGGTGACGATGGGGAACCCCCGGCGCAGGTCGAAGCGGGTTTGATAGCCGAAGTGCGAAATGGTTCCGACCCCTGTTCTGTCCAGGTGCTCTCGGCCGTGTTCGAGGATTGATCTGAGAAGATCGTGATACTGTTTCATCTGCTCACTTGTGTTTCTTCAAATCCAGGGCGAAGCAGACCGTCTGGTGCTTTGAGCCTTCCAGGAGGGCTGCTCCGAAAAGGAGCGGGATGCGCGTTCCGTCCTTGCGGATGAAGACCTTCTCGAAGGGCGTGCAGGCCCCGCGCTCGCGCATCTCTTCAATGGCCTGGTCATCCAGGTGGCGAAGCTCTGGCCGCGTGATGTTGTCCCAGCGCACCTGTCCTGCCCGAAGCTCCTCGCGCGTGTAGCCGATCATCTCAAGAAACGCGTCGTTGGCCTCAGTGACCGTGCCCGTCAAGTCCCAGAACATGATGCCGATCATGTTGGATTCGGAGACGCGGCGGAACTTGGCTTCGCTCGTACGCAAGGCGTCCTCTATGCGCTGGCGCTCTTCCAGCTCAAGCTTCAGTTGGAAGTTGGCTTTGGCGAGCGCGTGCGTGCGCCGCTCGACGATCTCTTCCAGTTCGTCCTTCTTCTGCTGCAATTCCTCTCCGACCTTCTGCTGCTCGACGACGTAGAGGCTCAGGTCATTGGCCTTCTGCTGAATGGCCTTGCGCTTGCGCGCCTCCCAGGTCGCGTCCATCAAGAGCACCCACACACCTTCTTCGCCGTCGAAGAGGTAGATGTCTGCCGAAAGACCCGAATCAGTCTTGACGTAGGGCAGGAAGGTCGGCGAAGAATCGAGCGGCAGCATTCCTTCGAGCAGGAAAAACTGTTCCCCGGCCGGTTCGTCTGCCCGCAAGCCCTCTATGCCGTAGGCGGCCAACTGCCCGCCCCAGCTCTTCAGCCGCCCGTCTCTTTGAACCAGCAGGTAAGCCGGAGAGCGCGTGTCCGTGTTGAGCTTGAGGATGAATTCGCTGATCGGTTGTGGCAGAGCGGTCATCTATGCCTCCATTATCTTCTCGGCGAGAGTCAGAAAAGCTTCTTCCACGTACTGTCCGGTCTTGGCGCTCGTTCGATAGACGCTCCACCCGCTCGCCGTCAGCTCCCCGATGGCCGCCTCGTCAAGGGCCCACTGCTCCGTGAGGTCTGTCTTATTGATGACGATGACGAAGGGCACAAGGCCGATGGTCTGCTGCGCGCTCTGTTGTATGGCGTAGGCCGTGTCGAGCGTCTCGCGTCGTGTGCCGTCAACGACCAGGATGTAACCGGCAGCGCCGCGCAAGTAAGAGGGGCGCAGCTTTTGCACACCATCCTCGCCCTGAATATCCCAGAGCAGCAGGTTGACCTCCTGCCCTCCCGCCGTGACACTCTTCTTATCTATCTTGACGCCGACGGTCGTATGGTATTTGTCCGAATAGATGCTCTCGACAAAGCGTTTGACGAGGCTGGTCTTTCCGACGGCGAACGCGCCGAGCATGCATATCTTCTTCTGTATCATCTTGAGTTGTTCCGAACTCTTTCTTTAGGCTCCGTCCTGAAGCGTGATTCTCACCGTCACGCAGCGATTAAGCTGCCTGTCCTCTTCGGTTCGCTCTTCGCGCACGGGCTCGTGGGCGCCGACGCCTCTCGCAGTGAGCTGGAAGCGGTCGCCGAGCTTCGCCGCAAGCAGGACTCGCACCTGCTCGGCGCGCTCGCGGCTCAACTGTAGATTGGTCTCCTCCGCGCCGAGCTGATCCGTATGGCCCACGACTTCAACGCGCACGTTGCGCCCCGCTGCGGGGGCCAATCTGTAAAGCTCCCGGAGGTCTGAGGCGAGCGCCTCCACTTCCGCCGCCTGCCCCTGGGCCAACTCGGTCGTATCCAGCAGGAAAAGGATGGTGCGGCTTTCGGCGCGCTCCTTGACGGCCTGTGCCGCGCCGAGGCTTTCGTCCACGAGCCCTGTTTCGTCGAACTGCTCTAGACCTGGAATCACCCGGACGAGGCGTCGCGTTTCGCTGATCCAGCGATGCGGAGCCGAGCCCGTGGCAAAGAGAGTGTTGCGCTCCACGCGTAAGCGCACGCCGTCGGGTGGGCCCAGCAGAGCGTTGGCCCGTGCGAGGACGAACTGCGGCGTCAGAGAATGATACGGCTCCCAGCGGGCGTCTATGCTCGACGGGTCGAGCTTGTAGTCTTTGAGTAAAGCCTGCGGGTCTATGGAGAGCGGGTCGCGCAGGCCCGCGATGGAATGTTTCCACCAACCCCTTTCGGCACTGGTCAGCACTATGCCCGGCTCGTGCTGCAAGCGGGCGAGGTAGCCGCCCCAGCGACGGCGGCCGCGCACGTAGAAGAAGCCGCCGACGAGCAGCGCCAGGAGCAGAGCGACGGCGACGACGCGTATGGGCGTGACGCGTCTACGCTCGGCACGGCGGCTCGCGTCGTACTGCGTTTGCAGGCAGGCTTCGAGGTATTGCTTGGCGGGCGCAAAGACCTCCGCATCGCCTTCAAAGGATTCAAGCTCTGCGGCAAACTCCCGGTGTATGCGCTCAAGGGTTTCGCGGAAAAGGTTGCGCAGCTCTTGCGGGGCCTGCCCGCGAATGACGCCCGCCAGTATCGCTCGCGGCCCCTGCTCGATCCAGACGGTCAGCTCCCCGACCTGCAAAGTCTCAAGGGCGTCCGACTGCCCGGCGCTGAAAGAGTCGTGGACGAAATCCTGTATGGCCGTCAGCATCCCCGAGACCATGTCCGCGTCCTGCACTGCGCTCTCTCCGGCCGTGACGTGGCCGAGCAGCAGGCCCGTCTCGCGGTGAATGAGAAAGACCTGCTCGACCCTGTAGAGCAAGGTGTGCAGCAAGACCACTTCGGCAAAGCTGCGCCCCGTGCGCCAGGCTTCGAGCCGCCACCTCAAGCCCTGCGGCGAAAGGCTGTGCTCAAGGGTCTGGTTCATCGTCTGAACCATTCCTGAGAGGGCTTCGGAGATGGCGCGGCGGATGGCCGGGCCGATGACCGGGAAGAGCGCATCGACAAGCGTCTGCGGGTCTTTGCGCACAGAGATTCCGATGGCCTCTTCGACCGTCGGAAGCAGGGCTTCCGTCACCTTCTTGTCCTGACGAGAGCGCAGCGTGACGGCTTCCGGAAGGACGCGCCCGACATCCTCTGGCAGCAGTGCCTCCTGCCGCTCAAGGCGCTCCTGTATCCTGACAAGCTCCTGCTGCTCCGGCCCGATCAGCAGACGGCGCAGCTCGTCCAGGCCGTCACCATTCGCCGGATGATTATTCTGTGCAGCCTTGTCAAGAACGTCGGGAGGCGTCGGCTCAGCCATCTTCGCTCTCCCGATTCGTGACTTCACTCTTCATCTGTTTGGTCTGGGCCCCGAGGCGGCCTACTCAGCGCCGGGAATCTTGAAATCGTTATTGAGCCGCAACGCAACCTCCGTAAAGAGGGCGGCCAGCGCCGAGCGGTCTGTCTTGTCCGTGCGCAACTCCTGCGCTTCACGCTCAAGCAGGGCGGTCAGCTCTTCGTACTTCCGGCGTATCTCGTCGTTAAGGCTCTTGGATTGTTCGAGGAGCTGCTGGCGCAGCGCGCTCTGGCTCCTGGTGGATTGCTCGTCCATCTGCGCGGTCTTCTTTTCAAAGCTGCGCGCAGTCTCTTTGATACTTTGCGAGAGCGCCTCGCAGGCTTCGCCGCGCGTGTTCTGTTCGGCTGTGACGAGCAGGTTCAGGGATTCAAGCTCCTGCCGGACGTACTGCTCAAGGGCGTCGAAGCGCTTGCGCGTATCCTCCCTCAAATCGTTCGCCTCTTTGATGAGCCGTTCTTCCAGGCGCGAAAATCTTTTCTCGTAATCACGCATCTGGACGCCGAACAGTATGTCCCTGATCTTGTCTATGTTGCCCGCGCCGGACAACTCTTCTGCGTTATTGGAAGGCTGAGCAGGAGACGCAGTGGTCGGAGCTGTGGCAGCGGCCGCAGCGTTGCCGTCCGTCGGCCCCGTGGCCGGTGTGCTGGCTTGCGTGTGCTCTTCGATTCTCTCCATGATTTACACCTTTGCTGTGTTGGCAACCCCGTGCCAAAATGGTTCAAGCCGAGGAAATCCAGTGGTGGCTCAAAAAAATGTGATGGCCATAATATTCCTTACTTATAACTGAAATGTAAAGAGTGAAATGTGAGGCGAGAGAGGCGCGAAAGAATATGGCCCGGAGCTTTGCGGCCCCGGGCCATACCTTTCCGTCCCTGACAGCTTGTTCTTCATCGCTACACGCCGGGCATGGCCTTCTTGAGCGGCTTGAGCAGGATAAAGAGCACCCCCGCCATGAAGAGCGCCATCAGGCCGAGGACGGCGAAGAAGCTGGAATGAAGCCAGCGATCCCAGAAGACGCCGATCATCGTCAGCTTATTGCCGATGGCCGTGGCGACGAACCACCCGCCCATCATCAGCCCCCGCAAGCGCATCGGCGCAACCTTCGAGACCAGCGACAATCCCATCGGCGACAGCATCAGCTCGCCCGCCGTCACCACGAAGTAAGAAGAGATCAGCCAGAAGGGCGAGACGCGGAAGGCGTAAGGGCTTGCGCCCGCGACCGAGGCTTCACCCGTCTTGGCCGCGATGTAGAGCACGAAGAACGACAACCCCGTCAAGGTCATCCCGATCGCCATCTTGGTCGGCGTCGAAGGCTCCAAACCCTTCCGGTCGAGCCATTGCCAGAAGAAGACGAGCGGGAAGGTGAGCGTGATGACCCAGAACGGATTGATCGAGTTCGAGATGATGCCGCCAGAGGCTTCGGCCGTATCGTGCGAGAAGAAGAGAGTCCAGTCAGTATTCTTGTCGGCCCAGTAGGTCAGAGTCGAGCCGTTCTGGTGAAAGACCATCCAGAAGACTATGACGACGGCGAAGACCACGCAGAGCGCGACAATGCGCTTCCATTCCGGCACGCCCTCCATCAACTCTTTGCGGCTCGTGTTGGCCGCTTGCTGATGGCTGACGCCGTGTGGCGGCGCGTCCGTAGACGTGGCCGCCGTGTCCGCAGCCGTCGCAGCATCGCGCGTGGCAGCAGTCGCCCCTGCCGTCAGAGGCGCTGACTCCGTGACCTTCGGCTTTTCGATGTGACGCTTGAACTGCCACAGAATCCAGACCGAGATGACCATTCCGCCCGCCGCCACGGCAAAGGCCGGATGGAATCCGAAACGGGCGCGCACCCAACCAGCGACGAGGGGGGCCGTGAACGCGCCGATGTTGATGCCCATGTAAAAGATATTGTAGGCGCGGTCTTTGAGGTGGCTGCCTTCCGCGTAGAGATTGCCGACCATCGTCGAGACGTTCGGCTTGAAAAATCCGTTGCCGATGACCAGGCAGGTCAGCGCCGCGTAGACGGCCGTCATCGAGCGGAAGGAGAGCAGCAGGTGCCCAGCGATAAAGAAGAGCCCGCCGATCATCACCGCCTTGCGATAACCCGTCAAGCGGTCGGCGATGACTCCGCCGATCAAAGGCGAGGCGTAAACGAACATCAAGTAGTTGGCATAGAGCCCGGTCGCCTGTGCCGCCGTCCAGCCGAACCCTTGCGTTCCGTCCTGCAAGTAGAGCGTGAACATCGCCAGCATCGAATAGAAGCTGAAGCGCTCCCACATCTCGGTCGCGAAGAGCACGTAGAGCCCCTTCGGATGTGTCTCGGCCAGGGAGGCGTCCGTGGCCCCTACACCGGCCCTGCTCACTGTTCTTGTAGACATCTCGTTAGCTCCTCTTCAAATTTACTCCGGTCTGAAAAATCGTCCTCGCGCGGGAGCCTACGATTGCAGGAGGGCACGGCCGCTCCCGGGCTCCTGATGAATAAATGCCTGTCGCTTGGGTTTACCTGACGCGCAGACATTATCACACAAATGGGCTTGCATCTCATATCCTTGACGAAAGGGTAGCGCGTCTTGTTTCTTGCGGCCAGTCTGCTGTATGCTCGCCCGTACATTCCAACCGCAGGGTTCGCTCAAAACGAGATTGGTATTCGTGCTTCAAGAAGACCGATTCTTTCCGGAGGAGACGCCAGCCATGAAAAGACCAGTTCGAGGCCAGTTGGTTCTGCTGTCCTTTATCCTAGCCCTCGTCGTCAGTTGTTCCTCGCCGGCTCCCAGACCTCCGAAGGCCGTTAAGACCGTGGCTTTCATCACCAACAGCTACTCCGATTTCTGGAAGATCGCGCAGAAGGGATGCGAAAAGGCGGACGCCGAGATGGCCGACATCAAGGTCACCTTCAAGCCGCCGTTTGACGGGACGGTGGACGATCAGAACCGTCTCGTGCGCGAGGCGCTCAACAAGGACGAGGCCGATGCCATAGCCATCAGCCCCATTAACCCGGCGACGCAGAAGACTGTCATCAACGAAGCGGCGAAGCGCACGGTGCTCATCACGCAGGACAGCGACGCGCCCGACACTAATCGCATGCTCTACATCGGGGCGGACAACCGCGCGGCCGGACGCCAGGCCGGAGAGCTTGTTCGAAAGGCGCTGCCGCAGGGCGGCAAGATCATGGTCTTCGCCGGGAAGCGCGACGCCCAGAACGCGCAGGAGCGTTTTGAAGGGTTGAAGGAAGCCCTGCAAGGCTCGCAGGTCGAGATCATAGATTTTATGACGGACGACTCAGACCCTATGCGCGCCCGCGACAATGCCTTTCAAACTCTCAGGAAATATCCAGACCTCGCCGGAATGGTCGGACTGTGGTCTTATAACGGCCCGGCCATCCTTCAGGCGCTCAGGACTGAGGACAAACTGGGCAAGATCAAGGTCGTCTGTTTTGACGACGCCAAAGAGACGCTCGACGGAATCAAAGAGGGCGCGATCTTCGGAACCATCGCGCAGCAGCCGTTCGAGTACGGTTACCGCGCCATCGAGATAGCGGCGAAAATCATCAAGGGCGACCGCTCCGTGATTCCGCAGAATAAGACCATCTTCATCCCGACCGTCGTCATCCAGCGCGACAACGTTGACAAGCACAGGGAGCAGATGAACCAACTGCTCGCCGGCAAATAGGAGACCGAAGATGCTAGACCTGACCACACCACCCAACGAGAACGAATACGCGCCGTACTATGGAAAGTATGTTGAGCTAGTCCCGGCGGGCGATGTCGTCGCCACACTGGCGCGCCAGTTGGAGGAGACGCTCTCGCTCCTGCGCGGCCTCTCGGAAGAGCAGGCCGACGCGCGCTACGCGCCCGGCAAGTGGAGCCTCAAAGAGGTGGTCGGCCACATCTCTGACACCGAGCGCATCTTCGGCCAGCGCGCTTTCCGCTTCGCGCGCAACGACCGGACGCCGCTTCCCGGTTTCGAGCAGGACGGCTACGTGCTGGCGGCAGACTTCGGCCGCCGCTCGATGCAGGACTTGGCCGAAGAGTTCGAGCACGTGCGCCGCGCCAACCTGCACCTGTTTCGTAATCTGAGCGCAGAGGCCTGGCAGCGGCGCGGCGTCGCCAGCGAGAACGAAGTGAGCGTGCGCGCCCTGGCCCACATCATGGCCGGACACGAGGCGCATCACATGCAGATCATCCGGAGCAGGTATTTGTAAAGGCAGAAGGAAAGAGAGAAAGAGGAAGATGATAAGGATGCTTATCATCTTCCTCTTTCTCCTTTAGAAGCGAAACGCTATCCCGGCGCTGAACTGAAAGTTGTGTCTCGTCTGCGAGGGCTGCGTGAAGGGCACGAGGCTGACCGTCGGCGTCACGCCGCCGCCGCTCAGCACCGGAATATTGGTCGTCCGCTCTCCGTAACGCACCATCATGTCGCCGAAGTCGAAGCGCGTCACTATGCGGCGCGTCGGGTAAAACTCAAGCACGCCGCCGAGGTCTGTGGCGAACTGGGTGCGCGGGCGAAAGTCCGCGACGAAGAGGGCCGGCGCGGGCGTTGGCTCTTCGTGGAATCCGGCGAGCGTGCGCGAGAAATGGATAAGGCCGGGCCGCGCCTTGCCGTAAATGCCGATGCGCTCGAACCGCTTTCCGGCCTTGATGCCGAAGAGGCCGCTTGAGATGCGCCCGCCCGTGAACTCGCTGCTGTTCGCGTTGCTCGCCGGATAAAAGTCTCCCTGCGCTTCGAGTGCCACGTTGGCAGTGATGTTGACGGTGAACCTGCCGCCGAAGCCAGCCTTCGTCTCGTTGAATGGGCTGTTGGTCGTCAAAGTAGAGAACTGCGCGCCCACTTCGTAGCGCGGCACGTCCGCAGATTGGGCCCATGCCTGTTGCTCAAGGGCTAAGAAGACAGAGAGAGAGCCTAAGGCCACGAGTCGTGCCAGTTTTCTCATGATTCTACCTCTTCTGGATTTAGTGTCTGGTTATCTTGTGGGGATCAGTTTTTCGGCAGCAGATCACCGAGGCTGTTTGCGCCGCCGATAGAGACGCGCACGCGCCGGACTGTGACAGCGGAGCGCCTCTCTTTCGTCTGCAAGCCGTTGCGACGCCCGTCGCCGACGGGCTCCGAGAGCGTGCCGAGCGGGTCTCTGAGTATCTGTGCGAGCTTTGATTCCGGCCCGACGCCCGAGGGCGGTTGTGCGAAGGGGTCTACGTACGCCGCGTCGTGCAGCACCCATAGATTCCAGACGCCGCCGCTTCCGACTATGGGCCCATCCGATGTCCATTCATAACGCTTCCCCTTCCAGGTGAAAGCGACGCGGTTATTCTCGATCACTCCGAGCTTGCGGAAGTCGTAGCCCTCGTGCGGCACGAGCGAGAAGATAAAGCGCCCGCCTTCGGGCAGCGCGAACCAGATCAGAGAGCCCCTGCAACTGCGCCGCGCGCTCGCCGTGCGCAGCACTTCGCCGTCCACGCTCAGTTGATAATTCCTGACGGCCAGCTCGACGTTCGTCAAAGCAAAGTCGCGCGGCGTTGGCCCATAGCCGGGCGTGGGCCGCCCCGTGGCCTCCCTGGAAACCTTTATGTAATCGACGACCTTCAACCCGAGCTGCTCGTTGACGAGCACGTCCAGAGCGAAGGTCTCACCGTCAGAGACGACCTGCTCTTCGGTCGCGCGCAGCAGCGTGGCAGCGGCGCTCTCAATCCGTAGGCCCTGAGCGGTCACTCCTCCCGTCGCCGCTGCCGACAAGCGCGCTTCAAACTGCGGGTCGAGCGGTCGCGCAGAGACCCGGAAGCTGTGTGTGCCCGCGAGCGGCTCCACCCGCAGGTCATAGCCGAAAACCAGATTGCCTTTCTCGTCCGAGAGCCAGCGATGAATGACGTTCCCCTCGCCTGCAAGCACCTGCGGGGCCAGAGGCAGCCGCAAGCCGGATTCGCTACGGGCGGCGCGCGCGTCCCTGTTGAGCTGTGTGGTCTTGACGCGGAAGACCACAACTGCTCCCTGCGGTAGCTGTGCGACGAGCGGCGGCGGCGGCTGCGGGGCGGCGGCGCTCTGCGCCAGACCATAGCCCTGCGCGAAGAGAAGAACGCTCAGTAGTAGAGTGAGATGAAACAGCTCTCTTCTCATTGCTCCGGCTCCTTAACGATACGCAGGCGCGCGTCGGTGGCGGGCCTGAACCCGGCCAGGCTGGTGGAGGTCAACAACTCTCTGTTGCTGCTTCGGGTGCGCTGTTGGCGCGCTGCGCCCGCCACTGTCAACGGGGCTTGAGTCCTGCTTGTCGAGCGTGGCTCTCGCGTGGCGTAAACAGTTCGGGTGACGATTCGCTCGCGCTCGACCGGAACTTCCACAAATCTGATCTGCGGCGCAAGCGCGCGGGTCTGTGGAGGCTCTATGCTCTGCTGTTCAAGATCGAGTTGGCCCAGCGCGAGGGCTCCGGCCAGGCCGAAGAGGAGCGCGAGCGCGGCGGCCGCTGCGACCGGGGCCGGGACGTTGATCTTCATCGTCCAGAAGCTTTCGAGACGCGCGCGCCTCTTGCCCTGCGCGAAGCAAGGCTGTGCTGCCACAGCCTGCCACGCGGGCGGGCGCACTTGCGGCACTACGAGGCGCGAGACGGCGCGCGAAGCGAAGCGCAATTGCTCGTATTGAGCGCGGCATCGCCCGCACTCCGCCAGATGCTTTTCCAGGCCCATGCGCGCGCGCCTGTTCAGCTCGCCGTCCATGTAGGCCGAGAGGTCGCGTCTATGCACTGAGCGGCAGGGAAGCTCGGCCAGCCAGCTCCTAAGCTTGTGCGCCATCGTCAAATCTTTCCTTTCAGATTTTCCAGCTTGCGCGCCAGAAGCGCCCGCGCCCGGCTCAGCCTGGACGCGACCGTCCCCGTCGAGCAACCCAATCGTTCGGCGATCTCTTCGTAGGTCAAGCCTTCCATCTCCTTCATCAAGACCAGCACGCGCATCTCCGGCTTGAGGCTGAGCAAAGCCTGCTGCACCTGCGCCTGCACCTGATGCTGCAAGAGGTGTTCGGCCATGTGCGATTCCGCGCTCGGCTTTGAGAGAGAGGGAGAGTCGGAGGCCGTGTCAACGTTGACCAGCGTCGCGCGGTACTTGCGCTGGCGGCGGCAGTAGTTGAGGCAGTGGTTGACGGCCAGCCGATAGAACCAGGTCGCAAAGCTTGAGCCCCCGCGATAAGTGTCCAGGCGCTCGTAGGCGCGCATGAAGATTTCCTGCGTCACGTCGTCGGCCTCTTCCGGGCCGCCCGTCATCCCGAAGGCGAGCGCGAAAGTCCGCGTGTAATAGCGACGGTAAAGCTGCGCGAAAAGTGCTCGCTCGCCCGCACGGATGCGCGCGACGAGGTGCTCGTCTTCCCCTTCGATTTCATAGTTGAGGGCTTCCGCCGTTTGAGTCAGCACATACATTTAGACACCTGTGCGCGCCCGTTTATTCCAAAATCTTTGAGCGCCAGCTATATTACCCCGAGTGTGGCGATGTCGGCCCGGCAGGTTGTATGCTATCGGCTCGCGGCCGAAGCTTTACTCTTGCGCAACCCACGGCGCAGAAGGAGACAGCCATGAAATATCTGAAGCTCGACAGGGCTGACAGGGAAGCTATGTGGCGGGAGCTTGAGGGCATGCCGGACTTTCTCTCGGAGATGTTCGGCGGGCTCACGTCTGCGGAAGCTGCTACGCCGCCGACGGCGGACGCCTTCTCTCCCGTCGAGCAGTGCTGGCATCTGGCCGACCTTGAGCGGGAGGGCTACGCGGTTCGCCTACGGCGTCTGCTCGAAGACGCTCATCCCCTGCTCGAAGATTTTGACGGCGCTCGTCTCGCGCGTGAACGCCGGTATAAAGAGAAGTCCCTCGCGGGTGGCATAGCCGCTTTTCGCCGGGCGCGGCTCGACAACCTGGCTTTGATCGGGGCCCTCAAGCCGGAGGATTGGACGCGACAGGGCGAGCAGGAAGGCGTGGGCCCAATCATGCTTTGCGATATTCCGGCCATGATGGCCGAGCACGACGCTGCGCACCGCTTAGAGATCGCCGAGTGGCTCAGCGCCCGCAAGGGCTTGTCCGGACTCGGCGCGGACGAACAGGCTTAGACTACTCTCTCGCGTGAGACCTTAGTTTCTACGCTATGGTGTTGGCGATTTTTTCGTCGCGCACCAGGACGGCAACATAGGGATGATACGCTCCGAGCGCGAGGTGTCCAGGCGCGTCTCGGTCTCAATCCTGCTGAGCCGCCAGTCGGAGCGGCCGGAGACAGGAGCCTACTGCGGCGGCTCGCTGGTCTTTCACCATTGGGGCGTCGGAGCCGGAAGCGTTGACCGCCACTTGAGCCTCTGCGGCGAGGCCGGAACGCTCGTAGCCTTCCGCCCCGAAACGACGCACGAGGTCGTCCCAGTAACACACGGCGAGCGCCATTCCATAGCCTGCTGGTACAGGTAAACAGATGTTGGAAGAATCTGATTCTCAAATACGGAAAGCCTCAAGACTTCATTCGCGGCGCAGCTTTCTCGGGCAACTGGCGGCGGGCTTAGGCTTGACCGCCACGCTTTCAAATCTGTCACGGGGCGAGCCGTATGCCCCTAAGACCTATACCAACCCTGTCTATTCAGGCTCGATGCCAGACCCTTTCGTGCTCAGGCACGAAAGGGTCTACTATGCTTTCGGGACGACGGGCGGTGAGCGCAAAGCGGACGGGCGTATCTTTACGCTGCTCAGCTCGGAGAATCTGGTGGAGTGGCGGGAGCTGGGCGGCGCGCTCACTCCGCCCGCGCCCGATACGGACTATCAATACTGGGCTCCTGAAGTGGCTTACCACGAGGGCTCTTTCTTTCTCTACTACGCTATGGGAGGCAAGGAGCCGGAAAAGTTCCAGTTGCGCGTGGCCGTGAGCAAACGCCCCGAGGGCCCTTACACGGACACGGGGACACCCCTGACCGACTGCGAGCAGAATCGCTTCACGATTGACGCGCACCCGTTCCGCGACCGTGACGGCCAGTGGTATCTCTTCTATGCGCGTAACTACATTGACACGGAAGGCGGGGCGCTGCCGGGGACGGCGTTGGCCGTGGACAAGCTGGTCGGGATGACGCGCCTTGCGGGCCAGTGCCGCACGGTCTTGCGCGCGCATTACCCCTGGACGCTTTACGAGGCCAATCGCCGGATGGAGGTCTACGGCAAGACCTTCGACTGGCACACCATCGAAGGGCCGTTCGTGCGCAGGCACGGCGGGCGATATTACTGTTTCTATAGCGGCTCGAACTATCAGACGGTCAATTACGGCGTTGACTACGCCGTCGCCACTAGCGTCATGGGCCCATACGGCGGGCAGGGCCGCGAGCCCCGTGTCCTGAAAGGAGTGCCGGGAAAGGTGCGCGGCCCAGGACATCACTCCATCGTCCTGGGGCCCGACGATAGGACGGAGTACATGGTCTATCACGCCTGGGACTCTGCTATGAAGGTGAGGCAGATGTGCATTGACAGGCTGAGGTGGACGACGGCGGGCCCGCGCTGCCTGGGGCCCACCGTCACACCGCAGCCCGCGCCCAAGCGCCGGTAGCGCCCGGGCCCCGCGCAACGATTCATTTACGAGAAGCTATGTTCTGGCAAAACGTTTTAGATGCGGTCAGCCTCAGCAACAGGACTTTTCTCTGGCTGATGGCCGCTTTCCTCTTTACGTCGCTCGTGCTTTTCGTCGTCGTTCCGGCCGAGCGGGCGCGCATCCGCACGGCCGTGCTGATGTACGCTGTCTCTTTCGTCGGCTTGCTGATCGCCGGGCTGCTCTATGATCGGAGCCTGGGCGCGGAGGTGCTCAAGCAGGGCAGCGCCGTCCGCTGGATCACCTGGGCCTCGCAGTTGATCTGGGGCATAGCCTTCATCACGGTCGGCAGCGTCTTTCTCTTCGACGTGCTGATGCAGAACGTGCGACTCAAGCCGCCGCGCATCATGCGCGACCTGCTGGTGGCCTTCGCCTACATCATCATCGCGCTCATGCTCCTGGCCCGCCACGGCGTAGACCTCTCAGGCATCGTCGCCACTTCGGCCGTCATCACGGCCATCATAGGCTTCTCTTTGCAGGACACGCTCGGCAACGTGATGGGCGGCATGGCCTTGCAGATGGAGCGGACGATCTCCGTCGGTGACTGGGTACGCATAGACCAGCAGGAAGGGCAGGTCAAGGAGATTCGCTGGCGGCAGACCTCTATCGAGACACGCAACTGGGATACGGTCGTGATTCCGAACAGCGTCCTGATGAAAGGGCAGGTCATACTGCTCGGCCGAAGAGAGGGCGCGCCGCGCCAGCATCGCCAGTGGGTCTACTTCAACGTGGATTTCCGGTACGCTCCGACGGACGTGATTGATGCTGTCGAGGCGGCGCTCAGGGCCGAGCCGATTGCGAACATCGCGCGCGAGCCCGCGCCGCACTGCCTGATGATAGATTTCAAGGAGAGCTACGCGACCTATGCCGCGCGCTACTGGCTGACCGACCTGGCTCTGACAGACCCGACCGATTCCATCGTCCGCCAGCGCATCTACTTCGCCCTGCGCCGCGTGGACATCCCGCTCTCCATTCCGGCCCATTCGCTCTTTATCACAGAGGAGGACGAGTCGCGCCGCAAGCGTAAACGGAGTGAGGAGATCGAAGGCAGGGTCGAGGCGCTGCGGCGCGTAGAGCTTTTCAATACGCTCACGGATGAAGAGCGGCGAGAGCTGGCCCTGCGGATGAACGAAGCGCCGTTTGTGCGCGGCGAGGCCATGACGCGCCAGGGCGCTAAGGCCCATTACCTCTACATCATGACCAGGGGCGAGGCGGAGGTGCGCGTGGCCGTGGACGGCAGCAACCTGAGCGAAAAGGTGGCGACGCTGCACGGGGGCGACTTCTTCGGCGAGATGGGTTTGATGACGGGCGAGCCGCGCACGGCCACCGTCATAGCACAGACGGACGTAGAATGTTATCGCCTCGACAAGGATGCTTTTAACGACATCCTGCGGCGTCGTCCGGAGATAGCCGAAGACATCTCGCACATCCTGGCCCGCCGTCGCGTCGAGCTGGAAGCCATCCGCGAGGGCCTGAACGAAGAGGCCAAGCGGCTGAGGGTGCGCCGCGCGCAGGGCGACCTGCTGCGCCGCATCAGAAACTTCTTCACGCTTGAGAAGGACAACGGGGCCGGGGGCTAGAAAAGAGGTACATGCTCGCGCCTCCGGCCCTTCGGCTGCTGAAGCGGCCCGGCGCTTGCTATAAGCCGTGCGAAAGTCCGGGTTGTTGTCGGGTAATCGAACGCTTCGGGAGAGATGGTTATGGCTTCCTTATGGACATTGGGCGGGCTGACCTGGAAAAAGTTGGCCGGGCGTATCTGGGAACAGATCAGCGCGGATGATGTCTTTGGGCGGGCGGCGCAGTTGTCTTATTACTTTCTGCTGGCGCTCTTTCCTTTGCTCATCGTGCTCGTAACGCTCCTCGGTTATTTCGCCGAGACGGGCACGGAGCTTCGCCAAAGCCTGCTCGGCTACCTGGGCGACATCATGCCCGCGTCGGCCTACGAGCTAGTCCAGACGACTATCGAGAACAAGGGAGGAGGCAAGCTGTCGTTCGGATTGCTGGCGGCGCTGTGGGCCGCCTCCAACGGGATGAGCGCGATCAGCGAGACTTTGAACGTCGCCTACAACGTGAAGGAGACGCGCTCCTGGTGGAAGGTTCGCCTCATCACTATAAGCTTGACCGTCGCGCTGGCCGTCCTGATTATCACTGCGCTGGCGCTGATTCTCTACGGCGGAAGGATTGCCGATATATTAGCGGCCAATTACGGCTTCAGCCAGGTCTTCACCCTCACCTGGAAGATCGCGCAGTGGCCCATAGTCCTCTTCTTCGTCCTCCTCAGCTTCAATCTCATCTATTACTTCGCGCCAGACCTTCACGATCAGGACTGGAAATGGGTCTCGCCCGGTGCTTGTATAGGCGTCGCGCTCTGGCTGCTGGTCTCCTTCGGCTTTCGCCTCTACCTGAACTTCTTCGACTCCTACAGCGCGACCTACGGCTCTCTGGGAGCGGTCATTATCCTGATGCTCTGGTTCTACCTGACGGGCGCTGCCATCCTGATCGGCGGCGAGATCAACTCCGAGATCGAAAACGCCGCCGCCGAGGCCGGAGAGCCCGACGCCAAAGAGCGCGGCGAAAAAGAGCCCGACGAATTTGAAAAGGCAGGGAAGAAGCGAGGCGGCAAAGCCACAGCACGCCGCGCCGCCAAAGCTTGAAAGGCAGTGACCAGTAACGAGTGACCAGTGACAAGGTGGAAAAGCCTGGCTTTCGTTCTCGCTCTTACTCGTCACTCGTCACTGGTCACTGCTCTCTTATGGCATACCGGAAAATCTTTATTTACAGTCCGGAGGTCGAGGCGGCGCTGGGTGAAGGGCGCGCTGTCGTGGCTCTGGAATCAACGGTCATCGCGCACGGGCTGCCGCGCCCCCTCAATCTTGACACGGCCCTGCGCCTCGAAGAGCTTGTCCGCGCGGCGGGCGCTGTCCCGGCGACCATAGCCATCCTCAAAGGCAAGCTCTGCGTCGGCCTCAGCCCGCAGCAGTTGGCGCACCTGGCCGAGAGCCAGGATGTATACAAGATCAGTCGTCGTGACTTGGCCGTGGCCGTCGCGCGCGGTTGGGACGGAGCGACGACCGTCGCGGCGACCACCTGGGTTGCACGGCAGGCCGGCATACAGGTCTTCGCCACGGGCGGCATAGGCGGCGTCCATCGCGGAGAGCTGCCGGATGTCTCGGCAGACCTGCCGGAACTGGCCCGCACGCCCATGACTGTCGTCTGCTCCGGGGCCAAGATCGTGCTCGATCTTCCGGCGACGCGCGAGTGGCTGGAAACCTACGGCATCACGGTCGTAGGCTACGGATGCGACGAGCTGCCGGCCTTCTATTCGAGCCGCAGCGGCCTCAAGACGGACGCCCGCGCCGATTCGCCCGCCGAGGCCGCCAGCTACGTCAGGGCCCGCGACGCGCTCGGCATCAACAGCTCAATCCTCATCACAGTCCCCGTCCCTGCGCGGGCGGAACTGCCCGCAAGCCTCTTGCAGACGGCCCTTGACCGGGCCCTCGCCGAGGCTCAAGACGCGTCCGTAGGCGGGCGAGAGCTGACGCCCTTTCTTTTGAAGCGACTGGCGGAATTGACCGAGGGCGCGACACTGAGCGCCAACGTCGCGCTCCTCGAAAACAACGCGCGCGTCGCGGCCGAGATCGCACTGGCGCTCGCAGCCCACGCGCCGCAATAAGCCACACACGCAACAGCAGCCTGTGCCCGCCCGCGAGCGCCTCATACACACGTGAGCGTACGTCTTACCCACTCGACAGCACTTAAGGAACACGCAAGATTCCTTAAAGTACACATGGGATTCCTTAGAAATCTCCCGCAATTCCCTAAGAATCACAGGAGATTCCTTTATCTTCACCCGAGATTCCTTAAAGTACACGCGAGCTTCCTTTATTCCCGCGCAAGGTTCCTTTATTCCCACTGACCGGAAGCTTATGCGCTCGCCCGCGAACGGCGTGCTGGTGGATGAACATAAGCCTCCTGTGCGCGGGAATAAAGGAGTGCGGGGCGGGTATGGCGTGCTCTCGCCTGGGTTACAGAGACTTTGGCGGGCGCTTAGACGATTCGCCAGAGCATGAGAAGGCCGATGCCGAGGCCGAGACCGATGACCGTGCGGCGGACGAAGACGCGGCCGAGGCGGCGCGCGGCGCTCGCGCCGTAATAGCCGCCCGCCACCGCGCCGACCGTCATCAGCAGGGCGTCCGGCCAGTAGACCAGCCCCGACAAGACGAAGGCCAGCACGGCCATGCTGTTGATACAGATGCCCAGAAAATTCTTGATCCCATTGGCCCTGTGAATGTCCGTGAGGCCGAACAAGCCCAGCGCGGCCAGTATCAGGATGCTGTTGCCCGCTCCGAAATAGCCGCCGTAGACGGACGATAAGAATTGAACTATGACGGGCGCGGCCCAGCGCCGTGCGCCCCTCTGCGGCGCGCGTTCATGCAGGCGGAGGCGGCGACTGATCGGCTCCTGCAAGGTGAAGAGTACGGTCGCAAAGAGAATCAGGAAGGGCACGAGCCGTGCGAAGGTCTGCGAAGGGGTCAGAATCAGCAGCGCAGCCCCGAGCGCCCCGCCGAAGAGGCTCGTGATTCCCAACCATAAGAGGTGCGAGCGGCTGTCCTCCAGCTCGCGCCTGAAGCCCAGGACGCCGCCGAGAAAGCCCGGCCAGAGCGCCACGGTGCTCGTCGCGTTCGCCACCTTCGCGTCCAGGCCGAGCCAGACGAGCACCGGAAAGGTAATGAGCGTGCCGCCGCCCGCTATGGAATTGACCCCGCCCGCTGCGAACGCAGCGGCGAACATGATGAGCCCCTGCACGAAAGACATGCTGCTGATCTTATCTCAGGTCGGAGGAGAAAGAGAGCCAAGCTCGCCCCTCTTTTTGCAAACTGGACGGCGGGCGCTTAAAGTATCCGATAGCGAATCTCAAAGCAGTCCCGGAAGGAGAGCGAATCATGAAGGCCATTCGTGTGCATGAGTTCGGCGGCCCAGATTGTCTGCGCCTGGAAGAAGTCCCAGACCCTCTGGCCGGCTCCGATCAGGTCGTGGTGCGTGTCCACGCCGCCGGAATCAATCCCGTCGATACATACATTCGCTCAGGCATTCATGCCGTCAGGCCCAAGCTGCCTTACACGCCGGGGATGGACGCGGCCGGAGTCGTCGAGGCGGTCGGGATGAACGTCAGCGGCCTCAGTGTCGGAGACCGCGTCTACACGGCCGGGACTGTGAGCGGCGCTTACGCCGAGCTTGCCTTGTGCGAAGCCGCGCAGGTTCACAGGCTTCCACCCTCCGTCACGTTCGCGCAGGGCGCGGCCGTCAACGTCCCTTATGTGACGGCTTATCGTGGGCTGTTCGGGCGGGCCCAGGCCGTGCCCGGCGAGACCGTGCTCGTACACGGCGCGTCGGGCGGCGTAGGCATCGCCGCCGTACAGCTTGCGCGCTCGCACGGTCTTTTCGTCATCGGCACGGGCGGCTCTGAGGAGGGCCGCCGCCTGGTCACTGAGCAGGGCGCGCATCAAGTCTTCGATCATCACGCCGAAGGCTACCTGGACGAGATAGTCAAGCTGACCGGGGGCCGAGGCGTGGACGTGATTCTGGAGATGTTGGCTAACGTGAACCTGGGGC
The DNA here is from genome assembly GCA_036389315.1 of Pyrinomonadaceae bacterium. Taxonomy (GTDB): domain Bacteria; phylum Acidobacteriota; class Blastocatellia; order Pyrinomonadales; family Pyrinomonadaceae; genus DASQYE01. The sequence goes on from DASVQF010000025.1 coordinate 45,486, forward strand.
ACGACCTGAAGGCGCTGGCGCGCGGCGGGCGCGTGGTCGTGATCGGAAATCGCGGCACGGTCGAGATCAACCCGCGCGACGCCATGTCGCGCGACGCGAGCATCCTCGGGATGACGCTCATGAACGCGCAGGGCGCAGAGCTTGTGAGCATTCATGCGGCGCTCGTCGCAGGGCTTGAGAACGGGACGCTCCGGCCCATCATCGGGCAGGAGATGCCGCTCGCGGAAGCCGCCCGCGCCCACGAAGCGGTCATGCAGCCGGGCGCTTACGGCAAGATCGTCTTGACGCTCTAGCGTCTGACAAGAGTCTCGGACAAGAGGGGAGTAAAGCCGATGGCCATAGCAACGATCAATCCGGCGACGGGCGAGACGCTTCGCTCGTTCGAGCCGCTCAAGGAGGCGGAAATAGAGGAGCGTTTGACGCGCGCCGTCTTAGCCTTCCGCGAGCACGCCCGAACTTCCTTCGCGGAGCGTGCAAGGAGGATGACACGGGCCGCCGAGATACTCGAACAGGAGAAGCAGGAGTTCGCGCGACTGATGACGACGGAGATGGGCAAGCCTTTGAAGGCTGCGGGCGAAGAGGCTGCGAAGTGCGCCTGGGCCTGTCGCTACTACGCCGAATGGGCCGAGCGTTTCCTGGGCGAAGAAGAGATCGAATCGAACGCGACGCGCAGCTACATCAGCTATCAGCCGGTTGGGCCGGTGCTCGCCGTGATGCCCTGGAACTTTCCCTTCTGGCAGGTCTTTCGCTTCGCCGCGCCGGCCTTGATGGCCGGCAACGTGGGGCTCCTCAAGCACGCCTCGAACGTGCCGCAGTGCGCGCTCGCGATAGAGGATATTTTTCGCCGCGCAGGCTTCCCCGCCGGAGTCTTTCAAACGCTTCTGATAGGCTCAGACCAGGTTGGGCCATTGATCGAAGACGAGCGGGTGCGGGCCGTCACCTTGACGGGCAGCGAGGAGGCTGGCCGCCAGGTCGGGAGCCGCGCCGGCCTGAGCATCAAGAAGAGCGTGCTTGAGCTGGGCGGAAGCGACCCCTTCATAGTGATGCCGAGCGCAAACCTTGAAGAAGCCGTCGAGACGGCCGTCCGCGCGCGCACTATCAACAACGGCCAGTCCTGCATCGCTGCCAAACGCTTCATCGTCGCCGAAGCCGTCTACGACGAGTTCGAGCGCCGCTTCGTAGAGGGAATGAAGGCGCTCAGCGTCGGCGATCCCTTTGATGAGACGACGGACATTGGCCCCTTAGCGACCCCCTCGGTGCTCAAAGACCTGGACGAGCAGGTGCGAAAGTCCGTCGAGGCGGGCGCGCGCGTGTTGACGGGCGGGCGTGTGCTTGAGCGTCGCGGCAACTATTATGCTCCGACCGTGTTGGTGGACATTCCCAAGAGCGCGCCCGCCTACAGGGAAGAGTTGTTTGGGCCCGTGGCGCTGCTCTTTCGTGTGCGGGATGCGTCGGAAGCAATCCGCCTCGCCAACGATTCCGTCTTCGGCCTCGGCTCAAGCGTGTGGACGAATGACGAAGAGGAGAGAGCGCGCTTCATCGCAGAGTTGGAAGCGGGCTCTGTCTTCGTCAACGGGATGGTCGCTTCAGACCCGCGCTTGCCCTTCGGCGGCGTCAAGCATTCCGGCTACGGGCGCGAGCTGAGCTATTACGGCATCCGCGAGTTCGTCAACATCAAGACCGTCTGGATCAAGCAAGCACAGGGCAGCAACCGAACAGGGACGGAGTAGAGTGATAGCGAATCTTAACTTCTGAAAGCTGATGGCACTCCTCAATATTGTGAGCTACCCGGCGAGCGTGCTCGCGGAGGTCGGCGAGAGAGTAGAGCATTTCGACGAGAGCTTAGCGCGGCTCGCCTCAGACATGTTCGAGACGATGTACGCCGCGCATGGCGTCGGGTTGGCCGCGCCGCAGGTCGGCCTCTCGCTTCAATTCTTCGTCATGGACTGCGAGGGCGTGAAGATCGTAGCGGCCAACCCAACCGTCCTGAGCACGGAAGGCGTGCAGAAGGGCGACGAAGCATGCCTGTCGCTCGCCAGCATAGGAGCGCCGCTCAGCCGCCCCGAGCGCGTCAGGCTGCGCGCGCAGAACTTGAGCGGGGAGTGGTTCGAGATAGAAGGACGCGGGCTCGTCGCTCGCTGCCTCCTGCACGAGACGGAGCACTGCAACGGCACGCTCTTCGTAGATCACCTCTCGCCGCTCAGGCGCGACATGGTCAGGCGCAAAGCGCGCAAAGTCCTGAAGCGAGAGCGCGGCTGAACGGAGCAAGAGCTTTACGAATCCCAGAAGGCCGTCGTGATGATGCGCCTCGCCTCGTCCAGCCCGAGGTCGCCCGCCGCGACTTTGTAGCCGATGCTCTCTTCGTACGGGGCGCGGCCCGCGCTCGTTCGAAGGGCGGCCTGTTCCGGCGTGATGCCCGCCATCTCAAGACGCTTCGCCCACTCGGCATTAAAGCAGCGAGCAGAAAGCCATTCGTCAATCTCTTCTGTATCTTCAAAGCCAGCGTCAATCCACGCGCGCGCAGCCTCTTCGAGCGATAGTCCTCCTGCGAGCGCCGCTTTACCATGCCCCTCGATCACTTCACGGGCGCTTGCCATCAGCCCGGCCCGCACTTCCTCGTCATCTTTCATTCGGTGCTCCCTTCTCGCGTACTTCACACTCGCCGCAAATCGCTTCTATACTGGCCATCATACAGGAAGGGATATTCGGCCGTGATGACTCGCACCATAATAGGCGTCGGCGGCTTCGCATCGAACACTGGGAAGACCACTTTGATGTGCGAGCTGCTGCACGCCTTTCCCGGCTGGGAAGCCATCAAGATGACGCGCGGGCATTATCGCTCCTGCGGCAAGAGCGCGCACACGTGCTGCGTCAGCCATCTGTTGAGCGCGGAGCCGGTCATTCTTTCGGGGCGCGCCGAGACCTACACGGCGGGCAAGGATACGGGGCGCTACTGGGATGCCGGAGCCTCTAATGTTCATTGGGCCATCGTGACGGATAAGCAGGTCGAGCAGGGAATCAAGCTTGCGCTCGAACGCGTCCGGGCTCCGGGCGTCTTTGTCGAAGGAACCAGCTTCAGACGATACATTGATGTTGATTTCATGTTGATGGCTGCCGCCGCGACCCGCCTCAAACAGCTCAAGCCCTCTGCCCGTCACGCTCTGGCCCACACCGACGCCCTCTATCTGTACGACGAGCACGGGGACGCTTCGGCCGCGCGCTTGAGCTTCAGCGCATGGCAGCAGACATCCGTGACGGGCGTCCTGACCCGCAGCCTGCCTGTCTATACAAAGGACGACCTGCCGCAACTCGCAGATGCCTTAAGAGCTATACATGAGCGCATGGCCGTCTGACCAAAGCTGCTCATAAAAAGGTTGCGGCCGCCATTCCTGGCGACCGCAACCTTTTTATGAAAGAAGCCCTCCATTCGGCTAGAGGCGCACGTATTCAAACTCGAAGGGCTTGCCCTTGATGCCTGCGGCGGGCGGGGCGATCCAGTTGGCGATCTTGCCGGGCTCCGTGACGGGGTGCATCAGGCTTCGGACGTACTCGCGGTCGGCAATGCTCGGCAGCCACTCCTCGCGACGGCTCTCGAACTCTTCGCTTGAGATGAGGTTGCCGTGAACGTCGAAGTGGTGGCCCGCGAACTCTCCGACGTGACGGTGAAAGCGTGTGCTCGGCAGATAAAGCTCCGCCTCCACGCCTTCGTCCGCGATGAACTTGTTCCAGCGCTTCATGGCGCGCTCGCAGTCCTTGACGTACTCGCCCCTCAGCACCTCATTCAAAGCGTTTCTGAGCGGCACCTCGCGCGGCACTAACTTGCCGTCTTCGACCACCATCAGGGTGAAAGTGCCGTTGACGATACGGTGGTCGGTGTACTGCTCCTGCTCTTTGTAGCGCCCCTTCAGACCGGCGGCGAAGAAGTCAGCGGAGTTAGAGCTGATCTCGCCGCCGAAGAGGTCTAGCGAGTAGCTGAACCAGAAATTGATGTAGCGTTGAATGACTTCTAAAGGAATGCCGCCAAGCTCGCGCACATCCCCGTCCTTGCTCTCTTTCATCAACTGGGCCGTGCGCTTGACGACGCGCCCCACACCCGTCTCGCCGACGAAGAGGTGGTGCGCTTCTTCCGTGAGCATGAACTGGCAGGTACGGGCCAGGGGCTCGAAGCCCGATTCGGCCAGGGCGGCCAACTGGTACTTGCCGTCGCGGTCTGTGAACATCGTGAAGCAGAAAAAGTTGAGCCAGTCGTCGCACGGCTGGTTGAAGGCTTCGAGGATGCGCGGCTTGTCGGGGTTGCCGCTGCGGCGGGCCAACAGCTCGTCGGCCTCGTCGCGCCCGTCGCGCCCGAAATAGCGTTGCAGCAGGTAGACCATAGCCCACAGGTGTCGCCCCTCTTCCACGTTCACCTGAAAGAGATTGCGCAGGTCGTAAAGAGAAGGGCAGGTCTTGCCGAGCTGGCGCTGCTGTTCGACCGAAGCGGGCTCTGTGTCTCCCTGTGTGACGATGATGCGGCGCAGGGCGTTGCGAAACTCGCCCGGAACCTCCTGGTAAGCGGGAGCACCGTAGTTATCGCCGAAGCCCACGCGCGCATCCGCCTCCGCAGGTTTGAGGAAAATCCCCCAGCGATAGTCCGGCATCTTGACGTAATCGAAGTGGGCCCACCCTTCCGGCTCGACGCTGACGGCCGTGCGCAGGTACACGTCCTTGGTCTGGAAGCCTTCCGGGCCCATCTCGCGCCACCAGTCCAGATAATTGGGCAGCCATTTCTCCAAAGCGCGCTGAAGCCGCTTGTCTTCCGAGAGATTAACGTTATTAGGAATCCGTTCGTATAACTGCATCATTAGCCTCTATGTTCTCTTGTAATCGAACTGCGCCTGAGTGGGTTTGCCGTAATTTGTGAGCGCGCCCTGTGGGCCCACGGCGTTCGGGCGCTGGAAAATCCAGTTCTGCCAGGCCGTCAACCGCCCGTAAATCTTCGTGTCGAGAGTTTCCGGCCCGGCGAACCGTAGCGAAGCTTCCATCCCGGTGAGCGCGTCGGGCGAGAGCGAAGTGCGCTCTTCGATGGCGACGCGAATCTCGTCCTCCCAATCAAGGTCGTCCGGCGCAAAAGTCACAAGGCCCGCCTCTTCGGCCGCCTCGGCATCGAATGGGCCATCGTGCGCGAGTATCTCGCGCTCGCGCTCCGGCGTGGCGAGCAGTCTCGATTGCAGCCTCGACAGCCCGTTGCTCATCGGCAGCGCCCCGGCGTTCAGCTCGCTCGTCGCAACTTCCACTGTCTCTTCCGGCGAGTTGAGCATGTAGGCGCGGTCGGCGCTCAATGAAAGCTCAAGCAGGTTTCCGGCGAAACAACTGCCGGGCTCGACGAGCGCGAAGAAGCTCTTGGCCGTCAAATCCAGCCGCCGGAGCACGCGCCCCATGTGGAGGATGATCTCGCGCACCAGCCAGTGGTCTCTGTGCTCGACCAGGGTTTCGTCCACTCCGAGCACGTCTGCGATGCTGCCTTGCGTGCGCAGGCAGACGAGCCCCGTCTCCAATTCGTTGACGCGCAGGTGCAGCAGCGCGTCGTCCAGCTCGCGATATGCCTGAAGCGGCCAGTAAGCATCGCCAGCCCGCTCGATCTCTTCCGGCGTTCGGGGCTGTGGGCCAACTTCGGGGCCGCGCACGGTCAAGTCGGCGTAACGCTCCTCGCGATTGATCTTCAAGCTGACATACTTGTACTCGCGCCCGTCCCTGGTGGCTTCGACTTGCAGCGGGTTGAGCTTGATGCCTCGCGCGGGCTTCGGCGCTCCTCCCGCAGAGACTATCTCCAAGACGCGCGCGCGCACGCCCTCCTGAAACTTGCTGGTCGGAAAGTAGTCGTCAATCAACCCCCATTCCTTCGCGCGCTTGCCCTTGAGCCCCTCGGCGAGAGTGGAGAAGACATCGGCCCGGTCGCGCCGCACCTTGCGCTTATCGACCAGACGAGTCAGGCCGCCCGTGCCCGGCAGCACCCCGAGCAGAGGCACTTCCGGCAGCGAGACGGCCGAATTGCCGTCGTCCACCAGATATATCTCGTCGCAGGCGATGGCCAGCTCGTAGCCGCCGCCCGATGCCGTGCCGTTGAGGGCCGCGATGTATCGCTGGCCGGAATTGGCGGAAGCGTCCTCTATGGCACAGCGCGTCTCGTTGGTGAACTTGCAGAAGTTGACCTTGAAGGCGTGCGAGGAAGTGCCGAGCATGTAGATGTTCGCGCCCGCGCAGAAGATTCTCGGCTTGAGGCTGGTGATGACGACGGCGCGGACTTCCGGGTGCTCGAACCGGAGGCGCTGGACGGCGTCGGCCAGCTCTATGTCCACGCCCAGGTCGTAGGAATTGAGCTTCAGCTTGTAGCCCTCCCCGAGCGTCACATCTTCCTGCACGTCCATCGAAAGCGTGGCCACGGCTCCGTCAACCGTGAGCTTCCAGTGCTTGTAGCTTTCCGGCGATGTCTCGAAATTAATCATTTAAGAGCAGACTCCAAATACTTCCCGCAAGATAACCGACGATAGCGCCAACGGACGAACCTGCGATTATAACGTCTCGGCGCGAGGAATGCATTGCCGCACGACACAATTAAAGGCAGCCACTTTGGTGGCTACCCTTAATAGGTCGATTATATTGGTACACCCGGAAGGACTCAAACCTTCGACCTCCTGATCCGAAGTCAGGCGCTCTATTCAACTGAGCTACGGGTGCATGAGACGCCAAGTCATTTTATGGATTTTCCGTCTCGCTGTCACGCCGGGTCGCAGGCTTACTTCTTGCCGTTCTGGCCGGTGTCGTCCGGTTGGGTCATGCGGCAACCGCCTTCAAAGATTGCGCCCTGCTCGATGATGAGTGAGGGCGTTTGAATATTGCCGGTCACGCGGGCGACGCGGCCCATTTCTATGCGTTTGGTGGCGGTGATGTCGCCGTTGACCGTGCCGTGTATCTGCGCTATGGCGACCTCTACGTTGGCGTCTATGACGCCGTTGGTGCTAACGATCAGCGTGCCCTCGTCGGAGTGGACTTTACCCGAAAGATGGCCGTCAACGCGAAGCATGCCTTTGAAGTTGGCTTCGCCCGTCAGCTCTGTGCCGTTGCCGACGAAACCGCTGAGCAGCCCTTCTTTGATGTCGCGCGCGAGGGATTCGCTCTCGGTGATGGCCTGGCTGGTCGTCTGGCTGTGGGCCGGAGTTTGGTTGTGCATGCTGCCTTCGTAGCGCGGCGCAGGCGTCGGCGGATGATCCATAGTGGTTTCGCTCTCGTGCTTCTCCTCCGGAGAGGTTCTGTTCATTCTCAACATCTCTTAAAGCTCCTTCGGCAATGGGGCCCGGTCGGCCGGATGACTTTCGGGCGGTTAAATCTTCAAGACGGGCGAGCGCGCGCTCTTACTTTGCGGCTCCCGTCCTTCCTTGAAATTCTTTGCGGATGAGACGAACCAGCTCGTTGATCTGTGCCGGGGTGAGACGATCTTTGAAGGCGGGCATACCGTCGCCGCCCTGGGCTATCTGTTTGGCGAGCTGCTCCTCCGTGTGGTTGAGCGCGTGCCCTTCCTTGAGGCTCGGGACTTTCAGCTTCTTGTCTTGAATCGTGACTGTGCCGCCGTCGCCTTTGGGCCCATGACAGACCGTACAGCTCTCGGCATAGGTGGGGCGTATCTGCGCGAACTCGTCGGCGGGAGTCGGGCTGGCCTGCGCCGTCGCGGACGGAGAAGACGGCGGCGAGCCGGGCCCTGTGTTGGCCCCGGAGGTCTGGTTCGTATTGGACGTGTTCGTGCAGGCGAGGGCGACCAGAGCGATAGTTGTGATGACGAGCGCGAGCTTAATGGATTTCATCCTTATTTTTTCTCCGAAAGAAACGGGGTCGGTCTCAGGCTGATGCGGGAAAGTTTAAAAGCGACTCGGAGTATAGACTATGCCCGCGCCGATTTTCAAAGGAGGAGAGGTGAAAGCTGCTCTATTACTCATCAGCGTTTCTTGAGGACGGCGATCCAGGCGGCGATCTCGCGTTTATCTTCGTCAGATATCTTCGTGGCGAAGGAGGGCATGGTCGGCTGAAGGCCGTAGGCGGCCGGGTCGTTGATGATCCCGACAAGGTCTTCGACGCTGCGGCGCGGCTTGCTTGTGACGCCTATCAGGCGCGGGAAGGGAAAGACGCCCTGGCCGCGCGTGCCGTGACAGCCCGAGCAGTTCGTGATGTAGGAATCGGGCGGCGACGTGGCCGAAACAACAGTCTGGGGGGGCGACGCGCTCGTGGAGGGCGAACTTTGCGGACTCGCGCTCGGGCGCAGGTTTCCGCCTGCGCCGTCACTTGCCGCTACCCTGTCAGCATCGCCTTCAACCTCGTCCTCTATGTTCGATTCGCTGGTGCGCGTGCGCAGCGGCGAAAACGGGGCGGCGCGAAAAGCCTCTTCTTCCTTAGCCTGACGGGCGAGCTGATCGCGCACGCGCGGGTCGCGCACGTCCTCCACGTAGGCTATGACGGTCATCGTCGTGAAAAGCGCAAAGCCCAGCACAAACAGGACTGCGCCCAGGTTGCGGCGCGGCCGGGCCATCACTTTCCGGAGGCGCGGCGGATTGAGAAAAGGCAGCGACGCGAGCCCGATGAAGATCAGGGCGGGCAGCGCGACCGCGACGGCCGAGGCGACGCGGCCCGGCAGGTACTTGAGCAACTGGAAGAGCCAGAGGAACTGCGCGCCGGGGCGCGGCAAATAGCCGGGCGCTGCCGTATCGGCCGCAGGCCCGAGCGGCGCATAGAAGCGTGCCGCCCACAACGCCAGCGCCAGAAAGACTAGCCCGGCGGCGATGGCATTGCGGCCCACCTGCCCGAACATCCATCCTTCCAGGCGGCGCTCCTCCTCGTCGCTCACTATCCCGCGCTCGCGAAAGACGAAGAGCCGCGCAGTGATGACGAGCAGGATGAGCATGGGCACGACCAGCACGTGCAGCGCGAAGAAGCGGGCCAGCGTGACGGGCGTAATCTCCATCCCGCCCAGCAGCCACCGTCGCGAGGCGTCGCCGACGAGCGGCAAGCCCCCGGCTATGCCTTCGGTCACGCGCGTCCCGAAAAAGGCGCGCGCATCCCAGGGCAGCGAATAGCCGGTCGCTCCGCCCGCGAGCACCAGCGCCAGCAAGATCACCGTGGACATCCATCCTACGGGGCGGCGGCTGTAGCCCCTGCGCCAGAACATCTGCGCCAGGTGCAGGACGAGAAAGAGCGTCAACCACTGCGAGCCGTAATGATGAAGCGCGCGCAGCCAGGAGCCGGCCGGGAGCACCTTCTCTATGTAGGCGACGGTGGTGTGCGCGCTCTCGGCCGAAGGGACGTAGTAGAAGGCCAGGAGCACGCCCGTCACGCCTTGCACGAAGACGAGCATGGCGACCACACCGGCCGTCGTCCGGGCCCAGGCTTCGAGCCCCGAGGAAGGCTCGTCCACGAGCGAGCGCTCTATGTCTTCGAGCGTCGTCCAGCGCGAGAGCCAGCGCCTTATGCGTGGCGGGAGGTATGGATTCTGCTCTTTCGTCATCCGCGCACAATGCGCTCCTCTGTGTTGTTGATGAAGGTCTGGTACTGCACCTGAAGCACTCCGTCCTGTTCGCGCGTCGGCAGCGGGTCTAGGCCGCGACGCGACGGGCCGCTCACGCGCGAGCCGTCGGCCGCGAAGTAGCTGTCATGGCACGGGCAGAAGAAGCCGTTCGTATCGTCGCGCCAACTGACGTTGCAGCCCTCGTGCGGGCAGACGCTAGAGAGCGCCTGGTGCGGCTGCCCTGGAAGGACGTAGACGAAATGCTCTTCGACCGTGCTGGCCCAACCGGCCTGGTGCTCGGCAATGATGCTGCGCATGATCGGCTTCTCGCCCTTGAGCTGCGAGACCGGCGCGACGTTAGACCACTTCGGGTCGCTGCGGGTGTAGAGGGGGCGCAGGTAGCGAAAGGCTGCGGTCGCAATCGTGGCCGCCACGCCCGCGAAAATCGTTACGGGCAGGAGCAGCAGAAAGTTTCTTCTGCCCTGGTCGGGCATCCGTGCCGCGTCCGGCGAAGTCTGGTCGGAAGTTTCGTTCGGCATACAGTTGATCGGTAGAAAGCCGCTTGGACTTTTGGAGCAGTTGCAATCCGGCAAAGATCGCCGCAGAATAGCCTCCGGAACAGTCGGCGCATTTTACCCTATGGGCCAAAACTGCGCGATACAAATTTAAGAAAATCTCTTCTGAGGTAAGATGACGCGATGAGTAATACAGAGAATCCCGGTTCTGAGACCGGCCGTCCATCCTTGCGTCTGGCGGCGAACGCTGCGGAGGCCGAGCACCCGCGTCCCCACCTGCCGCGCCAGTTCGTCAACTTCACTTTCTACCGCACGCGCCCCGAATGGCGCACGCTTCCCGAGAGCGATAAGGCTGAGGCCCGGCAGGAGTTCCTGCAAGCGGTCGAAGAGTATCGTCCGGAGCTTCTGATTCACACCTATTCGCTCGTGGGCCTGCGCACCAACGCCGAGCTGATGATCTGGCGCATAGGCTACGCGCTCGATCCCTTTCAGGAGATGACGACGCGCCTCAATCGCACGCGGATGGGCCAATACCTTGAAGCCACACAGTCTTTCCTCTCGATGACGAAGCGCTCGATGTACATCGACGTGGATAATCCCGAACACGTCGAAGACCGTCTGCACATCGTTCCCGGCCGCTCGAAGTATCTCTTCATCTACCCGTTCGTCAAGACGCGCGACTGGTACGCGCGCTCGCCCGAGCAGCGCCAGGAGATGATGGACGAGCATATTCGCATCGGCTCGAAGTACCGCTCCGTCAAGCTGCACACGACCTATTCCTTCGGCCTCGACGATCAGGAGTTCGTCGTCGCCTTCGAGACGGACGAGCCCGCAGACTTCCTAGACCTCGTTCAAGAACTCAGGGAGACGAAGGCCAGCTCCTTCACCTTGCGCGATACGCCCATGTTCACCTGTCGTCAGCGCACCCTCGCCGAATGCCTGGACGCGCTCGGGTAGAGAGGAAGGAAAAGTGAGAGGATGAAAGGCCCGCCTTTTCGACCTCTCGCTTGTGCCCTGGCGAAGGTGCGCGCTGCGCTCGCCTTGTGTTATTCTCCGCGACGCTTCCGACGCGTGCTGTCCTTGAGGAGGGACTCGGTATGAGTGAGATCGGCATCGGTTTATTGTTCGCCTTCTGGTTCGTGCTCGGCTACCTGCTCGTCTCAAGGGTGATCGGGAGAGACGAGCGCGGGCAGATTCGCTGGCGAGACCTTCTCCGGCCCTCGTCCGACGCCGCCAAGGCGCTCGCAGATAAGCGCCCACACCTCTTTCTGACGACATCAGAGATGAGCGAGCATCACGCGCAGCCTTCGGGAAAATCATCTTCGGGGAAAGATCGCTAAGAAGGGTTTCGGGAGGTCAAGGGGGAAGAGGATTTTGAGGACAACGGCGCGAAAGTTTTTGATCGGCGGGGAAGTGCAGGGCGTCGGCTTCCGTTTCTTCGCGCAACGCGCCGCCGCGCGCCACCAGGTCACGGGCTATGTGCGCAACCTGCCGGACGGGCGCGTCGAAGCCCTGGCCGAGGGCCCAACAGAAAACGTCGAAGCCTTCAAGCACGAGTTGGCTACGGGCCCCGCTTACGCGCACGTCGAAAACATAGAGGAGCTGAACATTGAGCCCACCGGCTCGTATCCCACTTTCAGGATAGAAAGATGAAAAGGCGGAACTCAGAAGTCAGAGCTGTGCCATCTGAGTCCTTCATGATCTTATGAATGAACTGAAGGCGATGATTCGAGAGGTGCCGGATTTTCCGAAGCCCGGCATCAATTTCTATGACATTACGACGCTCTTAAAGGAAGCTACGGGCTTGCGCCGCACGGTGGACGCGCTGGCCGCGCAATTCGAGGGCGTGAGGGTTGATACCATCATCGGCATAGAGGCGCGCGGCTTCATCTTTGCCCCGGCGCTGGCCTATCACATGGGCGCAGGCTTTGTGCCCGTGCGCAAGCCGCGCAAGCTCCCGGCAGAGTGCGCTTCCATCTCTTACGATCTCGAATACGGGCAGGACACCCTGGAGATTCACCGCGACGCCGTCGGCCCCGGCCAACGCGTCATTATCGCCGACGACCTGCTGGCCACGGGCGGAACTGCCCGCGCCGTCATCAACCTGGTCGAAGAGCTTGGCGGGGAGGTCGCCGGGTTGGTCTTCGTCGTCGAGCTGGAATTCCTGCCCGGAAGAAAACGGCTCGAAGGCTACGACGTGCGCTCGCTCATCAAGTATCAATCGTGACGGCAAACTGGACTGCGCCACAGCGCATCTGCTAATTTCCTAATAAGTGCTCCCGTAGCTCAGTTGTATAGAGCGTCCGCCTCCTAAGCGGAAGGTCGCTGGTTAGAGTCCAGCCGGGAGCACCACAACTTTTCAAGACTATATTCCTCATGAGATGAAAGATGCCCTGGAAGATTTCCGGCTGACTGTAGAGCGTGGGGCCGAGCGTCTGCTCGCGCTCTCGGAAGAGCAGAGCGCGGAGCCGAGAGGGGCGGGCAAGTGGACTGCGAAGCAGATCGTGGGCCACCTGGTTGATTCGGCCGCCAATAATCACCAGCGTTTCGTGCGCGCGCAGTTTCAGGATAACCTGGTCTTTCCGGGTTACGCGCAGGAAGAGTGGGTCGCGGCGCAGCATTACAGCGAGGCGGCCTGGCCGCAGTTGGTAGAGCTTTGGAAGCTTTACAACCTGCACCTGCTGCATCTCATCTCGCACATCCCGGCAGAGAAACTGACGCGGCTGCATCTTGAACACAGCCTTGATCGGATAGCCTGGAAACGAGTGAGCGCGACTGAGCCGACGACTCTCGAATACCTGATAAGTGACTACGTGGGCCATCTGAAGCACCACTTACGGCAAATCTTCCGGGAAGACGCGCCGCCGGTCACATCCCCTGGGAGGGAAGCATGATTCCCTGTCATCGCTGCGGGCAGCCGAACGACCCGGCGGTGCGTGTCTGCCGCTACTGCGGGACGAGCCTCTCGCCGCAGCCGCAGCCACAAAGACAGCCACAGGCGACCGAGCAGCCCCGAAGCTTCACGCCGCCTCCGCCCTACGTGTGGGCCCATGAGAGCGGGCCGCTGCCCAGCGCGCAGGGCTCTACGCCGCCGCCGCCTGCTCCGCAACCGTATGCGCCGCCGCAGTCGCCGGCCGGTTACAGATGCCCGAGGTGCGGCGCGGGCTACCTGCCCATAGTCGAGAAGAAAATCTCTTCCGACGGGTGGGTGATCTTTATCCTGCTGCTCTTCTTCTGTGCGCCGCTCTGCTGGATCGGCCTGCTGATAAAGCAGGAGTCGCGCGTCTGTCCCGTCTGTCACGCTCAGATCGGCTGAAGAAGAGTCTCGCACACCATCGGCAAGTCCTCGCCGCAAAAGCCGCCGCGCGAAAGCGTCCACGGCGAAAGGCCAATCCTTCCGAGGAGCACAAGGATGAAAATACTTAACGACTTTATCGAAAGCCTCTACACGGGCGAGGACACGAGCGCGGGCTCGCTGCGCCTCATTCCGCTCTTCACGAAAGAAGAGAGCAGCCTGCCTTACCTGGAATTGGAGGAGGCTTTAAAGCATAACCTGGTCGAGATCACAGAGGTCTCCGAGCAGGGCAGCGTGCCCAATTTGCAGGTCACGAACAGGTCTCTCAAAGACATTCTCATACTCGACGGCGAAGAGCTGATCGGGGCCAAGCAGAACCGCATAGTCAACACGACGATTGTCGTCCCCGCACAATCAAGCGTCACGACGCCCGTCTCCTGCGTAGAGCAGGGACGCTGGCGCTATACCTCTAAGGAGTTTTCGACCGGCGATTCCTTCTCTTATCCGAGCCTGCGCCGCCAGAAGCACCGCGACGTGACGGCGAGCCTGCGCGCCACCGGCAGCTACAGCGGCAACCAATCGGGCATCTGGGACGATATTTCCTCCAAGGCCGCGCGCATGAACGTCACCACAGACACCCTCGCCATGAGCGACATCTTCGAGAGCCGCTCCGAAAGCTCTGTTGAGTTGGAGCAGGAAGTGCAGTACCAGGCGAGACAGGTCGGCTTCTTCGCTTTCATTAAAGAGGGATTCGCCGGGGGCGATGTCTTCGGCTCTGCCGAATTGTGCCGGCGCAAGCTGCCAAAGCTCGTGCGCAGCTACTATCTTGACTCGCTCGACGCGGGCCTGAACTTCCCGGCCCTCACGGTCGAACAGATTTTCCGGCAGATCGAAGCGGCCCCGGCAGAGCAGTTCGCCGCAATCGGGAAGGGGACTGAAATCCGTTTTGAATCAAAGGACGTGCAGGGAGCCTGCAAGGTCGTAGACAACTTTATCCCGCACCTGATGGTCTTTCCGAAAAATTAAGAGCGCGCTCTTTCAGTCCGACTTCTCGCTTTGCGAGAGATGAGCGACGGTTGCGCCCCAGCCCCCGGCCGTGGGCGGCGCATCCGTCCAGTCAAGGACGAAAGCGGTGCGCGCAAGGACGGCGCGCACCACTTCGCGCTGCACGCCGCGCCCTTTGCCGTGAATGATGTGTACGCTGCGAAAGCCGGCCGCGTGCGCCTCTCTCAGATATTCCTCGACGACGCGCTTTACCTCGCGCGGCTGGATGGTGTGCAGGTCGAACGTGTCCGTGATCTCAAGCCGCACGGCTTCCGGGAACGGGTCGAGCGGATCGCCCGTGTCCGCATCCGCCTCCGTCGCGTCCCCGGCGCGAGCGCGCTCCGCACGCCGCTCACGCGCGCCGAACACTCCTTTTATCAGGTCGCGAAATGGCATCGGAAATTTAGTGACGACGAGCAAGCTTCGGGCGCTCGGTCTTGGCGGCGCGCCGCCTTCTCTTATCTTGACACTCACCGTAGCGCGCTTGTACACTCGCGCTCTTCCAAATCTAATCATAGCAAATGTGGACGAGCCGACCAGGCCAGCCGCAGTCTTGGGCTCGTCCGACCGAGGGGCCGGTAGCTGATCGCTCTCTGACGGCTGACTTTAACCTGAAAGGAACCGGAAAAGCTTATGGGCAAGCGAAACAAGATTACTGTAGTAGGCGCTGGGAACGTCGGCGCGACGGCGGCGCACTGGCTCGCGAGTAAGGAACTGGGCGATGTCGTGCTGGTAGACATCATGGAAGGCGTGCCGCAGGGCAAGTCGCTGGATTTGGCGCAGGCCGCGCCCATCGAAGGCTTCGACGCACGGATGGTGGGCTCTACGAACGACTATGCTTTGACGGAAAAGTCGGACGTGGTGATTATCACCGCGGGCCTGCCGCGAAAGCCCGGCATGAGCCGCGACGATCTCCTCAAGACCAACGCCGGCATAGTCTCGAACGTAGTGGATCAGGTCGTTAAGTTCTCGCCCGATTCCATTCTGATTATCGTCTCGAACCCGCTCGACGCGATGTGCCAGGTGGCCTATCGTCGCTCGGGCTTTCCCAAGCACCGCGTCATAGGCATGGCGGGCGTGCTGGATTCGGCGCGCATGCGCTGCTTTCTGGCCGAGGCGCTCGACGTGTCCGTAGAGAACGTGACGGCCTTCGTGCTGGGCGGGCACGGCGACACGATGGTTCCGCTGCCCCGCTATTCGACGTGCGCCGGCATCCCTGTGACGGAGCTGCTGCCTAAGGAGCAGCTCGACGCGATTGTGAAGCGAACGGCCAACGGCGGGGCCGAGATAGTCTCGCTCCTGAAGACAGGCTCGGCCTACTACGCGCCCTCGGCGGCGGCCGTCGAGATGACCGAGGCGATTCTCAAAGACAAGAAGAAGATTCTGCCGTGCGCTGCCTACCTCGAAGGCGAGTACGGCATCAACGGCCTCTACGTCGGCGTGCCCTGTAAGCTCGGAGCGCGCGGGCTCGAACAGATCATAGAGATTAACCTCACGACCGAAGAGCGCATCGCGCTGCAAAAGAGCGCAGCATCAGTGCAAGAGCTGGTCAACGTGCTCGGAATCTGAAAGCAGGTGAATGGAAAAAGAGGAGAGGGAGGATGAAAAGCCGGCTTTTCATCCTCCCTCTCCTCTTTTTCTTCTCCCTTTTAACCGGCGGCGTGGGCCGTCGATAAAAGCTCGGCTATCACGCCCTGTAGCTCGTCGCGCTTGATGGGCTTAACGAGGAAGCGGTCGCAGCCCGCGTCTCGCGCCGCGCTGCGCTCGTACTCTGTGTCGTGGCCCGTGAGCACTATGGTCGGAATTCGGGCCAGCCGCTCGTCGCGCTTCAAGGCAGAGATCAGCTCGCCGCCGCTCATGCCCGGCATGGCCCAGTCCGTCAGCAGAAGATCGACCGGCTGCTTGGAGAGTACTTCCAGCGCCTCGGCCGCGCTCGCGGCAATCTCGACCTGATAACCCATCCGCGCCACCAGCTTGCGCAGCAGCAGCAGTATCTCTGGCACGTCGTCCACGATCAGGATGCGGCGCGCGTCCGCGAGAGAGTCTTGCTGCGCTGTGGGCAGGACGAGCGAATAGACCGTGCCCACTCCGACCTGGCTGCGGACGGAGACTGTGCCGCCGTGCGCTGCCGCCACGCGACGGGCAATGGCCAGGCCGACGCCGCGCACGACGTTGGTTCGCAGGTCGCTCGACTGCCAGAAAGCGTCGAAGACAAAGGGGACTTCCTCGGCCGGGATGCCTTTGCCGGAGTCCATGACGTTGATGACGACCAAGCGCCTTCCTTCGTCGCCGACGCGTGTGCCCATGATGGATTGGCCCTCTATCTGGACAGCGCCGCCGTCGGGTGTGGCGTCGAGCGCAACGGTCAGCAGGTGACAGAGCGCGCGACGCGCCTGGCGCACGTCCGCGTGCATCATCAAATCTTTTGGGCCCACCTGGACGTTCAGCTCCACGCCGCGCAGCGCAGCTTCGCCGCGCAGGGGCTCCGCGACCTCTTCGAGCAGGCCGAGGACGCTCACGTCTTCCGGCTTGAGGGCGAGCGGGCGGTCATACTGTTGGGCCACTTCGAGGTGATCGTCCAGGAGGCGGCGCATGCGGTCGCCGTTCTCAAGGGCCGAGCCCAGGAGTTGACGGTCTTCCATGTCGAAGGGCTCGCGCGCTTGCAGCTTGGACTCGAACAGCTCAAGCACGCCGAGCACGCTCGTTAAGGGAAAGCGTATGTCTCGGACGAGCGTGTTGACGAACCCGCTCTTGAGACGTGCGATCTCGCGCTCGGCCTCGGTCACAATCTCAAGGCGCTCGCGCAGCAGCACGGCCTGCGCTGCGGCCGACACTTGACAGGCCAGGGCCCTCAGCCTTTCCGCGTCAGCCTCCGTGTAAGCCTCCGGCCTCGCGCTCGCGAAACAGAGAAGCCCGAAACACCTGCCGCCAAAAGAAAGGGGCAGGGCGAGCGCCGATTGCACGTCGCCGCCGAAAGCCTGCGCCGCGCCCGTCGTCAACTCACCGCCCGCGAGCAGCCTAGACCGGCCCTCGCTCAAAACCTGCGTGATGAAGGCTTCGCCCGCATTAGTGGCTTGAGCTGAGCGGGCCCGGCCCATTGTCCCCCGCGCGCGCGGGGCTTTCCAGAGGCGTATGCCTTTGCCGTCCGAGGCTGGCAGAATCAGTGTGCAATGGTCGAAGGGAACGGGCTGCCCGGGCTCGTCGCAAGCGGCCAGCGCGTCCAGTATGCCCTGCGGGCTGTGGGCTTCGTTGATGCGCGCGCAGACGTGCGCGAGGGGGTTCTGCACAGAGACAGAATCGTGTTCGCTCATCTTTTTTTCTAAAAAAACTCTACCGGGGCGTGCTTTTCGGGAGAGATACTGGAAAGACGAGCGACAGCGGCCATGCCTTGCTCGTCAAACTGAGTTTATACGGGTTGGCCTCTGATGGCAAGCTGAATTTCGGAGGCCGCGCCGCTTGCCCTACCAGCTAGTCCGAGAGGTTGATTTTGGAAAGCAAGTCGGCATACCTGGGGTCTGAGCGAAGAGTGTCGAGCATCGGATCGACCTTGAGATGGACGAGCCAGGTATCGCGCTCCTGGTAAGCTCGTTCGAGGGCCGCGAAGGCCTGGTCTTTGTCGCCGATGGCGGCGTACTTGACGGCCGTGAAATAGGGCGAGACGTAGGTTTGCGTGGACTGCTTGTCGAGGTCAATGCGCGCCTGCCAGTAGCCCTTGACGCCCGCCTTCTCGAAGGCCGCGCGCAGCTTGGGCCCCGCTGCCGGGTTGACCTGTTCGAGGTCTGCTATGGCCTCGCGGAACATCCCCTTCTGCTCGTAAGCCTCTTGCAGGCGTTCGTGCGCGCGCGGAAAGGCGGCGTCCATTTCCAGCGCCTTGCGGTACTGATCGATGGCCCTGTCATACTGGCGCGCGATGTAATAGGTTCTTCCGAGGTTCGTATTGATGATGAGCGAGAAGGGGTCTAGGGCCAGGGCGCGCTTCATCTCCGTGTTGGCCTCTTCGACGCGGCCCATCGAGAGCAGGTGCGCGAAGGCGTAAAAGTAATGGGCATTAGCATAGTTGGCGTTCAGCTCTATGGCCCGCTTGAACTCCTTCTCGGCCCCCTGCCAGTCCCACTCGTAGACGGTCTTGATGAAAGCCAGGGAGGTATGAGCTTCGGCGAGCGTATCGTCCAGGGCGAGGGCGCGCTCGGCCGCCTCTTTGGCTTTCGGGAAAGCCTCTTTGGGCGGGCGCACGGCGTTCGTGCTCAGGACGTTGTAGGAGTCGGCGAGCCCGGCGTAGGCCAGCGCGTAGGCGGGGTCTGTCTTGATGGCCTGCTCGAAGTAGTCTATGCCGCGCATCAAGCCTTCGGATGTACGCTTGTTCCAGTGATAACGGCCGCGCAGGTAAAGCTCGTAGGCTTCGGTGCTTTCCGTATAACGTTTCGCCAGTTGCTCCTTCTGCTCGCCCGAGAGCTTGAGGCGGAGCTTGTCGGAGACTTCGCGCGAGATGTTCTGTTGAATGCCGAGGAGGTCTGAGATTTTCCGGTTGTACTGTTCGCCCCACAACTGCGAGCCGTCGCTCGTGTCCACCAGATCAACCTGGATGGTCAGCATGTCGCCTCTTTGCAGGACTCTGCCAGTGAGGACTGCGCGCACGTCCAACTCGCGCCCGATCCTTTGCGGGTCTAGCTCCTGTCCCTTGTAGCGAAAGGCCGTCGAGCGGGCCATGACCCGTAGCTCCGGAATCTGCGAGAGGCTGTTGATGAGGCTTTCGGTGATTCCGTCCGAAAGATAGTCTGTGTTCGGGTCGTTGTTGGCGTTGACGAGCGGAAGCACGGCTATGGAGTTGATGGCGGTGCGCGTGCTGCGCAGGAAGAGGAAGTAGACGAGAGCAATGCCGGCCAGAAGCAGGGCGGCCGCTGTGGGGATGAGCCAAGTCTTGCGTCGCTTGATCTCGCCGACGATGTACTCGGCGCTCGAAGTGGGGCGCGCTTCGCTTACGGCGCTGGTCGGCGTGCCTCCGCTATGTAAGGGAGCCGGGACGCTCTGCCCGCCGCTCGTGCCACTCGTAGCTACAACGGGGCCGGAGCCTGAGAGGCTCGGGATGCCGCTGCGCTCTATCTCGGCATCAACCTCAAGGCGGTGTTTGAGCCGGCGGAGGTCGATCATCAAATCCTTGACGCCCTGGTAACGCTCTTCGCAATCTTTGGCGAGAGCTTTCATGACTATGCGCTCAAGCTCTGCCGGAATCCCCGGCGCGAAGCGCGCGAGCGGCGGCGGCTCCTTTTGCAGTATCAGCGAGATGACATCGCTCTTGGTCTCGCCCTGAAACGGCTGGCGACCGGCGATCATCTCGTAGAGCACCACTCCCAAAGACCAGACATCGGTGCGCCCGTCCACGGGGAGGCCGCGCGCCTGCTCCGGCGACATGTAGACGATAGTGCCCATGACTACGCCGGGGTCTGTCTCAAGTAGAGTCGAAGCGTCCGTGTGCTTACGGCTGGCGGCCCTCTCCGTCAGCTTGGCCAAGCCGAAGTCCAGCACCTTCACGTAGCCGTCGCGGCGCAGCATGATATTTTCCGGCTTGATGTCGCGGTGCACGATGCCCGCTTCGTGCGCGGCCGACAGAGCCGAGGCGACCTGCATCCCGACCTCAAGGATTTCGCCGACTCCCATCGGCTCTTTCCTGATGCGCTCTCTGAGGGTGATGCCGTCTATGAACTCCGTGGCGATGAAGCAGGCAGAGTCGGCCTCTCCGATGCCGTAGATGGTCAGGATGTTCGGATGGTTGAGGGCCGAAGCGGCCTTTGCTTCCTGTATGAAGCGCTGCATGCGCTGCTGGTCGGAGGCGATGTCCGGGGGAAGCACTTTGAGAGCGACGGTGCGGTCGAGCTGCGTGTCGGCCGCAAGATAAACCTCGCCCATCCCGCCAGCGCCAATGGGAGCGCGAATCTCATAACGACCGAAGCGTGTGCCAGGGGGGATAGGCATATCTCAACGAGCCGGGGCGCGGCCAGCTTATCAAAGGCAGCGATAAAAGGGTAGAAATAAAATCCGCTCAGAAGCCTGTCGCGTGATCGCCGGGTGTGTTTGTCGGATGTAATCTTCAGATGACGGCTAGCAGGCGGAGTAGATCAGGATCGCCAGGACGATGAAGAAAACTATGGTCGCGGCGGAGGACAGATTTTTGAAAGCCTGCTGGCGGCGCGCGACGATCTCAGCCATCGCGTCGTAGAGTGAGAGAGTGGCCTGCTCCCTCTCTTCGGCCGCGATGGCGTGGGCGCGTCGCGCCAGTTTGACGCGATAAGTTTCGCCGCCGCAGTAGCCACAGACGGCCGCCAGATCGCCCGCCGCGTAAGAGATCGAGCCGCCACACAAATGGCAGTTCGTCACTTCGGCCTCGCCTGCCTTCTGACCGACGGCCGGGATTACGGGCAGGCGGCGGCGCGTGCCCGTGAGGTAAGCGGCGTAAGTCCAGAAGGCCAGCGTCAAACTGATGCCTCCGATCAAGGCGAAGAGGGCCAGGAACGCTACGGAAGTTTTGACGGCGAACAGGCTGTTGCCAATATTGCTGAAGAGCCCCCTGAGCGTCAGCGCCAACCAGACAGGAGCCAGCAGCCACAGAGTCCAACGCACGGGCCAGGCCGTAAAAAGGTTCGCGCGTCGCCAGGCCGCCACGGCTCTCTCCATCCGCCCGGCGACCACTGCGCGCAAACGCACCGTCGCGCCGTAATCCTCCGGGACGCGGATGGACGTATCGCAGCGCGGGCACTTCATGTCCACAGGTTTGAGCGGTACGCCCGCGCCGCACTGCTCGCACTTGAGCGGCGCGAGGTGCGGCAACTCGTCGCCGCTTGCGACGGCGTTGCGTTTAGGAGTGGGCCGCGTCAGTTTCTTGCCGAAGTACCCGACCAGAAAACTGAACCCGATGACGAAGGGCAGCGTCCAGCCTTGCAGCCGCGCGAACCTGTAGCAGTAGTAATAAAACTTCTGCTTCGTAGTCATTTGGCTTCCGCCGTCAATCAGAGCCCGGACGGCCAGACCCCTTCGCTCCGAGACGGCGATGTCGAGCGCCGTTTGTCCCTCGCTGTTTCTGCTCGCCAATCGAGCGCCGCGCGCCAGGAGCGCCCTGATCGTCCCCGCATCGTTAACCAGGGCGGCCTGCATCAGCGGCGTCGTGCCTTCTTTGTCGGCGGCGCTGGCGTCCGCTCCCCTTTCGAGAAGCGCCTGAATCAATTGCGCCGATGCGGGCGCGCGCCAGCCGTTCGTCGCGTCACGCTCTCCGTACTTGATGGCCGTCAAAAGGGGCGTGCGCCCCGTCTCGCTGGCGAGGTTCGGGTCGGCCCCTTTAGCCAGCAGCATCATCGGCAGAGCGTAGTTTCTCTCCGTCGTCGTTGCCGCGAAAAGAGCCGTCCGCAGGGATTCGTCGCGGGCGTTGATGTCCATTCCCGCTGCGAGGTACAGCTCGACTATCTTCTGCTTTTCGTCAAACGCAGCGTCTATGAAGCTCGCGATTGCCTCACGCCGCTTCGCTTCGCTGCCGAGGTCGAAGGGAAGTCTTCGCCGCGCAAGCTCGGCCCGCGCCGACTGCTCGGCCTGCGCCTGAAGGCTTGAGACAGTCAGGCCAAACAGAAGGAGCGCGAGCAGCACGCGCCGCAGCGATTCGAGCATCGGAAGTCCGGGCGTCATGGCGGTGGGCCAGTTTACCACTAAATGCCAAGGCGCAGCGGATGTTCAGAGCATCCACTGCGCCTCGGAGGCTTTCAATCGCTCCGCGTCGCCCGCCCGGTCAGTGCTTGAGCCAGCCGAAGAGGCCGTGGACTACGGTTTCGCGGTTCTCTTCGTAGATGGCTTTGGTCAGTGGGATGGACATGGGGCAGACTTTGACGCAGTTCTGGGCGTTGCCGCAGTTGGTGATGCCGTCCGGGCCCATGATGCCTTCCAGTCTTTCGTCGCGGGTCATCTCTCCGGTGGGGTGCATGTTCATGAGGCGCACCTGGGCTATGGCCTGTGGGCCAATGTACTGGTCGCCGTCGTATTGCGGGCAGGCTTCCAGGCAGCAGCCGCAGGTCATGCAGCGAGAGTAGGCGTAACGCTCGGCCACGTCGTCCTGATCCATGCGTGGCCCCGGGCCCAAATCATAAGTGCCGTCGATCTCTATCCAGGCATGGACTTGCTTGAGGTGCTCAAACATGCGCTGGCGGTCAACGACGAGGTCGCGGACGTTGGGGAACTTGGTCATCGGCTCAAGCGTGATCGGCTGGTCGAGCTGGTCTACGAGCGCGGAGCAGGACTGGCGCACCCGCCCGTTGATAATCATCGTGCAAATGCCGCAGACCTGTTCCAGACAGTTCATGTTCCAGACCGGAGGCGTCGTGCGCTTGCCCTCTTTCGTGACCGGGTTCTTTTGAATCTCCATGAGGCACGAAATGATGTTGAGGTTCGGGCGATAGGGAATCTCAAAGGTCTCCCAGTACTGGGGCGCGCCCGGTTTCTCGCGGCGGCGGATGCGAATCTCGACCGCCTTCGGCGGGTTGCGGCGTGGTGTCTGACTTCTCTGGGCTGCGTGCTCTGTTTCCTGGGCGCTCATAGCTTGTCGGATTTCCCCCCTGCATCCTCGATTGATTTGTCCTGCTCGCGGCGCGACTCGGCCTCGCCGTGATTCACGTCGCGCACCTCTTCCTTATTCTGATTCCAGACCTTGGGCCCACTCAAGTCTGCGGGCTTCTGCTCCTCGCCTCCGGTCGGAACCTGCGCCGGCTTCTCCTGTTTGCCCTTGCTGTAGTCGCGCTTGCGCGGAGGGATGAGCGAGATGTCTACGGCCTCGTAGGAGATGACGGGGCCTTCGCCGGAATACTCCGCGATGGTCGTCTTGAGGAAATTCTCGTCGTCGCGGTTGGGGAAGTCCGGCTTGTAATGAGCGCCGCGCGATTCGTTGCGGTTCAGAGCGCCGAGCGTGATGACGCGCGCCAGCTCCAACATGTTCTTGAGGTGACGAGCGTGCGGCAGCGCCATCGTCGCCCACAGGTTAGAGTCGTTGATGGAGATGCGTCGGTAGCGATCCATCAGCTCAAGGAGCTTGTTGTCCGTCGCCTGCAACTTGTCGTTGTAGCGCACGACCGTCACGTTGTCCGTCATCCACTTGCCCATCTCGTCGTGCAGCTTGTACTGGTTCTCCGAGCCCGTCTGCTTGACGAGACGGTCGTTGATCTCCTCCTGCCGGCGGAGTTCCTGCTCGTGAATCCTTGAGCCGTCGGAGCCGTTGCGCTCTATGCCTTCGGCGAACTCTATGGCGGCGGGCGCGGCGACGAAGCCGCCGTAGACGCAACTGACCAGGGAGTTAGCGCCCAGCCGGTTCGCGCCGTGAATCGAATAATCGCACTCGCCGGCGGCGAGCAGGCCCGGAATGTTCGTGCGCTGATCGAAATCCACCCACAGGCCGCCCATCGAATAATGGACGCCGGGAAAGATTCGCATGGGCACGTGGCGCGGGTCGTCGCCGACAAACATCTCGTAGATTTCCAGGATGGCTCCGAGCTTGCGGTCTAATGTTTCGGCGGGGATGTGCGTCAGGTCTAGGTAAACCTGGTTCTCGCCGCCTATGCCTTGACCGTCAAGGCAGACCTGGAAGATTTCGCGCGTCGCAATGTCGCGCGGGACTAGGTTGCCGTAAGCCGGATACTTCTCTTCGAGGAAGTACCAGCGTTCGCTCTCAGGGATAGAAGAGGGCTGGCGCGTGTCGCCCTGTTGGCGCGGAACCCAGACGCGACCGCCTTCGCCGCGCGCCGACTCTGACATCAAGCGCAGCTTGTCTTCGCCCGGAATAGAGGTCGGGTGAACCTGTATGAACTCGCCGTTGGCGTAGCGCGCGCCCTGCTGGTAACAGGCCGAGACGGCCGAGCCCGTGCAGACCATAGAGTTCGTGGACTTGCCGAAGATCAGGCCGGGCCCGCCCGTCGCCATAATCACAGCATCCGCCTTGAAGGCTTTCATCTCCAAAGTCTGCAAGTTCATCGCCACCAGGCCGCGACAGACCTGATGATCGTCCAGCACCAGCGACATCATCTCCCAGCCTTCATACTTCTGCACACGCCCCGCGACCTCGTAGCGCCTCACCTGCTCGTCCAGCGCATAGAGAAGCTGCTGGCCCGTCGACGCGCCCGCAAAGGCCGTGCGGTGATGCTTCGTGCCGCCGAAGCGACGAAAATCGAGCAGGCCCTCGCGCGTGCGCGAGAAGGGGACGCCCATCCGGTCGAAGAGGTAGATGATCGAGGGGGCCATCTCGCACATGGCCTTGGCGGGCGGCTGGTTGGCCAGGAAATCTCCGCCGTACACGGTGTCGTCAAAATGCTCCCAGGTCGAGTCTCCTTCGCCCTTAGTATTGACCGCCCCGTTGATGCCCCCCTGTGCGCAGACCGAGTGCGAGCGCTTGACGGGCACAATCGAGAAGAGATCAACCGAGTGGCCCACTTCGGCTATCTTCATGGCGGCGGCCAACCCCGCCAGCCCTCCGCCGACGATGGCGATCCTGATACCGTTGCTTGCAGTAGTAGCCATTAATAAAGTATCCCTCCTAACAAGCCTCCGTGACGGACGAAGGCGGCGGCGGCGTTGATCCCGACGGCCAGCAGCACGACGCCAAACCCTATGCAGGCGTAGCCGGTCAGGCGTTGCGCGCGCGCCCCAATGGTAATGCCCCAGTCAACCAGAAAGAGCCAGATGCCGTTGGCCAAGTGCCAGACTGTCGAAGTGATGCCGACGACATAGATGGCGAAAACCCAGGTCTTCAGGAACTCGTCGCGCACAATGTCGAACGCCTGCTCCGGGTGATGCGCCACGGAAATGGTGTTCAGGCCCGGTATAAGGCCGAAGCGAAAATTGAGGACGTGAAACGTGATGAAGACGAAGAGTATGATTCCCGTCACACGCTGAATGGTGTAGAACCAGTTGCGCGGGTACGGGTAAGAGAGATTGTTCGGGCGCATCTCCCAGGTAATCACCAGGCCGTAGACGGCGTGATAGATGAGCGGGATGAAGATGCCGCCGATCTCGACGAAAAGGATGTAGGGGATCGATTGCAGGTCTGCGACAGCCTTGTTGAAATCCTCCGCGCCCGTCAGCGCCTTCGAGTTGGTATAGAAATGCTCCAGCACAAACAGCGCGAGCGGGACGATGCCCGACAACTGGTGGAGCTTGCGTAGTAGGAAAGTCCTGCTTAGACGGATAGCCATACCTTTTGAAAACACTCCTTCGCCGGAAGGCTGCCGAGGGCTTTTCGGCTCTCGCGGTCTTCAGTCGTACGGGTCTCGGCTGGATTCTTCGGTCGAACGCCTGGAATTATAGCGGCCACCGCCCGAAAAGCAACCCACGACAAACCTCACCTTCTTTACCTGAATCTCTATGACACAAATGATAACCGCTGCCAGCTTATAAGGTAAAATGAAAAATATTGCGCATCCAATTCAACCGAACTTATAATTTTCCGGACTCCGCCTTATGCAGCTTGAGACGCTGAAAATCTTTTGTGATCTGGCCGAGACGCGCAGCTTCTCGCAGGCGGCCGAGCGAAACTTCGTCACGCAGTCTGCCGTGAGCCAGCAGGTGCGCGGGCTCGAAGAGAAGTTCAAGCGGCGTCTGCTTGAGCGTGTGCGCGGAAGGCGCGAGGTGCGGTTGACGGACGCGGGCGCAGCCTTTTACGAGGAGAGCCGCAACGTGCTCGCCTCCTACGCGCAGTTGCAGGAGCGTTTGCGCGCGCTGGACGGGACGATCAGCGGGACTGTGCGCGTGGCGACGGTCTACAGCATAGGCTTGCACGAGCTGCCGCAGGCCGTGCGCCGCTTCATGGCCCTCTACCCGTCGGCCAAGATTGATCTTGAGTACAGCCGCACGACGCGCATCGTCCGAGATGTCTTGAGCGGCGCGGTCGAGCTGGGCGTCGTCGCTTATCCGGAAAAGCGGCGCGGCCTCTCGGTTGTGCCCGTGCCCGGCGATAGGCTGGTGCTGATCTGTCACCCGTCGCATCCTCTGGCGCGTCGTCGAAAGGTACGCGCGGCCGAGCTGAAGGATCAGGACTTCGTGCTCTTCGAGCGCGACATCCCGACCCGTCGCGCCACAGACCGCATCCTGAAGTCCCACGGCGTCACGGTTCGGCGCGTCGTCGAGTTTGATAATATCGAGACGATCAAGCGGGCCGTCGAAGTCGGGTTCGGCCTCGCAATCGTTCCACGTCCGAGCGTCCTGGACGAGCAGCGCAGCGGCCAACTGGCAATCGTCGCCCTGGCCGAGCCCGAATGGACGCGCACGGTCGGCGTCATTCACAGAAGCGACCGCACGCCGGGCGCTGCCGCCCGCAAATTTATAGACCTGCTGAAGAGCATTGACGAGTGACGAGGAAGGGAAGCTGGAAGAGGAGCTGACAAGCAGTTCGGCGAGTAAGTTGGCCCACTTGATACGGGCGGGGACGGTCTCTGCGGTCGAGGTGGTCGAAGCGCATCTGCGCCGGATAGAGAGGCTGAATCCGCAACTGAACGCCGTGGTGACGCTCGCGCCCGACGCTTTAGATCGTGCGCGCCAGGCGCAGGAGCGCGTCATGCGGGGCGAGGCGTTGGGCCCACTCGAAGGCGTGCCCGTGACCGTCAAGGACACGATTGAGACTCAGGCGTTGCGGACGACGAGCGGGTCTGTCGTGAGGGCCGGTTACGTGCCCGCAGAAGACGCTCCTGCGGTCGGGCGTCTGAAGGCTGCCGGCGCAATCCTGCTGGGCAAGACGAACGTGCCGGAGATGGCCTTGACTTACGAGACGGAGAACAGGGTCTTCGGCCGAACCGTGAACCCTCACGACCTGCGACGCACGCCGGGCGGGTCTAGCGGGGGCGAGGCGGCGGCCATCAGCGCCGGGCTCTCGCCGGCAGGGTTGGCGAGCGACCTCGTCGGCTCCATTCGTATCCCGGCCCATTTCTGCGGCATCGTGGGCTTGAAGCCGACCACTGGACTGGTGTCGTGCGCCGGCCATTTCCCGCCCGCCGTTGGGCCCTACTCGCTGGCCGCGACGATTGGGCCAATGGCGCGGCGCGTCGAAGACCTCCGCCTGCTGCTCTCTGTGATTGCCGGATACAACGCGGCGGAATCCGTCTCTGCTCCGGCCGGGAGCGTAGCGCCCGCTCACGCGATAAGCTCGCTCAAGGGTTTGCGCGTCGGGTGGTACACGGACGATGGTGTGTCGCCTGTCACGGATGAGACGCGTGGTGCAGTGCACGGGGCTGTGTGCGCGCTCGCCGATGCCGGGCTTGTGGCGAGCGAATGTTTGCCGCCCGGCGTCACTCTGGGCCCATCGCTCTGGCAGGCGCTCTTCGGGCGAGCCATCAGCGGGCCGCTGCGCGCGACCTACGGCGGGCAAGAGGCTCTGGCCGGAGAATACGTGCGATACATTATGAGGTCGCTTGAGGCTGGGCCGGAGCCCTCGCAGGACGGGTTCGTCAAAGCCTGGGAGGAGAGAGACCGCTTGCGCTTCCGCCTCGTCGAGTGGATGAAGGAGACGCCGCTCGTGGTCGCGCCCGTCGGAGCCACGCACGCCTTCGAGCATGGCGCGCGTCGCGTTGCGGCGGGCGGCCAGAGCCTCAGCGTCTTTCGCGCCTTCAGCTACTCGCAGACCTTCAATGTCTACGGCCTGCCCGTCGTCTCTGTGCCGGCCGGGCGCACGAGCGAGGGCTTGCCCATAGGAGTCCAGATCATCGGCCGTCCGTTTGAAGAGGAGGTGATACTACGGGCCGCCTCCATCGTCGAGGAAGCCCTGGGCGGCTGGCAACGGCCGCCGCCGCAGCCGCCGTCACCGCCGCCTTCGCCGTAAGCCTTTGGCCCACGGGCCATAATCCGTTATATTTCTAGCCGCCTAACGTCTTGATTGAGAGATGCGCTCCTGGGCGCGCGTTTGCGCCTCTCTCGTTCCCTTAATTTCGGAGGTAAACTGTCATGCCCGCACCCCTTGCTCTCTTCTTCTTCTTTCAGGCCGAAGGCGCAGCAGCACTGCTCTTGTTCGTCTTCTTCGCCTTCATCGCCATCGCCCTGCTCGTCATAGCCGTCAAGACGATCAAGATCGTGCCGCAGGCGACCGTCATGCTGATCGAGCGCCTGGGCCGCTTCAGCCGCGTCGCCACCAGCGGCCTCAACGTCATCGTGCCCTTTCTGGATAAGCCGCGCGGCGTCTATTGGACTAACACGCGGCCCGGTCTTTCGTCCATAGACCTGCGCGAACTCTACATAGACCTTCCGCCGCAGCCCGTGATTACGCGCGACAACGTGACGATTCATGTGGACTCGGTCGTCTACTGGCAGATCACAGACCCGATCAAGGCCGTCTACGAGGTGGCAGACCTGGTCGGCGGCATCGTGCAGTTGACGATCACAGGGATGCGCTCCGTGATGGGCGAGATGGATTTGGATCACACGCTCTCTTCACGCGACCAGATCAACGCCAAGCTGCGCCTCATCCTGGACGAGGCGACAGACAAGTGGGGCGTCAAGGTGACGCGCGTTGACGTGAAGAATATCAACCCGCCCGAAGACGTGCGCGTGACTATGGAGAAGCAGATGACGGCCGAGCGCAACCGCCGCGCCCTGGTGCTTCAAGCCGAAGGCGAGAAGCAAGCCGCCATTGCCCGTGCGGAAGGCGAGAAGCAGGCCGCCATCACGCGCGCAGAGGGCGAGAAGGAATCGGCCATTCTGCAAGCGGACGGCGCGGCGCAAGCGCGCTTGCGCTCGGCGGCGGCCGAATCCGAAGCCATCGCACGCATCTCGCAGGCCATGCTCGGCCACGGCAACCCGGCGCAATACCTGATCACTGCGCGCTACATAGAATCCCTGCGCGACATGACGCGCGGCAACAACTCGAAGGTCATCTTCATGCCGGTCGAGACTTCCGGCATGCTGTCGAGCATCGGCGCAGTTAAGGAGATGTTCGCCGAGACGGGCGAGAAGCGCCCAGGACAGGAGGATGGCGAGCAGCGGCCAGCACCGCCGCGCCCGCGCCAATTGCCTACCTAAAGCGGAAAAGCTCAAGCCCCGGAGGGGCGGAAGAGAAGCAAGGTAAGCATGGCTTTCAACCTTGCACGTCTTTCGCCCCTCCGGGGCTTTTCAGTTTTGATAAACCGCAATCGCTGCTCTTATTCCACGTCGGCCCAAGCCTTGCCGTTCTTGTAGTGCAGCGTGAGCTTGGAGATTTTCAGCAGGTTCAGGTTCTCCCAGGTGATGCTGTTGCCTGACTTGTCGACGACCTTCAAGTCCCACAGGGCTGACTTCTCGCTGCGGTCGAAATGAATGTCCACGCTGTCGCCATCGGCCAGCGTATCCACGCCGAGGATGTCTTCCTCCCAATCATTGGAGGTATGCGGCGAGACGTACAGCTCGTTGATGGAGACGCCCGTCTGGTTTTCGAGGGTGAAATCCTGCGCGCCCTGCGCGAAGCCGGACGGGATAAGCATCATCGAAAGAGCGCAGACGGCGACAATCGCCAGCAGGGGGCGAAGGGTTCTAAGGGAAACGTAATTCATGGTACAGGTGAAATCCTTTCAGGTAGATGGTTAAGGGCGACTGTCAGCGCCCCTCTGGAAGTGCAGGGCAAGAGGAGAAAGTTACCACTGCGTAAATATGCTTCTCGGGCAGCCAGGCACGTCGCGCGAATCCGGGAGCATACATGCTCCGTGGCTCTTGCCGACTCCTCGGAGGCCGTCCGCTTACTCGTCTGCACAGTTGCAGCCAGCATTGGCCGGGCCGTCGCCGATTGTAACATTCTTCGCGCCGTGGCGGGCAGGAGAAATCCTCTCCTGGGCCCACCACGGCCCGATTCTGTATGGGTGGCAAGCGCACGGCTTCCGACACTATTCGGTCTCTGCGGTCGCCTTGCCCGTAGCCTTGTCATAGTGCAGCGTGATCTTGGAGATTTCCAGCAGGTTCAGGTTCTCCCACTCGATGGCGTTGCCGCCCTTGTCCTCGATCCTCAAATCCCACATGGCTGCCTTCTCGTTGCGGTGGAACTTGATGTCAACGCTGCTGCCGTCAGGCAGGGTGTCGCGCCCGAGGATGTCTTCCTCCCAGTCGTTAACGTCGTGCGGGGAGATAAAGACCTTGTCTATCTCCACGCCCGTCTGGTTGACGAGGGTGAAATCCTGCGCGCCCTGTGCATCGCTGGCCGAAGTGTTCGAGCTGGCGTTGGAGTTGGCTGTGTTGCTAGTATTCGACGCCGGGGGCGTGGCCGCCCTGTTGGCCGTCGTGTTGCTCGTCGTGGTGGTGGTCGTCGTCGTGCTGTTAGAGTTCGTGGGGGTAGGCGAGGAGCATGCCGCCGCCATGAGCAGGAGCGCAGCGATCAGACCGCCGACTAACAGTTTATTCTTCATCTCTATATTCTCACTCTCTGTAGATTGAACTGATGTTGCAGGTATAGTGGCCGGGCCAGTCCCGGTGATTCTACTCTTCAGAGACGGCGCACCAACCTTGCGGGCGATCAGCAGCCACACTTTGAAAGAAGAAGGCGATATGAGAGTTTCGTAGCCGGGATTATTAATTAAGGATAAGTGGATTGCTTCCTTTATACACCTGCATGAAAAGCCTGCTGACTTTAGGGTAAACGGGATTTTAAGTCAAGTTAAAAGATGTCGGCCTAAAGGGTGGCGTGAAAGCTCCGTGTAGCGCGAGCCGCCCCGCCCAAGCTCGCTTCGGATCAAGATCAGGTCACGCACAGAGAGCTCTGCGCGCGCGAAACCCTTCTCCTCGTGAAGCGCCGCCAGCCTTCGCGCCCCCGCAGGCTTACGCAGGCGTGCGATAGTAACGTGCGGGTTAAATGGCCGCGCTTCTCTGGCAAAACCACGGGCGGCACATTCGTCTTCCAGCCGCCGTTGAAGAAGGGCGAGCGCGCCCGCCGAATCCTTCAGGCCGAGCCACAGGACACGCGCGGGCCCACGCGGCGGGAATGCTCCGGCTCCTTCGACGCTCAGGTCGAAGGGCTCAAGGCTCAGTGCCGCCGCACAGGCCGCCGCCGCGAGCGCACCCAAGCGCGCCTGCTCTATCTCGCCCAGAAACTTCAACGTGATGTGAAGCTTCTCCGGCCGCTCCCAACTGGCGCGCACATCCGGCGCAATCCTTCGCAGCGCCTCAATGTGCTCCCCCGCGCTCGCGCGTATGGAGTCCGGTAACTCCACTGCACAGAAGACACGAATCAAGCATCCCTCATCCTTCATTACTTTACCGGCGCGAGGGTGAGCGTTTGTTTGGTGGCGGCGGCGACCGCCTGCTGTGTGAAAGGAAAGAGGCGCGGCGAGACTGCGCGCCAGTCCGCTAGCTGATCCATCCAGTGCGGGCTTGAGGGGTCGCCCGATTGGCCCAAGCTGATGCCTTGACGGGTCTTGTCCCAATCGCTCGGGTCTGCTATGAAGCGCATGGAGACGAAGCCGCCGACGTTGACGGAAGGATAAATGACCGTGCCGTTCTGCGGGAAAGGACGAATAGTGAATTGCAGTCCGACGAGCGGCGCACGCGCGAGCGGGTGCGGAAAGCTGACCTGGCGAAAACTCCCCCACGTCCACTTGGACTCGTCCGCGCCCAAACGCTTCTCTATATTCTCGCGCGCCTCCAGGTAGCAGGCGTGGAGCAGCTCAGCATAGCTTTTAAAACCTTTCGGGAGCCATTCCGGCGGACGCTCTGCCAGGATGCGATCAATCAGCGTGTCGCTGTTGCTCCAAGTGTAGCGCGGGGCCAGCTCCGCGCCGAGCGCCGCTTCAAAGATACGGCGACGAAAGGCCGAGCGAATCGTGAAGGCGTAGAGCGCCGCCGCCGACTCCGCCTGCATGCGCCCGTCCCAAGCCTCCAGGAGCTTGACCGTCTCAAGCCATTTCGCATCCGCGCCCGCTGTGGGCCCAAGCTCGCCCCGCGCTTTAACGACGGCGCGTGCCACCTGCGCGGCAGCAATCGAATAGGTGTCGCCCTGTACGGTGCGGAAGTCTTCGGCCGTCAATTTCTGTTTGGCTTCGAGCAGCTCAAGGATGCGGCGCGCGCGGTAGGGCGTGGCCCAGGTGTGCGTCAGGAAGTGCGGGTAACTGCTCCCCGTTATGCGCTGGTTCGCCGTCACGATCAGGCCCGAAGGCGGGTCGAACAGGTGCGGCAGCTCCTCGAAAGGGATGAAGCCAGTCCACTCTCCGGCCTCCGTCGCGCCGTCATAAGGCGTGCTCCCGTCGCCCGATTTCCTGACCGGCACACGCCCCGCAGCGTAGTAGCCTATGTGGCCGTCAACGTCCGCATAGACCATGTTCTGCATCGGGGCCGTGTAAGACTTGAGCGCCGTCGTGAACTCCTTCCAGTTGCGCGCGCGGTTGAGAGCGGAAAAGCCGGAAAAATCCTGAAGCGCAGGGTCTAGGGCAGTCCAGCGCAGGGCATAGCGCACACCATTCTGCTCGAAGACTATGGGCCCATGACGCGTGACCGTTACGTCCAGCGGCACAAGCTCCGTCTCCGTCCCCGTAAAACTCTTGCGCACCTTGATCTCTTCGCGGCGCACTTCCGCCTCGCGCCACCCCGCGCCCGTCATGTAGCGTCGCGGATTCTCTTTATCGAACCTCTCCATGTAGAGGTCTGAAACGTCCGGGCTGACGTTTGTGAAGCCCCAGGCTATATGCTCGTTGTGGCCGATGACTATGCCGGGCAGGCCGGGCGAGGTGACGCCCGCGACCCTCATGCCCGGCACGCTCAGGTGCATCATGTACCAGATCGAAGGGGCTGAGGCCGGAAGATGCGGGTCGTTGGCGAGCAGGGGCTTGCCGGAAGCCGTGCGCTTGCCGCTGACCACCCAGTTATTGCTCGCTTCGGCGTTTGGGATTGAGAGCCCTATGCGCTCAAGCAGGCGCTCGCGCTCTTCTCTCCTGTGGGCCAACTCTCGCAGCAAGGCTTCACGCGCGCCGCGCTCCATCTGCAAGAGAGGCTGAGCCGTCGCAGTTTTTCTCTCGGCCTTGTCCGTGCCGACGACCAGCACGTCGAGCGGGGATTTTTCGGTGAGCAGGGCCGAGCGTTTCTCTGCCGGCAGAGACATCAGAGCGGCGCGCATGATGTCCGTCTCCCAGGGCTCCGTGAGCACCTCGAAGAAGAGCTTCACGACGAGAATGGAGTCGGCAGCAGTCCAGGGGCGCGGCCTGTACTGTAGTATCTGAAACTCCGGCGGCAGTGAAGCGGCGTCGCGCGAGGCCATAAGAGCGTTGACGCCGCGCGCATAGGCTTCGAGCATCTCTCGATCATGCACGGAGGCGCTCGCGGCCTCCGCTTCCGCCACCCGCGCGAAGCCGTAGGTGCGGTGCAGCTTGTCCTGCTCAAGCGCGTCGCGGCCGAAAATCTCCGACAGCTCGCCGCGCGCCAGTCGCCGCGACAAATCCATCTGCCACAAGCGGTCGCTCGCCACCAGGTAGCCTTGAGCGAAATAGAGGTCGGCCATATTCTCGGCTTCGACGAAAGGGATGCCGCGCTCGTCGCGCCTGATGCGGACTGTCGCGCGCAAGCCTTCGAGCCTGAGCGTCTCGTCCTGAGCCGTGGCCGTGCTCGTCTGCGGCTGTTGCGCCGCCGAGCTCACTGCCGGCAGCCGCTCGCCCGGCCATGAAAGTAGAAGCGAGAGGCAGAGAACGGAAAGAAGTTTCTTCATCAGTTGGGGCTCCTGATCCTTCAGATGGCTCCTTAGCCTAACACACCCGGCGCGCGCTGTATTAAGAATCTGTTTGTGCGTTGACGCTCGGCCCTGAGAGCCGCTACAATCCGCGCGACGTTGAAAACTTGGAACCAGTCATCAAAATCAATGTTGCGTCTCCGTTTACAGTATCTCTTCTCCGCGCTGCTTCTCTTGATACTCTCGGCCGCAGGCGCGAGCGCGCAGCAGCGCCCGCTCCTGACAGAGGACGTGGACATTATCCCGCCCGGCTCGCTGCGCATCGAGGCGGGCATTGATTTCATGCAGAACGCCAAGTTCCCGCTCTCGGGCCTGACGGGCGACCTGACGCGGGTCGGCGTCATCGGCATCAACGTCGGTCTTTCGCCCAACGTGGAGTTTCAGATCGACGGGACGGTGCAGAATTTCCTGAGCATCAATTCGGCCACTGTTCCAGCGCCGATTCCGCTCAGTCTTGCTGCCGGAACCAACTCGACCAACGACACGGGCGACTTCACGCTCTCGACCAAGATCAAGCTGCGCTCGGAGACGAAGAACGGCCCATCGCTCGGCTTTCGCTTCGGCGTGCAGTTGCCGAACTCTAATCAGGCGCGCGGCATCGGCGTCAACCAGACGAACGCTTACGGCGTCATCCTCGCCGGCAAGAAGTTCGGCCGCGACGGCCGAGTCAACATGTTCGGCAACCTCGGCATAGGCATCCTGACCGCGCCGCTTGAGCCCTTCACGCAGAACGACGTGCTGCTCTACGGCTTCGCAGGCATCGTCCGCCTGAACCGCCAGTTCAACTTCGTCGGCGAGATCAACGGGCGGGCCAGCACGCGCACCGGACGAGCGCCGCTCGGCACCGAATCGCTCTCCGAAGCGCGCTTGGGCCTTCAGGTCAAGGCTTCGGGCCTGCGCTTCGATTTTGCCGGCATCGCCGGGCTGACCGATTTCAGCCCCCGCTCCGGCGTCACCTTCGGCGTCACCTACGACACCCCCACAGTCTTTACGCCAGCCAGATAAAGGCAGTGGAGAGTGACAAGTGACGAGTGACGAGCAAAAGAAAGGTTTTATCTTGTCACTCGTCACTTGTCACTCTCCACTGCATTCATATGCTTGATTGGTTAAGCGCCAGTATCAACTCGCTGCAAGAGAGGTTCGCGCAGCTCGTCGAGTGGCTCGAACGCTTCATCATCGGCGTGCCGATGTATGTCGCAGCGCCTTCGATGGTCTTGATCGGCGCGCTCGACTCCTCGCTGCTCTCGCTGCCAGAGATTAACGACTACCTGGTCGTCATGCGCTGCACGAAAGACCCGAAGGCTGCCTTCTACTTTCCGCTCTTTGCGGCGGCCGGGTCTGTCATCGGGTGCATGCTGCTCTACACTATCCTGCGGCGCGGCGGGCAGGCAGTCCTGCGCCGCCGCTTTCGCTCAGACCACATCGAGCGGGTCGAGCGCGCCTATGCCCGCTTCGGTTTCCTGGCGCTCGCCGTGCCCGCTCTGATGCCGCCGCCCGTGCCCTTCAAGATTTTCGTGGCGACGGCAGGGGCGCTCGAATATCCGCGCTGGCGCTTCATCATGACGATCATGATCGCGCGCTCGCTGCGCTACTACATAGAGGGGACGCTGGCGGTCTTTTACGGCGAGCGCGTCCTACAGTTTCTCAAAGAGAACGGCGTCACCATCCTCGCCATAGTCGCCGCCCTCTGCCTCGTCGGTCTGACCATCTATTTCATCAAGCACCGCAAGCAGCCGGTCGTCGCGGCCGCCGATGGAGAGCTGGTCGAGACGGAAAGGGAGAGCAGCAGCTAGATCGTTAGTATTGAAAGGAACAGTGGAACGGCTTTGAAGCGATTTGAGAAGATCACAAGCGGGCTGGAACAGTTCGGACAATACCTGGTCACCTTTGGCCCATACGGTCTGTTCGCCATTGCGCTCCTGGACTCGGCTTTCATTCCGATGGCGGGCGGCCCCGACGCTCTGGTCATTGCGCTCTCGATGAAGACGGGCGCGCCGTGGGCTCTCTACGCCCTGTTGGCGACGCTCGGCTCGACCATCGGGTGCGTCATCCTCTATTACATCTCGCGGAGAGCGGGCAGGCGAGCCCTGGCGCGCTTCTCGGAGCGCAAGCAGAAGCGGGTCAAAGAGCTGATTGACCGCTACGACGTGCTCTCCGTGCTGGTCGCGTCCGTCCTTCCGCCGCCCTTTCCTTTCAAGCTCTTCGTCATCACGACGGGCGTCTTTCGCCTGAACGTGTGGCGCTTCGCGCTGGCGATTGCCGTCGGTCGCGCCTTCCGTTACCTGCTGGAAGGCTACCTCGCGGCACACTACGGCGAGCACGCCAGGGAGCTGATCTCGCGTTACTACCCGGTAATCGGCCTCGGCCTCGTCGTGCTCATCATCCTCATCTTCCTCGCGCGCAGCCTGCGCCGCCGGAAGAAGGCGAACGAGGAAGAAGAAATGATGAATGCCGCAAGGTGAATGATGAATGAAAGGCTATCTGTCTTTACATTCATCGTTCCTATTAGCAGGTGACTTTCGTCGGCATCATTTCCGCGTTGAAGACGAAGCGGCGCGCAGAGGCCACGTCACGCACTCCATGCTCTTCGAGGCGCGAGAGCATGCGTATGAAAATCTCGGCGGTGGCACGCGCATCGTCCGGGGCGCGGTGGCGGTTGATGATCGGGATCGTAAAATGCTCGGCCACGGTATGCAGGCGGTAATTCATGAGGCCGGGAAAGACGCTGCGCGAGAGCTTCACCGTACAGAGATGAGAGTTAATCATGCGGCGGCCCGGAAAGATGCGTGCGATCTCGTGATTGAGGAAGCGCACGTCGAACTGTGCGTTGTGTGCGACTAAGACGGACTCGCCCAGGAAATCCAGCCAGAGGTGGGCTATGTCGGCAAACAGCGGAGCTTCTTTGACCATCTGGTCGGAGATGCCCGTCAGGCGCGAGATGAAGGGCGGAATCGGAATCTGCGGATTGACCAGCGTGTGAAACTCGGCACAGATGCGGCCGTCGCTGACGCGGTAAGCGCCGACCTCCATAATCCTTGACGGCGGCGTCTTGGCCCCGGTAGTCTCCACGTCTACGACGACGAAATCCGTTTCGCGCAGCAGGCGCGCTTCCGTATCTTCATAGACCAGCTCGACCATCCGGTCATCACGCAGGGAGAGGCGATGATCGTCCCTAACCAGATCGGCGACAACTATTGCGGCCAGCTCCGCGTCCAGGTCTGAAAGCTTCAAGACGATGTCGGCGATGTCCGTGGCCGGAGCGCAGCCGCCGCACACTCTCAGCATCTCCACCGTCTCCTGTACGAGCGCGGAGTCAGAGACGAGATTGCGACGCAGCGGTGGCATGGCCCAACTATTGTAGCACGCGGCTTGAGGTTTATCCGAGAATGAGGTGAAAAAGTTTGCGAGCCGAAGAAGTGATTGAGAGATTCAAACGCACGGGCGCGCTCCTCGAAGGCCATTTCATCCTGTCGAGCGGCCTGCACAGCTCCCTTTACCTGCAATGCGCGCTGGTGCTGCAACACCCTGCGGAGGCCGAAGCCTTCGGGCGCGCTCTGGCCCAACACTTCACCGCCAGCAACGTCCAGACGGTCGCGGCTCCGGCCATCGGCGGCCTGGTCATAGGCTACGAGGTGGCGCGACGCTTAGGCGTGCGCTTCATCTGGACGGAGCGCGACGCCGAAGGGCGCATGACCTTGCGACGCGGCTTCACCGTGAGCCCGGGCGAAGCCGTCCTCGTCGTCGAAGACGTGATTACGACCGGCGGCTCGACGCGCGACACCATCGGTGTGCTTCAGGCGGCGGGCGCACGCGTCACGGGCGCAGCTTCCATCATCGACCGCTCGCAGGGACGGGCAGATGTCGGCGTGCCCCGCGTAGCCCTCGCCACCCTGGACGTTCCCGCCACGGCCCCCTCGGCCTGCCCGCTTTGCGCGCGCGGCGAAGAGGCCGTCAAGCCTGGAAGCAGGAAAAAGTAATGAGTGATGAATTACAAGCTGACGATTCAGTATGACGGGACGGACTTTCACGGGTGGCAGGTGCAGGGCGAGGAGCGGACTGTGCAGGGGGAGCTGGCGCGGGTGTTGACCGTGATCGAGGGGAAGGCTGTGACGGTTCACGGCTCCGGGCGGACGGATGCCGGGGTACATGCCGAGGGGCAGGTGGCCAGCGTCCGGCTTGCGAGAGAGATCAGCCCCGGTAAGCTGCGCGCAGCCATCAACGGAAATCTTGCGCCGGACGTGCGCGTGATCGCCGCAGAAAGGGTCGCGGACGATTTTCACGCTCGCTATTCGGCGCGCGGCAAGACCTATCGCTATCGCATCTTCAACGCGGCCGTAGTCTCGCCGTTCTGGTTCCGCTACGCGCTGCACGAGACGCGCCCGCTAGAGCTTGAGCGCATCAGGTCATGCGCCGCGCTGCTCGTGGGCCAACACGACTGGACTGCCTTTTCCGCCGCGCAGGTCGAAGCCGAGACGCGCGTCCGAAACGTTACGAGCCTGGAAGTCTCAGAGCGTTGGGACGAGCGCGGACGAGGGCGCTTGATCGAGATAGAGGTGAGCGCCGACGGCTTTCTGCGCTACATGGTGCGCTCGATTGCGGGCACGCTCCTTGAGGTCGGGCGCGGGCGTTTGGATGAAGAAAGAGTTCGGCGCGCGCTCCACACGGGAGATCGCAAGCTGGTGGGCGCAACCGCGTCGGCCTGCGGGTTGACGCTGATGCGCGTCCAATATGATTGACATAGTCGGCCTTAGAAGTAAGAATGTGCGGCGTCTACTTTGAAGGGCAAAGAGTTTGAGGAAGGTAATTGAATGCTCGCGGATTTCTCTGAGGTCGTAGAGCGTGGAACGCGCGACGAGCTGTTGCTGGCGACCGTGGATTGGGAGCGGTTGCCGCGACACGTCGCCATCATCATGGACGGCAACGGGCGTTGGGCCGCAGGACGCGGGCAGCCCCGCATCGCCGGCCATCGCGCGGGCGTCGAAGCCGTGCGCGCAGCCGTGGACACGGGCGCGCGTCTCGGCCTCGGCGCGCTCACTCTCTACGCCTTCTCGACCGAGAACTGGAAGCGGCCGCGCTTCGAGGTTGATGCCTTGATGCGTATGCTGCGTCGTTACCTGCGGCTTGAGCTGGACGAGATAGACCGCCAGAACATCCGCTTTCAGGCCATCGGGCGCACCACTGCCCTCGCCGAAAACGTGCAGCGCGAGATCATGCGCGCCACCGAGCGCACGGCCTTCAACACGGGCATGACTCTGAGCGTCGCCTTGAATTACGGCGGGCGGGCGGAGATCGTCGACGCCTGTCGCGCGGCCATGCGGAGGCTGCTCGCGGAAGGATTCGGGCCGGAAGAACTGACGGAAGAGGGCATCTCGCGCGAGCTTTACACAAGAGGGTTGCCGGAGCTTGACCTGCTGGTACGCACCAGCGGCGAGCTGCGCATCTCCAACTTCCTGCTGTGGCAGACGGCTTACAGCGAGATTTACGTGACCGAGACGCTGTGGCCCGACTTTCGCCGCGTTCACCTGCTCGAAGCCATTGTCGATTTCCAGCGCCGCGACCGTCGCTTCGGCGGGCTCAAGCTGGTCGCCAGCGCCAAGTAGAAGCCGCGCCCTCGGGCTCCACACAGGGCACGGCTCAGCGAAAAGAACCTTTTGCTGTACTGCTAATTTGAAAGGAGAAGCTTTATGCGTCGAGTAATCCCCAGACTGCTCGTTGCCTGCTTCACGTTCGCGCTCGGCCTCTCGCTGGCTGCGCTCAGCTTAGAGCTTCGCCGCGCGCCTTCTCCGGATGTCGAGCGAACGATGGGCCCTCGCTCGCAGTACTGCGACCCATCTTTATCGCTCGCGCCCGGAGCAGATTCGTCTGCGATTGCCAATTTGCCTCTCATCCCTTACTGCGCGCTGGAGACGAATCCGGATTGCTACGACGGAAAGATCGTCCGCGTCGCCGCCAGAATATTCTGGATCGAGAATAATATGTTCTTTGCCACGGGAGGCTGTTACAAACTGGCTCAGCCGACGCACGTCGAGGTGCATCTGGCGAAGGCCGAAGAGGTCTATCGCGTGATGGTGCAGCCCTGTGGCCCACAGTGCTATGAGTCGCTGGACGTGGTCGTCGTCGGCAGGTTCGAGAAATCCACCCGGTCGCTCGGCGCGATGCCTGCGTGGAGCCTGCCTTCGTTTGAAGTGATGAGTTTCGAGAGCGCCGCGCGCGTCCGCCGATGATCGAAGGCGCATGATGAGAATAGAGCTATTCGAAAGCCTCCGCTTGAGGGGGCGAATCCTTTTACGCCGATCACCGAATTAATGTCTCGTATCATCACTGCGCTGATCGTTCTTCCCGTCCTGATCGCATCGATCCTGATTGATTGGCTGGCGCTGCTCTTTGTGGCTCTGGCCCTGGCCGCGATGGTCTCGGGTCTTTACGAGTTCTGGCTGCTGTCGGGAAAGCGCGGCTTGAAGGCCAACGCCGGGCTGGGCTTTCTCGGAGCGGCGGCGCTCTTTACGCTCTTTTACCTGGACGCCCCGTCGAAGGGGCCTGACTTGCTGCTCATCAGCCTGGTCGCGTTGACGATCATGGTGCTGGCGGCCGAGATGCTGCGCGGCGCTCCCTTCGACAGGATGATTCCGGCGGCGGGCGCAACGCTTCTGGGCGTGCTCTACGTAGTGCTGCTCGGGGGCCACCTGGTCGCCGTGCGGACTGGCTTTCCGCACTCTCTCGCGGCGCACCTGCTCTCGTTCTTCTTCCTGGTCATCATGGGCTCGGACACGGGAGCGTATTATACGGGCCGGGCCCTGGGGCGTCGTAAGCTTGCGCCGAAGGTGAGTCCGGGCAAGACCTGGGAGGGCGCTGTGGGAGGCATGCTGGCGAGTCTGTTGATGGCCGTGTTGGCCCACTTCTGGTTCTTTCGCGAGCTGCCTTTGCGGTGGGCCCTGCCGCTCTCGGCCGTGATGAACGTGCTCGGCGTCGTGGGTGATTTGACCGAGAGCGCGCTCAAGCGTGGGGCGGGCGCGAAGGATGCAGCGCAGATTCTTCCGGGCCACGGCGGATTGCTCGACCGCCTGGATAGCTTGCTCTTCAACGCGCCCCTCATCTACTATTTCGGACACTTCTACTTTCGATGACGAAGAAGAACATTGTCATAATCCTGAGCATCCTGGGCGTGTTGGCCCTCCTGGTCGTGCTGTTTGTCGGCGCGATCCTCGGGATAGTCTTCTACTCGATCTCGCACAGCGAAGCGGCGCAAACGGCTAAGAGCTTTTTGCAGAGTAACGAGCGATTGAAGCAGGACATAGGCGAGGTCAAAGAGTTCGGCTCGATCATCACGGGCAGCGTCAAGTCGCACAACGACAGCGGCGATGCTACGCTCTCGATCAAGGTCATCGGCGAGCGGCGGACGGTCAATGCGAGGGTCGTCCTGATGTACAGGGCCGGGCGCAACTGGCGCGTCACCGAAGCCAATTACAGGAACGAGGCCGGCGAGACAGTGGAGCTGCTGGACAAGTACGGGACAGGCGGCGGCACGGACTAGCCGTGAGCCGCTCAGGAGAGCATGAGGGCCAAAGGCATAAGCATTCTGGGTTCGACCGGCTCCATCGGGCGCAACACCTTGCGCGTGGTGGAGACTTTGGGCCTTGAGCGATTTCGCATCGTCGCGCTCGGGGCGGGTCGCAACATGGAGCGGCTGGCCGAACAGGTCGCACGTCACAAGCCCTTGCTGGTCTCTGTCGAGAGCGAGGAGTGCGCCGCGCAGTTGCGCGAGCACCTGCACAAGCTCGCCGCACCCGAGCCGCACATAGTCCTGGGCGAAGCGGGCCTCATCTCCATCGCCACGCACCCTGATTCGGAAGTGGTCGTCTCCGCGACCGTCGGCGCTGTGGGATTCGTCCCGACCTTGCGCGCCCTGGAAGCGGGCAAGCGCGTCGCACTCGCCAACAAAGAGACGCTCGTCATGGCAGGCGAGTTGATGACGCGCGCGGCCCTGCAATCGGGCGCAGAGCTTCTGCCAGTGGACTCGGAGCACAACGCCTTGCACCAATGCTTGCGCGGAGAGCGCAGGGCCGAAGTCAGACGCCTTGTCTTAACAGCCTCGGGCGGCCCCTTTCGCACGAAGGAGCGCGCCGAGATGATGCGGGCCTCCGTCAGCGATGCGATGCGTCATCCGACCTGGAACATGGGAGCCAAGATCACCATCGACTCTGCGACCTTGATGAACAAGGGCCTGGAAGTGATCGAGGCCCACTGGCTCTTCGGCTTTGAAGCCGACCGTATCAGCATCCTCGTGCACCCGGAATCGGTCGTCCACTCTATGATCGAGCTGGTGGACGGCTCGGTGATCGCGCAGATGGGTGTGACGGATATGCGCCACGCGATTCAATATGCGCTGACCTATCCTGAGCGTTACAGTTCAGACCTGCCCGCCCTAGACCTGACCCGCCACGGCGCGCTCCACTTTGAAGCGCCAGACCTTGAGCGTTTCCCCTGCATCGCGCTCGCCTATCGCGCGCTCAGGCAGGGCGGCACGCTTCCCGCAGCCCTGAACGCCGCCAACGAAGAGGCCGTCGCAGCCTTCCTCGAAGAACGCCTGCGCCTGACAGACATCCCGCGCGTCATCGAATCCGTCATGGATGAACACGACGGGCGCGCCATAGAGACTCTGGATGATGTGATCGCGGCCGACCGTGAAGCCAGGCTCTCGGCCGCAAACGTTATCTCCTCTCTGGCTTCCGCATCGGAAGCCGTCAGAAATTAAACCTGCCAAAGCCCGGCGCGATTCGAGTGCAAGAATCGGATAGAAGATTGCCGCCCGTTCGGCTTAAGGTGTGCGCCGAGGTGACGAAGCAAGATGAAAGATGAGCGCAACCCGGAGCGGGATTACGTGATCGGCACACACGACGAGGAACTAGAGCGCCTCGGCGTGCAGCACCGGGTCTGGCGGCCGCGCGTCCTTGAATGTTGGCGAAGGGCCGGAATCACCAGGGGCTCGCGCGTGATGGACGTGGGCGCTGGGCCCGGATATGCGACGGTGGATTTGGCCGAGATCGTCGAAGATGTGGGTCAGGTGATAGCCGTCGAACGCTCGGCACACTTTCTGCGGGCGGCCAGGGAAGCCTGTCGCCTGCGCTCTCTCGCGCACGTCCGCTTCCGCGAGATTGATTTGATGGAGGAGGCTTTGGGCCCAGGCGAGCTG
The DNA here is from genome assembly GCA_036389315.1 of Pyrinomonadaceae bacterium. Classification (GTDB taxonomy): domain Bacteria; phylum Acidobacteriota; class Blastocatellia; order Pyrinomonadales; family Pyrinomonadaceae; genus DASQYE01. Next base: position 88,725 of record DASVQF010000025.1, read on the forward strand.
GACGGCGTGTGGTGTCGCTGGGTAGCCTGTTTCGTCTCCTCGCCGGCCACCCTGGTCGAGCAGATCGCCGCCTCGCTCAGACGAGGCGGCGTCACCATCTTTCATGAATACATAGACTACGGAGCGTGGCGGCTGGCTCCGCGCAGGCCCGCCGTCGAGTCCTTCGTCAGCGAAGTGATGGCCAGTTGGCGCGAGGCCGGCGGCGAGCCGGATGTGGCGCTCGCGCTCCCCACATTGCTCGGCCGCGCGGGCTTGCGCGTACGTCATGTCTGCCCAATCGTCTATGCGGTCACGCCCGCCGATTTCATCTGGCAATGGCCTTCCGGGTTTCTGAAAGGCTACCTGCCTCGCCTGCTTGAGCTGGGCCGCGTCTCTGCTTCATGGGTAGAGGCTGTGGGGAGAGAGTTTCAGGAAGCCGAGGCAGACCCGCACACGATCATGGTCACTCCGGTCTTGCTGGAAATCATCGCCGAGCGCGAGTGACGGGCCTCTCTACACCTTTGCCTTTAGCGCCTCCGCCGCGTAAACTCTAGTGCAACCCGGTTCCGTAGTCACCGACTCTAAACCAGCATGGCGGCTGGGGCTTTGACTGCGAGTTTAGAGTAGAAACGAGAGTCCCGTTACGATGAGCACTTTAATCATACAGATATTGGCCTTTATTTTTATCCTCGGTGGCGCTGTCGTCCTGCACGAATTCGGACACTTCATCGTCGCCAAGCTGCTCGGTATTCGCGTCGAGACTTTTTCCGTAGGCTTCGGGCCGCGCCTGTGGGGCATGAAGTGGGGAACGACCGATTATCGTCTCTCGTTGGTTCCGCTTGGCGGCTACGTCAAGCTCGGCGGCGACGAATCGAACGCGCCCATAGAAGGGGCCGGGGCAGCGGACATTCCGCCCGAAGAGCAGTTCAACCTGCGGCCGCGCTGGCAGAGAATAGCCGTCGCCGTCGCCGGGCCCGTCATGAATATCCTGACGGCTTTGACCATTCCCTTCATCGGCGCGCTGCTCTTCGGCGTGCCTGTGACGCCCGCGCCCGTCGTCAGCCAGATCAGGCCCGACGGCGCAGCCCAGCTCGCAGGACTTCAGCGCGGCGACCGCATAGTCTCTTTCAACGGAGCCGAGAATCCTTCGTGGGAGCGCATACGCGGCGACGCCCTGCTCTCGCCCGGCCAACCCATCCCGCTCGTCGTCGAGCGCAACGGCGAGCGCGTGCAGTTGACCTTGACGCCCACCAAGCTGGTCGAGAGCGGCGAGACCATAGGGCTTTTGGACTTCCTGCCCGATTACGGCAACCTGCCTGTCATCTTGAGAGAAGTAGTGCCGGGCACGCCTGCCGAAGAGGCTGGCTTGAAGGTCGGTGACAGAATCGTCGCCGTCGGCGGCGAAACGGTGACGAGCGCTGAACAGGTCTCGCAATACATTCGCGAGCATAAGGGCCAGCCCATCAAGCTCACCATCGAGCGCGCCGGCTCGCGCCAGGAGATCACGACACAGACGCGGCTTCTCTCCGACGGCAAAGAGCGTCTCGGCATCACGCCCGACGAGGAGATGCCCTACGAGCGAGTGGGCCCAGTGTCGGCCATCGGTTACGCCTTCCGCTCCAACATCGAGATATTGCGCCTGACGGGCAAGGCTTTGGGCCAATTCTTTACAGGCCAGCGATCAGCGAGAGATACTGTCTCCGGGCCCATCGGCATCGCGCGCGCCTCGTCGCAGGCCGTAACCATTGGCGGGTGGGGTGGCTTCTTCACGATGCTAGCCTTCCTGAGCCTGAGCCTCGGCGTCTTTAACCTGCTGCCGATACCTGTGCTTGACGGCGGCGCGATCTTTCTCCTGCTGATCGAAGGCGCGCTCGGGTGGATCGGCGTCAAGCTCTCGACCACTGTGCGCGAGCGCATTCAACAGGTCGGCTTCGTCCTGCTGCTCCTCCTGATGGGGCTTGTGATCTTCAACGATCTGAACAAGGAGTATTCGCGCTGGGGCTCGTCGTCGTCTCAACAGCCGCAGCAACAACAGCCACAGCAGCAACAGCAACCAGCGGCCAGCCCCGCAGCAGGAGCAACGCAGAAATAGCTATGCGAAAGTCTAAGGCGGTAAAGGTTAAGGACGTGGTGATCGGCGGCGGCGCGCCCGTCGTCGTGCAGTCCATGACGAAGACCGATACGGTCGATGTCGCGGGCACTGTCGCGCAGATCGAAGAGATGGTGAGGGCTGGCTGCGAGGTCGTGCGCCTGGCCGTGCCGGACAAGGACGCCGCCATTGCGCTGAAGGAAATCCGGCGGCGCGTGCCCCGTGTGCCGCTCGTCGCAGACATACACTTTCACTACAAGCTGGCGCTGATGGCGCTCGACGCCGGCATAGACAAGCTGCGACTCAATCCCGGCAACATCGGGGCCATCGAGCGCGTGCGCGAAGTCGTGCGCGCCGCGCAATCGCAGAAAGTCCCGATTCGCATCGGCGTCAACGGCGGCTCGCTTGAAAAAGACCTCTTGAAGAAGTACGGCACGGCCACTCCGGAAGCGATGGTCGAATCCGCTCAGCGTCACATAAGCATCCTCGAAGACCTCGGCTTTACCGACACGATCATCTCGCTGAAAGCCTCGGACGTGCATCGCACCGTTGCCGCTTACCGTTTGTTGGCCCAGCAGGTTGACTATCCCCTCCACCTGGGAGTGACGGAAGCGGGCACGGCCTTCGCCGGAACGATCAAGTCAGCCATCGGCTTAGGCGTCCTGCTGCACGAAGGCATAGGCGACACCATACGCGTCTCGCTCGCCGCCGAGCCGCAGGAGGAGGTGCGCGTCGCGTGGGAGATTCTCAAATCCTTAGAGCTTCGCAAGCGCGGCGTGACCGTCGTCGCCTGCCCGACCTGCGGCCGTCTAGACGTTGACAACTTCGTCGAGATCGTTACGGAGATCGAGCGCCGCCTGGCCCACATCGAAGAGCCGCTGCATCTCTCCATCATGGGCTGCGCCGTCAACGGCCCCGGCGAAGCGCACGACTCAGACCTCGGCGTGACCTTCGGACGCAACGTCGGGATGATCTTCAAAAACGGCGTGCCCCTGCGCAAGGTCGCGGGCGCGGACATCGTCGAAGCCTTCGTCCGCGAAACCGAAAAGCTCCTGGAAGAAGGCAGCTATAAAGAGAAGCCTGAGCCGGAGCTGGTCACGATCAAATAAAAGCAAGGATGAAGGCGGAAGGCGGAATGAAAGACAGCTTGCTTGTCATTCCGCCTTCATCCTTTCTTCTGTCCATCCCTGTTAATCCCTACTGTATTTCAGTGCTGCCGTCCAGGTACTTAATCAAGACGACCTCGTTGTGGCGCTCGTTGTAGATCATCTCGTCCACCAGGTCACGCGCGATCAGTATGCCGAAGCCGCCCGGTCGTATGCCTTCTTCTTCGCGCACCTGCTCGTGATGCGTCGGGTCGCCTTCGGGGTTGAGGAAGGCGGCGATGGGCCCTTCGGGCCTGTAGAGCGATTCAATGCTGAAGCCTTCGCCGGGGTCTTTGATGCGGTAGAGGATGATGCGGGGCGAGCGCAGGTAGCCCACTTCTACATAACGGGAGGGATCGTTCTTGCCGCCGTGTTCTATGGCGTTGCGCAGCATCTCGCGAAAGGCGTAGGTCACGCTCTCGCGGGTGATGGTCGGAAGGTCTGTTTTGAGCTGTGCCATCAAACGCTCTAAAGGGTCTATGGCCGCCATGTCGCACGGCACGCGCAGCTCAATCCAGTCGGGCTGTGCCGAGAGGACTTCGATTTTGATCTCCTTCGGAGCCAGCTCCAGGGCCGTGTTGATGGCCGAGATGAGCTGCCTTATGTCGAAAGGCTTGACCAGAAAGTCGCACGCCTGATCGCGCAAGGCGCTGACGGCCGTCTCGGGAGTCGAGAGCGCCGTCATCATAATGACGCGCAAGTCCCTGTCACGCTCTCTCAGTTGCGAGAGCATCATCAGCCCGTCCATCTTCGGCATCATCACGTCCAGGAGCGCCAGGTCGAAACGCTCACGCTCAAGCGCGTCCAAACCCTCGTAAGCGTCGCCTGCGGCCCGCACGTCGTAGCCCTCGCGCTTCAAGGCGAAGCCGACGAGGTCTTGCAGCTCCGGGTCGTCATCCACCACCAAAATCTTTGCCGCCATCACTTCTCCCCCTAGCACAAATTTGTCTAAGCCGCTTCAGCCATCGCAAGCAGCAGGGCGTCTGTCGCAACCTTGCGATTGATATTAACGTCCAGTCCGCGCCTGTGCTCCTCTATCTGCGCGAGCCAGCGAGCCGCGCCCCCCTGCTTGAGTCTTGCGCCGACGGCCTGAAGGCGCTCGATCATGTCGCTGTTGACGACTTGCCCCGTGTCCGCAGCCGTGCCTGCTGTGTCTGCGGCGAGCGCGATAACCCAGGAGTCATGTATGAGCGTCGCCAGCACGTCCAGGCGCGGCTCATACTCGTCCTTGCGCTTGGCGTCCGTCAGCTCTTCCGAGGCGCGCAGCAGCCGTGCGCGGTCTGGCCTGGTGACGAGCGCGTCCAGTATCTCCATCATGGCCTCGCGCTGCTGGCGATAGCTCTCAAGGTCTATGGAGAGAGCGCGGCCTATGCTGCCCTGCGCGGCGCGCGCCCGCAGGCCAGCGTCTCGCTGCGTGACCTTCTGCTCCGTACGCAGGTGCTCTTCGATCTCTGCGGCCGTGAGCGGAGCGAAGCGCAACGCCTGGCAGCGCGAGCGAATCGTCGGCAAAAGCGCCGCCGGGCGCGCCGTCACCAGCGCCAGATGCGTTGTGCGCGGCGGCTCTTCCAGGGTTTTCAGGAGCGCGTTTGAAGAAGCTTCGTTCAGTCTATCGGCCTCTTCGACGATGAAGAGACGTGCGCGGCCCTCGAAGGGACGAAAGTTTGCTTCACGCTCAAGCTCGCGCATCTGCGGCACGTTGATAAAACGGCCGCCGGGCCTGACCAATCCTACGTCCGGGTGCTCGCTCCAAATGATCTTCTTGTTGGCTTCCGCGTCGTCCGCAGGGGGATAAGAGAAGCGGCTGGCGCGCAGGCAGGACGGGCAACGGTCGCAGGCTTCAACGCCCCTGGGCGTGCGGCAATTGAGCGCCTTCGCCAGCTCTACGGCGAACAGCTTTTTGCCTATCCCGTCCGCGCCTATGAACAGGAGGCTGCCGGGCACTCGCGCCGTCTCAAGCATCCGGCGCAAAATCTCTTTCACCCGCTCGTTTCCTTTGAGACGCTCAAACATATCAATGGGAGGGGGGCTGCGTCAGGTTGGACGGGCGGCGCTCCGGCGTGTGCAGCCCGCATTCTTCAAGGAATGGGCCGACGACTTGAAGGACTTTGACGTGCGTCTCTTCGATTGAGCCGCTCGCATCAACGACGCGCACGCGCACGGGCTCGGCTGCCGCGATCTCCAAATAGGCTTCGCGCACTCGCGCATGAAATTCCACGTCTTCCGAATCGAGCCGGTCTTTCCCCTGCTCGCTCGTCTCACGGCGGCGCGTGCGCGACAGGCTTTCCGCCACCGAAACGTCGAAGATCAAGGTCAGGTCTGGTTGGAGGCCGCCCGTGGCAAGGCTCACGACCTCGGCGATCAACTCCTTCGTGAAGCCTCGGCCGGCCCCCTGATAAGCCACTGTCGCGTCGGCGTAGCGGTCTGAGAGGACTATGTGGCTGGTTTCAAGGGCGGGCCGGAGCAGGGTGCGGACGTGCTGAGCGCGGTCGGCGGCGTAGAGCAGCAGCTCGGCGAGCGGGTCAACTTCGGCCTGCGCGTCCAGCAGAGCCATGCGCAGGCGTTTCCCGAGGGGCGTGCCGCCGGGCTCGCGCGTCGTGACGACCTCGAAGCCTCTGAGGCGCAGCACGCTCGCCAGCATACGCATCTGCGTAGACTTGCCACTTCCGTCAATGCCCTCGAAGGTGATAAAAGCGCCGGCCACGTGTCCTCGGATAAAGAGTGATCGAAAAGAGCGACGGTGTCTGAACGGGAAAGCGGTCAAGAGGTGGCGGAATCCGCAGGGTCGGCAGGCGGCTCGACGGCCTGAGCATTCTGCTGTTGTGGTGAGCTTCGGAGGTCGCCGCTCCCACGCCGCGCGTGAGTGATGGTGGAGATGGCATGCTTGAAGATAAGCTGCTCCTGCGAGCCGGATTCCAGCAGCACCGAAAATTTGTCGAAGCTCTTAATGCGTCCCGAAAGCTTCGCCCCGTGCAGCAGGTAGATTGTGACATTGCTGCGCTCGCGACGCGCCGTATTTAAGAACGCATCCTGTATGTTCTGCGGTGTCGGCTTCGAGTCCACCATAGTCTCCGGTCGGGCAATAACTAAACAGAGTACGGTAAGAGCCAGATTACCTAAAACAGTGACAAGTGACAAGTGACGAGTGACGAGCGGCAAGGCGGAAAGAAAAGTTCTCTGTCGCGCAGCTTTTCTCTCGTCACTCGTCACCCGTCACTGCTTTCAGCACAGCCTGTTGGACGTGTGGGTCGTCGCCGAAGCCCGCGAACCACTCGACGCCCGGCTCGCGCCGGAACCAGGTCAGTTGTCGCTTGGCGTAATGGCGCACGTCCAGACGGGTCTGCTCAAGCGCCTCGTCCAGGCTTCTTTGGCCGCGCAGGTATTCGACGACGCGGCGATAGCCGTGCGCGCCGAGCGCATTAGAGTGCGGAGGCACGCCACGCTCAAGAAGGGCCCTGACTTCTTCGACGAGCCCGGCGGCGAAATGAGCTTCGGTGCGCCGGTTGATGCGCGCGTAGAGTTCTGCGCGGGGCGGCGAGAGGGCTATGAGCCTGAGGCGCGCGGCGCTTTCGTGTGCTGCGGCGCGCTCCCTGAGCTGTGCCGAAAGCGGCGCTCCGGTCTGGAAATAGACTTCTAGAGCGCGCTGTACGCGCGGCCAGTCGCGCGCCGAGCAGTTGGCGGCCGCCCGCGGGTCAAGGCGAGAGAGCATCTTGTGCAGATGCTCGGGGCCGCGCAGCTCTCTGATTAGTGTGAGGCGACGGCGCAGGCGCTCGTCCGTGGGCGGGCTCTCGAAGAAGGGCTGGCGCAGCGCGCGCAGGTAAAAGCCTGTGCCGCCGACGAGCATCGCAAGGCGTCCGCGCGCTTCTATCTCTTCGATCTTCGCGGCGGCGGCGCGCGCCCATTCACCAGCCGTGTAATTGAGCTCGGGCGGCACGAAATCGATTAAATGATGCGGGACGCCGCGCCGCTCCGACACGGGCACTTTGGCCGTGGCGATCTCTATCTCGCGATAGACCTGCACGGAGTCGCAGTTGATGATCTCGCCGCCCAGGCGCAGGGCCAGCTCTATCCCCAGCTCGCTTTTGCCCGAAGCAGTGGGCCCAACGACGGCTATCACGGGGCGCTTCTGTTGATTTAAGGAACTCACACGCGGAAGGAGAGCCAGAGGCGAATGATCGTGACCAGCCAGACGAGCAGCAGCAGCACGAGCGCGCCCCTCAATTGTGCAGGAGAAAAACGCATCGGTAATTTCAGAGCAGCAGCAACTCCGCCAACTCTTCTTCGCGGGGGCGGACAAGCGCGCGGCCCTTAGCTTCAAAGACGGGCACGAGGGGCTGGCGCGTCAACCTGTACATGGCGCGCAGCGCCCCGAAGTCGTTGGCCACGTCGCGCTCCGTGTATTTGATACCGTGCCGCTCAAGCCACCCTCGCGCGTGCGCGCACAGCGGGCAGCCCGGCACGACGTAGAGCGTGACCGTCTCGACGCTCATGCGATCACCAGTTGTCTGCTCTTGGCCCGCCATGGCTTAATAGAGTCGTGTAACCTCTATCCCCGAATAGTAAGTCTTCAAAATCTTATCGAAGCTCAGCCCGGCGCGGGCCAATCCGTAGGCTCCGACCTGGCACATCCCTACGCCGTGGCCCCAGCCGCGCCCGACGATATTAAAGCCCACGACGCGCCCCCCGTCGTCGTAGCGGCGCTCTATGACGAAAAGCTGTTCGCGCAGGCCGAGGGCTGAGCGGATGCGGCCCCCGCGCAGGTGATTTGTGCCGCTGGTTCCGATGAGCTCAAGGTCTGTGACGCGGCGCGACCAGCCGCGCGCGGCTACGCGCAGGTCTACGAGCGAGCCTATCCCACGGGCCCAGCGCGCCAGGCGCGAGCCTGCCTCCGAAACAGTCAGGCTCACAGTCCAGTTGGTAAAAGGCGAGAAACGATCAGCCGCCGCGCCGCTCGGAGCGGGCCGCACCTCAAGGTAATCGACCTGCCCCGCGCGGTTCAGGTGAAAGGTCACGGGCTCGCCCCCCACCACCGCGACTGAGCGCACGGGATAAGCGCCGTCGCCGAAGGCGCGGAACAGGTATGCGTCCGCGCTGACGCTCACGGGCTGGTCGCGCCCCTTCGTCGCTGAGCGCAGGATGAGGGCATCGCTGACGGTCGGCTTGGCCGTCCCCTTTTGCAGTTGAAGCGTGCCGCGCGCTTCCAGAAGGCGAGCCAGGGTGTGAAGGGCGCGGGCACGCGTCAGCGAATCGCGCGCACGCAGGCTCCCGTCAGGGTAGAGCGAGAGATGACCGTCTCTGAGCAGCATGGCTACGTCCGCGCGATTGCGTGCGGGGATGTCCCCGGCATCTCGCGCCGCCAGCAGGTACTCCACGTCCGCATCGTCCAACAGCGTGTCGGCATAGCCCGGGCCATAGACGGCCGCGACGAGAGCCGTGCTGAAGGCCGGAGCGCGCACAGCATCTTCCGTCAAGACAGGCATGCTCTGTCGCGCGAGACGCGAGGCCACAGTCAACCAGCCGCGCACTTCCGCCACGGTCACAGGCGACGAGAGCCAGTCGTCCGTGACGCGCGCCGTAGAGACCGGAAAGTCGTTGACGGCAAGGATTGCCAGGTCGCGCGCCAGCGAAGCGTTCTGCTCTTCGCGAATCTCTACGGGCTCGCGCGAGCTGCGGATGGTGAAGGGCGCGAAATGCGCGCGCCCCTCTATGGCGCACTCGCGCCCGCGAAGATATGGCGTCGCCTCGTTGAAAATATTTTCGACGTGCTCGGTGCGCCCGCCGCAGGTCGAAGTGTAGAGCGCGTTGATCGGCTCGCCCTTGTAGGTCGCAATCATCCCGCGCGTCTCGTCCACGGCGCGCGTCGAGAGCGGGTGCTCTGTGGAGAGCCCGCCGTAGACCTGCGAGCGGGTCGTCGGCAGCAGGTCGAAGCCTTCGGAGGCGAACTGGTTGCGATTCTTCACGGCGTAGGTGCGGGCCGCCACAGCCTGCGCCTTCAGAGCTTCAATAGTCCCATAGCTCGGCGACAATTCATTCGGCACGACGCCGCGCACGTAGTCCTCAAGGCCCAGGACGTTAACGACCGTCAACGAGCCGCCCGGCCCCGCAAAGACTTCGAGCCGCCCGCGATAGGGCTTGTCGTTGAAACGCACGGGAGCATTGCGCTCGTCTTCGGAGGCGAACTGCACGGGAGCGCGCGAGGTGAGAAGGAGCGCCCGGCCCGGAGCCCCATAGGCGACTATCTCGCGCGTCGGCGCACTGACGCGGGCGACGGGGCGCACGGTGACGGAAGCTTGAGAGGAAGGAGAGGCGGCACGCGCGCTCTGTGTTGCCGGAGGCGAAGCATTGGGCCCACTGCTGCTACTGGTGCGCGCGTCAACGATTGAGGCGTTGGGGAAGCCGGCCTCTAACAGGCGCGCTCGCAGCGCCTCCGCCTGGTCACGCGAGCGCGGTTGGCCCACGCGTATGCGCCAGGTGTTTGTCGCTACGTCGAAGCTGATTTCGGGCTGCTCGCCTGTGGCATTGCGTATCTCTTCGGCTGCGCGCTCGGCGTCTACGCGAGTCGCCGCGCCGCTTAGCTCGACGCGAAAGCTTGTCGGAGGCTGAGGGACGAGCGAGCGCGCCTCTATGCGTACGCGCGAGGCCGCAAGAGGCGTGGGCGCGCTCATCTCATCCGAGACGCCGAGGAGCCGCCCGCCGCTCGTAGAGATGTTGACCGAGCCCGCGCCGGTCGCCAAGCCTATACGCATGACGGGCTCTTCGCCGCCGATGCGCGTGAGCTGAGCCTGAGACGCAGGCGACGGCTGCGATGGCTGCTGCGCTTCTGCTTGCGCGCGGCGCGGACGGGTCTGCTGCGACACAGTGGGCCCATCCTGCGCCCGCAGCGTCACGGACGCAAATGTTGCAGACGCGACCAGACAGGCGATCAACTTGGAGCGGCGGAAAGGATACATCGGGTTCGACTGCTCAGACCGATCAAGGGTTCGGTGACGGACGCTCATTATACTACTACATTTTTCAAGAGAGTCGCCCTGGTTTATCTCTTTAGCTCGCGTATCGCTCTTCGACCCTGGCGGCGAAGACGAGCATGCCGACGAGGCCGATGACGGAGGCCGTGAGGAAGGGCAGGGGCGGGGCGATCTTCCAGAGCAGGCCCCCGATGGCTGCGGCCGGTGTGATCGAGAGGCTGCGCACAAGGTAATAGAGGCCGACTGTGCGCGCGCGCAGGTGCGGCGCGGCGAAATCCACAATCATCGCCTTGCGCGAAGGCTCGCCGATCTCGCGCAGGCCGCCGATGATGAAGGCCGGGATGAGCGTCAGGAAGCCACTGGCCGCGACGACCGCCGCCGGGTAGAGGGCGAAGCAGAGAAAGGTGGCGATGACGAAAGGCTTGCGCCCGATGCGGTCGGCGATCTTCGCCGCCGGAATGTAGACGATGATGGCGCTCGCCATCTGTATCGAGACGAGCACGCCGTACTGGCCCAGACGAATGCCTATCACGTTGGTCGCATAAAGGATGATGAAGACTTCGGCCATCGCCTCGCAGGTGCGGATGATGATGTCTGAGATGAGCAGCCGCTTGAGCGCGCCGTGAAAAGAGTCCCACACGCCGCGCAGTCTCGCGGGCTCTCCGATAATGATCGGGATATTGATCGCCGAAAGAATGAGGAGCGTGACGGCGGCCAGCAAGAGCGTCGCCGCCAGGCCCAAACGGACGCCTCCGAGTATGCCGTAACGCGCGACCAGCGCACCGCCGATGAGCGGCGCAACAGTCATCGGCACGCGCTTGAGCATAGATTGAATGGTAAAGCCCATCGCGCGCCGCTCTTTGGGAAGCGCGTCACCGATGACGGCAAAGATGGCCGGGCTCGCCATGACCCACGCCATCGAGAGGGCCAGCCCGACGAACATCAAGGGCCACGAAGGGCTCAGCATGTAGATGAGATAGCCGAAGAAGGCTATCGCGATGAAGGTCAGAAAGGCACGGCGTCGCCCGACTCTATCGGCCAGCCAGCCGCCCGGATATTGATAGATGGCGTCGAAGAAATCCCTGGTCGTCGCGAACAATCCGATGACGCCCGTGCCCGCGCCTAGAGCTTCAAGGTACTTCGGCAGGAACTTCTTCCACAGCTCCTCGCCCAGGCCCATCAGAAAGACCGCCGCCGAGACGGTCACGACGTTGCGCTCAAGGCCCAGGTAGTTCGCCACACGCGCGCGCCGACGAGCGCGCGCCTCCTGTGGAGCTATCGCTTCTTTGCTCTCGATCATGGGAAAGCCACATTACCTGAAAAGCAGAGCGCGCGCGAGGCCCACCGCGCCGCCTGCCATGACGACCCACAGCACGTCTGCCTTGAAGCGGTAAAGGACTACGAAGGCCAGCAGGCTCATCAGGGCTGCGAACCAGTCAGCGCCGCCTAGCAGCCCGCGCGGCCAGATGACGGCAGCGCCGAATATCAGCGCAAGGTTCAGGATGACTCCGACCACTGCGGCCGTGACGCCCGTCAGCGCGCCAGTCAAGCTCTTGTTCCCGCGCAGCACTTCTATGTGCGGCGCGCCGAGAAAGATGAAGATGAAGCACGGCAGAAAGGTGACGTACGTAGTCAGCAGCGCCCCCAGCACGGCGCTCGTCGTCTGGCCGAGGCCCTGCGGGTTATTCCATCCCGCCATGAAGCCTATGAACTGCAAGACCATGATGAGCGGGCCCGGAGTGGTTTCGGCCAGAGCGAGGCCGTCCACGGCCTGAGAGTGCGAGAGCCAGCCATAGGAGCTTGCAGCCTGCGTGACGTAGGCGAGCACGGCATAAGCTCCGCCGAAGGTGACGAGCGCCGTCTGCGTAAAGAAACGGTATTCCTGCGCGTGAAGGCTCGCGCGGCCGCGCCAGGCGACGAGCGCCGCGAACGGCAACAGCCAGAGCATGAGCCCGACGGCGAGCGTGCCCAAAGCGCGGCTGCGCGAAGGAAGCGTGTGCGCCGGGGGCTCTGCTTGATCGTCAACGATGGGGCGAAGCGCGCCGCTCTCTTTCGCCTCACGCTTCGCCTGAGCGCCGGGCATCGCCGTGCTCGCGGCCGCGCCGAAGACCTGCGGCCAAAGGCGCACGCCCACGAGCCCGAGGACGGCCGCCGCGAGCACGATCAAGGGGAACGGGACGCGCAGGAAGTAGATGGCTACGAAGGAGAGGGCGGCGATCAGGAGATGCGCGCGCCGCCTGATGGCACGCCCCCCGATCTTCAAGACGGCCTCGACGACGATGGCGACCACAATCGGCTTGAAGCCGGAGAGGAGCCCGGCGACCGACCGCAGGTTGCCGTAGGCAGCGTAAACGTAAGAGAGCGCGAGCAGCACGAAGATGGAAGGGATGACGAAGAGAGAGCCCGCCACTATGCCGCCCCAGGTGCGATGCAGCAGCCAGCCGATGTAGATCGCAAGCTGCGTCGCCTCCGGGCCGGGCAGCAGCATGCAATAGTTCAGGGCGTGCAGGAAACGCTCTTCGCTAATCCAGCGACGACGCTCGACCACCTCGCGGTGCATGATGGCGATCTGCCCGGCGGGGCCGCCGAAGGAGATAAAGCCGAGCTTGGCCCAGAAGCGAAATGCCTCCGCGAAGGAGACGTGACGAGAGGGGCCCGGCGCTGGCGCGCTTCTTTTCGGGGACGCGTCTCCGGCGCTCTTCCGCATAGTGGCTTTATCGCTCCGCGCCCCGCTCTTCGTCGAGCGCCCGCGCGGCCAGAGTGTGGAACGTGCGGCGCACGCTGTTGATGTTGACGAAGGGAAGAGGGCGTGCGTGCGTGCGGTTGGTGAGAAGGATAAAGATGCGCTCTCGCTGAGAGTCAATCCAGCAGCTTGTGCCTGTGAAGCCCGTGTGGCCGAAGCTGTCGGCCGCAAGCGCGGGCCCGGCCGTCGAGCCTTCGGTCGCCGCCAACTGCCACGCGACAGAGCGCGCCTCGTTCAATCCTTCGGTCATGTTGGTGCGAAAGAGCGCGCACGTTTGCGTCGCCAGCAGCCGCGTGCTGCCGGGGAGGAACTGTTCGGCTATGCGCAGAGTCTCGCGCGCCGTTGAAAAGAGCCCGGCGTGCCCGGCCGCGCCGCCCAGGAAATGAGCATTGCCGTCATGCACCTCGCCCCAGATCAGGTACTCGCGCCAGCGGGCCCACTCGGCCGTCTTCAGCTCGCGGCACATCTCGCGCTCGTACGCATTCCCGGTCTCGCACGCGGCGACCTCGGCCCTCAATGACCGCTCAGGATTAAAGAAGGTGCGCTTCAGGGCGAGCGGCTCGAATATCTCGCGGCGCGCAACTTCCGAGAGCGGAGCGCCCGCCAATCGCTCGATCAACAGGCCCAGGGTGATGAAGCCCAGATCGCTGTAACGGACAACAGTGCCGGGCGCGCTCTCCAAGGGCTGCTCGGCTATGCGGCGGAGCACCTGCGAGCGGTCGCTTGCTTCTATGTAGAGCGGACGCCACGCCGGAAGCCCCGAAGTGTGCGTCAAGAGTTGGCCCAGCGTGAGCGTGCACTTGTCCGCGCGGTCGAATTCCGGCAGGTGAAAGCCTATTTCGCCGTCTAAGGCAAGCTCGCCTCGCTCTATCCTCATGGCGCAGAGCAGGCCCGTCACCAGCGGCTTCGTCAGCGAAGCCAGGTCGTAGATCGTATCCAGATTGGCCGCGTGCTCTTCCGGCTCGCTCACGGCACGGCCCAGCGCCCCGGCCATCCGCGCGCGCCCGCGCTCCGCGACCAGGTAAACGGCCGAAGGGAAGTCGCCCGCCTCTATCCGCCCGGCGAGCATCGAAGAGATTTTTTCGTTCTGCTGAGACATGAATGAGCTTGCGCCTGGGCTGTCCGCCTGGCTTACCTGACGGCGCTGACTCCGACCTGCGCGGCGTGCTCGTGTATGCGTTCGAGGGCGCGCAGGGCGAGCGAGAGCGCGCGCCGTCCTTCGATGCCGGAGATGGGCGAGGGCCCGCCCCGTTGCGCCGCGTCGAGGAAGGCTTCGATCTCTGCGCGCAGGGGCTCCACGTCTTCAATCTCAAGCTGGTTGACGTGCACGCCGGGGCGCGAGCCTGCGGCCAGCGGCGCGAGGCTGCTGATGGAGGCGTAGCGCGTCGCGTAATCGACGGCGACATAATCGTGCGGTTGGAAGAAACGCATCTTGCGAATCTTTTCCGCGCCGACGCGCGAGGCTGTGATGTTGGCAACCGCGCCCGAGGCAAACTCAAGTCGCGCGTTGGCCGCATCCACCCTTTGCGTCAGCACGGGAATGCCGACGGCGCGCACGTCTATGACTTCCACCTCTTCGCCCACGAGCCACTGCACTATGTCCAGGTCGTGAATCATCAAGTCGAGGACAACGTCTATGTCCAGGGAGCGCGCGGTGAATTCGCCGACGCGGTGAATCTCGAAATAGAGAGGGTTGCGCACATGCGGGCGCAGGGCAGTGAGCGCGGGGTTGAAGCGTTCCAGGTGGCCGACCTGCAAGATGGCGCGGCCGCGCTCGGAGGCGGCGATCATCCGGCCGGCCTCTTCGAGCGTGCGCGAGATGGGCTTTTCGACCAGCACGTGAACGCCCGCTTCGAGCAGCACGCAGGCGATCTCGCAGTGTGATTCGGTCGGCACGGCCAGAGAGACAGCGTCGCAGCGGCCCACGAGCGTGCGCCAGTCCGTCGTCCAATCGGTCGCGCGCTCAAGGGCAATAGAGCGGGCCGTCTCTTCCGAAAGATCACAGACGGAGACGAAGCGCGTGCGCCCCTCAGAGGCGAGCGCGGCATGTATGCGCGCGTGCTGGCGGCCCAGATGCCCGACGCCGACGACTGCTGTGCGTAGAGTCAAGGTGTTCCTCCCTCAGCATTCAGCCGCCAGCCGTCAGCTTCCGAGGTCTTGGCTTTCGTCTCCGAGGTTGAATCGAAGTTCCTCTTCGATGATACTCATCGAGTGAGATGGATTTTTTAAGCTGATCGCTGATGGCTGATGGCTATCATTTGGTGACTATACTTGCAACGTTCGACGCTTGCCAAGCGTGCCTGGCTACTCTTCTTTCCGGCGGCTTTTCTGCTCTACCTGTACGGCACGGGGCGCGTGCCCTTGATCGGCCCGGACGAGCCTCGCTACGCGCAGATCGCGCGCGAGATGCTCGCGCGCCGTGACCTTGTGACGCCGACTCTCGGCGGCCATCCCTGGTTTGAAAAGCCCGCGCTGCTCTACTGGATGATGATGGCGGCGTTTCGCGTGTTCGGCGTCTCGGAGTGGGCCGCCCGCGTGGGCCCAAGCCTTTCGGGACTGCTCACGGGGCTCTTCGTCTATCTCACAGGGCGGCGGGTCGAGCGCATGGTGGAGGATGAGTCGGAGGGCGCGGAAGAGGTGCGCGGCCTGGGCCTATGGAGCGGGGTGGCGCTGCTCTCTTCGGCCGGGATGATCGTCTTTTCGCGCGGGGCGAGCTTTGATGTCGTGGTGACGATGACGATTGCGGCGGCGCTCGCGTCGTTCATGATGGCCGAGCTTGCTACGGTCGAGACGAAGCGCAAAGCTTGGATGGCAGCCTTCTACGCGGCCGTCGGAGCGTCGCTCCTGGCCAAAGGTTTGATCGGCATAGTCATCCCTGCGGGCGTCGTCACAATCTATTACCTGCTGCGACGCGAATGGCCCGCAAGGAGCCTCTTGAAAAGCCTGCTGTGGGGAGTCCCGCTCGCGCTACTTGTAGCGGCCGCCTGGTACGGGCCGGTCACGCTTCGGCACGGCTGGACGTTCATAGACCAGTTCATCATCCAGCATCACTTCGCGCGCTACCTCTCGAACAAGTACCATCACCCGCAGCCCTTCTATTTTTATCTGCCGGTGCTCGCGCTCCTGGCTCTGCCCTGGACGCCGCTGCTGGTGGCCGCGCTGTGGGGCGCGCGGCGCTGGGCCTGGCCTTCGGCTGCCGCGCCGGACAGGCTGCGCGTCTTCGCCTTCGTCTGGCTCGTAGTGCCGGTCGTTTTCTTCTCGCTGTCGGGCTCGAAACTGCCGGGCTATATCCTGCCCGCGCTGCCGGGCGCGGCCTTGCTTGTCGGAGACCGCTTGCGCTCCTTCGTCCGAGGCGGCGGGGCCTTGCGGGCAATGCGCGCGACCGGAGTCGTGCTGTTGCTGCTGGCGGCGGCGATAGTCGCCTTTTACCTGGCGACGATGGGCCAATGGGTGTGGCCGAGGGCGCTCGCCATAGCCTCGCCGTTCCTGCTCGCCGGGCTGTTCGTGCTGGCGCGCACGCGCGAGCGCGTGTGGTCTGCTGCGCTTGTAGTCGGCGCGACCTTTGCCGCGACCGTTTTGACCATCAACCTGGTGCTTGACGAGGGCGCGCGTCGCGAGTCGGTGCGAGACCTGCTCATGCAGGCATCCGTGCGCGGCTACTCGTCAGCGCCCGTGCTTGAGCTGCACACGGTCGAGCGGACTGCCGAGTTCTACGCGGCCGGGCGAGTCGCGCGCGGCGGCCCCGACAACGATATTATCAAGTTTGAAGGAGTGGGCGAGATTGCCGAAGCGGCGCGCGAGCGCGGCGGCACGGCGCTCGTCATAGTGCCCCTCGAATACACGGAGCAGTTGATGACTTACGCGCCGCTTGAGGCCGCGTTCATCGGCGATAACGGCGAGGTCGCGCTCGTCGCCGTCCGCGTGCGTGGTTGAAGAAGGAAGCCGAATCTGCTTTGAGCTACTGGCCGGTGCGTAAGGTGCGGTCGAAGAAATCTATTATGCGGCGGTCGTAGGTTTCGCTCTGCTCGCCTGTGGCGGCGCGCTGGTTGATGCCCGAGAGGGGGAGGTCTGCTTTGACTTCGGGCTGGGCCTGTTGGGGAAAGCAACGGGCGAGGGCGATGGTCGAATCGCGCAAGGGCCCGGCGTCTGCGCCGGACAGCAAGAGCACCTGGCGGTCTGAGAGCGTGGAGGCTTCGGCGCAGGAGGCCGTGTTGTCGTAGCGGCCGAGGAAGTAGAGCCTCACGCCCGTGCGTGCCAGCGAGCGCAGCAGAGCGTTGTCCAGCCCGAGCGCCTCTTTCATCGCCGCCGCGAGCATCGCGTCGGGCGAAGCGGGCACGGAATCAAGAGCCAGCGCGCGCACCTGAGGGTTGTGAGCCGCCGCACGAAGCCCCGCGTAAGCCCCCAGCTCGACCCCGTAAATCCCCAGCGCAGAGCCCGCGAGCGGGCGTCCCTGCGAACTCTTGAGCGCGCGCATGAAATTCAACGCCGCCCCGGCATCTTCCCCCTCACGCCCGCCGAGCGATGTCCATTGCACGGGAGGGTCTTCGCCGTGCCCGCGCAGGTCTGGCAGGAGCACTGTGTAGTTGGTCGTCTCGTTGAGCTTGACGGCGAGGTTGAAGAGATGCGAGCGGTCTGCGCCGTACCTGTGCAGGAGAAGAACGGCGGGCGCTCCTTCGGAGCCGCGCAAGAGCCAGCCGCGCGCCACCGTGCCGTCAGAGTTGGCCCAGGTCTCGGCCGACGCTTTGAGGCCGCGCGGGCTCAGTTGCGTGAACGTCTCGGGCGTGACCAGATAGGCCGCGCGCTGCGGGCGCGTCACCCTGTAGACGATCCACCCGGCCACGAGCCCCATCGCCAGCAAGAGCACGGCGACGACGGGCAGAAATGCCTTGAGAAGTTTTTTACCGGGCCTGCTTCTGGGCGGCATCTCAAGCAAGGGAAGAGGGCGGAGGGATGAGGGATGAAGTGGTTGAATCACTGCTCAAGTTACTCAACCTTTCAAACCCTTTCATCCCTCATCCCTCATCCCTCATCCCTTTCCTTAGCTTGTGCAAAATCTTCCGGGGTGTTGACATTGGTAAAAAAGAGCGCCGAGTGCGCGAGGTCGGACAGCTCACCGTGCTCCACCCGGCGCGTATTCACTTCCAGGAGCAGACGGCGCGGGCGTCTCTCGCCCGAGGCGATCAACTCTTCGGCGCGCGCCAGGCACGTCTCTCGTCTGTAAAGGGCGCAGAGTGGCTGAGGGCGACCGCACGGCTGAATGGGGACGACCGCGTCAAAGTTTTCGCGAAGTGAGGCGAGCCGCACGAAAAGCTCTCCGGTGACGAAAGGCAGGTCACAGGCGACGACGGCCGCCCACGGCGCGTGTCCGGCGGCGAGCGCCGCGTGCAGACCGCCCAGCGCGCCCCACTTCGCGTACACATCCCTGACGACCGGAAATCCCAATGAATCCCTCTCGTCTCTCGCTCCCACCAGACGAATATTGTCGGCGACAGACCCGAGCGCGGCGGCTATCCTTTCGACAAAGGAGCGCCCGCTCAGTCTGAGTCCGGCTTTATCTGCGCCCATCCGGCTGGAAGCGCCCCCCACCAGGATAAAGCCTTCGACCTCAAGCATAAATCTCCCACCAGATTGTGCTCTGCACTGATGAGCCAGGGGTGTGTCCCACGAAAGCGCACGTTATCACGGCGAGCGACCGAGCGGCAAGAGAGAAACGTTTTCCCCTCCGGCGGCATCATAGTGGCTGCCGAAAGGATGGCTGGTCTTGGACTTAAAGCAGGCGGGGAGAGCGCCCGGGGCTTCCGTAGCGCACGGCTCAACTTGATAGAGCTTGACCCTGTTGAAAGCCAAAGTTATAGTCATCAGCAGTGGTGGCTTTTCAGGCCCTACAGTTCCCCCTTGCCGCGCGCCCCGGAGTGGAGGCGCGGCGCTCACCGTTTTCCGTTGAGATGGCCCGGTCTGAAGCCTTCTCAGTAATTCCCAAGAGGTAGCTTGATGAAGAGAAATCTCCTATTGATCGTCGCATTGGCTCTCGCGCTCGGCCTGATGGCCCCATTGGCCGAGGCCCAACAGGCCGCTGCCTCCGCTGCTGCGACGAAGAGCGCCGATGCGCG
This sequence comes from Pyrinomonadaceae bacterium, assembly GCA_036389315.1. Taxonomy (GTDB): domain Bacteria; phylum Acidobacteriota; class Blastocatellia; order Pyrinomonadales; family Pyrinomonadaceae; genus DASQYE01. Next base: position 107,753 of record DASVQF010000025.1, read on the forward strand.
GCTCTTCCCGCTCGAAGAGGTGCGCCCCGGTATGAAGGGCACGGGGCGGACTGTGTTCTCGGGGACTGAGCCGGAGGAGTTCGGCGTCGAAATCCTGGGCGTGCTGCCCGGTTTTCCGGGGCCGCGCCAGTCGGCCATCATCGCGCGCCTGACGGGCGAGAAAGCGGAAAAGACTGGCGTCTTTGCAGGGATGAGTGGCTCGCCCGTCTACATTGACGGACGCCTCGTCGGCGCTGTCGCCTTTAGCTTCCCCTTCTCGAAAGAGCCGATTGCCGGGATTACTCCGATCAAGCAGATGATCGACATCTTCGAGCAGGGCGGCGCGCCCGGCACTCCCGTGCGCCGCGAGCCGCACGCTGTCTCTTTCACCCAACTGGCGGCGACGGAGTGGAAGCCCACGTTTCCGAAGCCTGCCGTCACGGGCGCGCCCCTCGTCGCTCAGGTCTCGACAAATTCTCCGCTCGCCAACTTGATGGGCCAACAGTTTCAGCCCATCGCGACGCCCATAGTCTTCGGCGGCATCAGCCAGGAATCCCTCGCCCTCTTTTCGCCGCAGCTACAGGCGAGCGGCCTGCTTCCGGTCTCAGGCGTCGGCGGCGCTGCCGCCATCACGCCGCTTGCGCCCGCAAACGATAAGACGCTCGCGCCCGGCACTTCCGTCAGCGTGCAGTTGGTGCGCGGCGATTTCTCTGTGGCCGCGTCGGGCACGGTGACGTTTCGTGACGGCCGTCGCATATACGCTTTCGGCCACCCGTTCCTGAGCCTCGGCGTGGCCGACATGCCGATGACGGAAAGCTCTGTCGTGACGGTCGTGCCGAACGCCAACAACTCTTTCAAGCTGGCCGTGCCAAGTCAGATGGTCGGAGCCATCTCGCAGGACAGGTCAACGGGCATCTTCGGCCAGTTGGGCACAACGCCGAAGATGATTCCCGTCAAGGTCAACCTGCACACGAGCCGCGACCGCACGGAGGTCTACAGCTACGAAGTGGCGAACGATTCTTTCCTGACGCCGCTGCTGCTCAATCTAACCATCTTCAACACGATCACTTCGAGCGAGCGCTCGATGGGCGACCAGACCTTGAGCGTGCGCGGCGAGATCAAGGTCAAAGGACAGCCGACCATACAGATTGACCGGCGCATCTCGGCCTCGGCCAACGCGCCGCTGCTGGCCGCCGGAGCCGTCGCCGTCCCCGTCAGCACCTTGATGTCGAGCGGGTTCGAGGGCATAGAGCTGAGCGGCGTGACCCTCGACATCTCTTCGACCGACGCCAAGTACGCGGCCACGCTTGAGCGCATCGCGCTCGACCGTACGGAGACCCGTCGCGGCGAGAGCGTAGAGATTCAGGCTTACGTGCGTACGGATTCCGGCAAGCAGTTCGTCCAGCGCATCCCCGTCCAGATTCCCCTCGACGTGCCGCTCGGGCAACTTCTAGTCTTTGTCGGCGACGGCGGCGCTTTGCAGGAAGGCTCTGCGGCCAAAGCCTTCGTCCCGCAAGACCTGGGCCAACTCGTAGACGCCATCAACCGCGTCAAGAAGAACGACCGGCTCTATGTGAAACTCTTCCGCATCACCTCGGGCGCGGTCATCGGCACCAGCGAGCTGCCGAACCTGCCGCCCTCTGTCATCGCCACCCTCAACAGCGATAGAACGTCGGGCGGCTACACGCCGACCGTGCTTTCGCCCATCTACGAGAAGGAACTGCCGCCCGCAGATTTCGTCATCACAGGCCAGCAATTGATCGGCCTCGACGTAGTACGATAGCGGACAACAAGAGCGACGCAATTCAGCGCGAGCGAGGTGAGATTCAATTTGATCTCACCTCGTTTCGGTTTGTGCGAAGCTTTCAGGAGTCCGATCTTTCTTTGACGACGAAGAGGAATCTCTGTTCTGACTCAGGCATCCGGACGGTGGTATAGTTGAGGGCGTGTTTGTCCATCTCGGCTCGCAGCGTGGGCCCGCCGAACAGAAGCAGCGTGCTCGCGGCTGGCGACCACCGCAGGAGCTTCCGTATCATCTCCGTGAAGCGGTCGAGCGCGCGGCACGTCACCGAGTCAATCTGCAAAGGTTCTGTCGTCTCGAAGCGCCGATTAATCACCCTGGCCGCGTCGCCGAGGTTCAAGCCTCGCAGGGCTTCACGCAGAAAGACTGCTTTCTTAGTCGAAGCTTCGATGAGCGTCGCGCTGAGGTCTGGGCGCAAGATCAGGCACGGGATGATGGGAAGGCCAGCGCCCGAGCCCACGTCGGCCACGCGCGCGCCCTCTGCGAGGAAGGGGAGCGCGACGAGCGATTCCAGCACATGACGCGTCGCAAACTCCTCTGGCGGGCACGGCGCGACCAGATGCAGCCGCGCGTTCCAAGCCTGTACCTGCTCGTAGTAGCGTTGCAACTGCTCTATAGCCTGCGCGTCCGGCTCGACGCCGTAACGTGCGGCGCGGCGACGAAGAGCGCCCGTGAATGCTTCGGCTTGTAAGCGAGTGGCAGTCATTCTAAGCTTGAACGAGCAGATATATTAGCTCAGGAAAAGTTCGCGGGCGAAGCGGCCTGAAGCGCGTGTGATCTGGTAAGATTGTTGCCGCCTCGGAAGGCTTTTGAAAGGCTCTCCCCGGAAAGGAAATGTGAAATGGGTCTGGCAATTCTGGCGGGCAGGTCACGAATAGTCCTGCTGCTTCTGCTCGCTCTGTTGGCGGCGCAAGTCCCGCTTGTGCGCGCCGGGGCGCAGCAAGCGGCGGGGCCGCGCTCACTGCCCGCGCTCACCTCGCGCGCCGAGTTCGACCAGCTTGCGCGCACCTACGACGAAGACACGCCCTACCCGCTGCCGCACGTCATGTTCGTCATAGACCGCCGAGAAGGCAACAAGATTTATTACATCAATATGAAGCGGTATCGCTTTCACAAGGATTTCGTCAACGGAACCTATCTCTCCTTAGAGCGCGGGCGCGAGTTCTTCGAGAACAATTATCTCAAACCGAACCGCCGCTTCATCCTCGGCACGGTGGCCTATCAAACGCCCGTGCGCCGCTGGACTTTCGAGTTCTGGGAGGGCGACCTGATCCCTGCGGAGCAGATCAAGCTCACTTCAGACATCATCAACAAGAGCTTCTTCGAGCCCGTTGCCTACAAGCCCAACTCGCTGCGGCAGGAGCAGGCTTCGGCCGAGATCAAGGGCCTTGAGCGCGTGCTTCAAAGCGAGATCACGAAAGAGCAGGAGTACCAGGCCCTCAACGTCGCGCGCGGCCTCGGGCGCATACACATCATTCCGAAGCTGGACGAACACGTCGAGATCGGCTACAACGAAATCCTGGTCTTGAACGAAGTGCCCGTCACCTTGCCTCCCGTCGCCGGCATCATCGTCACCAAGCCTTCGACGCCGCTCTCGCACATCAACCTGCTCGCCAAGTCCTGGGGCGTGCCCAATGTCTACATCAAGAATGCGCAGGAACTCCTCAAAGAGTATGACGGGTGGTGGGTCTCCTTTGAAGCCAGGCGCGACACGTATGCCATTAAGCGCGCAGACCAGAACCAGCTCAAGGAGTACCAGCGCCGGCTGGCCGAGCGCCTGGACGTGATGACACCGCGCTTCGACCTCAAGGTCAAGCGCATCGCAGACCTGCGCGAACAGACCGCGCGCTCCGTCATCGCCTACGGCGCGAAGAGCGCCAACCTGGGGGAAGTCATGCGCGCGCGGCTCCGAGGCATCTCCGTGCCGGGCGGCTTCACGCTCCCCTTCTACTACTACGATCAGTTCATCAAGGAGAACAAACTGGAAGACGCTATCTACGAGATGCTGAACGACCAGCGTTTTGTCCATGACCCGGCCTATCGTCGCGCGCGCCTCGCAGAGATGCGCGAGCGAATCAAGGCCGGGCAGATGAATGCTCAGCTACGCGCAGAGCTAGAGCGCCGCATCAACGCCGCCTTCGCCGGTAAGGGGATGTTCGTGCGCAGCTCGACCAACAGCGAGGACTTGCCCAACTTCAACGGGGCCGGTCTCTACACGACCATGCCGAACGTCAAAGGCGAGAAAGAGATGGTCGAGGCCGTCAAGGCCGTGTGGGCTTCGATCTGGAACTTTGAAGCCTACGAGGCCAGAGAGCGCGCAGGCATTGACCACATGAAAGTCTTCATGGCCGTGCTCATACAGGAGGGCATCAATTCGGAAAGCTCCGGCGTGATGATTACCACTGACCCTTATGACCGCGACAACACGGGCGCAATCTACATCAGCGCCAAGCGGGGCCTCGGCATCAAGGTCGTCGAAGGCCGCAAAATAGCCGAGCAGATCATCTTTCGCCCGCGCACCAATGCCGTCAGCGTCCTCACACGCTCGGAGGAAGACAGCCTGCTGACCTTTGACGAGCGGGGCGGAGTCCGCGAGATTCCGATCACGGGCGAGCGCGCCGTGCTGACCGACGAAGTGGTGCGCCGACTGGTGCGCGCCGCCACAGACATCAAGCGCCTCTTCGGCGGGCGCGAACAGGACATCGAGTGGGCCTACATGCGCGGGCAGATTTACATAGTGCAGTCGCGGCCCTATATTGCCGGAAGCTGAAGAGGTGTGAGAAAGGGATGCGGACTACTTTTATCGGCGCGGCCTGTTGCCTCTTGCCGCTCGCCCTGGGCGCGTGCGGCGGCACGACGAGCGCGCCCGTCGCTACTAACCAGCAAGGCGCGGCCACAGCCAACAGGGCCGCGACTTCTGCAAACACTCAGAGCGCGCCTCCGGCCGCAGCTTCGCCCAGGGCAGCGACGACGGCCAGTGGCGGCGAGCCCGTGGATACTTCCAAGTACGACGCCGAGATCAAGCGGCTCGAAGAGAAAGCCAGGAAGAGCTCGGCAGACCAGGCGACGCGCCTCGCTTTAGCCAAAGCCTACACTGATCGCGGCGACGCGCTGACGGGCGTGCGCCAGTACAGAGCGGCGCTCGGAGATTACCGCCGCGCGCTGCGCAACGACCCGAACAACGAACAGGCCAAACAGATGTCCGGCACAATCGTCAGCATCCTTCAGAGCATGGGACGCGACGTTCCGCCCGAAGGCCAGGAGCCCGCGCCCCTTCCGCTAAAGCAGTGACGAGTGACAGGTGACGAGCGACGAGCAGGAAGCAGATTTTAGCTTTGATTGATTGATGGCTACGGACGACTAATGCTATGGCTGATAAATTTTTTGTGGACGGATTGCTCGATGGCCGCGTGGCGTTTGTGACGGGCGGCGGGACTGGAATCACGGGCGGCGTGGCGCGTGCGCTCTCGGAGGCGGGGGCGCGCGTCGCGCTCGTGAGCCGCAAGATAGAGCACCTGGAACCGGCGGCCGAACGGATTCGCGCGCAGGGAGGAGAGGCGCTCCCCTTCGCGGCCGACGTGCGCAAGATGGAGGAGGTCGAGCGCGCCGTGGCCGCGACGCTTGAAAAGTTCGGCCGCCTCGACATAGTCGTCAACGGTGCGGCCGGAAACTTTCTCTGCGCGGCGGAAGAACTCTCGCCCAACGGCTTCGGCACGGTCGTAGACATTGACCTCAAGGGAACCTTCAACGTCTCGCGCGCGGCCTTCACGGAGCTGAAAAAGCAGCGCGGCTCAATCCTCAACATCAGCGCGACGCTGCATTACACGGGCACGCCCTATCAACTGCACGTCTCTGCGGCGAAGGCCGGTGTGGACGCGCTGACGCGCAACCTGGCCGTCGAGTGGGGACGCTATGGCATTCGGGTCAACGCCGTCGCGCCTGGGCCCATCGAGGACACGGAAGGGATGGCGCGCCTCTTGCCCGAACAGGTCAAGGAGCGCGTGCGCCGCCGCATCCCCTTGGGCCGCTTCGGCCGCATCCGCGACATAGAACACGCGGCAGTCTTTCTCTGCTCGGACGCCGCGAGCTTCATCAACGGCACGGTGCTCGTCGTAGACGGCGGACTATGGCTCTCAGGCAACAGCCTGAGCCAACCAGCTTAGAGCGGAGCCGTCAACAGCCTCTAGCGTTTCACTACCGGCCGATCACCGAATGATTAATCTGACTCCTGCAACGTTTGAAGAGTTCGCGCGCGAGGCCGGACGCGGCAACGTCGTCCCCATTGTGCGCAGCGTGCTCGCGGACTTGCAGACGCCCGTGGGCGCGCTCCTGCGCGTGGCCCATCAATCGAGCTACAGCTTTCTGCTCGAATCCGTCGAGGGCGGCGAGCGCGTCGCGCGCTACTCTTTCCTCGGCGCAGAGCCGCAAATGATCGTGCGCGGGCGCGGCGACCAGACCATCATCGAAAGGGGCGGCGAACGAGAGACTGTGCGGGAACGCGCCACGGAGTTCGTGCGCCGCTATTTCCGCGAGCGTGAGCTGGCGCGTCGCGCTGGATTGCCGCCGCTCTGCGGTGGGGCGGTCGGTTATCTCTCCTACGATGCCGCGCGCTGGTTCGAGCCCGTGCTCGCCTCCGAAGATCAACCCGCGAGCGATGACGCCGTCTGGATGTTCTATCGCACCCTGCTCGCCTTCGACCGCGTGCGCCAGCAGATAGAGATCATCTCCGTCGTCCTGACAGAAGAAGCAGAAGGGAGCCGCACGCGCCTCGAAGAGCTTTACGAACGGGCCGTCGAAGAGACGGCCGGGATAGAAAGGTCTCTGCTCGAAGGCCGCCTGCCTGCGGCAGCGTTTGAGCGGCGCGACGAAGAGACTGCCAAAGAGGCGGGCGGAGCGCGTTTTGAATCGAACTGGGAGCGCGAAGGCTTCGAGCAGGCCGTGCGTCGCGTCAAACGCTACATCGCCGCCGGGGATTGTTACCAGGTTGTGCTCTCGCAGCGTTTCGCCCGAGAAGTCCGCGCCGAACCCGTCTCTATCTACCGCGCTCTGCGCGCGACCAATCCTTCACCCTACATGTACTTTCTGCGAACGGGTGCGGAGACGATCATCGGCGCGTCGCCCGAAATGCTCGTGCGATGTCGCGGGCGTCGTCTGGATTACCGTCCGATTGCGGGCACGCGCAAGCGCGGCGCGACAGAGACCGAAGACTGGATGCTCGGCGAAGAGATGCGCGCCGACGAGAAGGAGGTGGCCGAGCACACCATGCTCGTTGACCTGGGCCGCAACGACCTGGGGCGCGTCGCGGAATACGGCTCGGTGACGGTCGAAGACCTGATGACGATAGAGCGTTACTCGCATGTGCAACACTTGGTCAGCAGTTTGCGCGCGCGCTTGCGTGAAGGGCTTGATCGCTTCGACGCGCTCGCCTCCTGCTTTCCGGCCGGGACGGTGACGGGAGCGCCGAAGGTGCGCGCGATGGAGATTATCGGTGAGCTTGAGCCGGAAAAGCGCGGCGTCTATGCGGGCGCAGTCCTCTACATGGACTACGCAGACAATCTGGATTCGTGCATCGCCATCCGCACCATAGTCATGCGCGGCCCCGTGGCCCTCGTACAGGCCGGCGCAGGCATCGTCGCCGATTCCGTCCCCGAGCGCGAATACGAAGAGACTGTCAACAAGGCGCGCGCACTCTTTCGCGCCATAGAGCTTGCCGAGAAGGGATTGTGAGGAAGCAGGGCTTGAGAGCGAAGCTGCCGGAGCCGAGGGTCTTTCTGAGTCGCATGAGAAGAAAAGAGCGCGGGGCGGTGAAAAGAGCCCATGCAGACAGCCTCTCGACCAGGCTGGTGCTCGTCCTCGCCGGGCTCGCCATCGGTCTTTTGATTGTCGAGATGGGCCTGCGCCTGATCGGCTACTCATTCCCGCTCTTCTATACTACGGACATGGAACGGGGCATCGCGCTCAGCGCCGGAGCCGAAGGATGGTATCGCCGCGAAGGGCGCAACTACGTACGCATCAACAGCGAGGGCCTCAGAGACGTAGAGCACGCTAAGAGTAAGCCTCCCGATACGCTTCGCATAGCCGTCATCGGAGACTCTTACGCAGAAGCTTTGCAAGTCCCGCTGGATAAAACCTTCTGGGCCGTCATGGCCGAGAAGATCAGGCAATGTCCCGTGTACGCGGGCCGCCGGGTCGAGGTCATAAACTTCGGCGTCTCGGGCTACGGGACGGCGCAGGAGTTGATTACCCTGCGGCAGAAGGTCTGGGACTACGCGCCCGACATAGTGCTGCTGGCCGTCTGCACGGGCAACGACATCACGGACAACTCGCGCGCCCTGAAGCGTACCGACATCCCGTACTTCGTCTTCGGCGAGGGCGGCGCGCTGACGCTCGATAATTCATTTCAATCCTCGCGCGCCTTTCGCTTTCAGCATTCGGCTCTGAACCGCGCCGGACGCTGGCTCAGAGACAGGCTCCGTTTCGTGCAGGCCATACATGAAGCGCAGGTGGTCATCAAGACCTACATCGCCGAAAGACGCGCGCGGAAGGAGCAGGAGGAGAAGGAGCAGCCGGCCACTGCTTCGCCGCCCGGTGCGGCTCGCTCCGAAGAGCTTGGTCTTGATAACCTGATCTACACCGCGCCGGCGGACGCCGCCTGGACTGACGCGTGGCGCGTGACCGAAGGGCTCATTAAGATGATGCGCGACGAGGTGACAGAGAGGGGCGCAAAGTTCCTGGTCGTGACCTTGAGCAACGCCGTACAGGTACACCCTGACCCACAGACGCGCCGCGCATTTGCCGAGCGCGTCGGCGCGACAGACCTTTTTTACCCGGACGCGCGCATCCGGGCCCTGGCCGAGCGCGAGGGAATAGCTGTCTTGACACTCGCACCGGCCCTACAGTCTTATGCCGAGCAGCAGAAAGTCTTTCTCCACGGCTTTGACCAAAACATCGGCAACGGCCACTGGAACACCCTGGGCCACGCGGTCGCCGGGGAGATGATCGCGCAGAAGATTTGCGAGGGAATATAATAAGGAAGAGCATTTGACCGCTTGAAATGATTCTCGTCATAGACAATTACGATTCGTTCACTTACAACCTGGTGCAATACCTGGGCGAGTTGGGCGAGGACTTGGACGTGCGCCGCAACGACCAGGTGACGGTCGAAGAGGTCGAGGCCCATTGCTGCCCCGACAAGATTCTGATCTCCCCTGGCCCCGGCACTCCCGATACAGCGGGCGTCTCTCTTCGGATGATAGAGCATTTCGCCGGGCGCGTTCCGATCCTGGGCGTCTGCCTCGGCCATCAGGCCATCGGCCAGGTCTTCGGCGGCCGAGTCGTGCGCGCGCCCACGCTCGTACACGGCAAAGCCTCCGAGATTTGCCACGACGGCAAGACCATTTTCGAGGGGCTCGAATATCGCTTCCAGGCCGGGCGTTACCACTCCCTCGTCGTCGAGCGCGAGACCCTGCCCGATTGCCTGGAGATTTCCGCCACGACGCCCGACGGCGTCATCATGGGCCTGCGCCACCGGAAAATGAAGGTCGAAGGCGTGCAGTTTCATCCCGAATCTATCCTGACGACCGAAGGGAAAAAACTGCTCGCCAACTTTTTAAGACAGTGATGTGTCCATTGTGGAGTCGGCAGACGCCTGCGCGGCAGGGTGAGCCACGGGCTGAGCCTGGCTTGCGCTCGCTCTTGACGCGTTTGATGCGCGGCGAGAATCTGGATCGAGCGGAAGCGGCCGCTCTGCTCGACGCTTTGCTCGACGGCGAGGCGACGGATGCGCAGATCGCCGCGGCCCTGGTCGCGCTCGCCATGAAGGGCGAGACCGTTGAGGAGTTGGCGGGGATGGCCCAAGCCATGCGCGCCCGCGCCCATCGCGTCAACTGCTGTCACGCCTCTTTTATAGACACGGCCGGGACGGGCTCTTCTTACGCCAAGACCTTCAACGTTTCGACCGCCGCAGCTTTCGTCATCGCGGGCGCAGGGCTTGCAGTAGCCAAGCACGGCAGCCGCGCCGCCACCAGCCGCTCGGGCAGCGCCGACGTGCTCGCGGCCCTCGGCGTCAACGTCTCGGCCGCGCCCGAAATCTCCGAAACCTGTTTGAACGAGGCGGGCATCTGCTTTATGTTTGCGCCGCTCTATCACGGGGCGACGGCGCGCGTCGCCGGAGTCCGGCGCGAGCTTGGAGTCCACACGACATTTAACCTGCTGGGCCCACTGACCAACCCTGCGCGCGCGCCTCGCCAACTGATCGGCGTCTGGCACGCTGCGCTCCTTGAGCCATTGGCCCAGACGCTTCGCGCGCTCGGGACGGAACGGGCCTGGGTTGTACACGGCTCGGACGGCCTGGACGAAGTGACGCTCGCGGGCCCGACTCTCGTCGCCGAAGCGAGCCTTGAAGGGACGAAGAGGTTCGAGATCGGCCCCGAAGATTTCGGTTTGGAGCGCGCCTCGATTGAGCACCTGCGCGGGGGAAGCGCCGAAGATAACGCGCAGACGATACGCGAAATATTTGCGGGCACACGGCGAGACGAGGCGCGCGCGCTCGTCGTCGCCAACGCGGCCGCAGCCCTCTTCGTAGGCGGCGCTGGGCCCGACCTCAAGGCTTGCGCGCGGCTCGCCGAACAGAGCATAGACGGCGGCGCGGCCCGAGCCAAACTTGACCGGCTCGTCAGGGCGACGAACGGGTGAGCCCGATGGATTTTCTCTCGGAAATAATCTCTCTCAAGAGAGAGCGGCTCGCGCGCTCGAAAGCGGAGCGCAACGCGGATGAGCTGCGCGCGTTGGCCCAGGACGTTCGGGCAAACGCGAAGCAGCATGCCCTTCGTGCTGCTCTGAGCGAACGCGCGTCGTTCAATATCATCGCCGAGATCAAACGCGCATCGCCCTCTAGGGGAGAGATTCGCGCCGGCGTTGACCCGGCCTCGCTGGCCCGTCAATACGAGGCGGGCGGCGCTGCCGCCATCTCCGTGTTGACGGAGGAAGACTGCTTTCGTGGCTCGCTCGATGACCTGCGCGCAGTGCGCCGCTCGGTCTCGCTTCCCGTGCTGCGCAAGGATTTCATCTTCGACGAATACCAGCTTTACGAAGCGGCGGCCGTGGGCGCAGACGCCCTGCTGCTGATCGTCGCCGCGCTGGACGACGCCGCGCTGAAGCGCCTGGTCGGCATCACAGAGGATGAGCTGCGCATGGACGCGCTGGTCGAGGTGCATACCCCGGAAGAGATGTCGCGGGCCCACGCGTGCGGGGCGACGCTCGTCGGCGTCAACAACAGAGACCTGCGCAGCTTCGAGGTCTCGCTGGATACTTCCGTGGAGTTGGCCCAAAGCGCGCCGCCCGGCCTCACGCTCGTCAGCGAAAGCGGATTGCGCAAGGGCAATGACCTGCGTCGCCTGCGCGCTCTGGGCTACAGCGGATTCCTCATCGGCGAGACGCTCATGCGCGCCGCCAATCCAGACCAGGCCCTACGCGAGTTGATCGAAGAAGGGAAAGGAATGGATGAGGGATGAGGGATGAAAGAAAAGCCTTCAAGATTGAGAAGCATTCTTTTCATCCCTCCGCCCTCCGCCCTCTCTCTTATGGTTCAAATCAAAGTTTGCGGGATCACAAACATGGAAGACGCGCTCGTGGCGGTCGGGGCCGGCGCGGACGCTTTGGGCTTCAACTTCTACGAGGGGAGCCCGCGCTTTATCGCGCCCGAAGCCGCCCGCGCCATTATCGAGCAGCTTCCGCCGGGAGTTCTGACGGTCGGTGTTTTCGTCAACGAGAGGCAGGCGACCGTGGCGGAGATGGCGGACTTGGCGGGCGTCGGGGCTTTGCAGTTTCATGGCGACGAGACGCCGCAATATTGTCGCGCGTTCGCGGGCCGTTTCCTCATCAAGGCGCTCCGGGTCGTGGAAGAGTTCCGGCCCGAGAGTGCCGCCGCGTATCCTGTGGACGCCATCCTGCTCGATGCCTTTGACCGCAGGGCGCGCGGCGGGACGGGCCGTGTCTTTGACTGGCGCTTGGCCCAAAGGACGCGCGCGACCGTGCCCAGGCTCTTCCTGGCCGGCGGCCTCTCGCCCGAGAACATTGCCGAAGCGATCACAGCCGTCGAGCCTTACGGCGTGGATGCTTGCAGCGGCCTGGAATGCTCGCCCGGGCGCAAGGACTCTGCCCGCGTACGTGATTTTATCGCCCGCGCACGCGGCGCGCATGTTAAACCTTGACGCCAGGCCCCGCCTATCGGTTATGCTGGCTGCGTGTGTTGCAATCGAGTGGCCTGGGCCAACTTTTCGGTTCGACCCGGCGCTTGCGGTTCAAGCCATCTTGCCCCCGGTCTCCTTCCGCACTCTTTTGTCTGAATCGAAAGCCGTCTCTCTCTCAAGGCAAACTTTATGAGCGCCATCGCGCGATCCCCCAATACTGAGCGCACGCCCTCGCGTGACCAGGGCCGAGTCCTGCTGGTGACAGATAATCCCCGGATGAACGCTTACGCCGAAGCCCTTGAGCGCGCAGGCTTCACAGTCGTCGCCGTCACGGGCGGCGTGGCCGCGCTCGTCTCGCTTCAGCGCACGCGCCCGCACGTCGTCGTCGCCGACGAGAATCTGAAAGGTATCCGCGCCGAAGAGTTGGCCCGCATGCTCTATCAGACTGAGGAGCGCCTGCCGCTCATCCTGATCGGAGACTCGGAAGCGACGGGCGCGCGCCGAGGGGTGGCCCTCACGGCGGGCGCTTTCGATTACATCTCCATGCCTGGCGAGTTGTCGCTGCTCATGGCGCGCACGGCCCAACTGGTCGCCATCAAGCAGGCGATGGATCGGTTGCGCGCCGAGGCCGACCGGGATTACCTGACGGGCCTGGCCAATCGCCGCCGCTTTCGCACGGCGCTCGGCCAGGAAGTCGAACGCTGGCGTCGCTACCGTGTGCCGTGCGCACTGCTCCTGGTGGACATAGATTTTCTGAAACGGATCAACGACGCGCACGGCCATTCGGCCGGTGACGTGGTGATTCGTCACGTCGCCAGCGCGCTCGTCCAGATGTCACGCGACAACGATACGGCGGCCCGCCTCGGCGGCGAAGAGTTCGCGCTGCTGCTGGCCGGAGTTGACGACGAGAAGGCACTGGCCGCAGCCGAGCGCCTGCGCCAAGTCATTTCACAAGAGGCCCTGGAAGGCATAGGCACAGTCACAGTCAGCCTCGGCGTAGCCTCCTGCCCCGCGCAGGCGCTCTCCGAGCGGGCTCTCTATGCGGCGAGCGACGCGGCGCTCTATCGCGCCAAGAATGAAGGACGCGACCGCGCAGCCCTGGCCCAGCCCGTCAACGCATAGAGGTTGATAAAGCAGATGCCAGATGTTAAATGATTTGATATGGATGAGAGGTTGAGCAGAGAGCCGGACGAGCAGGGACACTGGGGGCCGTATGGCGGCCGCTTTGTTCCGGAGACCTTGATGGCCCCGCTCGAAGAACTGGCCGCCGCTTATTATGAGGCGCGGGCCGATGAGCGTTTCCAGGCCGCGCTCGCAGCCCTCTTGCGCGATTATTCGGGACGCCCGACGCCGCTTTTCCAGGCCGCGCGACTGAGCACGGAGGCCGGCGGCGCACGGCTCTATCTCAAACGCGAAGACCTTTCACACACGGGCTCGCACAAGATCAACAACGCTTTGGGCCAAGTCCTGCTCGCACGCCGCATGGGTAAGCGGCGCGTCATAGCCGAGACGGGCGCGGGCCAACACGGTGTAGCGACCGCCACCGTCTGCGCGCTCTTCGGGCTTGAATGCGTAGTCTACATGGGCGCGGAGGATATGCGCCGCCAGAGCTTGAACGTCTTTCGCATGAGGCTGCTCGGCGCTGAGGTGCGCGCTGTCGAAGCCGGCTCGCAGACGCTGAAGGACGCGATCAACGAGGCTTTGCGCGATTGGGTCGCGACGCCGCAGGAGACCTATTACCTGCTCGGCAGCGCCCTGGGCCCACACCCGTACCCGCTGATGGTCAGGGATTTTCAGAGCGTGATAGGAAGAGAGGCGCGCGCTCAGATTCTTGAGCGCGAAGGGCGACTGCCGGATCTGCTAGTGGCATGCGTCGGCGGCGGCTCTAACTCGATAGGGCTCTTTCATCCCTTCCTCGGCGATGAGGGCGTGCTTATGATCGGCGTCGAGGCGGGCGGAAGCGGCCCCGAGCCTGGAAAGCATGCTGCTCGTTTCAACGCGGGCGGAGGCGGGCGTCCGGGCGTCTTGCAAGGGACGATGAGCTACGTCTTGCAGGACGAGCGGGGGCAGATAGCCTCTACGCACTCGGTCTCGGCCGGGCTCGATTATCCTTCGATTGGCCCGGAGCACGCCTACCTGCACGACACTGGCCGCGTCGAATACGTCTCTGCCTCGGACGCCGAGGCGCTCGAAGCCTTTCGCCTCCTCTCGCAGCTCGAAGGCATTATCCCCGCGCTCGAATCGGCCCACGCCGTCGCGCACGCAGTCAAAGCCGCGCGCGAGATGAAGCGCGAGCAGTTGATCGTCGTCAATCTTTCGGGGCGCGGCGATAAGGATGTCAACACGGTCGCAGACTCGCTTGCAGGAGAAGCGCCGTGAGCCGCATCAGTGAGGCTTTCGCGCGCGTGCGGCGCGAGCGCGTGCGCGGCCTGATCCCCTTCATCACGGCCGGCGACCCAGACCTTGAGACGACGCGCCGATTGCTCGTCGAGTTGGCCCAGGCGGGCGCTCTGCTCATAGAGCTCGGCGTCCCCTTCAGCGACCCAGTAGCCGATGGCCCGGTCATTCAGCGCGCTTCGGAGCGAGCCCTGCGCCACAATTTCGGCGTCGCCGAGATTCTCGACACCGTAGCCGAGGCGCAGAAAGAGGCGCAGGTGTCCGTCGTGCTCTTCAGCTATTTCAACCCGCTGCTCTCGTACGGCCTCGAACGCCTGAGCCGCGAGGCGAGGGGCGCAGGCATTGACGGCGTGCTCGTCACAGACCTAGTGCCCGAAGAGGCCGCAGAGTTTGCGGGCCTCCTCAAAGCGCACGAGCTGGACATGATCTTTCTGGTCGCGCCGACCTCTACGGACGCGCGGCTGCGGCTGGTGGCAGAGCGCGCGAGCGGTTTTATCTACGCAGTCTCGCGCGCCGGCGTGACGGGGGCCCGCGCCGAGATGAGCCGCGACGCCGAGCGACTCGTCGCGCGCGTGCGCCGCTTCTCAGACCTGCCCGTAGCGGTCGGCTTCGGTATCTCCAATGCCGAACAGGTCGCGGACGTTTGGCGCTACGCCGAAGCGGCCGTCGTCGGCTCGGCGATTGTCGCGGAGATTGAAAGATTGAATGCGGAGCCGGGCCTCGTGCAAAGGGTCGGAGAGTTTGCGCGCCGTTTGCTGCCACACGAGTCAAGGGCCGAAAACTGACGGGTGAAGGGAAGAGACGGAAGCGAGCTTTGGCGAAACGTCGGACAGGAATTGAAGCGGGCGCGGCCGTAGTCATAGTCCTGCACAGCCCTAGAGAAAAGTGCTGGGGCGTGCTCGACCGCATCAGCGCGGCCGGCATATTCCTGCGCGGGCTAGACCTGAATGCTTTTGATGACTGGGTGCAGGCTGTGGCTGCGGACGAGCCCTTCATCGGTCTGACAGACCTCTTCTTTCCGATGTGGAGAGTCGAAAGGCTGGCGCGCGACGAGTCGGCGGGCGGCGTGCCCTCCCTCTCTGAGCAGTTCGAGCGGCGCACGGGCAAGCGCCTGCAAGAACTGCTCGAAGCCTGAGGCGGCCCTTGCACCTGGGGCAGTAGAAATGCTATAGCTTGGGCCGAAGAAGCTGTGCGTCGCCTCACATTCCGATCCGGCGCGACAGGGCTTAGCAGGGCTAGCGGGTATCTCGGCAAAATCGTTTGTTTGAGACGCCCTTCGGGCTAAAATAAATTTGTTGCACGTGTGAAACGCTGTTCCATTCTCGCGGCGTCTGTGTTATACTCGCTTTCAATGTGGTGGCTGAGGGCCGCAGAAAAGCTCTGGTAACACGAGAACACTTTTGAGAAAAGGAACAAGAAAGAGATGTTTGTGATGGCAGATGATAAAGCCAGCGCTGATCGCGGTAAAGCGGTGGAAGCGGCGCTGCTCAACATTGAAAAGAAATTTGGCAAGGGCTCGATCATGCGCTTGGGCGAGCGCGAGGTCTCGGACATCCCGGCGATCTCGACGACTTCGCTCAGCCTGGATTCGGCGATTGGCGTGGGCGGCGTGCCGCGCGGTCGCATAGTGGAGATTTACGGGCCGGAAAGCTCCGGCAAGACGACTCTGGCTTTACACATCGTCGCCGAAGCGCAGAAGGCGGGCGGAGTGGCCGCCTACATCGACGCCGAGCACGCAATGGATGCAGAGTACGCCGGAAAGCTCGGCGTGGACGTGGACGGGCTCTTGATTTCGCAGCCCGACTCCGGCGAACAGGCTTTGGAGATAGCCGAAGCCCTGGTGCGCTCGAACGGCGTGGACGTGATCGTCATTGACTCTGTGGCGGCTTTGGTGCCGCGCGCCGAGCTGGATGGCGAGATGGGCGATTCATTGCCGGGCTTGCAGGCCCGCTTGATGTCGCAGGCGCTCAGGAAGCTGACGGCGATTGTCTCTTCGTCGAACACCTGCTTTATCTTCATCAACCAGATTCGCGAGAAGATCGGCGTCATGTTCGGTAGCCCTGAGACGACGACAGGCGGGCGCGCGCTCAAGTTCTATTCCTCGCTGCGCCTCGACATTCGCCGCATAGGGGCGATCAAGGACGGCGACCGGGCGATAGGCAACCGCACGAAGGTCAAGGTGGTCAAGAACAAGGTCGCTCCGCCTTTTCGCGAGTGCGAGTTCGATATAGTCTACGGCGAAGGCATCTCGCGCGAAGGCGACCTGGTGGATTTGGGCGTCGCCCATCGCGTGATAGAGAAGAGCGGAGCCTGGTTCTCTTACAAGGGCGAGCGCCTGGGCCAGGGTAGGGAGAACGCCAAGCAGACCTTGCGCGATAACGAGGAGTTGCGCGGGCGCGTTGAAAGAGATGTGAAGGTCGCGCTCGGCATCACTGTCGCAAACGCGGAAGGGGACGGGGCTGCTGCCGACGCGGCTGCTACTACTGCTCCGGCGACGGGTCGTAAAGCCGCCAAGTAAAGCACGGCTGAGAAGGTAGAAGGCAAAAGCGAGAGGGCGAAAATTGGCCGCGCAAGGTCAAGCGCCTCTCACTTTTGCCTTTTACCTTTTGCTTTTTTATTTTATTGTCTTCGTTGATGGAAAAGAGTGTTCTCATCAGGGGCGGCACGCTCATCACTATGGACGAGAATAATTCCGTCCTGACGGGCGACCTCTACATAGAGGACGGGCGGATAGTGAGCGTCGGCGACTCCAGCCAAGCGTCGGCAGAGCTTGTCATAGACGCGCGCCGCTCGGCAGTCCTTCCGGGCTTCGTGCAGACGCACATTCACCTGTGCCAGACTTTGTTTCGCGGTCTGGCCGACGACCTGCCTTTGATCGACTGGCTGAAGAAGAGAATCTGGCCGATGGAGGCCGCGCACACGGCCTCGTCTGTGCGCGCCTCGGCCCGTCTCTCCATAGCCGAGATGATTAAGGGCGGCACGACCTGCGCGCTCACCATGGAGACTGTCAATCATACCGCCGAAGCCTTGCGCGTGGCCGAAGAGTCTGGCTTTCGCGCCACCATAGGCAAGTGCATGATGGACAAAGGCGAAGAAGTTCCGCCCGCGCTTCAGGAGAAGCGGGAAGAGTCCATGCGCGCCTCTCTCTCGCTCATAGAAGAATGGCACGGGCGCGCTGGTGGGCGCATACGCTGCTGCTTCGCCCCGCGCTTTGCCGTCAGTTGCACGGAAGAACTGTTAAGGGAGGTGGCGCGCCTCGCACGCGAGCGCGGCGTGATGGTACACAGCCACGCCTCAGAGAACCGCGACGAGATAGAGATGGTCGAGCGTGAGACGGGCTTGCGCAATGTCCTTTACCTGGATTCTGTGGGACTGACGGGCAGGCACGTGGCGCTCGCTCACTGCGTTCACCTGGACGAGCAGGAGATGGAGACGCTCCGTAGGACTGGCACGCACGTCTTGCATTGCCCGTCCTCGAATCTCAAGCTCGGCTCGGGCATAGCGCGCGTCAGCGAGATGCTTGAGCGCGCCATCTCCGTCTCGATAGGGGCGGACGGCGCGCCCTGCAACAATCGCCTGGACATGTTGACGGAGATGCGTACGGCCGCGCTGCTGCAAAAGGTCTCGCGCGGAGCAGACGCCTTGCCCGCGCGGAGGGTGCTTCGCATGGCGACCATTGACGGCGCACGCGCCCTCGGCTTAGAGGGCGAGATCGGAAGCCTGGCAGCCGGAAAGCGTGCAGACATCACGATCATCAACCTCGACAACGTACACATGACTCCGCGCCCACAAGACCCAATCTCGACGGTCGTCTACGCAGCCCAATCGAGCGACGTGCAGACAGTCCTCATAGACGGGCAGGTGGTCATGCGCGAGCGCCAGCTCCTCACGATGAACGAGCGCGAGGTGCTCGACGAAGCCGAACGCGAGTCGGCCCTGCTGCTCAAGCGAGCCCAGCTCTAAGATAATTTGCGGTAAAAATGGCTGTGCCAGCTCAGGAGGAGCGAATCAGGGGGGCTGGTTCGGCTTCCGAGCTGGCACGGGCGGGCACTATCGAAGTTCGGCCTCGGATGTTGTCTTGCGACCTGCTGACGTTTGGCTATCAGCCCATCCTCAACGCGAGGCATTATACACTTCTTCTCAAAACTGTCAACGCTTTTTTGTGACTAATTCTACAAAGTTACGCGAAAGGCCATATTTACTAGCTTTCCCATAAATTTGAGGGTTGACCCGTGAAACATGCGTGAAAGTTTCCCTGAAAATCAAGCACGGGTGGCAGCCATTGGCAGCACCCTAGCGGTTATTTGAGCAAGTCCATCCACAGCCACCTTCATCTCAGCCATTGAAGGCGTTACGTACCCCTCAGTTGTTTTGATCTTCGAGTGCCCCAACAGCTCCTTTAAAGTGAAAGGGTCTGTGAGCGTCCGCATCCGAGTCGAGAAGGTGTGCCGTAGATCGTGAAAGTGCAGGTCTGTAATCTTAGCCGCAGAAACAGCCGATTGAAACGCGCCCTGCTTAGGGTGTTAATCATTTAAAATCCCGTGAAGATTCCAATGACGCCGAAAGGCGTTGAGCACTTGATATCAGCGAGGGGCGCTAGACGCGCCGATGGAGTAAAGACGAACCACAAGAGCCCCTTGACGGTTCTGAGTTGCTTGTCTTTGCCATACATCTCTTCCTCGTTACGTATGAACGTCGGCCTTGTTAATACCTCCTTTTCGAGTAAGAGACCCTCAGCGTAAATTTCGACGCTTAGCCCCTTCGTACACTAAACCGAAGAAGCAAAGAAGAAGAAAGATAAACGCCGAGGCGAATAACGATTCCATCAATCCTTTGCTTAAAATTAACCAATTCAAGACAAATGAGGTGATAGCTGTAGAGAGCGGCAAGTGGAAGACGGCCCTGCGGAAACGCAGATCATTGGTCGTAAGGAATTTGAAGAACTGTCTTAGACTGTTCTGACTTTTGTGCTCTTTTATGCGCTCCACCTCTCAGTAAGTCGTCACAAAGATACCTAAGGTGCTGTGATTTGCTCCGAGAGAGAGGGCTCTGCAATTTGCTAAATCCTGCTCAAGCTACGCATTATTGCGAGAGCTATCGTAAAAGCCATTTACGACCATCGTCCCCGTAAACGCGCCCATCAACCTTCCTCCAACTCCTAAAGCCTGTCCGAGCTTGTATCGCGTCGTGTAGCCTATAATTCTCGCCTCGCCACTCCTGACTCCGGCCTGTGCCGCTTCATTGGCTGCGGCAGCTTCACCCCCTACTCCGGCTGTCAATGCTGTGAAGAAGGTTCCGACTGCTATTTTCCCAATCGCTGGATATTCAGTTCTTCTGAATGTGCGGATGGTGGCTCTCGCGCAGTCATTAAATGCTTGCTGCTACCTCTGACGGTCTTGCTGCTGGTGTGGGGACACAATTGCATCTTGTTCAGCATTCTGCTGCTGCGGCGTGGTCTGGCCATTGAGGCCCTCAGGCAGCAATAACTCGTCGTAGAGAGTCCTTCCTAATAGATCACCCAAACCTGAGATCGTTGAGCCCACGCCGTTCTCGTTGGGGAACGGGACAATGACATAGCAGTTAGGACAGCTTATCGGATATATATCATCTAAACCGCTCGGGTCTCTGCGATTGACCGGGTCATTTCTTGAATAGCTGTAGCGATTGAAGGATTGCGGGTCGCGCAACCGGTAGCTCCTCTGCGATGGGTCAGGCTGAGAGAAGCGTGTCCATTGTCCTTCAAATCTTCTGGCCTGCGCGTCGTCTCCGCCGTTGGCGTCCCTCTCGTAGCTGGTAAAGAGACTGCTTATCACCGGCATGTTGCTGCTCACGTTTTGGCTGCGGGAGGTCTCTCCTCCGAAGGGGTCGAGGTCGATGACGCTGACGACAGTGCCGGAGGAGTCTGTCGCGCGCTGGCTCTTCGTCACCGGGTCTTGATGCAGGAAGCGTGTCTGCCCGCCCTCCTCTATGACCAGCTTCTCAGTGCCGAGGTAGACGTAGGCTCTCTTCCAGACTCCACCGCTGATCTCTCCGAGCACCTGTCCGTCCAGAATGCTCGACCTCACGTAGTAGCTCGCCACTCCGCTCTCGATCTTCTTGGCTCTCAAGCCGTCGCCGTCGTAGTACTGGTAGAGATTGGTTCCCGAAGCGAAAGTTTGTTGACCTGTCGCGTCGTAGCTGTAGCTCTCCTGCCCGTCGTAGGTTAGATTCCCTGCCTCGTCGTAGAGCATCGCCACTCCCGTCTGAGGGTTGGCCTGCATCCGGTTGTTGATGAAGCTCGCCGACGAGTAGGCGAAGTTCCATCCGCCCCACCCGCTGCGCTGCACGACGTTGCCATACACGTCATAGCTCTGGTTGAAGGCATAGGGCCCGTCGGCTGCTCCGCCCCCACCTACTCCGCTATGAGCGCGCGCTTCCGTTCCCGTGTGCGAGGCCCACAGCCTGCCGACTTGATCGTAATCATAGGAACGATCCAGCGTCGGGTCGTAGAGGTTACGGGCGTATACCACGCGCTCCGTATTCTCATGAATATTGGGCGTGTCGTATCGGTACTCCCAGCCCATCACGTTAGGGACATCCCACCGGGTAAGTCGCATCCTACTATCATAGGAAAGTGAGAGCGTGCGCCCATTACCGTACGTCATCTGCTTGAGAGAGCCGAAGGCTCTATACTGCAAGTTGCTGGCATATTGAACAGCCCCGGCAGAGCCGCTCACGCCTGTCACTCTACCGACGTGATCGCGCGGATAAGAGACCTGCTCTCCCCAGGGCGTCCGTATACTCGTCAGCTCGCCAGCCAGGTCGTATCCGTAATGGGTCATATAGACCGCGTTCAAATCGTTAAAGTAGCGTCTTTCGGAAATCAATTGCGAGAGCTGATTGTACTGGTAATCGGCATAGCCCAGACCGTCCGCGATCACTGTCCGGTTGCCTGCCTCGTCGTAATAGATATTAACGTCCGGCGTGGGCGTGACTCCCTGGGGCACGCTGTAGCGGATTGAAGTCAGTAGGTGACGGCCATTGTAGCTGAAAGTCGAGGTGGCCCCGCGCGCATCCGTCACCGTCTGCGTCAGATCGTCCGCGTAATAGGAGAAGACGGTGCGTCCCTGCTCAGGAGCGGTGCGTGCAGAGAGCCGCCCATACCCGTCATACTCGAAGCTTCTGACCTGAGCGGCCTGATAGATGTTGGTGATCTGATCTCTCGCGTTGTAGGCATAATCGGTCGTGGAATAGACGCTTTGATCCCAGTTCAATTCTTCGACTTTGGCCAAGCGACCGAGCACGTCCTCTGTGAGGCGTCGGCGTCGGCCACGCTCGTCCCTGATGGTAGTGACCTCACCGCCAGCGCATCCGCACCCGCCATAGATGGACTCGCGGGTCGTCCCATCCGGGTTGGTCGTGACTCTCGGCCTGCCTTTCCAGTCGTAGGTCTGCCAGGTGAAGAGCCACCGTCCGGCATCATCTCCTGAGGGTATCCATCCCGCCTCCATCTCGGTCGGGTTCGTCTTCGCCTGCACCCTGCCCAGCACGTCATAGACCAAGACCTGCCCGCTATAGTGCATCCCTACGGCTCCCGCCACCGGCGCTTCCTGTGCCGTCGCGTAAGGCTGCCCCAGCCGGGAGTCGATATGCATCCTGTCGGATAAGCAAAAACTTATTGCTTTATATCTGCAAAGTGGTCATTGATGTTAGTAGACAACACTACTATCTTGGTCGAGTTAAGCGGCGGCTCCTATTCTTTACGCTGCCAGTCTTAATGATCTGCACCTCGCTCGGACACAATGTCGGAGAAGGAAGAGGCGCGGCCCCGCCCTTAGCACCTATAAAAAGTTCCATATTCAACTCCTCGCGATGGCCGCCGTCCATTGTCGCAATCCGATCATCTTTGATACCGCGCACATTGGTTAAATACTTTCTGGCACGCTCGACCCGTACCATTGCCTCTCCAGCATGCGCGCGACGCCCCGCGTAGCCAATGATGTAACCTTGCGTATTCGGGTCGTGGCGCAATTGGAGCGCGAAGTCATCCAGCCGCTTACGTTCTGCATTAATGGATAGGTCACCGTACTCGTCAAACTTGATAATGCCATGTGGGTCACTATCTGCCACTGGTTGACCGGCCATCCACTTGGGATAGCGAAGATAGCTGTCCTTAGCTGTTGGGCCATAAGTGATGGACTCGACTTTTCCATCCGGTGTTAATTCAATGCTGATCCCTTCCTCCACATTCAGGTAATAAGTGACATCGGGCCTATCATCAGACGTGGTCTTTTCATATGTTTCCAAGTCGATCTGAAGATCCTTAAGTTGCGGCTTATTTCTCGGAAACACACGGAGACTTATGACTGTGCCCTTGGGCACGTTCCACCCGTCGGCACAGGGTTTTTCTGAGAAGGTAATATTGACTATGTCACTACCCACGTCGAAAACAGGAGGGTCGCAGTCCGCGACATTTAATATGCGTTTGACATCAGCGCACGTTGAATGCAATGGAGCTATTCCACGCCAATCTTTAGC
The DNA here is from genome assembly GCA_036389315.1 of Pyrinomonadaceae bacterium. Taxonomy (GTDB): domain Bacteria; phylum Acidobacteriota; class Blastocatellia; order Pyrinomonadales; family Pyrinomonadaceae; genus DASQYE01. Next base: position 130,637 of record DASVQF010000025.1, read on the forward strand.
CCTGGCGTCAGTAAACGCGAGTGGTAATACGCAGATGCAAAGAATAATGATTTTGCTTAAACGCATGTTACCTACCTCCTACAAGCATAAAATAGCCTGGTTTCAAAATAATTTGAGGCTTCTCTATCCCTTTGCTTCCATTCCTCGGAGTTGCCGCCTGCTGGATTATTTGGAGGTCGTTTTCCGAGATTCTGAATCATATTCATAGCCTGTGATACGTCATAAGCTGCCTGAGCCATCGCCGTATGGTCATAACCCCAACCTTTTTTCGACCCGGCATGAGCTATTTCATGCAAACCTATATCTCCATTCATCCAAGCAGAGTCGTTAGTAGTGTTTATATGGCGAAAAGCGATGGTCGCGGTGCCCAATTCCAAAGAGCCGAATGCATGACCTGAAGCCTTTGAGCCAAGAAAGAGGCCCCCACCTCCTGTCTGTTGCAGTATCGCTTCAAAGATTTCTATCGGATCAGTACTGTAGGCCTCTCTGCCGGTTATAGCCCCCAAGCGATCCAGGAGCTTTTTCATAAAATCGGTACATTGAGGCTTTTTCAGTAGAGTCTTAATATCCGTGCGAATCTTATCGATCTGTTCTTTGGTCATTCGTGTAGAATCCCGCGGTGTCGGTTGCTGAAAGAACTCGACATTAGGGCTCATGAGTGGCTCGTACCCGTTCCCGAGATATGCTTCTCCCGTGTGAGGTCTATCTCCTCTGATGAAGATCGTCTGCTGCCATGTTATTCCCCCCAGCCCCAGCGGCCCGCTCCCCTGCGGCTGCGAAGTGTCAGGACGGGCGGCATCATTGCTCGCCATCTTGGCGACGACGTTACAGGGCAGCGTCATCCCGTTGAAATTACAGCCAGCGCGCGGATTGGTCGGATTGCCGAGGCCCACATCGTCGGGCGAGTAGTAATACTCGAAAGAGAACTGTGGCAGACCCGCGCCTTCGTAGGGGCTAAACAATCCGGCATCTCCTCCTAGCGGGTCGCGCTCCGAGAGCCAATTGACTGCGCCGCTACTGTTGGACTCCATGGCGCTCTGCGTCACCGGATTGTAGTGCTCCCACCACACTACGCCTCCACTATAGCGCCCCATCATCTGCCCTTCCAGATAGACGAAGGTGCTCTTGCGCTGCCCGCTCCCGTTCAATTCCGTGACCACCTTGTCTATGATGCTCGATCTCACATAGTAGGTGGTCACCCCATTCTCCACTCTCTTGATTACTTCTCCATTCCCATCGTAGCTTTGCTTCACGCTTTGCCCCGTCTTAGTCTCCTCAATCTCCCGGCTCGCCGAGTCATAGCGGCGCGTCCACTCATCCTCTGTCAGATTCCCTTCGGCATCGTACTGCCAGCCGACCCTTTTGTTATTGACGTAGGTATCCGTGAAAGAATAAGACCTCTCCCAATGCCTGTCATTACGCCCGACAAGGTTATCCCACACGTCCCAGCTATAAACTTGACGGTACGGATTAGAGTCGCTCGCGCCTTCACCCCTGGCTTCCGTGCCCGTCAGCGCACGGCTCATCCTCCCGACATGATCGTATTCATAGGCTCGGTCGAAATTGAGATGATCGGCGCTGGAGCGCAGGTCACGCGCGAACCTGATGCGCCCGTCGTCGTAGTACTGATTCTCGACACCCATGGCGATGGAGGGGCCGAACTGACCTGCCCCGCGAAGCTCTGAACGCAGCAGTTGCAGACGAGACGTAAAGGTCTGATCGAGCGAGAACTGATTGCCGTAGGTCAGGTGCTTCAGCGCCCCCCAGGCTCTATAGCGGAGATCGGAGGCAAACAGTGAGACCGCACCGAAGCCATTGCCGGTGACAGAGATTATTCTGCCTATGTGATCGAGCGTGTAGCTGACTGTTGCTTGGAACGGGTCGGTCAGAGAGGTCAACTCACCGGCCAGATTGTAAGCGTAAGAGAGAGAGAATATACCTACACCATTGAATGTGCGACTCTCCGATGTTAGCCTCGACAGGCGGTCATAAGCGTAAGAGGCAGCGCCTAACCCATCCGTCATCCCTGTGCGATTGCCCGCCTCGTCATAGCTGTAGCTGACAGGACTAGTCGCCTCCACTCCTAGCGGAGCAGTGTAGCTGATACCTGTGACTAAATGACGCCCGTTGTGAGCTTGAAAGGACATGGCCCAGGACTCGGGGTCTGTCGGGTCACGAAACTCCACCTCATCATAGAAGCCCAAGAACGACTCGCTACCATTACTTGCCCAATAACCGCTGCCCATAAAGAGCTTCCATCCGACCGCATGGCCCTTATCGTCGCGCAACACCTGCGGCCCACAATCGTTATTGGGACACTGCGCTGCGGCTCCATTGCTCTGAAGTATCCCCGCCCACCCGCAATCCATGACCAGCCCATCCACCGTGCAGCGCATCCCTCCTGCACCTCCAGGACTATCGATCAACGTCGGCATCTCTGCCTCAAACAGCGGCCCTCCGCTGGGCGCTGCCAACCCGACGTTGACCCCCGAGGCATCATACTGCGCTACGGGGGAGTATCCTCCACCTGCTACTGATACTCCACTGCTGCCCGTTAATGCATCTTCATGCTTCCAGGTAATGGAGCCTCCCACTCCTTCGCTCGCCAGCACTTCCGTCCCAAGATAGATGTTCCTCTTCTGCTTCTGCCCGGCGGAGTTCACCTCCGCGATGACTCTCCCATCCAGCACCGTAGACCGCACATAGTAGGTCGTGACCACAGCGGGGCTGACATTGAGGTTCTGCTCCACTCGCTTGCTGACCTGCCCATCTGCGTCGGCCAACTGACTGTTGATGACTGTGTTATCCAACTGCCTGACCTCCGTATTGCTGCCTGCCGCATCGTACTTGTAAGAGAGGTCTTTGTCCTGCTTCAGCCTCCCGTCGGCGTTATATTCCCACAGCGGGTCGGTGTTCCTCCCGTTCACATAGCTCGCGCCGAAGCTGTCCCACTTGTTCCAGTAGCGATTCTGCCTAGCGGTCATCTCTCCCCACACATTGTAGGAGTAGGTCTGGCGATAGGGGCCGGAGGCAGAAGGCGTCTGTCTCTGGTTGATGAAGTCACGGGCTTCAGAGCCGCTGTAAGCCTCTTTGACTCTGCCCATCTCGTCATAGCTGTAGGCGCGGTCAAAGCGCTCGTCAGCCAGGTCATGGGCGAAACGCAGAGAGCCATCGGCATAGTATTGATAATCAAACTGCATCCCGGTCTGCGGCCCATTCTGTCCGCCGCTCAGGCGAGAACTCTTCAGTTGCGGTCATCGGTTATAGTCCAGCGTGAGCGAGAGGGTGCTACCGTAAGTCACGCTCTTTTGATAGGTGTATTATAAGAAAATCAGGTTCTATGGGTTCAATGTATCCCGTATAACTGACCCCATAAGGTATAAGATCGATTGCATAACGTCCTTTTAAGTCTGGATATTTTTTGAGTTGTATTCTTGTTTTTCGTACCCTGATCTTGAGGGTTGAAGATGGTTGGCGAAAGAAGGAGCCTATAACGACTCCGTACGAATCAGGTTGTTGTCGTAACCGGTCTATGAACTCTTTAGTATTTGAGCGATAATTACCCTCACGTATAACCGTGATAGAAGCATTTTTAAGCCTGATATTGCTCTCATGACTTGGAAGTGGAGCAGAAGGAGCAATGGCCCAGAATTCCGTAGCCACACGGCCTGAGCCTCCAATTAAGCAATCATTTGAAAGCAGTAAAGCTATGTTCTCGGTATTGACGTGCTTCTGCTTTTTCAACACATCAGTGAGGGCGACTAAATTGTCGCTCGCTTTGGCAACAGCAATCTCGAACCTTTCGTTCGAGCACAATCTTATTGCAATCTTGCCATGATTGGCTGCGTCGGCAATGGCAAACGCATATTCTTGGCTCAATGTATCGTACAGGCAATTGCCCACACACCGTCCTAAGAGGATTGGAGTTTTGCTTTCATCTAGCTGATTGGATACAGCATTAGAGAAGCATAATGATGCTGAAAAGACGGCGAGCACCGAAAGCAGAGTTGATTTTAAGCATATACTTTTCATAACATCTTCTCTCCACTATGCATCGAGCAATTTCTGATTCGGCTTGCCAAAAGATGATCCGTCATTAGAGAGATTAGCCTACGGAATCGGGTACTCTGTTGGTTTTCCGTTTAGAATTGGATAATCTATCCGAGTGTGGAATCCTGGGCAATTGAACGGACTTTCGGCGCTGAGTGGGTCAACAAACCATTTTTGTAGGTTATTGTTTATTGTCTCTGTTGCTGCCTTGTATTTAGGGTCTTTAGTGCTAACTGTGTGTGGAGTTAAGTTCCTGTACTCATCATAATATTCGGCGCGGATGAGAGAGAAATGTAAGCCTTTGAGCATATCAAATCCGTCCTTTGTTCCTCCGTTGACAGAGCCGATTCGTTGCCCGGCTTTAATGGTCTCACCCACTCCCACTCGAAGATTCCCCAAATCCTTGAGAAGGACTACGTATTTTCTCCCTTTCAAGGATATATCAACAATGCTATTGAAGGCTGCCGTGCTAGTATCGCCTGATGTTATGTACTTTACTGTTGCGCCTTCCATTGCAGGTAAAGCAACCACATTACCTGGCCCTCTGGAATGGGGCCCATCATGTCCGAAGGTGTAGCCCCGAGCAATACCAGGGTTTGAGCTTCCTTGAACCGCATATACGAAACAGTTCGGATTGCCAACTTCTTTCTGCCGTGATGCGTGTGCCAGATAGCCAAACCCTTCATCACCATTAGGCAAAGTGATGCCACCCTTTCCATCTGATGTCGCGCCCAATGGAACATATCCTTGGCGTCCGTCAGCAAAGGAGCGGAAGAACCGCCATTCATTCTCCTCCGTCGCCGGATTGTAACGCCACTGCGGCCCGCAATCGTTATTGGGACACTGCGCTGCGGCTCCGTTGGCCTCAAGCTGGCGCACCCAGTCACAGTCCATGACTAGCCCGTCCACCGTGCAGCGCATTCCTCCCGCCCCTCCGTTGCTGTCTATCAGCGTCGGCGTCTCCGCCTTGAACAACGGCCCGGCGCTAGGGGCTTCCAACCCAACGTTGACACCGGACGCGTCATACTCCGCTATCGGTGCATAGCCTCCACCTGAGACTGATACTCCACTGCCGCCCGTTAATGCATCCTCATGCTTCCAACTGATGGCTCCTCCCACTCCTTCACTCGCCAGCACTTCTTCTCCGAGATAGATGTTCCTCTTCTGCTTCTCTCTCGAGGCGTTGACTTCAGCTATGACTCTCCCATCCAGCACCGTAGACCGCACATAGTAGGTCGTCGTCGCGCTCCGACTAACATTGAGATTCTGCTCCACTCGCTTGATGACCTGCCCATCTGCGTCGGCCAACTGACTGTTGATGACTGTGTTGTCTATCTGCCTGACCTCCGTATTGCTGCCTGCCGCATCGTACTTGTAAGAGAGGTCTTTGTCCTGCTTCAGCGTCCCGTCTGCGTTATACTGCCACAGCGGGTCTGTGTTCCTGCCGTTCACATAGCTCGCGCCGAAGTTGTCCCACTTGCTCCAGTAGCGATTCTGCCTCCCGGTCATCTCTCCCCACACATTGTAGGTGTAGGTCTGACGATAGGGGCCGGAGGGAGAGGGCGTCTGTGTCTGGAAGATGAAGTCACGGGCTTCAGAGCCGCTGAAGGCATCTTTGACTCTGCCCATCTCGTCATAGCTGTAGGCGCGGTCAAAGCGCTCGTCAGCCAGGTCATGAGCGAAACGGAGAGACCCGTCAGCATAATACTGATAATCCGTCTGCATCCCCTGCTTGCCGAAAATTCCTGAGGTTGTCGGATCCTGAGGCGATCAGGAATTATCCTTAGCGTGCTTAAACAGTTCGTTTGCCATAAGACGAATTTAGGATTTGTGCCAGCGTTTTTATTTGCCATATGAAAAGCAGAATAATAACTATTAAAACTGCTATGTCCCACCAAGTTGCACCAAGAAGATTGTTCACATGCTGTAAGCTCGGTGTTTTCAGCTCGGAGAAGTCATTTAAGTCCATCGCCTTTAATCGTCGTAACGACTCTAAATACCACCATACATATTCTTTTCCTGCCCACGTCAACGCTATTGCTGATATGAAGAAACCTATAGCTCTACGAGACCACAGGCAAACAGCGCTAATCACAAGGGCTAATCCAATTCGAATCTGCATGTATTGTAGAGTAAAATCCTGATGTTCAGGTACACACGGATATCCACAACCTGTTTGTCCATTAGTGTAGCCCACCCGGTACGCTATCCACAGGGCATTTAGACTCGCAGTCAGCAACGCGATACCGATAACGAGTTTGATGCCTCTTGGTGGAAGCTGGTGTAACGCTTTTGCTATCCGCTTGTTCAGTTTATTGCCTACCATGATCCATCTCCCTGCGGTCTGATTTTTGGCTCGCTGTTAGGGATCTATTTGCAAGCCTCCATAATCGATTCATAGTGCTCATAATATGATAAGTCATGCTCCCCTCTAAAAGTTTTGCCCCACCAACTAGGCTCTTTGGCATCTACGCCAGCAACATGAATGAGCTCATGGATGAGCACTTCTCGTAGCGAGAATCTCCCGCCTCCGAACGCAGAAGAATTCAAGAAAATGCGAGCCCTTCCGTCAGTAGTATCAGGGAGATATCCTGGATGGTCTCTAATCGTTATGGCTTGCACGGACGTACTCCCGACATATTCAACATCTCTCCTCCGCGCAGCTTCCGTCACGCCGATATAATTCACATTATCCGGGTTGGTGAGCAAAGTGGCCGGTCCAATAACGAGGCCCTTCTTAATCATATTAGTTAACGGGTCAGTCAATCCGGCTGCAATGAATGCTTTAGCACATTTCTCATTGTCAGCAATATCCCCTAACGTCTTTCTGACTAGCTTCTCTTGGTTTTCATCGTAGCTGCCACGAGGTGTCAAGAATTTCAGGCGATCAGAATTCTGCGGAGCCTGAGCGCCAAGAGAAACCATTACATACTCCCAATGACCTAAGCCATCCTCCTCATGGTTTACTCTGACCACATCACCATCAGGCTCACTTCTAGCTGTTCCGCGCCTCGGCCCATCATCCTCTACCCAGACTCTTCCTCCCCCTAATATATCCAGTTCCATCGGCAGCAATCTGCCGGGATTCTTTCCATCTGCCGGAATTCTCGGGTCTTCAATCCCTACCGCTCCGTTCCTGAAGGCCATCGCCAGCCACACACAATCGAACTCCACGCTATTGTTCCTGCACCGGTTGACTCCTGCTGTGCTGGTGTTTATCAAGGTCGGCCTTTCCGCCTCGAACAGCGGCCCTGCGTTAGGGGCTTCCAACCCGACGTTGACTCCCGACGGGTCATACTCCGCTATCGGTGCATAGCCTCCTCCTGCCACCGATACTCCCTGGCTTCCCGTCACAGGATTATTATGCTTCCAGGTAATGGCCCCTCCCACTCCTTCGCTCGCCAGTACCTCATCCCCAAGATAGATGTTCCGCTTCTGCTTCTGCGCGGCAGAGTTCACCTCCGCGATGACGCTGCCGCCCAGCACACTCGACCTCACATAATAGGTCGTCGTCACCGAGCCACTGACATGGAGATTCTGCTCCACTCGCTTGATGACCTGTCCATCTGCGTCAGCCACTTGACTGTTAATCACCTTGTCGTCTACCTGCCTGACCTCGACGTTGTTTCCAGCCGCATCGTACTTGTAGCTGAGGTCTTTGTCCTTCCGCACCGTCCCGTCGGCGTTATATTCCCAGAGCGGGTCTGTGTTCCTCCCGTTCACATAGCTCGCGCCGAAGTTGTCCCACTTGTTCCAGTAGCGATTCTGCCTCGCCGTCATCTCTCCCCACACATTGTAGGAGTAGGTCTGGCGATAAGGGCCGGAGGCAGAAGGCGTCTGTGTCTGGAAGATGAAGTCACGGGCTTCAGAGCCGCTGAAGGCATCTTTGACTCTGCCCATCTCGTCATAGCTGTAGGCGCGGTCAAAGCGCTCGTCAGCCAGGTCATGGGCGAAACGCAGAGAGCCATCGGCATAGTATTGATAATCAAACTGCATCCCGGTCTGCGCCGCCGCCTGACCACTGCTCAGGCGTGAACTCGTCGGTCGCAATCTGCGGTCATATTCCAGAGAGAGCGAGAGTGTGCTGCCGTAAGTCAGACTCTTTAATGCTCCCCAGGCTCGATACCGAAGGTCGGAGGCGAACTGTGAAGTCGGGCCGAAGCCAGTGGCCGTGACAGCCGTCGTCCTCCCCACCTGATCGAGCGTGTAGCTGACTGTGGATTGGAAAGGATCGGTTAGAGAGGTCAGCTCTCCACCCAGGCTATAGCCGTAAGAGAGGGAAAATGTGCCCACCCCGTTGAATGTGCGGCTCTCCGCACTCAGCCTCGACAGGCGGTCATAAGAGTAAGAGGCAGCGCCCAATCCATCCGTCATCCCTGTGCGATTGCCCGCCTCGTCATAGCTGTAGCTGACAGGACTAGTCGCCTCCACTCCTAGCGGAGCAGTGTAGCTGATACCTGTGACTAAATGACGCCCGTTGTAGCTGTAAGTCGCGGTCGCTCCTCTGGCGTCCGTCACCGTGTAGGGCAGATCATCAGCATAATAGCTGTAAAGGGTCGCCGCCGCTTGTTGCGGAAGCCACCGTGAAGCGAGCCTGCCGTAGCCGTCATACGTCATGACAGTCTCTTGATAGATGCCGCTCTCGGCTGAGCCCTGATACTGCTTAACATTCGTCACCTGGTTGAGAGCATTGTAGGTCGTCATGGCGGTCGAATAGGTCGCGCCGTCAGAGTTTAAGAGCTCTGTTTTGACTACTCGTCCCAGGGCGTCGCTTATGGCTCTCTGCCGACGGCCTACCTCATCTCTGGTCTCGACGACCTCGCCGCCAGCGCACCCACATCCCCCATAGGTCGCTTCTGTCGTCGTCCCGTCCACGTTGGTCTTAACTCTCGGCCTGCCCTTCCAGTCATAGGTCTGCCATGTAAAGCGCCACCCCGTAGCATCATCTCCCGTCGGTATCCATCCGGGTTCCATCTCTGTCGGATTGCTCTGCGCCTGCACTCTGCCCATCACGTCGTAGGCCAAGACCTGCCCGCTGTAGCGCGGCCCTCCTGCTCCGGGCACGGGTGCATCCTGTGCCATCGCGTAAGGTTGACCCAGGCCATCCGTCCACGTAATGGCATAGACCGGCTCGGTCAGGCTCTTCACCGAGGTGAAGGTGACCGTGTAGCGTGGGCCATAGTGAAACTGCTGAAATGCGTTGTTGAAGGTGTTGTAGATGCGATCTATCCTTCCTGCCGCGTCATAAAGCTTGATCGCCGTCGCCCCTTTGGGATCGACAGTCCGCGAGACTGCTCCCAGGTAGTAGTCATACTGCATATGCGAAGCATACCCGTCAGCATTCGTGACCAGAGTCGGATAGGCGAAAGTAGCCGGATGCGCCACTGGATCGGAGAAAGAGTCTGTGTAGCTGATCGTGCTCTGATGTCCCACGGGGTCGCGTATGAAGATCGGCGATCCATCAGTGTTATAGCCAATCCGGGTGACTAGCGCTTTGCCTGCATTCCCTGGGTCTGTTGCATCGTAGCGCGAGATGGAGGTGAGATTTCCTCTTGCACCGGCAAACGTATCATAGCTCGCGTCATGTTGTGTGGCGGGCAAAGATGTCGCCACCATTTGCGAGCCCCCGGCGTCATATTCATAGACGATCTTCGATGACAGGGCCTGGCCGTCGAAGACCTGTCGCTGACTGACCAGTCCGATGATGTGGTTGCCTGTGTAGGCACTACCCAACTGGTAATCAGTGTAGGTTCGCCGCAGCACGGTCGCGCCGCCCGAGCCGCCGTATTCCGTGACGAGGTAGGGCAGACCATAGGCTTGATAAGCCGCAGGGCCATAGTCAATGGTAGTTCGCCGGCGGTTATTGCCCGCGTCATAGATGTTAGTCTCTATGGGCCGTGGGTTGAGCTGGTAAGATACGCCCGTCGTGTCCTGTGTCCAATCAACGGTCGTCCATTTCTGTTTGACACCGCCGCTCCATACTTCGCTCAAGGTGGTCAACCCACGTTGCCATCCCGTAGTGGCGAAAGACTCCTTGTAAGAGGTGCCGTCAGGCAGAGTCATCTGTCTCAACCCGCTTACGAAGTTAAAGTCACTGAAGGCCGTTATGGCCTCCTCAGCCGATGCAGGCACGCCATCCGTGTCGCCGTTCCAGCCTGCTGCCCAAACGCGCTTCTGCGTAAAGCGTGGGCAGTCCGACTGCGGTGTGCTGTTATTTGCAGGCAGGTTGTAGGAGACGTAGTTGAGCAGTATCCAGTTATTGGGATTGACGTTGTCACGCACGTAATGATCTATGCGCCAGACCTGGCCCCAGCTTGTATAGTTGAAATCGTTGCAGGTGTCGTCATCCAGGCAGACGTTGCCCAGGACGGGGATGGTCGTGCCGTTCTGCACATCGCCCGTCAGAGTGAGCCCGCTGAAGCCGGTCTGGATGGTCAGATTCTGAGGGAGATAGCCGAAGGTTACTAAAGGATGAGACGGGTCACCATTCCTGGCCTGTGTGATGGAGATCAGATTGTGCGAGCCGTCGTAATTAAAGGTGATTCTACGCCCCAGCGTATCAATAATGGTTGTGATGTGATCGTACGAGTCATAGTTGACTGTGATGAAGTTACCGTTGCGGTCTTTGATCTGTGTACAGTGATAGGCCCCGCCACTGGATGCATAGGTGAGTCTTGTCCCGTCGGTCGTCCTCAAGATCATCTGGCTGGCATCGAGTTGGAGATATGAAGAGTCAGCTGACTCGTAGATACTGGGATTGGTGTCGTTTTGTCTCAACTCCACACGGGAGCCCGAAGGAGTAATTAACAGGTAAGCATACTTTCCTGCCTGCGAGTTGTAGAACAGAGGCTCGATAGTAGGGAATCCGAGCCGGAAGCCAGGGGAAGGGAATCCATCGTCAGCATCATAGGTGATCGAAGAGCCCGAGCGAGTCCAGACAAGTGAGTTGTAGGAGAGCGCAAGTCCAAGGTCTAAGCCCGCACGCCCCGGCAAACTCACCAGCGGCAGCGTCCAGTTGTAGTTGCCCGAGAGAAGGTCTTCTCCGCCCGTTCCTGTGCGGTTGACCGCGTCGAGTCTCGCCACTGCAAAATCGGCATAACCTATCGCTGGCTCTGATGAAGACGGGGTGAACGTGATGGTCGGATCCAATCCCGTGCTGTCATACATGTTTGTCCCATTCCGGTTAATCACGAAGCTGATTCGCTCGCCCTGCGCCACGCTCGTCCTCAGATCAAAGCTGACGCCGGTCGAGTTCCCTCCTGTGATAGTCTGCTGCCAGAGCTGATCCGACCCCTTCCTGATGGTCACCACTACTCCATCCCCGTAACCGGGAACAGAGGCCGTGCCGCTGATGCGGACGCTGCCAGCCTGTGGAGCCCTCCACTGACGCACAGCATCCAAATACGCGCCCGGATGACCTCCCGTCGCCCAGAGTATGAGGCAGCAGGAAGAGCCCCCTTCCATCCCAGTCCACCAGTTGTTGGCCGCATCAAAGGTCATCAGATTGTTGTTTGAATCCAGGTAGTACCAGTTGCGATAGCCCTGACTGGTGGAGAAGTCCGTCGAAGCCCTGTAGGTGGAGGCCGATGTCGGCGTGAAAGTAATGGTAGGGTCGAAAGTAGTGCTGTCGCACTCTACAGAGTTGCCACTCCCCTTGTTGATGATAAAGTTGATCTTGTCTCCTGCCGCCACAGTTAAAGAAAGGTTATAGCCGTAGCCCGTGCTGTCCCCGTTCGAGATATTACGCTGCCACAAGGATAAACCATTCTTAGTGATCGAGACGTTAACTCCGTCGCCGCAATTAGCGTTTGCATCCGAGGCGCTGCCCGTGATCTGGATGTTGCCCGCAGAGGGCGCTCTCCATTGTCTGATCGCGTCATGCCAATACATCGGATGCCCGCCGTTCGTCCAGAGCCACTGATAAGCGCCTTCCGCACCTTCCCAGACGTTATAGTCCGAGCGGTAGCTCATCAACGTGTCCGAAGTGTCCGAGATGTAATACCAGTTACGATAGCCCTGCGTCGTAGAGAAGTCCGTCGAAGCACGATATGTCGTCTGGCCTCCATCCGCTTGTGTGGCGAGCGACTGGATCTCCGCCCCGCTCAAGACACTGCCATAAATACGCACGTCGTCGAGTTGTCCGGCATAGTAGCCATATGAGAATCCCCCAAGATTCAGTGGATTGATATGCACGGCAGCCATTGGCGAGGTCAACCCCCTTCTGACCAGAGAGCCGTTGATGTAGAGCCGTGGCTGCTTGTTCTCGTACACCAGCGTCACGTGCGTCCAGCCCCTTATCGGTGCCTGGTAGACCAAAGTCGCGGGCATGTAATTGCCTGCATGCTCGTAGACGCTGATGCCGTTACTGCCTACTGATATGCCAGCCCCGGCCGTCCCGTCCGTGTACGGATAAGGCCCGAAGAGATACCTCTGGTTATAAACGCCACTTACGCCCCACGTGCCTTCCCCGTCGATTTCGTGCGTGGAGCTCTGGCTCGGATTAGCCCAGAAGGAGAGGGTGAAGTTGTTGACGATGCTGGTCAGACTCGCATTGCTTGCGACGGCGACGTAATCGCTCGTCCCGTTGAAGCTGAGCGCGCCTGCGCCGACTTTGCCGCTCGTCCAGGCCGCCCCGCTGACCGTCGCCGTGTTACCCTTGCCGGACGAGTCGGCAGCCGTCGTGCCACTGCCTTCATCGAACTTCCAATGGGCTACTGAGCTTTGTGATGAAGCGATGAATCTGAGGAAGTCGATGTCTCCCATGTAGTAGCCGTCAGAGCCGTTCGAGTCGCACACGACCTTCAGCAGATGACGACCTGCTGTCAGTTGCACGCCTGTCTTTGTGACCATCTGCCAGACGTTTGTCCCACCGGGAATGCGAATCTGTCCAGTCTTATCCAGGCCGTCCACTTCGACATGAAAGGTGCCGCCCTGAGAGTCCCAGTAGAAGGTCTGCGCCTCTAGTGTATAGGTGCCAGAGTGAGCGACATCTACGGAGTACTTCATCCAATCGCCCTGTTGCATGACGACCAGATAAGAGTTGCTGTAATCAAGCGAGTGATAGATGTCAACATCCGTGGGCTGGCGGAAGGAGGGGACTGGGTAAGAAGGAGGCTGTTCATAATCCTGTCCGTGAGAGCCAGCGGAAGTGTCATGATAGGCGATGCCTTCTCCTCCGTTATCGAAGTGTTCGATCTCGATCTTGCCAGGGATTGCCAACGCCGGGTTAGTATAGGGCGTCGAGTTGCCTTGCATGGCGAGAGCAGGGAAGAGGGTGGTCTGATTGAGAGCACTGGCAGGCAGTTGAATTGAGAAGGGAGAGTCTGAGATAGTGCTCAGATCAGGGTTATTGATGGAAGGAATCTGTTCCCACCAGTTGATATGAAGAGAGGCTAGAAGAGGGACATCTCGGCCTGCCATGTCGGCTGGCATCTGTTGAAAGCTTCGGGTCGGTGGTGCAGGGGGTAGAGGATGAACGGGATGGATTGGTTTGGCCGGAGGAGAAGGCGCACTGGCGCTGTTGCAATCGGGATTATGCGGCGGACATCTGCGTAGCGTAGAGGGAATAGGAGCCTTAGCCCTGGGAGCCGGGTGCTGGCGGTTACGAATCTCATCCAGGTTGGGAAGATTTGGCAATGGTGGGCCGGGCGCAGGGGCCGGAGGCTTGACTTTGTAACGGTCGTCCAGCCCCTTACCCATAGTACTTGGTATGACGACACCCGTTGCTGGCTCTGGTGTCCCTGGCGCTTGCGTAGTGTTGCCAATGGCTTGAGTCCCCGCATTAGTCTCGACGAGAGCTGAAGCTGCATGCTTAGCCATGGAAGCGGCCCCCGTCTTCTTAGCCGTCGAGGCGGCCCCCGCCTTGCGCAAAGCGAGGGGAACGCCCGGTGAAATAAAAAGCGTGTATGAAAGCCATAAAGAGATCAATCTAAACAATGTGGGAGCAGCGACACGTGAGATATACATGAGCAGGGCAGTCCTTTGAGGATTGTGCCGCCGCCCTTTTCGCGCTAAGATGCATGACTGTGTAGGAGATACATCTTCTGCGCTGGATGACAGCGACAGAGGTGGTCTTACCCAAGGGCTCCATCTTTACCGGCAAGTAAAGGCGGAGCCTTTCAATTTATTGAAGTGCTAATAGAGAGAGTACAGAAAATCTTCTGCAATCATACTCAAAGGCCAACTGTTTTCAATCAATGTTTGATCATGGCTGAGAGACAGTAGCTGCATTCTCTTGTTAAATTGAAATGAGAAAATAGCCGACGTGAGACTGCGAGGTGTGAGTCACACGCAAGTACGAGGCAAAGGGCAGGGGCAGATTAATTACTGAAGGGCGGGATGTCAAGCATTTTTTCTTGGCGAAAATGAGGATAATAAAAACCAAAATAGTATTAGTCCCCACGTCTCATGAGTCCGATCAGACCCGCTCATGTTTAAGCGGCATGCTCAGCCTCTTTTATGCGCTTGTGGAGGCGCTTGGTAACCGTATTAATGAATCGTGATGCGCCTTAAATCGTGCGTCTGCTCTCTCGTCACTTCATCATCTTTTACATCTTCTTATGAATTACTTCTTGGTGGGTAATAAGGTCGGCGTGAAACATACGTGAAAGTCTGAATCAACATCCGTCCATAAGCCGTCGCTTCAAAAGGCCGTGAACACCTGTTGTTGTTGATGTTTCAGATACAGGTCAACTTCAGTCAACAGGGGCGCTCCTTATTGTGACTAATTCAACAAAGTTACGCGAAAGGCCGTTTTTACTGGCTCTCCCTTAAATTCAACCCCCTGGCCGGTGAAACAGGCGTAAAAGTTTCGCCTTTAGGCAGTCGGTTGCGGGGCAGGTGTTTGCGGCTCTTGACGGCGCGGTGCTCGTTCGATGTGGCGAGCGTTGGCCCATTCGGCGAGAGCCACGGGATTGTCGCGGAAAGTATTGGGCACGATGGCGTCAAGCTGGCGCACGATCTGCATACCGCGCTCAATCGCTTCGTCAATGGCTGCATTGGCGGCGACCGCCTCGCCCGAGAGTTGGCCCTTGCGGTCTATGGCATCCTCAAGCTCCGCGATGCTTGCCTTGAGGTCTTCAAGAAAGCTTGCGGGCAGGCCCAGCCCAATAAATCCGGCTTTGAGCGGCTCAGCATCCTCTGCGAAGGCGCGAGCGGCGGCGAGCCATCCTTGCGCTCCCGCGTTGCGCGGCAGGCGAAACTTATCGCCCAGGCCGGGCGTGCTGAGCGCCAGCGCACGCGCCGTGCGGCTGATGGCCTCAAGCTCTTCCTGCAAGTTTTCGAGAGCCACGGCTTTGAGCTTTGTCCCTTCTTTAGACGCGCGTGCGCTTGAGAACTGTGCTCCGGCATGTGACTCTAATTCCGAGATGAGCGTACTGAGCGAGGCGAAGAGTTCGCCGCCGCGAGAGGTTGCGAAACTAGAGGCGATGTTGACGCTAAAGAGAATTTTGCATATGCTCAGGCATGTTCCCAGCAGAAGTTGACCTCCCGGGCTCCCATTTAATTTGCCGGCATCAAGCTTGGATTCCGCATCATGGCCGAAGCTTTCTATCCAGTCATCAGCGCGCCCGTCCTCGTTCACCTCTCGCCGGTGCTGGAAATGACTGACGAGCAGTTCTTCGAGTTCTGCCATCTCAACCGTGACCTGCGCATTGAGCGCACCTCGGAAGGAGACTTGCTTATCATGCCCCCCACCGGCGCAAGAACGGGCCTGCGCAATTTCAAGCTCACAGCCCAGCTAGGCGACTGGCTCAAGACAGACCAATCAGGCGTAGCCTTCGACTCGTCAACAGGCTTCATTCTCCCCAACAGCGCCAAACGCTCCCCAGACCTCTCCTGGGTCAGCAGGTCGCGCCTGGCCAGCCTCACCGATGAGCAGAAGGAAAAATTCCTTCCCCTCTGCCCGGATTTCGTCATAGAGCTACGCTCCGCCTCCGATCCCCTCAACGACCTTCAGGCCAAAATGGAGGAGTATGTTCAAAACGGCCTCCGGCTCGGCCTCCTGCTTGACCCGCAGGATAGAACCGCGTACGTGTACAAAAGCGACGGCGCACCAGAAGTCCTGCGCAACCCCGAACAACTATCATGCGACCCGGTTCTACCGGGCTTCCGTATCGACCTACGTGAAATCTGGGACGCCGATTTTTAAGCGCGCTGGCGGGTGTGGTTGACACTCAGGGCGGGCAGTTCTTATACTACGCGCTCTTCCAGTAAAGCGCGGCCAGGTAGCTCAGTTGGTAGAGCGCGGCCCTGAAAAGGCCGGCGTCGGCGGTTCGATTCCGTCCCTGGCCACACCAAGTTCAAAGGCGCAAGCGGAGGATGAAGAGCCGGGCTTTTCATCCTCCGCCTGCGCCTTTTAGCTTTTGCCTTCTTTAGCGTTGCCAGTAGTGCTTGATCTTCTGCGCGAGCATGGGGAAGGGGACGTACTCGGCCTGGCGGCCTGAGCGGCGCAGTTCTTCCACCATTCTCATCGCGCCGTCGGCGTTGCGGGTGTGTACCATGATGGTCGAGGCGCGCTGGCGCTCTGGGCGAGAGGCGAGCCAGAGGGCCACGGCATAGCCCGTGCGCTCGTCGTCCGACTCGTCGGAATGATAATGTTCGGGCAGCAGGTCGTGGTCGAGGAAGATGGCGTCGTAGAACCTTTCGCCGAGGAACTCTATGGCCGTCTCGACCGACACGGCGATGTCCAGGTGATCGCCCTTGAAATGTCTTCTGAACCACTCGTGCCTGCGCCTGTCGTCGTCGAGCAGGAAGACTCTGATCGGGCTGCGCTCGGCGGTCATAGTATTGATGCCGAGGCGCGCCAGCACTCCACGCCAGATACTCATCTATTATGTATAGCTCCTCGGCGCGGGCACGAATGAAAGATAGGCCCGCCCGCCTGAATATTTATAACTTCAGATTTCCCGGAAGTCGCCTAACTATAGCATAGACTCTCGTCGAAGAGCCGCGCCCGGAAACGCCCTTTTCCGAGTCGCCGAAAGGCTGGCCCTTGCAATCCTCGTCTCGAATGCTATAATCCGCCGCGCCTCAAGAATGTAAGGCGCTGGAGTTGATCTCGGGGGTGGTTGTGGAGGGTTTGAACGCGGGGCCGCCCGGCGTTCACCCTTTACGAGCAAGAGCAGTCAGACTTCCGGGCCGTTCGCGCTAGCATGTCATCCGATAACGCTAAAATCTATCCGCTCTTCAGCGCGCCTGATGCCGCGACCGAGAAGAAGGCTCCGGCAGAAGACCGCTCGGCCACGACGGATGAGCCAGCAGTCTGCGCCTACTGTTACGGCACGGGGATGGAGGTCGTCGCGGGCAAGGGTGCGCGACGCTGCCGGTGTCGCGCGCAGGAGAGCCAGTCTAAGCTCCTGGAAGCGGCGCGCATCCCCCGTCGCTACGACAGGTGTACGCTGCAAAGCTACAAAGTGCCGCAGGGGAAATATTTCGCCATTCAGGCGCGCGCCTTCAACTACGCCAGGACGCTCGCGGAGGAGTACCCGGCCGTTAATCGCGGCATCCTCTTCATGGGCCCGGTGGGGGTCGGCAAGACTCATCTCTCGGTCGCCATCGTCCGCGAGCTGATCGAGAAGAAGAACATCGGGTGTCTCTTTTACGAGTTCGGCACGCTCTTGAAAGAGATTCAGAACTCCTACAATCCCGTATCGCAGACTTCCGAGCTGAAGGTGCTCGCGCCCGTCTTCGAGGCGGAGGTGCTGGTGCTGGACGAGCTTGGCGCGTCGAAGCCTACGGACTGGGTCAGGGACACGATGATGCAGATCATCAACACGCGCTACAACGATAAGAAGCTGACGATCTTCACGACGAATTACCTGGACGGGCGGCGCACAGAAAGAGACGAGACTCTGGAAGACCGCATCGGCGTACGCCTTCGCTCGCGCCTCTACGAGATGTGCAGGACCATACAGATTGAGGGCGAAGATTACCGGAAGAAGTTCGACACGCAGCAGCCTTAAAGTGAAAGCTAAATTTGTTAGAGACCTCGGCCGACTCTTTGAAGCATCAAGGGTCGGCTTTTTTGCGGTTCGTGGCCGGACGCTCCCTTATGTATAATGGCACGATTCAACCAGAACTGAAGTGAAGCTTTCATCTCCCTCTTGCTGGAAGGAAAACGGGTTTGACCGAGCATGCCTAAACGTACGGACATACAGAAGATTCTACTGATCGGGTCGGGGCCGATTGTGATCGGGCAGGCGGCGGAGTTCGATTACTCCGGCACGCAGGCTTGCCGTGCGCTGCGCCAGGAGGGCTACACGGTGGTGCTCGTCAACTCTAACCCGGCGACGATCATGACAGACCCGGAGACGGCCGATAAGACTTACATCGAGCCGCTGACGGTCGAAGCCGTCTCGGCCATCATCCGGCGCGAGCGGCCGGACGCCTTGCTGCCGACCGTGGGCGGGCAGACGGCTCTCAACCTGGCGATTGCTCTTTCGGATGCGGGGGTGCTCGAAGAGTATGGCGTGGAGATGATCGGCGCGAATCGCGAGGCCGTCAAAGTTGCCGAAGACCGCAGGCTCTTTAAGCAGGCGATGGACGAAGAGGGCTTAGAGATGCCGCGCGGGGGGTTCGCGCGCTCCTGGGCCGAAGCCGAAGAGATCGTCAAGACCACCAACTACCCGGCCATCATTCGCCCCTCTTACACTTTGGGCGGCACGGGCGGCGGCACGGCCTTCAACCCTGAGGAGTACGAAGAGATCGTGCGCACAGGGCTCGCCGCCTCGCCCATCCACGAAGTCCTGATCGAAGAATCCATCCTCGGCTGGAAAGAGTTCGAGCTGGAAGTGATGCGCGACCTGGCCGACAACGTCGTCATCATCTGCTCGATTGAGAATTTCGATCCGATGGGCGTGCACACGGGCGACTCGATCACGGTCGCGCCCGCCCAGACCTTGACCGATGTCGAATACCAGCAATTGCGCGACATGGCGATTCGCATCATTCGCAAGGTCGGGGTCGAGACGGGCGGCTCCAATATTCAATTCGCCGTCAACCCCGTGAACGGGCAAGTGCGTATTATAGAGATGAACCCGCGCGTCTCGCGCTCTTCGGCTTTGGCGTCCAAAGCGACCGGCTTTCCGATAGCGAAGATCGCCGCCAAGCTCGCCGTCGGCTACACCCTGGACGAGATACCGAACGACATCACCAGGAAGACGCCCGCCTCCTTCGAGCCGACGATTGATTACGTCGTGGCGAAGATTCCGAAGTGGGATTTCGAAAAGTTCCGCGAGGCCGAAGACGTGCTCGGCACACAGATGAAGTCTGTCGGAGAGGTGATGGCCATCGGCCGCACCTTCAAGGAGGCGCTCTTCAAGGGCTTGCGCTCGCTCGAAGCCGTCAAGCCTTTGCGCCTCGAAGATGTCCCCGAAGACGAGTTGCAGCGCAAGCTCGCGCGGCCGAACTCGCAGCGCTTCTCCTACATCACCTACGCCTTGCAGCACGGTTGGCCCATCACTGAGATTCACCGTCTTTCGCGCATAGACCCGTGGTTTCTCGAACAGCTACAGGACGTGATGCTCATCCAGGAGGAGATCGCCGGGCGGAAGCTCGCGGAGATTCCCGTCGAGATGCTGCGCGAGTTCAAAGAGGTGGCTCTTTCGGATCGCCGCCTGGCCTACCTGACCGGAAGCACCGAGGACGAGGTGCGCAAGCATCGCAAGCGGCTCGGCGTCGTTCCCGTCTACAAGCGCGTGGATACCTGCGGCGCGGAGTTCGAGTCCTACACGCCCTATCTTTATTCGACCTATGAAGAGGAGGACGAATCAGATCCAAGCTCCGGTCGCAAGATCATGATCCTGGGCTCCGGGCCCAACCGCATCGGGCAGGGGATTGAGTTCGATTACTGCTGCTGTCATGCCTCGTTCGCGCTGCGCGAGGCCGGGTTTGAGACAATCATGGTCAACTGTAACCCGGAGACCGTCTCGACCGACTACGACACTTCAGACCGCCTCTACTTCGAGCCCTTGACCTTCGAGGACGTGATGAACATCGTGGACGTTGAGCGGCCCGAAGGCGTGATCGTGCAGTTCGGCGGACAGACGCCTTTGAACCTGGCGATGCGATTGCAAGAGGCCGGAGTGCCGATCATCGGCACTTCGCCCGATTCGATTGACCTCGCGGAAGATCGCAAACGCTTCGGCGCGCTCCTCCGCGAGCTTGGCATTCCGCAGCCCGAAAACGGCACGGCGACAAACATCTCCGACGCGCGCAAGATCGCCGCGCGCCTGGGCTATCCTGTGCTCGTGCGCCCCAGCTACGTGCTCGGCGGGCGCGCGATGGCGATTGTCTACGACGAAGAGAGTTTGGACGAATACATGCGTATGGCCGTTGACTTCTCTGCGCGGCGTCCAGTCCTGATTGACAAGTTCCTTGAGCGCGCGGCCGAGTTCGACGTGGACGCGCTCTCGGACGAAGAGACCTGCGTCGTCGCAGGCATACAGGAGCACATCGAAGAGGCTGGGATTCACTCGGGCGACTCCTCCTGCGTCCTCCCGCCCGTCCGCATAGACCCCGAGCACTTGGAAACGATGCGCCATTACACGCGCGAACTGGCGCGGGCCTTGCGCGTGCGCGGCCTGATGAACATCCAGTTCGCCATCAAAGATCATCGCGTCTACGTCCTGGAAGTAAACCCGCGCGCCTCGCGCACAGTGCCTTTTGTGTCCAAAGCGACGGGCGTGCCTTTAGCTCGCATCGCGGCCCTCGTGATGGCCGGGCGCTCGCTCGCCTCCTTCGACCTGCCCGACGATCTGACCGTCAGCCGCTTCTTCATCAAGTCGCCGGTCTTTCCCTTCGTCAAGTTTCCCGGCGTTGACCCGATTCTGAGTCCGGAGATGCATTCGACGGGCGAGGTGATGGGCGTCGGCGAGTCCTTCGGCGAGGCTTATGCGAAGGCCATGATGAGCGCAGGGCTTGAGCTGCCCAAGAGCGGCACGGCCTTCATCAGCGTCAACGATGCTGATAAGGGGCAAGCTGTCGTGCTGGCGCGTCGTCTCTCGCGCCTCGGTTTCAATCTGATGGCGACGCGAGCGACGGCCGCGCGCCTGCGCGAAGTCGGCCTCAAGGTCGAGACGGTCTTCAAGGTCAACGAAGGACGGCCAAACGTCGTCGATCACATCAAGCGCGGCGAGATTGCGCTCATCATCAACACTCCTTTGGGACGCGCCTCGCACTTTGACGAGCAGGCTATTCGTCGCGCAGCCTTGCAATACAGCGTGCCGTGCGTGACGACCATGACGGGCGCGGAAGCGATTGTCGAAAGCATAGGCGCGCGCAGCCGCGCTTCCGAGCTGAACGTCTACGCGCTGCAAGAGCTGCACGCCATGACCGATTCCGTGCACTGAAGATAAGGCGGAAGGCGGAATGATGAATGAAAATCTCAAAGCAGCTTCTCTTTTATTCATCATTCACACTGCCGCATTCATCATTTTCGCCGGAGGCCGAAGATGGGCGAAAGAATTCGCGCGGTGGTCTTGACCGTCAGCGACCGCTCGGCGCGGGGCGAGCAGGAGGATGTCTCGGGCCGCGTGCTCGCGGAGCTTCTGGAAGAGATGGGCGCAGAGGTGCTGGCGAGGGAAATCCTCTCGGACGATCTTGAGCCGCTCTCCGAGAGGCTGCGCGCCGTGGCCGAGCGCGCGGACGTGAATCTGATCGTGACGACGGGCGGGACGGGCTTTGCGCCGCGCGACAATACGCCGGAGGCCACGCGCGCCGTGATCGAAAGGGAAGCGCCGGGACTGGCGGAGGCCATGCGCGTGGAGACGATGAGGCAAACGCCCACGGCCATGATCTCGCGCGGGGTCTGCGGCATACGCTCGGGCACGTTGATCGTCAACTTACCCGGCTCGCCCAATGGGGTGCGTGAAAGCTTCGCCGTCATCAGGCCCGTGCTCCGTCATGCCGTCTCGCAGCTCGCGGGGCAGCCGCACACCGAAACTCCTTGAGGCGGGAATTCCTTTGACAAGGCGACGGAGCGGAGCATAAGATTTTCGGAAGTCGAGAGCGCCGCGATTTATTTCAAGTCTTAACTTTTTATAACACGAGACCGTAAGCGAGAGAGAGAATGATGCTGAGCGCGTTCCTTCTGCAAACTCTGGGCCAGCCCGCCACGGAGCAGATCGGCTCTCCGATGACGGCCTACTGGCCCGTCATGATCTTCTTCGTCTTCGCCATCTTCTTCCCCGTCTTGCCGATTGTGCTCGGCCGCTTTCTGAGACCGAGCGTCTACCAGAAGGAGAAGATGCGCCCCTACGAATGCGGCATAGACCCGCAGACGGACGCGCACGACCGCTTCACCGTGCGCTACTACATTGTCGCGATGCTCTTCCTCATCTTCGATGTCGAGACGATCTTTCTCCTGCCGTGGGCCATCATCTTTATGGGCGAGGATTTCTCCTTCACCAAGTTCGCCCTCCTGGAGATGTTCGTCTTCATCGGCATACTCATAGTCGGTTACTATTACGCCTGGCGCAAAGGCGCGCTCGAATGGGCATGAAAGGCAGTGACAAGTGGCGAGTGACAAGCGACAAGCAAATTGGCTTTTATCTCGCCACTCGTCACTTACCACTTATCACTGATTTCTTATGGCTGAACATCAAGAAGGATTCGTCCTGACGACCGTGGACTCGATCTTCAATTCTTTGCGTCGCACGGTGGGCGCGAAGACGATGGACTTGGCTGCGCGGCCTGTGAACTGGGCTCGCTCGTCTGCGCTGTGGCCGATGACGTTCGGGCTCGCCTGCTGCGCCATAGAGATGATCGCGACCGGCGCGGGCCGTTTCGACATAGACCGTTTCGGAGCCGGCGTCTTTCGCCCGAGCCCGCGTCAGAGCGACCTGGTTATCATCGCCGGCACGGTGACGCTGAAGATGGGCCCTGTGGTGCGGCGCGTCTACGACCAGATGCCCGAACCCAAGTGGGCCATAGCGATGGGCGCGTGCGCCTCGACGGGCGGCCCCTTCGACTCCTATTCGACGATGCAGGGCGTAGATCGCACCATCCCCGTAGATGTCTACATTCCGGGCTGCCCGCCCCGACCCGAAGCCCTGCTCTACGGCCTGATGCGTCTTCAGGACATCATCATGAAGGAAGCGCCCTCGGCCTACATCTTTGAATCGGACGGGACAGTCCACCGCCAGCGCCAGCTCGAAGGCGACGAAGACCTGCAAGACGCTCCGCCCCTTGATCGCGAAGCCGAAGAGGAGGTCGCAGCCTCCGGCAAGTAGGAGCACCGGGTGTAAAGCTGTTGCCGATAGATTAAGAGCCGCCTTTCGAGCGAAGGGCGGCTTTTAAGTTTGAAGAGTTAAAGACCCGCGAGGTGGCGCGTGTCGTTGACGGTGAGCACGCGGACGAAGCCGTCGGCGCGAAGCTCGAAGCGTGTGATGCCGCAGTTGGAGGTGGCAATCCAGACGGGACGAAGCTCGGGGGCGTCGAGCGCGCCCATCAGGTGCAGGGCTAGGATGCAGATGGTTCCTGTGTGTGAGAAGACTGCTATCTGTCCGCCACGGTGCTGTTCGATTGCCGCGTCCAGCTCGCGCGAGGCGCGGTCGAGCATCTGGCGGTAGCTCTCGCCCCCGAGCAGGACGTGCTCGAAGTCGCGGCGGATGAGCGCGGCGTACTGCTCAGGATGTTGCGCGGCGGCCTCCTCGAATGTCAGGCCCTCCATCACGCCGACGCTGCGCTCGCGGAAAGCCTCTGTCAGGTGGACTTCGAGGCCGGTCAAGCGCGCTAAGGGCATGGCCGTCTCTATGGCGCGGGGCAGGTCGCTGGAATAGATGGCGCTGAGAGGTTCCGAGCAGAGGGCCTCGGCGGTGGCTTCGGCCTGGCGTCGCCCGCGCTCGGAGAGCGGCGTCGAGGTGTGCCCGCCAAAACGTCCTTCGGCGTTGCCCAGAGATTGACCGTGCCGGATGAGCAGGACGCGCGTCACTTCTGACATGAATGGTCTAGGCTGCGACGGCTTCAGCCTTCAGTCGCTCGGCCTGGTAGTGTGTGACCAGGGCGTTGATGATCTCGTCGAGCGCGCCTTCCATGACGAGGTCTAGCTGGTGAAGAGTGAGACCTATGCGATGGTCTGAGACGCGGTTCTCTTTGAAGTTGTAGGTGCGAATCTTTTCTGAGCGGTCGCCCGAGCCTACCATCGAGCGGCGCTCGCTCGCCAGGGCTGCGTGCTGCTTCTGCTCCTCCAACTCCTGCAAGCGCGCGCGCAGGACGCGCATCGCCTTCTCGCGGTTCTTGATCTGAGATTTTTCGTCCTGCATGGAGACGACCGTGTTGGTCGGCAGGTGCGTGATGCGGACGGCCGAGTAGGTAGTGTTGACGGACTGGCCGCCGGGCCCCGAGGAGCAGAAGGTGTCTATGCGTAAATCCTTCGGGTCAATCTTGACATCGACCTCTTCGGCTTCGGGAAGCACTGCGACGGTGATGGCCGAGGTGTGTATGCGCCCGGAGGCTTCCGTCTGCGGCACTCTCTGGACGCGATGCACGCCGGACTCATGCTTCAGCTTGGAGTAAACTTTGTCGCCCTCTATGAGCGCGATGGCCTCCTTGATGCCGCCGATGCCTGACTCAGAGGCGTCGAGGATTTCCATGCGCCAGCCCTGCCGCTCGGAATAACGCGCGTACATCCTGAGCATCTCGGCGGCAAACAGAGTCGCTTCGTCGCCGCCCGTCCCGGCGCGAATCTCCAAAATCACATTCTTCTCGTCGTTCGGGTCTGAAGGGATGAGCAGGAGCTTGAGGTCTGCGTCGCATTGCTCAAGACGCGCTTCGAGCGTCAAGACCTCTGCCTGGGCCAACTGGCGCATCTCCTCATCGTCGGCCGTCTCCAAAAGCTCGCGCGCGCCCGCCAATTCCTCTTTGAGCGATTTCCAGGAGCGATACTTCTCGACGATCTCGCCGAGGGAGCGGTGCTGCTTGGCGGCTTTCGTATAGGCCGCGTGGTCTGAGAAGACTTCGGGCAAAGACAGCTCCCGGGTCAGTTCTTCATAGCGCGCTTCGATCTGTTCCAATTTCTCTAACATAACTTTTAATTCGAGCGATCAGGGCCGCACGCTTCTCAGGCGAGCGGAGCGGCCTCTGCCTCTTTCTGTTGCGGCTCAAGCTTGAGCGATTCCTTGAGGGCTTCGATGGCGACTTCGAGTTGCTCGTCGTCCGGCTCTTTGGTCGTGATGTTCTGGAGCCAGACGCCCGGCAGCGTAATGAGCTTGAAGATAAAGCCCCCCTCCTTCTTCGCCGACAGCCGTATGATCTCGTAAGAGAGCCCGGCGACGACGGGGATGAGGGCTATGCGGACGAGCATGTTGTAGAGCAGCGAATCGAACTTGATGATCGAGAAGAGGATGATGGAGACGAGCATCACGACCATCAAAAAGCTGGTTCCGCAGCGTGGATGCTGGCGCGGCTGCGGGCGCGCGTTCTCCACAGTCAGCGGCAGCCCCGCCTCCCAGGTAAACACAGTCTTGTGCTCCGCGCCGTGATACTCGAAGACGCGCCGGATGTCCTTCAAGAGCGAGAAGGTAAAGATCATGATGAGGAAGAAGGCCATGCGAATCAGGCCGTCAACGAGGTTGAAGGCGACGGACGGTCGCACCGGATGCAGGTAGGCGCGGACGCTCGCGTAGGCGCGCGAGTACCAGGGCGCGCTCTCGGCCCCGGGCGTCGTGCCCGCGTTTGTCGCAGCGGGAGTGCCGCTCGCCGTTTGCGACTGCTGCTGCGTGGCGGTCGTCGTGTTGCTTGCGGGCGACGTGGCCCAACCGGCCCCGATAAAGAGCGCGTTCGTCAGCAAAAGCGGCGCGACGATAAAGAGCATGACGTTGAAGAAGAGCGCGAAGGCTATGGAGCCGGCGGCGGCGGCCGTCCCGCCTTTCTTCATCTCGTCGCGGGCGCTCTTCTGCGTCGGGATCGGGATCAGGCCGGGCACAGCGCCCGTCAGGCCAGCGAAATCGCCCTCGCCCTCTATGACGGCGGGAGTCAAAGCGACCTCGACTTCCTCCGCTTCGGCCTCCTCGGCGTCGGCGAAGGCTTCGTTGGCGGAGAAGTTCAGCGCCTTGATGCCGAGCCCCATTGACTGCACCAGTATCGCCCCGCCGCGCAGCACGGGCAGCTTGAGGAAAGGATACTTGTCGCTCCATTTGGGAAGCCGCGCGGCCGTGTTGACAATCGTGCCGTCGGCCTTACGCACCGCGATGGCGTAAGCGTTGGGCGTCCGCATCATGACGCCTTCGATGACGGCCTGCCCGCCGACGATCAGGTCTCTTTCGCTGGTACTCACTTTGATTAAAATCCTTCCGGGAGAAGAGAGTTGATAGAGCAACGCCGACGCTCCTCTTCGGAAAACTTCGGCCGCCGGTGTTTATTATAAGCACGCGGCGAGCGACCGGCCAGGAGAAGCGTCGGCGTCTCGATTTACGCTTCGGCGGGCTAATGCTGCCCTGCGTTTGTGTGCGGAATCTGCATCTGCGCTTCCAGAGCTATCTTCACTTGGCCGCCGTCGCGGCTGTCGCGTCCTTCTTGGCGTAACGCTTGTTGAAGCGGTCAACGCGTCCGGCCGTGTCCACCAACTTCTGCTTGCCAGTAAAGAAAGGGTGGCACTCCGAGCAGATTTCCACGTGCAGCTCGTCCTTGCGGGTCGAGCGCGTGGAGAATGTGTTGCCGCAGGCGCACTGTACCTTGATCTCTTTGTAGTCCGGGTGAATTCCTTGTTTCATCTTCCTTTACCTTCTATAGATGTCAATTACCGTCTCAATCAAAACAAGCAATGATAAGGTTCAAAGATAGGCTCAGTCAAGTTTGACCGCCCCGTCCATGCTGTCTTAAGCTGAGCGAACAGAAGCGGGGCCGAACAGGCTTGCCGGAACCTTATCTGCCGGCGACTTAGATGCGCAGGGTGCTTGGGCCGTGGCTTTAACAGGGCGGGACGGGACTCCGGCTCTGGACGGCCCGAAAAGCTTGGAGGAATGATGTTTCGCTCGAAAACCGTTTGGATTGTGGCGGGCGTGCTGCTCTTTTTCGGCCTGCTCGCCGCCCTGCGCTACAGGAGCTTGCGCCAGCCGCGCAGCCACGAGGAAGAGACCTTTCACCAGGCTCAGGACATGGGCCAGAAGCAGAGCTTGACGGTCGCCTTCATCCCGGTCACCTGTCACCTGACCTGCCCGGTCACAGACTACGCCTCCAAGACCACGACGACGGGGACGCGCTTCGACGCCCTGCGCTTCGCGGAGTTTCCCTCGATCATCGAGGCGCTGAAGACGAAAAAGCTGCTCGCGGGCTTTCTGACCGTGCCGCTGGCGATGAAGATGCGCGAGCAGGGAGTGCCCGTCAAGATCGCCTGTCTGGGCCACCGCGACGGCTCGCAGCTAGTCATCCGCAAGGAAGACCCCGCGCGCGACCTCAAAGACCTGCGCGGCAAGACCATAGCCATCCCGAGCCCCTACAGCAATGAAAATTTCTTCATCAACAAGATGATGCGCGACCAGGGCGTCCGAGCCGACGAGATCAAGTTTGTCGTCATGCCGCCGCCCGACATGACCGCTGCTCTGTCGGCAAGGGCGGTGGACGGCTTCATCGTCGCCGAGCCCTTCTGCGCCAAGGCCGAGATGGAAGGCTTCGGCCGCGTCCTCTACTACGCCAAAGACATCTGGCCCAACTACATCTCCTGCGCCCTCGTAGTGCATGAAGACCTGATCCGCGAACGGCCCGAGGTCGTGCGCGACCTGGTGCGCGGCATCAACGAGTCGGGCGAGTGGACGGAAACGCATCGGGAGGAGGCGGCCAAGCTGGTCTCGCCCTATTTCCGGCAGGACGAGAACCTGCTGCGCTACGTCCTGACGCAGCCGCCCGACCGCGTCACCTATCGCAACCTGAACCCGACCGACGTGGAGATGCAGAAGATACTGGACATGGGCATCAGCCTCGGGTTTCTGACCAGGCAGATGCCCATGTCTGAGCTGATGGACAGGTCGTTCTTCCCGCCCCAGATCAACCCGGCGCAGATCGACCTGAGCCGCATGCCCGAAATCATCAAGCAGCAATAGAGGAAGGGAAAGGCCGCAAGCCGAGGATGAAAAGCAGGCTCTTCATCTGTCGCTTTTTCCTTTCAATTGACAATGGCGTAAATCGCATGCTACAACCGGGGCGTCAGCTCTTCTGTTCTCTTATGCCTTAATACACACTTATTGTTTGTGTGCGCTCCGGCCCTGTGAAGATTCCGCGAGCGCAAACCTGGGTCAGGGTCTAACCACAACGCTGATGGCAGACGAGACCAAACAGCCGGAAACTCCTCGACAGACGCCGGAGCGTGCGGACGAAGCGCGCCCTTCGGCCACATCGCCTGCCGACGACAAGAGTCCCAGCCCCGGCCAGCCCATAGCCGAAGCAGGCAGCCTGCCGCCGCCACCCGAAGGCGCAGATGCATCTGCCTCCCCGCCTTCGCCCGAAAGCCAGGCCGCTCAGACGGGCAAGGCTCCATCGGGTAGCTCTTCGAGCGGAACGACCGTTCCGGCTTCGAGCGGCGAGCCTGGAGCGACGGCCACCGCCGAGACTCCCGAGCAGAGAAAGGCCAGGCTGATCGCCGAGGCACAGGCGCGCAAGGCCGCCTCCGCCTCTCAGCCGCCGGGCGGCGCGTCGCCCCCGCCCGGCGACCCTGCGGCCAGCCCTTCGCAGGCAGATGCCGAGAAGGCAGCCAAGATCGCCGAGGCTAAAGCCAAGATCGCTGCGGCCAAGCAGGCAGCGGGCGCTAAGCCATCGCCTGCGCAGCCGGGCGCAAGCGGAGCAACTCCGGCTGCGGGTGCGCCCAAAGCGCCCGTCAAGAAGAAAGAGGAGGGGCCGAAGCCTGTGGACGCCGCCGGCCACCCCGTAGTCAAACGCTTGCGCGAGCGCCTCAAAGAGGCCGTCCTTGAGGCTTCGGAATTTCTGGGCCAACTCTCGATTCGCATCGCCCGCGAGCGCATAGTAGAGGTGTGCGACGCGCTCAAGCGAGACAGCAAGACGCCCTTCAATTATCTCTCAGACCTGACGTGCGTCCATTTCCCGGAGCAGGAGGATGCGCCCTTCGAGGTGGTCTATAACCTCTACTCGATTCCGGCCAACGAGCGCGTGCGATTGAAAGTCTCCGTCACAGACACGGAAGGCTTGGAGAGCGTGACGAGCATCTGGCCGACGGCCAACTGGATGGAGCGCGAAGTCTACGACCTGTTCGGCGTGCGGTTCAAAAATCATCCTGACCTGCGCAGGCTTCTGCTGCCCGAAGATTGGGAGGGCCACCCGTTCCGCAAAGAGTACCCGCTCGAATTCATGGAGAATAACTGGACGGCCAAGCACCTGCCCGAATTCTCCGACGTGCAGAAGGAGCAGTTGGCCCAGCGCCGCAACTACGGCCTTGAGATACTGTCGACGGAAGAAGAACGCCGCATGCGCGAGATTTTCCGCGCCGGCAAGGAAGTGATGCCGAAAGACAAATGAGCCCGAAAGAGCTGGCCGCGAAGTACGAAGCGAAAGTTTTCGAGACGACGGAGGCGGCCGAGAGCGCAGGCTTCCAGTTGACGACAAGCATGTCGCCGCGCAACACCTGGAACAAGGCGAGCGCGGCCCAGGCCATCCTGCACGAACTGCTCGCATTGAGGAAAGGCGGCCAGGCCGCAGAGATCGGCCTCGTCATAGAGCCCTGGAGCGTCACGGGATGCTACAAGAAGGGATGAAGGATGAGGGATGAGGGATGAAAGGGTTGAGTGAATCGCGCATTGAGTCTGAGACTTAATCGCTTGTTCTTCATCCCTTCATCCTGCGGCCCTCATCCCTTGAGTGTTATGCACCAGGTAGAGATAGCGACAACGAGAGAGACGCTGCTCGACAGCCCCGAGATGATCTTGAACATGGGGCCGCAGCACCCTTCGACGCATGGCGTCTTGCGGGTCATCCTGCGTCTCGATGGCGAGACCGTCATCGACCTCGACTGCGACATAGGCTTCCTGCATCGCGGCATGGAGAAGATCGCCGAGAACCGGCAGTATCCGATGATCGCGCCCTACTGGGATCGCCTCGACTACATCTCTGCGGTCTCGAACGGCCTGCTCTGGGTCGAGACCGTCGAGCAGATGATGGGCCTTGAGGTTCCGGCGCGCGCTCACTTCATCCGCACCATCCTGACGGAGCTGAATCGCATCTCCTCGCACCTCCTGTGGTTTGCCACGCACGCCCTCGACATCGGCGCGGTCACAGTCCTGCTGTGGGCCCTGCGCGAGCGCGAAGAGATTCTGAAGATTTTCGAGCGCCAGTTCGGCGCGCGCCTGACCTGTCACGCCTGGCGCATAGGCGGACTGCCCAACGACGCTTACGATGATTTCGAGCAGGACGTGCGCCGCTTCATCAACAACTTTCCGAAGCGCATTGACGAGTACGAGACGCTGCTCTCGGAGAATCGCATCTGGCTCGGGCGGACGGTCGGCATCGGGGTGATTTCGGCCGAAGATGCCATCGCCATCGGGCTCTCGGGGCCCGCGCTGCGCGGCTCGGGCGTGGCCTGGGACGTTCGGAAGGCGCGGCCCTATGCCGCCTATGCCGAAGTTGATTTCGACGTGCCGGTGGGCGAGAACGGCGACACTTATGACCGCTACCTGGTGCGCATGGAGGAGATGCGACAGTCGCGGCGCATAGTCGAGCAGGCGCTCGACAAGCTGCCCGATGGGCCCGTGATGGCTAAGGTTCCGAAGATCATCAAGCCGCCCGCAGGCGATTACTATCATTCGATTGAAGCGCCGAAGGGCGAGATCGGCTGCTACCTGGTCTCGGACGGCACGGCGAGCCCGGCGCGCGTCCGTGTGCGCCCGCCCTCGCTCATCAACTTGCAGGCGCTACGCCAGATGTGCATCGGCCACCTCGTCGCAGACGTGGTCGCCATCATCGGCACGCTCGACATCGTGCTCGGAGAGATTGATCGTTGAGAACACAGCAACACAGAATTCAGAATAAGAACGGTTTTCGGCCTTTTCATTCTGAGTTCTGAATTCTGCCTTATGGAAGTTGTTCGTCTAAAGGTTCAGCCGATGACGCGCGAGACGTTCGCGCCCTACGGCGTGTTGATTGACAGTCGCGGCTCAGTGGAGATTGACCTGGGCGACGGAAAGCCCAGCCTGACGGGCGCGACCGCTGAGCAGCGGCCCTTGCGCTTCGACTTCATGGCGCGTCACAAGTGTACGATGCAGGTCTTTTCGCCGCTCGCGTCGTCGCAATCGGTGATCGCCGTCGCGCCGCCCACGGAAGCAAACGTGCCGTCGGCCGAGCGGATCGCGGCTTTTCTGGTCAACGGGCGCTTGCCCTACGCTTATCACAAGGGCACTTGGCACACGCCTCCCTTTCCCGTCGGCGAGTGGGCCTCCTACCTGGTCGTTGACCGCACGGGGACGCTCGAAGACGATTGGGAGCTGGTCGATCTGAAGACCACGCTCGGCCAGGTCTTCGAGATTGAGCTGTAAGGAGAGCCGAAAGCCCCTTCAGAAACGATAATGGATGCACTCGCGCTCTTTGCGCCGCCCAACTTTATAGACAGCCTGCTGCTCCGCCTATTCAGCCAGCAGACGGTCAACTACGTCGTCTGGCCTTTCATACAGATCGGCGCGGTGGTCACGGCCGTCGCCGTCTGGGCCCTCTACGCGACCTACGCCGAGCGCAAGATTTCCGCCTTCATGCAGGCGCGGCTCGGGCCGATGCGCGTGGGCCCATACGGGCTGTTGCAGCCGCTCGCGGACGCGCTCAAGCTGTTGACCAAAGAAGACCTCACGCCCGACAAGGCAGACCCCTTCATC
Organism: Pyrinomonadaceae bacterium; assembly: GCA_036389315.1. Lineage (GTDB taxonomy): Bacteria > Acidobacteriota > Blastocatellia > Pyrinomonadales > Pyrinomonadaceae > DASQYE01. The sequence goes on from DASVQF010000025.1 coordinate 162,487, forward strand.
TTCAAGTTCGCGCCCTACATCTCCGTGGTCGCGGCCTTCATAGTGTTGGCCGTCATCCCGTTTGCGCCCGACTGGGGCGTGATTACCGACATCAACATCGGCCTGCTCTTTGTGCTCTCGGTCTCAAGCGTCGGCGTGCTGGCGTTGATTCTGGCGGGCTGGTCTTCAAACTCCAAGTATGCCTTGATGGGGGGCTTGCGTTCGAGCGCGCAGATGGTCTCGTACGAGGTGGCTATGGGCCTCGCGATTATCGGCGCGTTGATGTTCGCGCGTACGCTCTCGCTGTCCGGCATAGTCGCCGCGCAGCAAGCCGATTCCATCTGGTTCATCCTGTATCAGCCGATGGGCTTCGTCATCTTCCTGATTAGCGGGATTGCCGAGAACAACCGCGCGCCCTTCGACCTGCCGGAAGCCGAATCCGAAATCGTCGCCGGTTTCCACACGGAGTATTCGGGCATGCGCTGGTCGCTCTTCTTCATGGCCGAGTACGCGGCGATGGCCGTGGTGGCGGCCGTCGCGACTTCGCTCTACCTGGGCGGCTGGTATTTCCCCCTGGTCTACAGGCTGACGGAAGCGAAGGGCTATCACAACCTTTACGTGCTGTTGAGCATTCTCATCTTCGTTCTCAAAATGGGGGCGTTGCTCTACACTTATTTCTGGCTGCGCTGGACGCTGCCGCGTTATCGCTACGACCAGTTGATGGACTTGGGCTGGAAGTGGCTGATACCTGCGACGCTCGTCAACATCATCCTGACGGCGCTCGCGATCTTCCTGGTGCAAGCCCTGGATGGCTGGAAAGGCTATCGCACCATAGAGTCATTGAGCGGAGGGCTCAACCTGACGCTTGCGGGAAAAGTCCTGATGATCTTGATCGGCTGGGGCGGGCTCTTCGTCACGGCCTTCGTGCTCTCAACGATCAACTGGCGCTCGCGCGACTTTAACCTGAAGGCGCAACGCCGCAACATTCGCCTGGTTGACGTGCCGAAAGGCAAACCGGCCAGCCAGTTTTAGATTTGAGGTTCTTATGCCAGTAGTCAATGTTCCACAGCCGACGTTCATGCAGAAGTTGAAACGCTTCTTTCTGGTTGACCTGTTGAAGGGCATGGGCCTTACGCTGAAGTTCAACCTGGGGGCGCTGCGCGACAAGGACGCAGTGGCCGGCTACGGCATCTACACGGAGCAGTACCCGAAGGTGCGACCCGACGTGGCCCCGCGCTTTCACGGTGCGCCGCGTCTGAACATGGATCCCGAAACGCACGATACGCTCTGCATCGCCTGCAACCTGTGCGCGCTCGCCTGTCCCGAAGATTGCATTGACGTAATCCCGATGGACATAGAGATCACTGTTGCGGGCAAGCCGCGCAAGAAGAAGGTCTTGGACGAGTTCATCTTCGACACCTCGCGCTGTATGTTCTGCGCGCTGTGCCAGGAGGCTTGCCCGACCAATTGCCTTGAGCTGACGCAGGACTTCGAGCTGGCCACCTACTCGCGCGCGGGCTTCGTCTGGAATCGCCAGATGCTTGAGCAGGGACGCGAGACCGTCAAATACGAAGCATAAGAGATAGGGATGAGGGATGAGGGATGAGGGATGAAAAGATTGTAGCAGTCGCTCAATTGAATCAGACACTCAACCCCTTCATCCCTCATCCCTCATCCCTCATCCCTTAAATTTATGATTCTCTCTGGCTGGGAAGCGGTCTTCTTCTGGGTGTTCGCCGTGGCGGTGCTGGTCACGGCGCTGTTGACCATTCTGGCGCGCAACGCCGTGCACAGCGCGCTCTTTCTCATCTCGTCGCTGATTTCGGTCGCGGCGCTCTTCATCATGCTCGGCGCGGAGTTCATCGCGGGCGTCCAAATCCTCGTCTACATCGGCGGCGTGATGGTGCTCTTCCTGTTCGTCATCATGCTGGTCAACGTCGGCGCGGAAGAGCGCGGGCGCGAGCGCATCTTCAACGCCACGCCGCAGGTCTGGGCCAGCTTCATCATTAGCGTGCTGCTCGCCTTTGCGCTGGTCACTGCTCTCAATCGCGGCATCGAAGGTTTGCACAAGCGCGACGCAGACCAGTTGCGCCTCTCAGACATGCAGCGCCGCGCAGAGCAACAGAAACTCCCCGTCGCCGCGACCGGGACGATGAGGATCACCAGGGAGACCGAGCGCGTCGGCTCAAGCCTTTATCGTTACGCCTCGCTGCCGTTCGAGATTGCCAGCGTCCTCCTGCTCGTCGCCATCGTCGGCTCGGTCATGCTCGCGCGCACGATCAAGCAGGAAGCCGCCGTCGATGACGTTGACCCGGAAGTCCTGAAGAACAGGGATGAGGGATGAGGGATGAAGAAAAGCATTCAAGCCACAGAAGCATTCCTTTCATCCCTCATCCCTCCGCCCTCATCCCTTATAAGGTGGAGTCTCTATGAGTAATCTGTTGATTTCGGCGGCGCTCTGCCTGTTGCAAGCGGAGGCGGAGGGCGGCGTCAGTCGCATCCAGCACGGGATACGCAATCCAGACCTCTCGAAGTTCCTGGTGATCGGGGCGCTGCTGTTCGTCATCGGAGTGGCGGGCGTGCTCGTGCGGCGCAACATCATCGTCATCTTCATGGCGATTGAGCTGATCTTGAACGCCGCCAACCTGAACTTCATAGCCTTCTCGCGCTACTTGCAGGAGACCGGGAACCTGAACGCCGTCGCCGGGCAGGTCTTCGCCGTCTTCGTCATCGTCGTCGCGGCGGCCGAAGCGGCCATCGGCCTCGGCATAGTCATCGCGCTCTATCGCAACAAAGAAACGATCTGGGTTGACGAGATTGATCTACTGAAATGGTAAATACAGAACACAGAACTCAGGACTCAGAACTCAGAATAAAGATCGCAGGCGCTTTTATTCTGAGTTCTGAGTCCTGAGTTCTGAGTCCTGCTCTTGATTATGCATAGACTAATCTGGCTCGTTCCGCTTCTCCCGCTCGCAGGCGCAGCCGTCAACGGATTGCTGGGCCGTAAGCTTCGCTTCTCGGAAACGGTCATCGGCGCGATTGCGGTCGGCTCGGTCGCGCTCGCCTTCCTCATCAGCCTTTCGGCCGTCTACTCCTACGGCTTCAGCAGCCATGCCATCTGGCCCGCGCCTTACGTGACGAGCCAGGACGGCGCGTTCCGTTACACCTGGATTCCGGGCGGCGCAGTCGAGATTACGCAGGGCGCGCCCGAGCGCGCACGCGCGGCCGGGCCAAGAGCGGGCGAGACGGTCACGCCCTTGAGGGACGAGAAGGGAGAGTACGGCGAGTTGACCGTGCGCAGGAGCGAGGGCGCGGGCGCGCGTGCGCAAGACCCGCCGGGCCTGGGCGCACGCGCTGCCGTGGACGGTCGTCCGAACGAGCACACTGGGCGCGGCTCTCTGCTCGACATCGAATGGAGCTACCAGCTAGATGCGCTCTCGGCCATCTTCATGCTGGTCGTGACGGGCGTCGGTTTGTGCATCTTCGTGTTTGCTACGGGCTACATGCACGGCGACGCCGGATACTATCGCTTCTTCGCCTACCTGGGGCTCTTCATGTTCTCGATGCTGGTGCTCGTCATGGGGTCTAACTTCATGATGATGTTCGTCGGGTGGGAGGGCGTGGGGCTCTGCTCTTATCTTTTGATCGGCTACTACTTCGACCGGCGCGAGGCGGGCGACGCTTCGCGCAAGGCTTTCATCACTAACCGCATCGGCGACTTCGGCTTCGCGCTCGCAGTCTTCTGTGTAATCGCCACCTTCGGCACGACGCAGTATACGTCCGTCATGACGCAGGCGAGCACGTACCCGCTTGAGCGACTGGGCATGTGGGGCATCATGTCCTGGATCGCCCTCGGCCTCTTTGTCGGCGCGTGCGGCAAGAGCGCGCAGATTCCGCTCTTCGTCTGGTTGCCGGACGCGATGGCCGGGCCCACGCCCGTCTCCGCCCTGATTCACGCGGCGACGATGGTCACGGCCGGGCTCTACATGCTGACGCGCACCAACGTCATCTTCCAGCATTCGCAGACGATGATGCTGGTGGTGGCAGTGGTCGGCGCGCTGACGGCCATCTTTGCCGCGACCATCGGCATTACCCAGAACGACATCAAGAAAGTCCTGGCCTATTCGACCGTCTCGCAACTTGGCTTTATGTTCCTGGCGTGCGGCGTGGGCGCTTTCGTCATAGGCATCTTCCACGTCATGACGCATGCCTTCTTCAAGGCTTTAATGTTCCTCGGCGCGGGCTCTGTGATTCACGGCATGCATCACGAGCAGGACATGCGGCGCATGGGGGGCCTCAAGAAGTACATGCCGATCACTTACTGGACTTTCTGGGCCGGGTGGCTTGCGATCTGCGGCATCCCTCCTTTCAGCGGCTTCTGGTCTAAGGACGAGATTCTGTGGAACGCAGCCTCGACCACCTACATTCCGGGCGGGTGGCTGCTCTGGCTTGTGGCGACGATTGCCGCCACCTGCACGGCCTTCTACATGACGCGCCTGATGGCCATGACCTTCTGGGGCAAGGAGCATTTCAAGGAGGTCGCGGCCGGAGGCCAGGCGGATGAAGCGCACGCGCAGGCTTACGCTGACGGTGAAGCGCAGCATGATGCCGAGACAGATTCCGTAGGCTATCGCCCACGTCACGACGCCGAAGAGCATGTCGGCATAGCGCACGACCTGCTAGCATTACGCGGGGGCGCGCACGTGCACGACGCGCACGAGCACGGCTCGCATACGCCGCACGAATCGCCGCGCTCGATGTGGGTTCCGCTCGCTGTGCTCGCTGTGCTCGCGGTCATCGGCGGGTTCGTCGGCATCAGCCCGGCCTTAACGGGCGGCAAACACTTGGGCGGGCGCTTGAACATAGTCAACTGGCTTGAGCCCGTCATCTGGAATCCTTCGACGCGCGCGTTCGGCAAGGAAGCCGTGGAAGAGACGGCTCGCGGCGAAGGTCACGGTGCGCCGCTGCCGACGACGAGTGAGCCAGCATCCGCTCCACACGGAGGCGAAGCCAAAGAGCCGAGCGCGCCTTACGGCGACACGGGATTTAACCTGGCCCACGCGGCGGAAGAGAAGTTGGGCCACACGGCGGCGGAATGGCTCTTCATAGCCATCTCTGTCGTCGTCGCGAGCATAGGCATCGGCCTCGGCCTGCTCTTTTACGTCAGGAGCCCGAGCCTGCCTGCTGTCTGGGCCCAGAGGCTCGGGCCGCTCTATCGCGCGAGCTATCACAAGTACTGGGTGGATGAACTCTACGCGCTGCTCTTTACGCGGCGCGTGATGGACGGGGCGCGCGGCGTCTACAAGGTGGATTCGGAAGTCATAGACGGCGCGGTCAACGGCTCTGCGCGGCTCACGCGTGACGCGAGCCTGGCGACGGGCGCTTTCGATAAGTATGTCGTGGACGGCCTCGTCAACGGCGTGGCCGGGTTCGTCAAGCGCCTGATGTCGCCCTTGATTCGTGCCGCGCAGACAGGCTTTACGCAGAACTACGCGCTCGTCATGGTCATCGGCCTGGTCGCCGCCGTCGCTCTCTTCTTCTGGCCCGACGTGCGCGCCTTCTTCAGACGGTAGTTTGAGATTATTTGAGTTAGTAGATTCTGTTTGGGGGATACGGTGAAAATTCCTGCTCTTCTCTCGATCATCACCTGGCTTCCGGCCGTCGGCGCGATCTTTATCCTCGCCGTCTTCAAAAAGGATCAGACCAGGTTCATCAAGCAGTTCGCGACCGCTTGGTTCGGGCTGACCTTTCTGGTCTCGCTGTTGCTGCTGGCCTACGACCGCGCGGCGGGCGGGATGCAGTTTTTGGAAGACCGCCAGTGGATTCCGATCATCGGCGCGCGTTACCAGATGGGGGCCGACGGCGTGGCCGTGCTCCTGATCGTGTTGACGACGCTTTTGGGAGTGATCGCGGCGCTCTCTTCCTGGCGCTACATAGAGAAGCGCGAGAAGGAATATTACGTCCTGCTGCTGCTCTTGCAGACGGCCGTGGTGGGCGTCTTTGCTTCGATGGACTTGTTCCTGTTCTATCTCTTCTTCGAGGTCTCGCTAGTGCCGATGTACTTCCTGATCGGCATCTGGGGCGGCGAGCGCAGGCTCTACGCGGCGATCAAGTTCTTCCTCTACACCCTAGTCGGCTCGGTCGTCATGCTCCTCGGCGTTTTGAAGATGTACTTTCTGACGCAGGACACTGCGCTGACCTCGCAGGTCGTGGGCGCGACCTTAGACAACATCGCAGGGCTGACGGGCACGCCTGCACGCGACATGTTGACGGGGACGCTCGCGGCCGCAAGGGCCAACGGCACGGGCACTTTCAATATCATGTACATGCAGGCGCTCGGGTCTGTGATGCCGATGGGGACGATGCAGATATTGCTGTTCGTAGCCTTCGCGCTCGGCTTCGCGATTAAAGTGCCGATGTGGCCGTTTCACACCTGGCTGCCGGACGCGCACGTCGAGGCTCCGACCGCAGGCTCCGTGATCCTCGCAGGCATTCTGCTCAAGCTCGGCACTTACGGCTTCTTCCGCTTCAACCTGCCGATGTTCCCGAAGGCTTCCATAGACGAAAGCTCTTTCCGCTTATTCGGCCTGACGTTCGGCGTGCGCAGCGTGATGGTCTTGCTGGCGATCATAGGCATCATCTACGGCGCGCTGGCCGCGATGTACTTCGTCGTCAAGCGCAACGGCGATGTCAAGAAGCTGGTCGCCTACTCAAGCGTCTCTTCGATGGGCATAGTGATGTTGGGACTGTTCGCTTTGAACCCGAACGGGGCGAACGGCGCAGTCCTGCACATGATTAACCACGGCATCTATTCGGGCGCGCTCTTCCTGCTCGTGGGAATTATTTACGAGCGGCGGCACACGCGCAACGTGGCTGAGTTCGGCGGGCTCTCGCACGTCATGCCGGGCTACGCGGCGGTCTTTCTGGCGATGGCGATGACGGCCATCGGCTTGCCGCTGCTGTGCGTCTTCATCTCGGAGTTCCTGGCGATGCGCGGCGCGTTCGAGGCCAATCCGTGGTGGGCCGCGTGGGCCGCGCTCGGAATCATCCTGAACGCTGGCTACATGCTGTGGCTCTACCAGCGCATGTTCTTCGGCAACATAGACAATCCGAAGAACGAACGGCTGCCAGACATGAGCGGGCGCGAGTGGGCTTACATGCTGCCGCTCGTCATCCTCTCGCTCTGGATAGGCGTTTATCCGAAGCCGTTCATCGAGTACATACAGAAGCCGGTCAACTCTGTCGTGCGCCACATTCGCCCGAGCTATCCAATTCCGGGCGGGCCCGTGAGCGCAACCCCGACGGTCACGATGAAACAGGAACGATGATTAATCCTTCGGCTTAGAGATAGAACTCAATGATCTTATTTCTTCAAGCTTCAGCCTCGACGACGGAGTTGTTCAGCGTGCGCGATCTGCTGTTGATTGCGCCGGAGCTGATCCTGACGGTCTGCGCGTGCGTGGCGCTCGTGATGGAAGTCATTCTGCCGTACAGAAAGAGCAGGATGACGGCTTACTTCGCGCTGGTCGGGTTGGCTCTCGCGGCCGCTTCGCTCGTCGTGCAGGCCATCTACAACTATCCGCTGCTGCCGCTCGAAGGCTTTTACGGGATGGTTAGGATTGACGGCTTCGCCCTGCTCTTCAAGGCCATCTTCCTCGTCGCCGCCGCGCTCGCCATAGCCATCTCGATTCGCTACCTGGACATCGAGAGCGAGCAGCACGGCGAGTATTACGCGCTCGTACTGTTTGCCACCGTGGGGATGATGTTTCTGGCCTGCGGCTACGACCTCATCGCGCTCTACATCAGCCTGGAATTGATGGCCCTCACCTTCTACGTGCTCGTCGCCTTCACCAAGCGCGAGCGCAAGTCCAATGAAGCGGCGATGAAATATTTCCTGCTCGGCGCATTCTCTTCGGGAATACTGCTCTACGGGATGTCGCTGCTCTACGGCGTGACGGGCTCTACGAACCTGGGCCAGATTGCCGACGGCATCAGCGCCGCGTTGGGCGCTCCGGCCGACGAATTGACGCTCGGTGGAACGCTTCCTTTGCGCCCGCTGCTGCTCCTGGGGATGATCGCGCTCGCGGCCGGGCTCTTCTTTAAGATCAGCGCCGTGCCGTTTCACATGTGGGCTCCGGACGCTTACGAGGGCGCGCCCACGTCCGTCACGGCCTTTCTTTCGACGGGCTCAAAGGCGGCGAGCTTTGCGCTCTACGCGCGCATCTTCATGGAGGCGCTCGCGGGGATGCGCTTGGATTGGGCCCCGCTGCTGGGCCTCGTGGCCGCGATTACGATCTTCGTCGGCAACTGGGCCGCCGTCACGCAGGACAATTCCAAGCGACTCTTGGCATACTCTTCGATCTCGAACGCGGGCTATCTGCTGTTGGGGCTGATCGCCGCAAACTCTTACGGCTACACGGGGCTCATCATCTACCTGCTGGTCTACACGCTGATGAACATGGGAGCGTTCGGCGTGGTCATCAGCCTGCGGCGTCGCGGGCTCATTGGCGATCACGTTGACGACCTGACGGGCCTGGCGCAGAAGGCTCCGGGCGTGGCGGCGATGATGACGCTCTACATGCTTTCGCTCGGGGGCTTGCCGATCACGGGCGGCTTCATCGGAAAATATTTCCTCTTCGGCGGCCTCTTGCAGCGGGGCAGGGAGGACGGCAAGACCTGGTATTACTGGCTCGCCGTGTGGGCCATCCTCAACACTGTGATCTCCTTTTACTACTACGTGCGCTTCATCCGTGTGATGTACCTGGGCGACCGCGTGGCGGACAATCGCCCGCTCGCCTTCTCGCCCGCGCTCTGGGCCGCGCTCGCCGTCTCCGTCGTCGGCATCATCTTCATAGGCGTCTATCCGCAGCCGTTCATCAGCCTCGCTCAAGCCTTGACCAAATCACTGCTGCCGGGAGGATAAAGAAAGGGATGAGGGCGGAGGGATGAGGGGTGAAAGGAAAGCTTCTCCGGCTTGAATGCTTTCTTCTTCATCCCTCCGCCCTCCGCCCTCATCCCTTATCTATGTGGGTCTTCTATTTCTTTGCGACGGTGGTCTTGTGGCTGGGGGTTGATTCGCTTCGCGGCGGGTTCCGTTATCTGGCCTTCGTGCGGCGCGAGATGAGCCGGGAGCTGTCCCGTTTCACGCCCTACGCTTCGGTCATAGCGCCCGTGCGCGGCCTCGATCAGGGCATGCGCGATAACCTGCGCGCTCTCTTGGAACAGGACTATCCTGCTTACGAGATCGTCTTCGTCACAGACCGCGCGAGCGATCCGTCGCTCGCCATGATCGAAGAAGCTTGCAGGGCGTTTGCCCGCAGTGAGGTGAAGACGCGCGTCGTCGTGGCAGGCGCGGCCGAAGAGAGCGGGCAGAAGGTACATAACCTGCGCGCGGCCGTGGCCCAGATTGATAACTTGAGCAGCGTGCTCGTTTTCGTTGATTCGGATGCGCGCCCGCGCCCCATTTGGCTGCGCGCGCTGGTCGCGCCGCTCTGTGATGAGGGGATTGGTGCTGCGACCGGTTATCGCTGGTTCATCCCCGTCGAAGGGGGCTTCGCTTCGCACCTGCGCTCCTGCTGGAACGCTTCGATTGCGTCGGCTCTGGGCGAGCATGGGCTTAAGAACTTTTGCTGGGGCGGCTCGACGGCCATTCGCCTTGAGACGTTTCGTCGTCTGAATATGCGGGAGAAGTGGCGCGGCGCGCTCTCAGACGATTTCGCCATGATGCGCGCGCTTCGTGAAGCGCGACTCCCCATACAGTTCGTGCCCGCTTGCCTGACGCCTTCCTTTGAAGATTGCAGCGCGGCAGAGCTGTTGGAGTTTACGACCCGTCAACTGAAGATCACGCGCGTGTACGCCGCGTCTTTCTGGAAAGCCGTCCTTGTGGGAAGCCTGCTCTTTGTCACGGTCTTCTACGGCGGAGTGGCGCTTGCGATCACGCGGGCGGCGCTCGGGCTCTCCTACATCTGGCCGCTGTTGGTCGTCCTCACGACGTTCGCGCTTGGGGCGGCGAAGGCTTACGTGCGCTGGCGAGCAGTCTGTCTTCCGCTCGCAGATTATCGCCCTCAGCTCCGGCGAAATCTATGGGCCCAACTGCTGCTCTGGCCCGTAGCCTCGGCGCTCTATCTCTACAATGCCCTGGCAGCGACCTTCTCGCGGCGCATAGAGTGGCGCGGCATCGCCTACGAATTGAAATCCCCGTCGGAAACTGTCATTATCAACAATCAGCAGTCATAAGCCGAAAGCCGATTGCCCCGTAGCTTCTCTATGCCCAACAAAGCCGTTCAATTGTTTCAGCTTCTACGCTCGACCGGCCGCGCCAAACGGCTCGGGACGGTGATTCTGTTCGTCACTTCGCGCTGCAACGCATCTTGCCGTACCTGTTTCTATCACGAGGAGCTGAACCGGCCCGGCGACCTGACTTTTGGGCAGATAGAGAAGGTCTCGCGCACCATGCCTCCCGTCACAGACCTCTGGCTCTCGGGCGGCGAGCCGACCCTGCGCCGCGACGTGCCGGAGATCATCAATACTTTCGTCTCCAATAACGGCGTCGGCCGCGTCATCATCCCGACCAACGGGCTTATCAAGACGCGCGTCTTCGAGATCGTAGACCGCGCGCTTCAAGCTCATCCCACACTAGACCTCTACCTGAACATAGCCCTCGACGGCTACGGCGAAACGCATGACCGCATACGCGGCGTCCCCGGCAACTGGGAGAAAACCCTCGACTGCATACGCTCGCTTTATCCTTTGAAAGAGAAGCACCGCGACCGCTTTCGCCTCAACGTCAATACGGTCGTGTGCGCCGAGAACTATACCGAGATCGAAAAGCTCTCCGAATTCCTCTGGGCCAACTTTCGCCTCGACGGCCAGTACTTCAACATCGTGCGCGGCGAGACGCTGGCCGGGGACGAGATTAAACGTGTTCCGCCCGAAGTTCTGCCCAAGATGTATGAGCGCGTAGCGGCTCTGACCAGGCGTTATAGCGACAGGATGTTTGCCGACGACGATGCTTCGCGGCGCTTCGTCAAGAACGTGGCTTACGTCGGCGCGATCACGACACACTACCGCACGCAGCACGCCAACTTCGCCGGCCCGACGCCCTGGCCCTTCCCCTGCACGGCGGGCGAGACGACGGCCGTCATCGACTATAACGGCGATGTCCGCGCCTGCGAGCTGCGAGAAAAGTTTGCGAGCCTCGCGGATTTCGATTACGACTTCGGGGCGCTCTGGGCGGCCTGTGAGCGGCAACGAGAGCTGGGCGCGATTGACGGGGGGCGGGCTTGCTGGTGTACGCACGTCTGCTTCATACATGACTCTATGCGCCATTCGCGCCGCGCCATGCTCTACGAGCTGCCGAAGAATTACCTGACGCGCGGCAGTTGGTGAGGGGGAGAGGAGTTCAGAGGCTTATGGCTCGAAAGGATACGGAAGAAGAAGAGGGCGTCAATCGTAAAAGCAGCATAGCCTATGCGGCCGCGCTCTCGCTCTTCTTCTCTGTCGTCACGCTGCTCGGTTTGGGCTGGCTGCTTGATCGGTGGCTCGGCACGAGTCCCTGGCTGCTGGTCGCAGGCATCGTGCTCGGCTCCGCCCTCGGCCTCTACGAGTTCGTCCGCCTGACTTCGCGGATTGATTGAAGTATCAAGATGACGCTCTACCGAACACTCCTGTACCTGTGCCCTGCCCGTTACTGCCCGAGCCTATGAGACGCGCTCTCCTGGTTGTTCTGCTGTCAATCATCGCTGCCTCTTACCATGTGAGCGCCGATAGCGCGCGCGCAGTCGTCGAATCAGACCTCGACGGGGACGGGCGACGCGAGCGCATAGCCCTGGACGGGACGGGCGAGCGGGCCCTGACCGTCACGCGCGGCAAGAGGCTCGTTTGGCAGGGCGTGCCGAAGCGTTGGCAGCCCTGGAAGCTGGCGACTTCGGATGTGGACGGCGACGGGCGGCGCGAGATCGTCGTCGGTATACACAAGGCCACGCACTACTTTCCGAAGCCGCACAACTGTCTCTTCATCTACGATTGGGACGGGCAGAGCGCCTTGCCGAAGTGGCTCGGCTCGTCGCTGAGCAAGCCGTTCACGGATTTCGCCTTCGCAGACCTGGACGCAGACGGGCGCGACAATCTGATTGCGATTGAGACGACGCGCGAAGGCCGGCAGTGCCTAGCCGTCTATTCATGGAACGGCTTCGGGTTTACGCTCGACTGGCAGCGCGGTGACTGGGCCCACGCCCGGCTGCTCGCGGCTCCGGGCGGACGACTCTTTGTCGAAGCGGACGGCGAGCGCATCCCGGTTAGAGAAGAAAAAGTGAGCGGAACATGAGAATGAAAAGAGAGCAAGCGAGATATTTCATAGCCTTGATGATGTGCGCGGTTGTGTTGACGGGCGGCGCGCGGATGGCCTGGGCCCAAGCGGCAAGGGTCAAGCCCTACACGGTTTCGCCGACGCTGCGCGAAGTCGTCAACCTGCGCGCCTTCAACAGGCGTCTGCCACTCTCACCGGCCGAGCGCCAGATGTTGGCCCGCAATCTTTTCGTCTGCGCGCCGACCGACGCCAAGCAGTTGTTTCACATCTACGAGGAGAACGATTACAAGGACATTCCATCGTTCGTGACGACGGACGCGGTGCTTCATCTCTATCACATCTTCTACGACTTCACGCTGCGCAGCGTCGAAGAACAGACGCTCACGCCCGTGCTCAGGCGATTGACGGAAGGCATGCTCGCGCAGTCCGTCAGGGTGTGGAAGGAGGCTTCGGACGAAGGGCTCAAGGCGGCGGCCTTGAAGAACGTGGTCTACTTCGCCGTCGCCGCCCGCCTGCTCGGCCCGGCGAGCGCGGCCGTCCCGGAAGAGGCCGCAGAGATGGTCAAAGAGGAGCTTGAGTTGATTGACGCTCACGAAGGGTTCAAGGTGGGCGCGATCTTTCCTTACATGGTGGATTACTCGCAGTTCGTGCCGCGCGGCCACTACACGCGCAGCGACGTCTTGCAGCGATTCTTCCGCGTCATGATGTGGTACGGGCTGACGCCCTTCGCCCTGCGCTCAAGCAAAGGGCCCACGGACGAGACCATACGGCAGAGTCTTCTGCTCGTGCGCTCGCTCTATGCGGCGAAGCTCGACAAGGATTGGGCCACCATTTATGAGCCGACCTCCTTTTACGTTGGCGCGGCGGACGACATCACGCCCGCCGAATGGAAGGCCGTGATGGACGAGAGCTTCGGCGCGGACGCTCCTGTTGCGGCCTTCACCGACGCAGCCAAGCTTGCCGCCTTTGTCGAGACGGCCGCGCGTCTCAGGCCCGCGCGTATTCAACAGCGCACGCGCATTCTGCCCAACCAGCCCCCCGTGGTTGACCCTTCCGTTCAACTGCGCTTCATGGGCCAACGCTACATCCCCGACAGCGAGATCATGCAGCGACTCACGGTTCCGGTCGAGCGCATCTTCCCGTCGGGCCTGGATGTGATGGCCGTCTTCGGAAGCGGGCGGGCGCGGGAGATACTGGACGCGAACCCTGCTATTTACAACCCGAAGAACTGGGCCGGCTACAAGCCTGAGCGCGAGCGATTGACGGAAGAGTTCGCCCGGCTTGCTCCCGAGAAGTGGACTTCAAATCTCTACTGGAGCTGGCTCAGTGCGCTGCGGGCACTGCTTGAGCCAGCGCCCACGGGCTACCCGTCATTCATGCTCAACGCCGCCTGGCAGGACAAATCGCTGCACACGTCTCTGGCCTCCTGGGCCGAGCTGCGCCACGACACAATCCTCTACGGCAAGCAGAGCGGGGCGGAGATGGGCGGCGGCGACGAGCCTGCGCCCTACAAGGGATACGTCGAGCCGAACCTGCTCTTTTGGGAGCGGCTGCTGCGTTTGACCGAGCAGTCGCGCGAAGGATTGACGAGCCGCAACCTCCTGCCCGAAGAGTTGAAGGAAAGGTTCGACCAGTTCGTCGAATTGCTCGCCACGCTCAAGGGCATCTCCGAAAAAGAGCTGACGAACCAGGCGCTCACGGAAGAAGAGTATGACCAGATCAGGCACATCGGCGGCACGCTCGAATACATGACGCTCTCTGTCATGACCGGACATCCCGACACCTGGGAGATGGTCAACGAGACGGACAAAGACATGGCAGTCGTGGCGGACGTGCATACGGGCGGGCAGCGCGTCCTGGAAGAAGGTGTGGGCCATGCCTACGAAATCCTGGTCATCGTGCCGGTCGAAGGAAGATTGGTGCTGACGCGCGGCGCTGTGCTCAGCTATTACGAGTTCGAGCACCCGGCGGCAGATCGCTTAACGGATGAAAAGTGGCAGCGAATGATTAATGCCGGGCGAGGGCCGCAGCCGCCGGCCTGGATCAAGAGCTTCATCGCACCGGCCAGAACCAGACGCGCCGCGCAGAACTAGGTGAGCAAGCTGAATGTAAAGCGAGGTCTTTCGCCAGGACGCGCAGCATCCCTTTTATGTAGCTCTGCGCTGTTACTGCTGGCCGTCTCGTTCGTCCCGAAGGTTGCTTCGACGGCGCGGGCGGGGCAAGAGAGAGGCGCTCTGACTCTCGTCGCGGTCGGCGACATAATGCTTGACCGTGGAGTGGGACAGAAGATCGAGCGCCGAGGGGCCAGCTATCCCTTCGAGCACGTTGGCGACCTGTTGGCCCGGGCCGGCATAGCCTTTGGAAATCTGGAAGGGCCGCTGGCGGACGGGTGCGCGCGCGGCGGAAATAGCATCAGCTTCAAAGCGAAACCTAGTTATGCGCAAGGTCTGGTCTCGGCAGGCTTCGACGTGTTGTCGCTCGCCAATAATCACAGCGCGGACTGTGGGCCCACCGGCCTCTTACAGACCATAGAGACTCTGCGAGCCGGAGGCATTCACTCGTCCGGCGCAGGCAGGACGCCCGTCGAGGCCGAACGCCCCGTCATTCTGAAGGTGCGGGGCGTTCGCGTCGCCGTCCTGGCCTTCTCCGCATTCTCATCCCGTAGCTCATCTCGGGGCGGGATGAGCATTGCGCCCGCGTCTCTTGAGACTGTGCGCCGCGCCGTGCTGGCCGCGCGACCCCTCGCCGACGTGGTCTTGGCATCGTTTCACTGGGGAGAGGAGTACGCCTCCCGGCCCGGCGACGAGCAGGTCGAGTTGGCCCAGGCGGCCGTCGCGGCCGGTGCTGATCTGGTCATAGGCCATCACCCGCACGTCCTGCAAGGGCTACAGCTCGTCCGGAGGGGCGAGGGCACGCGCCCTGCGCTCATAGCCTACTCGCTCGGCAACTTTGTCTTCGACGCGCCGCGCGCCTGGGATAAACGGCTGGTCGAGAGCGTCGTGCTGCGCTGTCGTCTGAGCGCAGAGGGCCTCGAATCGGTCGAGGTCGTGCCGGTAGTCCTCGAAGGCTTCCGCCCGCGCCCGGCAGGCGACGAGCAGTCGCAAGCCATACTGGCCCGCCTCACACACCTCTCCGCCGAATTCGAGACGAAGCTGGCGGGCCGCTCAATCCTCTTCTAATACAGCTTCTCATTTGCCGCCGGCCGGCGGATTGAACTGTGCGTCGTCCAGGGGAAGGTTCTGTTTGACCTCTGTGATCTTGCGGCCCCACGTTCTGCCCGGGATGGCCCATCGTATCTGGAAGGGCAGCTTGACGCCGTCCACCTCCCTGTAATCTTCGTAATCGGTCTGCGTGGGGGATTGGCCCAGGACTATTTTCGACTCGGAGTACTTGCGCAGGAGCAGGCCCGTCTGAGAGTCGAAGTAGAGCTTCTCCGCAGGCCCGCCCGCCGCTGGTGTAGCTTCGACGACATAGGCTTCACGTTCCCCGACCGAACCCTTGCCGAGCACAGACATCTTCGAGTAAAGCTCCTTCAGCCTGGTCTCCTTGTAGAACTCCGCTTCGAGCTTGAGCTGGGCCAACATCTCCGGGCCGAGGTCGCGCACGCCCTGATTACTCTGGGCCCACCCTCGCGCGCCGTCGAAGCCAATGCGTGAGGCGAACCTGGGATAGGTGGTGATGACGAGCAGCTTGTTGGGCGCTTTGGCATAGACCTCTTCGGGGACGAGCACGCCGTCGGCTCCGACTCTTGAGCCTTTAAGGACGCGGCTCGTCACTTTCTCTATGGCCTGCCTTCCGCCGACGGCCTGCACGTAAGCGTCAAGTATCTGCTCGACGCTCGGCAGCGGCGCTTCTGGTTTGGCGGCAGCGGCGGTTGCCGGTTGCCAGAGATTCAGCCCGAGCGCGGGCACGGACACGGGGCGCGGCTGTCCCCTGTGGCAGGTGAAGCAACTGACCGCGCTCTGCCCGCCGAAGTTTCCCTTGTTAAGCTCGAAGACCATCTGCATCATCCTGCGCGCCGTCTGCTTGGCGGGCTTCTCGTCCTTGTCGAACGGATTGACGTGGCAGTGGTTGCAGCGGACTCCGAGCGAGCCTGTGATGAAAGCCATGTTGGCGTCCAACTGCGACGCGGGCATGCCCTTCAAGACCTGAATGTTCTTGTAGACCTGTTCGGCCGTCTTCTCGGGCTGCGCGGGTTTGTCCTGTGCCGTGACGCTCAGGACGGTGATGATGAAAAGAAGCGTCAGCGATTGAAAACGCTTTATCATGGCTTGTGCTCTCAGATGGCTTTTATCTTCTTCGCTTGAAGGAGGGTTTCGGGGCGGTTGAGCCCGCGCGTGCGCGAGCCCAGGCCGCAGACTTTTCCCTCTTCGTCCCTGATGAAGTTGATCTCGCCGTAGAAGTATTTGACGAAGAAACGGGTCTCGGATTCGGGAAACAGCTCGACCTTCTGGCCTGCGAACTCGGCCGTCAGCCGCCCGCCCTCGTTGCGTACGACGTAGGTCAGCTCTGGCCTTCGCTCGTCGTCACGGTACTCGCCGGCATATTCGTCCAAGACCGAAGGCTCCAGGCGCACGACCTCTTTCAAGCACCTTTCGAGCGTGACGTAGCTGGCGAGGTGCTTGAATCCGAGCTTCTCATTCAAAGCCAGAAGCGACGAGTGGACGGGGCGCAGAAGCGCGCGAATCGTTTTGAACCCTCGCTCGCGGGCATACTCGACGGCGCACGCTTTCAAAGCGGTGGCGATACCCTTGCGACGATATTCGCGCCTGACGCCCGTGAACCCCTGCGAGACGCCACCCGGCATTGCTTCGAGCAGGTTGAGGTCTGTGACGCCGACATAGCGGTCGCCCTCTCTGGCGATAAAGTAGGCGTCTGGCAGGACGTAAGCTTTTTCCAGCCAGAGCCTCACCTCGCGCTCGTAGTAAGCCGGAGGAGTAAAGAAATCTCGCGCCGGGTCGTCAAGCCTGAGCGCGGTCGTCAACTCGTAGAGCTTCTCGACGTAGAGAGGGTCGCGCGCTCGTTCCTCGCTCAAGGTGCTGATCGTGATGCCCAGGGCCTTGACCTTCTCGACGATGGGCGAGAAGGATGAAAGCTCCGCCTCCGAGACTGCTAGGCGCAAGTCGAGCAGGCGCATGGTCTCCGCAAAGCCGTGCTCTTTGAGAAAACTCTGCATCTCGTCCCTGGATTCATAATCGCGGAAGGTGGCCGTGACGGCTCCCACTTCATGCAGGTCGTTGACGAGGCGCGAGAGCAATAGCTCGCCTACTCCACGTCGCAGCCAGAGCGGGTCTGTCACCAGAATGAGCCTGTACCTGGGCAGGTAGATCGTCTGCTCTATGGAGCCGTAGCCGAGGAGTTGGCCCGTCTCGGCGTGCTCCGCGACGTAGTGACGACGAACGTAGTGCTGCTCATTAAACTCCTTGCGCGTGCGCAGCCACAGTTGTTCGGCCTCCGAGTCGCTCGTGCCTGCTCGGGCGGCTATGGCCGAGACGGGCAGCCAATCCCCTTCGCTGAAGGGCCGCAGCCGCGCCCGTACTTTGTCGGCGAAGGACGGGTCGCGCGAAGGTCGCTTGCGGCGTAGATTCTGCCTGAACATCTCGACCACGCTCTCCTTCAAATGCTGTCTGGCCGAGTAGAGCCTTTTGTTGACGGTCGTCAAAGGAAGCTGCAAGAACGCGCCGATGTCGGCCTGCGTGTATCCGTTGACGTAAAAGAGCGTGGTGACGAGTCGCTCTTTTTCCGGCAGCGCCTTGAGCGCGAGCATCACACGCTGGCGCAACTGGCGCTGCTCGGCCGCCGCGTGCGGGTTGGGCTCAGGCGAAGGCGCTCTCTCTCCGGCTTCGAGCGGCACGATCTGCAAATGCTTCCCACGCTTCAGACGACTGCATCGCGTCAGCACTATGCGACGGAGCCATCCGGGAAAAGCTTCGGCGGTGCGCAGTTGATCCAAGCTCTGCCAGGCGGTCACAAAAGCTTCCTGCGCGGCATCCTCCGCGAGGTAGAAATCCCCGAGCACGCTGTAGGCGCACGCGAAAGCCATGTCCTGAAAACAGATCACCAATTCGCCGAAAGCCTCTTGCCGCTCGACAAGCCCGCTCCCGTCGTCCCTCGCCTTCTCGACTAAACGTCGTATCTCTCTCACCGCAAGCCTTCGGTGCTTTTCTCCCCTCATATAGTAAGAGCCATCCTGCGGACGAAACCTTACCAGAAGATTCCAAAAAAAATCCGGCATCTCACGCTAACCAGCAGTGGAAGTGTCCACAATAATAGACAGGTGTTCTCTTGACCATATACAAAAGGCGAGGGCGGGCGAGGCAATCTCGCCGGATTTTGAAGGAATCGAGGCGGGCGGGGGCTGGTATGGTTTTTGCCGTGTGTTGGGCCAGTTTGCTCTTCGCTCGATCCAATCCACGTACTGGACTATGCCCTCCGCCTAGCCAGTACCATTTCCTCCCGTGGAGGAGAAAGAAAGATAAAGCAGATGCGAAAACTGATACCAAGAGCGATTCCGATTCTGGCCCTCGTCTGTCTGGTGATGCTGGTGCCCTCGACGGCTAAGGCGCAACTGAGCCGGTTCGAGGGTGCATGGAGAAACGTTGACCCGGCGACGAGCGGACTGACGACTCTGCAAATCAGCACGAGCGGCACGGTCAAAGTCCACGCCTGGGGCAAGTGTCATCCGACCGACTGTGATTGGGGAGAAGTGACGGGCTACGCCTATGGGCCCAACGTCAGCGCAAACCTGAGCGCGACGGCCCGCGCCATCTCGGCCGTCTACACGACGGGCTTCAGCGAGACGATCATGATTATCCGTCCCCTCGGAAGAGACCAGCTCGAAGCATCCGTCTTCACGCGCTTCACAGACACCAGCGGGCGCACCGCTTACACCGACACCTACCGCCTGGCACGCGTCAAGCGTTAATCACGCGCGCCGTCGAAACTCACCCGGCGGCGCTCGTCACGGCAGGTGAGGAAGCCCGGCGTGGGTGATTGAATCCGCGCCGGGCTTCCTCATGTCCGGTCGGGCCTGCCCCGTAAGATTCCATCAGACTTTCGGCAAGAATTCGACATGCCGAGAGGATAAAGCTCTGCGGGTAGCTTCAGCTCGATTTGCTTTACATTTCGCGGCGGGGGAAACGGTAGCTCGATGAACGGAAAAAATTCTCGACCGAAGGGCGAGGGTAGGCCAAGCCTGCTCTGCGTCGCCATAGTGCTTCTGGCAGTAATCACCTTTAACTGCACAGACAAACAGAACGCCGGGGCACAACCGTCGCCGCCGCCCGCCCCCGAGGCGCAGAAAAGCGCGGCGAATCAGGGCTCGAACACTGTGCTCACGGGCAAGGCTGCGCTGGGGGACTGGACGACGGACGCGCCGGGCGTAAGGCGGCGCATCACGACGGCCGATCTGCCCGCGCCCTTCGCCACCGAATCTGTCGATAATGGGCCCAGGCTCATAGCACGTCCCTCAGACGCCTGGCCCAAAGCGCCCGCCGGTTTCAAGGTCGAAGAGTTTGCGGCAGGGCTCACGAACCCGCGCTTGATTCGGACTGCGCCCAACGGCGACATCTTCGTGGCCGAAAGCCGCGCCGGTCGCGTGCGTGTGCTGCGCGCCGCCGAAGGAGCGGGCAAGGCCGAGACGAACGAAGTCTTCGCCGAAGGGCTGACTCGCCCGTTCGGCATAGCCTTCTATCCGCTGGGCCCAAACCCGCAGTACGTCTACGTCGCCAACACGGGCAGCGTCGTGCGCTTCCCTTATCGCAACGGCGACCTCAAGGCGCGCGGCGCGCCGGAAATGATCGTGCCAGATATTCCCGGCGGCGGGCAACTGCGCGGCGGCGGACACTGGACGCGCGACATAGCCTTCTCGCGCGACGGCCGACGGATGTTCGTCTCCGTCGGCTCGCACTCGAACGTCTACGAGAACCCGAACGAGAACGAGGAGCGGCGCGCGGACATCCTCGAATACAGTCCCGAAGGCAAGGACTTTCGCATCTACGCCTGGGGCATACGCAACGCCGTAGGCATTGCCGTGCATCCGGAGACGGGCGAGCTGTGGGCGTCGGTCAACGAGCGCGACGGCCTTGGCGACGACCTTGTGCCCGACTACGTGACGCGCGTGCGCGAAGGCGGCTTCTATGGCTGGCCCTGGTTCTACCTGGGGCCAAACCAAGACCCTCGGCACAAGGGCGCGCACGCGGAGCTGAAATCGAAAGTGATTGTGCCGGACGTGCTGATACAATCACATTCGGCTTCGCTTGAGATGGTCTTCTATACGGGCCGGCAGTTTCCGAAAGAATATTCCGGCGATGCTTTCGCGGCACAGCATGGTTCCTGGAATCGCGCGCGCCGCACGGGCTACAAGGTGATCCGCGTGCCGCTTCGCAACGGAGTCGCGACGGGCGAGTACGAAGATTTTCTCACCGGATTCGTCACGGCCGACGGGAATGTCTGGGGGCGGCCCGTAGGCGTGGCCGTCGGCACGGACGGCGCGCTCTTTGTCAGCGACGACGGCTCGAATACCATCTGGCGAATCTCGTACCAGCAAAAGTAGCGCCCCGTGGCAATTCGATAGTTGATGATGATTCTTAACGCAGCGCAACTGGCGCAGTATGACCGGGACGGTTTCCTCGTCCTCGAAGATTTCGTGAGCGCTGAGGCGTGCGACGGCCTTCGCGCGCGTGCGGAAGAGCTGGTCGCGGAGTTCGACCCGCGCGGCATCAGGTCTATCTTTACGACGCGCGAGCAGACGCGCACGAGCGACGATTACTTCCTCGGCTCCGGAGACAAGATTCGTTTCTTCTTTGAAGAAGACGCCTTTGACGCGGAGGGAAGCTTGCGCCAGAGCAAGCAGCACTCGATCAACAAGATCGGCCACGCCATGCACGACCTGGACGAGGTCTTCGACAGCTTTTCCAGGACGAAGAAGTTGGCCCAACTGGTCGCGGACTTGGGTCTCTCCCGCCCGCTGCTGCTGCAATCAATGTATATCTTCAAGCAGCCACGCATCGGCGGCGAAGTCACCTGCCATCAGGACGCCACGTTCCTCTACACGGAACCGCCCGCCGTCACGGGTCTCTGGTTCGCCCTCGAAGATGCGACCCTTGAGAACGGCTGCCTGTGGGCCATTCGCGGAGGGCACAGGCTTGGACTGAAGTCCCGTTTCGTGCGGGCCGACGCGGGCGGCACTCGCTTTGAAATCTTCGACGAGAGTCCGTGGCCAGAAGATGGGCTCGTCCCGCTCGAAGTGGAGAAGGGAACGCTCATCATCTTGAACGGCCTGCTCCCGCACATGAGCCGGGCCAACCGCTCTGAGAAGTCACGCCACGCTTACACGCTGCACGTAATGTCGGGCGAGAGCCGTTACCCGGAGGACAACTGGCTGAGGCGCTCGCCTGAGATGCCTCTGCGCGGCTTTGCGTGAAAAGAGATGAGTCCCAAGCTGTCCACGAAAACGCGTGCGCTCAAAGGGCGCGCGCAATGAAGTAGATCAGCGAGCGATTCGGATTGCCTCGAAGCCGCTTGGCCCAGGAGGTGTGCAGCCTGGCCCAGGAGTCGGGCAGCAGCGTGCCCCTCTCGAATATCTCGAATCCTGCCGACCTGTATCTGGGAAGCAGAGCGCAGTCCACGTACTCTTCGGAGAGAGGGGGCAGGAAGAGCCTCTCTATCTCCGTGCGGTCGCGCGCCGGGTCAAGTCCGATGATGACTTCAAGCAGCGCCCCTTCCGAGCAGATGCGCCGCAGATTCCTGAGCACCTCGCTCTCGCCCGTCGCCACTGCGCGCAGCAAACTGCCCCAGGGAAAGTGAACGTGCACTTCGTCTGCGACGGCGTTCAACTCCTCGGGCAGGTCTTCGACGGCGGCCTGTATGAAGAGCGCGTTACGGAGTCCGCCCTTCGCCGGCTTCCGGTAAATCTTCTCCGAGACTTTCTCCAAAGGGCGCGCGCTGGCGTCTATCCCGATGAAGAACTTGCTCGGCTGCGCGCGGGCAGACTGGTACACAAAGAGACCGTCTCCCGTCCCTATGTCTATCACCACTCCGTCGCCTGTAGGGAGCAATAAGCTCTCGGAAGCCGTCTCGGTCGAGTTATCAGATGGTTCTGCCACGAATTCGATTCAGCATAGTTGTTAAGAACCTTTCAGGGCAATTAGTAGAGCCAATATAGTCGGTCTCGGCCCGTGTGGCAACGGGTTAGTTGACGACGCGCAGGTCGCGTTCGCTGGTGATTCTCCATTCGCCGCCCGTCCATTGCCAGCGCAACTCCTGCAAGACCTCGCCGCGACGGTCTTCTCCGCCGCCCGCTATCGCATAGCGTTTGTGAAAGCGCATGATGGCCGTGCGCCCGTCTGGACTGAGGCGAATCTCGGGCGAGTCTGCGCGCACGTCTATGGAGCTGGCCCGCGCGAAGACGCGCGCCTTGTCCGCCCGTACATCTTCGCGCGAGGCATTACGCATGCGATAGAAAGCGTCAACCACAGGGTTATAAAAGCTCATCTGACGGTCAATGTCGCGCGCATTGGTCGCCGCCACCCACTCGTTGAGCGCGCCGCGCAAGGCCGCTTCCGTCTCCTTCGGCACTGTCACGGCGGCTTGCGCGCTCTCGCCGCGTGACGCGTCAACGCTTGCGTCCATATTGCCGCTGCGCTCTCCGGCTGGCGGCTCTGCGCTCGGCGCGACTGCGGTCGCTGCCTGCTCCGTAGCCGACTGTGCTGGCGCGGGAGCAATATCCGGCGTCTGGTTGGCGGCCCCTGCGTCCTGCGCCGAAGCCGGGCTTTGTGTTGCGTTCCCTTTCCGGTAAAAGCCTGTCAGGCTGCCGCCTATGAGCCCGCCCGCGAGGCCGCCCAGGATCGCCAGCGTGAGCAGCGTCCCTGTCGGCCAGGAACGCTCGCGTCTGACCTCGGAGAGCGGGATTGCCGGGCGCGCGTTCTCAATCGCCGCTGCATCGAAATGAGGCGTCGAGACTGTTCTTTCGGAAGTGGCGGCCGCTGTTTTTTCGGGGCTATTTACCGAGGTAATCTGGCCTTCCTCTTTCATCTGCTATAATCACTGCCTCCCCGATGTGAACGTAACCGGGACAGTAATCAACCGGCCCAATTGAATAAGCAAGTGTGGTTCCAGAGCGCGCTCGGCCGGTTGACTCGCGCCCCGTTTTGGCGTAGATACGTCTTGCTCTACAAGGAACATTCTGCAAGATAAGCCCTCTTTATGAAGCTGCTCGTCATAGTACTTGCGGGCTTGACGGCCGGTGTGTCGTGCCTGACCGCGTGCCGCTCTTCCACGCAGACCACTACGGAGACGAACACGAACGTCTCGAACATCACCGTCTCCACGACGCAAGCTTCGCCCACGCCGGAGGAAAGCCCGAGCCCGAGCCCGCTCACCACTGAGCAGTCGGAGGCACGCACGCTCGTCGAACAGGGCAAGGAACTGTTCCGGCAGGACAAGGACAAGGAGGCTGCTGAGACTTTCCAGAAGGCGCTCGGCCTCGACCCGGATTTCGCAGAGGCCCATTTCAGGCTCGGGCTCACTTACGCCGCACAGGGGCAGAAGGAGAAGGCCGAAGAGGAGTACGAAAAGGCTGTCGAAGCCTATAAAAAGCATGTTCGCACGAACCAGAAGGACGCCGACGCCTTCTTCAACCTGGGGCTCTCCTACGCGAAACTGGGTAAACATGATGACGCTGTGAAGGCCCTGCGCCAGGCCGTCAAGCTAGAGACTGAGGACGGCGACATGTACTACGAGCTAGGGATAGAGCTGAGCAAGATAGCCCAGTACCAGGAGGCCGTCACAGCCTTTCAGAAGGCGATTGACCTAGACCCGGACAACTATCGCGCCCTTGAGGCGCTGGACAAGGCCAAAGAGGGAGCCGAGCGCATCAAAGTCCTGCAAAAGCGGCAGGAAGAGCTGTTGAGAAGAGAGGCGGCCAGGAGGGGGAACGCCAACGGCTCCAACTCGAACGTGGCTGCACCACTTGGGCCGCCCGCCGCCCCGCCGCCCACCACTCCCTGACGCGCCGCCTCGTCGAAGCTGGCCCGCCGCCGCTTGACAGACTGGGCCATGACCTTTATAGTTTCTCGTTTCGGACTACATGGTCTGACGCAGTAGTGCAACGCTTAGCGGGTTCTGTCGGTGTGGAGGCGTTGCCCGACCGTTTGTGCCGCCTACGGGGCGTGGCCGGTCGCTTGACAAATATTGTGGCGTAAATGCTCGCGCCGCGACCCTTTGGAAGTTAAAAGTGTCGTTCCAGCGCCCAGGGCACGCGTGCCAGGCCGCTCTTCGGAGGGCTTGCTCGTCCAATTTAAGGCGACGCCACAGAAAAGTTTCGGCTTCGGGGGAAGCCAATATCCACACCCGCCCGATTACTTAGAGCGTTTCAGGACATCCCTCAAATCAAAGCTTAGAACAGGGCAGCCGCCTGCGCTGACTGCCGGACAGGTTCCGGAAAGAGGCAGGTCAAGCCTTTTTGCGCGCTTCCGGGATGGTTTAGGGAAGCTGCGCCTCGGAAAAGTAATTAAAGAGGACTGAAAAGACAGTGCCAACCATTAACCAGCTTGTCCGCAAAGGCCGTCAGGCGGTGAAATACAAGACGGCGAGCCCGGCGCTTCAGGAATCGCCGCAGCGGCGCGGCGTCTGCACGCGCGTCTACACGCAAACGCCGAAGAAGCCCAACTCGGCCCTGCGCAAGGTCGCGCGCGTCCGTTTGACGAACGGCATCGAGGTCACGACCTACATTCCGGGCGTCGGCCATAACTTGCAGGAGCACTCGATTGTGCTCATACGCGGCGGCCGCGTGAAGGATTTGCCGGGCGTACGCTACCACGTAATTCGCGGCACGCTGGACAGCGTCGGCGTCGCCGACCGCAAACAGGGGCGCTCGAAGTACGGCGCGAAGCGTCCGAAGGCGGGCGCTGCCGGTGCTGCTAAAGGTGGAAAGAAATAGATTATGCCAAGACGAAGAGTAGCCGAAAGGCGCGAAGTGCTGCCCGATCCCGTCTATAACAATGCCTTAGTGACGAAGTTCATCAACGGCGTGATGTGGGACGGCAAGAAGTCCACGGCCGAGAGAATCTTCTACGATGCCTTGACGCGGGTCGGCGAAAAGACCGGCGAAGAGCCGCTCAAGGTCTTCAAGCGCGCGATTGACAACGTGCGGCCCACGGTCGAAGTCAAGTCGCGTCGCGTCGGCGGCTCGACCTACCAAGTGCCCGTGGAGGTTCACCAGGAGCGCAGAGGCGCGCTCGCCATCCGCTGGATAGTGCAGTACGCGCGCAGTCGCGGCGAAAAGACCATGACCGACCGCCTGGCGGCTGAGCTTTTGGACGCGGCCAATAATCGCGGTAACGCCGTCAAGAAGAAGGAAGACACGCACCGCATGGCGGAAGCCAACAAAGCTTTCGCGCATTACAAATGGTAAGAGAGCAGTGACAAGTGACGAGGGACGAGTGACAAGCAAAAGCCTTTAACTCGTCACTTGCCCCTCGTCACTTGCCGCTGAAATATCATGGCTAAGCACGATTTAAAGAAGTTCCGCAACATCGGCATCATGGCGCACATCGATGCCGGCAAGACCACGACGACCGAACGTGTCCTGTATTACACGGGCGTCTCGCACAAGATCGGCGAGGTGCACGAGGGCACGGCGACGATGGACTGGATGGAGCAGGAACAGGAGCGCGGCATCACGATCACTTCGGCCGCCACGACCTGCTTCTGGAAGCGCGAGGGCACGGAGTATCGCATCAATATCATCGATACGCCGGGCCACGTTGACTTCACTATGGAGGTCGAGCGTTCTCTGCGCGTGCTGGACGGTGCGGTCGCTGTCTTTGACGGCGTGGCCGGAGTCGAGCCGCAGTCTGAGACGGTCTGGCGTCAGGCGGACAAGTACGGCGTGCCGCGCATCTGCTTTATCAATAAGCTCGACCGCGCGGGCGCAAGCTTCCAGCGCTCGTTTGATTCCATCGTCACGCGCCTCGGCGCAAACCCCGTCGCTTTGCAGATTCCCATCGGCCTCGAAGACCAGTTCAAGGGCGTAGTCGATCTGATCGCCATGAAGGCTCTGATCTGGAAGGACGAGACGAAGGGCGCTGAGTACGAGGTCACAGACATCCCGGCCGATCTTCAGGCCGAAGCCGAGACCGCGCGTCACAGACTGCTCGAAGCTGTCGCGGAAGTGGATGATGACCTGATGAACAAGTACCTCGAAAACGAGGGACAGGACTTCACTGACGCAGAGATTCGTGCGGCGCTTCGCAAGGGCACTATTGAGTTGAAGATTGTCCCCGTCGTCACCGGCTCAGCTTTCAAGAACAAGGGCGTGCAAACCCTGCTCGACGCTGTCGTCGATTATCTTCCGAGCCCGCTCGATATTCCGGCGGTCGAGGGCGTCAACCCGAAGACGGGCGAGACCGAGAAGCGCCCGGCCGAGGCGAGCGCTCCTTTCTCCGGCCTGGTCTTCAAGATCATGGCCGACAAGCACCTGGGCCAACTCTCCTTCGTGCGTATCTATTCCGGCACGATCAAGGCTGGCTCTTATGCTTACAACCCGATCAAGGACTCGCGCGAGCGCGTCGGCCGCTTAATGCGTATGCACGCCAACAAGCGTGAGGACATAGACGAGGCGAGCGCCGGAGAGATCATAGCCATCGGCGGCATGAAGCAGGTCACGACGGGCGACACCATCTGCGACGAAAACAAACCCATCGTGCTCGAAGCGATGGAGTTTCCCGCGCCGGTCATACGCGTCGCCGTCGAGCCCAAGACGCGCGCAGACCAGGACAAGCTGGGCGTCGCGCTCTCGCGCCTGGCGCAGGAAGACCCGAGCTTCAACGTCTCCACAGATCACGAGACGGGGCAGACGATCATCGCCGGCATGGGCGAGCTGCATCTTGAGATCATCGTTGATCGCATGAAGAGAGAGTTCGGCGTCGAAGCCAACGTCGGCAAGCCGCAGGTCGCTTATCGCGAGACGATCACACAGCCGGCGACGGGCAAAGAGGTCTTCAAGAAACAGACGGGCGGTCGCGGACAGTACGGCCACGTCGAGCTTGAGATCGAGCCAGCGCCGGGTGAAGGGTTCGTCTTCGAGAACGAGATCACGGGCGGCGCGATTCCCAAAGAGTACATTCGCCCGACCGAACAGGGCGTCCGAGACGCTATGGAGCGCGGATACCTCGCCGGCTACGAGCTTGTAGACATCAAGGTGCGGCTCGTCTTCGGTTCATACCACGAGGTTGACTCTGACGAGCGCTCGTTCCACATCGCCGGAAGCCTGGCCTTCCAGGACGCTGTCAAGAAAGCCAAGCCCGTGCTGCTTGAGCCGATCATGCGCGTCGAAGTCGTGACCCCAGAAGAGTACATGGGGGCCGTCAACGGCGACCTCAATCGTCGTCGTGGGCAGATCGAGAAGATGGAACCCAGAACGGGCGGCGTTCAGGTTATCACGGCCTTCGTGCCGCTCTCGGAAATGTTCGGTTACACGACCGACCTGCGTTCGGCCACACAGGGGCGCGCGACCTCCACTATGCACTTCGAGCGTTACGATCAAGCGCCGAAGCAGATCGCCGACGAGGTCATAGCCAAAGTGCAGGGCGTCGCCAGGTAAGTTTGAAGAAAGAACAAGCGGGTCGCTTCTCTCGCTGCTTCCGGTAAGCGCGGCGACCCACCTGAAACCAACTGACAAAAAGTTTAAGGAGCGAGAGATCAAGATATGAGCAAGGAAAAGTTTGACCGCAGCAAGCCACACGTCAACATCGGGACAATCGGGCACGTCGATCACGGCAAGACCACTCTGACCGCCGCCATCACCAAAGTCCTGGCCAAACATAACCCCAAGATTCAAGTCCGGGCTTTTGATTCCATCGATAATGCTCCCGAAGAGAAGGCCCGTGGCATCACCATCGCCACC
>DASVQF010000026.1:0-63946 GCA_036389315.1 Pyrinomonadaceae bacterium
GGCAGGCTTTGCGAACTGGACTTCGACGATCAACAACTGCCCGCAGGGGAATACTTCCTGCGACCGGCTGGCAGTTTCTTCGGGCATCTATCTCTCTCCTGAGTTCAGAGACCGTGGCTATTTCGTCTACAAAGTCTATGCCGCTTCATTGGGCAGATTCCCGCGCTACGCGGAGTTCATGCCAGACCTGGCCAGAGTCAGCGGCTTTCAGACCACCCAGGAGCTTGAGCAGAGCAAACTGGATTTCATCCAGGAGTTTATGAGCCGACAGGAGTTTCGCTCGGCTTACGATTCTTTCGGCAGCGGGCAGCCCTTCGTCGATGCGATCCTACAGCGAGCGGGCGTGACCATCTCCAATAGAGTGGAGATCATCAACCGGCTGGGTGCAGGACAGATGACGCGGGGCCAGGCCGTGAAGGAGATCGTGGAGAGTGCAGAGGTAGACGCCAGGTTCTTCAACGAGGCGACGATAGTGATGCACTATTTCGGCTACTTGCGCAGAGACCCGGACGCGTTGTATCAGCACTGGGTCGATGTCCTGCAACAGAGTGGGAATTTCCGGACAATTACGAACGGGTTCGCCAACTCGACCGAGTATCGCTTTCGGTTCGGGAGCCAGTGAGGGTTTACGACGGCTCGCCTGCTCACTTGACCTGAATCCTGAGGCGCAAAGGCTGCGAGCCCCGTTCATGGAACCAGGTGGCCCCTTTCTGCGCCAGATTACGCTCGTAAACGTACTCGTCAAGGTTGGGCGGGCGGACGAACCACGAAGCGCGGGTCTGTGCGAGGTCTATCTTTAGAATGTAATCGCCCGGCGAGGCGGGCGCTGTGACCACGAGCGGGACAAGGACGCTCTGGCCTGGGCTTAAGTCTTCAGGCAATGTAGTCGCGCTCTCCTCCTCCTCTGCCCGTCCAGCCTCGTCAGGATGCAGCCAAAGTCCGCGCAACGTGACGGCATACTTCCCGTCACCTTCGCCGTAAGCTGACCAGATCGCATTGCTGATATTTTCAACCCTCACGTTGAGGGTTTGCCTCTGACGGGCCCGAAGCGTCGAGACCTCATCTGATAATGAAAGTTTCGCTCGGTATCCGTCTTCGGGCAGAGGCGCGTGCGGCGCGCTCCGGTAGCCTCTTCCGGAAAGATAGACGATGTAATGGACGGACTTGAGTAGAAGCAAGCAATCAGAGCACCCCTCCTCCGTGCTGATGACCAGAGCGTTGTCGGGCGTCAAAGCCCCGGCAGGAAGCCTGATGAATTGAGCCGTATCAATCCCTGAGAGCACAGCGTACCAGTAAGCCTGTATATAACCCGATGCTCCCGTGCGGTCTAAGAGGTAAATGGGCGTGCGCCCGTAGGAGAGGGCCGTCCCCAGGACTCGCGGATAATGTGAGTCGAAAATATAGCCGCGCTGCGGCCCTCTTTGATGAAACAGCCATTGAAAGATTGCGCCCTGCAAGAGGGTTAAGACGAGCAGCGCAGGCAGCGCCGTGCGTTTGATCGTCGAGAGAAGATAATCTCTCCTTTCATGGGCCGCGCGACCGTCACGAGCGACTTGTCCACAGCCTCTTTCTTTGGCTGCTGCATCCCACAGGTATGACCATGCAGGAATGGTCAGAACCAGCAGAAAGACCGGAAACGGCACGAGTCGCAGAATCGGAAATTCATTCTCCGTCAGAGAAGCAGGCACGACCGAAGCAGCCAGACCGTAAAGAATAAATTGCCACCAAGACTCGCGCCTGTGAAAACGAACGACCAGGAGGATGCCCAGAGAGGCCAGAATCAGTGTCGCGGCCAGCAGCATCCCCATCCCCGGCACATGGTCTCGCAGGTCAGAGCCACCGCTCACCAGCAGCTTCCAGGGAGAAAGATTTGAGACGTAATGCTTAATGAAGAGCATCGCTGTTTCCGTCGGGCTGGTTTGCGCTCTGAGGTACGTTAACGCTTTGAACCTGACGGTGAGCGCCCCCGGATTGCGGCGGCTGAAAACGAATAGAGGGACGAGCGCGACGAGATAAGCGAGCCATGACAGGCCGACGCCCCACCAGCGACGGCGCGAGACAAAGAGCAAGAGCCCCAGGGCGAGCATCGGCCCAAAGAGTCTGCCGATGCTAGAGGTATAGGTCACGAGCGCAAGCGTGATTGCTAAACAGATAATCTCGTCCGCTCCCCAAGCCGCTTTGCAGCATGCTCGCTGAAGAACGAGCAGGAAAAGTAGAAGGACGAGCGGATAAAGAGCCACCTCGAAGACTGTGCGGCTGTTCTCGAACAGCCAGGGGGTCAAGATCGCGCTCGTCGCCACAACAGAGCCGAGCGCCCTGCGACCTGTGAGCCGTACGGCCAGAAGGCCGAGCAAGAGCGCCGCCCCGAGACCGGCCGTGGCGCTCAGCATGCGCGCCAGAAAGATGCTCGGGCCGAAGAGACGAAAGAGGGCCGCTAAAAGATAGATGCAGGTCGGATTCTTATATTCGCCGAAAGCCTTGAAGTAGAGAGGCCACCGCACACCGTACTCGTCGCTGCCGCTCCGGGAGATACAGTAAGCGTTGTAGGCGACGGAGGACTCGTCAATATAGAACCCCGGAGGATTGGTCGTCACGCCGCGCATGTAGACGGCTCCGCCGAGCGCCAGTACGAGCACGATAATCAGCGACGAGCGGCCTAACCCCCGCTCCGGAAAAATTATCTGATACGCCTTCATTTTTCCGCCGACGTGAACTGTCATGGCCGAGAGATATTGCCGGCTCCTTTTTTAAGCTGGTCTTTGTACTCGACTGATTCTAAGAAGGCTCTGCTGAGGCTGCGATAATCTCCGGTTCGATTAAGATTGCCGAGCCAGAAGTTGAAGCCTGCCAGCTCGCCGTCGGGTGCGCCTTCGGGGTCGCGGCGCAGGTAGCCGAAGTAGTGCACCAGTACATATGCCGCGTTGTATTCCTTTCTATAAAGCTGCCCGTTGTCGGCTATGCGTTGAAGCATTGCGGCGCGCGTCTGTGCCCTGGCGTCGAGAGCAGCGATTGTCTCTGAACGCTCCCGCGTAGATGGCTGGACGCCTGCGTTTTCGTAGAGCGCGTCCACATATTGCGCGTTCGTTTGAGAGTCGTAAAGCGACTTGAAGTCGGCGCGGCCTGACATGGCTTCGGCCAGCGCGGCCTTGTTATCCTCAAGCGCCTGTTCCCACCCGGCCGCCCCCACATAGACGCCCCGCCCCGCCGCCCTCATATCTTCAATCATCTCCCGATACAGAGGTCTTCGTCCGAACGCGACACGGTAGTAGCGATAGACGGCGTAGCCTGCGCGCGGAAATTCAACGAGCCATTGATAAGGGTCTTTCCCGATTCTTGAGGCGAACTCGCGCGGCGGAGCGGGAGCAGCAGTAACGCCCCGTGCGCTCATGCTTGGACGAGCGGCACTCTCCGCCGGAGAGCGCGTGTCATAGATGGTTATGTGGTCGCTGCGGAAGACGGCCGCGAAGTTTTGCTCAAAGAAGCTCTCGTTGGCGCGCAGGTCGTCTCGCTCCTTCTGGCCCAGATAGACGTACTCGACGCCGTAGTAGCGCAGCAGGTCGCGGGCTTCCGCCTCGCCCGCATAGATCGCTTTGACATCGGCCTCGCGCTCTTGAAATGCGTAGCCATGACTCCATAGCCAATCTGTATTTGCGCGCACGACAGCGCGTCCCGCGAGACAAAGCACAGCCTGGTTGAAGGCCGGGGCGGTCAGGAAAAGTGAGCGGGGGGCCGTGTGCTCGCGGGCGAAAGCGGCGGCGGACAGCTCCTCGTCGCTGAAGAGCAGCTTTCGATCAAGCCTCTCGTATTGCAAGGCGAGCACGCCGGTTGCAATCGAGACGATAAAGAGCAGAGCTGCGACGGCTACGCGTCGCCTGTGTACGGCGGCCAGCCTTACCAGCCAGCCCGCAATGAGCACGCAGGTCATCGCGTACCAGTAGTAGATCAGCTTGATGTTATCGAAGTCGTTGGGAGAGACATGGACGAGCAGGCCGAAGAGGAGGAGGGCGACGAAGGCCAGGTAGAACCTGCGCCACTCGGCGGGCGCGGTGAAGTATGCCGGAAAAATGAGCAGCAGGGGCAAGCCTATGTTGCGGAGCCAGTAGATCGGCCAGCCCGTCGCATCTGCTCCCCTCCACACGGGATGAAGCCGGAAAAACCCTTGTTGGCCCGCGTGGCCCATCAGAGGGATGAGCTGCGGGAGCGCCAACAGGATGGAGGGCGCGAAGAAGACCAGCCATACGCGGCGCGGGCGCAGCAGAAAAAGTACGCTGCCGATAAGGCCGACGGCAATGTAGGAGTGTACGTGGAAGAAGGGCAGCACGCCCGCCAACAGACCTGCGCCGAGCAGGCTGCGCCAGCCGCTCCACCTTCCGCCCCGAACAGATTCCTGCCAGACAACGGCGAACAGCGTAATGCAGATCAACGCCAGGGGCAGGCCGAAGAGCATCGGCCGTTGTGGGAGAAGGCCGTCGCTAATGAGATTGGCCCAGCGAATTCCCTCGCCGGCCAGATGAGCGTAGTTGCTTTGCATGTGCGACCAGAAATCGGGCAAGCTCTTTCCACTCAGCCGCCAATCCCTGAAGAAGTAAAGAAACCCCAGACCTCCGTTCAGGAGAAAAAGAATCGTCGCCAGGCTTGCGCTCCATTGCACGCGTGCGCCCAGGTTTTGCAGAGGTGTTTGCGCTATACGTTGCGCCAGCGAGTAGAAGAGGCCCACAATTGCGAGCGCCAGCGCGACGCCTGTGACCGTCAGCGCGCTATGGAAATCAAGCCCTGAGCGGACGAGCAGGGCCGTCTGGAAATCCGGCAGGAACGGGTAGACAAGCGGAGCGGGAGGAAAAGGCGTGTAGACTGGAGGATAATTACGCCCATAGAGAAATGAGGTGCTGATCGCCAGATGCAGGTTGATGTCAAACCACGTGCTGCCTCCGCCGGAAAAGCGGCCGCCCGCCCCCTTTTGCAACATGCGCGTTCGGAACAGCTCAAAGAAGATGGGCCCAAACAACAGGAGTAAGAGCAGTAACCCTGCGTATCCGGGCCGCCATAATGAACGTATGTTGCGGCTACGCAGGCGCAAGCGCCTGAGCGAGCCGAACCAGAGGACAATCGACGCGGCCCACACTAAGGCCGTGAGCGCGAGGATTAAAGCGAGCGTCAGGTCGCCGAGAGCGCGCGCCATCAGGTAGGCCGCGACCGTCGAAATCGTCCAGCCGACGACCAATCCCCAGAGCGCCTGCTCCGCATGATTGAGCAGCCTGCCCGTCGCAAGACGAACCAGGCCGCTCCCCAAAAGGGCCGACCCCGTGAGAAAAAGCAGTGCTATCATAGTGGCTCAGCTCTGAGGCGCGAAATCTATCATACAGGAATGTCCATTCTATGAGACTGGCTTTCTTCAGCCCGCTCAATCCGCAGAAATCAGGGATCTCCGATTACAGCGAAGAGTTGCTGCCGCACCTGGCTGCGCGCGCGTCCGTTGACCTCTTCGTTGACGGGTTCAGACCTGCAAACGAAGAACTGCTTCAGAGCTTTCCCTGCTTCGATTACAAAAGAGACCCGGGCGTCCTGCGACGGCTCTCAGAGTACGACGCTGTTCTGTATCACATGGGGAACGACCCGCGCTATCACGCGGGAATTTACCAGTGTATGCGCGAGCATCCGGGCATCGTCGTTTTTCATGATTTCGCCTTCCAGTTCTTCTTCTTTTACCTGGCTTATGAACGCGGGAGGATGGACATCTATCTGGAAGAGCTGGAAGCCTGTCACGGTATTCAAACTCGCGCGCAGGCCGAAGCGGCTCTTAGCGAAGGACTCAAGCCGCCGCACCTGGCCGAGCCGCTCGCCTTTCCGCTCAACCGTCGGTTGGCCCAAATGGCCGAAGCGATCATAGTCCATTCGGAGTGGAGTCGCTCGCGCTTCGCTCAAATTGTTCCGGCTGCCCCGATTGCGCATATCAGGATGCACGCCGTCGAGACCGGCGGCAAAGAGGTTGGGCCAACTCGATCAAGCCATACAGGGAACGAGGTAGTCCAGCTCGCCTCGTTCGGACACGCCACGCCTGAGAAGGGAATAGAGCGCACGTTGCGCGCGCTTGCCGCGCTCAAAGACGGCCCGCCGTTTCATTACACTCTGGTCGGTGAAGTGAGCCCTTACTTTAACTTTCAGGAGCTTGTGCGCGAGCTTGGCCTGAAGGAGCGCGTGACTGTCACGGGCTACGTCCCGCTCGAAGAATTCAAGCGCCGCATTGCCCGGACAGACATCGCCATCAATCTGCGAGAGAGTACTGTCGGCGAAACCTCCGCCAGCCTGTGCCGGATTATGGCCGCAGGCGTACCCGCCATAGTCTCCGATATGGGATGGTTTTCAGAGCTGCCGGATAGCGCCGTCGTCAAAATAGAGATGGACAGCAGCGCCGACCGGATGCTCAGCGCCCTGCTGAAAAGACTGATCGAGGACGGGCCGTTGCGTGCGCGCATCGGCGCTAACGCTCGGCGCTACGCTCACTCGTCTCACGCGATTAACAATAGCGCCGACTCATACATCTCTTTTATCAAAGAAGTCCTGGCGGGACGCGTCCGCCGCCGGTTCGTGCGGGGCGTCTCGCATGAGCTTGCGCGGCTCGGGATAGGCGACCGTGATGAAGATTTTCTGCGCGAGGTGGCTGCTAAAGTAGCCGAGCTTGCCCCCGCCGACGCATTCAACTTTGAAGGCGGCGAGATTCAGACCATACCAGACGAGACGGCGCAATCGCAGGCTGTAGAGACTGCACCCGACCGATTAACCGAGCAAACGGGCCGCCTGCGCCGTCTCGAAGGGATTGATTACAAGCGGGCTGCTTTGGAGTATCCGCAGAAGCTTGATGCCGGACGCCGCCATTACCTGTTGACAAAGCCTTTCGACAATCTCGCCAGGAGGCCGCCGAAATACCTGGGCGACGGAATGGACGAGGAAACCTATCGTCACTTCTGCGACTTCGCCAACCTGACGCGCGCGCTCAAGCTTCCGCCCGGAAGTCGCATTCTGGATGTCGGGTGTGGCTCGGGTTGGCTCTCTGAATACCTGGCCCGCCTCGGCTACGAGGTCTGCGGAATAGACATCAGCCCCGATCTGGTTGAGATGGCGCGCGAGCGCCTGCGGCGCGTGCCCTTCCCCGTAGATCAGGAAACAGCTCTGCGCTATCGCTTTGCGACGCACGATATTGAGAGCGCGCCGCTTCCGGAAACCTTCGATGCCATCATCTGTTACGATTCGCTCCACCATTTCCAGGATGAGCGCGCCGTTGTGCGCCACCTGGCGATGATGCTCGACTACGGAGGCTTGCTGTTTATCCTCGAAGGTGATCGCCCGCAGGAAGGCTCTGCGGGCGAAAGGGAGCTGCTCGATACAATGCGCGAGTTCGGGACGCTTGAGTCGCCCTTCAGCCGCCGCTATCTAGACTGGTTGCTTGCAGAAAATGGCTTTGCCGTGATCGCCGATTATGTGAGCGTCAACGGATTGTTCCAACGCGGGCTGATAAAAGATCAGAAGATGACGGTCTCGGCCCCGGAGGTTACTTATCTGCTCTGCAAAAAAGTGGTCGAACGTGGGCCAGCACAGCATGTGCCGGATAGTCGAGAGGCTGCGGGCCTCAGAGCGCGCCTGACACTTGTCGAGCCGTGGGAGCAGCAGGCCGCTCCCGGCGCATCCCTCAAGCTCAGGCTGGCGATTGAGAATACGGGCGAAGCTCTCTGGCTCACGGGCCCAGCGGAGCTTAAGGGGTCGGTGATGCTCGCCCTTAAGATCATGGACGGAAGCGGCGGCTTGGTATTCGAGTCGCACGGCGAGCCGCCGATTGGGCGTGCTCTGGCACGGGGCGAGAGCGTTCGCCTGGCGCTTGAAATCAAGGCTCCACTGCTTCGCGGCCAGTACACACTTAAGCTTGACCTTGTCGCACAGCATGTCTGCTGGTTCGAGCAGTGTGGCTCAGCGCCGCTCGTCCTGCCGCTGCTTGTGCGATAAAACTGTAAAGGAAGGCTCATGACGCGAGAAGAGATTCTGGCCGCTATCGAAAGGCTGGAACCCTGGTTCCATAAGATTGACCTGGGGCAAGGGCTGACGACTAAAACCAGGAGCGAAGCCGGACGCGACGACGACGATGATCATCCCCTCGGCACATGGAAGATTATAGGGCGATGTCTGCCCGGTGATCTTTCAGGAAGGAGTGTGCTCGATGTCGGCTGCAATGCAGGGTTCTATGCGATTGAGGCCAAGCGGCGCGGGGCAGCCCGTGTCTTAGGCGTAGACTCTCAGCGCCATCACATACAGCAAGCGAAGCTTGTCCGGCGCGTGCTCGACCTCGACATCGAATACCGTCGGATGTCCGTCTATGATCTAGACCCGCGCGTCGTCGGACACTTCGACCTCACGCTGGCGCTCGGGCTCATCTATCATTGCAAGCATCCGGTGCTGGCTTTAGAAAGGCTCTATCTGGTCACGCGCGAGTTGCTCATCGTCGAAAGCGCAGTCATGACTGAGGAGCAGGAGGGGCGGCGCTTGCGCTCTTTTCTTCGTGGGCTGGAACGACGCAAAGAGAGGCTGCATCCCCTGGCCTTCATGGAGAACGAGCGCGACGCCAAAGAGCCGGTCTATAACTGGTTTTATCCGAGCGTTGATTGTCTGGCAGCTCTGCTGCGAAGCGTCGGCTTTGAAGAGGTAGAGCTGTTCGATCAGACGCCCGAGGGGCGGGCCGTTTTCCTCTGCCGCAAGCGTCACCTTTACCCGGACAGCACGAGCTTGAGCCATCTCAGCGCCGCCCTCATGCTCGAAGATGGGCCAACAGAGTGCGCTGCCGGCGAGGAGCTGCGCTTCCGCGTGCGCGTCAGGAATACTGGCCTGGCTCGCTGGCTGGCCGCAGGAGAGCCGGAGACGGAGAAGGGAGCGGTTCGCCTCACAGCACACCTGCTCGACGAAAATGAAGAAGAGCTGTTCCGGTATTACGCCGGGGCGAGACTGGAAAGAGACCTCTCGCCGGGCGAGTCGGACGCTTTAGAGATAATCATCAGAGCGCCGGAGCAGGCGGCCAGGTACGTCATGGAGTTCGATATGCTGTCGGAGCATCTGGCATGGTTCGATGACCTGGGGTCGCCCACGCTCAAACACGACCTTCTGGTCAAATAGCATGCTTCACGGGCGCGCGGCGACGATTGTCTGTCTCTCTTCAAAGCGGCGCTCGTAATCGTGATAGTACTGTGCGCTGGTGATGCTCGCGATGCGGAATCCGAGCATGGCGAGCACCTCACGATAAACCCCGACCGAGTAAGTCCACCAGGTATAGTCTGCTTCGGGGCGGTCGGCCGTGGGCTCAAACCTGGCGATGCGCTCCTCCGTTTGAATCAAGGGCGTCACCAGTATCATCGTCTCTCCTGTGAGCCGCGCAATGGAGGCCAGCGCCGACACCTGGTCGCTCAGGTGTTCGAGCACAGATCCGACAATCGTCACATCAAACGAGCCGAGTTCCGGCGGCAGATCGTAGATGTTTCCGTAATAGACCTCGGCCCGCGACTTGAGCAGACGGTGGCAGAGCCAGTAAGCATTCTTCCAACGCTCAATCCAGGGCCCGTACTCTGCCACCCAAGCCTCACGATCCGTGTAATAGATCTTGTCTTTGAAGGGGAGGAGCGTTTGCTGCCGGACATCGCTCATGTCGAAGGAAAGGACGCGCGCGGCCCCGCGCCGCTCGGCCTCGAAGCTCAGGAAGCCGGTCGCGGCCCCAATGTCGAGGACAGCTTTGCCGGCCACGTCAACGCCGCCAATGTAATCGTCGAACTTTCCGCGCAAGTCCCAGTGCCCATGCACCAGGCCGAAGCCCGGCAACTCTATCGTGTGATAGAAATAGCAGTCGTCAAGCTTTTCGATCAGGCGCGGCTGGGCGAGCAGTGTCGGCGGACGCAAAATCCCTTCACCTCCGTAGCATCTTCTTCGTCACGCGCGTCCACCATAGTATCAGAAGCGCGAGCGTGAGCAGCGAGATGACCAGACCAACGAGCACGGACTTCGGACGGTAGACGAATTCGACCGTGTGCTCGCCCGCCGGGAGTACTACGCCGCGCAGGTTGTAATTGACGCGCAGGATTTCTACCTGCCGCCCGTCCACCTTTGCACGCCAGCCCGGATAGTGATTCTCGCTCAGGATGAGGAGCGCGGGGGCCGCAGCCCTTGTCTTCACGGCGATGAGGTTCGGCTCGTGCCGCGTCACTTCGGCGCTTCCGGTCGTGACAGATGCGTTGCTACGGACGCCAGTCTCCGACTCGACGAGCGCGGTTTGAAGAGGCTCCCAGGGCCCAGCGCCCGGCAGACGGCCTGTGCGTATAACTTCAAGCTGCTCCGGCTCGCTCAGAGCACGTTCGTTCGAGGCGAGCCACGCGCGCGGAAGCCATCGCCTGTTCTCGTAGATGTCCACCCACGCCGTCCTTGCAACCCAGCGCCAACGGTCTTCGCCCTGCTCTTCCTGAAGCGCGGGCCTCTCTTCTCGCGCCTCTTCTCCCACCTGCACCCACTCGTCGCGCAGGGGATAAGCCTTGCCCGCGTCTAAGAGCGAGACGCGCTGCACGCTCAGCGAAAGCTTCGGCCACTCAGCGAACTGTTCGAC
Organism: Pyrinomonadaceae bacterium; assembly: GCA_036389315.1. Lineage (GTDB taxonomy): Bacteria > Acidobacteriota > Blastocatellia > Pyrinomonadales > Pyrinomonadaceae > DASQYE01. The sequence goes on from DASVQF010000026.1 coordinate 10,625, forward strand.
GGTGATCTCCCCGCCCGTCACCTTAACCTTCGTGGGAAACGTAAACGAGCTGAGGTAGCTGTGAGCCTCGTAGCTCACAGACGCGTCCGCCACCTCATAGCTCGTCGCTACGGCGGCGCGCTTGTGACGTATGCGCGCGCTTACGTCGGGCCGGTCATATGACCATTCGGCTGTCTCAGCGCCCGCGCGCAGAGGGAACTCCAAGACCCGCCCGTCGCTCGCGTAGAGGCGTAGATGTGCGACAACCGTCTCGTCCGGCACATCCTCAGACCAGGCGAGGTTCGTCACGAGCGCTACGCGGTCGGCATCAACTGCGGGCAAGCTGAATGACAGGCGCTTGCCAGGGCCCAGATTGGGTATCTTCAGGTCGCTCTCGGCGAACATGAAGCCGCCGAACTCTCGCGTCGCTGCCGGGAAGGCTGTGGGCGGCTCCGGTTTAGTCCGCGCTTCGGGGTTCGGCCTCATGGAGAGGAGGTATCGCACGTTGAGCAGGTCAAGCTCCCTTCCGTCGCCGCGCAAGGTCGCATCGGGGTCGGTTAACTCTCCCCACACCTTTATCTCTCCGGCTAGTCGGCTATAGCGCGCCACGCCGAAGCCATCGTAGCCTGCGGCATTCTCTACTTCGTGCATCATGTAGATGTCTGGCTGCGTCCACAGCACCCAGTCGGTCGAGTGTGAGACAGAAGGGGGAATGGGCGGGCGCGACGGGTCGAACGTGTGCGGCGCTGTCAGGATTCTATAAGGCGTCTGGTCTTGCCGCTCGTGCTCGCGCAGCAGCTTTACTGTTTCCGGCTCGCCCCAATACTCATGGCCCGGCGGTGGGCCGGCGTTAACGCGCCACCCGCTCGACTGTCCCCACACGGCCAGATCAAATGCCAGGACTAAGAGCAGCACAGCGGAAGCGCGATTGCTCCCTCGCGCTCGCGCGTAGACCCACAGTGCCCATGCGCTCATTGCCGCGACCGCTACGGGGACGAAAAACTCCGGCGCGCGCAGGAAGCTGACGGGAGCCGCACGCCCCAGCCGAAATTCCGTGGGGCGCAACCAGGTCACCGCCAGGCATGTCAACACAAGGACGGCGAAGCCGACCGCTCCCGCTCTTAGCCAAGCTCTGCCTGCGCGACGAGCACGGCCGAGGGCTGTCAGTCCGCGACCCGCCAGGACGGCCAGCGCAAAATTAACCTCCAACAGATGGCGCGCGGGAACGCGGAAAAGGTTCAAAACAGGAATGTGATAAATTAGCCTGTAGATATGGAAGGGGGCGTTCCCGCCGAGCGCGAGCACGAGACAGACGAGGGCCGTAGCCGCCCAGAACAGGGTGCGCGCTTTCGGCTTCAGCAGCACTGCGACGAGCGCCAGCATGAGCGTCAGCATACCTGCATAGGCGACGTACTCGGCGTAAAACGGAGGGCCTATGTAGGGCGCACGGAAGAGACGCCCATCTCCGCCGCCGAAGAGATAAGGGGCCAGGAGCGTCAGCACGAAGCGCCGCTGCATCGAGAACGAAGTGAAGAAGTCGTAGGTCGCAGTGTCACGCGTGCTATTGCGCAGTAACTCGTAGGTCGGTAGGATTTGCACTGCGGCCAGCAAGAGCCCTCCGCCAATGAAAACGAGCGCCCGCAAGTAGCACCTGCGCGAGCGGCCCTCTGTGAAGGCCATGACGATTGTATAGGCCGAAGCCAGCAGGATAGAGTAACAGAGCGTCTGCTGGTGACCGGCGAAAGCTTGAAGCGCAACGAAGAGAGCCAGCAACACGCCCCATTTTCGCCCAAGACCAGCGCCATAGCCGTCCAGGGCCCAGAGCACCCAGGGCAGCATTGCCCCCGCCTGCACGATGTTGATGTGGCTGAGCTGAGCGACTAGAAAGCCGCCCGCTTGCCACGCGAGGCTGGTCACGGCTGCTCCCGTCACGCTCGCTCCACTGCGGCGCGCGTAGAGGTAAGCGCCGAGTGCTGCGAGCATATAGGTCGAGACGACCATCATGTTCGTCGCCACGGGCGCGCTGAAGATTAGATAGAACCAGTTCAGTGGAAAGAGCAATCCCCCCTGCGCCGAGCCGAGCAGGGGCATGCCGCTGAAGATGTAAGGGTTCCAGAGCGGGACGTGCCCGTCGAGCGCCATCCGGGCGGCGGCGACGCGCAGCGGAACGTTAAAGATCAGCCCATCGTCTGGACAGAGGATAATGCGGCCCCTCACTGCCGGGAAGAAGTAGATGAGAGGAAAGAGCGTGACGAGAGTCGCAGCCACGCGGCCGGGCGTCAGATGACTGGGACGAAAAATGTATGGACGAATCATTGAAGCAGGCACGGCCCCGCGCCGTCACGAGGAGTTGGCCGACCGAGTTGTTCGTGGGAACGCTCGTCTCTATCGGTCATAGCCTTTCTGCACATAGAGCCGAGACGCTGGCAGGCTGCCTGCTGCTCTTGATGGCAACCAACTTCTTCACAGTGATTGCGCGCAAGACTATCACCAATGACGAGACGGTGCTGATACCGTCAGCATACTATCATTTGGTCGCGGGCAACTTCCAACTCGTCCACGAGCTTCCGCCCGCCTGCAAGCTCCTCGCAGGCGTCCCGCTGCTCTTCATCCAGCCGGACGAAGTGAAACCTGACAGGCTCGCCCCCATCACAGACCCCTCGGCGCGCTCCTGGGCCTATATGGTGAGCTTCTGGCAGGACAACGGCGCGCGCTTTCAAACTATCTCATTCTGGACGCGCGTCCCGGCGGCCCTGCTCACGCTCACGCTCGGCATCCTGATCTTCCGTTTCGCGCGCGAGCTGTTCGGAGCGCGCGCAGCCCTCTGGGCCCTCTTTCTCTTCGCCTTCGAGCCGACTGTGCTCGCGCACGGGCGCGTCGTGCAGACGGACATCCCGGCGACCTTCGGCTTCCTGCTCGTCTGCTACGCGCTCTATCACTACATGAAGGAGCGCACTTGGCGGCGGGCCCTGTGGGTCGGCGGCGGGGCGGGGCTGGCGCTGCTCGGTAAGTATTCGATGCTCATCGTCGCGCCCTTCCTCGTAGCCGTCCTGCTCTGGCTGCTCTGGCGCGCGCCGCAGGTTGGTGAAAGGCGTGTGGCGCTCGCCTTACAGGCCGCGCTCGCCTTGCTGGCCTCACTCTTTGTCGTCAACGCGGCCTATTACTTCCACAGTCGCGCGCTGACCGGCGCGGACGAGCAGTGGGTGGCTGCGTCTTTCCCGTCGTCGTTCCGTGCGGTGTGGACGAGCGTCCGCGTGCTCAAACATCTGGTTCCGACGGACTTCGTGCTGGGCATCTACTGGCAGCTCCGACATAACAGGGAAGGCCATTCGGCATCACTGCTCGGCATGTACAGTCAACACGGCTGGTGGTACTACTTCCCCGTAGCTTTCGCGCTCAAGACGACGCTGCCATTCCTCCTGCTCTCCCTGGCTTCGCTCGGCTGGGCCCTCTACAGGTTGATTGCGAGGCGCGAGCGAGTGTTGCTGATTCTGATCGTTCCGCTGCTCATCTACACGGCGTTCGTGATGATGAGCAACATCAATATCGGCGTGAGATATTTTCTCCCGGCCTACCCTTTTCTGTTTATACTCGGCGGCGCGCTGCTTGACAGTTTGCTTCGTCTCAGGAGTTGGCGGCGCGTGGGGGCGGCGGTGGCGCTGCTTTTGGTCTGCTGGGTGGGTGTCGAAGCTGTGCGCGTCTATCCCGATTACATGAGTTATATGAACCAACTGGCGGGGCCGCGCCCGGACTGGTATTACTTGTCGGATTCCAATGTCGAGTGGGGCGACGACGTGGGCGAGCTGGCGGAGTACCTGCGCGCGCGCAAGGTGACGAAAGTTCGGGCCGCGCTCCTCGGCGGGTTCGCGACTCTAGGCTACTGCGGCGTCGAGTACATGGACGCGCTCGCGCTTCCCCATCCGGAGAGGCCGGACACTGCTTACGTGGCTATCGGCGCGAGTTTTCTGAACGGCTCGACCGTGCCGGGGCGCGAGGGGCTTTCCGAACAACAGCGCGTGAACTTCTTCGAGCAATACCGGGCGCGCGCACCCGAGGCCGTCTTCGGCGGCTCAATCTATCTCTACCGTGTGCAAGATTGAAAGGGAAGAGAATCATAAGCTGAGATCATGCGAGCCATCATCGTCATCCCGACTTATAACGAGCGAGCCAATCTAGCGGAACTGATCGAGAAGATTGACGCCTATGCGAGTGCTCTGCATGTGCTGATTGTTGACGACAACTCGCCGGACGGCACGGGCGACGTGGCCGAAGACCTGAGCCGCAAATATCCCGGCAAGCTCTCCGTTCTTCATAGAGAAAAGAAGGAAGGGTTGGGCAGAGCCTATATCGACGGGTTCAAGCATGTCCTGAAGAAAGATTACGACTATATCTTGCAGATGGATGCTGATCTTTCGCACGACCCTCAGTACCTCCCCACCTTCCTCGCGCAGATCGAGACGGCCGATCTGGTCGTCGGCTCAAGGTATCTGCACGGCATCAGCGTCGTCAACTGGGACTTAAGGCGTTTGATTATGAGCAAGATGGCCGTCAATTATGTGCGGCTCGTGACACGCCTGCCGCTCTCGGATGCGACGAGCGGGTTTAGCTGCTGGCGGCGTGAGGCGCTGGAAGCAATCGGTTTTGACGACGCGTTCGCAAGCGGCTACCTCTTTCTGATCGAGATGAAGTACAAGGCTTATCGGAAGGGCTTCAGGGTGGCGGAAGTGCCGATCATCTTCGTCGAAAGGAAGAACGGAGACTCGAAGCTGGACTGGAATGTTTTCCGGGAAGCCTGCATCGGAGTTTTGCGTTTGAGATTTAAGTACTGATCGCCAGGCAGCCGCCGCGCGGAAAAATAATGTTTCGGGAGACCGCACCAGATTTTCTCAACCGCTGCAAAACATCGCTTACTTCTGCCGGTGATCGTTCTCGCCGCATTGCTTTATCTCGCCGGAGTGCCCGGCAACCCGCCCGGCTTCCACATTGACGAATCATCCATCTCCTATAACGCCTACACCATAGCTCAGAGCGGGCGCGATGAACACGGCACACCCTGGCCCCTCTTTTTCCGCGCCTTCGGTGATTACAAGAATCCCGTCTATATCTACCTGCTGGCCGGGCTCTTTAAGCTCGTGGGCCCAAGCATCTGGGCCGGGCGTCTGTTGAGCGCTTTTTCGGGGATGTGCGCGGCGCTTTTGTTGGGGTTGCTTGCGCAGAGACTCGCACGCCGCCGTGATGTCGCACTCCTGACAACGCTCAGCGCACTGCTCACGCCCTGGCTGTTCGAGACGAGCCGGGTCGTGATGGAGGTGGCCCTCTACCCCTTAGCACTGGCGCTTTTTCTGCTCTGCCTGCATCGGGTCTCGGCAAGAGTGAAGTGGAGCTACCTTGAGATCGGCAGCCTGGCCATCACTCTCGCGCTTCTGACCTACACATATTCGATTGGGAGGCTCCTCGGGCCGCTTCTAGCTTTCGGTCTACTTCTTTTCGCCACACGCGAGCGATGGGCGAGCCTATTGCAGACCTGGTGCGCCTACCTGTTGACGCTCGTTCCGCTGTTTCTCTTCAACCGGCACAACCCCGGCGCGCTGACCGGGAGATTCAAGCTCGTCACATACATCACACCACAGAGTTCTGATGGCGAGATTGCCGTGAATTTCATCCGCCATTTTGTCGGCAACCTGAATGTGTGGCGTCTGCTCGTCAGCGGTGACCCGAACCCGGATCAGGTCGTACATCTTTCGGGCGCGCCTCACATGCTGGCGGCGACGCTCGTCTTTGCCATCGTCGGCGGCACGCTCGTCTTACGGGATCAGAGGCGTAGCGCGTGGTGGCGTTTTATCTTTTACGGGCTGTTCGTTTCCGTCGTCCCTGCCTCTCTGACCGGCGACTATTTACACATGCTGCGGCTCGTCGCCCTTCCGGTTTTTCTTCTGGTCTTGAGCGTCCCGGCCTTCGCCTGGTTCGTCGAGAGAGCCAGACTCCGGCGAGGTTGGCGCATGGCCTTCGTCTTTCTGATCGCCCTCACTTTGCTGCAAGGGGCGTTCTTTCAATGGCAGTTCCGCCGCAACGCAAGCGCGCCGCGCCGCCTTCATCAATTCGACGCCGAGTACCCTCGCAAAATCTTCGCACAGGCTATTGCCGCTCCTTCGAGGCCGATCTATCTGGCCGATGCCCCGGCGATTCCCGGCTACATACAGGCTTACTGGTACGGGACTCTCCGGGGAGTTGATCGCTCACGGTTCGTTCGGCTGTCTCCGGCGGAACCTCCGCCGCCGGGCGCGGTCGTAATCAGCACGGAAGAGAACTGGCGGCGCTACGACATCATCGCGATCAGCGAGCCGTACAGGCTCTATATCGCCAACCTACCGTGACGCTTGCATTGCGGGCAGGCTATGGGCCCATTCGACCTTATTTGACTTCAGTCAACCTTGTTCTATCAGGTTAACGTGTGGCAAAATGCGCGGCGGTCGCTAACTTAAGGTAAAGAGATGCAGTCACCCGAGCGAGGCCGCAGATTTGGGTGCTCTTCCGGGCTCTCGCGATCAACACACTTCCGCGCCTTCAACGATGACGAGGGCGCAAGATAATCCAAGCGTGGAAACAGGAAGCACAGAAAAGAGCGGGGCCGTAGTGTTGCGCGAGAAGCTCTTCAAGTGGTGGGATTATCCTTTATTCGTCCTGCTTCTGGTTTTTAGCTCCATCGCCATTCTATATTTTGTGTGGCAGTGGTTCTCCTTTGGGGAGCGGTTGAACTCTCTCCTCTTTTTCTCTCTGGCGACGCTCGTCCTGGCGCTCAAGCTGATCGAGCATTTTGCGCGCCTGTTGATGCTGCCCCTGATGAGGAAGCCGAAGCCTTTAACGGCACGACCCGGCTATAAAGTGGCAGTCGTCACGACGTTCGTCCCCGCAGGAGAGCCGGTCGAGATGCTGGAACGCACGCTCAAAGCCCTGCTCGCTTTGCAGTATCCGCATGACACCTGGGTGCTGGACGAGGGAGACGACGAGCGTGTTCGCGCGCTCTGCTTGAAGCTTGGCGCGCTCCATTTCAGTCGAAAAAATCTGGCGCAATATCAAACGGAGAGCGGCCTCTTCCAGCGCAACTCGAAACATGGAAATTATAATGCGTGGTTATCTGAAGTCGGCTTTGACAGCTACGACATCGTTTCGGCGTTCGACCCGGATCATGTCCCGCAAGCAAGCTTTCTGATGAAAGTTCTGGGCTATTTCGCAGACCCTCAGGTCGGTTACGTGCAAGCGCCCGCTGCCTACTATAACCAGAAGTCGAGCTTTATCGCCTCGGGCGCGGCCGAAGAGACCTACTCCTATTATTCGTGCACGCAGATGGCTGCTTACGCGCTCGGCTACCCGTTCGTGACGGGCTGTCATAATACGCACAGGATGCGGGCGCTCAGAGAGGTCGGCGGGTTTGCCCCGCACGATGCGGACGACCTGCTCATCACGCTGCTCTACAAAAACCGCGAGTGGCGCGGAGTCTATGTGCCGCAGATTCTAGCCCGTGGACTTGCTCCGGTTGACTGGGCCGGTTATCTCACGCAGCAGCTACGCTGGTCTCGCTCGATCATTGATGTGAAGCTGCGCCTTCATCCGCGTCTTGCAAGAAACAGCTCGCTCAAGGAGCGGCTCATCACTTTTCTGGACGTGGCCGTTTATCTACAAAGCAGTCTGAGCTGGTTGCTCTGCCTGGCCCTTCTATCAGTAATGCTTGTGACTGATGTCTGGACGCCCGCGATTTTCGGCGGAACGGCCTACGCATTTGCGGCGCTGTGCGCGGCCTTGCAGCTTTGTGTCTTTTACCGGCAGCGCTTCTATTTAGAGCCGCGTCGTGAGTGGGGCATCTACTGGAAGGCCAGAATACTGCGCTACGCGAAGTGGCCTTACACGCTTTTAGCTCTGTTTGATGTCCTGCGCGGGCGGCGCGTGCCATATGCCTTGACGCGTAAGACCAGGAGCGAAGGGCGAACATTCTTACTCTGGCCGCACGCCCTCGTGGCTCTACTGATTTCCGCCGCCTGGGTGATTGGCGCTTCCGGCGTCCGCACTCTGCACCCCTTGCTTCATTTATCTGCGGCTGCGATTGTGAGCTGTTCATTCGCCCTGGTGCTCTCAGAGCGTATGGGCTTTCCAGACCCCTACGATCAATTGCCCGCCTTTCTCATAGAAGAGGGCGCAGGCTCACTTTCATAAGCTAAAGATGGTTTATCTCGCGCCACCAACGACAGTTTCGGTATCAATAGTGATCGGCACGCGTGACCGGCCCGGTGACCTGCATGGCTGCCTGAGTGGTCTCGTCGCCCAGCAGACAAACAGGCAAGTTGAGATCATCGTCGTTGATAACAACCCCTCTTCGGGCGAGACCGCTGAGGTGGTCGCTATGTTCCCCGGCGTACGGCTCGTGCGTGAAGAGCGCCGGGGAGTCGCCTGCGCGCGCAACGCAGGCATCCTCGCCAGCGTCGGCGAGATCATCGTCACGGTAGATGATGACGTGAGGGTTCCGAGCGACTGGCTGGAAAAGCTTGTGGCTCCATTCAGCCGCAGCGATTGCTGGGCGGTCACGGGAAATGTCCTGCCGCTTGAGACTGAGACGGCCGGGGCCCGCCTCTTTGAAGCCTATGGCGGGCTGGGCCGGGGCGCGGAGCCTTTCGAGGTTGACCGAGAGTGGTTCAAGAGCTTCAGGCTGCGCGCCGTGCCTACCTGGCGGCTGGGTGGGACGGCCAACGCGGCCTTTCGCCGGAGCGTCTTCGAGCATCCCCGGATAGGATTGATGAACGAGATGCTTGGCTCGGGGATGCCTGCCGGAGTTGGCGAGGACACCTATTTATTCTACAGGGTGCTCAAGGCTGGCGGCTCCATACGTTACGAGCCGTCGGCTTATGTCTGGCACAGGCATCGGCCTGAACTGGACGGCCTGCGCCGCCAGATTTACGCCTACAGTAAAGGGCATGTCGCTTATCATCTGATAACTCTGCTTTGGGATCACGATCTGCGCGCCGTGTCGCGGCTCGTGGCGGCTCTGCCTGTGACGCATCTCGGGCGACTGCTTCGACGCGCGGTTCGCAGCGCCGAGCGGCAAATGCTTCTGGTGACGTTGATTGAGATAGCTGGCAATCTCGCCGGGCCGTGGTCTTTGTGGCGGTCATACAGGATGGCCAAGCGGCAGGGGCGCGACTCCTTAAGAGAAAGCATCCCAGTCCTCCTGGCCGATAAAGGGTGAGATTTGAAGACGGTCGTCTATCAATCCTATCGCAGCAGCGGGGGGCCCGGCTGGATTACGCGCTGCATGCAGACGGTGAAGGCTTGGGCCGCTCTCAAGGGGTTCGACTACCTCTTTATTGATGATCGCCTGTTCGACTACGTCCCGCCGTGGTATCGGGAGAAAGTGAACGCACAGGTGCAGCTCGTCTCAGACCTGGCGCGGCTGGAACTGGCCAGAGAGCTACTCGCGGGCGGGTATGAGAGGACGATCTGGATGGATGCCGATCTGGTCGTCTTCGACGCCGAGCACTTGGACATACTCATCGAGGAGGAGTACGCCTTCTGTCGTGAGATTTGGCTGGAAAAGCTGGGCGGTCTGCGGGCGCTGCGCTGCGGCTTGACTACCTTGAGCTGGCCCAAAAGAGTGCAGCCCCTATTCAGAGTCAATAACGCGGCGACGGTCTTTACGAAGTCCAACAGCATGCTCGATTTCTACATTCACGCCTGTAAGCTGCTGGTCAAAAATAAACGGGGCGAAATTCCCAAGCAGGAGGTCGGGACTTTTTTCCTGACACGGCTCTATAAATCCCTTCGCTTTCCTTTGCTGACGGACATCGCTCTTTTCAGCCCCCTGGTGATGCATGACATAGCCGGTGGAAGAGGAGATTACACCAGACTCTACATTGAGCAGTTCGGCTCTCCTGTCCGCGCGGCCAACCTGTGCGCCTCCTACTCGGGGGAGAAGTATAACGGCCTGCCGATGAGCGAGCGGCTCTACGGCCTTGTGCTGGACAGGCTGTTGGAGACGAAGGGGGCTGTGGTCAACGACCACCTGGATTCAAATAAGACTGAGCGTGCTATGGTATATCCCCGGCGACAGAAGTTGAGCGAGCGTTAAAATTCGATGGAAGATCACGGCGAGAAGCGAGTTGTCATCATCGGCGGAGGGCCTGCGGGCCTGACGGCAGCCTACGAGCTTTGTAAGGCCGGGGCCTCGGCGGTCGTGCTGGAAAAGGAGTTGATCGTCGGCGGCCTTTCGCGCACGATCAGCCATAAAGGCTATCATTTCGACATCGGCGGCCACCGCTTCTTCACCAAGGTCAAGGAGGTTGACGACCTGTGGCGTGAAGTCCTGCCCGGTGGCGACTTTCTTCGTCGCAAGCGGCTGTCTCGTATCTATTATGACGGCCGCTTTCTGCATTATCCGCTGCGTCTCTCCTCGACGCTCTTTCATATTGGCCTACGCAACGCAGGGCTGGTTCTTCTGAGCTACCTGCGAGCGCGCGCCTTCCCGGAAAAGAGGGTGGAGACCTTCGATCAGTGGGTGACGAACCACTTCGGCAAACGTTTTTACCAGCTCTTCTTCAAGACCTATACGGAAAAGGTCTGGGGCATCCCCTGCGAAGAGATCACGGCCGATTGGGCCGCGCAACGCATTAAAGACCTCTCGCTCGGAGTCGCCATCAGGAATCTTTTCTTTAAACCGCTCGGCAAAAATAGACGCGCCGCGATCAGGACGCTGATCGAAGAGTTCGATTATCCGAAACGTGGGCCCGGCATGATGTGGGAAGCGATGGCCGCGCGTGTCTCGGAGCGCGGGGGCGCGGTTCGCCTCGGCACGAAGATCGAGAAAATCGAGTGGCGCGACCGCGCCGTCGAGCGCGTCGAGGTCGCCTGCGATGGACGGCGAGAGACGGTCGAAGGCTCGCACTTTATCAGCAGTATGTCCATCCGCGAACTGATCGGACGCCTCTCTCCGCCTGCGCCCCCAGAGGTGCAACGTGCGGCGGCGAGCCTTAACTACAGAGACTTTGTGACCGTCATACTGATCGTCAACCGCCGCGATATATTTCCTGATAACTGGATTTATATACACGACCCGGAAGTGAAGATGGGGCGCATTCAGAACTTCAAGAACTGGAGCCCGCACATGGTCTCAGACCCGGAGAAGACCTGCCTCGGTCTTGAGTATTTCTGTTTCGAGGGTGATGGGCTCTGGACTATGTCGGACGAGGAGTTGATCGCGCTCGGCAAGCGCGAAGTCGAGAAGGTCTGCCTGGTCAAGGCCAGCGAGGTAGAGGACGGCGTGGTCATCAGAGTCCCGAAGGCTTATCCGGTCTACGACCGCACTTACAAGGAGGCGCTGGAAGTCATTCGGGGCTTTCTCCGCCGCCTCCCTAACCTGCAACTGGTCGGGCGCAACGGGATGCACAAATATAACAATCAGGATCATTCCATGTTGACGGCAATCCTGGCCGTCAAAAATATCCTCGGCGCGAGCTATGATCTGTGGACGGTCAATACAGACCCGGAGCACCTCGAAGAAAAGGTCGAAGCGGAGGCCGCAGACCAGTATAGACGGCTCGCCTCCACCCAGCCCCTTGTCCCTGAGCATGTCACACGCCTGCGAGGCGCTCCGGCTGAGTCGGAGATTTGAGATGACCGAGCACATAAAGAGAGCCGACGCCCGGAAGAGCGAGCCCTTCATCTCCGTCATCATACCCGTACACAACGGGGGCGAGCACCTGGGCCAATGCCTTGAGGCGCTGTCGGCTGCCCGAGGAGATTTTGAGACGATTGTCGTAGATGACTGCTCGACTGACGAAAGCGCGGATGTCGCCCGCCTGGGCGGAGCCCGTGTGTTTCGACTGGAATCGCGGAGCGGCCCCGCAGCGGCGCGCAACCGTGGCGCTCGGGAGGCGTCTGGAAGTGTTCTTCTCTTCGTGGATTCGGATGTTCTCGTCAAGCCGTCTACTGTGGCGCGCGTGAGCGCGCACTTTCAAGCAAAGCCGGGGCTGGCCGCGCTCTTCGGCTCTTATGATGACGCTCCGGCCGCGACGAACTTCGTTTCGCAGTACAAAAATCTCCTTCATCATTTCGTCCATCAACAGGGAAGCCGCGAGGCCGGAACCTTTTGGGCAGGGTGCGGGGCCATCCGGCGCGAGATATTTTTCCGCGTCGGAGGATTCAACGACACTGTTTACGGCGCGCCCTCGATTGAAGATATAGAGCTGGGCTACCGGCTACGTGATGCGGGTTTTGACATCATGCTGGACAGAAGCGTGCAGGTTCGTCACTTGAAACGCTGGACGCTCGCGAGCCTTCTGCGGACGGACATCTTCCGGCGAGCCGCGCCCTGGTCTAAGCTGATGCTGGAAAGGGGGAGCATACCTGCCGACCTCAATCTGCGTATGAGGGAGCGGCTGAGCGCCCTGGCTACTGTCTCGGCGCTTACGCTTCTAGCCTCAGGCTTCATCTCGCCTTCTCTGTTCTCTCCGGCCTTATTGTTGCTGGCGATTCTCTTTTTCCTTAATCGGAAGCTGTACGCCTTTTTTTGGCGGCGTCGTGGGTTGCTTTTTCTCGCCGGGGCCGTCCCGCTCCATCTACTCTATTACTGTTACAGCACGGTTGTCTTCGCCCTGTGCTGGCTCTTCCATATCTTTCGACGAAAGAGCGCGCGCACGCTTCGTCGTGAGAGAGGCCAAGGCGCAAGAGCTTAAGAGACAGATCAGGGGCAGGACGTAGAGTAAAAACCGCCCGTCCCAATCAGCGTAAGTGGCCGCCACGACGGCCAGATGAGCGACGATGGTTAAAACGACGAGTCGCACGAGAGACCTGTTGCGGCTCAGCCTTAAGCCCACGAGCGCCAGCAGGTAAATAACAGGCAGACTCAAGAGCAGCAGCGCATTGTGTTTGAAAGAGAAAAAGGGTCGAGCGTGTATCAGCTCTATGGCGACGCGCGTCGCGCCCAGGCGCAAAGAGGCAAACGGATGGCGGGCGACATAACCTATTAGGTCAGTCCATTCGCCCGCGAAGGGCCCAGGCTCGGAAGGCATCCGTACGTCCCATTCGCTGATCCCAGTGATCCCGTAACGCAAGGCTGTCGCCGGATTATCGCCGTAGTGCAACGTATAGAAGCGCAATAAAGCGAGCGCGCTCAGAATAGAAGCCAGAAGAATTGCAGCGATTGCCAGATAGCGCAGCCTCCTGCGTTTAATGCCGCTGCACAGGTACAGCAGACTTACCAGAACGAGCACGCTCCCGTTGGGCCTAATCAGCGTCGCGGCGACGAGCACGGCTGCGGCCAGGACATACCAGTAGCGACGCCGCTCGAACGCCTTATGAGTAGACCAGACGGCCAGGATGACCAGCGAGATATAGAGCGAGTCTGTCAGTATGTAAGCATTCCAGCGGGCAATATCAGGATTCGCTGCGAAGAGACCGGCGGCAAACAGCCCTGCACTCTCACCGTGTAATCTGCGGCCGAGGTCATAGAGCGCGAGCGCGGCCAATCCGGCCATCATGAGCTGTACCGCGACCACGCCCGGCAAACCGCTCCCTATCATCTGGCAGAAGGCTATGAGCGGCAGATAACCCGTGTAATAGGCTTGCCTCTCCTGAAACGGCAAACCCCTGAGCAGATTCTCAGCCCCGTCCAAGTACCTCGGAGAATCTCCCGCCGTACGAATCCCTATGCTCATCAGAATCGCCAGATTCACGAGCAGGAAGAGCGAGATGAGCAACAGAGCAGCCGTCCGCCTCCGACGCCGAGAGGAGCCGCGAAATCTATCGTACTGTTCCTGACTGTGCATAGAGATGGTTCGACGGGATGCAAGCTAATGGGATGCCGGATTTAACGACGCCTCTTCCGGCAACAACCTCGAAGCAAGGGCTTGGACTGCGAGGAGTAAAATAACCGGGATGACGGGCACGACCATTCTAAAACCATAACTGGTGATATTGATTAAAACGATCAGGGGCGCAAGGTAGAGAAGGACGAAACTGAGCGTGAGCGATTCCCAGAACTCTAAGCGCCTTCTCTTGAAGGCCCGCCACGCGAAGACAAAAGTCCCGGCCCACATCAGAGTCCAGTGGGGCCGCAGCCAGCGAAGCGGCAATTCCAGGAACGTCAAACCGCTACAGAAGAGAACCAGCCTCCCGTAGAGCTTAATAGCATGGAGCGCAACCGTGCTCGTCGGGGGCGGCGTCACAGGCTGGTAAATGCCCAGCGCCTTACGCATGTTCTGGCTCTTATAAGGGTCTATCGGCACGCGAATCTCATTTGCGACCAGATAGTTTCGCAGAGGTAGTAAAGAGATGACCAGCAGGAAACAGAACAGGAAGGCGGAGAGGATTGCTCTGCGACGCGGCTGGTGTTTGAGGTAGATGAAAAGCAGTACGAAGGCGGCCGGGCCAATTAAAACGATATTCGGCCGGCATAGCGAGCAGAAGCCCAAAACAATGCCGGCGCAAGCGGCCAGCAGCGATGATTTCATCTCAAAAGCTCTGAGGATGCTTAAATAGAAGATCGGCAGGAGAAAGAGCAACAGATTCTCGCTGAGCAGCCTGAAGGTGTAGATGAGGAATACGTCTAGAAAGAGAGTCAGCGCCAGTGCCCCCCAATAAAAGGGGACGGCCTGTTTTGACAAGTATGGCTTGAAGGCAATGGTCATGAGCCCGACCGATAAGGCGAGCATTGCCGCCTGGACAAGATAGACGTAAGAGGAGTTCTCGCCGGTCAGCCAAAAAACGGCGGCAATAAAATAGTTATAGATGAACCCGGCCGGCTCGTAATATGTGCCCGGATGGGCCCGAATCAGCAGGCCGTCGCGGAGGATGCTCGTGGCATATTGTTTATAGAGAAGCCAATCGTCGCCTGTGGATGTCGCGGCGTTGACGTTATCAACAAAAGGATAAGCTCTGAAGAGCGCGAGCGAAAGGAAGAGCAGCAGTAATATGATCGTCGCCAGGGAAATGGCGCGAACGGTCGAAAGACGCATCACAATCTCAACCCATTTCTCTCTCATGCTGATAATATTCTGTAAGTGCTCAGACTATAACCCGGCTTCAGCTCGCCGTGGAAGCCTCGTCCAAATTCCGTTGCCTGGAACGGCATGAAATTAAGGCTATGAGGATTTCAGAGTTACTGCTTCGGACGCTGATCTCTATCGAGAGTCGCTTATCAGTATTAGCTTCGCGCATACCGGAATACTCATTTTCCGGCGACTGGGTTTCGCACGCTGCCCCGATCTGGTCGGAACAGTTGGGCCAATTCAAGGGGCGCGAGCGTGTGCACCTGCTTGAGATCGGGAGCCACGAGGGGCGGTCTGCCAAGTGGTTTCTGGACAACATTCTCACTCATCAGACTTCCTCCATTACGTGCGTGGATACATTTCCTCATAAAGTTTTAGAGTCGCGGTTTGACCACAACATACGAAACACCGGCCGCGCAAGCAAGGTGCTGAAGATAAAGGGTGATTCCAAAGAGGTGTTGAAGCTCTTGAGAAGGGACAATTACGATATAGTCTATATAGACGGGAGTCACGCGGCGGCCGATGTCTATAGCGATGCTCGTTTAAGCTGGGAACTGTTGAAGAAGGACGGAGTAATTATCTTCGATGATTACGCCTGGCAACCGGAACTGCCGCCCGAGGAACTGCCCGCTCCGGGAATTGATCGCTTTCTGGAGGAAGCCCGGCCTGACATAGAACTTTTACATAAAGGCTATCAGGTTATTATTAAACGCATCCGCTGAGTCTTTGAAGACTTCCTGTTTACACAATGCCAAAGAATTTAAGAAGAGCCAGCGAGGCCAGAATGAAAGTCCCGATAGCCAGTAACGATTTCACATCCACGTCCCTGCCCCGCACGATGAACCCTCCTCTTGAGTACTTAATGCCGATGAAGACCAGCAAGAGGCCGATCAAACCGATCAGATAGGGCAGGGTGTTCAGGCTTATCATCTACTGAAGACTCCGAGTTAAGGTTGCGCTCTCGGATAGAATGTATACACAATTACTGAATAAATGCGCAAAGCCGCCTTGCCAATTTATTCAAGAAGAGGATTAACGGGAACGCCGATCTCCTTCAATACTGAAGGCAGCTCGCTTAATGAGCGAATGATGATGTCGGGCTGTTCGTCTTTTTCACGCGGCGTCTCTCGTCCTAAAAAACTTGTTGGCTTGTAGATGGTGACGAAGCCCGCTTGATTTCCATATTTTATGTCACGCAGTAAAGAGTCGCCCGTCATCACAAAGAGCGTCTCCGCATGATCGCGTCCCTCAGGCAGATGCTTGAGTCCGGCCAGCTTCGCGGCCTCGAATGCTTCCACACTCTTGATGTCAAGGATGATCTCGTCGAACAGAGAGCGCTCTCTGATCTCATGCGCGTGCAGGATATGTTCAAGTCGCGCAGGATTACCCTCTGAGAAGAGGATGGTGGCAATGTGAATATCAGGCGCGCGCGAGGCGCGAATTGAGGAGAGCACAGAGGCAGCATCAGGGTACAAAGTCGGGACTCTACGTAGTCCTACCTGAAACGTGCGATAGCCTTCCGCGATTAACGCTATAAGCTCGGAATCTAAATTTTCGCTTCTCCGATCAATGGCCCTTGCGACGGCCTCTTCTATCGTTGACGCACCCGAACAGTGGTGCGCCAAGGCCGCAGATAGTAACCCGAAGTCATACTCGAAACAGCCTAATTGGCTGCTCAGCTTGCGGTCAACTGTCCTTAAAATTTCAAACTGCGACTCTTCATCAGATATGTACCCGGCTTTTATAAAGACGCGTAACAAATCGAGCTGCGCCCGGTGAAAGACCGCATTCGTGTCCCATAGAGTGTTATCGGCGTCAAACACTAATACGGCATCCAAGACTTTTCCTCATTTCCTCCTCGTGACTCAAGAGTATATTCCAGCTTCCAGACCAATCGGAAATTAGCCACCCGGTCGTGAGGGCGGCAAGGCTGTTCCGCACGCGATTTCAGTATTGTCGCCGGACAGGTCTTCAGACTATACTCCGCCATTCCAAGCTCTAACTAAAGGTACATCAGCCTTCCAAAGCAGGAGCATCAAGTGGTGAATGATTCCTTGGGTATGAGGATAGGGATACTGGCCTGTCTATTCGATTGCGCCGCCAACCTGGAGCGCGTTCTTCGTCCCTGGTTCGATATTAATTTGAGGGGCAGTGGTGTCGAATTCAAAATAGCTGCCGTGAGCGGCATGTTCAAGGAGTATGCTGAGCTTGGCTATGATACGGATGCTTTGGATATGGAAACGGCGCGCGAGCTTTTACGCAGCGAAAAATATCCGTTCGACTACCTCTACATCATCAATCATCCTTATTCCATCACCGACAAGAGCCAATTAAGATTCTTCTCAGAGGCGGAAACGAGGGATTTTGCCTTACGCTATCTTCTCTCGGAAAAGACGGACGCTGTGTGGATGTTGGATGGAGATGAAATATATACTGTCGGTCAAATCGAATCCATAGTGAATTACATCCGCGAAGACGGGGTGGCAGATTGGTACTCGATCAACTTTAAGAACTATATATTCGACGGCCGCGTCTGGGTGGACGGCTTTCAACCTCCGAGAATCTTTCGGACTGATCGTCACTGTGGCATCAAGCAGTTTCGCTCGGATAATGTCATTCTTTATTGTGACGGCAGCGCCTCCGTAGACCATGCCGGAACCATCATCCCGAAAGAAACAGCCCACGTCGAGCACTTAACGTGGCTCCATGAATACGGGCGGAAGAAATATGAGTATCAGATGAGACACTTTGGCGAGTGCTCGTATCGGTGGAACTATCAGGAGAAGAGGTTAGAATTTAATCCTGAGTATTATCAAAAGTACGGGGCGCGCGTGCCGACTTTGAATTATGATTCCTAATTCACCAGAGAGAGCGCATGACCACAGCTCATGAGGCAGCGAGACCGCGTATTCTGATCGCTCGTCCAGATCATCTCGGGGACGTGCTCCTGACGCTGCCTGCCGCTGCTGCGCTCCGCGCGGTCTTGCCCAACGTGCAGATCAGCTTTCTAGTGACCTCTAAACTGGGCGAGGTCGTCCGGCGCTGTACTCAGATTGACCGGACATACACGCTTCCTTTTCCGCCGCTCACAGCCCCGCCCGACCCGGCCAAATGGACTGCCATTGTTAACCGGAAGGCCAGCTCGCTTCGCGGACGTTTCGACCTCATCATCTTATCTCGCCCGGAAGACTCATGGTCAGGCGAGTTGGCCGTTGCGGCAGGTATCCCAATCCGCGTTGGCTACGCGACACCGGGAACCGAGCCGTTTCTCACAGTCGCCCTTCCTTTTCACGAGCGAGGGCACGTCGTCAGCCAGACCCTCACTCTGACTGAGGTCGCGGCTCGCTGCCTGGGAGCGAAGACCGTTGAGGATCACGGCCCGGTCACGGCAGGAGATTTTGTGCCCACACGGTCGGAAGAGGAGACTGCCGAGAGAGTGCTCCTCGAAGCGCCTGCGGCCGGACGAAATCCCATTGTATTCCAGCCCGGCTCAGGCTGGCCGCTCAAGAACTGGTCTCCTCAACGCTGGGGTCGCCTGGCAATCGAGATTCGACGGCGCTGGGGGCTGACTTCGCTTGTGCCGGGTGGGCCGGGTGAAGAGGCGCTCGTCGCGGAGGTGGTAGCGGCCAGCGATGGATGCGCTTACGGCCTGGCGGGAAGGCTTTCGGTCGGCGCTCTGGCCGCGCTCTATCGCCGCGCTTCCCTGGTGATCGGCATTGACAGCGGGCCGCTTCACTTGGCGGCGATGGTCGGCGCGAGGCTCATCGGTCTCTATGGGCCGCTCGACCCGCTGAAGTGGGGGCCGTGGTGTCCGCCTGAGCGATACCGGATCATCAGAGTCCCGCTGTCTTGCAGTCCTTGTGATTGCATATTTGATCCGCCGTGCGGCATCTCCGTCGAGCCGCCCTGCACGACAGGCATCACGGTTGACGCAATTCTCCGGGCAGCCTGCGAGCTTCTCGAAGGCTGCGAGTTTAATGTGGCCCGGCTTGAACGAAAAACTTTTCATCAGTCAATCCAAAGTGAGCTATGAAGCACCTGCGCCCGAGCTTCTTTATCATCGGTGTGAATAAATGCGGCACCTCCTCTCTCTATCGCTACCTTGTGGCGCATCCCGCTGTCTTACCCTGCGCAGAAAAAGAGCCCAATTTTTTCGGCCAGCATAATCCTCAGTACATAGCGTCGCATATCGCCGATTATTACGGCCTGTTCCCGACACGCGAGTACCAGGGCGATCTATCTTTCGAGTGGGAGGCGTCGGATCAGGCTGGCACGTCCCGTCCCGTGGCGGTCTCCGTCGAGCGCAAGCCCGGCGTGGACTACATCACGGGCGAGGCGAGCGCCAATACATTCCACGAAGTCCCGCCGGCGCTGCTCCATCAATACCTGCCGGAGGTGAAGCTCATCCTGCTCGTTCGTAATCCGGTTGATCGTGCCTACTCGCACCACCGTATGTACCGGCGCTTTCAGGACGCGGGCAGCGATTTAGGGTTCGAGGTGAGGGACTTTGAGACAGATATTCAGGCGGAGATGAGGGCGCACGACAAGGGGGAAAAGACTCATTACATCTCTCCCGGCATCTATATTGATAAATTACAGGAGTGGGTGTCCGTGTACGGTTGGGCCCAGGTCAAGGTCTTGGTCACAGAGGAGCTTGCGCGGCCCGGCAGGGCTCAGACGATCATGCGGGAAATGGAAGACTATCTTGGTCTGCCGCATCACGAGTACGGTGAGTTGCTGGCGCGGCGCTTCAACCACGCGCCGCCGCCCAGGCTTGCGCCGCGTCTTCGGGCACAACTGGCAGAGTTTTACCGGCCTGCTAATCGTCGGCTGGAAGAGTACCTGGGATATGAGCTTCATTGGAGCTAAAGCCGTCCGGTCACTTTCTGATTAAGGTCTGCAAGAATTCGCGAATGTCTCCGAGGCTCTGCTCCCATGTCGGATGCGCGGAGAAGCGTTTGGAGGCCGAGCGACTCATCTCGATCAATCGCGGCCGATCCTGCTCGATCTCCCGTAGATAGCCGGCGATGGAGTTTGCATCTCCCGGAGCAACCAGGAAACCTTGCTCGCCATGAGTAATGATCTCGCGCGCGCCCCCGGCCCGCGAAGCAATCACCGGAAGGCCGAATCCCATCGCCTCCAAATAAGCCATTCCGATTGCCTCATAGTAGGACGGCACGGCCAGTACGTGGCTTCGGGCAAGAAGCTCCGGGACTTTATCATGCGGCATCGCCCCGATCATCTCCACATGGTTCGAGAGCCCGGCGCGCGTGATTTGATGGCGGATCGTGCGGACGTAAGCGGGATTCATCGTGAGGCTGCCTGCTACCGTCAGGTGCCAACTGCGAAGCGGTAACTGATTGAGCGCGTCGAGGAGCACATTCAATCCCTTGTTGGGGACTACGTTTGCAAGGAAGATGATGCGCAAGGGGCCGGGCCCGAGCGCCCTTCGCGTCAGCTCTTCGACCGAGACTGCCGGAATCAGGCGGTCGCGTCCGGGATAGGCCACGATGCCGGGAAGCTTTCGCTTTAAGAGTCGCTCGACGGCGCGGCGAGTCGTGTGGCAATTAAAGATCGCGCCATCCACCGTCTTGAGATATTGCTGTTCAAGAGCGCCGTACATCCGGTTCAGCCATGACAGGCGTGACTCGCTTGCACGCAGTAGATGAACGATTGTTACTATCGGATAAGCGATTCGTTTCTTCAGTAAGCGATTAATCAGAAAAAGCGATGGATGATTAAGCTCGTCCTGGATGAGCAGATCGAACTCGGCATTTTGCAATCGCCGCCGGAGGCTGGAAGAGAGATTGTCTGTCAGGTGACGGCCGTAGGTTCGCCACGGAAGGGAGATCACCTCGACCTCATCCCCCCGAGCCTTCAGGTAATTGACCAGCGCGCGGTCATACAAGTAGCCTCCCGTGAGGGTTTCCAGGCTGCCGTAGATCACCAGCCCGACACGCATCAGAGCTCCTGCCGGTAAGAAGCCCAGGTTCTTTCATCTTCCCACATCCTGACGGTGACGGCGCTCAGGTTCGGCGATTGAATCCGGTTTGAGAGCGCCTGGCAGAAGATACGAGCGAAGTGCTCAAGGCTTGGATTCAAGCCAGCGAATTCGGGCGTGTCGTTCAGCATCCTGTCTCGATACATGTTCAGCAGCTCGTCCAGGTGATTCCTGAGATCAACGATGTCGAGCATGTACCCTTGTTGATCCAGCGATGTTCCTTCCAGCCGCACTTCGACACGGTAATGATGCGAGTGCCAGCGGTTTTCGGGGCCTGAGTCCTCGCCCGAGAGGATATGTTGGGCCACAAAGTCCTGCTGGACGCATAAGGTATACATAGAGTCTACACTCCTGACGGCTATCTTCGAGCTCAATCAACTTTGATAGGTGAGAATTACCTGAACGGTTTCCTCCGGGTGTCTATCCAGAAGGTCGTAAGCCTGGGGCGCGCGGTCAACGGGGAAGCGATGACTGATAAGCAGTCCCGGCCTCACTTGCCGGAGCATCTGCCATGCCGTCCGGAGGCGACGGGATTTATTCCAGCGGCCAGACCACTGCGGCGCAATGGTGCTGACCTGACTGCTCACGAGCGATAGGCGGCTGCGATGAAAACGGCCTCCCAGGTCAAGCGCCGCCCGCTTTTGACCATACCAAGACCCGATGACCACGCGCCCGTTGAAACCCGTGCTCGCAATAGCCAGGTCGAGGGCCGCCGGGTTGCCGGAAAGCTCATAGCTCAGGTCAGCCCCGGCATCTGCGCCCTCGACGGCGAGCAGTGAGTTCAACTGAGCCAGCACACCGGGCGCTTCCGGGTCTAGGCTCGACTGCGCGCCCAGGGCCAGTGATTTCTCGCGGCGCAGTGCGGCGCAGTCCAGTGTGACCAATCCGGCCAGAGGCAGCCGGGCCAGCAGCGATGTCGTGAGCAGTCCCACCACTCCCTGACCAAAGACTAAGACCTGCTCTCCGATCAAGGGTCGGCCGTCCTGTAGAAAGTTGACGGCAGTTTCCATGTTGGGTAAGAAAGCTGCTTCTTCAGACGACAAGCCTGTAGGGACAGGAATCAGCTCGTCCGGGGAGCTGAGAAAATGGCTTTCGTGCGGGTGAAAGGCAAAGACCAGCCGCCCCTGCCATGCCGGACTAACATTCGCGCCCGTCGCCGCCACTCGTCCGACAGCCGCATATCCATACTTGAGGGGAAAGTTAAAATCACCGGCGAGGGCCGAGATGGTCTCGTCTACGGGGAGGTCGGCGGGAGCCTGGCCCCTGTAAAATAGCAGCTCCGTGCCCGCGCTGATCGCCGAGACCAGCGTTTGAACTAGAACCTGATCGGCCGCTGGCGAGGGCAGCGGCTCCTCCTCGACTGATACCTGGCGAGGTGCTGTGAAGTAAACGGCCCGTCGCTTCATGGCTTCTCCCAGATGGGGTCGCCCCACAGCACCATGTCTTCTTCCAGCCATTGATGACGCAGGTTGCGCAGGTGCGGGAAGCCTGCGGGGCCTGTCTGCGCCAGACGACGGATGCCGCGCATGCCGCCGATCAATTTAGGCGCGACCGTCAGGATGAGGTGATCGACCAGCCGCGCCGAAAGGAAACTGGTGATGATGCGCGCCCCACCCTCTACCATCAAGCTGTTGATATTCAGCTCGCCTAAACGCTCCAATAGAACAGGCAGACCGACTCGCCCGTCAGCCCCGGCGGGCAAGCGCAGGATTTGCGCCCCGGCCTCTTCAAGCGCCCGCTGACGTTCGGGGTCTGCGCCCTGACAGGTGGCGATCAAAAGCGGCAGGGGACGCTCGCGAAGTAGGTTGGCGTCGAGCGGAAAGCGCAAACGACTATCTGCCACCACCGGCTGCGGTGATTTGCCTTCGACAAGACGCACCGTGAGCTGCGGGTTATCGGAGAGCACAGTGCCGATGCCGATGAGAATGGCATCGTGGGCGGCGCGCAGCCTGTGTGTTAAGACAAGGGACTGGCGGCCGCTCAAGTTGAGCGGCTGGCCCGGAAGGGACGCAATGCAGCCGTCCAGGCTTTGCGCATAACTGAGGGTCACAAATGGGCGGCCAGTACGCTCGCGGTGTCCGGCGATTCTTTGCAGGAGCACTTCGAGATGCTCGTCCGTCTCCGCCGGGAAGCTTTCGGGATGCATTTGAGAGCTTTGACGGTCGTGGCCGTGCCCGTTGCCATTACCTTTGAGCGCCGCCGAGAGCGAGTCCAGGTTCAGCGTGTGGTTCATGCGTTGAGCCTTCGTCAGCAGGTAGGCGGCGTTCTCGGCAGTGACGTGAGACCGGATCGGAACCCTGGTTGTAACCTTCACGCCGGATGCTTGCAGGCTATCAATCTTGAGCGGATTATTCGTGAGCAAGCGAACAGACTGCGCGCCCAATTGTTTCAAGATCAGCGCCGCCACAGTGTAGTCACGTTCGTCTGCGCCGTGCCCCAACATCAGATTGGCGTCCACCGTGTCGTAGCCCTGATCCTGAAGGTTATAGGCGCGCAGCTTATCCAGCAGGCCGATGCCCCGCCCCTCCTGGCGTAAGTAGATGAGGACGCCCGCCTCTTCTTTCGCGATTAGATTGATGGCCTCTTCAAGCTGCGTGCCGCAGTCGCAACGCAGCGAGCCGAGGATGTCTCCGGTGAAGCATTCGGAATGGATGCGTACAAGGACGTTCTGGCGGCCTGCGACATCGCCGTGGACTATGGCCATGTGCTCCTTATCATCCAGGCTGTTGACATAGAGATATAACCGAAATTGACCTCCCGCTGTGGGGATTCGGGAGCAGGCCATTTGAGTCACTGTGATTTCGCTCATGATGTCTCCACGTTCAATCGGTGGTCGGTGGCCGACCGCCTCGGAATCATTTCGTCAACCGCGCCCCTCATATTCATCCTTCCACGCGCACACTGCCAGACCGCCCCGTAATGAATTCGCTCGAAAAAGTTTCCCGATCTTATCCAGTCCTGTTAGAACAAACGCCAACGGCGAGGGCATATCTCCTTTAGGAATAAACGTCCAGTAGCCAACCTGGGTACGAAGAAAACCGGATTCTTCAAGTAGCTTTACCAGCTCGTGACGTTTGAGAAATTTGTCAGTGGAAAGATGCTTGGTGTCCATCCTGAGCAACGGGGCGAGCGCCTGATACCAGAAGTAGCCCCCGTGAGGGGTCAGACAGAAAAAGCGCCCGCGCGGCTTGAGGAGCCTGTAGACGTTAGACACGACAGCCGCCTGGTCAAGCATGTGTTCCAAAGCGCCGACACAGATCACTAAATCAATCGAACGCTCGGGAATCGCGCGTATCTCTTCTCCGTTGTCCACCAGAAAAGTGAGCTTGCCCTGCAACGACGAGTTACGCAGGTGTGCCTGGGCCACCTCGATCATTGACGACGACAGATCAATGCCGATGCCTTGAACGATCTCTTCCGCGAGGGCAAAAAGGTGGTGGCCGTTGCCACAACCGAGGTCTAGAACCACATCGTCGCGACAGGGTTGGGCGTATTTCCTGATAAGCCCAATGCGATAGTTGAGCAGGCGCTCAGGATGGCCGTGCTGCTCGGAATAGGCGACGGCGCAATTATCAAAAAAGGTCTTTGCACTGGCGGTGCTATGCGCTGGCGTCGTTGTTAGCTTCCTGAACATAGATAGAGACTTCCAGACAAGTCCACTGACCCCCGCAGCGTGGCGGGAACAATCGGGGCAATGAGAGACCGGATTATTGAAGTGAATACATGGAACTAACCTTCAAAAGGCGAGGCGAAGCGTTCGCGTTGCCGTTCCAGCTCAGATAATTGCCTTCAGCACGTCATCAGCACTACACAGTAAAACAGCAGACGGCATCCCGTCCGGTGAGATTAAGCCACATGCTGGTCGAAGGACGACCACAACCATTCAGGTTGTGCATCATGCTCATTAACTCTCATACTGTCAAGAGAAAG
The DNA here is from genome assembly GCA_036389315.1 of Pyrinomonadaceae bacterium. GTDB lineage: Bacteria > Acidobacteriota > Blastocatellia > Pyrinomonadales > Pyrinomonadaceae > DASQYE01. The sequence continues at coordinate 35,564 of DASVQF010000026.1, forward strand.
AGCGTCTAAATCGGAGCAGGCAAAGCAAAAGCCGTCATAGAAAGATAATTTGCAACCCATCAGCGGAGAGCGCCGTCCGGAGCGCCGGAAACCCGCTACCTCCAACTATCCAGCGAGTAGCAGGAGTAGGTCTTAATGGCCAGCCAGATTTTTTGCCCGTGGGCCAATCCCAATTCACTGACAGACTGCCGGGTCACGCTGACTGCCCAGGTCACGCCGCCCTTGACCCGCACCATACAGTGAGCACTTCTTTCTTCGATGGCCGTGATATGACCGGACAATATGTTGCGAGCCGAGGTCGAGCGCAGCTCTTCGGTCGCGAGCAATATATCCCCTGAGCGAATCGCAACTACAACCTGATCGCCCTCTTTCTCTTTTCCGAGGGGAATATCCAGCTCACAAGCGCCGCTTTTGTCCATCACGCGCACGCTCATCGTCCCCGCCGAAAGGTTCCTTCGGCCAACGACTCCCTCAAAGATATTCTCGACGCCGGTCAACCGGGCCACGCTGGCATTGACGGGGCCGCCAAAGATTTCGACGGGTTCTCCGGTGGCGACCACGCGGCCGTCATCATAGGCGATTAGAAAATCTCCCAGCGTGATCGCCTCGTCACGGTCATGTGTGACATAGATAATCGGCAAGCGTAGGTCTCGGTTGATCGTTTTGAGGTCGGTGATGATATTCTGCTTGGTCGCATCGTCTATGGCCGATAGCGGCTCGTCGAGCAGCAGCAGTCGCGGTCGGCTTCCGAGAGCGCGCGCTAAAGCTATGCGTTGCGCTTCGCCGCCCGATATTTCACCGGGGCGGCGCGGCGCTGTATGCGTGACTCTCAAACGTTCCATCAATTCCAGTGCTCGAAGCCGTCGCTCTTGCCTGGATAAACCGTTAATCGCGAACTCCACGTTACCGAGAGCAGACATGTGCGGAAAGAGCGCCAGGTTTTGAAAGACCAAGCCGACGCCGCGCGCCCGGATAGGTCTGTCAATTCCACGCTCTGAATCAAACAGCACGTAATCGTTAATACTGATGGAGCCTGAATCGGGGCGGATAATACCGGCGATTGACTTGATCGTGGTGGTTTTGCCTGAGCCGGACGCGCCGAACAGGATAGTGATCCCGGGCGGCGCATCGAATTCTGCAAGGAGGGTAAACGCCTTGCGAGCGGGAGTGGCGGCTTGCCGGGCGTCGCGCGCATTAGTGCCCGAGCGCCGGCCGAAATCCTTTCTGATTCTTACCGAAATCATTGCTCAGATACGGCCCTCTTTCAGAGAGTGGGGCTACTACCGCGCCCGACAAGCTTGTTTGTCGCGTAAAGCAGCGTCAGAACAATGACCGAGAGTATAGCTACCAGCGTGAATGCGTAATCGTCGCGCCCGGCCTGGGTCGCATCATAGATCGCAATCGCTGCGGTTTGGGTGCGGCCCGGAATGTTGCCGGCGACCATCAGCGTTGCGCCGAAGTCTCCGAGCGAGCGCGCGAATGCCAGCATCGCCGAGGCGATGATTCCTCTGGACGAGAGCGGGAGGGTGATGCGCCAGAAGATTTGCCATTCAGTCTTGCCAAAGGTGCGCGCGGCGTTCTCAAGCTCGACGCTGACGGTCGAGATGCTGGCGCGCGACGTTTTCACGACCAACGGCAGCGCACCGATAGCCGCCGCGAGCACCGCTCCCTGCCACGTGAACACGAGTTGAGTCCCGGTTATTAACTTAATGGCGCGACCGACCGGGCTCATCTGGCTCAACAATACGAGCAGATAGTAGCCGAGCACGGTCGGCGGCAGCACCAGCGGCAACGTCACAAATGCGTCCAGAACTTCTCGACCGGCGAAACGGCGGCGAGCCAGCAACCAGGCCAGGGCCACACCAATGATGAGGGCCAGCACAGTTGCGATCAGAGCAACTCTGAAAGATAGCGCCAGCGGAAACCAGTCTATGCTCCTCATGGCTAAGAAAGATAACATATCTTAATTGTTGCGTCAGGAATATCCGGCTTTGTCGCTCCAGGTGTGCTCCGCTAGATTTAGCGGATTAATCATTGCGCCGTCAAATCTCTGCATGCTACATTCTCGAACCTTTACTTGGCAGCCATCTTCTCCGCTCTAGCCGGGCTGCGCTGGTTCTTGGAAGTCTTTTCGGTCAAATACTCTGCTCCCCTGCGGCGCGCAATCTTTCGCGGGAGAAGAGAGCAGCATGAGGGGGCAGGTGATGAGACGTACATCATTCTCTTTGCGAAAGCTGCGCCTATTCGCGGCGCTCTTAGCCGTGCTCCTCATCTCGGGCTGCGCGCAGCGTTCGACGAGCGAAAGGGAAGCCGATCAGAAAAAGCTGTATGTTGCTGCCGCCGCCGACCTCGCCCCGGCTTTTGAGGAACTGGGGCGCGCTTTCGAGCAGGAGACAGGCGTACAGGTCGTCTATAGTTTCGGCTCGACGGGCACGCTGGCGAAGCAGATAGAGAATGGCGCTCCGATGGACTTGTTCGCGGCGGCGAACATCGAATTCATCGACAGCCTGGCAAGCAAAGGGTTGATTATTCCTGACACGAAGGCCCTCTATGCGCGCGGGCGTATCACTATCTGGACGAAGGCTGATAGCCGGCTGAAGATTGAAAAGCTCGAAGACCTGGCGGAGACGGGAGTCGGAAAGATCGGCATCGCTAACCCGGAGCATGCGCCCTACGGCATGGCTGCGCGTGAGGCGCTTCAGTCAGTCGGCGTCTGGGAGACGGTCAGGCCCAGGCTGGTCTTTGGCGAGAACGTGCGCCAGACCTTACAGTACGCGGAGACAGGCAACGTCGATGTCTCGATTGTCGCGCTCAGCTTGAGCATGCAGAGCAAAGGGAAGTGGACGCTCATCCCGGAGGAGCTTCACAAACCACTCGACCAGGTGTTAGCCGTCATCAAAAGCACCACGCATGAACAGCAGGCCCGGCGGTTCGCCGCCTACATCAACGGCGCGAAAGGTCGTCCGATCATGCGAAAGTATGGTTTCATCCTGCCGGGCGAAGAATCCCTCAGGCCATGATAGAGTTTGTGGGCCAATGTGCTAAGTTTCGGATGAGAGTGCTTATGCAAAAGAGCGGGTGGGAGTTGTTCGACGATCAGGCTGCAATATTTGAGCGGCGAGCCGGCTTGCCTCTAGAGTATTGCCGCGACATTGCGAACGCAGTGCTTGAGATTGGCGAGGTGGGCCCAGGCGAGCTGCTCGTCGAGGTCGGGCCGGGGACGGGGCAGATCGGCCAATGGTTCACAGCCCTTGTGCGCTATGTCGGGCTCGATCTATCGGCAGGTATGCTCGGTGAATTCCGAAAGCGTTTAGGCGGCGCTGCCGGACTTTGTGCGCTCATACAGGCTGACGCCAATACCGTATGGCCGCTCGAAGGCGGCGTCGCGCGCGCGATCTTCAGCTCGCGGGCGATTCATCTATTGGATCAGGAGCATATCACCCGTGAAGTGTTCCGCGTGGCCGCAGCCGCAGGCGCAACATTTATCGTCGGGCGAGTGCAACGCGAGTCCGACAGCGTCAGGGCCCGGATGGCCAGAGAGATGAACGAGCGCCTGCGTGCGTATGGATTTGAGGGGCGCGGGGGCGAGCGACAAACCCGGCTGCTCTTTGAATCGCTCAGCCGGCGCGGCGCAGGAATCCTTGAGCCTGTGACGGTGGCGCGTTGGCGCGTGACGGCGAGCCCGCGTCAATCGCTCGATTCCTGGCGCTGCCTGAAGGGCCTGGGCGGTGCTCCGGTTCCGGCTGAGGCGAGGGCCCGGATTCTGACGGAGCTTGAAGGATGGGCGGAAGAAGTGTTCGGCGGACTGGACAAGCAACTTGAGACTGAAGAGGCGTACGTCCTCAGACCTGTGCGCGTGCCGCCCGGCTGACCGAGACTTGATTGCAGGCGGATTGAGGCGAGGAGACTTCCGCCGCCTCCGAGACTGTGCGGATACGATCAGGATATTGGCTACGAACCCCGACGATAGCGAGCGAAAAAATTGATGCAAAATGAGCTTCTTACCGAACTCGGCAGATCACTGATGTCGGGCTCTCTGGACGACGAGCGTCTGATGGAGAAGACGGGCGGGCCTGCGCCCGTGCAGATATTGCCTGAAGCCAACGTGGTCAAGATCGGCGGTCAGAGCTTCATTGACCGGGGGCGCGCGGCAGTCTTTCCCTTAATCGAAGAGATTGTCGCCAACCTCGGCCGTCACAAGATGATAATCGGCACGGGAGCGGGCACACGCGCGCGACATGCCTACAGCGTCGGCATCGATCTGGGTCTTCCGACAGGCGTGTTGAGCGTGCTCGGCACATTTGTCAGCATGCAGAACGCTCGCATGCTCAACTATCTGCTCGCCAAGCATGGCATCCCTTTTATCGAGCCGGCCCAGTTCGCACAACTCCCACACTACCTGGCAGAGCGCGGAGCCGTGGTCTTCTTCGGTATGCCTCCTTACGTCTTCTGGCATCAGAACCCGGCGGTCGGGCGCATCCCTCCGCATCGAACGGACACGGGCAGTTACTTGGTCAGCGAGGTTTTCGGAGCACGCTCGATGATCTACGTTAAGGACGAAGAGGGCCTGTACACGGCCGACCCCAAGAAGGACGCGCACGCCCGCTTCATCCCGAAGATCACGGTCGCCGAGCTGGAAGAACTTGATCTTCAGGACATAGTTGTCGAGCGTTCCGTCCTTGAGATGATGAAACATGCGACCTACAGGCGCTCGATTCAGGTCATCAACGGTCTGGAACGGGGCAATCTGACGAGGGCGCTTAATGGAGAGCAGGTCGGCACCATTATCACCGCCGATTGAGAGAGGCCCGCTCGGCGCTCTAGAGCAAGCGGCATCAATCTTTGTCGGCAATCAGGTAGGGAGGGGAGCTTCAATTGAGTGACTCACACAAAATGGACGATGGTCGCCACCACCTTCAATCAATGCTCATGCGGGAGAGCCTGCTGGACAAAGACCTGCAAAGATCGACCGAAACCCCGGTCTTTCGCATGCTGCCCGAGGCGCACGTCATCAAAATCGGCGGGCGATCAATTATTGACGCGGGCCGAGCGGTGATGTACCCGGTGGTCGAGGCTCTGGCCCGTGGCCTGGAAAAGGAGAAACTCATCATCGGCGTCGGCGGCGGCGTCCGTAGCCGGCACGTTTTCTCCATCGGGATTGATCTGGGGCTGCCGGTCGGAGTCCTGGCGCAGTTAGCCATGGCCGATGCTCTCGGCAACGCGCACATTCTCGGAACCTTGCTCGCACCCTACGGGGTCGTCGCCATTCCGCCCGAAATTTTTGGTCATCTGTTGCCGCTCTTCATCCACAGCGCGCCCGGCGTGATCTTCAACGGCGTCCCGCCTTATTCGCTCTGGGAGCATCCGCCCGCCGTGGGGCGTATCCCGCCGCATCGCACAGACGCGGGCTCGTTCCTTCTCGCCGAGTGTTTCGGGTGCAAGTCCCTGATTCTGGTGAAGGACGTTGACGGCCTGTATGACCGTGACCCTAAAGCTCACACGGACGCCGCTTTTATAGGCGAGATCAGCAGCTCCGAGTTAAGGCGGCGCTCGTTCGAGACGCTCCCCTTCGACCGTGTTTTGTTAGACCTGCTGGACAATGCGCGGCTGTTACGGTCATTCCAGATCGTCAACGGCCTGCACCCGGAGCGAATCGTAGCCGCACTCTCAGGCGAGCATGTCGGCACGATCATACGTGCGGACTCCCGGCCAAATCCTGTTTAGGGTTGGGGACGTTGCGAGCGGGGCCACAGGCCGCCTTCTCAGACCTGAGGGTCGCATGCGTTGTCCCATTCAATTGGTGCGGCATCACAGGTCTGGAAGAGGAGTGGAGCCCCGCTTCCGGTAAACCTTACTCTCCCTCCCATTCTGAAATTATCGTATCGAACCGGATAATCATCTCTCAATTTCGTTGACCAAATCCGCTTGAAAGGCTATAGCAGAAATGAAGCAGCTATTAACACCACAGGAGGCGGCCAGGCTGGCCGGGGTGAGTTATCCAACCCTCAAGCAATGAATCTACAAGGGGAAGATTCGTTCCACCAAGACAGCAGGCGGACACCACCGTATCTCACGGAGCGAGATAGAGCGTGTGACAGAAGCCGGCAGGCATCAGGAGACGAAGCGACGCGAACCCGCCGGCTCGATGCCATCTCGGTGCGGCAGGGGCGGCACGGCGTTGGCGAGTTTCACAGGCAACTCGCTCGCCAGTTTTCTCTTGGGCCAGGTTCAGACCTTCTCCATTGACCTGCAACAGAAGGCTCTGCGGCCACGCGCGCACGTCCAGTAATACTTTATGCAGGACGATCGGCTCGCCGGGTTTTGGCTCGATCACCTCTGCCGGAGACCCGCGCGTCATCAAGTTCGGTCTGAAGCTCAACTTCTGAGAGCGCAGCCGCTCAAAGGATGCTCGGCCCCCAAATCATTTTCTTCTCTGACCGGCCGGTGGCGTAAACGTGACGGTCAACTGCGGACGGGCCTGCGCGTCCTCGCTTTGTAGACTTTGGAAGACCTTGGCCGTTGCACCTTGCGTCTCGTCGCCGAGCAGGAGCCAGCCGAAGTTTTTCTTTGGCGAGTCAAGCCACTCCTGAACATCTGCGACCATCTGCGCGGTCGTGCCCCAGGTGTATGCCCCGATGCCGGCGACCGCCTGAGCCGCGCTCTCCTTCGCCACATAATCGCCGCCGGGCTTCGCCCACAGACTCTTCGGATAAAAATTATGAATCCAGGTGGCGTCGCCCTCGGCCGCAGGCGCGCCACGCCCTCCCGCAGCGTTAGATTTGCCTTCTCCCCAATCGGCCGCGACCCTGTGCAGCGAGACCTGCGACGGGCGGCCTCCGCCTGCGCTGAGCTTCATGTTCAGCGTCAGCTTCACGGACGTGATGCGAGCGCCGGGAGGGAGAGCGCCGGCAACGTCGAACGCGATCAAGCCTCGCCTGATGCTGCCTGCCGCCTGGCCCGTGCGGCCGACGAAAAAGGTCGGACTGATGCTGGCGCTCAGCTCACCCTTTGGACTCTCTATCAGGGTGTTGTCCTTGCTGGCCTGCAACACCTTCGTCTCTTCCACGGATGCCACCGTCGGCATAGACGCAGGCGTTGCCGTGAGCGATACATATAGAAGTAGAAGCAGCAGCGCCACAAAAATGCGATTCATAACAATCTCTCCCCTTTCTCCCGAAGTGCTTTGAAAATCCACCTTACTCCCAAGCTCGAAGCGGATCAAGCTGGTTTGCAGGGTTGCAGGCCGTTGCCTGCGACCTCTACGTTCTGCATCATTCCGAGGTCTGAATGGAGCAGGATGTGACAGTGGAGCAGATACCGGCCGTGGTAATTCCGAAAGCGTGAGCGAATCCTGACGCTCCCCTCCGCCGGTAAGCTGACCGTGTCCTGCCACACCCACTCTTCCGGCGGAACGCCTTCCTGCACGACCTGAAAGTGATTGACGTGAATATGAAACGGGTGTTCCGCGCCGCTCTCGTTGACGACTTCCCATTCCTCGGCCGTGCCCAGCTTGATCGAATGATCTATGCGCTCCGGGGCATACGGTTTATCGTTAATCAGGAACGCGTTCCTGACCATCTCGTCTCCTTTGAGCCCGCTGCAAAGTCCCGCATGAGGGAAACGCCGGCAGACATCGCCGCGAGCTTGATCGGGACAGACCTGGAACCTCACCGTCCGGCGATTACTGATCTCGTCATCTGTGATCGGATTCAGAAAAGGGGATGAGGGGGGGAGCCTACGGGGAAGCTGAACGCTCAGGGGCCGACCGCCGACCTCAATCTGTGCGAGCGCCTGATCGCGCGCCTGCCCCTGAAACCGCAGTTTCATCATCCTGTATCGCCCTGATCTTGGAAGCTGCACCAGGAAGTCTGCGCGCCCGCCGGGCGGCAGGATGTACTCAGTCCTTCGCTGCATTCGGCGCAACGGATAACCGTCCACCGCGACAAGAAGCATCTCGTGTTGACTGCGGTCGTCGCCGTGCAACTGCAAGTTGGCGAAGCCGCCGGGCGTCGCCGTGGCGTTGATGAAGCGCCAGCGCTGAATCTCGCCCGGACGCAAGCGCAGCGTCGGTTGGAATCTGCCGTTGACGGTGTAGGCAACATGCGGGTGGTCGCAAGTGTAGACCTTCTCCGCTGCACCCCCGACAATCTCCTGCATCATCCAGACCAGGTCTCTGCCTTCGGGGACGAGCCGTTGCTCTTCAGGCTCCTCGATGATGAGCGCGCCGGCCATCCCGTTCATGACTTGCAGCGCCGTCGAGCCGTGCACGTGTGCGTGATACCAGAATGTCCCGGCAGGATGAAACTCCGGCACACGGAAACAATATTCGTATTCAGTCTGGGGCTCGATCTTCAGAAAAGAGTTGTCGGAAGGAGCGAGGGGAGAGACGTGCAGCCCATGCGTATGAATGTTAGTGGTATTGAAGCAGTGGGGCTGATTGACCTGTTCGTTACCGCAGTGAGCACCGGCCGGCAGCTCGTTAATGAGCCTGATTCTGAGTTCCTCGCCCGCTCGAATCTTTAAGGTCGGGCCGGGAACCATCCCGTTGTAGCAGCGCGTCCGCTCGACACGCACTCCGGCATCCTCGCGGACGGGCACGTCCGCCTCGATCACGCGCAGGGTCGTGCGCAGCACTCCGTCTCTGGAATACTCCACGTGCGGCTCGGAAAACGACTCGTAATAGGCAGGCGTTGCGGCCGTGCGTCTCTGAGCCTGCCCACCAAACGCTCTGCCACGCGGCAGCAGAGCGGCAGCGGCAGCCGCGCCTGTTCCGGCAGCAAGGAAACGGCGACGACTCAAGCCTGCGGCTTCGTTTGAAGCTGACTTCTCAGACTGCTGCTGCTGCTGCGCCTGCTCAGTCCCAGTGGGTGGGGCCGCGTCCTCTTCCGCCATGATCGATTGCTCCTTCTTCCGCTCATTCTAGCCGAGGAGTATCAGGGCATCAAAATCGGGCGTCCGCGATGTGGAGTCTGGGGGAAAATAAGATAGCCGCAGTCGGGACTGCGGCTATCTCATTAAAGCTGGGTTGTGCGAGAACTTTCCCCGGTCAGCACTTTTTCATCGTCCGGTTAATACAGTCGAGCGCAGCCTGGGGATAATCCTTCAACGGCTGGTTGGGTGGAATCCCGTTGCCGTTGATCTTGACGTTCATCATCATGCCAACATCCTCGTGAATGAGAAGGTGGCAGTGCGAGACATACTCGCCGTTGTAAACCAGGAAGCGGGAACGAATCGTCGAGTTGTTCGGAGGAAGGGCGAGCGTATCCATCCACATCCAATTACAGGAATTGGTTGGGTCTAGCCTCGTCCTGTTGGGCAGCCTCGTGACCGGCGCGTTGTCGAGGTCTGCGTTGTGCACCTCAAAGTCTATGGTGCGTCCGACCATCTGGAACGGGTTAACGTGGATGTGGAAGGTATGTGGCATCTGTCCAGCGCCCACAGGCCCTTGATTCTGAACCGTTATCTCTTCCGCCGTATTGAGAGGCACGACCAGGTCGTCATTGCACGGGTAATAGTTGTAGTTGATCTGGAAACGGCCTCCCAGCACGCCGCCGCCGCCACTCTGATTATCTGAGAAAAAGACGATCTGCCGCCCGCTCTTGTCCACCTTGTCAATGGCTTGCAGATACATCGGTCTGTCGCCCGGAATGACCGGGGGAATGTTCTCCGGCGTGCCGTAACGCCTACTCACCTCGATAAAGGCGAGGACTTGCGCGGTGGTTTTGGTCGGCTGGACAACATTCGTATAGTCCCAAGCGGTGGTGGCGTCCGTCGGGAAAGCATCCTTGATTAGCTTGTACTTGCCCGGCTCCAGAATGTTAATCAGGAAGTCTGCGCGGTTGCCAGGGCCCAGCAGGTGCTCCCTGACGGGCTGCGGCGAAAAGCCGTAAAAGGAGATGCCGTCCACGGCGATGAGGTACATCAGAGTGTTTGGATTAGTCGGAGTCGGCGGCGGAGGAACCGAATCATCACAGTTTGCTTGCTGATTGCTGTTGCACTTGACGAGCCGGAGCTTCATGAGCCCGCGAGGGGTGGCCGTCGCGTTGATAAAACGCCAGCGATAGTTAGTACCGGCGACGATCTGCAACGTGGGCTTGCACTCCCCGTTGAGTAAGAAGCCGGACGTTTGGGTCGCAGACGTTGTAGTCTGCTCGTAGACGGCCGGGTACTGGCCGTCGGCTGTCCCGAAAATGACCTCCTGCATGAGGAACACGGAATCACGGTCGGCCTGTAGGAACTCCTTGCCGTAAGGCTCGCGGACGATGATCGCACCGGCCATCCCGCTGGAGACCTGCCAGCCCGATGCGCCGTGCAGGTGCGAGTGATACCAGTGCGTGCCGGGCGCATGGAAACTGGGCAGGAAGATGCGATAGTTGTTTGAGCCGCCGGGAGGAATGTCCACCAGCACATCGTCCGAAGAGTTCAACAACTTATCGGAGGTGATCGCCCCGCACGAGACCTGATTGTTCTTGTCGATGCTGCACGGCGAGACCATCAGGCCGTGCGTATGCAGGTTGGTGTGATTGAAGCATCCGGGCTTGGGGGCGGGCAAGGGGGCCGGGGTCGGCGTCGGAGAAGGCGTCGGCGTCGGGCTCGGACAGACGTGCGCTTCTCCTTCCATCTCGGCGGCGTGGATCGTTCCCATGGTGCATTTGTCGCCCGGAAAGGACGCGTTCAAATGATTGGTCAGAGTGAAGGCCATCAACCCGCCGGGGTCTACGTAAAAGGTCGGCCCCGGCACTTTCGTGTTGAAAATAGGGACCTGTGGCGCGTAAGAGGTCTGACCGTTGCAGGTAAACCTCAAATCGAACAGCGCGGCGTCCAGATTATATGAGACCACGTTGGTTCCCGACTGCGGGTCGTACCGAGCGGTGGCGACATCGGGTTCGCTAAAGACCGGGGAGGTCGCGGAAGTCCCCTGGCTGTTAAAAGCATTGACCCCCTTTCCCTGTTGGGCGCTACCACCACCCGTACCCGTACCCCTGCCCCTGCCCGTACCCCTTCCTTGCTGCGCGTTGACAAGCAATTGGTGCGTGGCGATGGCTGCCGCCGCCGCGCTGCCCCCGGCGAGCAGGAAGCGCCGCCGATTCACCTTCGCCTCTCTCTTCAGTTGATTATTCGGAGACGGTTCGAGGTGATCCGGCCGTTGCTCATCTTGCGTTGCGATTGAATCCTCTTTGTGGTTGTCCTTTCGTTTTATCATTGAGTCTCCTTCTTGTCTTCATCGATCCTCTTCAGGAAATGAGAACAATCTTGAACCTCTTTGCGAAGCGCGATGTGCACCGACCACGTTTTACGAAGCGCCCGGCTTACTGCTTCCGTCTCCACCGAAGCCGAGCGCCCATGTGACTGCCATCGCGCGCTGGAAGCAGTAGATCACACCTTCACACAAGGCCCGATGCCAGTCCCGTCGTCAATCACGTTAATGTTTGCCATCAAGCCCAAGTCCTCATGAACCAGAATGTGACAGTGCAGCACGTATCTCCCGTAGTAGGTCAAGAAGCGTGTTCGGATGGCTACCTGTTTATTCTGGAACCAGGGCGGTGGCGGCGGATCGTTCGGGCCGGGGAGGAGAATGGGGACGGTATCCAGCCACATCCAATTAGTGGGATCGTCAGGCCCGCTCGGATCAATCTTCCAGCCCTCCACCTGAAACGGGTTGACGTGAACGTGGAAGGGATGTGTTGACCCCCCGCCGTTCGAGAGCAGCCACCGCTGGGCCGAGTTGAGCTTAGGCTTGAACATGTCCCAATCTCCGGGCGGCGCATTGGGCGCTGGCGGCGGCGTATACTCTTTGCAGTTCACCACATTAAGCCCGGGCTGGAGGTTGGCCGTACTTGGTGGCGGCGGCTTAAAAGGTATATTCGTCGGATGGGTCGGAGGTTGTGGGAAACTCTTGCAAACGGAATTCGCCCAGGCTGGGGATTGAGGCGCTGGAGTTGTAGTTCCAGGTTGAAGGGCAGCGAACATTACCGTCGTCGGTGTCGGGTCGACGGTCGTTATCGGCTGAAGGTAAGCTGGCCGAGTGCCCGGAATCACGTCCGGCATCTTCATATCTACAGTGGTACTGGCGACAGTGATCGTGGCGAGCACTTGTGTCGCCGACCCACCTCCTCCCCACGGATAATTATTTCTGACCAGCTTGTACGTCCCGGCCGTCAGTTGAACCAGAACGTCGGCACGGTTTCCAGCGCCCATATTGATTTCAGTCACCGATTGCGGCGCTTTGCCGTAGAAGGAGATGCCATCCATTGCAATCAGCTTCATAATCTGTTGGTTGCCGGTCGCTGAAAGCAACTGGAGCTGGCACAGGCCGCGAGGCGTTCCCGTGCCATTAATGAAACGCCAGCGCTGAATCTCGCCCGACAGCATGGTGAGTTGTGGGCTGAGCTGACCGTTGACCAGAAAATTTGAGGCGGGCGCAGGCGTCGTATAAATCAACTGCGCATCGGCATTCTGAAGCACCTCCTGAATGAGCCAGACGTAATCTTTGTGGCCCACTTTGAGAATTTTCTGATCATCCGGCTCCTCGACGATCAGCGCCCCACAAAGCCCATTCGCCAGTTGCAGCGCCGCCGAACCATGCTTGTGGGCGTGATACCAGTGAGTGCCCGGAGCATGAAAGGAAGGCAGTTGAATGCAATATTGCTGCTGCGTTTTGGGCTTCACATCGACGAGCACGTCGTCTGATGCCTGTGTCGGCGGATTGTTGTTGCCGTTACCATAGATGCTCAGCGGTGAGACGTGCAGGCCGTGGGTGTGCAGGTTAGTGGTATTGAAACAGTGTGGATTGCTCATCTCATTCGGCTGGCCGCAGAAGTCCAGACTCCCGCCCGGATTGGGACCAAGCTGATTGTCCAGCAAGATGTTCAATTGGTCGCCGGCTTTCACCTTGAAGGTCGGCCCGGGCACGTTGCCATTGTAGGCGCGAATCTGCTGGCCGGGGAGCATATCCACGCTCAGCGTCCCGTTGAGTTGGCCTCCGTAGGAGGAAATAACGATGGGTTGAGGGAAGATCGGAAGTGAAACAGGCGCAGGCTGTTTGGCCTTACCTTTGCCCTTGCCCTGTCCATCATGTTGGGGAGTGGCCCATGACTTGCGCGCAGTAATGACAGCCGCCGCCGCCGCGCCCGTCCCGGCGAGCAGGAATTTGCGGCGGCTGAAGCCCACGTGATTCTTCGACGTGGCGCGTGGGTCGCCTTCCGGCTCACCACTCTCCTCCGGCTCGATTGCGTGGTCGTGGGATTCTTTTGGTGTTCTCTTTTGTCGCATCGCAGAGTTCTCCTTAAGCAAATAGAAAAAGGCTCACTACCTTTTGAAGCCTTACTTCTAAGATCAATCAGTACTCACTGCAATGTTGAGTCAACCCAACTACAGGGTTGGCGTGGACAGGAACTTACGAGACCAAATTGCCGGCGTGAATGAGTGTGCTGAACCAAAGCATAAAGCTGGGTCGGCACAATTCAACAGACTGCCTGCGCCTGAGCCGGGCCGGTACGACTCGCAGCCATACGTAACGGACGAGACAAGACGATGCTGTTTTAAGAGGTACTTCCGTGTCGAGTAAAAAAGAGCGATCAGCCGGGTTAGAGGTGGAGTTGATTCCACCTTCCCCGGCACAATTCAAGAGAGCTGATCGGCAAAGTATAGATTGTCAGCTCGAAACCCCGCGTTCCGCTTGTCGGAATGCTCTGATCTTATTTTGTGTCTTCTGCTTATGAAAAGACTTGAGACTGCTTCGCTGAGCGTCGTTGAGGATGCTGTGCGCCGCTTTCATGTGCCTGTAGCGCATCTTGCGCAGCTCGGCCTCGCGCGCGGCTATTTGGTCAATGGCGTTCATCACGTCCTGCTCGGCAGCGTCATGTTTACGGATTAGGGAGCGGAACGTGACCTTGGCCTTTTGAACGGCCGCCAGAAGGTCTATCTTCTCCAGCTCATGATTGGTCTTGAGGTCATTCAAGTGCTCTTCCTGCTCCTCCGTCAGACCAAACTCATCGGCATGCCGAAGCAGCATGCCAACCCCGCCCATTTGACGCAACGAGCCGCCGCGCATCGAGCCTTCGCTCCCGAGCCTACGTCCTCGCCGAATGCCCGACTCATCCTCGGCCCCGGTCGCCGTCTGGGTGGCGACCTCCGGTTCTCTTCTCACTTGACTCATGCGATATTCTCCTTCCCTTTCCAGGAGTTAGGAATGATATTATTGTGGACTAGCGCAATGAATCAGTCAATAGTAAGAGCTGGTTTTAGTGCGCGTCGGCCCGGAAGACCTTCGAGAGAGAGCATCAGCCGCCGCAGTCGCGGCATCGTCAAGCCATGAAGAAGAGAGCCTTGATAGTCTCGTCGGCCAGTCCTTACCCTTTCGTGACCAGCGGTTGCGAAAGGCTCATTCTGGATTACGAGCTACACATCTTCTCTGACTATGATGTCTACTTTCTTCATACGCAGTCGCGCGGGTGGGAGCCGCTCGGACTGTTCCATGAGGGCGTGGCCATTTTGTGTGACATGACGGTGGACGCAGTCCTCGGCTACAACTTTGAGTTCGCCCTCTTTATCGGCTTCGGAGAAAATGAGTTCACCCGCAGACTCGCCGCCGGTCTCCCATCTTTTTGCCTGACAGACATTCACCCGCGCGACGATCTGCCTGACCATCTCTTTAAAGGGATCATGACGCATCTGAGCGTGCGTCCGCACGGGGATGTGCTTCTCCTCGGCGCTGCCTATAATTCAGACATCTTTTACAAAGACAGGCGCGCCGAGGAGTTCATTATATCTGTCGGAAGAATCCATCCGGACAAGAATCAATTGGAGCTGGTGCGCGGCTATCGAGAGAGAATCCATCGCGAATACAAGATGCCGCTCTATCTGGTCGGCGGCGTCACGGATGAAAGCTATTTCAAAGAGGTCAATGAATACGTTGACAACACGAGCATCTTTTCGACAGTTGATCTTCACAATCCGGGGGCGGGAACTAACTGGCGGACGCCTCGTCAGATAGCCGACCTCTGCAATCGCGCGCGCATGTTTGTGATGGCTTCGCCGAAGGAAAGTTTCTGCATCGCATTGGTCGAAGCAATGGCTTGCGGGACAACTTGCGTGGTCAACGGCAACTACTGGGGCTTTGACGAGGCTGACCTGAGGCCACATGTGTACGGACATATCAAGGAAAAGCGAGGGTCAATCCTAGACGTGCTGGACGAAGCATTGAGCCGGGAGATTCGGATTGACGCGTCCGAGTGGGTGAAGAAGTTTTCGCTAGGCGAGACGAAGAAATCGCTCTTAAGATTCATCAACGCGCGAATCTGAATCGAAGCATCACTACCAGCGGTTCTGACCAGGAACACTGTGAGCAAAAAGTTGGCAGATGAGAAGCAGAGCGCCCTTCGGGCAGCCTCTCCGGCCCGGCCATTGCGGAGAAGCTGGTCGATAGGAATCTACACGGGCGATTCTCCTCTACGGCTCGCGCCTGCGCCGGGGATTCAAAACCCTGTCTTAACTTCCCGAGAGGTATCGGATGTTCGGGCCAGCTTTGTCGCAGACCCTTTCATGGTCGTCGAAGATGGCACTTGGTACATGTTCTTGGAGGTGATGAACGAGGAGACAGATAAGGGAGAGATCGGATTGGCCGTCAGCCGAGACGGCTTACATTGGGAATACCGTCAGATCGTGCTCAGGGAACCCTTTCACCTCTCCTACCCTCATGTCTTCAGGTGGAAGGATGACTACTACATGATCCCTGAGACGCTGGCGATGAATGCTGTTTGCCTCTACCGGGCGACCCGCTTTCCTACCCGCTGGTCTTGCACGGGGACGCTTCTGCCGGGAAGGTGCGCCGACACTTCTATCTTCCGCTTTGACTCCGGGTGGTGGATGTTTAGCTGCGCGCCGGTTCAGAAGAGCGATACGCTTCGTCTCTACTATTCTGATCGGCTGGGCGACGGCTGGCATGAGCACCCGCTGAGCCCTGTGGTCGAGGGCAATGCGCGGCACGCCAGACCCGGAGGGAGAGTGATTCGATACGACGGCCGCCTCATTCGATTCACACAGGACTGCTACGACAGCTATGGGAGCCGGGTTCGGGCCTTTGAAATTACAGACCTGACGCGGACGACCTACAGCGAAAAAGAGGAGGCCGCGAGCCCTGTTCTGTGTGCCGCGAGCGATGGGTGGAACAGCGAGGGAATGCACCACGTCGATCCCATCCTCACGCCCGGAGGGCTCTGGGTCGCCTGTGTCGATGGATTGACGAGCTGGGAAGTCGAAGAGCCTTTACAACCTTCGTGGCCGGAGGTGCGCCCGTGCAGCTAAATTACTGGGACTGGTCTTGGCCTCTGCTGGCCGAAATCTGTCCCTGCGACATTCATTTTCTGGAATATCTACAGGCCCGGAGCATCACAGGCCGGGTGATCTTTCATTTCGGGACGGGCGAGCATCACATCCTCGGCAAGCAGAACCTTGAGACGGGCGCAAGCAACGAGATACTGGCGATCACGGCTTCGCCGCAGGAATATGATCGGTATATCCAATTCATCATTGACAATCCCTTAGGCGCTAGGACATACAAGGTCATCTTTGGCGACATCTACACGCTGACGCCCGGGATTATCCCTGATTTCGATCTGGTCACGCTCTTTCATCTCTGCGAGTTCTATGACGCAGAGCGATCTGCTTACGCACAGTTGAACGACTCCTCTTTGCTTGCTCTTTTCCTGTCGAAATTGAAGCCCGGAGGTAAGATCTTTTTCTATCGAGAATCGAGCCATTTTGCCCAGGCGCGCGCCATTATTGAAGCCTTCGTCGAGCAGGGAGAGATGATTCAAGTTGACGAGTACAAGACCCTGCTCGCTTATGGCAGGCCGTAGCATCTTCACACGTTGGAGGTAAAGCCCCTTGATTACGCACGAAACAATCCCGGATTACTATGACTGGCTCTCTCGTTACGTTCAGCTCGCAAACTGGCTCTCTTACGGAGACAGGTTCGCCAGCTTCACCATGCATAAGACGCTCTCAGTGCCGCCGGAGACAGAGCGCAGGATGGGGGGGCGGAGTGCCGGGCTGGAATACGTTAACGAGCGACTGCTCAAGGCGGCACAGTTACCTCCAAAGCCGCGCGTGCTCGACGCCGGATGCGGATTCGGGGGAACGATTTTCCACTGGCATGCACAGATCGGTGGGGCCTATGACGGTCTGACGCTGAGTCGCGTGCAGCTTCAGGTCGCTCGGCGCGAGGCGCGCAGGCGCGGCATAGATGAAGCCTGCCGCTTCCATCTTCGGAGCTACGATGCGCCGATTGCCGAGAGCTACGACGCTGTCACGGCCATCGAGTCGATGATCCACGCACGAGACCTTGACCGAACCATCCCCAACCTCGCAGACAGCCTCCGCCCCGGCGGCCTGATGCTCATCCTGGACGACATGGCGAGGGCCGAGATAGATACGGAAGCGCCTTCAGAGGCCAGGCTCCTCAGCGAGCACTGGGGCTGTAATCCCTATCACACCCAGGAGGACTACCGGCGGGCCCTCTCCCTCGCTCGTCTGAGCATCATTCACGAGGAGGACTTCACGCAACAAGTCCAAGCGCGAGACCCGGCGACGCTCGACAAGCTGGAAGGAATATATGAGCGGCTATACAAAACGATTCCCGTCACTTCAGTTCGCACTGTGTTGTCGGCCTACCTGGGCGGATTGGCCCTGGAAAGATTGTACCTGAAAGAAAAGGTCTCCTACCGGCTGCTGATTGCTCGCAAGGAGGGGTGAGGGATGACGGAGTTTAAAAGTCTGTATGAATCGTGCCTGGAAATATGCGGAGAGTTGGAGAGGCCGGGGCTGGCGCTCGATCTGCCGATCTGGGTAGACCACACGAGGGATGAAACGACCGTCGATCAGGCCAGGATAGAGGCCGTGCTGGACAAGATGGAGCTGAGCGGCAAGAACATACTTCATGTCGGCGTCGGAAATTCTAAATTCGCCCGGCGGTTCGCCGGCCGCGTCAATCTGATAGACGGCCTGACCGTCAACCAGAACGAGAAGGCGCTCGCCGATTCCTTGCCAATTAGCAATTACACCGCTTACTTGCTCAACAAGTACGGGAGAGAATTTCTTTTGACTTTAACTAACAGGTATGACTTTGTCATTGATAACAATCTGGCCAGCTTCGCGTGCTGCAAGTATCACTTTTACCGGATGCTGGATAATTATCTGTGGTCGATGCGGCCCGGCGGGCAAATTCTGACCGATCAGCAAGGCATGGACTGGGTGATAGAGGACTCCCGCTGGGTCTTGGCTTATGAAGATTTACTCGCCCTGGAAAAGAAGTTTCCCGTCCGGGCTCACAGGCTGACGGAGACGGTCTTTGCCCTTCAGAAAGTTGAATGATTCGAGCCGGGACAAAGGCGCTGGTCGCCTGTTTTCTTCCGGCCGGGCTTTTGCGCCAGGTCAGGGATAGAAATTTGTGCTCCACCGCATCTCAAGGCTAGGAGTGTATACGGCTGCATATGGTGAAGGTCGAATTTTATGCCTCCGATTGCGTGACCAGTGGCGATGGCGGAAGGATAGAAGAGTACCTTGTTCTCGGCCTCACGCGTGCTGAGATAGCTAATCCCTCAGGCGTTAGCCTGCCGAGCGACGACGAGCCGGTCTCCATCGTCCATTCGCTCCGCAGCCTTGCCGAGCAAGACATTGAACTGGTTCTCGTCCTCAACCCTGAGACCCGCCGGCTCTTTGAAGGATCAGCCGACGCTCTGCTGCGCGAGCTGACTTCTCAGATGTCAGCACTCATCGTTCTCATTCCGCGTCGTCCCGCGTTTCAGGAATACCGAGAAGACCCTGTCTATTCCTTCATGTGCAGCGCCTCGGTTTTCAAGTCCCTGCTGGCGCTGCGAGGGGAGTTAGCGCCAGAGGCGCTCTGTTTCGCGCTGCTGCATGCCATGCTCAATGGCCGCCTGAACATCAATAGAGTTCTGGCCCGGCAGATACCCTGCCTGAGTCAGCACGCCCGGTCTAACGGAGAGCCGACATCAACGGCCATGATTATGCCGCACCGTGGCAAGTTAGCGTATCTTGAACGCGCCCTCTATTTCTTAACCCTGGTGGCGAGCCGCGATATTTCCGTCCGGGTAGGCTTAGACGAGGACAGACCGGGCGAATATGAATCCCTGCTGGATCAATATCCGAACGTAGAATTCTTTTACGCCGATCCCTCACCCGTTGGCCCATACGTGATTCGGCAGGAGTTGGCGAATCGCTCCCGTGAGTCTTTGCTCGTCTTTCATGACTCGGACGACATCTCCTGCTATGATCGCGTCTCTACTTTGTATGCCGAAATGTGCCGTACCGGATGCGGCATGGTGGGCTCGCATGATCTTCAAGTTGACGAAACATCGAAGATGGTTTGGGCTGCCCGCTATCCGTTGGATGTGTCGGCCGAGGTGGAGCAGGGGAATGATGGCGCGCTCCTGCTGGGAACCTCGATGATTAGACAGCGTGATTTCTTTCGCGCGGGCGGGTTCTCGACAGATCAAGTTATTGCGAACGATACACAGTTTTTGCTGCGGGCCTACTTCATACTCAAGATTTGCAACGTGGATAGTTTTTTATATATCAGGCGCATGCATTCGGCGAGCCTGACTTCTGCTCCCGAAACAGCACTGGGCACACCTCTGCGAAGCAGCCTCTCGCAAAGGTGGAACGCGGATTTCAGAGCCGTCAAGCGCGGAGAGATGAGGTTGGAACAGTCCTCCCTCCGCCAGATCATCGGCAGCGCCAACTATCAGTTCTTACCACTGGCATCTCTCATTAGGAGAGCAGGAGAGCTGAACGAGAGAAAAACCGCGCAGGAGATGAGAGCGTCATGTCGCCGAGATACTCTCGACAGCTATCCTGAGTCGGACGAGATCAAGCGGGCCGCGAGCACTCAATTGGGCACCTCCGGAGAGTAGCAATGTCAGCTTGGGCAGCCGAAGAAGTTCAGCAGGCGACAGAAATCGCTGGAGAGATGGAGCAGCAGGGTGTGCCGCGCCGCACGATTCCCGAAGGGCCGATCATAACAATTGACCTCTCACAGGCGGACTCTTTGAAAGAAGGGTTAGCCGGTGATTGCCTGCTGATAAGACAACTGTACAAGGCGCTCAGGTTCGATGAACACCAATCTTTCAAATGGCGATTGGAGCATAAGCTCGTCCAGAGCCTTATCTTGAATCATTACTGTCCGGGCTCAGTGCCGGTCACATCCGGACTGGGCTTGCAATACCGGCGCTACGGGCGAGAGCATCTGCGACAGGCTTTGGAAGAGAAGTTCCCCGACGGTTTTTGCATTAAACCTACTTTAGGATGCTGCTCCGGTGAAAGAGGCATTAGTGACATGAAGGAGCAGGTGTTGGAGAGCGTCGAACTTGAGGGAATGCCGCCGGGGAATTCTTTACGGATTCTCGATGAAACCTGGATCGTTCAGGAAAGGATTCAGATCAGGGACGAGTATCGAGTCCACAGCTTGGAAGATCGAGTCATCGAGGATTTAGTGTTCTGGCGTTACAGGAACGGCGACCCGCCGGTGGATGAAGCGGCCCCTGTCAACGCCTATGTGCAATCAATTCTCGACCGATTACCATCTGCCGTCATCGCAAGCTCGCTTTGCGGGTGGGACATAGCTCTCACCGAGCAGGGGGATTTTGTCGTGATCGAACTCAATTTCTCAGGGTTTCACCCGGAATATGAATGCGGCTTTCAGTGTAGCGGATTTTTTCAAGACCCGACCTGGGGGCCGAAAACGACCGCCCATCTGGTTGACTTCGTCGAGAGACGGGGCGGCGTGACGATGGTTATTAATTCCACACCGGATGAAGAATCCGAGGCCAGCGTCTTTTACTCTGAGGTCATCAGGTGGAAGCAAATCATCGCCCAGAGTCGGCAAGCGTAACACTCCTGCGGATCAGATATTGTCTGATTGATTGATCGAAGGAGAAGATCAATGAGCTACAGTTCCGTATTGCGCAGATTGGGATTCGGCGCGCGAGATCGCGTCGTCGTCATCAACGCCGACGATGTCGGGATGTGTCAATCCACGCTGCCAGCCTTCTTCGACCTGATTGAAGCCGGGCTGGTCTCCTCCGGGTCAATCATGACGCCCTGTCCGTGGTTTCCCGAAGCGGCTCGCCAGTGTCGCCGCCACCCTTCGGTTGATGTCGGCATTCATCTGACGCTGACAAGTGAATGGGAGGGCTACCGCTGGGGGCCCATTTCGACGCGCGACCCGGCCTCGGGCCTGCTCGACCCGGAAGGCTATTTTTATCGTAATCAATCGATGTGGAAAAATCCTGACCCGCAGGCCATCCGACGGGAGATGCGGGCCCAGGTCGAGAGGGCTTTGAAGGCCGGGCTCGACCCGACGCACATTGACTGCCACATGTTCGCAAACTTAGTTCCAGTAGTCGTGGAGCATTATGTCGGCCTGGGGTTCGAGCAGGGTGTGCCGGTCATGATGGTGCGGCAGCCGCAGTGGGTCGAGGCGCTCACAGCGCGAGCGATCAATGAATGGGAGGAGCAGGGGCTTCCGGTCTTCGACCACTTGCGGGAAATGTATCTGAACGAGGCGGCCGAAGATCGGATCGGCCAGGCTCAGAGGCTTTTCGATGAGCTGCCGCCGGGCTTGACCTACATGCTGGTTCACCCGGCCCTGGATACGCCGGAGCTGAGGGCCATGACAGACGACTGGCAACAGCGCCTCGCGGACTATGAAACGTTCCTGAGTTCGGAGCTGCGCCGCCACGTGCAGCGATGCGGCGTTCAGGTCATCGGGTGGCGGCCGTTGCGGGAAGCTATGCAAGCCGCCACAGGCTTGCGGAGGGAGGCGCGCAGATGACCGCTCGACAGCTTAAAGACCTGTCCGCTGTGCTCACCTGTTTTGTTCTCCGAGACGAATACTTCCCGGAGCTGGATGGAATGCTTGCGACCGTCAAGCGGCATCATCCGGACTGGCCGTGTGTGATTGGGCGGGGCGTGCTGACCGCTGACGGCGGCGCTCGATTCGATGTCGAAGCTCCGTCGGGCCCGTCTCGCTGGACTCTTCCTGTCAGACTTAATCTCGGCGGCGGGGAGGACGATTGGCGCAAGATCACGCGAATCAAGGGGTGGTGGCTCTCTAAAGTGTATGGGCTTGGAGGGCTGGCCGACCCCGACGTGCGTCGTGTGCTGTGGCTGGATGCCGATGGCCGGTTGAATGCTCCTCTGGATATAGAGCTTGACCCGTCGGCCGAGACGATTGCCGCCCCGTGGTGGTTCAATCCGAATGACAGCACCTACGACACGATTACCAGCGGATTGCTCTTGCTTCAGGGAGCAAGCCATGGGCCTGTGGCGAAGATATTGAGCCTCTGGCGCGACGCCTGTTTACAACAGATCGAGCACCTGGGCCCTTCCACAGTCCCCTGGGCCGACTCAGATCAAGAGGTCTTGACGACCGTGCTGGCCGAGCTTCCCGCGTCTGACTCAAATTACACTCTGCTGAAGCTCGATCACGAGAGATATTGTGGCATCCCCGATGCCAAGGGCGACCCGCAGCCAGACGCCCTGGTCGATCAGTGGATGATGAGCGCGAAGATGGGGCGCAAGGGATGGCGAGGCACGGACTGGCCTCCTCCCGAGCACCTGAGAAGACCCTCCGGTGAATAATGCCTATGTCCAAAGAACGTCAATCGGAGCCGCCCCGCATGAGTCGCCCTTTTTTCGTCAAGCAACAGGGCGCGATGCGTACCGGCACTAATCTGGTTAAGTTCGCCCTGGAGGAGAATTTTACCAACGTGAGCGTCCTTGTGAACGTCGGACGATGGAAGCACGCGACTGCCGACACGCCCTTCAATTGGTCTGGCGTAGACTGGGAGGGCGAGGGCCGCAGCGTGGACGTACTGACGCGCATCAGCCAGCAGGACTTGGAGGCAGCTCGGCTGGCATGCGACACGGAAGAGTTGAAGTATGCCATCAGCGCAAGAAACGTCTATTCCTGGCTCGGAAGCTACCTGAGATTCATGCACGAGGACGAGGCGCACTCGCTGCCGCCGCTCACAGAGTTGCCGCCGGAGCGCATCGTCGAAGCCGTCGAGCTATGGAACACTTTATACCGCAGCTATCTCTCCCTGCTGGCGGACGAGAACCGGGCCATGCTCTTTCGACTTGAGGATCTGCTGACCAACTATACTGCAACATTGAATCGAGCCCGCCGGGTGTGGGGGCTCACAGCGCGCCACACGCGCTACGTCAAGCCGGAACGTTATATGCGGCTCGGCATCGACGGGCAAAGCCGGTCGGAATTGCTGCACCCGACGCGCTTCTTCGATCAACGCCGCCACGTACTCAATGACTACCTGACGCAGTTCGACGAGCCGCTGCTTGCGCTCGTTCGCCGAACAGTTGACAAGGACGTACTGCGGGCCTACGGATACGAAATCTTGTAACCGTATAGCTCAGATAAGGTGAAACGATTCGAAAGTAAATGGCTACGGAGGAAATATTGATCTCTCCTTACGGCGGGAAGCTGGTTGATTTATTGACTTCGGCGGAGGAGCGCGAAGAGCTGCGCGCCCGTGCCGGGGGGCTGGCACAGGTACAGTTGACGCCTCGGACACTCTGCGACCTGGAGCTGCTCGCCACGGGCGGCCTCTCGCCGCTTGAGAGCTTCATGGGGCGGCGCGACTACGAGCGCGTGCTCCGAGAGATGCGCCTCGCCAATGGAATGATCTTCCCCATACCCATCACGCTCAATCTCGCGCGCGGCGCAAAGCTGAGCCTCGACCGGGAGATTGCGCTCACAGACCGCCAGCACAATCTCCTGGCCCTGATGCGCGTCGAAGAGATATTCGAGTGGGATCGTGAAGCGGAGGTGCGCTCTGTCTGCGGCACGACAGACCCGCGCCACCCGCTCATCGCCGAGATGAATTCGTGGGGCGAGTTCTGTGTGTCAGGTCATCTGCGCGTCCTCGCGCTGCCGCGTCACCACGATTTCAGGTCGTTGCGCCTGACGGCTTCAGAGGTGCGGGCGCGTCTGGGAGCACTCGGCCACCCGAACGTCGTCGCTTTCCAGACACGCAATCCATTACACCGCGCGCATGAGGAGCTGACGGCGCGCGCCGCGCGTGCCGTTGACGGCACGCTTTTGCTCCATCCGGCGGTCGGCCTCACGAAGCTGGGCGACATTGACCACTTCACGCGAGTTCGCTCCTACCGCATTCTGGCAGGGCGCTACTACAACCCGCGCCGGACTATGCTCGCGCTCCTTCCTCTGGCGATGCGGATGGCGGGGCCGCGCGAGGCGCTCTGGCATGCCATCATCCGCCGCAACTACGGCGCGAACCATCTCATTGTCGGCAGAGATCATGCGAGCCCCGGCCTCGATTCACATGGTCGCCCATTCTACGGCCCGACGGATGCGCAGCAGCTCGTCGCGCGTTACGAATCGGAGACGGGCGTGCGCGCCGTGCCTTTCGAGGAGCTGGTCTACCTTGTAGACGAAGACCGCTACGAGGAGCGTGGGCGCGTCCCTGCTCAGGCGCGTACGATCACCCTCTCGGGAACGCAGGTGCGCGAAGATTACCTGCGGCGCGGGCAGCCTTTGCCGGGTTGGTTCACGCGCCCGGAGGTGGCTGCCGTCCTGGCCCAGGCCCACCCGCCGCGTCACCGGCAGGGCTTCTGTCTCTGGTTCACCGGCCTCTCGGGCGCTGGCAAATCTACCACGGCCGAGATTGTGACCGTCCGCTTGCTGGAACTTGGGCGGCGGGCCACGCTGCTCGACGGCGATGTTGTCCGCACGCACCTCTCAAAGGGGCTCAGCTTCAGCAAGGAGGACAGGGACACGAACATCCGGCGCATAGGCTTCGTCGCCTCCGAGATCGTTCGCCACGGCGGCGCGGTCTTATGCGCGGCCATCAGCCCTTATCGCGCCACGCGCAACGAGTGTCGTGCGATGGTCAGCACAGGGAACTTTATCGAAATCTTCATTGACACGCCGCTCGGAGTCTGTGAGGCGCGTGACACGAAAGGTATGTACCGGCAGGCGCGCGACGGCAGGATCAAAAATTTCACCGGCATCAATGACCCTTACGAGCCGCCCTTAAGCCCTGAGATTCACCTCGAAACCGTCAACCACTCTGCCGAGGAGAATGCCGATCTTGTTCTCAACTACCTCGTCGAGCAGGGCTTCATCTTACCAACGGAGGAGGCCCCCATCTACGATTTATAAGGCGGCCTTACGCACAGCAGTTATGATGATTCGTAATATCGAATGCGATACCACTCCAATCGTGATTCATAATAACGGCCCGTACAGGCGGCCCTTCTTCTATCGCCTGCGCCGACGCGTTTTCTCAAGCCGTCGGAAAATCAGGACGCGCGACCTGGACTTGACGATCTTCACCTGGAATAACAAGCCTCGCAAAGGGTGTTTTGAGCGGAGCCTGGATGCGCTCGGGCTCGATTATTTTGTGACCGGAAAGAAAGTGATCGAATGGCGCAACATCTTCAAGGTGGCCCTCAATCACGAGTTCCTGAAGAGAGTAGAGACGACCTATGTGATGGCGGCGGATTCGAGCGACGTGCTGCTGCTCGAAGACCCGAGACGGGTGATCGAAAAAATGGAGGCGCGGCCGGGATGCTTAATGTTATTCAATGCCGAGCGCAATCATTACCCGTCACGCTGTCACACCAAAAGGTTCGAGGAAAAGGTCTTTGCCGAATCGACAACCTTAGAGGTGAGGAGCGATAGGAGGTACTTTCGATATTTGAACGCTGGCGTGTGGATCGCCAGGACGGATTTTTGTCGCTCCCTGCATGAGGAAGCGGTTCAAGTAAAACCGCCCTTCAGTCGTGACGATCAAGGGATTTACAAGCTGCTCTACAAGAGGCACTATCCATCCATCCAGATCGACCACGACTGCGCAGTCTTTCAAACGCTCTGGATGACGAAGCCTGAAGAGTTCGAGATGATGGAATAAACTCCCCTTGCTATGTCTTCCTGGATTCTCGGCATCAGTGCTTCGCATAACGGAGCGGCCTGCCTGCTCAGGGATGATGAGCTGGTCGTCGCCGTGCAGGAAGAGCGGCTCTCGCAACGCAAGCGCGACCGCATCCACGGAGCTGAACCCTCGCTCGCCCTCCCTTACTGTTTCAGCTATGCCGGAATAGAACCTGAAGACCTCGACCCGGTGGTACTCTGCATTCAGGGAAGCACAAGGGATAAGAGGCACGATATTCTCTCTCACCCGCTCCTCGGAGCTGCCCTGCGGCAGGTTCCGGTAAAGATGATTCCTCATCATTACGGGCACGCCTTGAGCGCCTTTGCCAGCTCCGGCTGTAAAGAGGCTGCCGTGTCCTGGTGGTTGACGGGATGGGCTCGCCCTTTGACGACTTAAGAGAAGACGAGCGAGGAGCCGTCAGAAGGAGTGTCCGCGAAGGCTGGGAGACGATCTCTCTCTGCCGCTTCCGAGACTCAGGTCGAGTCTTTGGAGAAGCATCTGGTGGAGGGCGCAGGTTGGCTGCAAACTGCCGAGCATGGAATGCGGCCGTTCGGGAGCCTGGGCGGGATGTATTCTTCTGCGGCCGGGCAAATCTTCGGCGAGCCGATGGATGCCGGGAAGGTCATGGGGCTGGCTCCTTACGGCGCTCGGCAATTTCCCGGCGCTGCTTTCTTTGACATCTCGGGCGGGGAGTTCATCTTTCATCGCACTGTGCCCGGTAGCTTTCCGCATGACGAGAGATGGCCTGCTCGTCAGACCGAGTATGAAAACTTAGCCTGTTCCGTCCAGCTCGCGCTCGAAGAGGGCCGGAGAGCCCCTTCATGCTGCGGGTGTGCGAGTTCAAGCGCGAGCAGTTGCCGAGGGTTCCGGCCGTCGCTCACGTTGACGGGACAGGTCGTCTGCAAACCTTGACCGCAGCGGCCAACGAAAGATTCTATCAACTGGTGAAAAAGTTTTACGAGAGGACGGGCGTGCCGATTCTCCTCAATACTTCCTTCAATGTGATGGGCCAACCCGTCATCGAGATGCCAGCGGACGCCGTCGCCTGCCTCGTCAATTGCGACCTGGACTGCTGCGTCTTTGAAGACCGGATAGTTTTCCGTTATACCCGGTGGTAAAAATAGGTCGCCCGCGCACTGGGGGGACGAGCTACCTGATTAATTCATACGCGCCGCGCCCGAAGGTGGCAAGCTGAATCGTGTTGTCGGAACGCACGGCGAAGCCTGTGACAGGCACGGACGGCAGCCCGTCATTGAAGCGTTCCCAGAACCGGCCGTTGACGGTCGAGCGAAACACGCCGACATCCGTGCCGATGTAGATGATGTTCTGGTCTACAGGGTCTATGAGAAGGGCGTTCACGGGAGTATCAGGCAGGTCGCCGCTAATGTCCGTCCAGTTCTCGCCGCCGTCGGTAGTCTTAAAGACGTGTCCAGCCTTAAAGCCGGAAAAGGTGATGTAGGCTGTGTTAGGGTCTGTCGGGGCAACCATTATGCTCTTGATGAAACGATTCACCAGCCCGCTTGTAATGGGCTTCCAACTGCTTCCGCCGTCACGCGAGACCATCGCCTGGCCCTGGCTCGAACCCGTATAGATAGAATCGCTCTGTGACGGGCTCACGGCGATGGCAGTCAAAACGTCCGGCCTCTCTCCCGCAGTGCCTTTGGTCAGGTCTCTGCCCGGGGCCGTCGGCCGCCAGCTATTACCGCGATCAGAGCTGACGAACAACTGCCACGTGCCGAAGTAGAGCTTGCCCGTGCGGTCGGAGATGAAGGGCGGATAAAAGGCTATGCGAATGCAATCTTTAGTCTCAAGGAAGGGGGTGGTTCAACCTCAGGCAGGCGGCATCAACCCGCTGACGAACTATATCAGGACGGAGCGGCTGCTCTCGGCACTCTGCCCTGACAAGAGCTACTGGCTCGTGCTCAAGGTCATCAACGCGGGCGGCAACAATCGCATCAAGACCAACCTGCTCCTGGACATCTTCAGAGGCGGCAACCGCCTTTCACATAGCGGAGGCGTGATCGTGCAATATCACCTCTTCAACAGCAACGGGCTGTCGCTGGCGTCGGGCACGGTCTCCGAATATACGAACTACATCAAGGCGGACAAGGTTCCCGCGCTGACCGGGAGCAATTAAGGGCGCTCCCGCCCGGTGGACGGTGGCAGATTCTTGAAACAGAAAAGCGGCGAAGCTTTGGGGGCCTCGCCGCTCTCCTTAAATGTACGCATCACTGTCCTCACCCCAGCAATGCGCTAGACGGACACATTCAGCGCCCGCCCGGTTGATGCGCACTTTACGCCGCTTGAAAACCGGCGTCAATCCAAAAAATTTTGCAATTTTTAGATTCTGGCCCCCGGACGCCCATATGCGGGGGCGAGCGCCCGGCCT
>DASVQF010000027.1:0-24278 GCA_036389315.1 Pyrinomonadaceae bacterium
GCACTGAAATCCATCGCAAAGTAGCGCAGAAGCTGGCGAAATTTCTTTTCGGAAATTCGGGAACGCGCATAATAGCGGTTTCGTCTTTCCATGTGAGTAGTTTAGCACCGCTCTGAAAGTGCTTAACTACTCTAGCCCCTAAGAATATAGCCGTCGGGATTCTGCCAGTAGAAGAGGATGAAATCTATCTGGTAGGCCAGTACCGCTACGTGCTCGACCAGTATTCCTGGGAAATTCCGGAAGGAGGCTGTCCCGAGGGCGAGAACATACTGCGCGCTGCGCAGCGCGAGCTTGAAGAAGAGACAGGCTTGCGCGCCGCTAAGTGGGAGCTGATGGGCGAAGCCCACCTCTCGAATTCGGTCTCGGATGAGCTGGCCGTCTGGTTTCTCGCCACACGCCTGAGCGAGGGCTTGCATCACCCGGAAGGCACGGAGCAGCTCAACGTCCGGCGCGTCCCTTTTGAAGAGGCGCTGCGGATGGCCCTCGCGGGCGAGATTACTGACGCTCTAAGCCTGCTGGCGATCATGCATTACCAGCTCACGCGCCGGGGCCGCTAGAATCTTTGTCTCGGCAGGGAAAAGGCCAGCAGGTAGAGGAAGACCGCTTTTTGTGGCGGAAATGGAAAATTTGCACGTAAAGAGACCGCCATCCAGGAGGATGACGGTCTCTTCGTGTAACCTTGCGCTCTCCTTTTTTCAGGCAGCGCGGCGGTCGTCGCTCGTCTCGGCGAAAACGCGACGGCCATTCAAAGCATCATCAATGATCTCGCGCACGGCAGAAGTGTCCGGATTAACGTCCATCCGGTCACACGCCCGCAAGTGACGCATGATCCCCTCGGTTGCAATGGTCAGCGCCGACCCGCTCAGTTTCGAGTAACGGCGTGCTTGAATGTGGTCAATTCTCTGAAGCCGCTCTTCCAGCGGCAGATGCCTGTCAAAAGTCACTGTTTCTAGCTCCTTCGCGCGCTCGGCAAAGCACAGGATCTTTTCTCCCCTTGCAAGTGCTCGCCGAACCCTTATGATATTGAGAATTTTAGATGCCCCTTGAACGTATTGGGATGCAAATTTGTTGCATTTCCCAATATATTTTGTACAGAAAGACACACCTTCATCCGTTTCCCACTCATAGCATGCGTCGCAGTGTCTCTGCCAAAACAGGAAATTGTAGAGGAATTCGATGGAAAAATCCAGATAAATTTTTGGAGCCCGGCCGAGGCCCGAAAAGCCTTTTCGGCTCACAGCCTTGGGGAGCCGAAAATAATGAGAGCGCCGCCTGCCGACCCGGCCATGCTCCTTGCAAGCGGGTACGTAGACGGCGCTGCCTGGTATGTATTAAGCGATGTGAAAAAACCGGGCTACTTCTTCTTCGGTAAGACTGTATCCTTCATCCCTTTGCCGACGCGGAACTTAAGCGTGGTCTTGGCGGGAATCTGGATGGTCTCGCCGGTCGCCGGGTTACGGCCCTCGCGTGCTGCGCGCTCGGAGCGTACGAGCTTGCCGAAGCCCGGAAGCACGAACTCGCCGTTATTTTTGACTTCACTGCTCGCCAGGTTGGCCAGTTCGTCGAAAAACTCTTTCGCCTGAGCGCGTTTCAAGCCGAATTTCTCGGCAAAATGATTAACTACTTCCGATT
Source organism: Pyrinomonadaceae bacterium (assembly GCA_036389315.1). Lineage (GTDB taxonomy): Bacteria > Acidobacteriota > Blastocatellia > Pyrinomonadales > Pyrinomonadaceae > DASQYE01. Next base: position 1,633 of record DASVQF010000027.1, read on the forward strand.
GGGTCATGCGTTTCTTGCCTGATGCCGCAGTTGCCATAGCGTGGTGTCCTTACCTCCAATGAGTCGAGCGAAGTGGAAAAACTTATACCTCAACATATATCACACCCGGCGGCTCGAAGTCTGCATAAAATCGCCTTTTTTGGCCGTTTTTCCGGAAAATTTCTCGTCCCCGGCTGTCGCACGGCCCTTCATTCTGACTCCCCGCAGCGATTCAGAACACCCCGCCCTCGGCCTCTCTTCTGAGCGCCTAGACACGGCTGCGTGTCTCGTTTAAGTGCAGCTTGACGCAGTCCAAGAGCTGCCCGCTGACGTGCTTCTTATCCACGTAGCCGTCAACGTAAGGGGCTGGGGGATGACTGCAATCGCCCGGAAACTCCTCGGCCGTGAGCAGGATGATGGGGACGGATTCGTAGCCGGAAATCGAGCGCAAGACCCTGGCCGTATCTATCCCGTTAAGCTCAGGCATCCCGAAATCCATAATCACCAGGTCGGGCGACGGGAGCGAGCGCGCCAGCTCTATCGCCCGCTCGCCCGAATCTGCCTCTATGACCCTGTAGCCTGCCTCTGAGAGAAGGTTGAAAGAGAGCTGTCGCCAGACAGCCGTGTCGTCAACAACCATAATTTTCTTCATGGGGGAAAAGAACCTCGGGGGAAATGGCAAAACCAAATGTCTTCTATGCTAAATCGGGTGGGGAGTCAATGAATTTCCGTGAGAAGTGCGCTTCAAATCTCCGAACTCGGCGTGCCGGAAGCGAGCGCGCTTTCGCCCGTCGCTCCCTCGTCCTCGGCGGCGAATCGCTCAAGGCACTCTCGGCACAGACAATGTTGATAGCGGCCGCGTAGCTGCTCCCTGAGACGCTCGCTCAGCTTGACCTCAGTGCACCAGCAGCCGCGCAACGTCGCGCCGCAGTTGAATGAGTTGCCGCACGCCTCGCAGGTTTCCGGCTCGCGCCAACCTGGCTGAATGAAGGTCGCAAGTTTACGAATACTCATCGGCGTTGCTCCCGCTGCTGAGACCCCTGAGAGGGAGGATGTGCTGTACCTGCACCCGTCACGGGCTCGCGCAGCTTCCTGATCGCTTCGCGAACGGTCTCAGCGTTCTCAGCGCCCTGCGACTGCTGCAAGTATTGCTCAAGCTCTGTGGCTGCGAGCTCGCGTTCACCCCTCTGCTCGTAAATCAGCGCGCGGTAGAGATAGACCTCGGCCAGCCTGCCGCTGCTCAAGTTGTAAGCTTCCGAGAGTGCCTCTTCGGCCTTCCGGTAGAGGCTGTTCCGCTCTGACAGCGCGCTCTTTGACGTGGGCTGCTTGAGGGTCGAAGCCTGGCGCACGAGTGCTATGCCGCGCATCAGGCGGTGCAGCGGCTCAGTCCGGTTAAGGAGAGAGGCATCGGCGAAGACCGAAGCCGCCAGGTCGTATCTTTTCTGCTGCATCATGACCAGCCCGACCGAGAGGTAGACCTGATCGTCGCGCGGATTAATCTTGCGCGCCAGCTCGAACTCTGTCATGGCCTCTGAGAGGCGACCCGCCTTTGACAGCTCGTTGCCGAGCGCCAAGTGCGCGTCGAAGTAGTCCGGGTAGAGCTTGAGCGACTCTTTCAAGAGCGTCTGGGCCAACTCGCCCTTGCCTGCCTTAGCCATCCGAACGGCGCGCTCAAACAGCGTGCTGGCCGCGACGGGCACGTCCTGTCTGAAATCATTTCCGGCAGGCACGGCCCGCTGCTGCGCCGCGCCCAGGGGAGCGCAGCAGGCCAGGAGGCAAATAAGAGAGATGAACTGGACGAACCTCTTCAAGTTTCGCATGCTACTGCCGAAGAGCTTTTTGAGAGAGAGGCGGCCAGGGCGGTTAAGTATGGTCAAGGTTTGGCCTGACCTTCCGCTGCTCCTGACTGCCGCGCAAGAGCCCGACGATACGGCTCGATGATCTTCTCCGTCTGCGATTTGGCGAGCCAGATGAAGAACGCCTGCGGCTCGGAATCCGTCGTCTCATCTATTCGCTTGAGGGCTTCTTCGCCCGCCGCGACGGCCTCCTTGTACTCGCCGCGCTCGCCGTGATAACGCAGCTTAGTCCAAGCCTCCGTGAAACGAAAGCCCTTACGGATGAAGGCCAGGCGACGGCGCACCACTTCGCGGTCTGTGGCCGCCAATCGCTCGGCTTCCGTCAGATAAGCGTTGCACTCGCTGACCAGCCCGGGCGTGAACATCTCGAACCACTTATAGCCGCCGTCGCCCAACTTAGCCGTCTCGATCATGGCCTGCTCCCAGCGCTCCCAGTACTTGCGCATCGGAGCCGAAGCCTTGCCGTAGAAGCGGTCGTAATATTCCGCGAGCAGGCGGTCTGTGTCCTCCCTCGGATTCCAGAGCAGTTTCGCGGCCAAGTAAAAGTTGATTCCCTGATTGGCCCAGTGCTGTTGCGTCTCGCTCATAAAGCGCTCGACGCCGATGCGCGCAAGCAAGGGGATGTCGCGCCTTATATCATGAACGATGGGCCAGGGCGTGAAGGCGTAGAAATGGCCGTAGTAATCGTAGACGCCCACGTGCTTGCAGAGCTTGGCCCAGCCCGTGACGTATTCCATGAAGCGGCGATTGCGCGTGCAATTGGGGTCATCCAGCGCATGAACGTGGCAGAACTCCCAGGGCGTATGGCAGATGATCGTCGCCAGGTTCGGATGAGGGCGGGCGGAGACGGGCGGGCGCGTGTGCTGTACGTAGGCGAGCAGGCCGACCTGTTTCGTCGGATGGGTCTTGGCAAGCTCTGCGAGCACTTGATTGGCATAGTGTACGAAGCGATCCGTCAGCGTGCCGTCCGTTACTCCGTACTGGCGGTCGAGCGCGCGGCAGCGATCACACTCGCAGAACTCTTCGCCGTCGTTCGGGCTGATGGAGAAAGTCAAAGCTTCCGGGTTCTGGTCGAAGAACTCGCGCGCCTTCTCGACTGTGATGCGTATCACGTCGGGGTTGGTCGAGCAGAGCTGGTCTATGCGCTTGCCGTCATGCAGGGCGAACCATTCCGGATGCGCGGCCTTGTTCTCCGGAGTGGGCGGAATGATGTTGGCCCAGTTGTGTCCGAAGAACGAGTTGGGTGGGCCCACGCTCGCGCGTATGCGCCGCTCCCAGTCGTAGGCCCCGGGCCCGCCGGCCCAGATCAGGCCGGAGACTGCGCGGAAGGCCGGAGCGCTGCGTCTCTCTACGGGAGCGAGCGTCACGGTCTGGCGTGCGGGAACGTCTTCGCCCATCTCACCCGGCATGAACCATCGCACGCCTATGATTTCCAGTAGATCGTAAACGCCGTAGAGCGCCCCGCGAGTGTCTCCGCCGATGACCCGGATGACATTGCCGCGTGTTTCTATCACGAATCCGTCCGGGCCGGGGCGCTCGCCGCGCCATTCGGCGACCGGCGCTGCTCCGTAGACGCCGATCAGCACAGCCGTCCGCTCCGCGCCCGTCGCAGCATTAGAGACAGGCAGCGTCGCCCCCGAAATCTTTCGCAAATATGTTTGAAGCTCTGTGGCGGCCAACTGCTCCTGCGCCGAGGGCGTAGCCGAAATAACGATCTCGGCCGAGGGCTGACCGTTGCGTGTGAGCGTCAGCTCCGCTGCACGGCTACTCTTCGCCGGGGCGAAGAGGAGGATGAGCAGGCAAACCATCTTACAAATACTAGTGCCGGGAAATTTCATAAGCTTTAGGAGAAGTGCGAGCCGGGCAAATATATCAAGGTTGGAAGCAGCCTGCCGGTGCGAGTTGATTTCATGCGCCGCAGCTTTATTTGTGCTCCTTGCGCCACTGGCGCAAGAAAACGATGACGGCGGCGATTGCGAAAATGAAGATCGCCGCCATCACAAACAGCACCACGATCAGTTCTGTTCTCCCTGAATCCACTTCGCCAATCCTTGCGATCAAATAAATCGCGGGGCCCGCATCTTGACCCGGAAAGCGTTGAAGGCCACTGCAACAGCGGCCTTCACATATTCCGAGTCGGGCAGAGCCGCTAATCCATTACACAGGTTCACATGGATTAGCATACCTTCTACAAAGCAGCCATCACAAGGCACGGCCCCGCTTCTGGCGGGGCTTCGGTTTCCTACCTGTTCGTATGCGTTCGCATGGCTCAAGCCAAATCCATGCCAAATTCGCAAACGGAGCATCAAAAGTATCGGAGAAAGATACTACCATCTAGTAACAATACCCACTCTAGCGTAAGGGGGGATTATTTTTAAGTCGAGAGTTCTTTAACCTTTGTATATCTCTGATACAATGCCTCAATCTCAGCCTCTACATCCAACTGCACACCAACAGGCAGCGCTCGAAGCTCTCTCACGATGTCCAACTCATGTGTTGCAAGCACTACCATTTCAGGAGGGACATATCCGGCTGCCAGGCGAGCTTCTTCGTAAGGTACTTCCAGTGCCCGCGCAATCTTATCCACAACTGCAACTGAAGCGTGAACCGGGCTCGCCTGCTTCGATTTACCTTCGTGTTCGAGGAGGCTTATGTAGGCTGCTGTGACATCGCATAGCTCTGCCAGCTTTTCTTGCGAGAGGCCGCGCCGTATGCGCGCTTCCAGCAACCACTGGCCGAATCCATGCTGAGGTGTAGAAGCGGAGTATCCGGCATTGACTCGCGCCTCTTCACGGGAAACATCAAGCGAGCGCGCTATGGCGTCAACAATCTCTAATGCCGGGCGCGTAGGCACGCCATGTTTTGTGTGATTCAATTCGTGCTCTAAACGGCTGATGTATGTGTTGCTGACACCACAGGCATGTGCCAGAGCTTTCTGCGTCACGCCGCGTTTTTGACGTACTTCCTTCAACCATTTACCGAAACTCATGATACGAGCCCCCCTTGCCGGGGCATGGCTGATAAATCCGGGGCCGCAAAAGTGCTGATCCGCCAAGTCAATGATAATTACTTAGCGATTAGCATCGGCACCCTCATTTGAACAGTTCGACTGAGGCGACGGAAAATACGTTAATATTTAGAAGATCTATTTTTGAGGCGGTGTGAGGCGGCATCCATCAATTTTGTAGGATATATATTTACCACTATAGGCGGGCTTGCCGAACATCCTTAAAACCCTTGAGAAATTTGGTCGGGCAGAGAGGATTTGAACCTCCGACCCCCGCATCCCAAATGCGGTGCGCTACCAGGCTGCGCCACTGCCCGATCCTTGTGTTCAGCACTGAACGGACGCCGAACTGTTGTGCGGCAGCCATTCTAGCGGTCGCTTTCCTTGATGGTCAAGCTTGAGTGCCGAAGTGTTTGAGCAGGAAGGGAAGTGCTGCTTGCAGGGCCCGGGCCCTGTGGCTGATCTGTTGTTTGACCTCCGGCGGCAGCTCGCCGAAGCTCTGCTCGTAGCCCGTCGGCACGAAGACAGGGTCGTAGCCGAAGCCGCCCGTGCCGCGCGCCTCATGCGCGATGCGTCCTTCGCACGTGCCGGTGAAAAGCTCTAAGAGATTCGACGAGTGGTCTGCGACGGCTATGACGCAGACGAAGCGCGCGCGCCTGGACGCGTCGCCGCTTCGCGAGAGGGCTTCGAGGAGCAGCTCTATGCGCTCGGCGTCCGTCGCCTCGGGCCCACCATAGCGAGCAGAATAAACGCCCGGAGCGCCGTTCAGGGCTTCGACTTCCAACCCTGAGTCGTCGGCCAGCGTCCAGCAGCCCGTCTGCGCGGCGTAGGCGCGGGCCTTGATCGCCGCGTTCTCTGCGAAGGTCGCGCCAGTCTCTTCAACTTCACTCGTCTCCGGAAACTCCGCCAGGCTCCGCAGGCGCAAGGACAGCGCCCCGAGCAGCGATTGAACCTCTCTTACTTTGCCCATGTTGCGCGTCGCAATCAGCAGCTCGTGCGGCATCCTCTCGTCTCCCACAAGGCGAAAATTCTCCTCAAGTCTCTTTACGATCTCAAAAGATTTTTTGCAAGTAAGGTGACTGAACGCTTACAATCACGCTTAGCAGTAGGCAAGGGTTAAAAGGATGGAACAGGCAAGCTCTTCAGAGTTGAAAATGACGGTTGACGGCCAAGACCTCTTCCGTAACAACGGGCCTGCGCATGAGCTGGGCCTGTGGCTGCGGGCGCTCGGCAGTTTCTTCGAGGTGCGTAATCATCCGACGCTCAATCCAGACCAGAGCGATCAGGTGACGCGCGATTGGAGCGGTGAAGCGCGCATCGCACGCACAATACTTTTGCGCAGCGCACAACTCACCTACAGCCTGCTGGGCCCATACAACGCTCAGACCGATACTCTGTTCGCCGCGAAGGAGGAGGAGGCTGTGGCGGAAGCGCCGGCCGTCTCCGTGCACGCGACCTTTCATGCAGAGGCGCTGGCCGACGCCGCCGACCGCTCATTCATGAGGCTGGCCGAAGCCATAAAGGATACGCTCGCCGTCTGCGAATCGCTGCTTGAAAAGCCCAGTGTGAACCTGCACACCTGGGCCAGCCTGGGAAAAATCTGGACGCGCCAGTTGGAGCACCTCGACGCGGCGAAGAGAGTCATGCGAACGGAGCATCATTACTCGACGGAGAATTTGCAGGATTCGCTCGTCTCGCTGACGCGTCGCCCGGACATGTCCGCCACCTTTGGCCCAGACCTGCTAATCATCTTTACAGAGCTGACGCGCCTGCTCAGGCGCTTGGAATTCATCGAAAGTCTGCTCAAGCGCGATCAACCGCTCAAACAGAGCTTGCCCATCTTCGCGCTCGTGCATGAAGGCGCGCGCTGGTTGATGGAATTCATCGAAGCCTGCCTGGCCCGCGCCGAAGGGCTCGATCAAGCGATCATTGACGAGCTTGATATTACAAACTACGCGATGCTGATGGAGCTGCGCCGCGTTTACACGCAGGAGTTGGTCGGCCTCGGCGCATTGCGGCAGGCCCCCGCCATTTACGCCAAGGTCGAAACCGCGCACGGCCTCCTGGCCAACTGTTTTCAGCAGTCCACCACGGGCCTGGCGCAGTTGTTTGACCCGCAGATGGACGCCGCGCGCCTCTTCAACACTCTTCAGATCAAGCTGGAACAATCGGTCGCGCTTCGTCGTGACCTGTGGCTGCTGCTACAGCAAGTGCAGCGCGCAGAGAAGGAGCGAGACCAGCATCCTGTGGCCCAACTCGTCGCCCGCCTGGACGCCTTCCGCGACGGCAGCATGCATTACCTGATGTATAAAGATTGGGAAGCCAGCGAGCGTTTTATGGAAGAGGTCGCCGCCGCCCGTGGCGCAATCGAGCTGACGCCTGTCCTGCATCGCTTCGGCGCGTACCTTGAGACCTTATTCAATCAGGTCAACATGCGCTCCGTCCTCGCCGAGCATCCTTTCGATTATCCCGCGCTGGAAGCAAGCTAACGTGTTGGCCCAGCGGTTCGCGCCTCGGGAGCGAACTGAGCGGCGAGCGTGCCGAATTGACCGAAGGACGAGCGCGTGATCTTTTCAAAGCCTCCCTCGGCCAGTCGCGTGGAGCTGACAGCATAAGGGATCTGGTCTAGAGCGCGCATGAACTCCGTCGCGTTGAAGTCTTTCACAGTTGCTCCGCGCTGTGTGGCGATAGCTGTCATAAAAGTGCGCGCGGGCCCACGATCATCTGTGTCAGTCAGGGCGTTAGCGTTGCCGCTTATCGAGGCCAGACGAGCGGCCTCTTTGAATCTGTCTGCCTGAGAAAGAGTCTGTCCGGCGGCGCGCGCTTCAAGACAGCGGCGCACGCTCGATGCCGAGCCCATCAAAAGCCGTCCCGAGATAAAGGATACAGCGCCGCGCTCCTCGTCCGCCGAGACGACCATTTGAGCATCGCCCACCAGCTCGGTCTTCGTCCTTGAGCCGAGCCGCCCGGCCGTATATTCCCGCAGAGCCTTCTCGTCGCGCACCTCTACTATGATGACCGTGCTTGCGCCGGCATCGTCCAAGCGAGCCGTGACCAGCTCCGGGCCAACCGCGCGCAGGAAAGGCTCAGGCTCGTTGATGCCGTAGGGTCTGAGCAGCGCATCGAAGAGCTGCGACACGACGAAAGCGCCGACCGTATCAAGCTGCGAGATAATCGCCCCCTTCATCCCGCGCCAGGCCCCTTCCGCGTCGCGCGATAAGTAGCGTGAGATGGAATAAGTATCGGCCGGTAAAAGATCACTTGCGCCAGGCATCGCGCCGCCAGTGCCCTGTGCTGCGCTCTCAGCGAACGTCAGCGGCGCGCGCAGGCGAGCCACGACCTCATTTTGAAGCGAGAGAAAGTAGCGATCTTCCATGTGGCCGCCCGTCATGCGCGCGCTCCAACCCGCGCTGCCGAGTATCTTGGCCAGTTGCGGCAAGACCACGGCAGCCGCGCTCTGCGTGCGCGGGTCTTCTGAAAGCTGCCCGGCATAGAGCGTCGCCCCGACTTCCAAAAGCCGCGCAGCCCCTTTGGCTGAAACAAAGCCGAAGGCTAGCGCCCCTTGGCTTGCCACGCGCTCCCTCATCTCTTCCAGTTGCGGAGTGCCGGAAAGATTCTGCTGCTCGCCCCGCCTCACGGCCAGGCATGAACGCACGGCCATCTCGTCATTACCAATTACTGCGACGCTCTCGACGATTGCCAGGATGATGCGCCGCTCGCCGCCGGGCGCGCTCCACGTAGCAAGGTCTGTTCCGTCTACCTGCTTGTGTTCCAGACGTGGCTCGCCGTAAGCGCGGCGGGCAAAATCGGCTACCTGGGTCTCGATTGCCGAGCGAGCGCGCCCCGCGCTCGTATGGGTCTCCAAGACCACCGCATAACGCGGCTTGACTCTCAAAGTATCGCCTGCGTCGGCGGCATCGAAGCCCATCACTGCGACCGCGACCTGTGCGCGCGAGAAGACGACAGCCTCCGCCGGGCCAATCCCCGTCCAGAGTGCAAGACGGCTCAGCCAGCCTATCTGCCCGAGGTCGGTTCTGATCCCGGCGGGCGCAGAGAGAGCCTTCCAGGCGTCGGCTTGAGTGATGGCAGAGGTGATGGCAGGCAGGCTATTGGCTTCGGCGTAAACGAGCGTGTCGGCAGGGACATAGGCCGCCATATCCGCCTTCTGAAAACGGTTCCACCACAGCCAGACCCCCGCGAGAAGGACGAGCGCGCCGACCACTAGCAGCGACCTGCGGATGACCTTTCTTTTCTCCACACCCATCCTTCGAGTCTTCGTTCCTTTGATCTTCAGCGCCCTTATTTTACCTTGCCAGCCGCGCCCGGCAAATTCCAGCCTGAGCTTGCAGGGAAACTTACCCACGGCATGATCTTCGTCAAGCGCGGCCCCGTCGCTCGAATATTTTGGAACGGCTTCAGCCCATTTCCAGAAAACGAGCCCGTAAAGCTAGCCTGAGCAGCTCGAAGAGGCTTCTTAGTCTTTGTAATTCAATAATTAAACATCGAAAAATAACAATTGACAAGGTTGGCCTCGCTGTTGTACTCTCCTTTTGAAGGTGGATGACCTGCGTTCATTCACCATGAGAGGCAGTGGCCTTTAACTCCCATTTTGACAGCGCAACACGGCCCTTCGGACGGGGACTCTTCTGTGTTGCCTCTTTGACAGTCAGCCGATAAAGGCACACCTCGCGTGAGCGGGGGCCGCAAAGCTAACGGGGGTCAAACTTTTGAGTTTGAGCTGGCCGGGTTGCCGAAGTGAGACGCTTCCGAGTCGTCAATCTTCCAGAACATAAAGGGTTACAGGTTCTCGATCCCTTCCGGTTTTACGTCGCCCGTCGCTTTCCGGTTTTCACGGCACTCAACTTCCAAGACGGTGCTCAATCACGGTCATCTCCATCTTCAGCAGCAAGCTTCGACCGAGTTAACTCAGTTTACGCCGGGGCGCTGCTCCACCACCCCCTTGAATCCCCCAGGCCAAAGAACTTCCGACATACATGCGCGCTCGAAGCCTTCGAGGGCACGCAAAGCCCGACGGCGACTTCGCGAGCGCAATCGCAGGCGATCACTTGGATCGCGAGGAATCAGCAAGTCATGTTGAAACGTGGACTCGGCAAAAAGAATCTGGTCGGCCTAGACATCGGCTCAAGCTCTGTCAAAGCCGTAGAGCTACAGGGCAAGCGCGACAGCCTGCAACTCGTCAGCCTCGGCTACGAGAACTTGCAGGCGGACTCCGTTGTTGACGGCCAGATCATGGAGCTTAACAACGTCTCGGGCGTTATCGCCAATATCTTTCGCGACCAGCAGATCAAGTGCGACCGCGTAGTCGCCGGAGTCAGCGGCCATTCCGTGATCGTCAAAAACATCATCGTCCCACAGATGACGGAAGACGAGCTGATGGAATCCATCGAGTGGCACGCCGAAGAGCACATCCCCTTTGAGATCGCCGACGTGAGCTTGGACTTCCAGATCACAGGCTCTCAGCCGGACGCGCTGCAAGTGCTGCTGGCCGCCTGCAAGCGTGACAAGATCGCCAACGTCAAGCAGGCCATACAGCTCGCCGGCAAACAGCCCGCCGTTATAGATGTCGATGCCTTCGCCTTGCAGAACTGCTACGAGGTTAATTACCAGCCGGTCGCGGGGCAGGTCATAGCTCTTTTGAACATCGGCGCGTCTACGATGAACATCAACATCCTGAACGGGACGCGCTCAGTGTTTACGCGCGATGTCTCTGTCGGCGGCAATCAGTACACGGGTCTGTTGCAGAAAGAGCTGGCGCTGACGTTCGACCAGGCGGAAGCCGTCAAGCGCGGGATGCCGCCGCCCGAGGGCACTGAGTCGCACTCCATCGAGCCGATACTGGAAACCGTCTCGGACATTCTCGCTATGGAAGTGCAGAAGACTATGGACTTCTACCGCGCGACGGCCGAAGACGGCGATGCTGCCGTGCAGAAGATTCTGATTTCAGGCGGCGGATCAAAGCTTCCGGGCTTCATCGAATACCTGGCCCGGCGTTTCGAGATGCCGGTCGAACTCTTTGACCCGTTCCGCCGCATCAAGGTGGACGGAAAGCGTTTCGATCCTGATTACATGCGCGAGGTCGTGCCGGAAATGGCCGTCGCCGTCGGGCTCGCTTTGAGAGGAGTGGACGCGGGATGATTAAGATAAATCTTTTAGAGTCGGTCACAGATCGCTCGTCGAGCGTCGCCGTAGTCGAAGAGAAGGTCGCCAACCCGCGCGCGCAGACTCTCGTGCTGTTCCTCGTGGTGGGCGCGATGCTCGTGCTCGGCATGGGCTACGATTACGTCAGCGCGGGCGCGGCCAACGCCGCCGCGCGTAAGGAGCTTGAGCGCCAGCAGCAGATCGCCACTCAGATGGATGCCATCAATAAAGAGCAGGCCGAGATCGAGAAGAAGACCAAGGACATACAGGTCAGGATAGACGCCATTCAGAAATTGCGCGCCTCGCAGCAGGGGCCCGGCTCCGTCCTCAGAGCCTTGAAGGATCGCATAGACGGCTTGCCCGGCCTCTACCTCGAAAGCGTCGAGAATAAGAACGGCGAGCTGGTCATCAAGGGCGGCTCACCGAACGAGGCTGCGATAACGCGCTTCGGACAGAGCCTTGAATTCTCCTCCGGCCTCTTCTCCAACCTGAGCATCGAGACCGAGCGGAAGGCTCTGGATAAGATCGCCGGTGCTGACCTCGACGCGGTTGGGCCCAAGCCCGAGGTCGTCAACTTTACGATCAAGTGCAAGTACACGCCGTCGGGCCAACAGAATGGTGCGACGCCCGCCGCGACAGCCCCCACAGCGCCCGCTCAAGCGCCCGCCAATCAAATCGCTCAGAAATAGCCGACTGAAGTTTCGCCTGACAGCGAAGGGAATTGATTTGTCATGAGACTGGAAAACTTCTTAGCACTGCCCTGGTATTTAAGGATGGTAGTCTTCTGCGCCTTGGCGCTCTTTGTCTACGGCGGCTTCTGGTATTTCGTCACTTCGGGGACGCGCGCCGAGACCAGGGAACTGAACGACCAGATCGCCGCGCTGCTGCCTAAGAACGAGCAGGCGCGCATAGCCTCGCAGCGCCTCAACGAATTTCGCGCCGCCTTCAAGAGCCGGCAGGCCGAGTTCGACGACCTCCGCGCGTTGCTTCCAGAGCAGCGCGAGCTGACCAGCGTGCTGCAAAGCGTTCAGGATCGCGCGCGCCTGAGCCACTTGACCTTGCGCCGCTTCACGCCGAAGGATGATTTCCAGCAGGACTTCTACAGCGGCAAGCCGATAGAGGTCGAAGTCCGCAGCACCTTTGCCAACCTGCGCGCCTTCTTCGAGCAGATGGCCCGCTACCAGCGCATCGTTTCGATCACGGATTTCAAGCTCAAGCAGCTTGAGGATAAGGAAAAAGAACAAGACCCGGGACGGACGCTCGAAGCCCAGTTTATGATGGCCGCCTATTACGTGTCGGCTGAGAAAGCGGCTGCGGCTGCTCCGGCACCGGGCGCACCCAAACCGGCCGCGCCAGCTCCGGCTGCGCCCGCGCCACAAAAGTAAGTAGAGCCCCCGGCCTCCAAGAGCTGCGCTTCCTGCGGTAATTACGGAGAGAGCAAATGAAGCACTTCAAAGGAATAGTTCAAGACATCATCATCAGCATCGCCGTCGCCTGTACTCTGCTGGCATCCGGCGCGCTCCATCTGGTTCGCGCACAGGAGTCCGGCCATACGAGCGCGAGCCCCGGACGCCGAGGCGGCGAGCGCGACCCCTTCGAGAAATACAGACCGCCCGTCAAGCGCGCCAAACCCACGGCCACGCCGCTCGCTCCGCCCTCCATACAGGAGCGCATACAGCGTTACAAGGCGCAGAAGATGGCCGCGATGAACGCGCAACTGCCCGCGCCCAAGCCGACGACCGCGTTGCTCTTGAGCGAAGTGCAGATCACCGGGATATTCCGTACGCCCAGAGGTTACGCGGCGATGGTCGAGGCGTCTCCGATCAAGCTGTCCTACGTGATCTATCCGGGCGAGACGTTTTTTGACGGCCAACTGGTTGCCATCGAAGAAGACCGCCTGGTCTTTCGTCGCGAAGCTCGTTGGAGCGATGGCCGCCGCGAGATGCTCGTCGAAATCAAACCGCTGCGGCAGCCAAACGCCGTGGCGGATTCCATGACCACGGCCAAGGGGCCAGCCACGCCTGCCCCCGCAGCCGAACCCGCCTCGAACAACCAGGGAGCGCGCTCCGCCGCCCCCGACAAGCAATAAAACGTAAAAGCCCTCGGTCTTGCTGCAAGCAGCGTTGGGAAGCCTGAGCCCGAAGCTGCTTGCGGCAAGACCCGAAAGCACTTCAGCGCGAATCTTCCTTCTCTGAAGCGCGCCTTCTGTTGACAATCTAAATCGGTGCGGCAGCCGCGTTGTGCGGCGCGCGCTTTTTGCGGAATCCCTCCGGGGAGACTGACGAGCGCAGCGTGTGGCGGATGCCCGCGACCAAAGATTCCCTTAAGGAGGGAAAGCATGTCTGAACAGCATTACCTGCTAGCAGCCATCCGTAGAGGCGCGCTCGTCCTCTTCCTGATGTGCTCGCTCTCTGTGCTCGCCCTGGCGAACACCACTCTGTCGCCGATGGCCACGGGCGTCAGCGCCACCACCTCCGGAGCTTCGACCTTTATCACGATCTCCGCGACGGCCCCGATGGCCTACACAGTCTCGCGCCCGGATCAGCGCACCATCCTGCTCGATCTTCCGGGCGTAGACGCCACGCGGCTCGCCGAATCTTATTCGCTCGGTACGCCCCTCGTCTCCGGCCTTATGGTCGAGCGCGAGAATCGCCCGAACGCCAAGCCGACGGCCCGCTTCCGCATCAGTTTGCGCGCTCCCGCTCATGATCGCTCGCAGATGGCCGACAACAATCTGGTGCTCGTGCTCACGCCCGACAACGGCGCTGACGCTGCGCGGAGTTCCGCTCCGCTCGCTCACGCCTCTGCCGTGGCTAAGGGAGGATGGGCGACGGACGCTTCTACGGGGCAGGGGCCGACGCAGACGCCAACGCCACAGCGCCCGTCAACGCAGCAGCCGAACGTGACGATCACGCCCGCCGACAACCGTACCACTCAGTCCGAGCAGGGCCAGCGTTACGGTCAGCCCGGCTTTGTCGGCGAGCCAATTAACCTCAACGTCGTCAACGCAGACATCCGCGACATCCTCAACTACATCACGGAGCAGTACGGCGTCAATTTCGTCATAGACTCTTCGGTCGGCGCTGTGCCCGTCACGGTCAACGTCACGGACGTGCCCTGGAACATTGCGCTCGACGCCATACTTCGGGCCAACCGCCTGGGCGTCGATGTCAACGGTAATATCCTGAGAGTGGCGACCATCGAGGTGCTCGCTAACGAAGCCGCTTCGCAGCAGAAGATTTCCGACGCGCGCCTGGACAATTCGCCGCTCCTGACGGAGTTCATTCGTCTCAACTACGCGCGCGCTTCCGGAACGCTGGCGCAGGCGGCTGGGCCCAACAGTGGTTTTACGGGCGGCTCGACTTCGCAAGGGTTGTCCACGGGCGGCGGCGGTGGCGGTGCGCAAGGCAGCAGCGGCGAGCAGGGAATACTTCCGATCATCGCGCGTCGCCTCTCTCGTCGCGGAAGCGTGGAGGTTGACGGCCGCAGCAACACTCTGATCGTCACCGATGTCAGAGAGAACATTGACGCCATTCGCCAGCTTGTCACGCTGCTCGATCAACCCGAGCCGCAGGTCGAGATCGAAACGCGCATAGTCATTGCGAACCGCAACTTCAGCCGCGACCTGGGCGTGCAGCTTTCCGCGCTCGTCATCGGAACCAACGGCCGGGCGGGTTCGATTGCCACTGTTCCGGGCAGCCAGATCGCTGGCGGCGGCGGTTCGGGCGGCAATCCGACTGGCTTCCGTGGCGGCGGCATCCCCGTCGGCGTCGGCCAGGAACCGGCCACGGGAGGCTCTACGCTCGGAGCGAATCTGCCGAACACGGTCATCGGCCTGACGACCGGCCTCATAGGCACGGCGCAGATCAGCGCCCTGATTACCGCGGCCGAGAGCAAGGGCCAGGCGAAGATCGTCGCCACCCCGCGCGTCACGGCTCTCAATAATCGCAAGGCCGAGATTTCGAGCGGCCAGCAAATCCCCGTCATCACTCCGCAGACCGGCGCTGGCGGTACGGGCGGCGTCCTGCTCTTTACGACGACCTTCGTCTCCGTCCCGCTGCGGCTCGAAGTGACGCCGCAGATCACAGACGCCGGCACGGTCGTCTTGCGCGTGGTCGCCGAGAATAACAGCGTCAACACGACGATTGCCGTCGGCGGCACGCCCGGCATAGACACGCAGAAGATGGAGACGGAAGTGCTCGTCCCCGATGGCGGTACGACCGTCGTAGGCGGAGTGCTTGCCGATAACGAGTCGGAGCTACAGAACCGCACGCCGGGTCTCGCCTCCGTCCCCTTGCTCGGCAATCTCTTCAAGCGCAAGGCCATCAATCGCCAGACCAACGAGATTCTCTTCTTCATCACGCCGCGCATCTATCGCCCGGACTTCTACGGGCGACCGACGAGCGGAACGGTCTCGACGGGAACGCGCTCGACCACCATCCTGCAACCCGTGCCGCTCGGCAACCCGCCGAGCAATACGCCGACGCCGACGCAGTTGCAGCAACAGCAGCAACAGCAGCAGCAGAACGCGCCGGTTCTCCCGGCCGTCCCGTCCAGCCAGCCAGGCGTTCAGGCCCCGGTCGCGCCCGCGACCACGGCCCCGCGCCCTTAACCTTCAGAAGGAGGCATCGCAAGAGAGATGTTCAAAGAACCGCTTGAAGCGATTATCGAACGCACGGATGGCAGCATCGGAGCGCTCATCATGGGCACGGACGGCATCGCCGTCGAGAAGGTGCTGGCCGACGGAGGCGACGAGGCCAATCTGGATGTCGCCGCCGCCGAGTTCACTTCGCTCATACGCAACGCACAGCGTACGGGCTCAGACGTTGGACTCGGAGGCTTGACCGAGCTTGTCCTCTCCTACGAGAGCGCGTCCGTCATCATGCGTCTCTTCAATCGCGACTACTTCGTCGTCCTGGCCTTGAAGCCCGACTGCAACCTGGGGCGCGGACGCTTCGAGCTGCGCAAAGCCGAGCTCCAACTCGCACGCGAGTTCGCCGTCTGAGCGTTCGGTTAACGATTAAGCCACAGAGGGCTGCCCTGGATTCCAGGGCAGCCCTCTGTGTATTAGGCCCGTCCTTCTAGTCACTCGGTCTCTTTCAGAGCTTTGGCGACGATCTGCGCGAATGTTTTGTTGTATTTGATCGCTTTGGCCTTAGCCTCCTCATCCACCGGGCTGTCCGCTCTGTAGATCGGGCCCGCGCTGACGTAAACTGTATACTTGCCTTTCCGTGTTGAGCATGAAGTAAGGGCCCTCCAAGCCCGCTCTCGGAGAGTCTTCATCCCAGGTGCTGATCGTATTGCCCTGAGAAAACCTGACGACCGAGCCCGGCTTGTAAGGGTCTGTTCCATCACGCTGCCAGCCCGTGTCCGTGCGCGACTAGCTGACTCGGGCGGTTTCACAGGTCACTTTCCCGTAACTCAAATCCTTTCTGTATGAGCTGGTGAGTTGAACGTACTTGATACCAGCAAGTGAAGAGTCTGTCAGATATGAGCCGCTCGGAATCTGAGCCGTCGCTGAAAATGTGATGCCGTAGGGCGAGGGGGGGCAGCCTAAAATATATACTGCCGTTGGAATCGGTGGAAGATTGCCGCCGCACTGGTTAGCCACCACTCGATCAGTTGACTGGGTTGACGTAAACGACGTTAATTTCGGAATGATGACATTCACGTAGACAGTTGCGGACGCGGTGATTCCGTTGAGATTCGTAAGTCACCGTCGCTTGATATGTGCCGGGCTCCGTCCAGCGCACAGCGTAGCTGGAACCCGTGTTGGTTGCCGTGACCTGCTGGTGTGGGCCCGTCACCGACCAGGAATATGTTCCGCCCGCCAGATTTAAAGGAAGAATAGTGGACTGCAAGGCGACATCTGCTCCGAGCAGCGCATTCTGCGTCGTGTCGTTCAGGTATCCGCTCACCCTGGAACTGGTGATCTTTACGTCCAGATTAGGCGTGAAACTGAAATCGTCATAATAGAGGTTGGCGTAGCCGGAGTATTGATAAATAAATATTCCGGTAATATTGGGAATGCCGCCGAGATTGATCGGGATGGGCGTGTTCGGGTTTCCGTTCCCCGTGAAAGATGATGTCCCGTAATAATTTCCGTTCTGATAAATATCTACATAACCGGCCGCGTAATAGCTCTGATATATATTGAGCGCATAGAAGCTCAAATTGTTCACGGGAACGGGGAAGTTTACGTAAACCCATTCCCAAGCGTTATAGCTGTTGGCGCTGATAATGCTGTTGGGGTATGACCGGCAGCGAGCGTTAGAAGTCAGGATATTGTACTGATTGGGTTGTGTCGCAGCGCCCGCTCCGAACCCGACTCCCGAAAACTGCGCGCCGGGTATTGATTGGTGATTAAAGTTCCCGAATAGAACTGGTCGTCGAAGTTTATTGCCAGACCTACAATTAGATGAGCGACAATCGCCCTTCCGAGCAAGAGGCGTCTTACAGAGTGAGACTGCATCGGGCTAATCCTTTCCGGCATCAGAGGCCGGCCGTGAGCGTAGTAGAAGGCGGACTCATCCGGGAGCGGGCTTCTACCCGTAGAAGCTTGCGAGGCGCGAAAGGCCATAAAGCGGGAGGAGCTTAATTCCCGCTCTATTTTTGTTGTCAAGAAGATTCTACTCTCTTCCCGTGCTGCCTCGGAGGATAAGGTTTAATCGCTGAATCGGTTTCCGACGGCAGTCTCATTGCTAGCCAGTGCCGGGCGGCATCTGCACCGACGGCATGCCGCGCAGGATGACTCTCTGGCGGCGCGCGACTCGTCGCGGATTGAGGCGCGGGTTGAAGATTTTGAGCGGGCCCGGAATCATGGCCGAGAGATAGGCCGCCTCGCGCACGGAAAGCTGCGAGGCCGGTTTATGAAAGTAATACTGTGAGGCGGCCTCAGCGCCGTAGACGCCGTCGCCCCATTCGATCACGTTCAGATATAGCTCAAGTATTCGCTTCTTCGATAGCTCGCGTTCCAGAAAATAGGTGATGACGGCCTCGCGCCCCTTGCGTACGAAAGAGCGTTGCGAGGAGAGGTAAAGATTCTTGGCGAGCTGCTGCGAGATGGTCGAGGCCCCGCGCTTGAAATCCGGCATGGCCGGAATCCAGCTCGATTGATCGTCGCCCTCCTGCTTGGCCTCCTTCTCGGATTCGCGCTGCGCCTCTTCCCAGGCCCGCTGGATGGCCGCGTAATCGAAGCCGTGATGAGTCGCAAAGTTTGTGTCTTCACCCGCGAGCACGGCTCTTTGCAGGCTGGGCGAGATTTTTTCGAGCGGCACCCAGATTTGATACTGCCGGGGCTCTTCGCCGCGAGCCAGCGCCTCACGCTTTCGCGCTTCGATCAGGGAAGTGGTCGCAGGGTTCTCCGTGCGCAGCCTGGACAGCGAAGGGAAAGTGATGAACTCGTAGATGAGCCAGCCGAGCAAGACCCCTATCAGCACCCAGCTCCAAACTTTGATCCAGTGTCGCATCTCTTCAGACTAACCCGTCCCGGCCACGCGTTTCAAATCAACCTGCTGCCCGCTCGCGCGCTTCTCCGTCAAACACTGCGCGGGCCGCGCGAATCGTGTTGCAATGAATCTCCACCGTGTCTTTGATCTCTTCGGCATACCCGCCCGACATGACTGTCACAACGGGCACGCCGAGCCGCTTGCACTCTGAGAGCACGTATTCGTCGCGCGCACGCAGGCCGGCAATCGAGAGCGAGAGGCGGCCGAGCCTGTCGCCCTCGTAAGGGTCTGCGCCGCCGAGGTAGAAGACTATGTCGGGCCCATGCTCGAAGACGCGCGGCAGGTGATGAGCGAGCGTCGCGAGATAAGAGTCGTCCGCAGTCTTGTCCGGCAGTTCCACGTCGAGCGAGGAGCGCGCCTTAAAGAGCGGGTAATTCTTTGCGCCGTGCATCGAGAAGGTAAAGACCCGCTCGTCTCCGGCGAAGATGGTCGCCGTCCCGTTGCCTTGATGCACGTCGCAATCGACGATGGCGGCGCGTCTAACCAACTCGTCGCGGAGCAGGACGCGCACGGCAATCGCCACGTCGTTGAGCACGCAGAAGCCCTCGCCCCGATCCGGGAAGGCGTGATGCGTGCCGCCCGCAAGGTTCGAGCCCGCGCCCTCTTCAAGGGCCCACCGCGCGGCGTTGAGCGTGCCCGCAGTCGCGAGGAAAGAGCGGCGCACTAAAGCCTTAGACCAGGGCAGCCCAAGTCGGCGCAGCTCGCGCGCAGTCAAAGTGCCCGCCCTGAGTCGCATAATGTAATCGTCCGTATGAACGAGCCTGACATCGGCAATGGAGGCTGGCTGCGGCTCGATGATCTGCGACGGGTGAAGCGTCCCTTCCAAAAGCAAACGGTCGCGCACAAGCTCGAATTTCCTGATCGGAAAAACGTGCCCTTCGCCTATGTTCGCGTAGTAGCGTGACGTGTAGGAGACGCGCAGCATGCGAAAAAATCAGTATTGAATCAGGCTGCCTTCGCGCTTGGCCCGGCGCACGGCGCGTCCGAAGACCCAGAGCGAGAAGGGAAGCAACACGACCAGGAAGACCAGGAGCGTCACGAGCGGCTCGCGCACTTGGGCCAAGCCCTGCCCTTCGATCAATACGCGACGAATGCCGTCGAGTCCGTAGGTCGGCGGCAGGATGCGCGAGACGCCAGCCATGACGCTGCCTGCTTGCTGCTTGATAAGCTCTGTCGGAAAGAAGACGCCCGAGAAAAGGGCCGCGCCCGTGCCGAGAAAAACCCCGAACGGATCGCCGCGCTTAAAGACCATCGCGAAACTGGCCGAGAGTATGCCGAGGCAGGCCAGCACCATCGTCGTCAACAACAGAAACATGAAGGCCAGCAGGTAACTGCCACGATATTCGACGCCGAAGAAGAGCCAGCCGAAGAAAAGATAGAGCGAAGAGTAGAAGGTGGCCTGCACGAAATCCCAGGCCGAGCTGGCGATAATCATCGTCGGCAGGTTAATCGGCGTCAGCAGCACGCTTTCCAACGTCCCCTGCGTCTGCTCCTGCCGGATGGCCGTCGCGAGGCTCGAAAATCCCGTCATGAAATAGTTGAGCACGGCGAGCCCTGTGATCCAGGCCGCCAGAGGGTTGCGCCACTGCGGATATTCAGTGCTGACGAAGCCTGCGAAGATGCGCGAGATGAAGAAGAAGGTGGTGACGACGATCAGGATCGAGAGCATGCGCAGAAAAATATCCATGCGATAGCTGACGGCCAGCAGGAAATCCCGCACGACGAAGGCGCGCACGCGGCGCAATAAAAGCCAGATGCTCCTCATCACTTCTCCTCTCCTTCGCCTGCCTCTCGCTCGTAACTCTCCAAGACCTCAAGCAGCGTCGCGCGCTCCGTGTCGAAGGAGAGAAGCTTTGCTCCAAGCTCGTGCAGCCTGCGGAGCGCCGAGTCCAGACGATCATCCTCGGCCTCGCGCGTGAAGGTGATAAGCAGCACACGCCCCTGCTCCTTGACCTCAAGATCGTCCAGCAAGCCGTCCAGCTCTTCTCTGAAGCGTGTGGCGCTCAGGCCGCGCGCCTGTAGCTGCACGCGCTCGGTCTGTTTGTGAAGCGCGCGCATACGCTCGGGCGTGTCGAGCGCCCGGATGCGTCCCCGGCTGATGATGCTGACGCGCTGGCACAGCTCCTCGACTTCTGCGAGGTTGTGCGAGGTGAGCAGGATTGAGACGGGAGGCGCGCTCGCGGCCAGTTGTTGGATGAGGGCGCGCATGCGCGCGGCGGCCAAAGGGTCTAGGGAGCGCGTCGGCTCGTCCAGGAGCAGGACGGGCGGGTTGGCGAGCATCGCCCGCGCAAAGGCCATGCGCTGTTTGTTACCGGTGGAAAGCTCGCCGAAGCGACGCCGCGTGAGTTCCCCAAGCTCGAAACGCTCGATCAGCTCCGTGATGCGACGGCGCGCCGCCGCGTCGCTCAGACCGTACAGACGCGCGAAGAACATCAAGTTCTGTTCGACCGTCAGCCGCCAGTAGAAGCTGCGCTCCTCGGCCGTGGCGAGGCCGACGCGGTTGCGCACCTCTTCTTCATCGCGCACGCTGTCGTAGCCCTTGACGGTGACGCTGCCCTCGGTCGGCTGGACGAGCGTGGCGACGATCTTCGTCAAGGTCGTCTTGCCCGCGCCGTTGCGTCCGATAAGCCCGAAAATCTCTCCCTCGCGCACGTCGAAAGAGACATCCGTGAGCGCTTCGACGGGCGGCCTTGGCCTGCGGCGTAAAAATTTTCTGAGGCGCGGGAAGGGCGTCGGGTACGTTTTCGAGAGATGAGCAATGGAGACTGCTAAGGAGCGCCCAGTCTCTGCTGCGCTCGGCGCGGCCGGGCTCTGTGCAGCGGCGGCGCGCTCGTCTTTAATAGTTATTGATGCCATAAGAGAACGGCGCGGCGCTCCTTCGGCGCTCGAAAAGATTGAGAGCCGAAGGAGCGTTGTGCGCCGTTCGAGTTTACAGGCAAGTACGCGGGAGCGGCAAACCCAGCCTCATAACCGAACCTTAAAAACGGCGTCCCCTGCGCACGCCGACGCCGACGCCCAGGCGCATGGCGCGCGGGTGGCGACGACCGCGAACAGAGCGACGCATGTAGGCTCCGCGCCGCAGGTGCAGGCCGCGATTGGCCCGCCTCATGCGACGACGAGTCATGCGGCGAGCCATTCGACGACGATGACGGCGAACGGTGCGGCGGCGGCCGATGCCTATGGACTGTAAAGAAGCGAGGGCGGTCGAGACGGGCAGCGAGCTGGCTTGCATCTCCTCGCGTAAAAGGTTCTCACTGCTGGCTTCACACGGAACAGCCATACTCAAGAGAAAGGTCGAAAGCACAATCGTAATCAGGCTCTTTTTCATTCTTGCCTCCTGGCAACAGATTTTTTCTATTCGAGCTGAAGGGGAGAGATGCATCTGGAACAGCAAGCGGTTTACCATCTACGGCGCGCGGGTGTCAATCGTCCGCGTGCTCAGCGTTTGCGCTGGCGCGGGTCTAGGTATTCGCGCAGGCCGTCGCCGATGAAGTTGAAGGCGAGGACGGTGAGAGCAATCGCGATGCCGGGAAAGATGAGGGCGTGCGGTGCGGACTGAAGCGTCGAAAGATCGCGCGCCTCTTCGATCATGACGCCCCAGGAGGGCGCTGGCGGCGGAACTCCGAGGCCGAGGAAAGAGAGCGAAGCTTCGGCGAGCACGGCCCCGGCCATCCCGAGACTCGCCTGCACGATGAGCGGCTGAATCGCATTAGGCAGGATGTGCAGAAAGAGTATGCGCGCATCGCTTGCGCCCAGCGCGCGCGCCGCCTGCACGAAATCATACTCGCGCACCTTCAAGACCTGACCGCGAATCAGCCGCGCGTACCCGACCCAGCCGATAATGCAGAGCGCCAGGATAAGCTTGTTGAGGCCCGAACCCAAGAAAGCCACCAGCGCTATGGCCAGCAGCAGACCCGGAAATGCCAGGAAGACGTTGAAGATGTAGCCCGAAACAAACCTGTCGATCCACCCGCCGTAGTAGCCCGCCAGCGCGCCGATAATAGTTCCGACAATAGAAGAAACGACGACGACGACGATGCCGACCTGCAAAGAGATGCGCGCCCCGTAGACCACGCGCGAGAAGACGTCGCGCCCCGTCGCGTCCGTCCCCAGCCAGTGCTCTGGGGAAGGCCCTTT